>NZ_CM147891.1:3255000-4590960 GCF_055808935.1 Marinomonas sp. G8-14 | reverse complement strand
CGTCTGATACTTCGTTCAACTTACTTACCTTAGTAAGTGCAAACTCTTGTTTGCGTCGTTGTCCGTGTCAGTGGGTGCGTATAATACATCCCTAAATTTTCTGCGCAAGTACTTTTTTTAGATTTTCTTAAAAAAATGCTTATATATAGGTAGCGTAGGTATTTTAGATATTAACAAAGGAATTAATAATAAAGAAAAATAGACAGCTAGCGAAATATCATCTTTAACCTGCCACCATAAATGAGCAAGTATCGCTATAGCGGCTAAATACATGAAGCGGTGTAACGGCTTCCACCTCTTCCCTAGCTTGCGCATCATAAATTTTGTACTTGTTACTGTTAAAATCACTATGATAACAAGAGCTAAAACACCAGCATAAATGTAGGGTTTTTCAATAAGATCTGAAGCAATCCAAGTCCAGCTTAACCCAGCAAATAAAATTAAATAGATAATAAAATGGAGCAACGAATAGAAAAAAGCCGTTAGACCGATGAAACGACGGTAGCGATTAACAAACTTCAAGCCCCCTATTTTTCCAATCAATGTCATGGCCATGACCGCGACCACAAATATGGATGCCCAAATACCGCTCAATCTCATCAGTAACTTACCCGGATCGGGAAAGTACTGCCCCATTAATAAGGAAAGAAACATCCACAAAAATGGCAAAGCAAACAATATCAACACATAGGGCTTTTCCTTTCTATCCCAGAAACCAGCCATATTAATAAAACCTTTTCAAATCCATACCCGCATAAAGAGATGCCACTTCCTCTTCATAGCCATTGAACATTTTTGTTTCAATAACATTTGGAAAAAGCACGCCACCAGGCAAACGCCTTTCTTGCTGTTGCGACCAACGGGGATGGTCAACGCTGGGATTCACATTAGCATAGAAACCATATTCATTAGGCGCCAACATATTCCAAGTCGTCTCAGGCATTGTTTCTACAAAACGAACTTTCACAATCGATTTGATACTCTTAAAGCCATATTTCCAAGGTAAAACCAATCTAACAGGTGCACCATTTTGATTTGGCAAAATACTTCCGTACATACCAACAGCAAGAAAAGCCAAAGAATTCATCGCCTCATCAATACGCAACCCTTCTCGGTAAGGCCAATCCAGTCCGCTCCCTAATTGACCGGGCATCTGCTTAGGATCGTATAAGGTTTCAAAGTAAACATATTTAGCTTTTGACGTTGGCTCAAAACGCTTAAGGACCGTAGCAAGAGAAACGCCGACCCAAGGAATAACCATTGACCATGCTTCCACGCAACGAAGTCGATAGATTCGTTCCTCCAACATGGAATCTTTGATAATACTATCTAGATCAAATACCCCTGTTTTGGCCGCCTCACCTTCAACAGTAATGGTCCACGGCGTGGTTTTAAACTGAGATGCGCGATCTTTAGGATCACTTTTACCATAACCAAATTCATAAAAGTTATTGTATGAAGTGGCAACATCATAAGGAGAGAGTTTGTCATCTTTGCCAAAAGGCGTTTCGGCTATATTATCAAAGGAGGATTTGAGAGAAGGCGGAGGTAACAAAGGGTTCCCCTCTTGTAAGGCCGCTGACACTTGGCCAACAGCCCCCACCCCAAGCGCTAAACTTGCAGTGGTTTTCATAAATTGACGGCGATTCAGATAAATGGATTTATCAGTCACTTCTGACTCAGAGCAATCAGACGCTTTTTTATTCAAAATCAGCATAGCATGTCCCCTTATGTTATTAAAATTATTGACAAGGGAGCACGCTACTAGTTCAAAAAAAGCACCCGCAATAAAGCAGAATGCTTTTTTATATCACAATCCTCTAGCGCAATCGCTTAAACACAATACCAAGCGGTCCCCACACCCCATATAAACAAAACACACTCATCAACACAAAAGCGGGCTGTAAAGCCACAAAAACCAAAATCAAAACAGCAATTAACAAAACCACAAATGGAACACGCCCTTTCAAATCCAAATCTTTGAAACTGCGATATTTCACATTACTAACCATTAGCAGGCCTGTAATAGGAACAAGCAAAGCCATGAGTGTCGCCATACTTTCGCCTGAGATACCATTATCATTCGCAGCCCAAATAACACCCGCCACAATGGCTGCCGCTGCGGGACTAGGAAGCCCAGTAAAATAACGTTTTTCTTCAACCCCAATCATAGTGTTAAAACGAGCCAAACGCAGTGCTGCACCAACTGCATAAATAAACGCAGCAATCCAACCAATTTTACCAAGTGGTGCTAACGACCAAGTAAATACAATTAATGCAGGTGCGATCCCAAAAGACACCATATCCGCTAAAGAATCATATTCCGCACCAAAGGCACTTTGCGTATGAGTCAAGCGAGCCACACGACCATCTAAGCCGTCAAAAATCATAGAAATAAAAATGGCCACTGCTGCATGGGAGTAATTCCCATTCATAGCCGCGATAATAGAGTAAAACCCTGAAAAAAGTGCCGCCGTAGTAAACAAATTTGGTAATAAATACACCCCTTTGTGGGGCTGTTTTTTGTCATCACCAACGTCAATATCTTCAATTTCATCAACTGGTGATTTTTTGATATCATCAATGGACATGCTGTAAACCTTCCTTCCACAAATTATTTATACAAGCTTAGCAAAAGAACGCTTAGCGGCTTCTATTGTGTAATCAATATCTTCTTCAGTGTGCGCCTGAGAAATAAAACCCGCTTCAAACGCAGCTGGGGCAAAATACACACCCTCTTCTAACATATGGTGAAAAAAGGCCTTGAAACGCGGCAAATCACAACGCTGAACCTCGCTGAAACTGGTCACTGCTGTCGACTCTGTAAAGAAAAAGCCGAACATCCCCCCCACACTCACAACACAGAAAGGCACACCAGTATCGTCCGCTGCCTTTTTTAGTCCCGCCACAAGACGAGCAGCTTTAGAACCTAAAGTTTGATGAAAACCTTCTTCACTAATTTTGTTCAAAACAGCCAAGCCCGCCACCATAGCAACAGGGTTACCAGACAAGGTACCAGCTTGATAAACGGGACCTAACGGTGATATACATTCCATGATGGCGCGTTTACCACCAAACGCACCAACCGGCATGCCAGCGCCAATCACTTTACCTAGTGTTGTCAGATCAGGAACAATACCAAAATGATCCTGTGCACCACCAAGGGCAACGCGGAACCCAGTCATCACTTCATCAAAGATCAACACAGCGCCTGATTCATCACACACTTGGCGCAAGGTTTCAAGGAATCCTTTAACTGGCAGAATGCAATTCATGTTGCCAGCAACAGGTTCGACAATGATACAAGCAATTTGATCCCCGATTTCTGCAAAACAACGAGTCACTTCTTCAATATCATTGTATTGCAGTGTAATAGTATGTTTGGCCAAATCTGCAGGCACACCAGGAGAATTCGGAACGCCAAGCGTTAATGCACCAGATCCAGCTTTTACTAATAAAGAATCTGAGTGACCATGATAACAACCTTCAAACTTAACAATTTTATCGCGTCCGGTATAACCACGAGCCAATCGGATCGCACTCATGGTGGCTTCAGTACCCGAGTTCACCATGCGTACCATATCCATAGAAGGGACAAGTTCACAAACCTTTTCGGCCATGGTGATTTCAACTTCTGTTGGCGCTCCAAAACTTAAACCAAAATCTAGCTGTTTTCTAACTGCGTCTAACACATCAGGGTGAGAATGACCTAAAATCATTGGCCCCCAAGATCCAACATAATCTATATAGCGTTTTTTGTCTTCATCATAGACATAAGCGCCTTCCCCACGCTGGAAAAAAATAGGCGTACCACCTACACCATTAAAAGCTCGCACTGGGGAATTGACACCACCAGGAATACGGTGTTGGGCGCGTGCATATAGATCTTCTGAGCGACTCATATTTTCAAATCCTATAACCAATAATTTAATACATCTAGTAAGCGAGCAATCTAAAATAAAAGCATTAGACTAACGTTAACGAGGTAATTTTTTAATCACTTTTTAACAAAAATTGATCAAGCCGGTGTCTTGCAACCAGACTAAAAGAAGACATAGACAAGGACACCAACACTTCAGACAGCCCTGTTTTTTGAAACCAACTCAACATTGCCTCCAATGAGGGAGGCTCATCTATTAAAGGAATACAAGTAGATTCTAAAGCCAATGATAAGTTCATCGACACCTTTTCATCCTGAAAAACTAACCACGATTGAGGTCCAGAGTCTAACGTTTGTAATGCGTCTAACAAAGCGACGCGACGGACAAGCCGCCACTGACCACCAGCTTCAAATACAGCGTAGTCTACCATACTTGATGCCAAATCCTTTACTTGCTCAAGAGGAACACTGGCAGGTAATACCAAAACGTCTTCAGCCACTGGCTTAACGGTGTGATGACGTAAATAGCGTTGAAAGGGACTAATATTAGAAGACATCCCCATGTAACTTAGACGCTCAGCAAAAACTGACTCTTGGTGAAAGAATACACGCATTAATAAGCAGGCTAACACAATCACAAATAAAGCCGGAACAATTGCCTCAGAGGAGTGAGTCATTTCAATAATAGCGACCAATGCCGTCAGCGGAGCTTGAAAACAAGCGGCCATCATTGCAGCCATTCCAAGCAAGGCAAACAAAGCGATATCAACCGCCCCATGATCAAACATTAAAGCAACTTGAGCACCAGCCAGCCCCCCAATAATAAAGGTTGGACCTATCATACCACCCGGTATTCCCAACCCAATGGTCAATGCCGTTAATAGGGTTTTCACAACTATTAACAGGAGCAGAGAATAAACCAACAAATCACCCGATATTGAATGACTCAGCGAGCTGTAGCCACTGCCCAGTGCTTCTGGCAAATAAACCGCCGCAAAAGACGTCGCAATAGCCACGATAAAAAAGCGCAACCAGACAGAAAAACCACTCAGGTGCCACAAGACTTTTTGCGCATGGAGAAATAAAGCCGACAACAGCACGATAAAGACAACCAAAATAAAACATGCCACAAAAAGATCGGCCGAAAATACAACTGACGAAATATCCCCAATACTGAATATATTCAAAGGCCCAATAACATAATGACTAATCAGAGTCGCAACCACAGAAGACAGCAAAACTGGCAATACATAACGCTGACGATATTCCAAAAAAATCACTTCAAAAGCAAACAACACACCAGCCAAGGGTGTTTGAAATATGGCCGAGATGGCACCAGCAACACCACAAGCCAACAGCGTCTCAACCCCATATTGGGGAAGCTTAGCCTTTGCTGCTAGAAAGCCTCCCATGGTTGCGCCCAAATGTACCGCAGGTCCCTCTTTACCAATAGAAAGTCCTCCTATTAAGGCAATGACTGCAGAAAAAAACTGCACAACACCATTCCCAATAGGCAAATTACCACCATGATAATTCAGTCTTTCGATAACATAAGGTACGCCAACCTTGTGATAACGAGCGGGAAGGAGTGTCAAGAGGCTCGCTAGGGCAGTACAAGAAATGATGACTAAAGCAATCCGCCACTCTACAGGTAAAATCTCAAATGCATCAAAATCTGCCCCCAAAAAATAGCGAGTAGGCAAATAAATGACAGCATAGAAAAAGACCATCACTAAGCCACTGAATAATCCACATAATGCACCTAGGAGCGACAATGTCAGTAAATCATCGTAAGATCTCGCTTTAATAGACCATTTTTCTTTAAGCTTCCAAGCTATCAGATCGACACCTCATTTTTATACAGAAAGACAATTAAACACCTTCACCATCGATCTACACGCTTTGCTAAGCACATGTGCGTTACAATTTTATGTAGATTTGGCCAACTGTCCATTTCACTTCGAATGGCATGCAAGCGCGCCATAGAACTGGCCTGAACCAAGAGCAATAAATCCAAATCACCACTAATAGAATGAGCAAGCTTTACTTCAGGTATGGCATTAATCAAGGGCTGAACAAGATCACAAGAGAGCGGTCTAAAAGTAAGCGCTAAATAGGCCGTCACGCCATCTTCTTTTGAAACAGAGGTATGCGCGTGGTATCCAGTGATAGTACGATTTTCTTCCATACGGCGAATTCGCTCGGTAACAGCGGAGCGGGACAAATTTACCTGTCGACTTATATCTGAAACAGACAGTCGGGCATCCCCCACGAGCAAAGCCAATATTTTCTGATCATAGTGATCCGCCACTCAGTATTCCTCTCTTGTGATGTGCCACTCAAACTGACCGTTTTTCCGGCAAAATGCGCCCTAATAGGGTCAACTTGTATAGCGTATTATTCATCCGGCTATTTTATCCTTAGCGACAATAAAAAACAGCCACTGAATTTAACAAGTACAGGCAAACAAATGACTCAATACAAAAAAACTCTCGGCCCACTACAAGGCATAGCGATGACTGTCACCACTTTCATAGGTACTGGACTGATGATTTTACCCGCCATGTCTGTTGCACAGGCTGGTTCCTTTGCGTTTTATGCTTGGCTTATTACCGCTGGCATGATCATCCCCATCGCCTTTATATTTGCGCTACTTGGTGCAAAATACCCTTCTGCTGGCGGTGCATCTCATTACATAGGTCGAGCATTTGGCTCAAAATACGAGAAAGCTGTCGGCTGGTTATTCCTCAGCATTTTATTCGTCGGCCCAGCCGTAGCGATTAAAGTCGCTGCCGCATACCTGACCATCATATTTAAAACATCGGATCAATGGATTCTATTTTTTAGCCTACTAACACTTGCTGGTATGCTTTTCTTCGCTGTTGTGGGAATGCAAACATCAGCACGTTTTCAAACGGGTATCGTGATTGTCATGATAGCTTCTATTCTATGGCTTTGCTTCATTGGCAACATCCAAGACAGTCGTCAAGTCATTGAAACACCTTCTACACCATCTCAGTGGCAACAGACCCTGTACGCCACAGGGGTAATTTTTTGGTGCTTCTTAGGAATAGAAGTGATGGCCCATATGGGTGCCGAGTTCAAAAATCCAACACGCGACTTTCCGATTGCCTTGCTAGGTGGCATTACTATCGTTATTTTAGCTTATCTAAGCTTGGTACTCTTGATCGCTTGGCACCATACTTATGGAGACGAAGTCACTAATAGCCAATCACTGGCATTGTTAGTCAGCAAACTCATGGGCGAAACCAGCAGTCGATTCTTTGCTGTTGGCGCTTATATTATTGCTTTTGCCAACGTCGCTATTTATATTTTAGGCTTCTCCCGTATGGTGCAATCCATGGCACTACAAGGCGCATTACCTAAACTATTTATGAGCCTTAATAGAAACGGCGCACCGGAAAAGGCGGTTTTTCTTGTTGGCGTAATCACCCTATCTTCTATTCTGTTTTCAGAGCTTTCAGGCTGGAAGATGTCATGGTTCATTGAAATGACAAACGGCAGCTTTTTACTCATTTACGCTCTGACCTGCATTGCAGCATTTAAGTTGGTAAATCGTGCCACACAACTATTGGCCCTTATAGCCTTAATAAGCTGCGGCTTTATGGTCTTATTCATCGGACAAAGCATGCTCTTTGCTGTTATCGCTTTTTGTTTAGCGCTCAGCTACGAATATTTAAGGTCGCCAAAAAGCCCAATCAAAGATTCGAAACTTCATGTACAATAATGATCATTGATATCACCATTTATAAAACAACGATGATTTCGTTGAGTTCAGTAGGAGAGATTTTATGCCATTATTAGACAGCTTCCGTGTTGACCACACTCGTATGGACGCACCTGCAGTACGTGTTGCCAAATCCATGTCAACACCTAAAGGCGATGACATCACCGTATTTGATTTACGCTTCTGCGTGCCAAATGAAGAGATCCTTTCTGAGAAAGGCATTCACACATTGGAGCATTTGTTTGCAGGCTTCATGCGTGATCACTTAAACAGCGACAGTGTTGAAATTATCGACATTTCACCAATGGGATGTCGAACTGGTTTCTACATGAGCTTAATCGGCACACCGTCAGAAGATGTTGTCGCCGCTTCCTGGAAAGCCGCCATGGAAGACGTATTAAAGGTAAAATCCAAAGCAGATATTCCTGAACTGAACGAGTATCAGTGTGGTACCTATGAAATGCATTCACTAGAAGAAGCGCAAGACATTGCGAAAATGATTCTAAGCCGTGACGTGAAAGTAAACAGCAACGAAGAACTGTACCTAAGTGAAGAGTTCTTAAAAGCACACAGCTAAGAAAAATTATTTAAGCTAGAGCGCAAAAAGGTGACCAAGTGTCACCTTTTTATTTAATTTCAACACTTCACACTTATTTAGGAACGTGTTGCGGTTGCTAAAAACGCACTCGCTAAAACAAACACACTGCCCATACCGCGGTTGAGGTTTTTCATGCCTTTAGGACTGCGAATCAAACGACGAATTTGCTTACCACTCATCGCGTAAACATACGCGGCAATAAACTCAGTGAAGCAAAAGGTTAATCCCATCCAAAAAAACTGCATAGGTACTGGCTGACTAAGATCAAGTAGCTGCGGAAAAATAGCAGTAAATAGCAATACGGCTTTAGGATTGCCAATCGCCACTAAAAACTCTTGACGCATTCGCGCTATATGGCCACGTTTTGCCTTGGTCCCCAACTCGCTTTCATGTTCTTCAAGTACAATTGCCGCACTACGCCATGTTTTAATGCCTATATAAAACAAATAAGCAACACCAAACCATTTAATAACACTAAACCAGAAAATGGATGAGACAATAATAGCCCCCAAACCCAGTGCTGAAATTAACATCAAGATGCTAAAAGCAAGATTTCGACCTACCACAGCAATTACCGCGTTTGTCGCACCAACCTGAATCCCATTGTGCATCGCAGTAAAATTATTTGGGCCTGGCCCCAAAGACAACAACATTAGCAACGGCGCCGTTGCCAACCAAACACTAAATGTCATAGCACTTGTTTCTCTCAATAGTGTGTTAGATCGATCTAATTAGAAATCACTGTAAGTTTTAAATTTTGGCGCAACTCTACAGCCAAACCATTCACCTGTCAGCCTATTTTTTAACCTTTTCGGTAATACAAAAATGAACATATTAAGAGGTTTAAAAATCAATTAGTTAGAATTCTGTATTGCAAAAGTAAAACCTTAAATTTACTTTTTTATCCAAAGCCAAACGCTCGAATAACTTTTTCTTTCATCTGTGGAAACCTACCCTCACTCAGTAAAATTGCCATTCAGTTAACAATAATTAGGGATTAGCTATGTCAATCGCACATATTTTTTTATGGGCCACCGCCGCCATTTGGGGTTTTGCCTTTGTCGCCCAAAGCGTTGGCATGGAAAGCCTTGGACCACATAGCTTTAACGCTATGCGTTTTCTATTAGCAACGCTATCACTCTTACCTTTATTGTTTATTTTTAAACCCAAGCAATCTCAAAATAATTCTAAGTTATGGCTAGGTGGCCTAGCGGCGGGAAATTGTTTGTTTTTGGGCTTTACGTGCCAACAAATAGGTTTGCAATATACAACTGCAGGTAACGCAGGTTTCATCACTAGCATGTACATTGTGTTCGTGCCGATACTGGGACTTATACTCGGTCATAAAACTGAAAGACATACCTGGATTGGAGTTGGTCTAGCACTAATTGGTCTTTACAGCCTAACCGTTGGGCCAAACCTATCCATCAACAAAGGCGATGCAATAGAACTATTAGGTACGTTTTTTTGGACAGGACATGTGTTGCTGATTGGCTATTTATCTCGATATGTATCCGCGTTGCCACTTTCTATCGTTCAGTTCTTCGTAGCAACAATATTAGCCTCTATCACCGCTTTCGCATTAGAAACACCAACGCTTGAGGGCATTAAAATGGCTTGGTGGCCCCTAGTCTATGCTGGCGTCGCTTCATCTGGTATTGCATTTACATTACAAACGTTGGGACAAAAAAATGTGTCACCTAGTATCAGTGCTCTTATTCTCTCATCTGAGGCGGTATTTGCCGTATTGGGTGGTTGGATATTTATGGAGGAAGTTCTTTCTACTCGCGCTTTGGTAGGTTGTGGTTTTATTATGACGGGGATGATTATTAGCCAATGGCCACGTCAGACAAAAACACCTATCGAGCTTGCCCAACAACCCTAATTAATATCAGCTTCAACTCCTTTTTCAATATTCACCGGCATTTCTCGTGAAACTGGGGTTGAAAGCACCATCATGGTATTGGTGTCACTTAAATCAATTAAACGTTCTAACAACTCATCCAATAAAGACATAGAACGAACGGCAACTCGAAGCACAAAAGCGTAAGGCCCTGTCACATTATGGCAAGAAATCACTTCATCCAAACTGAGCACTAACGCTTTAAACTCCCGCTCTTTGGTTCGGTAAACCTGACACTCCACCAACGCAGTAATGGGAATTCCGACTTTTTCTAGGTTAATTTTTGCACCGTAGCCAGTAATGACACCAGACTCTTCTAACTTTCGAACTCGCTCAGCGACCGCAGGTGCAGTCAGATGTACTAACTTACCCAGTTCCGCATAAGTTAAACGACCATTCTGCTCCAACAGTTTAAGCAATTTCCAATTCGTCTTATCCATTTAACTCTCTTTAATATTTGACATTTACGCGAAAAAAAGCCGCGTACAAGCGCGGCTTTTTCAATCTTTCAATGAGACGACTACAAAAGTAGTAGGCGATTACAAAGACAGTGTCTTTTCACCACGAGCAATACCAGACACACCAGTACGAACTACTTCAAGCAAATGAGCACCGCCTAATGCTTGCAAGAACCCATCCAGTTTATCTGACTCACCTACGATTTGAATCGTGTAAATAGAAGGCGTCATATCAATGATATTGCCTCGGAAAATATCAACAGTGCGTTTTACTTCCGCACGCTGAGCACCCGTTGCACGCACTTTAACCAACATCAACTCACGCTCAATGTGTTGACCTTCGGTCAAGTCCACAAGCTTCACGACATCAATCAACTTGTTCAGCTGTTTAGTAATCTGCTCTACAACCTGATCAGACCCAAATGTCGTCAGTGTAAGACGAGACAAAGTAGGATCGTCTGTTGCCGCCACGTTCAATGACTCGATGTTAAAGTTACGCTGCGAGAACAAACCAACGACACGCGACAAAGCACCCGGCTCGTTTTCCATTAGTACAGAAATAATATGTCTCATATTAGGTACGCTCCGTCTTGCTCAAGAACATATCCCGCATAGAACCACGAGGCACTTGCATAGGATATACATGCTCTTCTGGATCCACGTAACAATTAATGAAGACCAACTGATCTGTCATCGCAAACGCTTCTTCCATCTTGGCATCGAGTTCATCTTTAGTACGAATTTCCACATACTTATGACGATAAGCGTCCATCAGTATTTTGAAATCAGGCAATGAATCCATGTACGAATTTGAATAGCGACCTTCGTAGTTCATGTCCTGCCATTGGCGAACCATGCCCAAATAACCATTATTCAAGCACAAGATTTTCACTGGCAAACCGTATTGCAGACAAGTCGAAAGCTCTTGAATATTCATCTGAATACTGCCTTCACCTGTCACACAGACAACTGTCTCCGCAGGGAAACTCATTTTTACACCCATCGCCGCCGGAAGACCAAATCCCATCGTGCCTAGACCACCGGAATTTACCCAACGGTTTGGCTTGTCAAATTTATAGTACTGAGCAGCGAACATTTGATGCTGACCTACGTCAGATGCAACAAAAGCATCACCTTTTGTTGCACGCCAACATGCTTCAATTGCGGCTTGAGGTTTAATTTTATCGCCATTGGTGTCATAACGACCACCATGCACCAAACGCCACTCATTGATTTGTTTCCACCAACCAACTAGGGCTTCGGTATTTGAACTTTGGCCTTCCACTAAAGACAGCATTTCTTCCAACACTTGACTGACTGGCCCTACAATAGGCACATCTGCACGAATCGTTTTAGAAATGGCCGCAGGATCAATATCAATATGGATAATTTTTGCCCCTGGGCAAAATTTATCTGGATCATTGGTTACGCGATCATCAAAACGTGCGCCAACCGCGAGAATCACATCACTATGATGCATGGTCATATTCGCTTCATACGCACCATGCATGCCTAACATACCGACAAACTGCTTGTCTGTTCCTGGGTAGCCACCCAAGCCCATCAGCGTGTTAGTAACAGGCACGTTCAAAGACTTAGCCAGTTTTACCAGTAAATCGGATGCTCCGCCCATAATAACGCCGCCGCCAGCATAAATAATTGGGCGCTTGGCAGCCAACAACAAATCAACGGCCTTTTTAATCTGACCACTATGTCCTTTTGTTGGTGGAGTATAAGAACGAATAGAAACCGACTCTGGGTATTTGTATTCGTACTTATCACCAGGCATGGTCATGTCTTTTGGCACATCAATGACAACAGGGCCAGGACGACCAGTGCTGGCAATGTGATAGGCCTTTTTCATGATCATAGGAATTTCAGAAGGATGCTTCACTGTAAAGCTGTGCTTCACAATTGGACGTGACACGCCAATCATATCAGTTTCCTGAAACGCATCTTCGCCGATCAAGTAACTCATTACCTGACCACAAATAACGACCATGGGAATAGAGTCCATATAAGCCGTCGCAATACCTGTTACCGTATTGGTGGCTCCTGGACCAGAGGTGACAAGAACCGTACCGGCCTTGCCCGTGGCACGCGCATAACCATCCGCCATGTGCGTTGCCGCTTGTTCATGCCTAACCAGAATATGCTTTACGTCAGACTGACGATGCAAGGCATCGTAAATATGAAGTGCGGCTCCACCTGGATAACCATAGATATACTCAACTCCCTCATCTTTGAGGAAGCGGGCGATCATTTCACCACCGGATAATAACTCCACCTTGTTACCCTCTATAGTATGTATCTGTCTTTTAATTTTAGTGTGGCTATTGTAACCGCATAAGACGAACAGATTAAAGTTGATAAAACGATGTTTGCTAAACTAACTGAGGTAACTTTTAAAAATAAGAGGTGCTTATATAAAAGTAACAAACACTCAAACGCAAGAAATCGCAGTTTTTACACTGTCCGCGTTTTTTCGCGAGGAGAAGTGCAAGATGACAGTATTGCGTCATGTTACACTTGTGCTTATCAGACAAAATCTGATTGAGATGGGCTAGTGGCCCAAAGAAAGACGTCATCGACAGGGTGTCGTCGAATAATATAGCATTTGATTCTGTCTTTATGCCCTAGATTTGTCAACACAAAGTGTATAAAAACTTGCTCTAACCCACGCTTCATGGTGTCATAGCAGCATAAATTGATTAGGAGTTCTACCATGGCTAATGAGCTTAACCAACAACGAGTTATTGATGAATTTTTGCGCTGTTTTCGTAAGATGCTTATGGATCCAGAACTCGCTGGAGAATTAGTCCGTATCGCCAAAGAAAATATCAACCAGCCAAATGCGTACCAACGCATTGCGGAAGAAGTCTCAAACCAAACCACCATAAAAATCCAAGAAGAACACACAGAAGCTGATCGTAAATTCATCAAACTATTGATGGATGTGGTGAAAGGCGACTCTCAGCTTTACTAGTTTTTTGTTTTTTCACGCTAGGTGGAGTTTCTAGCCTAGCGTCTAATGTTTCGGTACTCACTTGCTTCCTTCGTTTTTATCCAGCCCAGAAGAATTAAACCAACTTGCTGATGACATCAAATCATGGGCAATTGAATTGGGCTTTGCTGAAGCTCGTATTGTTGAGCCAGACCTTGCACAATACAAAGACGAATTTAACGAATGGCTTAATAACAAATACCATGCAGGTATGGACTATCTTGCCAATCATGGCGACATGCGCTTTTATCCGGAACAATTGCATCCGGGAACTCGTCGTGTTATTTCCCTTCGCATGCACTATCTTCCCCAATCAGTCGAAACCGTAAAACGACTGCAAACCAAAGACAAAGCCTATATCGCTCGCTATGCCTTGGGCCGTGACTACCATAAATTAATTCGCAAACGCCTTACTCAATTAGCCAAGAAAATAGAGCAAAAAGTCGGCGATCATGGCTATAGAGCGTTTGTCGATAGCGCCCCTATCTTAGAAAGACAAATTGCCGAGCAAGCCGGCATGGGCTGGGTTGGCAAAAACACCTTATTACTGACCCCTAAAGCCGGCAGCTGGTTTTTGCTCGGTGAAATATTTACTAACTTACCACTTCCTGTCGACAAACCTACTGAAACAAGACATTGCGGAAGCTGTACCGCCTGCCTAACTCAGTGTCCAACTGATGCCTTTGTTGAGCCTTGGGTTCTGGATGCGGGAAAGTGCATTTCTTATCTCACCATTGAACATAAAGGCGCCATTCCAGAAGAACTACGCAGTAAAATGGGCAATCGGATTTTCGGCTGTGATGATTGTCAGCTAGTTTGCCCTTGGACCAAGTTCGCAAAATACACCGAAGAAGAGGATTTCCAACCTAGACACAATCTGGATTCAGCAGATCTAGTTGAATTATTTGAGTGGGACGAAGAGGCCTTCTTGAAAAATACCGAAGGCTCCCCTATTCGTCGAACTGGTTTTGAAAACTGGCGTAGAAACATTGCTGTCGCGCTTGGTAATGCACCTACTAACCAAACCACCATACAAACATTAAAAAATGCACTCCCTCACTCCTCTGAGTTAGTGAAAGAGCACATTCTATGGGCATTAACGCAGCACGACCTTTGATACATAAATAGTGTTTGCTGATTGACAATTAACGTGAGTAACGCAGCAAACCTTCTTGAGCAGTAGAGGCCACCAACTCGCCCTTTTGATTAAAAATTTGCCCACGAACAAAGCCGCGAGCCGCATTCGCCGACGGGGAGTCCGCTACATACAGTAGCCATTCATCCAATCTAAATGGACGATGAAACCAAATAGCATGATCTAAACTAGCAACCGTTAGGTAAGGACTACCAATTGAAATACCATGCGGCATCAAGGCGGTTTCGATAAAACCATAATCTGTTGTATACGCCAGCATAGACTGATGAACTAATGCTTCATCGGGTAAAGCAGACACACTACGAATCCACATATGACGTTTCGCAATACCTGGACGCGGACGAAATGGATTCTGATTTTCCACGATTCGATATTCAATAGGTCGGTCTGCCGTAAACAAATCTCGCACTTTTGATGGAATTTCATCTGCATGCTCTCGATAAAGTGACAGCTCAGACTGAAAGGATTCAGGACCCGGAACATTGGGCATGGCATCCTGATGGTCTAACCCTTCTTCGGTGATGTGAAACGACACCGTCATCGCTAAAATACTTTTACCAAACTGCGAAGCAATTACCCGCCGAACACTGAAACTTCCGCCATCTCTAATCACCTCAACGTCATATTCGATAGGGTGAGCGGAATCTCCCGGCCTTAGAAAATAACAGTGCAGTGAATGTGGAAAACGTCCCTCTACGGTTTGAGTTGCCGCGCTTAGACCTTGACCAATAACTTGCCCACCAAATAGTTTCGGAAAACCAATATCCTGACTACGACCAATAAATTGAGTGGCGGAAACACGCTCTAGTTTTAATAAACCGATTAGATTATTCACAACTTGATTCACAACGTCCCTCCTACTTAATATACTACTTTCTATTATGCCGTCTTTTTTGCGACAGTCTGAACAGAAAATCTGCACAAAATACAGTAATACTAAGAATCTGATCAAAATCTTTTGTCTCACTTTGCTAAAGTGACATTTTTTTGCTTTGATGGACACCTAGATTGTGAGGTATTTTGTCCATGTCCGCTCTAATCGATCCATTTGGTCGAAAAATAGATTACCTACGTATTTCGGTCACTGACCGATGCGATTTTCGTTGCACCTATTGCATGGACGAAGACGTCACTTTTATGCCTAGAGATCACATATTGTCTTTAGAAGAGATCGTTTATGTAGCAAAAACCTTTATAGCAATGGGCACCAAGCGCATTCGTATCACAGGTGGTGAACCTTTGGTGCGCAAAAATATTCTCTGGGCCATTGAGCAAATAGCCAATACGAACGGACTAGAAGAACTGACCATTACCACAAACGGTTCACAACTTTATAAAATGGCGCAAACCTTGCTCAACGCTGGCGTCTCACGCATTAACATCAGTCTCGACACACTAAAAGCAGATCGCTTTTACGCCTTGACTCGCAGAGACAAATTTCAACAAGTAATCGACGGTATCGACACCGCCAGCAAACTGCCTTTTAAACGCCTAAAAATTAACAGCGTCATGCTCAAGAATCATAACGATGATGAACTTTTTGATCTTGCACAATTTGCCTTAGATCGCAAAATGGACATCAGTTTCATTGAAGAGATGCCGCTTGGAATAATCACCGACCATAATCGTGCAGCCACCTATTTATCTAGTGATGAGGTCATTAGAACCCTAGGGCGTCATTATGAATTAACCCCCAGCTCAGTGACCAGCAGTGGTCCAACACGCTATTATCAGGTAGCAGGTTACGAGCATAAAATTGGCGTTATTTCCCCTCATAGCCATAACTTTTGTGATACCTGTAATCGTGTTAGGTTAACCGCTGAAGGTCGTTTATTACTCTGCCTAGGCAATGAGCACTCAAAAGACTTAAAAAGTGTCATTCGAAACACATCAACAGACTCAATATCATTGGAAAGCGCTATTATTGAAGCGCTTGCACTCAAACCTCAAAAACATCATTTTAACCTCGCTGAAGCCCCGCAAATCTTGCGTTTCATGAGCGCAACCGGAGGCTAACTAAGGAATTCTTATGGCAAAAACACCGACTCCTTTTCGCCCACTCAATATCAGCGTTCTAACCGTATCCGACACTCGATCCATTGCCGAAGACACATCAGGGGATGCCTTGATAGAACGGCTGACTCAAGCGGGTCATAAACTCAATGAAAGAAAGCTGGTCAAAGACGATGTTTACCAAATGCGCGCTGTTGTTTCCAACTGGATCGCCGACAAGGAAACTCATGTCGTACTCATCACTGGTGGTACAGGGTTTTATTCTCGAGACAGCACACCAGAAGCAATGACACCGCTATTTGATAAAACCATCGAAGGCTTTGGGGAACTATTTCGACATATTTCTTACACAGAAATAGGTACATCAACCATCCAATCTCGTGCTATTGCGGGATTAGCCAACCAAACACTTATTTTTTGCTTACCAGGCTCAACTGGGGCTTGTAAAACCGCATGGGATGGTATTTTAGCCGAGCAACTCAACGCTTCACATCGTCCTTGCAATTTTGTCAGTATGTTGATCGGCCCAGATACCACTCATCAGCACGAGGCCTAACACTTATGTCTACTTTACTCGCCTTTGAAGAAGCTTTAGAGGCAATCAAACAGAGTGCCAATGTACGTGTAGGACAACAAATAATCCCCCTAGCAAGCTCGGTAGGTCGCATCCTTGCAACCGATGTTGTGGCAAGCATTTGCGTGCCACCTAATGCCAACAGTGCCATGGATGGCTACGCGCTCGCCACAGCCGATTGGCAAGCCGGAAAACAATTCAGCATCAGTCAGCGCATAGCAGCTGGGCACGCTCCTCAGCCTTTGATGCCAGGCACCTGCGCCCGTATTTTTACAGGGGCAAATATCCCAGCTGGCGCAGATACTGTGATTATGCAAGAAAACGCCCAAATCATGGGCGAAAAAGTGGCTTTTAATGAACAGCCTAGGCAAGGTGAAAACATTCGCCCAAAAGGACAGGATATGCAAACAGGCCAAACCGTTGTGCAAGCTGGTGAGACACTTTCAGCAATGCACATTGGCCTTTTATCCAGTTTAGGCATAACTGACATCACGGTTTACAAGCAATTGCGCGTGGGCATACTCACCACTGGCGATGAGCTGATCGCACCAGGTGAAACATTACAAGCTGGGCAGATCTATAACTCAAATGGTCCTATGCTGAGCGCACTTGTCACTCAGGCAGGTTATCTAGTGAGTCACTGTATTCATGCCGCTGACACCCCAAAAGACACAGAAGACGCATTGCAAATACTCCTTGAATCTTGCGATGTCATTTTATCTTCTGGTGGGGTTTCTGTTGGCGAAGAAGATCATGTGAAAAGTGTCTTAGAAAAACGGGGAACCGTACATTTATGGAAGATCGCCATCAAACCGGGAAAACCCCTTGTTCATGCCACTCTTCAAGGCACTCCCTTTCTTGGCTTACCCGGTAACCCAAGCTCCACGCTGGTCACCTATCATTGGTTCGCACGCCTTTTACTGTCTATTTGCTCTGGTCAGAAAGTACAATTGCCACAATCTTACCTAATTGATGCGGGCTTCAACCGATCAAAAACAATCACGCGTGACGAATTCCTACGAGTATCTATCGGTCAAGATGGTCTTGCTTATGCGCACCCTCAACAAAGTTCTGGCGCCTTGTTAGCGGCTTGCCAGAGCCAAGGCTATCTGCACGTCAAAGCAAATACGCAAATCGAATACGGCCATTCTTATTCTTTTTATCCTTTCTCTGGTTTCTGACTTTCCTGTTTCCATAGAACTCATCTAAACTGAAAGTAGTGCTCGGCAAGATTAGAGTGCTACTTTTTCTCGTTATAAGGCGAATTAATATGCGTAACATTGAGTGGGAACAATCTCTCTATGAACATCAACATGCGATGATCAAACGGCTCGATGCTTTCAGGAAAGCCTCAAAAACCGTTGCTTACTCAAAAGATGACATGATGATAATCGAGCATTCCTTTCAACTGCTTGTTGCTTCGATGTTAGATCTTGCCCAATACGTTTTAAAACACCATTACAAAACTGAGATTTCGTCACGCAAAGAAGTGCTTCACGCTCTTATCACAAACAAAGACGTCACCTATGAACAAGCGGAGCAAATACGCTCACTCATTCTACTAAGAGACAAAATCTTAAACGATTATCTCGAAGAACATTTCGCGGATTTAGACGAGGCGATGAAGCTTAGACGCTACAGCCTAGTGGAAGTATTAACAAAAGAATGGACTACGCGCTTATCAACTAAAGATTTGTAAACCTTTATGGCTGTGGCTTTCTAACCGAAGCATCAAGAAACGCTTTTCTTAATAGCCCCCTAAACCAAACATGAGCGGCATCGTGTTGGAAACGCTCATGCCAAATCATCGAATAATCAAACTCACGCGTTGCAAAAGGCAACTCATACAAGGCTATTTCAGAGACGGTTCCCACCATATCTTCGGCAAAAAGTCTTGGCACTGTCAGTAATAAATTACTGTCCATAACCACTCTTGCGGCAGGTACAAAATTAGGCAAATGCACAGCGACGTGACGCTTGTGGCCTATTTTATCCAATTCACGATCTACTGCAAAATACTCTCGACGCCCTAATACCACTTGAACATGGCTGGCCTGCACATAGCCTTCTAAAGTGAGCGTACCTTGGATACTAGGATGATCCTTACGAGCCAAACACACCATACGATCACTTTTTAAACGCATAGCTCGAATCCCCGCAGGAGGCTCTTTCGACAACACAGCAACAGCAACATCGATATTCGTTTGATCAAGCTCAGCAACCATGTCTTCATTCCAAGATTTAACATCCAAAATTGCGCTCGGTGCTTTTTGACGAAATTGATCCAGAATTTTAGGCAACACAGTTAAGGTACCAAAATCCGTCGTTGATAATATAAAGCGACGTTGACTGGTTTCGGGAGTAAACAAGCTAGGCTGAATAAGGCTCTCTAACCCTTTTAAAGTATCTGCCAAAAGCGGGGCTAAACTTTGTGTTTTTGCTGTAGCTGACAAACCATGAGAAGTACGAATGAACAAAGGATCGGCAAACACATCACGTAGGCGTGACAATGAGCGACTTACCGCTGGCTGAGAAACATTAAGCCGTGTCGCCGCCTTGGTGACATTGAGTTCTTCGATTAAAACCTGAAAAACATACAACAAATTTAAATCGATATCAGACAATTTTATCTCTGACAAAATAACACCTCAGCCAAGCTTGTTATCATTATAACTCCGAATCATAACAAGCTTTTTATAGGGACAATAGCGGTCTTTTACATTACTTATAAGACAGCAATGCCCGAATGTCCTTGGAGGTCATACCCAACAAATATAAAATACCATCCAGTCCAAGGTTGTTCATTGGGCAAGGAGCCTGCTCTCGCACTAAAGGCTTCGCATGCAAAGCCACGCCCAACGCGGCGTGATTCAACATTAGCAAATCATTCGCACCGTCACCGCAAGCAATTGTCTGCTTCATGTCGATCTTTTGTTTTTCGGCAATGCTCGTCAACAAGAATTTTTTACGCTCGCCGTCAACAATAGGACCTAAATGCTTACCCGTTAAGGTATGACTCTGAATTTCTAATACATTAGCGTGCACTTCAGCTATTCCATATTCGGCTTGAACTCGATCAGCAAAATAAGTAAAACCACCCGACAAAATCGCTGTATGCCAACCAAAATGATGCAGCACTGTCATTAACGTAGAAATACCATCCATATGTTCAATGCGGTTATAAACGCCATCCATAACATCGCTACTCAAACCTTTTAACAGCGCCAAGCGCTGAACGAAACTTTCGACAAAATCAATTTCACCACGCATTGCGCTTGCCGTAATTGCGGAAATTTGTTTGCCAATGCCAGCTTCAACGGCCAACTCATCCATGACTTCCGCTTTAATCAACGTAGAGTCCATATCAAAAACAGCCAAACCACCAGCCTGTATGTCCAACATCGTCGCTTGGTAGATATGATCAATACCGGTTTCATTTGATAAACTCAAAAGCGCAGCTCGAAAATCGTTGCTATCGGTTATCTCAGAGGTAAGGCGTATCTGCACCACAGACACATTATCACTCTCTTCCGTTAACACATGGCTCACTCCATACAAGCCTCGTTTATCCAACCAAACATTAAATTGATTAAGATATTCAGGGGTCAAAGACCCGATAAGAGTAATACTGGCTGACATAAAGGTTCCTCATTCGATAAGGTCGTTACTATAGCAAATCGTTTTCTTTTCGCTAAGCACCTGTTCTAATTTAAAGAATTTAGAAAATGGCCGTTATGGTGTATAGAGACACTTTAATGTGCAATAAAAGTGATGCTCAACCCGATAGATTAGTTATTTTGCTTGAATCGTCACAAAGTCACGGTCGTTACGATAGTTGAACAAAAGTCTCGTGTATACTTGAGTCGTTGTTTTACGAGTTACCCCTAAAGGAAGTGAATGGACACCCAACCAAAAACAAAAGCTATTACGGCTTTTATTCGTAAAAAGCTCAGTGCCTATACTGTCACTGTTGCTACTTTTATTTCACTTATGATTCTGACCGTCTGTATCTTTTGGTACACTATGACGCACGCACTTGGCAATTATTTGTCTCAACAGACGGAAGTATTAGGCAGTAGTTTAGCCACCCAAGCTGCTTTCAATGCCACACAATCCATTTTAAATAACGACTTGTTAAGCCTAAACGTGCTACTCAATCGTCTCGTCGTTGATGACAATATTTTAAGTGCTCGAGTTTACAATAAAAAAGACGAACTACTCGCAGAGGCTAATAGCGGCAGTACTAGTCGAATTTCAACAGAACAAGACTTACGCCCTAATGAGCAACGTCGTGTGTACAGTTCAAGCATTAAGTTTAGAGATGAAATAGTCGGACATGTCTTAATAACTTTGGATAAAACGCCAGCACAAGCGACCCTACAACACCTCAATAACTTACTAATTGGGGTAGCCATTTTTACTTGCACTATTGCCTTATTGTTGATCATACTGATAACAAAATGGCTTTTCTCCCCTATCAATGACGCCACGACCGCATTGCTATCCCATAGCAAAGGTCGTAAGCCAAAAGCACTACCTTCACCTATTTATAAAGAAGCAAGGCAGCTTTACGATGCCGTTAAAACTATACAGACACTCCCACAGACTAAAGAGGCAATCGAAAAAGCCCCCCAAGAAGATCTTACAAAAGCGACAAAAGTACAATTCGAGATCAATTTTGATGCCATTTTCGAAGAATCCAGACAACGTAGCTGCATTCTCTACTTTGATATCTTAAATTTAGAAACTTGGCATAAAGACCTGACACCACTCCAAGTAGCAAATTTACTGACACCCGTATATCGAGCTATGTTTCAAGCAAGCGAAGTGTACTTAGGTCAAGTACATCAATACAACAGTGACTCCGCTGTGATTCTCTTCAGCGCTCATCACTGTGAAGATAATCTATACATCAATGCAGTATGTACCGCTCAACTTTTCTTAGGTTTGATCAATAAGCTTTTAGAAAACGAGTTATATGCAGAGACACCGAAGCTTACATTCCATCTAGGATTACACCAAGGCAACCAACAAATAACCAATATGGTGAAAGAGAACAGCTTCGAACCAGAAAAAATAGAACCCTTACTAGAGAGTATCCACCAACTCAGTCGATCAGAAAGCGTCAACAAGCTTATCATTAGTGATGACATTTTTACTCTGCCTCACATACAGAACAGAGTATTTACTGGATTACCAGAAATAATAGAAGACAATGGCAAAGAAATTTTAGCTTATGAAGTAAAAGGTATGTCGGACAAATATAAGCGCCAAATTCATCAGCACATTACTAACATTACCAATCCAGACACAGAGCATTAAAAACACGGCGGTGAGCCTTAATAAAAAAGACCCGTTATGAAGTGCCCCCATAAAATTGGACACTTCATAGAACGGATCTTTTATATATCAGTTTATCTTTATTAGGGCTTTCCTAAGTTATCAGCACAACAGAAAACCGTACAAACTTCGCAGCAAAGCTCTTAATCCTCAAAACGAATCACATCATCAAGTGACAGCCCTTCTTTATCCATAATCAAGCGCAGTTTGCGCAGCGCCTCCACTTGAATTTGGCGCACTCTTTCACGTGTTAAGCCAATTTCAGCTCCCACATGCTCTAACGTGCTGGCTTCATGACCACGTAAACCAAAACGACGTGTTATCACTTCACACTGTTTTTCACTCAATTCATCTAGCCACAGTTCAATACTGTGTAAGACGTCACCATCTTGTCGATCTGCTTCAGGGCCTTGATGAATAGTATCTGCTAAAATCTCCACCAAGCTTTTGTCGTTATCATCTCCGCCAAATGCCGCATCAATAGAGCTGATTTTTTCGTTTAGACCAAGCATCTTTTGCACATCTTCAACGGGGCAATCTAGCATTTCGGCAATTTCTTCTGCGCTTGGCTCATGGTCTAACTTTTGCGTCAACTCACGGGCTGCTCGTAAGTAGACATTAAGCTCTTTCACAACATGAATTGGCAGGCGAATAGTTCGAGTTTGATTCATAATGGCACGCTCTATGGTTTGGCGTATCCACCATGTGGCATAAGTAGAAAAGCGAAAGCCTCGCTCAGGATCAAATTTTTCAACGGCTCTAATTAACCCCAAGTTCCCTTCTTCAATTAAATCAAGAAGAGAAAGCCCACGGTTCAAATAGCGACGTGATATTTTTACGACTAGCCGCAAATTACTTTCTATCATGCGCTTACGCGCTTTAGGGTCACCTTTTAGAGCAAGGCGAGCAAAATACACCTCTTCTTCTGCCGACAGTAAGGGTGAAAAGCCAATCTCACTTAGATAGAGTTGAGTCACATCAAGGTGACGACTCGTATCTGCCTCCGCATAACGAGCACTGACTGCCGACTCAAACTCTTCGTCAATCAGTTCATCATCTTCAACAAAATCCTCAAGCGTATCAAGATCAAAATCACCAGTGTCCGAAATCTTAGCTACTTCTTTATCCATATTGGCTAACTTCATGCCCCCTCCTTAAACGCTCATCTCGCTTAATTTATTTTAGGTAAAACATCTAGCGGATCGATCGGCCTACCATCACGTCGAACTTCAAAATGTAATAATGGCCTGTCACTTCCTTTACCACCAATCACAGCAAGGGAATCTCCAGCCCGAACACTTTGTTGTTCTTTTACTAAAATCCTTTCGTTGTAAGCATAAGCACTAAGGTATACATCATTATGCTTTACAATAACAAGGTTACCATAACCGATAAGACCACTGCCCGCATAGACAACGGTACCATCGGCGGCGGCTTTTACTAATGCTCCCTGCTCCGCTTTTATATCTATACCTTTACTACTAACGCCAGCATTTGAAAACCCCCTAGTGACCTTACCATCCACTGGCCAGGCCCAATTACCAGATATTTTCTCGTCTTTTTTGTCTTTAGTGACGCTTTTAGGCAACTTTTCAGACACTATAATGGCGTCAGCAGAAGCGGGTATAGAGGGAATCGTTTTCTCCGTTTCAACAACTGGCTCTCTCTGTTTGACAATACTTTCCGCTTTGGGTTCCTCATTATTCACGATAACCGATGACGACTTTGAGAGACCGCCTAGACGAATTTTTTGTTTTGGATAAATAGTATAGGGGGCAGCAATACGATTAAATTTTGCCAACTCTCGATAGTCCAAACCATACCGAAAAGCAATAGAAAACAAGGTGTCACCGCGTTGTACTATGTACACACCTGATGTCGGGATAGAAGAAACACTCGCACCATTAGACGCAAATTTTGAGTTGTCTTGTGTAGGGTAATGCAACACTTCATAGGAGCACCCAGTCAGCAAAAGACAAAAAAATACAAGCCTACTTAACAAGCAAGTAGGCAAGAAAAAATCATGACTTTTAAAGACAAGACAACGGATAGTGCTTTACCCCAATATTCGCTTAAATTGAATTATTACTATTTGTCTAATTTTGGTAAAAATATGTAAGAAATAAGAATCACACTCAAGAACCCAATCAAAACAAACACTAAAGGAAGTAATAAATCACTTGGCCAATAAAAACTTGGTAAGTTCCAAGGTAAAACAAGATGCTCTTCTAAAGGCAATTTTTTATCTCCGACCAACGTCCAAGTGTCCGTAACCTTCCAAGGCCAAACCTTTACTAGTGCCCCAAGCATAACACCCGTCAGAAAAGACAAGGTCATCGATCTGGCATGATTAAGCAAATAATGTAGAACTTTGGAAAAACTTAACAATCCGATCAAAGCTCCAACAGCAAAAATAAAGATCACCAAGAAATCCAAGTTTTTCACCGCTGACAAAATAAAACCGTACATCCCCATCATAAGCAGTAAAAAACTACCCGAAATACCAGGCAAAATCATTGCACAAATAGCAATCATACCAGAGGCAAAAACCATCACTAACGAAGTATTTAACTGCGTAGGAACAAGCAACGATAAGCTGGCTCCAGTGGCGACACCTAAAATAAGCCCAACAAAATGACGCCAAGAAAAGCCAATAATTTGATGAATCAAAAAATACGCCGAAGCCAAAATAAGACCAAAAAAGAAACTCCATAAATAACTAGGATATTCCGCCAGCAAATGCGTTATTAGGCCCGCCAGCAAAAAAATACTGGTCACAATACCGGAACCCAACGTCAATAAAAAAGTACCGTCAAAATGACGCCATAATGCCTTTAAATCACCTTTAAGCAGCATGCTTGCACTGTGTCTATTAACACCACTTAGTGCGCCAATCAGGCGATCATAGACCCCTAAAATAAAAGCAATGGTTCCACCAGAAACACCAGGAACAACATCCGCAGCCCCCATCAACAAACCACTCAAATACACTTTTAGCCATTTAGGCATGTTCCAATCCTTCTAATAACGGGACAAAAAACGCCGGTTCAGTTCCCAAACATTTCCAACGCTCACCCTCTTTACGCCAACAACCAATTTGTGGACTAGGATGATCGATCGGCATAATTAAAATGCCTTGTTGTTTTAGACACTCCGTCAAGGCTAACGGAATTTTGCTTGCCATCGCGGTAATAATCACAGCGTCCATTTCTACTTTGTGAGGCCACCCAGTTTGACCATCAGCAAACAAATACTCAACATTTTTAACCCCCATGGACAGCAAGCGCTGCTTTGCCTGCAAGTAAAGCCAATGCTGACGCTCGACGGTATGAACTTTATTAAAAAAGTGCGCTAAGATTCGAGTTTGATAGCCTGATCCTGTACCAATTTCCAACACACGACCAAGACGGGCGTGGGTCAAAAGCCATTGCGTCATTCTCGCCACGGTCAGCGGCTGACTGATGGTTTGATTACGCCCTATCGGAAGAGAGGTCGCAGAATACGCTAAATGGGAAAATGCCGGCTCGACAAACTCATGACGCGGAAGGCTTCCCATCAGCGCCAATAATTCGTCATGCGTAATACCCTGCTCCCTAAGATACTTAACCATTTGAGTTGCTTTGGGTTCAGGGTGTGAGATTAGCCAATTGAGATCATGCAAGCTCATAGCGTGACAGTGTCGGTCCATCCTTTGAGAAGAGGTTGAACCCCATAACAAGTCATATCTGTATGGATCGGTGTAATTGAGACATAGCCATTCTCAATCGCACAAAAATCGGTTCCCTCAGACTCATCATGTGGGCCTGACAAAGCACCAATCCAAAAGCTTGGCATTCCCCGAGGGTGTTGAGCCGAGATAGGTGCTTGCGCCTTATGACGATAACCAAGGCGTGTTACCTGTATGCCCTTAAGCTCATCATAAGGAATATCTGGAACGTTTACATTCAATAGAATTCCTGCAGGCAAAGTCAATGTATGAGCATCTTTCAAGAGTTGCATAACCACCTTTGCCGCCGTATCAAAATATTGACTCCCCACCAAAGAAACAGCCAACGCAGGACGCCCCAAATGTCGAGCCTCCATCGCCGCCGCAACGGTACCCGAATAAATAACGTCATCACCCAAGTTGGCACCATGATTAATCCCTGACACCACTAAATCAACGTCACCATCAATCACGCCAGATAAAGCGAGATTAACGCAGTCAGTAGGCGTGCCATCAACACGGTATTGATGGTCAGCAACTTTAACTGGCTGTACTGGACGCGTTAAGGTCAGAGAATTACTCGCCCCACTGCGGTTACGATCTGGTGCGACGATTAGAATCGAATATTCTTGCTGTAAATATTGTGCCAGCGTTTGTATACCAACCGCGTCTAAGCCATCATCATTGGCGATCAAAATTCTCATGGTATTTCTCAGCTGATTTATCCGTAAAATCTATCATTTCACGCAAAATACTCGTGGCGAAACAGCCCTTGGTTAAAGAAAACTCAACGATCAATTGCGCGCTCCCTTCCCTCTCCCTAAGCAATTCCCACGCCATGTTCATAGGCACAAGGCGCGCTAGTCGGCTGTCTCGGGAAAGATCAAAAGCAATCAGAGCGTCCACCAGCTCGGCACTGTCTGACAAGGAGTGTTTCATGACTTGCTCACGTTGAGCACCTGTACCGGCCTCCCAACCCTCACTAATCATAGGCAACACAGGACTTATGTGACCTCGCATCACACTTAAATGCATGAGTGCGCCAACTTCTTTTACGCGAAATTGCTCATCCTTATGCTGAAACTGTGCAATGTCACCATCACATAAACGCATCCACATACCGTTTTCCACCTGATCACTTAATGCCTCATTGAAACACCAAGAACGAATTGCCGATAACCAAAAGGATTCTGTTTTCGATAATTTACGGCGACTTTGCCGCCCTTTTAAGACAAAGTCTTTGCCGTTATGCAAATTATTACCGTTTATGCCAAAACGTTGGGGGCCATAATAGTTAGGAACACCTGCCTGCTTAATCAGATGTAAGCGCCCTTCTAGCTCGTCCAAATCGCCATTGATCTCACGAAGTCGAATCACAAAACGATTCGCTAAGTGTGTACCAGTGCGCAGTTTTTTTGAATGGCGTAGCTGTGCAATCACACGAACACTTTCCGGCTCCCTAAAAGCTTCCTGAATGGTCGAAAAATCCGGCTCGCGATTCAAAACATGCAAACAAAACCACTGACGTGTACAGGCATGACGATCTTTCACACCACTATAAGTCACCTTATCAGGACCTATGCCAGCAATCTGCGCCAAGCGCTTTGCGAGAAAGTCGGTATTCACCCCTTCCTTTTCTATAAATACAAAGCAAAATTCCCCTCTTCCATCAGGCTCAAAACCCAACTGCTCTTCGACATAAAAGTCTTGCACATGGGTTTTCAAATCCCCAGTGACAGTCGGCTTAGACCAAGCATATCGCCATTCGGTATTCATACATTACCTTGATTAAAAAGAGCTTGATTAAAAAGAGCTTGATTAAAATGAGCCTGTTTAAAAATAAGCGCAACGGCTTCAACAGCAATACCCTCTTTACGACCGGTAAAACCAAGCTTTTCCGTGGTCGTTGCTTTCACATTGACAACATTGATATCTACGGCTAAGTCTTCAGCAATATTAGTTCGCATCGCATCGATGTAAGGGCGCATTTTGGGTGCTTCAGCAATAATAGTGATATCAACATTACCTACACAAAAACCAAGAGCCTGTATTTCCTGGTAAGCACGCTTTAACAGAACCCGACTATCAGCGCCTGAAAAAGCAACGTCAGTATCTGGAAAATGTTTTCCAATATCCCCAAGAGCCGCTGCCCCTAACAACGCATCGGTCAACGCATGCAATGCGACATCACCATCGGAATGAGCAACCAGCCCCTGAGTGTAAGGGATAGAAACACCACCGATGACAATGTGGTCGCCCTCGCCAAATTTATGTACATCAAAACCATGGCCTACACGAAACGGCATCATGATAGTTACTCCTATGCTATGAATGGCACCTATTGTTTGAATTCAGAAGAAAAGAAAAAAGTGCTTCAGCGATAAGCAAATCTTCAGGAAGCGTTATTTTTATATTACTGCTCTCTCCTATAATAAGATCAGGATGCCAACCAACACTCTCCATCGCTGAACATTCGTCTGTGACTGAGATTCCTTGCGCTTGTGTTTTCTCTAATGCCTCTAACAAAGCGTGCGCAGGAAACTTCTGTGGTGTCTGTGCCAACCAGATAGCATTACGATCTAGAGTCGCATCAACCAAGGGCCGATCTGACATCTGTCGCTTTACGGTATCTTTGGCAGGCATGGCTAATAATGCACCTTGTGCAGAGTGATGATTGATGATCCGGTTCAATGCCGTTTGACTTAACAAAGGGCGTGCCGCATCGTGAACCAAAACCTCTTGCTGAAGACCATCCAAGCTATTCAATAAATAACGCAGACCTTTTTGTACGGTATCACTGCGCTCTTTACCACCAATAAAGCTGTGAACACAGTCATGCTGATACCACATAGAATCTAACCAATAAGGATCATTCTCACCAATACCCACGAGCACACCAGCAATAAGTGGATGCGATATGAAAATCTCGATGGTGCGGTCTAAAATAGTTTGTCCGGCAAGAGATAGGTATTGTTTTGGACAATTCGCTTGCATACGTTGACCAACGCCAGCAGCAGGAATAAGAACCCACAGTGGCTTCGTCATTTTTTATTCACCATACGATAAAATACTTCACCATCTTTTATATATTGCAGCTCACTACGCACATGCTCTTCTACCGCCTCTTCACCAAGACGTAGATCGTTCACTTGTGCTCTTAATGCTTGATTTCGATGTTTTAGACGTAGGTTGATACGCTCTTGATAGGCAATCTGTTTTGCTAGCTCTTCCTGACGTTTAATCCCCTGCTCACCAAAATACAAATGATAGGATTGATAGCCAACGGCACAAACAAAAAAGAAAATTAACAACCGTGCCATACAACACCCTCAACATCTTAAAAATACATTCCTTATTATCGAAGGAATTGAAGCAAAAAAATAAAAAAAGGGAGAACCAAGTTCTCCCTTTATTAAGTCAGACGAAATTACGCCTGACCTTTGATCTCAGAGCGACCTTTGTACGGTGCTTTACCACCTAATTGCTCTTCAATACGTAGCAATTGGTTATACTTAGCAACGCGGTCTGAACGGCATAGAGAACCTGTTTTAATTTGACCCGCCGCCGTACCTACAGCAAGATCGGCAATCGTCGCGTCTTCTGTTTCACCAGAACGATGAGAAATAACCGCTGTGTAGCCCGCAGCTTTAGCCATCTTGATAGCCTCTAACGTCTCAGTCAAAGAGCCAATTTGGTTAAACTTGATCAAGATAGAGTTCGCGATGCCTTCATCAATACCGCGCTTTAAAATCTTCGTATTCGTCACGAAAAGATCGTCACCTACTAGCTGGATTTTGTCGCCAAGAATTTTAGTCTGGTAAGCGAAACCTTCCCAATCAGACTCGTTCAAGCCGTCTTCAATAGACACAATAGGGTACTGTTCACAAAGCTCAGCAAGGTAATCAGAGAAACCTTCAGAAGTGAATACTTTACCTTCGCCTTTTAGGTTGTAGTTACCGTCTTCATAAAACTCAGATGCCGCACAGTCCATGGCTAACGTGATGTCTTTACCTAGCTCATAGCCAGCAGCCGAAACGGCTTCTTTAATAACAGCCAGAGCTTCAGCATTAGAGGCAAGGTTAGGAGCAAAACCACCTTCATCGCCCACTGCTGTATTTAAACCGCGGTCGCTCAATACTTTTTTCAACGCATGGAAGATTTCAGCGCCGTAACGCAACGCTTCACGGAAATTTGGCGCACCAACTGGCTGAATCATGAATTCTTGAATATCAACGTTGTTGTCTGCGTGCTCACCACCATTAATGATGTTCATCATAGGCACAGGCATCGAATAAACACCTGGCGTACCATTAATGTCTGCAATGTGAGCGTATAATGGCACTTTCTTAGAAATCGCTGCTGCTTTCGCTGCCGCCAAAGAAACCGCCAAAATAGCGTTAGCACCAAAAGTAGATTTGTTTTCTGTGCCATCAAGATCAATCATAATATGATCAAGCTCGGCTTGTGCAAGGGCATCTTTACCAATTAAAGCATCACGGATTGGACCGTTTACCGCAGCAACTGCTTTTAATACGCCTTTACCAAGATAACGACTTTTATCGCCATCACGTAATTCTAAAGCTTCACGAGAACCGGTAGAGGCACCAGACGGTGCACACGCTGAACCTACTGAACCGTCTGCTAAAATAACATCCGCTTCAACGGTAGGGTTACCACGAGAATCTAAAACTTCTCTGGCTTTAATATCAACGATTTGACTCATAACAAACCTCTTAAAATAAATGAAAAATCACAAACTGCCTGTTTGCTCTACTTATTTTTCTTTACCTGCATATTTCAATGCCGCATGTACAAAGGCGCTGAACAGGCCGTGTCCATATCTAGGCGTCGAAGTGAATTCCGGATGGAACTGACAAGCAACAAACCAAGGGTGATCAGCAATTTCAATCATCTCTACCAAGGAGTTGTCTTCTGAACGACCTGAAATCGTCAGACCTGCTTTTTCCAACGCTTCAACATAAAAGTTGTTCACTTCATAACGGTGACGATGACGCTCTTTAATAACTGCTTTACCGTAAGCCTCAAAGGCTTTTGTGCCTTCCGTAAGATTACAGTTCTGCGCGCCAAGGCGCATAGTGCCGCCTAGATCGGATTCCTCTGACCGGATTTCTTTGGAACCCTCTGCATTAGTCCATTCTGTAATCAGACCAACAACTGGGTTCTCTGCTTTTAAATTAAACTCGGTACTGTGCGCACCGGCTAAATTTGCCACATTACGAGCAAATTCGATTACGGCTACTTGCATACCCAAACAAATACCTAAGTAAGGCACTTTGTTTTCACGAGCATACTGAGCCGTCAATATCTTACCTTCAACACCGCGCTCACCGAAACCACCAGGAACGAGAATCGCATCCATTCCTTTTAGGGCTTCTGTGCCTTTTTCTTCAATGCTTTCAGAATCAATATAGTGCAATTTCACTTTTGTACGGGCATGAATACCAGCGTGATCCATTGCTTCAATCAAGGATTTATAAGCATCCAACAACTCCATGTATTTACCAACCATGGCGATGTTGATTTGCTTCTCAGGGTTCAATTTAGCCTGAGTCACTTTATTCCAGATGTCTAGATTTGGCATATCGCAATCGAGATTGAAATATTCAACGATCAGGCTATCTAAGCCTTGGTCATTTAACATCTGTGGAATGCGGTAGATTGTGTCTGCATCAGGAAGCGAGATAACCGCACGTTCTTCAACGCTAGTAAACAAAGCAATTTTCTTACGCTCTGGCGCTTCAATAGACACTTCTGAACGACAGATAAGAATGTCAGGTTGAATACCAATAGAACGAAGCTCTTTTACAGAGTGCTGAGTAGGTTTGGTTTTTGTTTCGCCAGCAGTGCGGATGTAAGGAACCAGAGTCAAATGCATAAACAATGCGCGACGTGGACCCAACTCTACTTTTAACTGACGAACCGCTTCTAAGAAAGGTTGTGATTCAATATCCCCTACCGTGCCACCAATTTCGACCAACGCCACGTCTGCGCCTTCGGCACCAGAAAGAACACGACGTTTGATTTCGTCGGTGATATGAGGAATAACTTGAACTGTTCCGCCCAAGTATTCGCCACGACGTTCTTTCTTTAAAACATGTTGGTAAACACGACCACTGGTGAAGTTATTGCGTTTGCCCATTTTAGTGGAGATAAAACGCTCATAATGGCCAAGGTCTAGGTCAGTTTCAGCGCCGTCTTCTGTGACATAAACTTCGCCGTGCTGGAAAGGGACTCATGGTACCAGGATCCACGTTAATATAAGGATCTAGCTTTAGCATGGTGACTTTTAGACCACGAGATTCAAGGATAGCGGCCAAAGATGCTGCTGCCAAACCTTTACCAAGAGATGAAACTACACCGCCTGTAACGAAAATATATCGTGTCGCCATGAGTGTTTAACCCGCCTTAAAATATAAAAAAATGAGATTTGATGGCACAGATCAATGCACCTTCAGGACGGGTGAAAATAATAACATTGTCAGCCCCTTCACTCAATGTAAAACACAGTTGTTTTACATTGAGTGAAGAATCAGTTACTCAGCAAGAAGAGGCAATATGATATGAAAAGCAACCCCCATGGACAGACATTACAAGTCTAGCTCTAAAATGGGCGTTTTTGAACGAGAACAGCATGGCATGACAAGCTTTCCTGAGGCGTGCTCTTGATCCGTTAAAAACACATCTCGATGGTCAGGAACACCGTCGATCACCCCCGTCTGGCACGTACCGCACACGCCCGATTCACAGGATACTGCTAAGAAAACACCATTGTTATCTAGTACTTCAAAAATACTCTGATCAGCACCGACATCAAAGACCTCACCAGTGCTATGAATTTTAACTTTAAATGGCGTATTTTCGCTAATATTTTCATCCAGAACAGGGGCTGAAAAAAATTCTCGGTGTAATCTATCTTCAGGCCAACCTAATATTTTCGCTTGCAATAACACATAATCAATAAAGGCAGCCGGACCACAGATATACAATTCAGAATCATGTGCATGACGAGATAAAACACTCACTACATCCATCTGACCAGATTCAGCGACTTCACTGAAATGAAAATGCATTTTATCCGCAAAAGAACCGCTTTTTAATGCCGATGCAAACGCCGCTGTCTCTGGGGTCCTTGCACAATAATGGAACTCAAAAGACAACCCCATTTTTTGTAGCTGTTGCGCCATTGGCAGTATTGGTGTTACACCAATACCACCAGCAATCAAGACACTATGACGTTTTGTGTCCATCAAAGGAAAGTGGTTCTTAGGTGCACTAATAGACAACTCATCACCAATTTCCAAGCAATGCACCTCTACCGACCCACCTCTTGACTGTGGGTCTTTTAATACTGCAATTTCATAGTACTGCGCTTCCGATTGCAAACGACATAATGAATATTGACGAACCAAACCACTTGGCAACTTAATGTCAATATGCGCACCAGCTTCAAAAGTGGGCAACTCTGAGCCATCCAAAGAACCTAGCACAAGCCGAACCACACCTTGCGCTTCGGTAACAACATTTCTTACAATGACCGGAATCATTTGGCTCTCCTGACCTATTATTTTTTTAGACCATAGCCAGAGAGTAAGTGAGAGCTACTCTCTGGCTGGCACTGATTATATTAAAATGACACTGTTTGAAGTGGCGCTGGCTGCGAAGGCGACACCGCAGTTGATGCTCTGGCGGTCTGCTCTTTAGCAATCAGTCGATCAATGATACGTCTTGACTGAACACCACCCGCGTCAATGTCTAACTTCAATAAATCATAATCAGGAAACGCCAAAAGGTTTTGTTGCTGACGTTCAAGCACCTCTAAATCTTCAGCAAAAATCTTACCTTGCCCTTCTCGAATAGTATCAGTTAACGCTTGGTCTTCCGGCTTGAAGCTACGCGCCATTCCCCAAAAATACCAAATTGAGGTCTCGGTTTCTGGCGTAATAAAGTCCACAACGGTACTGCTGGCTTTTTTATCTGCTGGCGCCTCAAAGCCGCCATTTCCTGCATGAGCTACGCCAACATCAATCATCACATGAGAAGGTGGACTGAATCGACAAATCTGCCAACGATCAACGGGGACATTATCGGCTAGCCCGTTACCACGAAGTGCGGCTTGCCAGAATGGTGGTGCCATAATATTTTCCATAAAACGGCTAGTAATAACCTTATCACCATCCACTTTTGTAGCAACAGGTGACTCATCAATTTCTTTTTGACCAATGCTGCTAGCATGCACATATGTTTCGTGGGTTAAGTCCATGAGGTTGTCTATCATCAAACGATAGTCACAGTTGATATGGTATAAACCGCCACCATAAGCCCATTCAGGACTGACCGCCCATTCCAAATGAGGAATCAAGCTTTTATCGGCTTGTGATTGATCGCCCGGCCATACCCAAATGAAACCATAACGCTCTTCTACCGCATAAGACTTCATGCAAGGAAAGCCTTTTACACGCTGCAACGGCATCTCTTTGGTTTTGCCATCAGCGCCCATTTTTAAACCGTGATAGCCACAAACTAAAAGACCCTCTTCGACATAACCTAACGACAACGCCGCACCACGGTGTGGACAAAAATCCAATACCGCAGCAATTTCATTATCGTGAGAACGATAAAAAGCAATGCTTTCGCCACAGATTTTACGGCCAAGAGGTTTGCTGCCCGCTACCTCTTCGGACATGGCGGCCACATACCATGCGTTTTTAAGATAAGTTTGCTGACTCATTTGAAGTTCTCCTGCTTTTATTTTTATTTATTGGATCCAATATAATCAAAATAATTGATAAGACAAGATTATTATGCATAAATTGGATCCAATGATTATATTATGAATAATAGTTCATACGCTAAACAGTTGAAAAATATAAGATTATCAATTGGATCCAATGGTTACTTTTTTTTCCGGTGTATACGTTATGATTATTTTTTACCAATCGACTAAAGGCAGACTCAATGAGCAAACCGGGCCAACATGTTATCAGCCGTTTACGACAAATGATTTTGTCGGGGGAGCTTGAGTCAGGACAACGCCTTGCGGAAATTCCCACAGCGGAACAATTGGGGGTTTCTCGAACACCTATTCGTATTGCTTTTCGCACCCTAGAGCAAGAAGGCCTACTAACCAAATTATCAGGTCGAGGCTATATGGTACGCCAAGTAACACAGGCAGAAATTAGCGGCTCTATCGAAGTGCGAGGCGTACTAGAAGGATTGGCAGCTAGACAAGCAGCGGAAAATACGTTATCGAACGCGCAGACCAAGGAATTACGAGAATTATTAAAACAAGGCGATGATTTGTTTTTGAAAGGCAGTATCAATGAACAAGACCTCGCCATGTACCATGACATGAACCAGCGCTTCCATCAAATTATCATCGAAGCCAGCTTAAATCCAGCCATCGCTGAAGCATTAAGCCGCAATGAACACTTACCTTTTGCATCGGTTAGTGCCTTGGCATTCGATCGCAACAACTTGGCTCAAGAGTATCGCCGCTTTAATTTCGCCCACATGCAACATCATGCCGTGTTTGACGCCATCCACAACGGACAAGGAAGCCGTGCTGAAGCAATTATGCGAGAGCATGCAAACGCCACCCATGGCTACGCGAAAATTTTTTCCCAAAAAGAAAAAAATGGCGAGAAGATGCAAGTTTTAAACAACATGAGGCTCAATCATTTAAGATAAGTCAGTATTTCCAAGTGGCACTTCTAGCGTGTTGCCAACACCAACTGGTTGACCGACCATTTCATCATAAGCACTCTGGTGACATAACACCATGGTGCCAACGCTCTTATCCTTAAACAAAGCCTGTAAGTCTAACTTGTTATGGCTGGTTAAAAAACGCCCTTCATTGGTTGTTATATACTCTTCTTTATCCCCTATGATAACGGACAGCTGATACAAATTTGACTCTAAAGAATGCAGCTTCACTTTATCGATATGAGGAATTTTTTTAAGCTCTTTTAGTTGCATGCTAATACACTCCAGTGATTTTCTTTAGGTACGGATCCAACCATCGATCAGTTCACTTAAAATGCCGAATCAACACAATAAGTTCATGCTAAAGTACTGCAATAAAAAACAACAACAGGAAAATTTATGGCCCTTGATATGAATGATAGCTATGCAAATTCAACAGATGTACATATTGCCTTAGATAAAATCCACGCTTACTTAAATCAACCTAACCGAACATTAATCGGGTTAACGGGAGGTCCAGGTTCAGGCAAAAGCACACTCGCAGATTATTTACTCAACTATTTCAGCAGACAACAAAACATGGAAGTCATTTGCCTTTCAATGGATGGCTTTCATCTATCGAAAGCCCAACTTAACGCCCTGCCTAATGCAGAAGAAGCATTTGCCAGACGAGGCGCTCCATGGACATTCGATAGCACCGCTTTTATCGAACGCGTTAAGCTTATTAAGCAAGGCTATCAGAAAGACGATATTTTGTGGCCAAGTTTTGATCATGCCATAGGTGACCCGATTGAAGACGATATAACCATCAAAAAAGACACAAAGGTCATATTAATTGAAGGACTCTACTTGCTGCATCAAAACGATGGTTGGCAAGCGTCTCAACCCCTCTTCGACGAACATTGGTTTTTAGACATCCCCGTTACAGTCGCCATCGAGCGCTTAGCAAAACGACACATGAAAGCTTGGAACTTCAATCATGAACAGGCTATGGACAGAATAAATCAAAGCGATGGACTAAACGCAGAATTAGTCGCAACGTATAAGGATCAGGCAGATTGGTTGTTAAGAGTCTAGGCTGTCTAGACTCTCTGAGCAGCAATGGCTTCCGCACTCCTTTCAAACGTCAGGTTGATCCGCAAGAACATACCTTGAATGACCTCAACCTGATTAGCATCCCCCACTAACCGAATCAACTCATCGTATAAAGAGTTGCAAGCTTTTTCAAAGCCATCATCACAGCGGCCTTTACTTGCCAATAAAAAAGCATTGGCTAAAGCTGCCTGCCAATTTTCTAATGAGTGCAATGGCTTTTTTCCAGCTAAGCTTTCACAGATCGAACGCAAGCGAATAGAAACATGCCCAAGGTTCAAGGCAGTCAATGCCAGATCTGTAATGGCTCGCGATGTAGAACCTTGATCATAGTTCGTTAAACGTAACAACCGATCCGCCATTCGACGGTTATACCAAGCTATTGGGCTAGCTTGCTGATTGAGCTCTAATAAATCTTGGTAGGTTGTTTTGAAAATACGATGGACTAACAACTGAATACTTGGTCCGGTAATGAGATGAAACACCCAAAATAAAATACACACGCCAGCAAAAATTGCCATCGCAGAACTCAGTGTATAGTCGATAGAAAAAGTCCGACTCATATCACGACTTGGACTCACAAGAATAGAAAAAGGGATACAAAACCCTAAGCCATAGGGCAACGTTTGCCTATCGGCCAAAAGCAATAGACCAATAAAAAACGGCCCAGCCAAAACCAGTAATAAAATCTCTAATTGACCTGAGCTTTGCGACAATACGTTAAGCGCAAAGAAAATCGCCACAAATGACGCCACGACAACGCCAATCAGCAGCCTTTTTAAAACCACTTTCAAAATCATCAGGGGCAACCTTGCTAGCATGATGGAAAAAATAACAGGTAGAATCATGATCATCAACGCAGCTGAAGAACCAGTGCCCACCCAAATAGTTGCACCAATCAAAAACACCATCGTGGTTCGAATACCAATAATTAATCCAGCCAATGGATCTTGATAAGTCTGCATACTTGGCGCATTCAATAACGTACTGTCTCGCTCCTCTAACGCGCGAAAAGCGCGTAACAATACTGTCAGCTCAGAAGTAATCTCTGCCCCAACATTCAACATATGAGATTCAAAAGGCAAATCCGAGTCATTATTCGAGCGATACTTGCTAAGGTCACTTCGCAAGAGTTTCACTTGCTCTAAGCAGTAATCAAAATCATCTGACTCCGCAATGCGCCCAAATGCGTCTCTCAATCGATCAAGAAGTTGAGTTAACACTGGCGTCATCAGTTCAGCATGACGCCGCTGCAAACGACCAAAAATTTGCACTAATGCCAACAAAGATAAGACTTTCTGAGCCAATTGGTTGGCGGCTCGTGTCCGCCCTGGCCCCTTTGGTCCCTCGTAACTGACCGCACTGGAATCCTCACTGACCATACCCAAGGTCGCCATGATGCTATCTATTTGCGTATGACGGTTCTCATGAGTACCGGATTTATCCAACTCCGTCACCAAATATTGCAGTGTCTGATTAATCACCGACCTGGCTTGTCGCTGCAAACTGTCTTTGACTTTGACAGGCCAAAACAGATGACTGACCACACCGGCACAAATAGAACCAATAACAATTTCACTGACTCGAGCCTGTGCAACCACAAACACCGCCTGACTATCGGCCGTAGATGGGACTCACCATGACCATTAATACAATGATTTCAGCGGTCACCGCAGCCATAGCAAAGGCATACACAAAATTAGCCTGACGAACCATAGCAGATAAAGCGGCATTCAACCCTAACCATAAGGCCAGCACCCCCAGCGCCACATAGGGATAAGACATAAATTGCATCAACAGCAAAATACCAAACAATCCACCAATGACAGTGCCAACAATTTGGCAAATGGCCTTTTCAATCACCAGACCACTTTCAGGTCGCATTTGTAAAAAAACAGCGGACACTAGCGCCCAATATGGTCGATCAAGATTTAAAGAAAGGGCTATCGTTAATGCAAGTGCCATGGCAATGACACCTTTAAGGGCAAAAATAACCGCCTGTTTTTCAGGTAAAAACAGATTACGAAGGACGATTCCCAAAACGATTCTCCTTACTACTCAGTAAGGTGAATCGTAGCGGTCATACCAGCACTCAACTGGGTACCATCTGGCAGGGAATCCAGTTTTATATCGACAGGGATTCGCTGCGATAAACGCACCCAATTAAATGTTTGTTGTATTTGCGGGAGAAGCTGCCCATTGCTCTGAGTATTGATATTCGCGATGGCTTTACCAATACTAACCACATGTCCTATCAAGGGCTCACCACCGCTTAATAGAGTGATCTTGGCTGATTGATTTAAATGCACAAGCGGAATCTTAGTTTCCTCAAAATAACCAGTCACATAAAATGAATCAGACTGTACGATGGCAAAAACCGCAACACCTTGAGCAACATAATTACCTTGATGTAAGTTCAAATTAATAATCTGCCCTGACACTGGTGCACGTATCTGGGTTCGATCTAAATTAAGCTGCGCCGTCATTTCTTGAGCCACAGCCAAATCATAATTCGCTTTCGCAATATCAGTGTTGATTCGAGCTGATTCCAAATCTTCATCACTAATAGCATGTTGGCTTCGCAGAGCAGTACGTCGCTCATATTTATGCTTTGCTAGCTGCCAAGAATATAAAGCATTTTCTGTGTTGGCTTTGCTTTGATTGAGTGCCGCTTGATAACGCTGCTGATCCACACTAAAGAGCAGGTCGCCTTTTTTAACCGCTTGATCATTAATCACATTCAGATTTGTCACCCATCCAGAAACATCAGGTGCTACTGTCACGATATCCGCTCGCACGCGGCCATCGCGTGTCCACGGTGAATGCATGTATTCATTCCACACCCAACGCCCAGCAAAAACAGCCAGCAATACCATCGACACAGTCAAAAGAATACGCAGATATTTCGTCATTGATTTACCTTCCATTTAATACATACACAGTGAACGCCAAGTAACAAACAAACAAGGACACTTCAAACCAAGCTACCCGCCAAATGCGATCATACCAGTTCAAACGATGGAGAATAAAACGTGTCAGCGCCGCCAATAAAAAGGCAATCGGAAAATAAATGACCAGTGGGCTAAACTCTAGCCCACCAAAAACAACAGTCTGAAGCATAATCAATACCCTGTCATAGAAAGAAGGCAGGCCGTGTAAACAAGATAAACAGTTTAGTGCTAAATTAAGGATAGGATTATATCGAGATAACACCAAAAAAATGTGCAGCTAACAGCTAAATAAAAGCACAATAACACGAAAAAACGAGATGAAAATTCTATTTTGGAAATGGCAAAATCCTGTTTACTTGCCATGTGATGTTGAGGTGCGAATAATGTGGATGCCGCCAAAGATCACCAATCGCCACCAAAGTATCCCCATGATACAAGTAAGGCAAATGATCTCGCCACCAGCTTGGAATCGCCTGGTCATTAAGCCATTTTTTAAATTTTCGGGTTTGACCATTGGGCATCATAAGATTTTCCCCCTGAGGACGAGCTTTTAAGACACAGCCATCGCTTCCACTGATACAAATTTGATCAAACGCACGTGACAGCATTTCACCGGACACCAATGGTGCCAGCGTCACATCTTCGTCCATAGGAAGCACATAGACCGCATTTTGGTGACGCATCACTCTTCCATGAGAGAACCTGAATTCAGGCTGCTTATCTTGTGCACTAGAAAACATGGCTTCGACGCTCTCTAACTGAGATTGCGACAATGAAACGCCGTTTCCCTGTAGAAAGTATCGCCACCAAAAAAGTCGTTCGTCTGTCGATTTTTCGACAAGATGCGACAAATCCAAACCACCAAATTCATTACACCACATGGTTAACTGTTGCTGAGCAAATTGAGCAAGCATCGCATAATCGGTTGTAATCCGCTGAGTGCTGGACACTATATTTTGCTCCATGCTAGGAAAACGCTCTGTCAGAATAGGCACAACACTTTGGCGAAGAAAGTTACGCGTAAAACGCCCATCAAGATTTGACTCATCATGAATCCAAACAAGTCCATGTTGCCGTGCGTAATCCTCAATATCATTTTTTGATGCGGTTAAAAAAGGACGAATCAAACGCGCCGTTCCATTACCAAGCAACCTTTCTTGCGGAATGCCTGCTAAGCCCTTTCCTCCTGTGCCTCGCAGCAAACGAAATAACACGGTTTCAACTTGATCCCCCGCATGATGGGCAAGCAATATAACATCGCGTCCTCTCATGTGCTTTTGGAATGCTTCATAACGAGCATTACGTGCGGCATCCTCGACTGAAGCTTGCGCCTTTAATCGTACCCGTTCAACGACATAAGGCACGCTAAGGCGTTCACAAATACACTCGCAATGTTTAAGCCAAGCATCTGCATTAGCACTTAAACCGTGATGAACGTGAATCACCGCGATTTTTTGTTTCTGCTCAATAGATACTTGATTAACCAAAGCGTGTAATAAAACATGCGAATCAACGCCGCCACTAAAACCGACCCATACTTTTTCCTCTTCGGAAAATACAGCATCAATCCAATTCATATTAAATCGAAGGGGAGACAAGGAAGATAGTGGTTTCAATGTAGAATACGTCATCACAGGCTCTATAGACAAAGCACACAAAACATAGGATGAGAGACAAAAAAGCCCCCTAAAGATAGGAGGCTTTTCATAATAGAAATATCTTACAAGCCGTAGGACATCAAACGGTTATAACGACGAGCCAGTAACTCTTCTGTCGTCAACGCTTCCATACGATCAAGCGCCGCTAAAATATTTTTCTTTAAACTTTGCGCCATTTCTTCATGAGAAATATGCGCACCACCAAGAGGCTCTCGAATGATTGTATCAACAAAACCTAGCTCTTGAAGACGCTGGGCGGTGATACCCATGGCTTTTGCCGCGTCAGACGCACGATCTGCGCTTTTCCATAAAATAGACGCACAACCTTCAGGAGAAATAACGGAATACGTGCCGTATTGTAACATCATTAGCTCATCACAAACGCCTATAGCCAATGCGCCGCCCGAACCACCTTCACCGATTACGGTCGAAATGATCGGTGTTTTAAGGCGAGACATTACCGCCAAGTTGAAGGCAATGGCCTCACTTTGACCGCGTTCTTCAGCACCGATACCAGGATACGCCCCAGGTGTGTCGATTAATGTAACAATAGGCATATTAAAGCGCTCTGCCGTTTCCATAAGACGCAGTGCCTTACGGTAACCTTCTGGGCGAGGCATACCAAAATTACGCAATACTTTTTCTTTGACTTCGCGACCTTTCTGATGACCAATAACCATCACTGAGCGGCCATCTAAACGGGCGATACCACCAACAATCGCACGATCATCAGCGTAATGACGGTCACCGTGCATTTCTTCAAAATCGGTAAAAGCATGTTTTATATAATCAAGAGTGTACGGGCGCTTTGGGTGACGCGCTAATTGAGAAACTTCCCATGCCCCTAAATTACTAAATAGGCTCTTGGTTAATGCTATTTTCTTATCTTCAAGACGACTAATTTCATCGCTTATGTTGAGTTCATTGTCATTACCAACTAAACGCAACTCTTCAATTTTTTGTTCGAGGCTCAGCAATCGGCTGCTCAAAAGGGAGATAATTTAAATTCATGTTTAATTACACTACTGTTTGGTTGCCATCAAATTCAAAGACAAAAGGCGATAGCCTATTGTCCCACAGCTCTACTAGGCGCGTCTCGACGCCGCATTCCATTGCAAAAACTATTAAATGAGACTAAGTATACACTAACTGAACATTTTGTTTACCGTATTGTTTCTGAAGTTGATGAATTAATTCGTCATCCGGCCGAACTTTCCAACCACTTCCTAAACGAATATCACCGCACGCTTGGGGCGTATCAAAGCCTATCACCACATCACAACCCTCGCCACGATATGACGCCATGGCGTTTGCCAAGGCTTGTATTTCGTTTGGCGTGACGGTTTCGGATGTCCACGTAATACGCAATGCTTCCACATACCGCACACGTGCCTGAGCAATATCAAGAATATTACGAGCAATCACTTTCTGACCGCCACGAAATTCATCTACGGTAATTTCCCCCTCAACAACCACCACTTCATCTTTAACGATTACGTTTTTAAAAGTGTCGTAATTATCAGGAAACACCGTTACTTCAATCCGAGCAGAACGGTCATCTAATGTAACAAAAGCGATGTTACCACCTTTTTTACTCTTGGTAATGCGCAAGTCTACAATCAAACCTGCCATAATCTGCGTATCACCACGCTTAGGCTGTAAATCCACAATTTTTGAACGAACAAAGCGACGAATCTCTTTTTCGTACTCATCTATCGGGTGGCCTGTCACGTACAAACCAAGTGTATCTTTCTCACCATCAAGACGCTGACGTGGCGTCCATTCATGCTGGATACCTATTTCTTTATAGGCATCCTGTGCATTGTCTTCTACCGCGACACCAAATAAATCCATCATGCCTGCATCTTGGTTTTTAGCATCTTGAACAGCTCGTTTCAGTGCCTCATCAATACAAGCAAATAACGTCGCTCGGTTCGGACCTATGGTGTCAAACGCTCCAGAACGAACCAAAGCTTCCATAACACGCTTATTTATTTTACGACCAACACGCTGGCAAAAATCAAAAATATGTTCAAATGGCCCTTCTTTCCGTGCTTCTACAATCGCTTCAATCGGCCCTTCACCCACACCTTTAATCGCGCCAAGCCCATAAACAATCGCACCTTTTGGATTCACGGTAAATTTAAAAACGGACTCATTCACATTAGGCAACTCTAACGCCAGCTTCATTGAGCGACATTCTTCAATGAAAATAACGATCTTATCCGTATTCTGCATATCAGCAGACAAAACTGCTGCCATAAAAGGTGCGGGATAATGATTTTTTAACCACGCGGTTTGATAAGAAACCAGAGCATAGGCAGCCGAATGCGATTTGTTAAAACCATAACCGGCAAATTTCTCCATCAAGTCAAAAATGTTACCTGACAAGTCTTTATCAATATTGTTTTTCAGCGCCCCTTCCATAAAGATTAAACGCTGCTCAGCCATAACCTCAGGTTTTTTCTTACCCATGGCACGACGCAGTAAGTCAGCGCCACCTAGAGAGAACTTAGCCAGCACCTGAGCAATCTGCATTACTTGCTCTTGATACAAGATAATGCCGTAAGTTGGTTCCAACACCGGAATCAAATCTTCATGTTGATAATCAGGGTGGGGGAAGGCAAGCTCTGCACGACCATGCTTACGATTGATAAAGTCGTCCACCATGCCTGAGTCCCAATGGTCCAGGACGATACAAGGCCACCAAGGCGATAATATCTTCAAAGCGCGAGGGTAGAAGCTTCTTGATTAACTCTTTCATACCACGAGATTCCAGCTGGAAGACCGCGGTCGTCTCTGCGCGTTTTAGCAGCTCGTACGTTGACTGATCTTCCAAATCAATCAGCGCAATATCTAAGGGTGGTTTTCCTTCTAGGGCATTGATCGCATCAATGTTTTTTACCGCCCAATCCACAACGGTCAGTGTTTTTAATCCCAAAAAGTCAAACTTGACTAAACCGGCTTCCTCAACATCGTTTTTGTCGTATTGGGTAACCAGACCCGAGCCGTCTTCTTCACAGTAAAGGGGAGCAAAATCAATCAACTTAGTTGGTGCGATTACCACACCACCAGCGTGTTTACCAAAGTTACGCACCACCCCCTCTAAAGAAATCGCCATTTCCATCACTTCGGCGGCATCTTCATCACCAGCCAAAAACTCAGGTAACGCAGGCTCTTCTTCCAAGGCTTTTTTAAGCGTCATACCAATTTCAAACGGGATGAGCTTCGATAACTTATCCCCCAAACTATATGGCTTACCTTGCACCCTAGCAACATCTCGAACTACCGCTTTTGCCGCCATGGCACCAAAAGTAATAATCTGAGACACCGCATCTCGGCCATAAGTGCGAGAAACATAATCGATCACTCGATCCCGATTATCCATGCAGAAATCAATATCAAAGTCGGGCATAGATACCCGTTCTGGATTTAAAAAACGCTCGAATAGTAAATCGTATTCCAGTGGATCAAGATCGGTAATTTTAAGCGCATAAGCCACCAAAGAACCGGCACCAGAACCACGACCAGGGCCAACCGGTATACCGTTATCTTTCGCCCACTGAATAAAGTCCATTACAATCAAGAAATATCCGGGAAATCCCATCTGATTGATAATGGTCAACTCAAAATCCAAACGATCCCAATATTCTTGACGACGCTTTTCGATGCGCTCGCCATATTTTTTGGTTAGAAAATTGAAACGCTCTACCAGACCGTCGTAGGATAGTTTGCTAAAAAACGCCTCCATCGTCATGCCTTCTGGCACAGGATAATCTGGTAAAAAATACTCACCCAATAGAACATCGACACTGCAACGCTTGGCAATTTCTACTGTATTTTCTAGCGCCTCAGGAATATCTTGAAAAAGCTCTGCCATTTCTTCTGGCGTTTTAAAGTATTGCTCTTCTGAATAACGACGCTTGCGCCGAGGATCATCTAAGGTCACACCATCGTGAATACATACACGCGCTTCATGTGCTTCAAAGTTTTCTCGTTTCAAGAAACGTACATCATTTGTTGCCACGACGGGACAGTCAAGCTCACTCGCCAAAGGGACAACAGCATGTATATAACTCTCTTCTCCTGAGCGACTGGTTCGTTGTAATTCAATATAAAATCGATCAGGAAATACCGACATCCAATGAGCCATTCGGCTTCTGGCCTGCTCATTACGGCCTTTCTGTAATAAATAACCGATATCGCCAAACCCTGCACCAGACAGAGCAATCACATCTTCACTATGGGCCTCTATCCATTCTCGCTGTATAACCGGACGCCCCTCCACTTGCCCTAGCTGATAGCCTTTCGAAATAATGGCAATAATATTTTTATAGCCTTTATTAGACATCGCCAATAAAGTAAAACGATATCTCGACTCTACCTCATCGTCTTCAGCAACCATAACATCAGCACCACAGATGGGCTTAATGCCTTTTTCCATCGCACCTTTGTAAAAACGCACAAAACCACAAAGATTATTTTCATCCGTAATGGCAACCGCTGGCATGGACATAAATTCAGTCGTACCAAGTAAGCCTTTGATTTTTACTAAGCCGTCGACTAAAGAAAATTCCGTGTGGACTCGTAAATGTATAAATGATGTGGACAAAATATTATCCCTCTAAAATCTTTTTAACTGGGCCAAAGCTACGTCTATGAATGGGCGTAATACCATGTAGACGAATCGCTTCAAGATGCTGTGCAGTTGGGTAGCCCTTGTGCTTTTCAAAGCCATACTGCGGATAAATTTCTGCAGCTTTAACAATATCTCTATCTCGAGTGACTTTTGCTAAAATAGATGCTGCCGAAATCGCAGCATGCCGAGCATCCCCCTTAACAACGGCTTCTGCCGAACAAGGTAAATTGAGAGGAATACGATTACCGTCGATAAGAACATGTTCCGGCACAATAGAGAGTAAAGCAACCGCACGAGACATAGCTAGCATACTGGCGTGAAGAATATTGATAGCATCAATTTCTTCTATAGAAGCGCTGGCAATACCGTAAGCTAACGCTTTTTCTTGTATTTCAATAAACAAAGCATCACGTTTTTTTTCACTGAGCTTTTTAGAGTCTGCTAACCCTTTAATAGGACGTAATGGATCAAGAATCACGGCGGCCGCCACTACCTCGCCAGCTAACGGCCCTCGCCCAGCTTCATCAGCCCCAGCCAACAAATCGCCAAAATATACCTGACTAACAAAAGGCTCCATTATTTTGTCTCTTTATTAAGCATAGACACAATCGCCTGAGCAGCCTGGCACCCCGCATTTTTACGTAACATTTTATGCAAATCCAAATACTTAGCTTGGATCGCTTTATCTCCTATAAAAGACCGCCAAGTCTGCAATAAACGTGCGGCTAAATTATCAGGTGTCGCAGCATCTTGTAACAACTCTGGCACTAACGCCTCGTTGGCCAACAAATTTGGCAAAGACACATAAGGTACTTTCACCATCCTTTTCATAATAGCGTAGGTCAGTGCATTAACACGGTATGAGACAACCATAGGTCGTTTTACAAGCATCGCTTCTAATGCGGCCGTACCCGAAGCCAACAAAATAGCATCAGCGGCCATCATCACGGTACGTGACTGACCGTCAATCAAAATGGCTTCTGCATTCGCCTCTTGCAACATCGCCTCAATCTGTAATCGCCTTTCAGCGTTTGCAGCTGGTATTAAAAAAGTGGCCTCTGACTCTTTGTGTTTAATTAACTTCATCGCCTCTATAAAAAGCGGAGCCAGACGAGCCACTTCACCTTCTCTGGAGCCGGGTAAAATAGCAAACACCGGACCTTGAATTCCTTCCAACCCTAACGCCTTGCGAGCAGTAACAGCATCGTTTTCAAAAGGAATATCGTCGGCCAACGTATGACCAACACAAACCACAGGGATATCATGTTGATGATAAATCGGTAGTTCAAAGGGGAACAAAGCCAACATAAGATCAACGGATTTTTTAATATTAAAAATACGCTTCTGACGCCATGCCCATACAGAAGGGCTAACATAATGCACAGTTGGTATACCCGCCTGTTTCAATTTACGGGCTAACGGCATATTAAAATCAGGAGAATCAATACCAATGAAAGCCGTTGGCGGGTTCTGTAAACAGGAAACATACAACCGCTTGCGAATACCAAGCAACTCCCGTAGACGACCCAAAACTTCGACTAACCCCATGACCGAAAGGCGATCCATAGGCACCAAGCTTTTCAACCCCTGAGCCTCCATTAGCGGCCCGCCAATTCCTTCAAATACGGCATCAGGTTGCAACGCTTTTAAATGGGCAATAAGGTTAGCACCCAAAATATCACCAGATGCTTCACCAGCAACCAATACATAACGTGTCACAGACGTCATTTGCATCTATCCAACCTCTATAATAAAAAACCCCGAAACAGTCCGGGGTTTTCTTTTTTAAAATATGACGTCTATCGGACGATCCCACGTTTTGACTGCCGGATTGACAAAGTGAAGTCCGCTACTTCAGGAATGCCAAACACGCCTTCTTTTTCTAATTCTTGTAAGGCTGCCTCTAACGTTAAACCTTTAAGGTACACTGTCTTATAAGCCGTTCGTAATGCTCGAATGATCTCAGCAGGCACACCTCGACGACGCATACCCTCAAAGTTCATACCATGTGCTTTCGCGGGACTACCAGAAACCATAACATACCGAGGTACATCCTTAGCCACCATAGATCCCATGCCACACATACTGAAAGAGTTAACCTGACAAAACTGATGAACTCCCGTATAACCGCCAAGAATGACATGGTCACCGACTCGAACATGACCCGCTAATGCTGCAAAATTAGCCATAATATTATGGTCTCCCACAATACAGTCATGCCCAACATGCGTACTCGCCATAAACAGGTTATGATTACCAATTACGGTGACGCCATTATCCTGAATAGTACCCCGATGGATCGTCGCATTTTCACGGATAACATTATTGTCACCAATTATAAGCTGTGTGGGTTCACCCTTATACTTTTTGTCTTGGTTCGCTTCTCCAACAGAGGCAAACTGGTAAATTTCATTATTACGCCCAATTGTTGTGTGACCATTAATAACAACATGAGATTTAATAATACTACCAGCCCCAATTTTTACGTTCGGCCCGATCACGCAAAAAGGGCCAATCTCCACACTGGGATCAATCTCTGCTTTCGAATCGATTAAAGTAGTTGGATGTATCGCCACTATATTTTCCTGTCTGCACACAAAATAGTCGCAGAGCAAGCCAGCTGTCCTTCAACCGTTGCTCTACATTCAAACTTCCAAATACCACGCTTCTCAGCAACGATTTTTGCCTCTAATTGCAAACGATCCCCAGGCACTACAGGGCGTTTAAAGCGCGTATTATCGGCACCAACAAAATAATAAATAGAGCCATCTTCCGGCTTCTTATCCATTGTTTTGAACCCTAATATGCCCGCCGCCTGAGCCATGGCTTCGATAATCAGCACACCCGGCATAACTGGGTGATTAGGAAAATGACCATTAAAAAAGGGCTCATTTATCGTTACATTTTTATAGGCGATAATGGAATCGTTCAGATTTATCTCAACAACACGATCTACTAGTAAAAATGGGTACCTATGAGGTAAATACTGACGAATTTCATTTACGTCCATCATTAAACATCAACCTTTATCTGAAAGCTTTTTAATTTGTTGTTCCAAGTTTGAAATTTGCTTCGCCATACTATCAATTCTTCTAAACCTTGCGGCCGAGCGACGCCACTTAGCGGTTGGCTCCATCCCCATACCAGAAGAATATGAACCAGCCTCTAAAATAGACTTAGTCACCATAGTCATAGCGGTAATATGTACGTGATCCACTATAGTGATATGACCAGCAAGACCCACACCACCGGATATAGTGCAAAACGCACCTATTTTTGCACTACCTGCAATGCCAACACACCCCGCAACCGCTGTATTATCACCAATTATAACGTTATGAGCAATTTGAACTTGATTATCTATGATAACCCCGTCACCAATTAACGTATTTTCGATAGCACCACGATCAATGGTGGTATTAGCACCTATTTCAACATGATTACCTATAACCACAGATCCCAATTGATCAATTTTTTCCCAACGCCCCTGATCCGGAGCAAAGCCAAAGCCATCAGCACCAATCACAGTTCCACTATGAATAATGCAAGACTCACCAATCACGACATCATGATAAAGCGTAACATTGGGGTACAGTCGAGTATTTTGACCTACTCTAACGCCTCGCCCAATAACACAGCCTGCACCAACAATGCAGCCATCAGCAATAATTGTGCCATCATCAATAACGGCATTAGGACCTATTGTTACATCCTGACCTAATAACGCATTAGATGACACAACGGCACTTGAGTGGATCCCAGTCCAACACTGTGTGGCGGGAACGAATAAATGTGACAATTGAGCAAACGCCAAATAAGGGTTTGGAACAATAATGGCGTTATCCACTAGTTGAGCAAGCTCTTCTGTTTTAACAAGTACAGCACCAGCCGAAGTCGTCGATAGATGATTCTGGTATTTAGGATTCGCTAAAAAACTCAACTCTTGTTCAGTGGCTTTTTCGAGCGTACCTAACTTTTCTATGATGAGATTTTCATCTCCTTTTACTATACCGTGAACATTGGCTGCCAACTGCCCTAGCGTATAACTCATAGATTAATTGTCCTTATTAATACGTTTTACTAGTTCGTCAGTAATATCTGCATCCGCGTTGGCATATAAACTTAGTTGTCTGTTTAACACTAAGTCCAGTTTTCGTTCTTCAATCAATGATTTTAAAGCTGCTTCGCCTTTTGGTGTCAACGACTGTATCAACTGCTGTTCAAGCTCTTTCGCTTGACGCTGCATGTTAGCCGCCAAAGCTCGTACCTGATTTTGACGCTCTCCAAGCTGTTGACGACGTTTTTTGAACTCTTCTTCAGATAAAGTCAATTCATCACGCTTTAAGTTTTGTGCAGACGCTTCAAGATCCTCTTGCTCTTTTTTCAAACGAGCATCCATAGCGGCCACTTTTTGCTTAGGTTCTTTGGCCGCTTCCTGACCAATATTACTTTGCAAAAGAGCCGCCCTAAAGTCTACGACAGCAACCTCTGTTGCCTGAGCCGTGGCTGTCAAACACAGAACAAAAATGACCATTAATATATTTTTCATCTTACATCCTACTAAAAAAAGCTATCTAAACTAAAATGTGGTACCTAGCTGAAACTGGAAGAAGTCTGTTTTGTCGCCATCTTTTGAATTTAAAGGTTTTGCAAAATTGAATGACAGTGGCGCGATCGGTGTAATCCAAGTCCAACTAAAACCAACACTGTAGCGAATTTCGTCCAAATCAACACCTTCATTACACTCGGTATTACTAGCCAAACAGGTATCAGTGAATACGTTACCACCGTCTAGAAAAAACGCTGTTCTAACTGATTTATGATCTTCAACCATGGGTAAAGGAAAGATCAATTCCGCCGTTCCAGTCATCAGAATATTACCACCTAACGCAGAACTGCTGTTTGTCGAATCTGCATCGTATGAGTTCTTTGGACCCAATGAAGATGCACCATAACCACGTACCGAATAAGAGCCACCAGCGAAGTAGTTTTCAAAGAATGGTAAAGTATCCGTGTCACCATATCCAGAACCATAACCTAAACGACCTTTTAAGCGGAACAGCCACAAATTCGAATCGGTCATACTCCAATAACGCTGAGAGGTCAAACCAAGCTTAGTATATTCTTGGTCACCTACTGGCAAAGCCACCTCTAAGGTTGCTCTGGTTGAATAACCATCTGTTGGCAACACACCACCAACCAAGTCACTATCACTCCAAGTCAAACTAGCAATAACATCGTCATAGTTATCACCGTGGGTTTCAACATAGTCTTTTGTTTCATTAGAAGGGTCATAGCCCAACTTCACTGTACTTTCTTTTACTGTCAAACCAAAAGCCAAGCGTTGGGTATCCGATATTGGGTAACCATAACTAACGCCAGCACCGATCGAATCAAGATCATAATCCTCAACATCATCATCGGCATGATCACTGGTTTTATAAAATATTTCAAAACCACGACTCACGCCATCCACTGTAAAATAGGGATTGTCATAACTAATCGAGTAATCTTGCGTCTGATTTGTTCGCGACGCATTAAAAGATAACTTATTACCTGTCCCTAAAAAGTTACGCTTAGAAATACCAAAACCCAGCACGGTACCATCTTCTTGAGAATAACCAATGCTTGCTTGAATACTGCCAGATGCTTGCTCTTGAACGACAACATCAAGATCCACCTGATCTGACGTGCCCGCCACAGGTCGAGTTCTTAAATCAACACTGCCAAAGAAGCCCAATCGTTCAATACGACGCTTAGAGGATTGAATTTTAGAATGCGTTGCCAAAGCCCCTTCAAACTGAGTCATCTCACGACGCAATACCTCATCTTGAGTCTCGCTATTACCACTAAATGTAATACGACGTACGTAAACCTTTGGACCTGGCGCGATTTGATAACTGAGATTCACCGTATGATTATCAAGCTTCTCTGGAATAACATTGACGTTTGTGAACAAATAGCCATCATCACCTAATTCCGTCGAAATCCCTTCAATAATCTTTGTCACTTCACTACGAGAAAAAACGTCGCCGCTTTTCTGCGTGATTTGTTTCCATATGCGATCTTCTGCAATCGGCAGACTACCGCTTAAAGAAACGTTATTAATGTTATAAGGTTGACCTTCCTCGACGTTAATCACGATATAAACATCACGTTTATCGGCCGACAAGCTCACCTGACTAGACACCACATTAAAATCCAAATAGCCTTTGTCTAAATAAAAGCTCTTTAGGGTATTAATATCACCTTCTATTTTGGCTTTGGCATATTCGTCTGCCGAGCTAAAAGGATTCCAAGAACCTGTCTCTCTTGATTCAAAGTCTTTGGTTAAGGTTTCTTCGTCAAAATCCTTGTTACCGACAATGTTAATATGAACGATTTTTGCCGTATCACCTTCATCAATGTTAATAACAATACCTGTACGATTACGAGGCATTTCCTCAACAGAAATATCCACCTTAGCGCTATAGCGACCAAGTGCATAATATTGACGCTGGAGCCTCTTGAACAATCTGGTTCAACGTTTCTGGCTTGTATATTTCACCAATCTCCAAGCCTGATAACTTCAGACCTCGCTCCAAATCTTCTGTTTTAATGAGGCTCATTCCCTTCAATCGTCAAGTTACCTATGGAGGGACGCTCTTCAACATCAAACACTAATACATTGTTGTCTTCATACACATCAATGTCGCTAAAGTAGCCTGTGTTAAAAAGAGCGCTAATCGCTTGATAGACCTTGCCCGAATCATAAGACTCACTTTTATCAAAGCCGATTACATCAAACGCTCTAGCAGATGGCATTTGAACTAGGCCATCAATTCGAACATCCTCTACGGTTTTTGCAACACTCTGCACGCTTATTAAAGCCAAAAATACTACTGAAACGACTTTCACATATACCTCTCTACAAGCGGGCAATATCATTAAAAATGGCAACAGCCATTAAAGCAAATAAAAGAGAAGCACCAACCCGATAAGCCATAGCCTGAATTTTTTCAGAAACTGGCTTCCGGCGTATAGCTTCAATGCCGAAAAATACTAAATGCCCACCATCCAACATGGGAATAGGCAACAAATTAAGCACACCCAAACTGACACTGAGGTAAGCCATGAATTTCAAAAAAGACTGCAAACCTGAATCTGCAGATGCACTCGCCACCTTGGCGATCGTTATCGGCCCAGATAAATTATCAACCGATATCAAACCCTGTAGCATCTTACCGACTGAAGAAACTGTCAAAGATACCATCTTAGACGTTTGTTCAACACCATAAGAAATTGCCTCAAACGGACCATAATGGCGCTCTCTGACAACACTCTCATCTAATTGAGGCGGAACAACAGCGAGTCCAGCATACCCTATCAGTTTACCATTTTGCTCCGTAGATTTGGGCAATAATAATAATTTAACAACGTCTTGCCCTCGCTGAACCTCAACATCTAGTGCTTTATTAGGACTGGCTTGCACCAATGCAACGACCTGCTGCCAATTTGATATAGACTGGTCGTTCACACTAAGAATTCTGTCATTAGCCTGAAAACCAGCACTCGCTGCAGCCCCATCCTCTACAACCTGTGCAATGATAGGTAACACATCAGGTCGCCATGGCACGACCCCAAACGCCTGGATTAAGTTGTTAGGCTCCTCTCCTACCAGCCAACGATCTAATCGAATCGCCTCCTCTTGCTGATAATCTCGACCATCTACCTGATAACGAACGATAATGGTTCCTGTTTTTCCGATCAAGCCTGCTAGCACTAAATTTACATCTTCCCAAGAGACAACAGCTTGATCCGCAATAGAAATCAGCTCATCCCCTGCTTGAATCTGGGTCTGCGCCAATGGCGAATTAGCCGCAACATGACCGACTTTAGGCGCAAGTGACTGAATACCAAGTAAAGCAACTAACGCGTAAATAATGACCGCCAAAATGAAATTGGCAATAGGCCCTGCCGCAACGATAGCAATGCGCTGCCAAACTGTTTTTGTGTTAAACGCCTGACTGCGTAAGGATGCAGGCACATCACCCTCACGCTCATCTAGCATACGAACATAACCACCCAATGGAATCATTGCTAGCGTGTATTCAGTCCCTGTCTTCCCCACATAACGATAAATGGGTTTTCCAAAACCAACCGAAAAACGCAGCACTTTCACACCGCAACGACGCGCAACAAAAAAATGACCAAACTCATGAAAAGTAATTAAAAGACCTAAAGCAACAACAATAGAAAGGATATTTAGTATCATAAAAAACGACCGCGATTGATCACATCAAGAGCTAGGCGGCGTGCATAAAGATCCGCCTCGAATACATCGTCAAGGGTATTAACCGCTACGATATTAGCACCAGCCAGTACCTGCTCATTAATACGAGCAATATCTAAAAAGCGAATCTGACGATTTAAGAAAGCCGCTACAGCAACCTCATTAGCCGCATTCAAGACGGCCATAGCCGTACCACCTGCAAACCAAGCATCAGCCGCTAATTGCAGGTTCGGAAAACGCATTAAATCAGGTGCATCAAAGTTCAAGCGAGATATATCCACAAGATTTAATGGTGCCACGCTAGTATCAATCCGATCAGGCCAACTCATACCATAAGCAATAGGTATCTTCATATCAGGGTTGCCCATCTGCGCTAGCACAGAGCCATCAACATAAGAAACCATTGAGTGAATAATGCTTTCCGGATGAACCACAACATCTATCTCATTTGGCGTCACATCAAATAACCAACACGCTTCGATTAACTCCAACCCTTTATTCATCAAAGTCGCTGAATCAATCGATATTTTTTGCCCCATAGACCAATTAGGGTGTTTGCAAGCTTGCTCGGGGGTCACCGAAGCCATGTCTTCTAAAGACCAAGCTCTAAAAGGACCACCTGAAGCAGTTAGGATAATTTTAGCAACATCCTTCTTGTGAGCGCCAATAGAGGCTCTGGGGCAAGCTTTGAAAAATAGCATTATGCTCACTATCAATGGGCAGCAATACTACATTATGCCTTGCAACTTCATCCATAAACAATTTGCCTGCTGTCACCAGAGACTCCTTGTTTGCCAGAAGTATGCGCTTACCCGCACGTATACCGGCTAGTGTTGGCTTTAGCCCGGCAAACCCCATGATAGCCGCCATCACCTGATCAACATCGGGATCAGCAGCAATAGAGTCCAGTGCCTCTTCGCCCCACTCAAATGACGTTGGCAAACCTTGACACTTTAGAGCCAGCTGGTCACGAGCCTGCCTAGACCCCACCACCACTCGCTTAGGTTTAAAGCGGCGACATATCTCCGCCATTTTATCAACGCTTTCATTGGCCGATGCGCTAACCAAGGAAAATTTATCTGGGTGCAGCGCTATGATATCTAACGTGCTTTGACCAATGGAACCTGTCGCGCCTAATAAGCAAATACCTTGCATCAAAGCCATCCAGTCAAACTTAATAATAATACATAAATAGGTGCCGCCGCCGTCAAACTATCGACACGATCCATAACACCACCGTGCCCAGGTATAAGGTGACTTGAATCTTTTAATTGCTCATGACGCTTGAATAGACTCTCTGTTAAATCGCCTAAGACAGAGACGGAAGAAGTCAGTAAAGCAATAAACGACAATACACACCACTGTACAAACGTAAAATCACTCAATAAGGCAAACACAGTCACACCGATTTGCGTCAGCACCAAACCGCCTGCCACACCTTCCCATGACTTACCAGGACTCACAAAGCGAGCCAGCTTTCTTTTACCAAAAGCTCGCCCAACAAAATAGGCGCCTGAATCAGCTCCCCATATTAGCCCCATCAACAGCAGCACCCACACTAAAAAATTGTCAGACTGCCTTAACATAACCAATGCTGACCAAGTCGTTACTAGCACCAACATACCAAACAATAAGCGACTAAAGGTATGCTGCCAGAAAAGAAGCACTGGATATTTCATTACCCAATACAAGGCAACCCCCCATAAAATTGGGACCAAATACAGTGACATTTCATGAATATTTAAGTTCAAAATAGACAAGCAAAGAACGCCGATAAAGACCGCAAACGCAATACGCCCCACCTGATTACGAACACCAGATAGACGCGCCCATTCCCAACCTGCTAAAACAACCACTCCAGCCATAGCAAAAATAAAATGCGCAGCGTTGAGAACAAAAACGGCATAAACAAACAACACTGCCATCACGATGGCACTTAAAATTCGAGGGAGTAACATGGTTATCGACCACCATAACGACGTTGACGATTTTGATAAATTTGAATTGCTTCATCAAAATGTTGTTGTTCAAAATCCGGCCATAACACCGGAAGAAAGACAAATTCAGAGTAGGCGGTCTGCCAAAGTAGAAAATTACTAATGCGCTCTTCCCCTGATGTTCGAATCAACAAATCTGGCGGTGGCAAATCGGCTAACTGCATATGCTCACCCAATACCGCCTCATTAATATCTTCTGGAGAAAGCTCACCTAACGCAACACGTTCAGCTATCGACCTTGCAGCCTGAGCAATATCCCAACGACCACCGTAGTTCGCAGCAATAACCAGCGTCATTTGAGTGTTGCTTGCTGTTGCTTCTTCAACATTCTTAATTTGATTCTGCAAACCGTGACTAAAGCCAGAAAGATCACCAATCACTCTAAGTCTTATTTTGTGCTCGTTTAAACGTTTTAGCTCTTTTTTCAAAGACCGCATAAAAAGCGTCATCAACCCATCCACTTCTAGCTTTGGACGCTTCCAATTTTCACTGGAAAAAGCAAACAACGTTAACACTTTAACGCCGTCTCTAGCGGCAGCCTCAACTACACGCCTGACAGCTGAAGCACCTGCTGTATGACCCGCAATACTCGGAAGATGTTTTTTTGGCCCAGCGATTGTTGCCATCCATGATAATAGCAACATGCGCAGGCACGACAACTGAATCAACGTCAGCGCCATCTAATTCAGACATAGCGTCACCCTAGTCGATAAAAAAAGCGAGCCGAAGCCCGCCTCCTTTATTATATTTCCATCAAGTCTTTTTCTTTCGCAGCAAGACGCTCTTCTACTAAAGCCACATACTTATCTGTTATTTTTTGAACTTGATCTTGAGCACGACGCTCTTCGTCTTCCGAGATTTCTTTTTCTTTCACTAAGTCTTTCAAACTTCCGTTTGCATCACGACGAATATTACGAATCGCAATACGACCATTTTCCGCTTCATTCTTCGCCTGTTTGAAATAATTTTTACGAGTCTCTTCCGTCAAGGCTGGCATAGGGATGCGGATAAGACCACCGCTAGTGGAAGGATTCAACCCCAAATCGGATTTAAAAATCGCTTTTTCGATCTCTGGCACAAGATTGCTTTCCCAAGGAGAAATCCCCAGAGTACGCGCGTCCTCGACTGTAATGTTTGCCACTTGGTTAAGAGGCGTTTCTGTACCATAGTAGTTCACTTTAACTGGATCTAATATACTTGGGTGTGCACGACCTGTACGGATTTTTTTAAACGCAGATTCAACAGAAGAAACCGCTTTATTCATTCGATCTTCTGCATCTTTAAGAATTTCGTTAATCATAACTTCCTCACTTAATCAGTGTACCTTCATTGCCACCAACCATGATATTTATCAAGGCTCCCGGCTTATTCATATTAAAAACACGTATCGGCATAGCGTGATCACGAGTCAAACAGATAGCAGTTAAGTCCATGACACCCAACTGTTTTTCAAGTACCTCATCGTAACCCAATGTATCATATTTCACCGCGGAAGGGTCTTTCATCGGATCCGCAGAATAGACACCATCCACTTTTGTTGCCTTCAGTACGACATCAGCATCAATCTCAATGCCGCGCAAACAAGCAGCAGAGTCTGTCGTAAAGAAAGGATTACCTGTCCCAGCCGAGAAAATAAGCACATCACCTTCTTTCATTAAACGCATAGCACGACGTCTATCATAAGGCTCGACAATACCTGTCATGGTGATGGCCGACATCACTCGAGTTGCGATATTGGCACGTTCCAGTGCATCACGCATCGCCAATGCATTCATTACCGTTGCCAACATCCCCATGTGATCGCCCGTCACACGATCCATACCCGCTTGACTCAGCGCTTGACCACGAAACAAGTTACCACCACCAATAACAATACCGACCTCAACACCAATACCGCGCAACTGACCGATTTCAAGCGCTATGCGATTCAATACCTTAGGGTCAATACCGAAGGACTCATCACCCATTAAGGCTTCGCCGCTTAGCTTAAGCAAAATTCGTTTGTATTTTGGACTCTTTTCTTTTGACATATCAACCTCCGGCAATGGTTTTCTTTCTTAACTCACTGAGGTCAATCCTATCACCGACACTCATCAAACCTAGCTCTCATAAAAAGGGGCAGTCAAGCTGCCCCTTTTTTTGCAAGACATTACAACTCAGAATTAACCTCTAAGCTGTGCTGCTACTTCTGCGGCAAAATCCACCTCAGCCACTTCAATACCTTCACCCACTTCTAGGCGAATGAAAGAAGTCACTGTTGCACCAGCGTCTTTCACTAATTGACCCACTTTTACGTCTGGGTTCTTAACGAAAGGTTGCTCAGTTAAGCTGTTTTCAGCCAAGAATTTCTTCATACGACCAACAATCATTTTATCAACGATCTCAGCTGGCTTACCAGCCATGTCTGGCTGCGCACGAACAATTTCTTCTTCTTTTGCAAGAACTTCAGCAGGCATATCTTCACCGCGAACTACGCGAGGAGAAACAGCAGCAATGTGCATAGAAACATCTTTAGCTAGCTCGTCAGAACCACCTTCCAATTGAGTCAATACAGCAATCTGGCCGTTACCGTGTAGATAACCACCTACCAAACCACCTTCAACAACGACTGCGCGACGCGGAGAGATGTTTTCACCGATTTTTTGAACCAATGCTTCACGTGCTTGGCCGATTTCACCCGCCAACAACACTTCCATATCGGTTTGTTTTGTTGTGAAAACAACGTCAGCTACCTTGTTGGCAAAAGCAATAAAGCCTTCGTCACGAGAAGCAAAGTCTGTTTCAGAGTTTACTTCAACCAAGATACCGTAAGAAGCATCATCAGCAACGCGCATGATGATGGTACCTTCAGCTGCTGTACGGCCCGCTTTCTTAGCTGCCTTCATGCCACTTGATTTACGTAGCTCTTCAATTGCCACTTCAATGTCAGCGTCAGCAGCGACAAGTGCTTTTTTACACTCCATCATGCCAAGGCCAGTACGTTCACGTAGCTCTTTTACTAATGCTGCAGATACTGCGGCCATGTTAAATCCTCTTTATAACAATTCAAATTTAAAAAAGGAGGTAAGAAACCTCCCTTTAGAAACCAGAACAAACTAAACAGTTTGCTTACGCTTCAGTCGCTTCGTTTACTTCAACGAATTCATCAGCAGTACCAGCAGTCGCATTACGACCTTCTAGAACCGCATCAGCAAAAGCACCAACGTATAACTGAACAGCACGGATAGCGTCGTCGTTAGCAGGAATAATGTAATCAACACCATCTGGATCACTGTTTGTATCAACGATACCGATAACAGGAATGCCTAATTTATTTGCTTCTTTGATCGCAATACGCTCGTGATCAACGTCAACGACAAACAATACATCTGGAAGACCGCCCATATCCTTGATACCACCCATAGAAAGCTCTAGTTTTTCAAGCTCACGAGTACGCATCAAAGCTTCTTTTTTAGTCAGCTTATCGAATGTACCATCAGACATTTGTGTTTCAAGCTCACGTAGACGCTTGATAGACGCACGAATGGTTTTGTAGTTAGTCAACATACCACCTAACCAACGGTGGTTAACGTATGGCATACCAGAGCGAGCAGCTTGCTCTTTGATCGTTTTAGATGCAGCACGCTTAGTACCAACAAACAATACCTTGTTTTTGTTCTCAGCCATTTTTTTAACAAGCTCAAGAGCGTTGTTAAGAGCCGGAACTGTGTGCTCAAGGTTAATGATGTGAATCTTGTTACGAGCACCGAAAATGAAAGGCTTCATTTTTGGGTTCCAGTAACGAGTTTGGTGACCGAAGTGTGAACCAACCAATAATAGGTCGCGCATAGAAACTGTAGGCATTTTACTATCCTTTAAATTTGGGTTATATGTGCTTACCAGCTAAAAGCGTCAATCGAATAAGGTTTAAAGCAACCTAAGACACCCAAGACACTTTTATTTAATTGCGGCAAGATCGTTGATTTTAAAAAAACGCTTGTTTTAGGTACAATCCTAACAAGCGGGCGTTTTATACCATATTCAACGACAAACCAAAAGACTTGAACGTGTTTTTACACATCATTTGAAGCGCGTTTTTTTCCATGAGAGAGGCGATTCTGGCGCTCAAGTCATGTAGAATGTCTCGCAACTTACTCTCAATGAGACCTTCGCACGGCGTCGCGAGCAAAGTCAAGACGAGGCAAGAACAGACAAAAGGCGGATAACTACATGGATGTAGTTATTAGGGCGACGCAGGAAGCCAAAGCCGAGCTTATGGGTTATAAATGAGCATTTTGAGTCTGTTTTTAACAAAGTATTGACGAGCACAGTAGTCGTGCAAAGGTCTCAATATAGACATAAACCTATCTAAGACACCTACATTATGAGCAATGAAATACTACAGAAAGTTGAAGCATTAACCCAAAATGGCCGCATTGAAGTGCCAAGCTGGACGCCTCGTCCTGCTGCAACGCGCTTCACCGACATCAGCGATATTGAAGGCATGCGTACCGCTGGCAAACTGGCTGCAGATGTTTTAGTCATGCTCGAAGAATTTATTGTGCCAGGCGTGACAACCGAACAAATTGATATCATTGCCCACAACTACATCGTTGAAGTACAAGGCGCTATTCCAGCTCCCCTCAACTATCATGGTTTTCCAAAATCATGCTGTACTTCAGTCAACGACGTTATTTGTCACGGCATCCCAAACGACAAGCCACTCAAAAAAGGCGATGTGGTTAACGTCGACATCACCATTATCAAAGATGGTTATTACGGCGATACCAGCAAAATGTTTTTTGCCGGCCCAGCCCTCCCCCATGCAGAGCGTCTTGCCCAAGTAACTCAAGAATGTCTTTACCTTGCCATTGATATGGTAAAACCCGGTGTACGCCTTGGTGATATCGGCGCAGCGATTTCCGCCCACGCACACAAACACCATTATTCAGTGGTCGAGGAATATTGTGGGCATGGCGTTGGCACAACGTTTCATGGCGAACCGCAAGTAGCACATTACGGTAAAGCAGGAACAGGGGTGATGTTAGAAGAAGGCATGACATTGACCATAGAACCCATGATTAATGCAGGTAAAAAACAGGTGAAACATACTGGCCCGGATAACTGGATCGCTAAAACCAAAGACGGTCGATTATCAGCACAATACGAGCACACCTTACTGGTTACCGCAACTGGTGTTGAAGTTCTTACTCGTCGACCTGAAGAAACGCGCTTCGCTTAAATGAAGCGCGATACCTTTTGGGTTTACCGCTATGTAGCACCCCAACAAATCAAACAGTACTAACATAATTATTTATTCTTCGAGGCTTTTGTATGGACTTCCCTGCTTTTCCAGACGCTCCGCCACTTCTTACTCAGGAAGAAAAACAGGAGCTAGCCCAACCAAGCTGCTCAGTTTCGCGCTATCGAGCCATTATTGAAGAAAAAACACACCTTTATAACGATTTTTTTCATTCTCTTCATCCGATAGAAAAACTCGTAAAGGGATTATCGTCTTTTTACGATGAAATTATGTTAGCTGCATGGACTGCCAAAGGCTTACACCTAGAAAGCAATGTCAGCCTTGTTGCTGTCGGAGGATATGGGCGGAGTGAGCTACACCCCAAATCCGATATCGATTTACTTATCTTAATCGATAACGAAGCACTGGCGCCTAAAGACAAAATAGAAGCCTTTATCACTTTCTTATGGGATATCAATTTAGATGTTGGCCACAGCGTTCGTACCATTGACGAATGCACCGAGATGGCGGCAAAAGACATCACCATTATCACCAATCTAATTGAGTCACGCACACTCACTGGCCCAGTCGATCTATTAGCCACACTGAAACTGCATATTGATATATCACAAATGTGGGACGGTCACTCGTTTTATCAAGCCAAGCTTGCTGAGCAAAAGCAACGTCATGCTAAGTATCAAAACACGGCCTACAATCTAGAACCCAATTTAAAAGAATGCCCTGGCGGGCTCAGAGACATGCAAGTGATCGATTGGGTTGCCAAGCGCCATCTACATACACACCGACTTAGCGCCTTAATTGAAAAGCACTTTTTATCTGAAGACGAATACATACAACTAAAAGGCGCCGTCAGCCATTTATGGCGGATCCGCTGGGCTTTACACATGGTGGCTGGCCGCAAAGAGGATCGCTTACTTTTCGACCACCAAAGAACTCTGGCTAAGCTATTTGGCTTTGACGATGACGACCTAAAGCGCAATGTAGAACGCTTCATGCAAGGCTACTATCAAAGCGTGGCTGCCATTCAACAGCTTAACGATCTACTATTGCAGCACTTTGAAGAGTCATTTTTAACAAAGGACGCCATCAATAGCATCGAGGTGATCAACGACCACTTTCAAACGGTTAACGGGCAATTAGAAGCTCGTTCTACCACGCTGTTTCAAGATAACCCTTCAAGTATGCTGGAAATATATGTTTTATTGGGCTCCCATGAGAATATCAAGGGTATTCGCGCCAATACGATGAGACAACTGCGGGATAACCTTGATCTAGTTGACGACGAATTTAGAAACAACAAAAAAAACACCGATCTCTTTCTAGACATCATATCCAGTCGATATAGGCTCACCAGTATTTTAAGATCCATGAAACATCTTGGACTACTTGGACGTTATTTACCTGAATTTGGTGCAATAATAGGCCAAATGCAGCACGATCTCTTCCATATTTACACAGTTGATGCCCATACACTTCAACTGGTTGAAAACCTACGTCGTCTCTGGCTGCCAGAATTTAAACAAAAATTCCCAATTTCAGCACAAGCCATTCGCCATGTTGCAAAAGTCGAACTGCTCTATATAGCAGGTCTATATCACGACATAGCAAAAGGTCGCGGTGGTGATCATTCAGAACTCGGCTGTGTCGATGCCCAAGCGTTTTGTGAACGCCATGGACTCTCTAAACGAGACACTGAACTTGTTGTTTGGTTAGTCAGAAACCATCTATTCATGTCGGTTACCGCACAACGCAAAGACATTTCAGACCCTGAAGTGATCTGGGAATTTGCCAGCTACGTAAAGGATCAAGAGCATCTAGATTATCTTTTTATCCTGACTGTTGCCGATATAAACGCAACAAATCCGACCATGTGGAACAGCTGGCGAGCTTCATTGATGCGCCAACTCTATTTAGAAACGAAACGCGCTCTTCGTCGTGGATTGGATTTCCCGATTGATGCAGACATGATTAGTGATGAACATAAACAACGCGCCTTAGAAATCATTATTGAACGCAACGTTGACATCATGGAAGCGGAAGCCATCTGGGAAACCATCGAAGAGGAATACTTCATCCGTTCAAATGGTGATGAAATTGCCTGGAACACTGAAGCCATACTGCGTCATCGCCCAAGCGATAAACCGCTAATTGCTATCACCCCCCTTGGTGGACGTAATTTTTCTGGTGCCAGTAAAATTTTTATTTACACCTTAATTAGCAAGCATCTATTCGCTGTGACCGCCGCAACATTTGAGCAACTAGGGCTAACCATATTAGACGCTAAAATTAGCCATACAACCGACAATTACAGTTTAGATAGCTTTGTAGTGATGGATAGCAATGACAGTGACACCAATTTACATCTCGACAAAGAGCGCATCACTTTAATACGAAAAACATTGATGGAACAACTCGAAACCCCATCATTATACGAAAGCGTAGTGCAACGTCACACACCACGCATTCTAAAAATATTTAACTCTCCTGCCACTGCGCATTTTGTTAGCCAACCAGAAGAGGTTTGGTCAGCACTTGAAATAACTGCCCCCGACAGACCAGGTTTGCTGGCTTTGATTGGCCAGTTTTTTATGAACAACAACATCATGCTACATAAAGCCAAAATCGCCACACTAGGTGAGAGAGTAGAAGACACCTTTTATATTACAGAAGAAAATGGCGATCTTATTACGGACGAAGAGAGTATGAATAAGATTTGCACCCTTTTAAAAGAGAAAATAGACCGTTTTTCTCAAGCGATGGAATAAAGACAATGAACCCTCTTATACATTCTTTACACCCATATCCTTTTCAAAAGCTCGCTGAGCTTATCGAAGGGATAACACCGAACCCAGCCAAACCGCTTATCAAGCTCACTATCGGGGAACCTCAACACGAAGCACCCGCGATCGTCCTTGACACACTAGCCAAAAGCCTAAGTGGCATCAGCAAGTACCCGAGTACGAAAGGCGAATTACCATTAAGAGACTCGATCAGCCAATGGGCAAAGCGTCGTTTTAAGCTAGAAAGCCTCAACCCTGACACACAAATTTTACCTGTAACAGGAACGCGTGAGGCATTGTTCGCCATCACTCAAACCCTAGTTGGTGAAAAACAAAACTCGCTTGTTGTTAGCCCCAACCCCTTTTACCAAATATACGAAGGCGCAGGCATCCTTGCGGGAGCCGAGATGCATCTTCTACCCTGCAGCGCCGAAACAGATTACAAAGTTAACTACCACAATGTCAGTGACGATGTTTGGAAACGCTGTGAAGTCTTGTTTGTGTGCTCACCCAACAACCCAAGTGGTGCGATCACAACCCTAGAGGAATACGCTTTTTTGATTGAAAAAGCCAAAGCCTTCAATTTCACTATCGTGGCAGACGAATGCTACTCTGAGATCTATTTTGGCGATCAAGCCCCTTTAGGACTATTGGAAGCTTGCCAAATATTAGGCAACAAAGATTACCAGCACTGCCTAATATTCCAATCACTATCAAAACGCTCAAACATGCCAGGACTACGTTCAGGGTTTGTTGCTGGCGATGCCTCAATCATGAAGCCATTCTTGCTATACCGCACCTATCAAGGCTGTGCCATGCCGATCCATCACCAAGATGCTTCCATTGCTGCTTGGGATGATGAAGAGCATGTCATCAAAAATCGTGAAATTTACACCCGAAAATTTGATGCTGTACTAGAAATATTATCGCCTGTTATGCCAATTAACAAACCAGAAGCCGGCTTTTACCTTTGGCCTAAACTCACCATGACAGACGAAGATTTTTGTACTGCTCTATACCAAGAAGAGTCAGTTCTGGTTTTACCTGGCAGCTATTTAGGTCGAGAAGTAGAAGGCATAAACCCTGGTAGCCATCATGTTCGTATGGCACTGGTTGCAGAAGAATCTGAATGCGTTGAGGCAGCCAAAAGAATCAGAGACTTCCTCAATCGCAGATAACCCCCTTAGCTCTTAGTTGGAGAAATAATATGAGCAATACCATTTTCGCGTTCGGTCTTGGCATCGGCACACAAAATAAAGAAGGCAATTGGCTAGAAATTTTTTACGCCTCCCCAAGCCTAACCCCTGAAAAAAACACCGTAGATGCGCTATTAGAAAGCACCAACTATGAGGGTGGAAATAACACCCTAGTGCTAGATGAAAGCGACCTTAATCGTCTACACATGAATCTTTTAAAAGCGGGCAACATAGAGCAAGCCGAATTAGCATCTCGCCTAAAAGCCTCAACCAAACCTGTCATTTTATGCGTATTAGCAACAGATGAAGCCCCAACCAATCCAGCAGAAGTGTATTTAAAACTTCAACTAATTTCTCATCGTTTAGTGACACCGCACAATACCGTCTTAGATGGCATGTTTGGTTTATTGATCAATACCGCTTGGACAAGTGAAGGCCCAATCGACGTAAGAGAACTCGCCGATCGTCAATTAAGCGCTCGCATGGAAGGCCGCACAATCGAAGTATTCAGCGTTGATAAATTCCCTAAAATGCTCAACTTTGTCGTTCCTACGGGCATCCGCGTTGGCGATGCAGCTCGCGTCCGTCTGGGTGCACATCTAGCGGAAGGCACAACCGTCATGCACGAAGGTTTTGTAAACTTTAATGCTGGCACACTTGGTAACAGCATGGTTGAAGGTCGTATTTCTGCCGGTGTTGTGGTTGGTAATGGCTCCGATCTTGGTGGTGGCTGCTCCACGATGGGAACGCTATCCGGTGGCGGAAACATTGTCATTGCTGTTGGTGAAAAATGCTTGATTGGCGCCAATGCAGGTATTGGTATTGGTCTTGGTGATCGCTGTATCGTTGAATCTGGACTTTACATCACAGCGGGCTCTAAAGTTGCCGTACTAGATGAAAACAACCAAGTCGTCTCTACGGTGAAAGCACGCGAGCTGTCAGGTCAATCTGACCTGTTATTCCGTCGCAACTCCGAGACAGGCACAATTGAGTGTAAAACCAACAAAGCAGCCATCGCATTAAACGAAATGCTACACGCTCACAACTAATACTCAACACCTTAACCAATCAACAACCAAGCGCCATATTGAACACTCAACTCAATATGGCGCTTTGTGGATGAGACTATGATTCAAATATTTGGCATCAAAAACTGCGATACAATGAAAAAAGCCTTTCGTTGGCTAGATGAAAACAATATTGAATACTCTTTTCATGACTATAAGAAATTAGGACTAGATGAGACAACAGCAAAAGCTTGGGTAGATGCAATCGGCTGGGAAAGCATCATCAACAAGCGTGGTACCACGTGGCGCAAGCTAGATGAAGAAATAAAAAGCAGCATGAACGACGACAGCGCTATTCATGTTATGGTAACGCAACCCTCTATTATCAGGCGACCTTTAGTCATCGCCAAAGGGTCTATTCATTTGGGCTTTAGCCCAGAAGAGTATGCCAACCTTTTTTAGCGCAAAATAGGCGTGTAAAGTCGAGGTCTTTCTTTGTTAGACTTAGGTGGCACCACAGGGGTAACACTCGGTACATATCCCGAAGTAGAAACATCCGAGCGAATGACTGGAACGAAATACGACTCTTGAACGACAGGCTGCTGGAAAAGGCTACAACCAGAACCAAGTAACCCCAAAAAAACAACGACACCCAATTTCATAACGCCACCTTATAAGAATCTACTGCTATAGTAACAGAATCTTTATCTAAGGTAGCGAAAACCAACGCAAAGGTAAAGAATGTCTGACTTGTCATCCACACTAAAACTTGCCATGGATCTTATTTCTCGCCCATCTGTCACTCCAGAAGATGCTGGCTGCCAAGATCTAATGATAGAACGATTAAAAAAATTAGATTTTGAAATCGAATACATGCCTTTTGGCGATGTAAAAAACTTTTATGCTAAACGAGGTACATCTGGCCCCAATCTTTGTTTTGCTGGACATACTGATGTCGTACCGACAGGCCCAGAAGCAGAATGGAAAGTGCCACCGTTCTCACCAAGGATTGTTGATGGCATGTTGTTCGGCCGTGGCGCTGCTGATATGAAAGGCAGTCTTGCGGCTATGGTGACCGCCGTTGAAGATTTTGTTAGTAAGCATCCGAATCATCATGGACAAATTTCCTTTTTGATTACCAGCGACGAAGAAGGCCCTTTTGTAGATGGCACAACCCGAGTTGTTGATGCGCTAATGGCACGCAATGAAAAGGTAGATTGGTGCATAGTTGGAGAGCCCTCCAGCACCAAAACACTAGGTGATATTATTAAAAATGGGCGTCGAGGCTCATTTAGTGGCGATTTAACGATTTATGGCAAACAAGGGCATGTCGCTTACCCACATCTCGCCGAGAACCCCATCCATCTAGCCGCCCTGGCCCTGGCTGAAATGGCTAGTACTCATTGGGACGATGGAAATGACTTCTTCCCTCCCACTAGCTTCCAAGTGTCTAATATCCATTCAGGAACTGGTGCAACTAACGTTGTGCCAGGTAAATTGAACGCCCAATTTAATTTCCGCTTTTCTTCAGAGTTAGACTTTGACGCCCTTAAACGTCGTGTCATTGACATTTTGGATAAACACAACTTACGCTACGATATTGAGTGGACGTATAACGGCTTACCATTTTTGACGCGACCTGGAGAATTGGTGGATGCCATTGTTGAAGCAGTGCAAACAACGGTCAACATTACACCAGAACTCTCTACTTCTGGCGGCACTTCTGATGGTCGATTTATTGCCAAAATGGGCACACAAGTTGTGGAACTTGGTCCTATCAATGCCACCATCCATCAGATTAATGAATGTGTTGAAGCCGAAAGCCTTAATCGTCTTTCTGAAATATACGCACGCATTCTAAAAAATCTATTTGCCAATAACGCTTAGATTCATACATAAATGAAAAACGCCATACATAAATTAGCCATGAAGCTAGGCAACAACCCAAGGTCGGCACTGATCAAAATGATTCAAGGCGGATTAATTTTCGTTTTCGGCATACTGATGCTCATGGTGGCAGATCGCGTCCTTGCCGATTCTTTTTCCCAAGAGATTATTGCATTATTTGGATTAATACTGGCGGGATGCGGTGTGCTTTGGACGCTTGTTGGCTACTTATCTATGAGCGTTCTTAGAATTTATCACATGATCAAAAATAAGGATTAAGGTAATGCAAACAGACGTTGAAGTATATGTATTGTCTTGCCCGACAGAAAACATCATCGCTTGGCTGGAAACATCATTCACCCTTGTCAAAAAAAGTACCAGTGGACCTCTTTGTTCAAAATTGACCCTTCTGTGGCAAAGCAATGAAGTAGAAGTTACCATCCTTGAACAGGCGGCAGGAAAACGCTTCACCTCGATCTGGTTCGACTCGGATAAAACCCCTTGGGAAGATGATATAACCTGTGCAAGACAAGTGTTTAAAGCACTAGACTGCGAAGTACGCTGCAATTTCCAAGGATGGGAAGAAGAAGGCAATCAGGATCCAGATCTATGGTGGCGAATTAACCACCACGGTGAAGGTCCATTTATTTGGAATTAACCCCCTTTGATAACATACGCTCCACAGACACCTTAATAGAGATTTTACACATGCAAATTACACTTCTTAAAGGCAAACTTCACATGGCTAGCGTTACCCAAGCAGAGCTTTGGTACGATGGTTCCTGCGCCATAGATAAAGACCTTGTAGAGCTAGCGGGGTTCAGGGAATTCGAACAAATAGACATTTACAACGTCGACAACGGCGAGCGCTTTCATACCTACGTCATTCTGGCTGAACCTGGCTCCGGCACTATATCAATGAATGGCGCAGCTGCGAGAAAAGTACAAGTCGGTGATCGAGTTATTATTGCGGCCTATGGACAAATGAACGAAGCACAAGCCGACGAGTTCAAACCCAAATTAGTCTACTTAAATAAAGACAATAGCGTTGAACGTACAACTAACACGATTCCAGTTCAAAAAGACTAACAAAATTCTTTTTTAAGAAATAATCAGTCGTCCCTGAATAATGGCGTTTCAAGCAAGAAGCGCCATTCTATTTTTGGGTCTTTCAAGTGGAAAAGTTATTTTCAGCCATAATCGTCTTAAAAATGCTCCAAAATATGGGGCACAACAAAGCCACTTCAGTAGCTTACGTAGGTTCTGACCACAGGCACTTAAGATCACGTTGATCGCATCGCCTAGCACACCTTTTAAGAAGCATAGTCTGAGTTTTCCATCGGATTTGAGATGCCCTATGATGGGTTCTACGCTGTTTCGTCTTCCCATCCAGCGCTTCTCTTTCTTGGGGACTCCGCGTTTTTGACCTGCAATCAAGACGCTAATGTCTTCCACGCCAGACCCTTTATACCCTCTGTCAACAAAACAGCTGTCCGGTTTCGTGCCTGTCAGGGTTTCTACTTGTTGCAGTTGATCTTTTAACGTATGGCCATCATACGGATTGCCAGGATAGCTTCTTGCGCCCACGATGAAGGATTCTTTCGCGGTAACGGCTACACTGGCTTTTACGCCAAATTCGTAGCGTTTATGCGCTTTGCCTTTAGATATACAGTCCACATTGGGTTCATGTAGGCTGTACAGTTTATTCTTGCTCTGGCGAGTTTGTTTTAGTAATCGATAAGCTTGGTTGAGTATATCTTCCTGTTTTTGGGTGAGCGTTAATCCTTGTCGCTTTACTTGCCGATCTATGTCACGCAATACTCGCCCTAAGAAGCCTTTGACTTGCTTAATCGCTTTTCTCATCCGCTTATATTGTTTGGCGTGGCCATAGCGTCCAATTTTTGGCATTAACTCATGGCAGACTTTGTCGTAGGTTTGTCTTAACGTGATATTTTGTTCTTTGGCTACCTGCGTGAGCTGTTGTCGAGCCTTGTTGTAGAGCTTGGCATCTGTTGGGAAGGTGATGTTTTTTTCTTGTACCGTGGTGTCTACTACGACTCGTTTTAAGCTCGCTGGTTTGATAACTTTTAGTTTTAGCCCTGCTTGTATCGTCTGGGTAAGCAGCCATTCGCAGCCTTCTTCTCCTAACCGTTTTCGCCATTTAACAAGACTCGTTGGATGGCACGGGAAGTCGTGTTGGAAAAAGGTTTCGCCACAAAAATATTGGTAATAAGGCGATTCAAGCCATTGCTCTAATACCATTTCGTCAGACAAGTTATGCAAGTGTTGCAAATACAGTAACCCCGTCATAAGGCGCGTTGGCAACGCGGCTGCACCAACCGTTGAGAAGTGTGCCCCCAATTCGTTATCCAACAGGTTCCAATCAATGATCTTAGCCAGTCGAACTAAAGGATGATTGGGATTAATGATGTCTACGAGCTGAGGTTGGAACAAATCTTTTTGCGGCATGGTCTTTCTCTGACGAGGCTTCATAAAACTCACCCATTCTGCAACTTTTTAGGTCTAAAGGCGTATTTATCGTAAGGTTTAAGCATTAACTATCTTATAAAAACCTATTAGATTCAATAGGTTGAGAGTTTTTCAGGGGCGACTAATCACTTTAATTAAAAAAGGCCGCTTCCAATCAACTCAGAAGCGGCCTTTTTTTGTAATGGTAAACTACGCCAATACAGCCAATGCGGCTTCGTAATTCGGCTCATCAGCCGTTTCAGCCACTTGCTCAGTATAGATTACCGAGCCGCTCTCATCCAAAACAACAACGGCACGTGACAATAGACCAGTCAATGGACCAGTAGTAAAAACAAGACCGTAGTCCTCGCCAAAAGTAGAGCGGAAAGTCGACCCAGTATCAACATTATCAATCCCTTCAGCGCCACAAAAACGAGCCGCAGCAAAAGGTAAATCAGCAGACACACAAAGTACATTAACGCCTTTTAACGCTGCCGCTGACTCATTAAACTTACGAACAGACATCGCACAAGTAGGCGTGTCAACGGAAGGGAAAATATTCAATACCAGTTTAGCGCCTTTATAATCAGCCAACGTAGCGACGGATAAATCCGTTTTAACAAGCTCAAAAGCTGGCGCAGTAGAGCCCCACCGCAGGAAGAGAACCAGCCGTTTCAAAAGGATTACCTTTTAGTGTTACTGTTGCCATAAATACCTCTTTAAAAAAATAAGAAAATTAACCGCGAATAATAGAGACATTCTCAGCTTGCTTGCCTTTTTCACCTTCGGTGACATAAAAACGAACCAGCTGTCCTTCAACCAAAAAGCGACGACCACGACCACGAATAGCGCGATAATGAACAAATACATCATCACCATTCTCCATCGTTAGAAAACCAAAGCCTTTCGATGAGTTAAACCACTTAACGGTTCCCTGCTCACGATCATCATCTTCGTCTTCTTCAGAGTCTGAATCATAACCTACAGAGCCGACTTGACTCACCATGGCACCAACGTAAACAGAAACCAGTATAAAACCAAAATACACGAGAAAATGTTGGCCGATCTCTTCTTGCAATACGCCTGCAATAAGCAAAGGCACAATCAAAGCAATAACAAGGCTAACTATAAATGTACGTAACGAGAAAAAAGCAGAACCAACAGAAGATTCTTTATTACGCGAAACATTATCCTGATGATCATTCATAACAGTATATCTCTTATCAAATTAAATATTATTGTGAAGCGAAGCCAATTTCAAAGAAAACAGACTCCGTATTAGTGCAAAAGTGAATAAATGAATATTTTACTAAACTCTTTCTAAAATCACCGTGCGAAGCAAAAGAAGATAGTAGTAAAATACACAACTTCTTTTGAGAGCAATTTTCACGCCACTCTTACATTTTAAATGACCGATACTTGCGCCATATATTTTTATAGAAGAGTTCTTAAAATACGAGTTTAGCTTGTTAAGGTTAACACACAGAAGGTATCTATGAACACCTCACAAATCAACCAACGTATCGACGAACTGGAATTCAAACTACAATTTCAAGAAGATACGATCGATAGTTTAAATCAAGCGCTAATCCATCAACAAAAAGATTTACTACTAATGCAAGAAAAACTGACGATGTTAGGAAAACAGCTTGAATCCTATCGCCAGCAGCAACCTAACTTTGAAGCAGAAAAGCCACCACATTATTAGATATCACTCTTAAAATAATACTACATAGAAAGAGAATCGAGCGATTTGAGCACATAGACATCAAATCGCCCAGATTTTCCCTCTAATTGGTAAGTTGGTTGTGTATTATTTAAAAATGTTGCCCCTTTGGGACGCTTTACTACAACACGATACTTTGCCAATTCCATGGCTAGGGGCAATAATGTATCGGCATCATCGTCCTTTCCAACTAAATCCCTAAAAAAAGCCATTTCTTTTTTGGCCGCTGCTGACGATTTATCAGTATGTGGATACATGGGATCCAAATACACAACATCAAATACGGCATCATTAGAGATACCACTTATATCCGTAGTCAGTAACGACATCCTTGCCACAATATCAGCCACTTCATGGTGAAATGCGGCTCGATACAAACCATCTTGAAGCATCGCTCTAACAAAGCCCACACGCTCACAAAGCGACACTGAGCATCCAAGGCAAGCCAGAACAAAAGCATCTCGCCCAAGTCCCGCTGTCGCATCTAACACGGATAAGTTAGAGCCTTTATTTAAACCAACCGCTTTCGCAATATCTTGGCCCTTGCCGCCACCAAAACGCCTTCTATGATCTACCGCTCCAGAGGTAAAATCCACATAAACAGGTTTAGGCGCAGCCTTGCCCGTCTTTGCCACCGCAATACCATCTGGTGTATGCAATAAAAGATAATCGTAATTAGCAACAAACTTTATCGGCCCGGTAAGCGATAAGAAAGGCAAGCCTAACGACTGAGCTGACAGTCGAGCATCAGGTTCCAAAAACCTATCTGTTGTTGCAACCGCGATAGAATGAAGCAAACAAACCTCTCCTCGAAATAGTATAAAACACCTTATACGCTGAGCCGTACAAAAAAACCAAGGTATTAAAGATAAACAATCGCTAAAAGAATGAGACCTAAAATCAATCGATAGACAAAAAAGGGAAAGAAACCTATTGTATTAAGCCATTTCAAAAATAAATAAATACAAATATAAGCGCTGATAGCAGACAACATAACGCCCATAAAGATCCCACTCCAATCTACCGCCAAATTAGACGACACAAGCTCAATGGATTTTAGACCACCAGCTGCCAAAATAAGAGGGATGGACAAAAGAAACGAAAAACGCGCCGCACTTTCTCGGCTAAAACCAAGAAAACGTGCCGCCGTCATAGTAATACCGGAGCGTGATGTACCAGGGATTAAAGCTAATGCTTGAGCAAACCCGATGTATAACACACTTTTGAAACCAAGCTCTTGTTCTGATTTGGTCGTTGCTCCATAACGGTCTGACAACCAAAGCAATACCCCAAAACCAATGGTGGTGTAGGCAATTACCTCCAGTGAGCGCAAATGTGTTTCAATAAAACCATCAAACACCAAACCGGCAACACAAGCTGGCAATGTCGCCAGACAAATCCACCAGCCTAGCCGACTATTAGGCGTCGATTGCCTGTCTCTAATAGAAATACACCAAGCCACCATAATCTGGACAATATCTTTTCTAAAATAACCAACGATCGCAAGTAATGTGCCTACATGCACAGCAACATCAAACGCCAACCCCTGATCTTGCCAACCAAGCAGCTGTGCCGGCAATATTAAATGAGCAGAACTCGATATTGGCAGAAATTCAGTCAATCCTTGAATAACGGCCAAGAAAACAATTTGATACCACAACATACAATTAACGTTTTCCTATTCGAGGAGCCTGCTTTTCCCACGTAATTTCATCTCTTAGATAGGTTGGAATCGCATCGTATGCACTGACCATATCACCTCTTTGAAAGGCCAGCAGAGCCAATTCAGCAATACATGCCGCACGAGGTGCAAGGTCGACCAAAACATGTTCAGGAGGAACAGGAAGCAACGGTGTAAGAATATTGTCATAACACCAACCAGAACCGACACCGTTAAAATGAGTGGAAAACGCAGACAAGTCGGTCGGTTTCACTACGCATTCTTCAATTAATGCATCAACTTGGTAATTCCCCGCTACTTTATTAACGCAGTAGCCGCCCATATAGATTTCCCCCATACGGGCATCAAGCGCTGCCAACCAATTATTTTGACCCGTGGTTTGAAAACCCTCCAACGACAAAGCCGCGAGCGTTGACACAGGAATAACAGGCAGATCAGCGCCAAAAGCCAGTCCTTGAACGACACCTGCACTGATCCTCAGCCCCGTAAAAGACCCAGGACCTCGGCCAAACGCAATCGCATCAAGATTCGCGAGCGTCAGCCCTGCTTGGCTTAATATTTGATCCACCATTGGGAGAATCAGATCATTATGAAGGCGAGGCGCCATGCGGAAATCTTCCAACACAACACCGTTTATAGACAACGCCACTGAACAAGCTGGCGTTGAAGTATCTAATGCTAAAATAACCGCCATTGCGTGTTTAGGCCTTTAACGATGCTAATAGACTTTGTTTGATCTCATTCAAATCACCAACACCATTCACTTTAACGAATTTAGGCGCCGTCGCACTGTCTGCTTTTAGCCAGTCTTGGTAATAACCAATAAGTGGTGCTGTCTGTTCATGATACACACCTAAACGCAGACGAACCGTCTCTTCTACGTCATCAGCACGCTGAACAAGGTCTTCACCTGTAACATCATCTTTACCTTCTACCTTCGGTGGATTGTAAACTAGATGATAAGTGCGACCGGATGCCTCATGAACGCGACGACCACTCATGCGTTTAACAATTTCTTCATCCGCTACATCAATTTCGACCACATAGTCAATCTTAACACCCGCATCCTTCAACGCATCTGCCTGAGGGATAGTACGCGGAAAGCCGTCAAAAAGGGCACCATTAGCACAATCCTCTTGAGTAAGACGTTCTTTGACTAAACCAATGATAATGTCATCAGACACAAGCTGACCGGCGTCCATTACCGCTTTGGCTTTTAGACCCATCTCACTTCCTGCTTTGACTGCGGCGCGTAACATGTCTCCAGTAGAGATCTGAGGAATGCCAAATTCTTCCGTAATAAATTGAGCTTGAGTGCCCTTACCAGCGCCTGGTGCGCCTAATAATATTACTCGCATAAAAAGTCTCCAAAAAAACTACGTAAACTGAATAGCAAAGGTGACCAACACAACAAACCATTGACGTAAAATATGCACGGCAACAAAGTGTTCAGGCAAACCATTTGCATGCTAAAAAATTGAATGGTCGCCAAGCATACCCAAGCTGCCCTTCACTATGCAAATTTACGCGTCTTTTTTTATCATTTTCTTACTCATAGTGAGCATTTTCTAACCGTATAATCCCATTAACCTGTGTTTTGCATTCCGCTGGCAATACCCGCCATCGTAATCATTAACGCTTTATTCACCTCAGCATTACCTTCATCTTTACGGCTGCGATACAAAAGTTCAGCTTGCAAATAGTGCAATGGGTCGATGTAAGGATTTCGAACATCGATAGATTGACGAATGGTTTTATTGTCTTCAATAAGGCGTTCTTGTTTTTTCAACAACTTCACAAGCTCGCTTACTTGCTTCAATTTACCACGTAACAAGCGCCCTAAACCTTGCAGTTCTTCACCAACAAGTCGCTTTTCATAATATTCCGCTATTTCGAGCATCAGCTTTTGCTAACACCATGTCCAACATGTCTAAATACGCACCAAAGAACGGCCACTTTTTGTGCATCTCACGTAATTTTTCCAAATTACCAGAATCAACGCCTTGTTGTAATGCGCTCTCAGCCCCCAACCAAGCCGGTAACATCAAACGAATTTGCATCCAAGCAAAAATCCAAGGAATAGCTCGTAGACTCTCTACCCCCCATCAGAACGTCGACGGGCAGGACGTGAGCCTAATGGCAGTTTTGCCAACTCTTGCTCTGGCGTTGTGGCTCTAAAATACGGCACGAAATCTTCATGTCCACGTATTATTGAACGATATTGATTCATCCCCACTTCCGCCATTTCATCCATAATGGCACGCCACTCCTCTTTCGGAGGAGAAGCTGGTATTAAAGAGGCTTCCATTACAGCCGAGCAATACAGTTCAAGAGACCGCACGGCAATATCAGGGATACCAAACTTGAAACGGATCATTTCCCCTTGCTCGGTAACACGAATCGCTCCATTAACGGAACCCGGTGGCTGAGAAAGAATCGCCACATGAGCTGGACCGCCGCCACGACCAACGGTGCCGCCGCGACCATGGAACAGAGTCAGGTGAATGCCATGCTTCTTGCAAAGACGTGTTAAGGCTTCTTGGGCACGATATTGCCCCCAAGTTGCTGCGATCTGTCCCGCGTCTTTCGCTGAATCTGAGTAACCAATCATGACCTCTTGATGACCATTGATGTAGGACTTATACCAAGGAATCGAAAATAATTGCTCAATAATCGGTTCAGCATTGTCCAGATCCGCCAATGTTTCAAACAAAGGCACTATGCGCATAGGAAAGCTCACACTAGACTCTTTCAGCATCAGAGCAACTGCCAAAACATCTGATGGAGCACTCGCCATGGAAATAACATAAGAGCCAAAAGAGTTTTGCTGCCCTTTCGAAATCATCTTGAAGGTATCCAGCACCTCTTTTACTTCTGCAGTCGGTGTCCATTCCATTGGTAACAGAGGTCGTTTAGAGTTTAACTCAGTTAACAAAAAGGCTTGCCGAGACGCCTCATCCCATTCAGCATAATCACCTAAGCCATAAAAACGTGTAATCGCAGACAAGGCATCAATATGACGAGAAGCATCTTGGCGAACATCTAATCGTACAAGGGTGGCACCGAATGTAGCAGCACAGCGAATCAGATCCAACAAAGAGCCATTGGCAATAACCTTCATACCGCAATCTAATAAAGATTGGTAACATAATACCAAATCATCGATAAGCTCTTGAATATCAAGAAAAACATCTTCAGATGAAGTCGGCTTTCCATCCAAACTTGCTTTCGCCCAATTTTTGGTCGCCAGCATTTTATTCTCTAAGTGTCGCAACACTTCGCGATAAGGTTGCGCACTGTCACCAACACGCTCACGCAATGCTGCGTTGCATTGCGTCATAGAAAATTCAGAACGCAACACGTTGAGATCTTTTATGTAAAGATCAGCCGCCATCCAACGAGCCAGCAAAGTCACTTCTTTCGTCACTTTGTGAGTAACATTTGGGTTGCCATCACGGTCACCGCCCATCCAAGTTGCAAAACGAATGGGCGCTAAATCCAGCGGTAAGCGATCGGCTTTAGAAAATTGGCTAAACTGCTCATCCAGTTGACGAAAGAAGCGTGGTACGGCTTGCCACAAGGACTGTTCAATCACAGCGAAGCCCCATTTAGCCTCATCAACTGGTGTCGGCCTTTCTTCACGAATTTCATCCGTGTGCCAAGCTTGTGTAATAATTTCCTTCAAGCGTCGTATGTGTTTGGTTTCTTCGAGTGGTAAAATATTGTCTTTGTCTAAGGCTTCCAACTCGCTAGAAATATTGTCATATTTTCGAATCAAAGAGCGACGAACCACTTCTGTTGGATGAGCTGTCAACACAAGTTCAATAGATTGTGATTGCAATGAGGCAATCATTTGTTCAGCGGTAAAATTTTGCTTGGAAAGGCGGGTCAGTAAATCGCCTATGGGATTATGGTAAACACCTAAACTTTCATTCGTACGACGACGGTGAACTCGGTGGTATTGCTCCGCAATATTAGATAAGTTCAAAAACTGATTAAATGCTCGAGCGACAGGCACAATCTCTTTGTCTTCTAAAGCTTCTAAGGCCTGAATAAGCGCTGCCGAATCTCCAGATTGACGGCCATCTTTCGAAAGCTGGCGTATGTTTTCTACTTTTTCAAGAAAGCCTTCGCCCAAATGATTACTCATACTTTCGCCAAGACAATCTCCCAGCAACCTAACATTTTCACGTAATGACGCCTGACGATCACTCACTTCACCCTCCTAAAATTACCAATAGCACCAGCTTAAAGGCGTTCTTTTTATCCATTAAATAGATGCGCAGTCTACAAACCTTCTCGTTTGGCCTGCTCCCAATAACGGTCTAATTCCTCGAGAGAACACTCTGTTAATTTTCTATTTTGCATCGACACAAGAGTCTCTATGCGACCAAATCGGCGACGAAATTTTATATTTGTCTTATTCAATGCCACATCGGGTGATACCTTAAAATGACGAGCTAAATTACAGACAGCGAACAAAACGTCGCCCATTTCTTCTTCTATGTGCAAAACGTTTTGCTGTTTCATTGCTTCTTCAAGCTCGTCTAGTTCTTCCCGAATCTTATCGAATACAGGAGCAACGTTTGGCCAGTCAAACCCCACCTTAGCGGCTTTTTGTTGTATTTTCACCGCTTGCATTAACGCGGGCATGGAAGCAGGAATATCCGCCAAGAGACGTTTCTCACTATCCCCTTTCTCCAATGCTTTAATCTGCTGCCACTGATCAGCAATTTGCTGATCAGTAAGCAATGTTGGCTCACCAAAACGTGTTATATCGCCATCGGGAAAAACATGAGGATGACGACGCAGCATCTTTTCGACAATCCCATTCACCACCTCATCAAACGAAAAGCGCTGCTCTTCTTCGGCCATTTGCGCATAAAACACTATTTGAAACAGTAAGTCGCCTAGTTCTTCCTGCAAGTCCTCAAAGTCTTCACGCTCTATCGCATCTAGCACTTCATAGGCTTCCTCTAAGGTATAAGGCGCAACACTTTTAAAGTTTTGCTTTTTATCCCAGACGCAACCAAACTCTTTATCCCGAAGACAACGCATTAGATACTGCAACTGCTGCATTGATTTGCTCAAAAGTCCCTCTCTCTGAATACATTAAGCACATTGGGTAACTGATTAATACGATGTAATAACTTACTTAATACACTTAACTCACCTACCTCAATAGTAAAGCGAATGTTCGCCGTATGATTCTCCTTAGCGGATAACGTATTCATCGACAGCAAGTTGACTTTTTCATTGGCCAGCAAGCTGGTAATATCGTTTAACAATCCCGTTCTGTCATATGCCTCAACTTGAATGTTTACTGGATATTGGTTGTCTAGCTCTTCCCCCCAACTCACATCAATAATCCTTTCCGGCTCATCTAGCCCAAGTTGAACAATATTAATGCAATCTTGCCTATGTACCGATACACCTCGACCTTGAGTTATATAACCAACAATGTCATCACCAGGAATAGGGTTACAACATTTCGCCATCTGGGTAAGCAGCTTGCCAACACCCAAAATATGAATATCGTTATCAGACGATTTGTGACGGCTCTTTTTCAAGCGAATAGGACGCGCTGGTGCACTTTCACCATTAAGACTGTAAAAATCGTCAATGACGCGCAGCACTCGCGCTAGCTGAATGTCTCCAGCACCAAGCGCTACATATACCTCATCTGCGTAAGAAAAATTAAATCGAGAGGAAATCGCCTGTAAATCAATACGATTATCATCGAAACCAAGGCGCTTTAACTGCTTATCCAGAAGGTGCTTACCCGCGTCTAGATTTTTTTCTCTGTCTTCTTTCCTAAACCAGTTCTGAATTTTGGCTCTGGCTCGGTTGGTTTGCACATACCCTAAAGTCGGGTGCAACCAGTCACGACTAGGACCGCCTTCTTTCGTTGTCAGGATTTCAACCTTATCACCCGTTTTTAAATGCGTCACCAGTGAAATGATTTTGCCATTTACTTTGGCACCACGACAGCGGTGACCAATTTCTGTGTGTACTCGATAGGCAAAATCAACGGGGGTAGCATTAATAGGCAAGTCAACGACATGGCCGTCGGGCGTAAAGACGTATATACGATCTTGCTCAATGTCACTGCGAACTTGTTCAGATAAAGACTCCAAATCCCCTTGTACTTCATGAAAATCCAGAATGGTTCTTAGCCATTGCAGCTTTTCTTCATAACTGGTGCTGTTGGAGCTTAAATCCGTTCCCTTATATTTCCAATGTGCGCACACGCCCAATTCGGCATCTTCATGCATTTTGTGGGTACGAATCTGGATTTCCAGCGCTCTTCCTTGAGGGCCAATAACCGCAGTGTGCAAAGACTGATAGCCATTTGACTTCGGGTTACTGATATAATCATCGAACTCATGGGGAATAGGCCGCCACAAATTGTGTACTATGCCAAGAACGCCGTAACACTCCATCGGCTCATCCACTAAGATACGCACCGCTCTGACGTCGTACACCTCATCAAAACCGATGTTTTTATTCTTCATTTTGCGCCAAATGCTGTAGATATGTTTGGCTCGTCCCATTAAATCGGCGTGTATATTAATGCCCTTCAAACGCTCATCCAATAAGGCAATCACATCATCAATATACTGCTGACGATCAAGACGCTTCTCATCCAACCAGGTCGCGATTCGTTTATAATCAGAAGGATACAGATAGCGGAAAGAGAGATCCTCTAATTCCCATTTGATATGGCCAATTCCTAAACGATGGGCTAAAGGGGCATAAACACTCTGCACTTCAAGCGCCACAGCGACACGACGCTCTTCATTCTGATGTTTCGCTTCTTTAATAGCGCAGGCACGCTCAGCCAGCTTAATCAGCACAACACGAACATCATCAATAATCGAAACCAGCATTTTACGCAAAGATTCCAACTGATTTTCGCTACTACCAAGCACTTCAGCCGCAGAATCGGCGGTGAGGTTTTTAGAGACCTCACCCATGCGCATTACCCCTTCAATAATCGAAGACACTTTACGACCAAACATCTCAGTCACACGAGAAATAGGCAATTGATCTTCTCGTACCACTCGGTACAAAGCTGCAGCAACCAATGAATCTTGATCCGCCCGAAAACCGGACAGAATTTCGACCATTTCTAATCCAGCACGAAAAGTACTGGCTTGCGCGCCCCAATAAGAAGGTCTGGCACTTTTTAATTCTGATTGGCGGGCCAATTCACAGGCCATACGCAAAGGAACGCGAGCACTGTCATCAACCAAATGAGAAAACTGTGCCATCCAGGCATCAATATCAACACTGCCATCGTCTAATACAGGATGATCTTTTCTTACCGTTACCATTTATCCGCCCTTCAATTTACTTCTTTTTTTGCAATAACATCATGGTTTCTACATGCGATGTTTGCGGAAACATATCCATCAAACTAACACGTAAAACACGATATCCTTTTGCAACTAAATACTCGGCATCCCTCGCTAAAGTAGAAGCATTGCAAGAAACATACAATATTTGCATGGGTCCGATTTTTATTAAACTGTCTAAAAACTCAAACGCACCCGCACGAGGTGGGTCCAACAATACTTTGGTAATCTGTTGCGTTAAAAGTTCATTTTTTACGGGCTTAGTCAAATCTGCCGCCAAAAAAGACACATTATCAAGGCCATTCAGGCGAGCGTTCTCCTTAGCAGCCTCAACCATCCCCTCCTGAACCTCTACCCCAATAACCGATTTTGACAGCTGAGCTAAAGGTAAAGAAAAATTTCCCACGCCACAAAACAAATCCATTATGACATCCTGTTTATTTGGCTTTAACCAATCTAGTGCCTGCAACACCATTTTTTGATTCATACTGGCGTTGACTTGAATAAAATCTTGCGGATGATACTTCAGTCTTAGATTACTAAGATCATAATAGCGCATTTTATCCGTGGTAACGTCTGCTCTGCTCGCTTTCGGTGCTTGCCAATACAATGCCGTATTTTCTTTTATTGCCCAATCTTCCCAAATAGCTTGCAGTTCAGTAGACACTGGAGATATTAGGCGAAATAAAACGGATACCCCTTTAGTGTCTTCCAATAATTCCACATGCCCAAGTTGTGTAAACAAAGTACTGACTGACAATGCTTGCTTCAAGGAGCGAAGTATGACTTGAAGCTTATCCGTCAACACAACACAACGATCAATAGAAACTATGTCATTTGACGCTTTCCCACGAAACCCCAACACCATTTGACCATTTTTATGATCAATAGCGATACGCGCTCGACGGCGATAGCCAATAGAAGTATCCGACAGTAATTCAAGAGACTGGGTCGTAATAAGATGGCGCAATTGGCCTTGTAACCAGTCCGCCTTTGCTGAAAGTTGCTTTTCTCTTGCTAAATGTTGAAAACTGCAACCACCACAAGCATGAAAATGCTGACAATCTGGCTCTACCCGGTGGACACTAGGTTCGATGATATGAGTTAACACCGCTTCATCAAAACGACGACCATTTTTGGTCACTTGGGCAGCGACTGTCTCTCCAGGTAAAGCCCCTTCAATAAAGGTTACTTTTCCTTGCAAACGCGCAACACCCTTTGCTTCATGAGTTAGTCCCTCTACGTTAAAAGTCTGTATGGGACCTATCGACTGAGATTTAGGGGCACGACGCTGGGGGGTTCTTTTTCTCAAAGGGGGCTCTCTTGTTCCTGACTATTTTTCTGGTCAAATAGGATAAATGCCCAAGTATTCTATCGCATCTATCCCTAGAACTGTACGCGAAAACAAGCCCTTAATTAATAAAAGGTCTTTTAGCCATCGAACACCCCTGTTGATAGATAACGATCTCCACGATCACAAACAATCGCAACAATGACAGCATTATCGAGTTGCTCGGACAAAGCCAAGGCTGCCGCAACCGAACCGCCAGAAGACACACCACAAAAAATCCCTTCTTCTTTTGCCAAACATCGCATAGTCACTTCTGCTGTGGTTTGCGAGATATCCATCACTTTATCTACTTTAGTCTCGTCAAAAATCGAAGGCAGATACGCCTTTGGCCAACGACGAATACCAGGGATACTCGAACCCTCTTGCGGCTGAAGACCAATAATTTGAATCGCTTTATTTTGCTCTTTTAAATATTGGGATACCCCCATAATGGTTCCAGTTGTCCCCATAGAGCTAACAAAGTGTGTCACAGTCCCCTGAGTCTGCTGCCATATTTCTGGACCTGTGGTCAGATAGTGGGCATTAGGATTATCTTGGTTAGCAAACTGATTGAGCACAATACCAATACCTTGATCCTGCATCTCTTGAGCAAGATCACGTGCTCTTTCCATGCCCTCCTCTTTTGTCACCAAGTGCAAAATCGCCCCATAAGCCGACATCGCTGATTTACGCTCCTGACTCATGTTATCTGGCATGATTAAATGCATCTTGTAACCCTTAATCGCTGCGGCCATGGCCAAAGCGATACCGGTGTTACCACTGGTTGCTTCAATTAAACTATCGCCTGGCTTTATATCTCCACGTAACTCAGCTTGAAGTATCATGTTAAGCGCAGGACGATCTTTTACTGATCCAGCAGGGTTTTGACCTTCTAATTTTAGCAACACCGTGTTGCGTGGATTTGGATTGATTCGCTGCAAGCGAACCAGAGGTGTTTGCCCAATCAAGGACTCAATACTAGGATATTGGATCATATAAAAACTTCATTGACATTGATGACTTAGGGAATGAAACTTAACTATTTAAGAACACTAATGGCAAACAGTACAATAAGAAAGCGTTATAAACTTAGTTTCGATTTGACATTCTAGGGCAAGAGTATGCTCGTAACACGCGTTTTCACACTACTTTTTTTATTACTTTTACTAAGTAGCTGTGAAGAGTCCACTGAAGACCTCACTGGGCTAGATACCATTGAATTAAGAAAGAAATGGCGTGAATGTGCCTATATTCATGCCCCATCCAGCCGTGAAAAACAGACATGCGATAACTATGAAAAAGAATGCACAGATCGACAGAGCAAAGGCAATTTGGCCTGCTATTAATTCATTAAGCAGATTAGTAATACGATGAAATTGCATTTCCTCACCAATCTGTCACCACTTAGCGTAAGCCGTAAACTCTTTTGGGCGCTATTCACGCCTGTGTTTGTTATCTCACTGCTCACCAGCCTTTTTTTACTGTCAACTCGTTTTGATGATTTGAATCGCCAGTTGTTTGAGCGAACTAAACAAATTACAGAGCAAGTCGCTATGACCAGCGAATATGCGATTGTCTTTTCCGATCAAAACATGATGTATCGAATACTGCAAAACGCCCTCAGCAATCACGACATCAACAGCGTGCAATTATTCAACAGCGAGCAAAAAATCATTGCTGAACTGGGCAACGCACCCATACAAAACATTATGGCTTTCACAGAAGAAAGTCACATTATCGAATACGATGACCACCTAGAATCAATGAGCGCCATCTACTACGCTAATAATTCACTGGACGGCATATTCAATGCCCAAACGGACCTATTTAATCCTACCAACCAACGCAATCTAATTGGCTGGGTCAAAATTGAGGCCAACAAATCTGCGATCAAAATAGCAAAATATCAATACGCCAGCCTGATCATCTCTATTTTGGTTTTGCTAAACATACTAACAATTTTAAGCGCATATCATATTTCAACGCATTTAACACAGCCTCTCAATAAGCTTGCTATGGCTTTAAATAAGCTCGTTAAAGGCCAATTCTCAGCCGCAAAATTAACGAAACTACCACTAGAATACGCGGAACTGCAAAAGGACCTACTTGATCTAACTGAGAGATTAGAACACCACCATGAAGAACTCATTATTGGCATAGAACAATCGACCGAAGACATCCGGCGTAGCATGGACAGCATGGAGGAAAAAAGCGCGCAATTGCACATCGCCAATCGAGAGGCAATGGAGTCAAATCGCTTGAAATCGCAATTTCTAGCCAACATCAGCCATGAAATTCGCACGCCTCTGAATGCCATTTTAGGTTACACAAAAACGCTACAAAAAGACATTGCCGATCCCCAACAACGACTCTATGTAGATACCATCGAGCAATCAACAAACAGCTTGCTAGCGATTATTGGTGATATTTTGGATTTCTCGAAAATTGAAGCAGGAAAATTAAATCTAGAAAACAATCACTTCAACTTAAAAGCACTAGTAGATGATGTTTATCAGACGTTGAGTGTTAACTTACTGACTAAAGAAAAACAAATTGATTTAGTACCAGAGTTTTGCGCGAATATTCCGGAATGGTTTGTTGGTGACAGCACTCGCATTCGGCAGATTTTAACAAACCTAATCGGCAATGCCATTAAATTCACCCATCAAGGATCAGTACGCACAAAAGTATCCATCGCTTCACAAACCTCTCAGGAAATCACCTTATCCTTCCAAATCATTGACACCGGCATAGGCATACCGGAACACAAGATACATCGTCTATTCAAGCCCTTTTCTCAAGTAGACACCAGCACCACACGACAGTTTGGGGGAACAGGCCTAGGACTGGTCATCACTAAAAAACTGGTCGAGCAGATGAAAGGAAAAATTGAAGTCAGTAGTGACCCAAGCATTGGTTCAACTTTTCGCTTTACTATCACTCTAAAAAGGTCAAATAAACTCAGTCAGCACAAAAAGAAACTGGATCGACGCGTCCTGCTGCTCGAACCTAGCACCACCTATAAAAACTACCTAACGGCCTACTTAGATAGTATTGGTATTCGCTATGTCGCCTGCTCAGACATAGAACAGATCATCTCGACTTTAAACAAACAACACGATGCCATTGACGCCATCTTATTGAGCGTTACTCCTGACGACCAAAACACGACAGAAGCACGGGAACTGATTAGTTATTGCGCGCAACAATATGCCATTCCCAGTATTATGATGGTACAACCACCAGGTCAAATAGCGCACTATCCTGATCTAAAGAGCCTATGCAGTGACATACTACTTAAACCAATCAGTCAAGACAGGTTATACAAAGCATTGTTACACATCAACAAAGCACCGATCGAGTTACTGTCTCAGAAAGCACTCTCACCAGCCAATCACGAGCACTTGAAAAACTTTAAAATATTGGCAGTGGACGATTCTCCAGTCAATCTGCAACTACTGAATCATTGGCTCACGCCAGCCGGCGTCAGGGTGTCATCAGCCTACAGTGGACGCCAAGCGATAGACATGGCAATACATGAAAAATTCGACTTAATATTTATGGACATTCAAATGCCTGAAATGGATGGCATGGAAACGACCCAACAGTTACGACAACTAAAGCATTATAAGAATACTCCTATTATCGCACTGACAGCACACGCTTTGGGATCAGAGCAACAGCAAATACTTGCAAGCGGCATGAATGCCTACCTAACCAAACCCATCGATGAAGAGCTACTCTTCGCCACCATTGAAACATGGCGTAATAATACAAAAACCTTTCAAGATCAGGTAGATGACAAGCTCGTCAATATTTTTGATTTAGACAAAGCACTCGCTGTCGTTGATGGTAAAGCCGACATAGCAAAAGAGATGTTTGATATGCTAGCGGACTCTCTAGATGCGGAAAAAAAGTTAATTCAACATCACTTAGAAAAACAAGATACTGAAAAACTCATAGAAGTAGTGCATAGAATACATGGAGCCTCCAAATACACTGGCACCATTAATATTGCTCGCCATGCTGGCTTTTTAGAAACACATTTAAAAGAGTTAGGTTTAGAAGATGTTGACGGTGTGGCAGAAGACTTTCTTGAAGCCATTGAAGAACTTCTGAATCACAGAAAGCTTATTCCTTGGCCTCAATCTTTGCACTCAACACCTTAGATTCGAGAACAACAAAAGCCTGAGCATACACTTTCTCATCCGTTAGACTTAAATGCCATGCCACAGGGAAGTCATAGCGCGCAGTAATACTTTCATCAACCATGAGAACCGGCTGTCCAGAAGGCAAATTACTGATGCTAAAGTGTTGAAAACTTACCCCCGAACCAATCCCTGTTCCTAACGCCTTCACTGCCGCTTCTTTCGCTGCAAAGCGTTTTGCGACATAAGCATTGGCTTTATCTGCGTTGCTGATTTCTAACCAGCGTTGTTTTTCGGCAGCCGTCAATATGCGGTCAATAAAACGCTCTCCCAAACGCTCAACTGACTGAGCGATTCGTGCTATCTCAACCAAATCCGTCCCAACTCCGATAATCAAACTCCCCCCTTTAATAACGTAAATCATCACAAGGCACGAAAAATAGGCACCCCGAGATGCCGATCACCTTGAAAAGGCTGCTTTGGCAATAAGCGCCTCGAAACGATTGGCTTGCCATTTAATAAACTATCCAGCCAGTTACGATGTAACTCCTTGGCGAGACTTAACACTTGTTTATCCGTCCATTTGCCTGCGTGATAATCAAGGGCTATCTGCCCTTCAACAAACAACATAGGCGTTTGTTTTGGTATTTCACCATGATAAGGCCGTAAACCGAACTTATAGTGAAATTGATAAAGCTGACGCGCTTCAAGAGGCTCACCACGACCTGTAGATATCATGTTAATGCCGACACCAAGCTCGGAAAATAACCCCACCTCAAATCGACGTAACAAGGGCGCAATAACCACCCCTGAATGCAGACTTTCAATCAGCCATTGATATAATGCAAACACCTCAGGCAATGGCAAATTGGCAGGCAAAAGCTTTTCAAGTAACTCATGCACATAAAAAGCCGCGTACAAAGACAACCCCTCAAGCACAGCAGCGGCTTTTACCGACTCCAAACTTTTCACGGTTTTTAAGTCACCGCGACCAGAAAGCTCCATTTCGTAACATAAAAAAGGCCCAGGAATGACCCGAGCCTCTTTTTTTGGTAGTCGCCAAACACCTCGAATCAAACCTTGCTCAAGAGTTAATGCATCAAGCAGAATTTTGCCATCTTGAAAAGGCCGAGTATGAATGACATACGCAGAAACGCGCATTGAGATTATTCTTCCTGGTAACCTAAACTGGCCAAGGCACGCTCATCATCAGACCAACCTGAACGCACTTTAATCCAGAGATTCAACATGACTTTATGTTGAAATAAGTTCTCCATATCAATACGCGCCTCTTTGCCTATTAGCTTAATTTTATCACCACGCTCGCCAATAATGATGCGTTTTTGCCCATTTCGCTCCACCAAAATCAGCGCACTAATATGAATAGCCGTCTCTTCATAGACAAATTCTTCAATTTGCACGGCCACTTCATAAGGCACTTCTTGACCAAGCTGGCGTGTGATCTTCTCACGAACAATTTCAGCGGCCAAAAAACGTGAACTGCGATTGGTTATTTGATCCTCAGGGTAAAACTGCGTCCCCTCTGGCATATAACTTTCAACCAAACGTTCTAAACGGTCTAAATTATTATTACGCAAGGCGGATATTGGAACAATTTGCGCAAAATCCATCCGGTCAGCTAGGTTTGCCAAACGTGGCAAAAGATCTTCTTTTTGATCAAGTTGATCCACCTTATTCACTACCAGAATAACGGGACAGCGAGCGTGTTTCACTTTTTGTAACACCGCCTCATCTTCTTCTGTCCAACGATCCGCATCGATAACAAACAGCACCACGTCGACATCTTTTAATGCCGCCGCTGCGGTTTTATTCATGATGCGGTTAATGGCTTTGGCCTCCCCCAGATGCAAACCGGGTGTATCCACATAAATAGCCTGAACATGGCCTTCTGTTTTTACACCAAGAATCTGATCGCGGGTGGTTTGCGGCTTTCGCGACGTTATGGATAATTTCTGGCCTAAGATATGATTAAGCAAAGTTGACTTACCCACATTTGGGCGGCCAACAATGGCAATATAACCACAGTGCGTCACTTCAACGTCAGACATCTTTCTTTTCCAATTTTTTCAAGGCTTTTGCTGCAGCATTTTGCTCTGCGATTCGACGACTATTTCCCTTGCCTTCTATGGCACTTTCACAAAGCTCAATATGACAATGCACATAAAAAGTTTGGTCATGAGGCTCGCCTACAATATTCACAACATCGTACTGAGGTAACGCATGCTTTCTGGCTTGAAGATACTCTTGAAGCCTCGTCTTTGCATCTTTGGTCACCACTTTTAAGGATGTCGCATCTAAGCGCTCTTTGTACCAGGCTAAAATATGCTGACGACAAACTTCCATGCCCGCGTCTAGGTACATACCACCAATGATGCCCTCAACCGTATCGGCTAAAATAGAATCTCGTCTAAAACCACCACTTTTTAACTCGCCAGCCCCCAGTTTCAAATAATCTCCCAGCTCAAATTCTCTTGCCAGTTCAGCTAGAGTATCACCCTTTACTAGCGATGCCCGCAGACGACTTAATTCGCCTTCTTTAGCCTTTGGGAAACGATGAAAAAGGTCTTCCGCAATCACATAATTAAGGATAGAGTCACCCAAGAACTCAAGGCGCTCATTATTTTTCCCACCAAAACTACGGTGCGTTAGCGCCAGTTCAAGCAGTCCAAGGTCAGCAAAAAAATACCCTATGCGCTGACTCAGCTTCTGATACGATGAACTCAAAATTTCTCCAAAAAATACTTATTCAATCAAACCGTTATTTTTAAAACTTGGGATACTAAAAAATTCGTCCCAATGCAGCCATACATAAAAAGCACGACCTTTCATATTTTCATCTGGAACAAATCCCCAAAATCGACTGTCAGCACTATTGTCTCTGTTGTCACCCATCACAAAATAATGGCCTGCTGGTACAGTCCATTCACCTTCATGTGGGGTAAATCGGTAACTATTATAAATCTCGTGTTGTGCCTCACCCAAGTGCTCAGAAAATACATCTACTGGCTCTTGATTTGGGTTCAATGACACAGGCAACTTGGCTAAAAATTCTTTGCTAACTGGCTCACCATTAACCATCAATGTCTTATTATGATAGCTGATTTGATCACCAGGCAAACCGACCAAACGTTTAATATAGTTTAAACTAGGATCAAGTGGGTATTTAAATACAACCACATCACCACGTTTTGGTTCTGTAGTTGGAATAATGGTTGTATTTAAGACAGGTAAACGAAGTCCATAGTCAAACTTATTCACCAGAATAAAATCACCTATCTTTAATGTTGGCAGCATAGATCCTGACGGAATCTGAAAGGGCTCAACAACAAAAGATCGCAAACCAAAGATCACCGCAATGATAACGAAATAGGACTTCACCTCCACCACCAGCTTAGGTGTTTGCGCCAATCGCTGCTGGGCATCCTTACTGAGAGCTTTGCGTGTCTCTGTTGGCATATTTACCAACAGAGCTTTACGCTTGGGAAAATACACAATACGATCATACACCCAGAAGACACCCGTCACTAAAAACGCAATGGCCAGTATCAATTCGAAATCAAAACCCATACTTCATTTCTCCATCAGGGCGTGCTGAGCACGCCTGTTGTTTTTCTGGCTCTAGCTGTCTAGCTGCAAAACCGCAAGGAAAGCAGATTGTGGCACCTCAACGTTACCTACCTGCTTCATACGCTTCTTACCTTCTTTTTGCTTCTGCAACAATTTCTTCTTACGGCTCACATCACCACCATAACATTTGGCAATTACGTTTTTACGTAACGCTTTCACTGTCGTACGTGAAATGATTTTTGCCCCCACAGCACCTTGAATCGCCACGTCAAACATCTGACGCGGAATCAAATCTTTCATTTTTTCACACAAAGCACGACCTTTATACTGTACGTTATCTTTGTGCATGATCAGCGCCAAAGCATCGACACGCTCGCCATTGATCAAGATGTCTAATCGACATAAAGGTGCAGCACTAAAGTGGGAGAAGCTGTAATCTAACGACGCAAAACCGCGGCTACAAGATTTTAGTTTATCAAAGAAATCCATGACGACTTCGTTCATGGGTAACTCATAACGCAACTGCACTTGACGACCAACATATAGCATATCTTTTTGAATGCCACGCTTTTCCACACACAACGTAATAACGTTACCCAGATATTCCTGTGGCACTAAAATATTGGCTTCGACGATTGGTTCGCGCATTTCTCGAATCGAACCAGGATCTGGCATTTTTGATGGACTGTCAACGTTAATTACATCGCCATTATTTAATTCGATTTCATACACTACCGTTGGCGCAGTCGTGATTAAATCTAGATCATATTCACGTTCTAAACGTTCCTGGATGATCTCCATGTGCAGCATACCCAAAAAACCACAACGGAAGCCAAAACCTAGCGCATCCGAGCTTTCTGGTTCAAAGAACAAAGAAGCATCATTCAATGTCAACTTATCAAGGGCAACACGGAAATCTTCATAGTCATCAGAGCTAACAGGGAACACACCCGCATAAACTTGAGGTTTCACTTTTTGGAAACCCGCTAATTGTGGAACATCTGGCGTAGAAGCGTGGGTAATGGTATCCCCTACAGGCGCCCCATGAATATCTTTAATACCCGCAACAACATAGCCAACTTCCCCCGCTCTAAGCATACCAGTTTCTTTTCGCTTAGGCGTAAAAATACCTGTCATATCAACCGGATGTGTTTGTTTGGTTGATTTAATGAAAATTTTATCTTTCTTACGCAACGTGCCTTGTTTGATACGAACAAGAGACACTACACCCAGATAATTATCAAACCATGAGTCAATAATAAGCGCTTGCAAAGGCGCATCAACGTCACCCTCTGGCGGTGGAATCGTCGCAATCAGGCGCTCTAATACATCATCCACTCCCAAACCTGTTTTTGCCGAGCACGTCACCGCATTCATCGCATCAATGCCAATGATCTCTTCAATCTCAGCACTAACACGTTCTGGCTCTGCTTGTGGTAAGTCAATTTTATTCAACACAGGCATCACTTCGAGGCCTTGCTCGATGGCGGTATAACAGTTTGCAACAGACTGTGCCTCCACGCCTTGTGCAGCATCAACCACCAACAATGCCCCTTCACAAGCAGCAAGGGAGCGCGACACTTCGTAAGAAAAGTCAACATGTCCCGGTGTATCGATAAAGTTCAACTGATAAACTTGCCCATCTTTCGCATGATAATCGAGCGTGACGCTTTGCGCCTTGATGGTAATACCACGTTCACGCTCAATATCCATCGAGTCAAGAACCTGAGCAGACATTTCACGTTCACTCAGACCTTCACAAGTCTGAATGAAGCGGTCGGCTAACGTCGATTTTCCGTGGTCTATATGGGCAATTATCGAAAAATTGCGTATGTGCTTAAGATTATTAGAAGACACTATTTACTCACACTTAAAAAGCGATATTTGAATGATTACCTGTTGAAAAACGCTCGTTAAACACCTATTTCATTCTGAGTGACAGAAGAATTAAACACCATCGTCATGACAATCATAAGAAATACGCACCAACACGTTTTCAGGATAGAAATTGGCGAGCATTCTACCGAAAATTGGGCAAGGACTCCATTTATTTCAAAACCAAGAAGAATTAGCCTCTTAAATCCGTTCGAAAGTGATTTAAGGCAAAACAATCCCTCTTTGCTTCAAGATACGCTCAACGGTATCGACGGTTGCCTGAGTGTGCGCATCGATTTCAAGATTCACTCGATCTCCTAGTGACAACATACCAAAGGTCGTTAATCTCAATGTTTCTGGAATCAAAGACACTTCAATCCAATCATTACCAATAGCGCTAATTGTCAAACTCGCACCATTTAGACCCACATAACCTTTATCAAACAAATAACGTCTTGCATCCACTTCGTGCTGACGATCTGTCGTAAAGCGGATATGGACACTTTCTTCAATTTTTTCAATTCGCGATACGGCAACAGACGTCATAATGTGACCAGACATAACATGCCCACCAATCTCGTCCCCCATTTTAGCAGCACGCTCAAAGTTTACCGTATCCCCGACCTGCAAAAGGCCAATATTGGTTAACGCCAACGTGGTATCAATTACATCAAATGTCAAAACATCATGACCAATCTCAGCAACGGTAAGACAAACACCATTGATAGCCACACTTGCCCCAAGCTGCTGACCCAGCATAACACCGGCTGGAAACACCACCTCTAAACGTTTGTTACGACCCACTTGATCGGCCGCTTTGACCATCGCGGTCCCCTGAACGATACCCGTAAACATAAAACCTCCTCACTAATAGGTGAAAATACAAACATATTTACCCAATACACTACGCCAAATGAAAGACTGAAGAAGAAATGAACACCAATGTCCAAAGCTGCATACCGACTGGTTTTGCGTAAGTTATCAAAGATTCACCAATAGGGTTATCCACAGGTTACGGGGATAACCAATTCTCTATTCAATAATCTAAAAGCGAAACCCTACTAATGCGTCCAATTCAGCATTTTACAAGGCACCGGTACACAAGATAATGAAACAAAGCTTTTCAAGGCACACAAAAAAGCCGCTGATATGAGCGGCTTCTTACTAAATCAACAATCATTCCTTGAAAGTACTATTCAGGCAATGCCTCAATCATCTCTTGCGTCACTAAAGTAATACCGTCTGAATTTCGATAAAAGCGAGCTGCATCTGCAACAGGGTCTTCACCAATTATCGTGCCTTCTGGAATATGGCAGTCAGAATCCACCACCACTTTACTAAGACGACAATGCCGACCGATATTGCAGCGAGGCAAAACTACAGATTTAATCACATGAGAATAAGAGTTTACTCGAACATTATTAAATAGAATGGATTGCTCGACCGTTGAACCCGACACAATACAGCCAGCCGACACGACTGAATTCAATGCCGTACCAATGCGCTCTTCGTAGTTATAATTGAACTTTGCTGCAGGTCGTTGATACTGCGCTGTTCGAATCGGCCACTCTTCATCATACAAATCCAACTCTGGCACCAATCTTGTCAGATCCATATTCGCTTCCCAATAGGCCGTTAATGTTCCTACATCACGCCAATACGGCTTATCAGGATAACTGCTATTACTAATGACACTATTGGAAAAATGGTGAGCTTTAATTTTGCAACGCCCAACAAACAAAGGAATAAGGTCCTTACCAAAATCATGACTTGATTCGTCATCGCTTGCATCTGAACGTAAGTTTTCAGACAAAAACTTCGTATTAAAAATATAAATACCCATGCTAGCAAGCGACACATCAGGCTTACCCGGCATCGTAGGTGGATTAGCCGGTTTTTCTTCAAACGCTATAATGTTATCGTTTTCATCAACATGCATTACACCAAACTGATCCGCTTCTTTCAGTGGCACTTCTATGCACGCCACCGTAACATCTGCACCGCTTTCAATATGGTCTTGCAGCATCAAACTGTAATCTTGTTTATACACATGATCACCAGCCAGAATCAGAATATACTCGCTGTCTAAACCATCTATCATACTTAAGTTTTGATACACGGCATCGGCTGTACCACGATACCAGTCACTGCCAGTCTGTTGCTGAGCAGGCCATAGTTCAATGAACTCATTAAAATCCGATCGCAGAAAATTCCAACCTCTTTGTACATGCTGATTCAATGTATGAGAGCGATACTGAGTCAGGACGGCAATACGACGCATACCTGAGTTAATACAATTGGAGAGAGGAAAATCAATAATTTTATATTTACCCGCAATAGGCACTGCAGGCTTAGAACGATTATCCGTTAGCTGTCTTAATCTTGAACCACGTCCACCGGCTAGAATAATGGACAAAGTTTTCATACGCGCCGTATTTAAATCCATGTGATGCCCTTAAAATTTTTATCAACACACCTATTTGAAGTCCTATTTAGGTATACTCTGATCATTATTCCAAATCAATAAGATGACTAATAATGAAAATACTCTTTGCTGCTTCCGAAATTTACCCCCTAATCAAAACAGGTGGATTAGCCGATGTGGCTGGCGCACTACCTGTCGCGTTAAGAAACAAAGGCCACGATATCAAACTTATCATGCCAGCGTATCAAGGCATACTAAAAAAAGTAGCGCCTATTCAAAAGAGTATCAACTTAGGAAATCCATTTGGCGTTGGAGATTTACTGTTACTTGAAACCCACATTCCTGACAATGACACACCAATCTGGCTATTACAATGCCAAGCACTTTACGAGCGTGAAGACGGTCCCTACGTCGACAAAAATGGCATCGACTTTCAAGACAATCACATACGCTTTGCCGCCCTTTCTTGGGCTGTTGCAACATTAGCGTTGCACGGCAACCTAATAGATTGGCAAGCAGATGTTCTACACTTAAACGACTGGCAAACTGGGTTTGCAGCTGCCTATCTTAAAAGTTGGAAAGTAGACCACATTCCTATTGTAACCACCGTACATAATTTACGTTATAACGGTAGTTTTGATATGAATCAATTTTCAGACACACACTTATCACCAGAACTCTTAAGCATGCATGGCATGGAGTTTTATGGTCGATTCTCAGGACTTAAAGCAGGCTTAGTGTATGCCGACGCAATTACCACGGTCAGTCCAACCTATGCACAAGAAATTCTCACGCCTGAATATGGAGACGGCCTAGATGGCACCCTAAGAGCGATGCAAAATAAATTAAGTGGCATCCTCAATGGCGTTGATTACAACCAATGGTCACCAGAAAAAGACGCACTCATTCCGCAAAATTACGACATAGACACGCTTCATTTAAAACAAACAAACAAGCTTGCTTTATTGCGAGAAAACTCGTTGTCAGAAGACCTTAACTATCCCGTATTTGGTGTTGTGAGTCGACTCACTGAACAAAAAGGACTGGATCTTGTATTACACGTTATGCCCTCATTATTAGACAAGGGTGCTAGACTGATTGTGCTTGGCTCTGGTGATAAAAACCTAGAGTCAGGCTATTTAGAATTACAAAAAAATTACCCGCAACAAGTCGCCGTTCGTATTGGGTATTTCGAAGATTACTCTCACCGAATACAAGCGGGTATCGATGCCCTGCTCATACCCTCACGTTTTGAGCCTTGCGGGTTAACACAGCTGTATGCCTTAAAATACGCCACATTACCCGTTGTAAGGCAAACCGGAGGATTAGCAGACACTGTGTTTGAAGAGGGCGACAAAGCCAATGGCTTTGTCTTTAAAGAGGCCAATGGAGAATCCCTAAAACTGGCCATGGAAAGATGCATGGCGTGCTTCTATGATGGCAATCGCTGGCTACAAAAACAACAAAATGCCATGCGTTATGATTACAGTTGGGAAGCTGTTACAGATCAGTGGGTTGATTTATACCAGTCCTTGTTAAATCGCTAAAAATAAAAAAGCGAAGCAACTTTGCTTCGCTTTTTTTGCTCTCAGCATACTAAGGCAAGACCACACTAATGCTACTATGCGCTTCCCATTCTTGAACGCCATTAATCAGTGCTTGTTCAGTAAAGCCATCTTGCTTCATTTCTTGCAGCGCCGTCGCAATACGCTGTTTGATTCCGCTATCATTACAAGGCGATTTTTTAGACATAGTCAGGTACAAACCCTCACTACTAATATATGGCACTGCCGCCACAATAAAATCGGACAATCCCAACATGGTGGCATAAGCATGAGCAGGGCTCTTTTCATACAAAACGTAATCCACTCTATCAGCCTCAAGCATACGCAAAGCTTGTGATAGACTAGAAACAGCCAAAATATTCAAATTACGCTGGGCATATTGATCAAACTCTTGACCAAAACTGTTGTTAATGACCGTGACCCCCCACTTACCTTTTAAATCTTCCTTTTTACTAAAAGGAAAAGTTTTATCTTTGCGCTGCCAAACAACACTTGTCGTATGCAATATCACAGGCGTGAAATAATCCATATAATCTGCGCGCTCATTCGTGTAGAAAGCCCCAGCCATTAAATCAATACGACCATTTTTAACTTCTGTCTGAGCACGAGACCAAGGACCAGAATGAACAAGTGTGATAGGAATATCAATACGCCGACTAAGCTCATCAATAACAAGGCGATTCACACCATGAAGTTCTGTTGATGTGTCATTTTCTCGCCACAAGAAAGGTGGATACTCAGAATTACCTGTGGCTGTGAGAGCGTTACAAGAAGAGGTCAGAGGCAAATTTGTTACGCCAAAAGCCATACCAGCATTAAAAAAAGTTGCTGCAAAAAAACAGCCAACTGCATATGTGTAAAGCCGCATAGCCGCGCCACTCCATTACCTATAAAATTAAAATAACCAAAAGCATTTTTCTTCTAAGTATCAAGGTGGTGTTATTTCCAAGAAGAGCCTAACACGTCTTCTCAGTACGACAACTAAATCTCCTGTATTGTCTAATATCCTACTTCCGTAAAGGCACCTAAAATGCTCAGTAAAGATCGACCTAAACAGTAACCTTTTTATTTTCAACAACCTAAAAGGCTATATAAGAATAAAAGAATTATCAATCTTCTTTTTATCTTTCATATAAAGACAAACTAAAAAGGCCAAAAACATGAGCTACTATCTTTTGGTTCAGTTCCTAGAATAAAGGCTAATGTCGTCTTCTCTTTGCAACGATCCGCCGCAATTTCAAACTGACTGTCTAATACACTGAAACGTGCAGCACCATCAGGCAAGTTTTCAGGTAAAGAGATTGGATTAACATGACGAGTAAAGTCTATCCAAACGTTTTGCGCACCACTGCTGCCAGTGATACTTAATGGCACATTGTCATCATCCCCCAACCATACCGTAGACGAGTAATCACCTGTAATGCCAACAAACCAGCTGTCTTTTTGTTGGTTGGTTGTTCCCGTTTTAGCGGCAAAATTCAGATTTGGAAAGGCCGCTTGAGCAGCACGCGCCGTTCCAATTTTTGGTGTTTTTGTCATTCCATCCAAAGTTACAGCCAACACAGCATCGGTGAAAGGCACATCATTATGTTGATCAAACCGCTTCATGAGCTGATCATTCTGATCCATCACAGCAAGTACGACACCAAGCTCACTACTCTTTCCCTGCGATGCTATTGGCTGGTACAAGCGTGACACTTCAAACGGCGATAACTCCAATGCCCCCAAAGCCACAGCAGGATGCATAGTAAATGGTCGTTTCACACCAAGCTGCCTTAAAGTGTCACCAACTCGATCAAAGCCTATTTGTTGCGCCAAGGACACCGTGGCCAAGTTATAGGACTTTGCCATAGCTTCATAAAGATGCACTTCTCCATGGGTCTGTCTGTCGTAATTTTCAGGCTCCCAAGTTTTCCCACCTACATTAAAACGCAGTTTTTTATCTTCAATCTTAGACCACCAAGTAAAACGCCCCGTTGCTAATGCTGATAAATACAACGGAGGTTTCACTAATGAACCGATCGGTCTCACCGCCCCTAATGCTCGATTAAATCCCGTATAAACTTGACCACTTGATCCTACGACAGCGCGAACTTGACCTGACAGTCTATCTGTTACCACCATAGCGCCTTGTAACCCTCTTAGTTTAGGGTCTCGCTTTTCTAACACCTGCACTTGGCGTTGCATAGCTAAACTTGCCGCACGCTGAGACTCGAATATCAACACCAGTGTAAATTCGTAAATTCTTGGTTGCCAGAGTGCTTTCATCAAAATCTCTCGACAGCTGCATAGCCACCAAGTCTAAATAATCGCCAAATATAGAACGCTCTTTTTTCTTACTGGCGAGCCGAAGAGGCTGCTTTATTAAACGATTGTAATCTGCATCGGATAACCGTCCCTGACCTTTCAATACTGCCAATACCATGTTACGTCTATCTTTGGCGCGTTTTGGAAAGCGTTCGGGATTATATAAAGAAGGACCTTTCACCATACCCACCAGCAAGGCAAACTCGTCAATGTTTAACTCATTAAGTGGACGACCAAAGAAATGCTGACTCGCAGCGGCAAAGCCATGTAAGGCACTATTACCCAGCTGAGCCAAATACACTTCATTCATATAAGCCGTAATAATGGCTTCTTTTGAATAATGATATTCAAGCAGGATACTCATTACGACTTCTGTCAGCTTACGCGTGTAGGTACGCTCAGAAGTCAAATACATATTTTTAACTAACTGCTGAGTCAGAGTAGAACCACCTTGACGTCGTGAGCCATGAGTAAAATTCACCACCAAAGCGCGAGCCATACCGGTTAAAGAAATCCCCCAGTGCTCATAAAAATCTTGATCTTCAACAGCAATCAAAATATCCATTAAAGGCTTGGGAATGTCATCATAGGTCAAAATTTGGCGGCTCTCTGTATTACCACCATACAAAAAACCGATACGCTGAGGCTCAATTCTCGCTTCTGCAATTTCGTCACCATTCAGTGCCTGTATCACCAACCGTCCGTTTTGAAACGAAAAAATGCGTCTTTCACTTTTATGAAAGCCTAAGTGATCAATATATGAGCGCAAATGAGCGCTTACTTTTGTCTGACTACGAGCAGCCCAACCAACATTCTGACTGTTACGCCCAAATCGATACCCTGTCTCTTCTAGTAAGTCTTCAAGATCTTGCTTATTCCAAGGTGCACCATTACGCAAAACTATGGGCGCACTGTAGACTTCAGAAGGCACTTGCCATTTCTGCCCTTCGAAACGACTCACCACTTGTCCATTCAACCACCACACCCAAACAGAGAAAGGAATACTACCAACTAAAGTAACGATGAGCCCCCATTTAAAAAGGGTGCTGAATACTCTCTTCAGCAAAGAAGATTTAGGTTTTTTTCTTTTGTGTCGAGGACTTAGACGAAGGTTTTGCAGGCGTTTTTTTAGTCATAACTGACAATTATAAGGAGCTTGATGTCAGCAAGCAACGATCCAAAAACAACTAACTTAATTCTTGCATATTGACTCGTGAGTAATAGCACTTTAGAGTCTTTGATCACGGAAAGTTTATTTAACTGACATTTTCCTGAATTTCACCAGCTCAGTCGGCAACAGAATTGGACAAAACACCACTAAGAGTATCGCTGTAATCGTAACTTCTCTTAGTTCGCATAATTATGGAAAGCAGCAATTCTGTTGGAATAAACAACATTCATCATAAAAAAGTGCGGTAATCACGTGTTTAATAAATATCTAATACCGAACGCGCACGACCTTCCAGAAGGCAAAGCGCTCAATATCACTGTCGAACAGTCTACGTTCTTAGTCACGAAACAAAAGGGACAGATTATCGCTTTCGAAAACCTGTGCCCCCACCAAAACAAACCCCTTAACTGGTCTTCTGAGTCTGTACTTGACGACGAGGGCGATTATCTACAATGTCACCACCACGGCGCCCTTTTTTCACCTTCAGATGGTGTATGTATTACTGGTCCTTGCCAAGGCAGTCAATTAAAGAAAGCCACTGTCGGAATGGAACAAGGCAACTGCTATCTGCTTTTTGCTTAATCGGCCACTGAGTATTATTGAAGTCGTGGAAACCACATCGGGCGATGACTAAGTTGAGGCTCATCATCTTTTTCTAATAGCTTTCATATCAAGAAATTATTTTAAGCTTTAGCCCAAAAAACAGCCAATTTTGGCTTAATCACAAGCGACATTAAAATAGAAATAACCAGACCTGCAGGTAACGCAGAAATAAAAGTCGCCCCCCACAAAGCAACAAACTCATTTAGAACAAGAAAACCATGCAAATTTATTGTTGTTACGATAGCCATAATAGATTCCATTATCACCGCCATGATAAGCCCGAAAACAATATTTTTTTGCATCATAGACAAAGTGTAAAACACTTTATTGACAAGACTATTCGTCACAATAGAAATCACACCACCGATTGGTGCAATACATAAAATACACAATGCAAACGACGACAACCAAGCAGCAATAAAATGACTAGAAAAACCCATATTTCGCCAAGTCATTAAAAAGGTTAAAAATCCCCCGATAACCACAATAAAACTGATAATGATGGCAACTTTCTGAATTTTTTTGACATAGATACCCTTCCAAGGAATGATAGTGTGAGAATAAAACTAATTGACAAAAGCAACTATAATACATTAAGTTGACTTTGTCAACTACATGGGAATCACTATGCATAATACTGAATCAGCGCTTCAAACACTCTTCATGAATACAATTGGCGGGCTAAAGACTTCCATGAAAAACATCATGAAAGAAAAACAACTCTCCCTATCTCCAATGTATTTTATGATTTTAAAAAACATTCACGATACACAAAACTGCACCGCAAATTATCTTGCTGACATCACAGAGAAGGACAAGGGTCAGATCACTCGATTGGTCCAGGAGTTGATAAATCAGTCACTCGTGACCAAAATGCCAAACCCGATAGATAAACGCAGTCAGTTTCTCAAATTAACGCCACGTGGAATGCAGTGTTATCAAGAGTTAGCCAGTGCCGATCAAGCGGTACTAAAAGAGATGAGGGCAGATATTAGCGATGAAGAGCTGAAGCATTTTTTGACCATCGGTGAAAAAATGCTCTCGAACCTGAATGCGATCAATAACAAAGCATAATACGTTTTTTACACAAGCAGAATGTCATTAGATTTCTAACGCTAATTGCTCTAAGAAAATGCGCATTATTTTTTCACGCCTCCTGCCTTCCAACCTAGCCGAAGGCGTGTTTAAACCATCCGCAATACGAAACAACTTATTATAAAAATGATCAATTGCATAACGTCCATCATCAGGCTTACGCTCATCACAAAAGGGATCATCCTGCGCATATAAAACTCTGTTTATTGCACCACTCACTTGCATACAACGAGCAATACCGATAGCCCCCAGAGCGTCCAATCGATCAGCATCCTGAACGATTTTGGCCTCAAGCGTTTCTGGCTTCACATCAGCACTAAAGCTGTGAGCTCCGAATCGCATGATAAATTGCGTCATAATACTCTTTTGGATAAGCAATTGAACGCAAAAAATCAACGGCTTTGTCTCCTGCCAACGTGGAAGCTAGATGCCGCTGTACATGATCTTTGGGCAAAGACACGCAATCATGCAAATACGCCGCTGGTATCACTATCGCTAGATCGGCCTGTTCCTCACAGGCCAATTGCCGAGCAATCTTAACCACTCGATTAATATGAGCGAGATCGTGAGCGACATCGGTATGCTTTTGAGTATCTAAAAAGGCATAGAATTGCACTTCATATTTGGTTAACCACTCAGACACGATTCAGGCTTCCCTACTACAAAAATGATAAAACATTATAAAAGGTTTCGAATATAAACACTAAAAAGCACCAATAAAAAAGGCTTTGATCCGAAAATCAAAGCCTTCATTGTCATTAATCGCAGAACAATATTAAAAGGTGTAACCCACACTGCCCATAAAGGTGACTGGATCAATATCAGCATCAATGGTTCCAACGCTTGTGTGCACGTCAGTGTTAATATCCATGTACCAAAGCGATGCATTCGCAAACCAGTTTTCAGCAAAATTCACATCAACACCGACTTGAGCTGCCAAACCAAAAGAGTTATCAAGATTCACATCCGTACCAGCTAACGCCCCTTTGCCTTTTTCATCAAAGAAAACGGTATAATTCACGCCAGCGCCAACATAAGGACGAATTTGACTGTTCGCTTGAGCAAAATAATATTGCGCCATGAGAGAAGGCGGTAAATGAGAGACTTCGGCCACTTCTCCCAAACCTTTTGTCGATACTTTGTGAGTAAAAGGTGTAGCAGCTAATAGCTCAACACCAAATTGCTCCGTCAACATATAGGTCAAAGTCACTCCAACCTGAGTATCGTTATCAATCTTTAATTCACCTTTATTCAATACATTATCACTACTTTCATTCGGCATAACCACAGCAAGACCGCCACGAACAAAAATATCACCAGCATCATGGGCTAAAGCAACAGAGGAACAAAACGCAGAAACAAGGGCAATGGGAAGTATAGCTTTCATAATCGATTCCTTATTAGTCAAACAACATGTCTGTGACTAAAAGGTAACAGGATAAATATTTAAATTATTAACCTAGATCAAGGTTTTACTCCCTGGTCAGCCGCGATAAACACAGCATATCGATTAGATCAAGAAAAGATGAACTACCCCAATCAAATCACTTTCCACCCAACTGTGCATACAAAAAGACAAAATCAAAAAATAGATCACAAAAATAACACTAGTAAACCCATTGAAATATAAAAGTAAACTAATTTACCGTAGCTCAATTTATCGGTAAACTTTGCGAAATATTTTCTTATGGAAGAAATCTGCATGCCAATACTTATAGCCGTTACCTTACTTTGGGCTTTTTCATTTAGTTTAATTGGGGTTTATCTTGCTGGCCAAGTCGACGCTTGGTTCTCTGTTCTGATGCGAGTATCCCTTGCAACATTGGTCTTTTTACCTTTTTTAAAACTGCGTCAAATAGAAGCAAAAATCGCCCTAAAACTGATGATATGTGGCGCACTACAGCTTGGTATTATGTACGGCTTTTACTATCAATCTTTCTTGTATCTCTCCGTTCCAGAAGTGCTATTGTTCACTGTAATGACCCCCTTGTATGTCACACTTATCAACGACATGCTGGATAAACGCCTCAACATCGGCTTTGCCATCAGCGCATCATTGGCCATTCTTGGCGCTGTCGCGATCCGTTACCAAGGTGTGGACGAAGGCTTCATCAAAGGCTTAATTATAGTGCAGTGTGCCAACATGTGTTTTGCCGCAGGCCAAGTAGGCTATAAACGAATAATCGCAAAAGAGCGCCCAGACCTGCCACAACGCACGGTATTTGGTTGGTTTTTTATTGGTGCCTTGGCGGTGGTCATTCCATGTTATATCGCTATGGGCAACACAGAACAACTGCCTACAACGACGCTACAATGGAGTATTCTGATTTACCTTGGGATTGTGGCTTCTGGTTTAGGCTATTTTGCTTGGAACAAAGGGGCGACGATGGTGAACATAGGCACGTTGGCTGTGGCAAATAACTTGCTCATCCCAGCAGGCATAATTGTCAATGTGGTCTTCTGGAATCGCGATGCCGATATTTTTCGATTAGCCATCGGCGGCGGAATTATCTTGATGGCGCTTTGGGTCAATGACAAATTCAACCAAAAATTTACTAACGCAAAAACAGTAACAGCCAAATAACAATCCAATAAAAATGCCCAATAAACATTGGGCATTTTTATCCGCAAAGGAACTAGTTAACCATGTATTACTCTATCAACCATTTTTGAAAGGCTTTTTGGTCTTCTTGATTGGCTTTTTTAAACCAAAATTGTGACATGTCGAATTGAATACTGGATGCAGCAGGATTATATGCATCATCAGCAATCCAAATACGAATATCCTTACGAGTTGCATCATTGGATTGATTGTACCAGAATTTCATCATATCAAACGCAACATCTTGAGACATGGTAGTTGGAGCAGAGACAGGGCCAGTAGAGGATATGTCATGTGAAGCATTCTTCGCTGTTAAACGCTCAATCTCTTCCACATAATCACGTGTATTTTGAAAACCGGATTTCGTTGCTAAAATTTGGTGTTGATAATCAACTTCCTTGCCGCTTAGTTCATCATGAATGGTAAACTGTGGACTCTTGGCATTCGCCTCAGCTTGCTTTCGGGTCGATATATATGGCGCTTTTAACGTAAGATACGTATCTTTTTCAAACTGTAAGTCCAGTACAATTGGCTCAGACTGAAAGACTTGAGTATCACCACCACTGCGTAATAATTTATTAAAACGTACCACAATCTGGTGCTGACCTGCATCAAGGTCTACTTTAAAGTCACTGCCGAATCGGCCTGCACTTTCAAGGTCAACATACATGATCTCAAACGACCGAGGAACCTCAAATGTTGCCGCCATTAAAGGCGATGTCATTGATCCAAACAATACGGTAACAAACACCAAGATACGATTTTTTAAGAACATAGAACACCCCTTACAACACATAACAAAAAAGAAAAGAATTTAGCATATAGTTCCGTGTTCTTTGTTTAGTAAAATAGACATATAAGAAACTTGCTAGATTTTGTCTTTTTTCATACCCTAAAAAACTAACTGATCAGGAAGTTAGATAGGCTACGAGTTGTAAAATATAGTATTGAAGACTTACTAGCGGCTAAAAACAGGATAACACTCATAAAATTATGCCAAACAGTGCACAGACTCAGCTCAACCATACGCTGACCTTACGGATCATAGAGCTGTCAATATTAACCTTGGCATCCTCACTGGTTATCAGGCCACTCTTTGTTGACTTATCAGACATTTTTCTATGGTCAGCTGTGGTAAACCTCATCCTTACCTCTGTTTTTTATTTTGTCGTCAGAGCACATATTGTCCCGAAATGGGAGATAACCCTTTCACTTATTGTCGCTCTAATCATTATCATGCCAACTCTCGCCATTTCCGGCGGAGTAAATAGTCAAGTCGCCTATTTTTTACCACTTTATCCTATTTTAGCAGCGTTAATAGGTGGTGCCAGAGAGTCTATTGCGATCACGATCATTCTTGTAATTTGTACGCTATCAGCAACTGTATTTGGGCATCTTCTGACCGATCTGACAGAAGAGGTGTATTCAGCGGAAAAATCCTTTGATCGTGGTTTTTGGTTAACAGCAGCGATTATTTTTAGTGCATTTTTTGGTCATTTCTTCTTACGTAAATACGCAGAACTGACAACAAAATTGAATGAGGAAAATACTCAAGATCCTTTAACGGGTCTTTTAAATAGACGAGGGCTAAACATCTATTTCAGTATAGAACTTAAAAAATCACTATTCACGTCGTCACCGTTAAGCCTAATTTTGATCGATGTTGATTATTTCAAAAAAGTGAATGATATGTTCGGACATGATATTGGTGATATCTGTCTGATTGAGGTAGGTCAGTTACTCAAAAGAAATCTTAGAAACCAAGACATTATTGCTCGATTTGGTGGAGAAGAGTTCATCATCATCCTACCCAACACCAGTAAGGATGGCGCAGCACTGATTGCCGAAAATCTAAGAAACCTAGTATCAAAAGAAACCTTTAGTGATTTCAATCTGCCACTTACCATTACCTTAGGTGTGACTGAATATGAAAAACACAACGATAATGCATTAAATATGACAAAGCGAGCGGACAAAGCCTTATACAGAGGCAAAGAAAATGGACGAAACAGAGTCGAGCTATCAAAATAGTCCACATCCGCCAGTCTCAATCAAATTCATTATAAACATCCGGATTCCATTTCTGCATAAAGGTTTCAGGATAATTCAACGGTGTATACCCAAATTGCCCATACAAACCATGAGCATCACGTGTCGCCAATAGAATTCTGCGTAAACCTTGTAACGATGGGTAATCATGAATTTCCTGCATTAGCCACTTTGACAATCCTTTTCCACGATGTTCTTCATCAATAAATACATCGGCTAAGTAAGCAAACGTGGCTTGATCAGTAATCATTCTAGCAAAACCTATTTGCTTCCCTTCCTGAGAAAAAACGCCAAAACATAATGAGTTATCAAGCGCTCTTTTCAATGTTGTTTGAGGAATATTTTTAGCCCAATAGGTATTTGATATGTAATGATGAATAACATCAAAGTCCATCTCTTTATAATCCCAGCTAATGCGATAACCAGAAACCATTTTAGTCCTCCAATAACTCTTCAGTGTATTTACTCTCTATTACGCCATCGACTATATTTAGAATGTACCCCTCGAGTAAAAGCCGAAGAGTATACTTCTAAAATGTCCACGCCATATAAAATAGCCACCACAATAAAAGACAGTTTTATCGCCACATAAGAGTCAATAATAGCAATACACACACCTATTGCGGCTAGAGCCCCAGATGGTCGCTGCAGAAGTGACGCCAATCACAGAACCGTCTTTTGACAACATAACACCTGCCCCGAGAAAACCAATACCGGTAATCACCTGCCCTATAATTCGTGATGGATCCGTTATATCAACTGCAACCAACATAGAAGACGTAATAAACACATAGGTTCCGAGCACAATCAGTGCCGAAGTCCTTATACCTACAGGCTTTCCCCTAAGCTGCCGCTCTAAACCTACAATCGCACCGCAAAAAATGGCAGTTACAATCGCACTCCAGCGGTAAGGAGCAATGGAAAATAACAACTCTAAATTCATACAAGCTTTCTTAGGGCAGATGCCATGAGTGGAAGAATAAAACCTTATCAATAGGTTACTAAGTTTTTGCTATTAGTACAGTTTTTAATCAGAGATACGCACAGAAAAATAAAACACATATTAAAATAAAGACGTCTTCCATGACGTCATATGAATATTTTAGGCTAACAAGGCACAAGTACCCAAGCTATAATCGTATTCTCATAACCATCTTGACGTTTGTATTCTCGGTATCCGTTCGACATCGCAGCACCAATAAGATACACATTGCCATCGAATCTAATAGCAGTTGCTGTACTGCCATCTTGAAAGAGTTCAGTCAGGCTAATCTCAGGAAAAAAGACACTGCCAACAGCATGATCATCTGACGAACTTGCAATGACAAAGCCTTTATCTGTGGTGAACAAGGCTTTCGTACCTGCTTTTACAACACCGTTCTCTCTAGGCAAAATATCATTAAGAATGGCACGAAACTCTACCGTAGAATCGAATACGATACCGATACCACCAACCACCACATTGTTTTTTTCAGGGCTACGAATAGCGGCATTATAAATGTAAGTATGTGCACCACCATAACAATCAAAAGGCATGAATGGCGATACGCAGTAAGAGTAAATATCTTGCGAATGAAACACGCCCATTCCTGCAGAATTTGCCTCTATAGTCTGTCCAACTTGATGTTGATAAGTGTCATCTGAAAAAGCAAGATAACGCCCATTTTGATCATAAACGTATAAGTTATGATAAACAGTATACAAAGAGTGTATTTTCTCTAATGTCTGACGAATACGATTTTTATCAATCTCTGGTGTTGACAATGCCGTTTGTAACGACGTGCTCAACCCCCACCAGCGACAGTCATTTGCACGTTCATAAAGGTTACGATCCATAATATCTACTGCCAAGTTAGCTTGCAGAGCTATTGCGTTCAATTGACCTGAAATAATAGTAGAAAACAATGATTCAATAGAGTTCGCAAACACATTGTCTATGTCTCGACCAATCTTTTTGATGGCTTCTAATACCGGCACAAACTCTACTGCATCTTTGCGAGCCGCTGTGATAATGCCATTCAGAACAATCAACTCTAAATCATCATTAATAGAAATAGATTGGCGACGGATATCAAATAAATCTGCTGAAATAAGCCCAGCAAGATCAGCAACTAATGTTTGATGATCCTGTGTATCACTTACGCCCCTATCCATGTTTTCTAATACTAATAAAGACCCCATATGCCAATTTTCAGGTCCAGTATAACCTTGATAAGGTTGGCCTTTGGTCGTCACTTGCACACAGTCTTTATGATGAAACAGCACTACTTTTGGCACAGCGCTTATAGACAAATGCATCGGAAAATCCTGCTGGTAACGTTGTGGAGCAAACAGCACATCACCCGCACCATTTAAGAGCAGAAAGTGATTATCCTCCTGTTCAAATAAAAGATGATTGGTAATTTCTTCTAGCTCATTTTGAAAGCGAAAACACAAAACAATAACACCAACAACGCGTCCCTCATCTATTACCGCATTAGCATACAAAAGGTTTGATAGAGAACCCGCCATTAAAGACGTTTGCCCGAAATACTCCACATAGCGATCTGGATATGTAATCGCCTGCTGAATGAACGCATCCTGCACCTTGCCTCGTCGTGAAGGCTGGCTAAGCTGAAACACCACCTCCCCATCAAGCGTAATGAGAAACGCATCTTGATAAACTGAATAAATATCAACATAGGCTTGAAATCTCTGTCTTAAAAAAACGCCATCCTCTTCTTTTTTATCACTATTTTTTAAAAACTTGACAACATTATGGTCTGTAGCTAAAAAGCCAATATCAGCCGTTCGCTCAAAAAGGTTACGAATTAACACATCAATCGCCATCTGGCAGCGAGACAGATCTTGCATAATTACTTTTCGAGCATGCTCGTTTGTCAAACTTTCGATCAATCGCTTTTGCAAGATTTGGAACTGCCCAAGGGTATTATCCATATCCTCTAAAATTGTCGAGGCAACTTCAAAACTATTAATCTTGCCTATTAAGGCAATTTTTTCCCACCAAGTACCCAGTGATTTTAATGTTTGATCGTACTTATCCACCCCTTTGATAAAATGCTTAATGATTGATTGGTTTTTAACAAGGAACATGTCCACTAAAAATATCCTTGAAAGCATTGAAGATCGCCGTAAACAGCAATTAGCTTGCCAACACCAATACCACTGAAAAAAAGCAAAATAATAGTGAATGACACATAATAAGAGCCAATGAGTTAGGGAATAACTCTGCTTATTTAGGATATAAAAAAGGAATGCCCTTAGACATTCCTCTTTCGTCGTTTTGATAGATCGATCAATTCCCCATCAAATCTGCTTTAATAATGTAGAGACGATTCGAGTCAATTGTGCTTTGATCAAGGTGCTTTTGCTCCAACTTACCGTTAGTTGACCAAGTAGCAAAATCGTCATCGTTTAGTACCCCAAGATGATTGTTATCAATCACCCATAAACCTTCCATCTTATCGTGTGGATAAGCCACTTCCTTCACCATATCAACCACCAAGGTTTTGCTGACAGGTTTGATCCCTTTTGCCGCTAATGCATCCCAACCGTTTTTCTGTACATATTGCTCAAGGGTCAGCCCATCAATCATCAACCCATGACTTTCATCTTGCTTAATAGAAGAAGATAGAGACACTGTCGAAAGCGGTGTTCCCGTACTTAAATCAACACGATAAACCTGTTTTTGAGCATTCGGCTTAGCCTTTGATGTACCATCAGGACCTCCAAGTAAAAAACTTCCATCACGTTCTAACACCAAAAACTGGTTAGCCGTTAACGCAGAAATTTCAGAATTGGAATTCTCCGTTTTCTCTTGACGATACAGATACTGCTCAGTGCGGCCATTATTCAAATTCACCATGACAATACGAGTCAAATCGCCTTTATGCGCTGCTTTATCGGGGTTCGTCAATGTCGATTGCATAATGCCCACCAAGGTGGTTTCATCAGGTGTAATCGCTAAACCTTCCATGCCTCGATTAGCACGACGATGTTGAAATTCCGTAGGCAAATGAAACCTCACCCGACTATCGTCTTTAAAAGCATTAATACGGCCAATTTCGACGCCATTAGCATCAAAATGTACGATATGTGGACCATATTCATCACTCACCCAAAACGTACCGTCTTTAAGCGCAACCAAACCTTCGCCATCTAGGCCATAATCGTCCAATTTAATAGGGTTGGTCATTTTATCATACGGCTTGCTGTCGTCTTCTAACACCAACCTACCATCAGCATGATAAGGTGTTTCACCTGTACCACCCAACGCCGATGTATTGGGAAGGCCAGAAATCAAACTACCATCAGGTCGTTTTAATAGAATACTCTTGACCATGGTAATAGCACCGTTTGACGACACTTCAAATAAACCAATACGAGGCGTGTAATCGGCCACAGGAAAACTCTTTCCTTTACCATAATCACCACTGTAATCTGCATTTGGACCGCGATCGGTTAACGCATAAAACTGATTCGCTTGATTTGGATTCCCTATCATTGCCGATCCAAAACCACCATTGCGAATTTTAAATGGCTGATTGGTTTTTGCATCCACAAGATCGTTACGCAATACCGAATAGGGTAATGGGACTCCCTTGCTTCGGAAAGTTCGCCACAAAGTCAGAATTTTTTATTGTCGAACCATTGCTTGTACAACCAGATAAAACACACACAGAAATCAAACTTGCTAACCAGATTTTATCCATCATCGTTTGCCTTTTTAATATGCTCGCACATATAGATTATTGAAATTGTTTCTAAAGCATAAAAGACGGCCGTGACGATTTGATGAATTCTAAATGACAATTAAATTCTGAAATTATTTCTACGTTAAAGACTTCCTTCTTTTCGAATTTTAGTAACCATAGCTTCTAAATCTTCAAACAAAAAAGGTTTGCTTAAAAATGCGTTCATGCCAGCATCAAGACATTTTTGTTTTATGCTAGCCTCAACATGAGCAGTGAGAGCAACTATCGGTGTTTGCTTTAAGTGTCTGTCTCTTTCTATCTGTCGAATAGCTGACGTTGCTAAAAATCCGTCCATTTCTGGCATATTACAATCCATGAAAATAACATCATAAGGTTGGGCACTATTAAACCTTTCCAGTGCCATTATGCCTGTTTCTGCACAGTCAACGGAGCATCCTAATTTTAGAAAGAATTGCTCGCAGAGCATTTGGTTCACCTTGTTATCTTCAACTAAAAGAATGTGTAAATCTGATTGTAGGTCAGGCTTCCCCCTATTTTTGTTGATGACTTAAACGATTTTTGTTGCATCGTTTGTGCAATCAAAGTAAACGGAAGCTCAATGGTAAAAACACTTCCCACCCCCAATTCACTTTCAACCGAAATAGTCCCCTCCATAAGCTCGACTAAGCGTTGAGTAATACTCAGCCCCAGCCCTGAACCGCGAATATTGGGATTAAAATGGTTAACTTGATAGAATTGCTCGAAAATTTTACCTTGGTCTTCAGATGAAATACCAATACCGCTATCTCTAATAACAAACGACAAGATCAGTGTATTTTCGGCATGACTTTTCTTAGAAGAAACCTCAATAGATATTTCCCCTTCATGGGTAAATTTAAGAGCATTTCCGATGAGGTTATAAAGAATTTGATGTAGCAGATATGGATCGCCTTGTACTAATTCAGGTATATCACCAAACGTACAGAGAAAATTTATTGGCTTTATATCAAACTGCGGGGACAGAAGTAATACAACTTCATTTACGACATTACGTGGACTAAACTCGATTTTTTCTAATTTTAGTTGCTCTGCATTGATTTTAGAGTAATCTAAAATATTATTAATAATATGCATTAATGTTCGGCCAGCATTATTAATGACCGTCACTTGCTGTTTCTGCTGCTCATTAAGATCTCCCATAGATAACAATTGAGCCATTCCCAAAACACCATTCATTGGCGTTCGTATCTCATGGGTCATCGCGGCCAAAAAATTCGCTTTAGCCTGACCAGCCAACTCAGCAGCTATCTTGGCTTTTTCTAGTTCTTCCGCCTGCTCTGACAGTTTTAAATTATCATTCAGTGCCTGCCAATAAATGCGATTTTGTTGCTTCCCTGTTAGAAAAATAAATAACCCATAACCTAATATTAAACCGGTAACAATAAAATTACCTGGATTATCCAAAAGCAAGCCCGCTGCTAAGGCAAATGGCCAACAGATTAAGACAAAATAACTGCGCATTATCTTATAAGAAGGGGCCAATACGGTAACACCACCAATACTAATACCCGCCGCCGCCATCATATTGATTGACACCGCTAAATCGACCATTGGGTTAACATAAAATAACCAAGCGGATCCACTCACCCAAACAATAGCAGAAGCATTATAAACAAATGCATAACGAGAAAAATATGAAGAAATATCCATAGCATTAGATGAAGAAACGCTAAAAAACAACACTAAACGATAAATTTGTAACAGCAAAAAACAGAAAGAAAAAGCACCAATAATCTCCAAGTGTGCTCGTGCTGCCGTGGAGCTAAAAACCGCAGCCCAAAAGGCCAGCAAATAAAATACTCCACCAAACCTGGAGCGTTGAGCTAAATCCTTTAAGCTAATATGGTTGACTTGCTTATCACTAAGCATATAGCGTGAATGATTCAAACATGCTCTCTTAATATCTAGGCATAAGACTATCAGCGAAAATCAACTGATTTATCTGCTAGATAGTAGAGTATTTTAGAAATATTGAACACTAGAGAAAAAAACCAGCAGGGGGAAACTGCTGGTTTTTTGTTATCAATACACTTTGACGCTTATTTCATTAACCACCGAGTCCATTGGCTACTTCTTCTTATTACGATTGTGTTTTTTGCTTACAGTGGAGTTAGGGCCTTTGAAGATATCGATTGGCTTGCCTGTCGCTGGGGTGTTTTTCTGAGCCTTTTCGATCTCGTCCATTTTTTGCTTAAACTCTTCGTCTGTCATATCGCGCCAGTATCTTGGGTTGCGGTTATGCTCTTTGTCGTACGCGATGGTGGTTGGGTCACGTTGACGAGCTGGCTCTAGTACTAAAATATCTGGCAGCGGTTGGCTGATGTCCATGTAGCGCTGCACCATATTCCAAAAACGAAGGTATTCAATCACTTTATGATTGGCGCCCATGGAACCGCTAATCGGCACGCCTACAGAATAATCACGGTAACGATGAATTAAAGTTAACGAGTAATTTAAAAAGCCTTGCTGAGTCGGTGACGACATCAATACACAATCAAACTCAATAAAGGGATGAGTAAAATAAGGCTTATTCTTTTTAAACAAAGTCACCATACCCGTCGTGCGGTTTAACTCAAACACTCGCTTAGACCGTAAAAAAGGTGCAACAAAAAAATAACCCGCATTCAACAGAAGAAAATGAACATAAATGAGTAAACAAGGCAAGGTCGCGTACAAAGTAACTTCCGAAAAAGCTTCTGAAGGGCCTTCATTCCAGCCCCCCTAACCACCACATTAGTAGAAAAATGACATACAACAAAGGCAACAAGCCCATTAAACACATCTTGGCGATGCCAACTATTAAAAAATATAATTGGGACCAGCCACTTAAAGATTCTCCATTAAGACTTATTTCATTCCAGTAACTCTGTTTTGAACTTTTTCCTCCTTCTGTCATCTTAGAGGGTGTCATATCGTCCAGACCATAGACGGTGATGCTGTCCGTGGTGTGGCTGAACGAAAAAGGTTTGCCGCTAGTCATCATGCGGCGTAAAAAGCCCTTTTCTTGGCGTGGCTTCTGAGCAGGAAAATTCTGTGAGTTATAAGCCGTGTCTTGATATTGGCTGATGGTATTCTCCGATTCTGTTTGCGAGTCGTTTTGTTTTTTGGTGGTGGCGTTAACAAAAGCCATGTATTTGATCCTTTACTGTTTAGCGCTTATGGCGCAAATTCGTTCACTCTTAGAGCGAGCTGCTTGTGGCTCTAAGAAGTCGTATCTATTTCAATTCTGTCAGGTTTGTTGACTCGGCGTCATGGTAACGGCTTGATTGATCCAAGATGTTTCATCCTCCGTAAAACGCGGCGGATCAAATACCTCGTCCTCAAAAGTGACTTTATCCAATGCTGGCATGGGAAACACTTCATCGCCAATGTGTAATCTCACTCTTGCAATAAAGGCTTTTGAATAAGTGTAAGTATGATGCTTTCCGCCAAACCAAGCACTTTCACTATGGGCTTGAGGTAAAGCAACATCGTGTTTTACAAAATAAACGGTGCCATCCGAGCCATCCGATTGTGCGAGAATCGGTAATGCTCGATTGCCTAACGGTTTGACTTCCTCGTCATGGGAAATAGCGGCGGTTCGAGAAGAGCGGGTTTCAATTTTCTCCAAAGCCGCAGGACGAACATAAAAATCGATACGGGCGTTGTCCTCCCCCATGAGCGCAGCGAGGTTACTGCTCACTTGTATCGCATGGGTGACGCCTTTAGACTGCATGGCGACATTAAAGTCCTCTGGTAAGCCTGTTTGAATACCATATGGATAGGCTTTTATTTCCACAGAGAATAGGCAATTCACAAAGCGCTCGAACGCGACTTTATTATCTTGCAGATGGGCGTATTGTTCACCTGGATCCTCTGCAAAGGGGCCATTTTTTAACCACTCTTCAATAGGTGTGTCTAAGAACAACATATATAAGAGTGCCCCCGAGACCGCAATACCAATGCCTAACCAAGCAATCGGCCCCATCCCGAATAAAATAGGCGCACCAGTGGTAAATAAGCCCGTAGCAAGGGTAGACATTGTTGTCCCCACAGCAACCATCGCCATCGCCATACTGGCATCGTCGTCATTCTTAGCTGACAAGCGAATCGCCTCCCAACCCGCCATACCTGCGGTCAGTAAGCCACCAACAAGCCCCGCCACGGCTAAACGGCTCAGACTGCCAACCAATTTAGCACTATTAGTAAAATAGTTAATAAAGGACGCAACTTTACCGGATACCTTAACCATCTCCTTATTCGCTGCGCGAGTTAACCAAGAAGCATTTTGTCCATGCAAATTCGCCGCATGGGTCACCGCCACGCTCAAGTCAAGAGAAGCACTTGCTATGTTTAAACCAGAATAAAGCCATCCGTTTTCCTTAAATGTAGTCAGGTGCTTAAGATTTAACACCAAATTCACGGTTTCAATAGCAACAATCCAGTACGGGATTCGTATGCGCTCGTAGGCGTTGCTGCTGTTAATCTCAGTATTGTTCATGTTCCGCAAAGCACGCTGGGTATTGGCTTGGTTATAGGCTTGTGCCATGTTGCTGTCTTCTGGCAACACCACCACTTTTAGATTACCACGCTCCGCTAAGTTGGCCTTGTCCGCGTTATTAAAGGGCTTTTTATTAGATGCCACCACTAAGCGGCCATTTTCTTCACGCAATTGACCTTGTAGCCCTTTACGTCTTTTGTTTTTAATGTGCTCTCTATCATCGGCACTCAGGCCAAATTTCAACCCTTGACCATGCACACCCACTACATAGCCCTTGGTTTGCGCTCCTTGGGCTGAGGTGAACAACATTTTCCCAAGATAGGTCGGATTCGTTGCCTTCGTTAATGCCAATACGGATGCATAGGCTTGGTTAAATTGAATAACTTTGGCTTCTGAAGCCACATCTTTTATAGACATCAGAGCTTCGTAGTAACCCTTTAGAATATTATCTAGAATGCTGCTTACACGCCTTGCTTGAGAAAATGCATCCTGTGCTTTATCTGACAAAGAAGCAGCCACGTTACTCTTGGTAATAAACACGAGATCAATGACTTCCAGCTGGTCATCTTCGAGCACAAAGTCGTTAAGGCTCCATTGTGCTAGGCTTTGAGGGGTGGCAAAGCCGGAACCATCATTTAAAGCTTCTGGAGACGTATATTCAGAGTCTAAGGGAACAGCTCCTTCTTCAACAAATAGCACTTTACAAAGAGGATGGCTACTGGAGGATAAGACATTTCTGAGGGTGGCATGACAGTCTTCTACACTCAGGCTATTTATCTGATTTAGCGGTTGATCAGACGGCAAGTAGTCATGTATGTACTGGTATTTCGAAAAGGCGTCAATTTTGTCGATGTTAATACTCAATGCGCTCATAGCATGACCGACGATCTTATGTGCACCTGCTGAATTAAGGCCATTTAGTGAAGATATATCACGTAATACATCGGCCGTACGTTGACTATTAAGTACTTGATCCAAGTGATATTGCAGTTCTTTGATGTCACGGTTGGCAATCAAGCGTTCTCGTGTACGCAATGTTCGATGAAAACATCCGCTTAAATCACGGCTGACATCATCGTTGAATTTATAAAGCGGATTCTCTTTTTCACCAAACCGTTCTGTCATGATCATTTGTTGTGTCAGTTCGGCGGTCTGATAATACTCTTGTTGGCTCATATTCACATACAGTTGCTGCATGTACGCCGCACCAGAAAGCACCATAAAGGCACGCTGTTTTAAATCAAATATAGGATCATCGAGCACTAAGGTTCTTAGCTGGCGAGCTTTGGCATCACTCAGATAATCTAAGCTTTATGACGCTTCCCAAGTTATATCTAGATCATTGTCATTGGTGATCAGAGACTTCAACGCCGTTTCTTTCATACCGTATTCGTACTGGAACGCACTTCGGTGCATCAGGGCTTCGAATTGTTCATCATCATTGTTATTGGCATTTTCTATGCCATTTTTGATGTCTGTATATTGTTGATTTAGCCAACTTCCGCTTAGGTCACGGTTAAACTTAAGTGGCTCACCAATATGCCATTCAATGTCCGCGCGAGCTCGCATTTCAGGTAAGTCGCTCGCAAGTAGAACACAAGCCTCTTTTTGTCTATGGCTGGGTGGATTATCAGCGCCTCTTAACTCGTGTAAGGATTGCGCGCGTTTCTGCAGCTCTGCTACATTATTTTCAAAATAATTTAAACGCTCGCCGCTCCATGGCACCTCTGAATAGGCAAGGTAGACAAGCGTGTCTTGGTTGTTGTCTTTTACTGGTAGCCAAATATCTTTTAGGGGGTTACCCACCGCCTCTCGTTTGTCTGACGAAAAAGTCTCGTTTTCACCGGTACGATAGGCAGACAAGTCCACGTCGAAGAACTGCACACCTTCGCTATCAGAGGCATGTATTTCCAGTTCCCGCCATGCTTTATTGTTATAAAACACGTAGAAGTAGCCATTACGTGAAGGAGCGTAGCGTTCATTATCTTGTAAGTGAGGATTATAAGTAGGCAGCAGCGTCAATGGCACCACCGCATGCATTAAGTAATCCTGCTCGCCATCCACACGCTCTTTGGGCTGAACATCATTAAATAACGGCAAAAGGATATCACCCTGCTGCCCTGCTATCGCTAAGCAAGCATCCACGGGAGATGCGTTTTGCTGCCATGGCCAGCTGTTAATCGTCGTATTCACCAATGGCATAGAGACCAGCTGACCTTCAATATCTTCTTTGCGGCTCGCGTCTTGCGCATCATAAAACTGAAAACGGCAGCTTGCATCATGCTGCACCCCAGTGACTTCGATAAATACTTTAGTGCCATCACAGGCAGGGCCTGAGCCTATTTTATCCGTTGGCATACGATTCATCCTTTTTAATCAGCATTTCTATATGATGTAATTTTTGAGCTTCATTCAATGACTGAATAGCTTTTATATCAAGGCGCTCAAACAAACTGGCAGCCACCTTTTCAGCACTATAATGCTCTTGATCACATGGGCTATTTTGCGCTCGACATAAAGTAAGGTATTGATAAATATTGTCTAGATCAGCAAAACCCAGTGTCTCTGCCTCATTGAAGTAGCGTCGATATTGAGTCCATATATGGCTATCTTTTAGATCTAACGAAACATTCGTGAAGTATGTTGTTAACGCTCTATCAATATTCAGCAGCTTAAAAGCCGCTTCTTGTGACGGCGTTATCACCCATGATGGCGTATGAGCTTCTGCTTTATCTGAATGATTTTGAACTTTGCACCATAATCCTTGGTTGGGTGAATTTTCTGCGCCATACCAGCAAACTTGTTTAATCATTCCAAGCCATGATTCTGTGTTGGTACGCAACTCCGTTTCACCAAAAAAATAGTTTGCTACGTTGGGGTTGGAATAGTGCAAAATGCCTTTTCTTCCTGAGGAAAAAGACACAAACAAACGCTGGCGTAAATGAGCCAGTAACGCTTCAAAGCTGGTCTCTTCAGTCACCGCAATTAAAACGCCTGTCCAACCTTTTTTTGTGAGTGCATTCTGCTCGTATTGTTGAAGCAAATGATCTCCTTCACGTACCCGAATAACATAAGGACTAACATCAAGGAATGTGGAAAGATCGGAATCAAGGTACAAAGCTGCACTTTCTACACTGTTGCTGTGGGTATAAATATCAGCACTTAATGTTGGTGTACTAGCAGGAACACTGTTAGCAATTAGGTAATACTGTAAGCCAGCCTCAAATGAATCCGAATGTAGATTTAACGTATCTGATGTAATCATCGGTTAATTATTCCCACAAGGACAATCACCTAAAGGACAGGTTCCGTCGGCTCTCTTTTGACACACTTCGGTGACTAGTTCATTTTGCAACTGATCCGATATCAATTGATGTTTTAATGCTGCAGTTGCCACTATTGGCGCTTCATTGCCCTCTGGCGCCTCAAGGTTGGCATCGTATTCCGGTGACACAACACTGAGCGGTAGTTCGGGTACTGCCCCACTAAATCCACTGCCAGAACCCGCACCACCGCCTGAGTTTAGGTTGATGGCAGAACCGACTAGATGAACCCCTGAACCATCAATTTTTAGGAAGCTTCCCCCGCCATTAAGGTGAGGCTCAGCCCCTGCGTTAACCACCAATTTCACACCGCTGCTTAGGTGAATCTCGTTCCCAGCATCGAGCACCGCTTTCGAACCTACTTTCTGTTGTAAGCTTCCGTCCACCATAAGTGTGTGATCTTTATCTATCTTGTGGCGACTTTCGCCTTTGATGATCAGGTGGTCGTTGCCTGTGCCGTTTTCACCGCCGATTTGGGTGAAGCGGTCGTTGTCGATTTGTCTGTGTTGGTCGTGACCGATGTGAGTAATGCTGTCGTTGAGGACATCGGTTTCGTGGTCTTTTTGCGCGTGTACATAGACTTTTTCGTTGTCGACTTGGTCTTCGAAGCTAATCTCGTTAAAGCCTTCCCCTTGGTGGGTGTCGCTGCGCCACACGGTTTTGGTTTTATTGTCCGGCAATAAATACGGTGGGGTGTTTTTGGCGTTAAAGGTGCGGCCAGTGACGATCGGTTGATCTGGGTCGCTGTTTAAAAAACTGACGATGACTTCGCTGCCGATTCGTGGGATGGCCATCATGCCATGTTGGTTACCGGCCCAGCCTTGGGAGACACGCACCCAGCAGGAACTGTGATCATTCGCTTCGCTGTATCTGTCCCATGGGAAGTGCAGTTTGACGCGTCCGTGTTCGTCACAGAAAATTTCTTCCCCTTCAGGGCCAACAACCGTGGCCATCATGGGGCCGTCGACACTCGGTTTGGGTTGTGGTGTCGCTTGCCAGTTGGTAGTGGCAGGAATAAAGGTAAAGCGATTGTTGTAGGTGGTGCTGCCCGTTTGGCCTTCTTCTTCCAAGACTTGCGGCTGGGTGCCGTGGTGTTCGACCCAGACCGGCAGCCACTCTTGGTTGATGGTGTCTTCGTTGTGCCCTTCGATGGTGATTTTCATGCCAGCTTGGATGCCTGCGTGGTTACTTTTTCCCACGAGAGTGCGAGCACTACGGCGCAGGTATTCTAGGCGTATGCGAGAAAAGGCTTTGCCTGTCACGTCGTCTTTGAAACGCCCCGGGGCATCGAAGTGTTCGTAACTGGGCAGCTGGTAATCCATGTTCTCGCCCTCTTGCTGGTGCAAGAAGCGGTAATCGGGCTTTTTGAAGCTGTAGTCTTTCAGTGTGCTTTGGCTTGGTAAGCTTTGTGTGTGGTGCGTCAAAGTGGAGATGTAAAGATCGTCTGAGCCACCACCGGATAATACATTGTACGGGATTTTTTCTGGGTACTTAGGTAAAAACTGGCTTTGATCAGCAAAGTGCAGCAGGTGTTTGCCTTCTTCGTGGGTGAAGTAATAGACCCAGCCTTCTTCGGCGGCCAATCGATGTAAAAAGTCTAAGTCGGTTTCACGGTATTGAACACAAAACTCGCGCTCTAGGGGCGTTCTTTGGGTGGTGAAAAGGTGTTCTGTGATGCCCATCTCATCCAACAGTTGGGTGATGATGGCTTGGGCGGTTTTCTTTTGAAAAATACGGCTGTTGTGACGTAAAGACAAACGTTCCAGTGCAGGAACGAGGGTTAAGCCGTAGTAGGTAAAGTTGTGCCCAGTGTCGCCTTTTTCAAACTGACGCACAATGCCGTGCACACGTTGTACTAATTCGCCATTGCGAAACAGGCGTAGCTCGGCGTTTTTATCGACGATGGTGTCGGCAGACAGGTCCGATTGACGACTGGCAAGAGACAATTGATAACGGAAGCCATAACAAGGCGAACCATCTTTCAGCAGAGAATCAGAGATCGATTCATGCCCTTGGTATTCTCGAACGACGAGGGTATCTTCTTCTATTCCGTCGAGTGCCAATGTAAACGTCAATGTAGCCATACCAGTTTCCTTTGTTATGACGGTCTAAAAATACGCAAAAAGGCCGCCTGAGTGAACAGGCGGCCCGTACCAATACAAGCTTACGCTTCGATTGGCTTACTCCAGTCGTCAGAACCAGACGTACCAGAGTTGATGTGATCCCAAGTGATCTTACGGTAAGCCATAGAGACCGTTAGGTTTTGTGTAAAGTTCCCCATTGTTGGGTCTTGGCAGTGTGGCATTTCGCAATGAATGTCCACGATAACCGCGCCTTCAAGCGCCGTTACGAAGAAGTTTTCTTGCTTGCCTTCCGCAGAGGTGCGGTACCATTTCAATTCCACTTTTGGCAGTTTTTCACCAGACGACAACGCGTTGTAAAGCAGTGGAACCGCTTTGTTCAGAGCAACGGTGAATTTGAATGGTTTGTGAACGCGCTGACCAGATGGGTTACCAGACTGAGGGTTGGTTGGCACCGTTACGTTGTGGTCGAACTTTTGCACCAGCATTTCGTCGTCATGGCCTTCCAAGCCCACGTCACCGATAGAATCAACAGACATAGCGCCCGCAGTGATCAGACCCTGAGATTCACCTTCGATAGAGATATAACATGGCGTTGGCATAATAAAATTCCTTATTCGTAAAATAGTAAAAACGTGTTCTTGAACACTCTATCCAGAAGAGCAATATAGATGCCAAAGAAAAATACCCAATACTTTCAAAGACTTAAATAAAGTCGAAGCCACCAGCGAGCAAGACTTTGCTTAGGGTTGGGCAAAAAACCGCTCAGCGAGCAAGAGTTTGCTAGATGAAGAACAAGCCCCTCTAATAAAAAAACCAGCAGGGGGAAACTGCTGGTTTTTTGTTATCAATACACTCTGACGCTTATTTCATTTCATCAGACTGCAAATTGATTCATGGTGTTGTCTTTACCTGATGCTTTTAATGCTTGCTCACCAGAGAAGTACTCTTTGTGGTCATCTCCTATATTAGAACCAGACATGTCTTGGTGTTTCACGCAGGCTAATCCTTGGCGGATTTCTTTACGCTGCACTTCTCTCACGTAGCCTAACATGCCCAGTTCACCGAAGTAGTCTTTTGCCAAGTTGTCTGTAGACAAGGCGGCTGTATGGTACGTCGGCAAGGTTATTAAATGATGGAAGATTCCTGCCTGTGCGGCGGCATCTTTTTGGAAGCGGCGAATACGCTCGTCGGCTTCCTCGGCTAACATGCTGCCATCGTAATCTTGTGACATCAGTTTCTCACGTTGGTACTGGCTAACGTCTTGCCCTTCTTCCAACCACGCATCAAACACTTGCTGACGGAAGTTCAACGTCCAGTTAAAAGACGGACTGTTGTTGTAAACCAATTTGGCATTAGGCATAACGTCACAAATACGATTCACAATGGCAGCAATTTGACCAATGTGTGGTTTCTCCGTTTCAATCCACAATAGATCCGCGCCATTTTGCAAAGAGGTGATGCAATCCAACACCACACGATCTTCACCTGTATTCGGTTTAAAGCGCACCAAACCATTCGGCAAACGCGTGGGTTTGATTAAACGATTTCCTAGTTTGATCGCCATATCACCAGATTTCATTTGCTCTAGTGAGGTCACTTCTTCACCGTCAATAAAGGCATTGTATTGCTCAGCTAAATCACCAGATGTTTGTGACACTGGAATTTTTTGCGTTAAACCCGCGCCCAAAGAGTCAGTACGAGCCACGATCACACCATCGTCCACGCCCAACTCCAAGAATGCATAACGCACAGCGTTAATTTTCGCCAAGAAATCTTCGTGAGGTACGGTTACCTTACCATCTTGGTGTCCACACTGTTTGGCATCAGACACTTGGTTCTCGATCTGGATACAACAAGCGCCCGCTTCGATCATTTTCTTCGCTAGCAAATAGGTCGCCTCTTCGTTACCAAAGCCCGCATCGATATCCGCAATAATCGGCACAACGTGCGTTTCAAAGTTATCGACTTTTTGCTGCGCCGCTTGCTCACGTACTTGATCTCCGACGGCTCTCGCGTCATCCATTTCTTTGAAAAGATGCTGCAACTCACGGGCATCAGCTTGTTTTAAGAAAGTATAGAGTTCTTCAATCAACGCTGGCACAGACGTTTTTTCATGCATAGATTGATCCGGCAAAGGGCCAAACTCAGAACGCATCGCAGCGACCATCCAGCCTGACAAGTACAAGTAGCGGCTGCGCGTGGTGCCAAAATGCTTCTTAATAGAAATCATTTTTTGTTGGCCGATAAAGCCGTGCCAGCAACCTAAAGACTGAGTGTAGTTCGCTGGGTCTTTGTCGTAGCTTGCCATGTCTTCACGCATGATCTTAGCCGTGTATTTGGCGATGTCTAACCCTGTATTGAAACGGTTTTGCAATTGCATTCTAACCACTGATTCTGGGTTCATCGCCGCCCAAGTTGGTCCTTGAGAATGAATCGTTTGGCTAGCTTGTTGCGTTTTATTTTTGTAAGTATGCATCGTTTTTCTCGCTCTTTAGGTTGTTTAAATGGGAACAGATTCTTTAATTATTAATTCGTTTTCAGTGAGTTTCCTTCACCTGCATTCGATAAGCATGAAGCAAGGGACTCGGTGTAGCCGTTCGGTTGAATCACGCCTTTAAAAATCAAATCCTGCGCGGCTTTAAACGCTAGACTCTTGGCATTTTGTGCCATCGGACGATATCCTTCCGTCGCTGTGTTTTGCTTATCTACCACCCGCGCCATACGCTGCATCACCTCATCAATTTGTTCTTTGCTACAAACTCCATGAAGCAACCAGTTCGCCAAATGCTGGCTGGAAATTCGCAGCGTCGCACGGTCTTCCATCAAGCCCACGTTGTTAATATCTGGTACTTTCGAACAACCGACACCCGCTTCAACCCAGCGCACTACGTAACCCAATAGCCCTTGAACGTTGTTTTCAATTTCCCGCTCAATCACTTGGTCCGACAAGGTCAAATTGCTTGGAATCGTCGGAATGGTCAGTAAATCCGTTAGATTCGCTTTCTGGCGATGTTTTATGCGATCTTGCACTTCAAACACATTCACTTGGTGATAATGCAAAGCATGCAATGTCGCCGCCGTTGGCGAAGGCACCCAAGCCGTATTGGCGCCGGCTTTTGGATGGGCAATTTTGGTTGCCATCATGGCCGCCATTTCATCCGGCATCGCCCACATACCCTTACCGATCTGTGCCTTGCCCGGTAAACCACATTGCAAACCTATGTCGACGTTGCGGTTTTCATAGGCCTGAATCCAAGGTTGAGTTTTGATCTGATCTTTCGGCAAGAACGGCCCTGCTTGCATGCTGGTATGAATCTCATCGCCAGTACGATCCAAAAAGCCGGTATTGATGAAAAACACCCGAGATTTCGCCTGGCGAATACACTCTTTCAAATTCAAGGTCGTGCGACGCTCTTCATCCATAATGCCGATCTTGATGGTGTTTTCTGGTAAGCTAAGCATCTGCTCAACTCGACCAAACAACTTACAGCTAAACGCCACTTCTTCAGGGCCATGCATCTTAGGTTTCACCACGTAAATGCTGCTGGTTCTACTGTTACGAATGCCCTTACTACGTTGCAAATCCAAGGCACCGATCAACACAGTAACTACCGCATCCATAATGCCTTCGGGAACAAAGTTACCCAGCTCATCTTGCATCAAGTCGCATTCCATCAAGTGACCCACATTGCGAATCAACAACAAAGAACGGCCATGTAGACGGTATTCTTGGTTGTCTAAATCCGTAAAAATACGATCAGGGTTCATGCGGCGCGTTTGCATCTGTCCATCTTTACTAAAGCTGGCTTCCAGCGTGCCTTGCATCAGTCCTAGCCAGTTGCGGTAAACCTCAATTTTGTCTTCCGCATCCACCGCTGCCACTGAATCTTCACTATCCATAATGGTGCTTAGAGCTGATTCGATAAGAATGTCATTGATATTGGCTGGGTCTTTCACACCGTTTTTGCCGTTACGGTCAAACTGGATTTCTACGTGCAACCCATTGTTTTTTAGCAAAATGGCTTCTGGCTCACTGCGCTGACCATTTACCGCCACCAGCTGACAAGGTTGTTTTAAGCCGATTTGGCTGCCGTCTTGAAAAAAGGCCAACAAATGATGGTAATAAACCACGTAGCTGATCACGTCTTTGTGAGAACCAGACTCCAGCGGAAACACGTCGTCTAAAAAGTCTTTGGCTTTGGCAATCACCACTTCGCCACGAGCTGGGTTGTAGCCTTTACCTGTCTCAAGCCCCTGTGTTTTCGCAATGACATCCGTACCGTAAAAAGCGTCGTACAAACTGCCCCAACGTGCATTGGCGGCATTCAATGCAAAACGTGCGTTCTTAACTGGCACAACCAATTGAGGTCCAGCCAAATGAGCAATCTCTTCATCGACATTCGCGGTGGTAATGGTGAAATCGTCACCCTCTTCAACCAAGTAACCGATCTCACGCAAGAAGGCCTCATAGGCTTTTGTGTCCATGGCTTGGTCTTTATGATCCAAATGCCATTGATCAATTTGTTGCTGCATCTGATCACGAGTCGCCAAAAGTTGACGATTAATTGGTGACAGATCGGCAATCAACTGTTCAAGGTCGCGCCAGAATTTTGTCGGTTTGATAGCGTGAAGCGGCAGCACTTCCTCATTAATGAAGTGGCAAAACCCTGGATGAAGCACACTGTTATTTCTTGCTTGGGGCATATTCATCTCGCTTTCCTTCTTTCTCTTATCGTTCTGATTCTTAGGGTTAGCAATGCATTTGATCTCTCTTACGATTGCTTGATTTATAGTCTATGCCCGACTAAGATAAAATTTCACAATAAGAATTACACAGTGTAAATTTTACAAAAATGAAAAATAAAAATAGCCTCAATCGTAAAGCCCATTTTTTGGGTACTAAGATCCGCAACCTGCGTAAACGCAACCGTTTGACCATGGAAGATCTGTCGGCGCGCTGCATAAAAGTGGACGCAGAATCGGCCCCATCGGTGTCTTATTTATCCATGATAGAAAGGGGGAAACGCATCCCCAGTGAAGACGTATTGGAAGTCATCGCCAGCGTTTTTCAAAAAGAGGTTGAATGGTTTTTGGATGATGTTCCAGAAGAAGACGCCATTACGCCAACGAAAGGGTCTGGTGGTGGCATCAATGGTATGGCATTAGAGCCAAACTTTTTGTTCTCCAAAGAAATACTGCAAATTGCCATTCCTGAAATGCTTTCCCAAACCGGTACCAGCGGTCGCCAATTTGCGCATTTGTTGATTCGAGTTTCACCAGGAACATCATCAAAATCATTTCCCCGATTTAGAGCGCGCTGCTGAAGAAGTTGGTCTCAAACGCTTGCCATTGAGCCTTGATGAGATTGTCGCCATCACTAAGCAGATGGGCTTGCAAATCAAGTGGTTTAAAAAAACACCCTTAGCGGTATTGCAGGAAATGGGTGTTGGTGAAAGCCATGTGGTGACGTCTTTTTTTGATCCGCCAAGCACGATTTACATCAATCAGATCATGAAAAATCAGCCTCAGCGTCTCAAGTACAACCTTGCGGTACACATTGGCCACACGGTTTTGCATGACAAAGACGGTTTGAAAAATGTGCTAGTTACAGGGCGAAATGAAATTTCCCCCTTACAAGCCAAAAACGCAAAAATACAATCGTCGGGGATGGATGCTCAGGATATTTTATTCGCGTGGCGAGATTTTGAATGCAGTTTTTTTGCTGGCGCTTTGCTGTGCCCAAAGGTGCCATTTCGACAAATGTTAGATCGCAATGGCTACGAAATTAATACCGCACAACTGGCAGGTGTTTCTGAATCCGTCACCATGCGTCGCATGACGGCCGCGTCACCTTATCCTCATTGGCATTATTTCGATGCCTACGCGCCAGGTAAGCTCAAAGCCATCTATCGAGGCAATGGCATTCCTTTGCCTTGGGGCAACATGAGCATGGTGGAAGACCCATGCCAGCACTGGTCGGTGTTTCGCAAAATCAGCGAACCAAGTACAGGCACCTCCGCACAAATATCGATTCTTAATGTCGGCGACGAGCCGCGAATATACGCCTGTGAATCAATCAAGGTGCAAGATCTTGCCGGCAATAGCCACGTACTTTGCTCCGGCATTGACTTGAATCCTGCTATTGATGCTCAAGGCAAAGACGCCCTCTCCATCGCGGCCGATTTACGCCAAGCGTGTGTCACCAAAGGCGGTTCCTCACAGATACCAAGAAGCATCAAAAAAGACCTCATGAGCGTGGCGAAAATTCTTAATATCAACTGGGTAGAACGGGGCATAGACAACGATGCTAGGTTGATTTGCTCTCGCGGCGCCGTCTGCCCGAGGAAACCGAGTTGTTATCAGCAATGCGAGAGAGCTTAGGTTTATCGGATAAAAAAGTGATGAAGTCTAAGCCAAGCCGTGTGGTGTTTTGTTAGGCTTGGCTTTTATTTCTGTATCTTTATCACTCTTAAAATTTGACGGTGAGTAAGACAAGATAACCACTACTTTTCTTTTTGTGACTCCGAACACTCTTCTACTGCCATTGCCCCACCGTCAATACGCTTTAACAAGCCCGCTTTTTCTAAATAAATCATATCGTTGCAAATGATGTTATCCGACACATTAAATCGCGGCTTTAGTGTCTCAGAGAATACTTTTCCATCCAATGCTAGCAGCAATAGTATGGTTTGTTGTCTCTGTATGCTTGGTCTATTCTCGGTGCTCATCATGATGCCTCTCTTCGTTATTAACGTAAGAAGGTGCTGTGATAACGCCTTAAGCGTTCGGTGGTCAGCAATATAATGCCTGCCAGCAACAGCAATATCATGGGGAACGAAGCAAAGGTGAGTATCTCTGCGGTGAAACCAAGTATTGGCGGTACAACCATGATACCGATATAAGCCGTGGCCATAGATAAACCAATAATGGCTTGCGATGCCGATGAGCCAAAACGTTTAGGTGTCATTTGAATGGTGTTAGGAAAAATTGGGGCGCAACCTAACCCAATCAATATCAAGCCTATTTTGGCGAGCCTCATCTGAAAACAGTAGCGCAAGCAAAATGCAACCAAACAAGATAATGACAACGCCTGAACGGATAAGGGTTTCTTCTGTCACTTTTTCAGCAATAACGCCACAGGCAAAGCGCCCTACTGTAATACCTAAATAGTACATGGCGACCCAAAAAGCAGCGTCTACTGGTAAAATATTGCGCTCTGTTGTGAGATAACTCGCCGCCCACAAACCAGTGCTCATTTCTATTGAGCAATAGCTAAAAAATACCGCTAACTGCAGTGGGACACCTTTCATTTTTAGTGCGGAAGCATTTGTCACTAACGGAGTGTTGGTCTCATTGCTTCTTACTGAGCTAATGACAAATTTTTTCCACAGAGGAAGCGAAGCAAATAATAAAATGACCAGTAAAAATTGCACAATCGCAATGGTCATATAGCCATCGCGCCAACCATCTTTGAGAGCCAAATAATTCGCCATTAAAAGTGGTCCAGCGGTCGCACCAACACCCCAAAATGAATGCAGATAGTTCATGTGCTTGGCTCTGTAGTGCAAGGCAACAAAATTATTCAGTGCCGCATCCACAGCGCCCGCTCCAACACCTAACGGAATAGCTAAGAACACAAGCGCCCAGGCTATATTGGACATACTAAAGCCAAATAATGCTATCGCAGTCAGCAAGACACTTAGCGCAACGACTTTTCCTATACCAAAATAATGAATCGCTTTTGTCACATAAAGGCTGGAGAGCACGGTGCCAGCACTGATGATGAGAGAAATAACACCGGCAAATTCCAGCGAGGCATTTAAGTCGTTTTTCATAATCGGCCAAGATGAACCAAGCACGGCATCAGGTAAACCTAAACTGATAAAAGCGATATAGATGATAAAAAGCAAAAGCATGACATTGATTACCTATTTTAATTTGGCTATTTTGAACGACTTAGAACAATACCGCCTAATTTTTTTATCTATAGGCATATACTCTCTTAAAATATAACGATTCTATCAAAACAATTCTGCCGAGCCATTTAACCTAACAACGTTACTAAGCGATGCCATGCAAATTTATAAGATTGAAACAGAAGAGAATGGTAGAGAACTCACAATTCACGGAAGTCATGACTTTCCCTGTGGATCTTACGACGAACGCTTTTCCCATTTTGTTGGTGGCGAAGTACCATGGCACTGGCACGACGAAATTGAAGTTGTACTGGTGGTAGAAGGCGCAACAAAGGTTGAATGCATTCATTCCAGCGACATAATCCGAACGGGCGAAATGGTCTTTATCAATGCCAACACCTTACACAAGCTAACGAATCATGGCTCTGAAGACTGTCGAATACTCAACGTGGTGTTCAGTCCCAAAATATTGGGTGGTGTTGATTTTGGGCTGATTTATAAAAAGCATGTGCTGCCTGTTCTCAATAACAAAGAGCTGCTATTTTATAAATTCTCCAATAACAAAGCTTGGCACCAGCAAGTCATCAATGAGCTGGTGACAGCCTTTGATGTATGGAAAAAAGAAGGCTCTGACCGCGAGTTTTATATGAACATTGCGCTAATGAAATTCTGGCACATCTTCTGTACCAATCAGCAAGACATCACCGCAACTCAAAACCGCTCAAAGACGAACGAAAGAAGAATACAAACCTTGCTAAATTTCATTCATGGTCATTATGGAGAGCGCATTTCCATTGCCGATATAAGTCAGACAGCAAATATCAGCGAAAGTGAATGTTATCGAATATTCCGCAACGCTCTAGGCTGTTCACCAAACAACTACCTGTTAAATTATCGGTTACGAAAATCCATTCAACTCCTAACGGAAAGCAATAAACCAATCTCAGACATTGCCTTTGAGAGTGGTTTCAACTGCTCAGCCTATTTTGCTAAAAAATTTAAACTCGCCTTCAATGTCACGCCAATGCAATTTCGAAAAAATTACAGCGTTACCTTAGATCATCCTTTAGCTCATCATTTACCCATAACACAAACTAAAGGCAAGACCTATTAACTGCTGAGAGGTCTTGCCTAGGTTATCAATACATGACGCTGCTGGCTGTTTTTTTAAGAGCCAGCCTTTAAGGTTTCCAATCTCAAGCCACTTGCGCTTCTGTTAGGGAAACCCTTCCAGTAGGTATTGTCTGAGTTCTCCATGCCATTTTTATCTTTGCTCCATTGACCATCATTCGATAGAGGTACTAAATCAAAATAGCTCGACATAGCAGAATCCTGTTTCAAATACTGACCTAACCACGCGGTAATGAAATGTGTTGAAATATTATTCATGCGTACGTTATCCCAAACAGGATCAAGATAATGCATGGTTAAATTAAAGCCTAAATCAGCGTCCACTTTGTTGGCTTCTTCAGGTGGTGCCATCGGTGCGCCTGCATTGTGATTTGCATAGTCGAATGTCAGCAAAGAGCGATGAACACTGGTTGCCGACTTCCATAAAGCACGCACACCGTCTTCATAGCCAACCACATCGTCCACCGACCCCGCTATAAATAGCATAGGAACTCGAATACCTTTTGCTGTGTTTGAATCCATAAAATGCCTTTTCATCCCAGCAGGCGCAAAAGTGACCGCGGTTTTAATTCGACTATCCGCTAAGGCGAGATACTCTTTACTTCCGCTCAAATACTGATCTAAAGTGCCTTTCGGTGTAGAGAAAAAACCTTCTCTTTGATCCAAAGCGTATTGCGTCAAACCACCACCCACGGTCACCACTGTGCCATACCCGCCCATTGAATAACCAATAATCCCAGTATTGTTTACATCTACTAGATTATACAAAAAGGAGGTTTTATCTTTTGCTAAACGATCTATTTGATTCAAAATAAACAACTGATCTTTGGTTCTATTCACCAAGCTTGAGCTAATTTTAGATAAAGTACTGTAAGTTGAATCAGTGTGGTCAATAGACACCACGACATATCCTTTTGAGGCAATATTTTCCGCGATGGGTGACATCAAGAAACGATTACCTGGATAACCGTGTGACAGAATTACGAGCGGAAACAACGTTTTAGTAGTCGCAGGTTGAGCATCTACTATGGCCTTACCATGGAGATCAACTAGGGTTTTGCCATCTCGGATCAGCGCCTTTAAGACCGTTTCCCCCTTGGCATTTGAAGCAGCAGGATACCAAACCTGTACAGTTAATGGACGATCGTAATACGGAAAAACATCATCCTCTTTTCTATTAGTGTCTGTGTTTACAATGTCTATTTGGCTTTTATGAATAAAGTCTAATTGTCTAACACCAACTGTCTGCTCGCCATAAGCCGCTAATTCAGGGGCATCTGCTCGGATAATATCAATTCTATTTTCAGCTTGTACCGCAGAAAATGGAACACAAGACACCACAAGTAACGCAGCAGCGTAACGCGTCGTTTGCTTATTTTTCATAACAACAGTCCTTATTATCTTTATTGTATTGAATGCTTAAAAATTATTTGGTTAATCGATTAACCAAATAAGTATAACCACGTCATTACACTTCGCTCAAGAGCGAAAGCACACCTAATAACAGCAACATCAGTAACTTGCTTGTTGCCACTATCGATCAAGGCTAAAATCTTGGCTCTTTAATGCCTTTATCCCAAGGAAGAGACATGCCATCAGCTCCGCGCAGAAAGCAAAAAAACACCTCGAATAAAAGAGCGTCTTTAGCGATGGTCGCCGCTCATGCCAATGTTTCGACTGCAACCGCCTCTCGTATTATCAACGGCATTACCAACAAGGCATCAGAACAAACGATCCTTCAAGTCAAAAAAGCGGTGGAAGAACTCGGCTACAGACCAGCAAGCGTTGGCAGAGCGTTAAGATGTCAAGAAAGTCGGATGGTCGGTGTATTAGCGGCAAGCTTGGCTAATCCTGCAATGTCAGCCATCGCTTCATCGATAGAGCTGGCTTTAAGGGGGAGGGTTACATTATGTCCTTATGCGATACTCATGAAGAAGCAACGATACAAGACGAATACTTACGAGAAATGCAGTCTCAGTTGGCTCGTGCGGTGGTCATCATTGGTGCCGTTCAAAGTGCACTTTTAACTGATTACCGTAACAGTGGCACGACATTACTCTTTATTAATCGCCCCGCCCCAGATCAAGAGCATAGCTATTATGTTGGCATCAATAATTACCAAGCCGGTGTAGATGTCGCAAATTTACTTTTACAGCATGGAAAGAAAAACATTGGGATCATTCATGCCTCACTCAATTTTACTGCCGCTGTAGAGCGACGTAGAGGCCTATTAGATAGGTTGTCAGAAGCTGGTATTGATCCCAACGATATCCCTCACGCTCACGTAGCAGGACTTAATCATTTAGAAGTTGGTTACGAAAGCATGCAAACTTTTTTAGACATGCCCAAAAGACCGGATGTCATTGTCTGCCTCAGCGATATGCTAGCCTATGGCGCATATCGTCGTGCACAAGAAGCAGGACTAGACCCTATTAAACAGATGACCTTTTTCGGTTTTGACGATAATCCACTTAACCCTTGGATCGCTCACTGGCTCAATTCTGTTGGCGTGCCAGCTAACTTATATGGGCCAGCTACCGTGGCTACCTTAAAATCCATCTGGCACCATTTGCCACCAACAGCGCCAGTTTATCTTCCACATCAATTTCGTTTAAATAAAGAATTTAACGCGTCATCAACGGCACCAAGTTGATTTTATTCTGGCACAAAAAAATAGGCTAACTCAACTCAGGGGAAGCATTAAATTTTACTTGTGCATTATAGCAAACCGTTTAATTTAGCATATTGCAGCAGCATAATGGTTTTACCATCTTTAATTTCCCCTGAAACTATCATGTCACACGCTAATTGAAAATCCACTTCTAGCACTTCGATATTTTCTTGCTCGTGCTCGAGGCCGCCACCATCGGATACCTTCATGTTGTCCGAGTATTCAGCCACAAAGAAGTATAAAATTTCTGTCACAGAACCGGGTGACATGTAGGCTTCAAAGACTTTTTGTACCTGCTCGACTTTAAAACCCGTTTCTTCCTCCGTCTCTCGTTTTATGCAATCTTCGGGGTTATCTTGATCCAATAATCCAGCACAAGATTCAATCAACATGCCATCCTGATTGCCATTAACGAAAGTAGGCATTCTAAACTGTCGTGTCAGTACCACTGTCTTTTTTTCAACGTTGTACAGCAAAATAGTTGCGCCGTTTCCTCTATCGTACGCTTCACGCTCTTGACGTTGCCACTGACCATTTTTGCCTTTTAGTTCAAAAGAAAACTTATTCAAGGTATACCAATTGTCAGATAGCAGTGTTTTTTCTATATTTCGAATGTCTGTCATAATCGCACGAGTCTCTTTAGAGAGGTTTATAAACAAGCCTTAATCAGAATATAGCAGGGCAAAGGGTTCCAATCTATTCACTCAAATTAAATGTTTCAAGATAGGAAGCATGATATTGGCAGCCATTATCTGGTGCATAAGTGACCCTAGCCATGTCCAATCCTTATAAAAATGCCATTTATCCTCAATCAACCCTATCGAAACAAACCTACAAGTATTAAAATCAGCGCAAATTCCCATACCCTTAGTTAAGGATCTATCATGACTTTGTTGACCGGTCAGGCTACTAATGTCGTCGTTGTTAGTAACTCTTCCGATAACCCTTTTGCTATTGATGTCGCTTATGCAATGGGGCAACACGAAGACATCGCTGATTTAATCAGTATGAAGCAGTTCATGAATTCCGAGTTTTGCCCTCGGTTTATCTCCGATGAAGCCGATTTCGATAATATTGGCCGCAAACTCAAGGGTAAGGCTGTCATCATTGTGAGTACTGGCAGCCACGTAAAAAGTCGTCAAGAACTGGCGATGTCTAACCTGATCATCGCCCGTGCAGCAAAAGAGAACGGAGCCGACCGCGTCATTTTGGTCGAGCCAGATCTTTTCTATAGTGCACAAGATCGTGGTCCTCACCAAAGCTTAGGCGAAACCAGTTTTGAACGTGATATCCAAGATATTAAAAAATTCGATGGCCAGCCTTTTACTGCCAAACTTTATGCACAGTTGCTAAAACTATCTGGCGTGGACACTGTGATGACCATTCACAACCATTCCGAGTCCGTTCAAAAGATGTTTACCGAAGTATTTGAAGGTGACTTCCATAATTTAATTCCTTATGAGATTTACGCGCATTACTTGTTGAATTCAAACATTCTACATTACGGTGAAGATGGGGAAGGATTAGTACTTTGTGCTCCCGATAAAGGCGCACGTGACTTCGTTAAGCAAATGTACAAAACACTCGGCCTAAGCAAAGCAAAATTTATTATGCTAGACAAAGACCGTACCGCTGAACGTAAAGTAGAAATCACTCTCCATAAAGAAAGCGAACACACTTTCGACGGCCTAGATGGTGCGAGCATTGTATTGTTTGACGACATGGTTCGCACGGGTTCTACCGTGGTAAAATCTTGCCAATTCTTACAACAAATCAATCCTCAACGCATGGTGTTTGCCGTATCGCATTTTTATGCCAGCGATGAAGGTCGTGAGCGTATGGCGCATCCAGCAATTGGTGAGATTTTAACGCTGAATACCCTACCCACGATTTTAAACCGTGATGAGCAAGGTCGCTTGCGTAAGAAAATGGTTGTGCTAAAAGTAGAGAAATGGCTTGCTCAAGAGCTTTGCAACATTCTTGATTTGCCACAGATCCACGAGCCTAACCCTTATAAAATCGATATGTCGTCTAAAAACCCTCGCTTTAAACGCAAAATTTGGTTTAGTGAAGAATTGTCTGAACTAAAAAGCTAATACGATACTTAGCTAACATTACCAACAAAAATGCCGCGATCACGCGGCATTTTTGTTTCTGTTCGATGTAACGTCGTTGTTAAGCACGAAAAGCCAATAAAAGAATGTCTTTGATTTTACGGTCTATTTCTACCTGAGCAGCCTCAAAATCCACTCGCTCTACCTTGTACAAGAAAGGTTGAACACCACGTAATTTCTTAATGGCTTGTGGATCTTCAGCTAACAAAACCGCCACATAAGAGAACGCGTCGTAATAAGGAAACGCTTGTTCACGCAATGCATTTAGATATGAATCGACAGACTCTTCACCAAACACTTGCTTGATGGCGGTAATTGCACCAAAGACCGCAACACCTTCACACAGTGCTGGCGTTTTAGCGCCTTCAAAACCGATAGGATATTGCCCACGAACCATTTCTTGAATGACATCCGCCAACAACATGACATCATTACTGAAGACACGAGCTGGCATCTGAATCTTATAACGGTATGGTTCATCGGCGTGTTCAAATACCGCACCTGGTTTGGCAATGTCATCACCAACTTCAAAACCATCAAACTTGGCTTCGGCAACGGCTTCGCCAAAAAGAAACTCCACCGCAGGCAACCAAGCCGCACGCAGTTTCTCTAATTTATTTACTTCTGTTGAGTAAGTGTCTACCACAAGCTCATCCTTAATTTATTCTGAAAGAAACAGTGCGTTAGACTCATGATCAAAACGCCCTTTTAGATAAGCGAAACCTTACCACAACAGAGAAGATCAAGCAGGCTAAATTCAACGATAAATACACAGATTCCATGAAGAATACTGGAACCAATATCAATGCAATGACAAAAACAACTTATCGATTTTATCTTAGCTGACTGTCTTTACTGCCCGCCCGATTGTACCAAGACGTTCGACCTTTCTTCTCTTGCTCAGACTGACATTGAATACACAAACGTACACCTTGAATGGCTTTGCGACGAGGCTCAGGAATCACTGCGTCGCATGCTTCACAATGAGTCAGGCTCTTACCTTTTGGCATACTGTTTTTTGCACGCTCGACTTCAGAGTCTACCGTCGCGTCTATTTGATCTTGCACCGCGCCATCTTGCGCCCAACCGCTCGCCATAATCGTTCAGCCTCAGACTTTAGAAATAACCGATTTACCATTTAGCAATCCTTTACAATTACTTTATTATTGGCCGCCATAAAAGACACGCCCAAATATTTTTTATTTGCTTTACAGCATCATTTTAAACGTTAAGCCGACATAGAACCGATAACAGGTAAAAGTTTCATGAAAAACATAGTCATTTTGATCACTCTTTGCTCAATTAGTGCCAAAGAGGTATATGCCGGCGGTATGGATCTATCAAGACAACCCATTGCCCCTCTATTCGAGCAAGGAACGTATCTTGAATTAAGCGCCTATAGCGTTGATCCAGAAGTATCAGGCAAGCTAACGGATTCAATCCAATCAGGAAACGTGGCAAAAAAAGGCTATTTTTTCGGTGGCGCCTATAAACAAGACGTGTCCAACTCAACTTCCATAGCCATTATTGTAGATCAACCTTTTGGTGCAGATATTCGCTACCCTTCAAATTCGACTTATCCCCTTTCTGGAACCCGTGCTTCTGTCGATACCATAGCCATCAGCGGAATCGTTCGCTATAAAATAAATCCTCCTTTTTCAGTCTATGGCGGGCTAAGAAATGTCACATCAAGTGGTGATGTTACCGTCAATCAGCGATCGAACAATCTACTCTACACCATGAAAACAGATACTCAGAACGATTGGGGTTATCTGTTGGGCGCAGCCTATGAAATTCCAGATATCGCGCTTCGGACCTCGTTAACCTATCACTCAGCGATAAAGGTGAATTTTGATAGCCAAGAAAATATAGTCAGTTCCTCTTTTACGAAAGAGACGTCGTTTAACGTCGATATGCCTAAATCATTAAACTTCGACTTTCAGACTGGTATTACACAATCCACACTTCTGATGTTTTCTGCCCGTTGGGTTGAATGGAACAAAACAAAAATCACTCCCCCGCTTTTCACCCAGTTTGTCAATCAAGCAAATAACCTTGTTGGTTATAGAGACAACTCTCTCACCTACTCTCTCGGGCTTGGCCAGAAACTAACAGACAACTTTACAGGGTTACTCTCCATCGCGTATGAAAAACCATCAGGAAACCTAGTTAGTAACCTGTCACCAACCGATGGCTATACTTCATTAACTGCTGGGCTAAAATATCAAGCAACACAAAACACTGCCATTACGACAGGCGTATCCTATACATGGATTGGTGAAGCTAAGGCTAATCTAGCGAGCAATGAAGTAACATTCGAAAACAATCACAGCGTGAATTTTGGAGTGAAACTGTCTCATCATATGTAATATTTTGGAAACACCTAGTAACAAGGCCTTATTGCCACCTAATAAATAGAGTAAATAAGGCTTTCTGTCATACTTCTATTCACAATCATTGTTAGTTTGTTCGTATACGTCCTTCCGTTTACGTTATCGGTTACTCAACAATATTCCACCACCCATGGTGATAAACAAGCCGCCTGTTATTTTGGTGATTTTTGCTTCCATGTTTTTTAATGAAAAGCGTTTTCCTAGGCGAGCGATACCAAAAGCATAGCCGATATGCACGCTAGTAACGATAGCGCAGATAGTAATAAACATGATCGAAAACTGTTGATACGCTGGCGATTCTAGGGTTAAAAACTGGGGTAAAAAGGCAGACAAAAATATCAACGTTTTAGGGTTACTGGCTGAAACCAAGAACGCCTCACCAAACAGCGCAAGTCCGGTTTTAGTCGACTTAGTGACAACTGTATTATCTATAGCATCAAAAGTAGATTTCTTTTTGGATCGTAACGCTTTAATCCCAAGGTAAATCAAATAGGTTCCGCCTAATATTTTCATCACCAGAAACCAAACCGGCAATGTTTGTAACAATGCGCCAACACCCAAAGCAACTAAGCACACGATCAACAACTGGCAGGTCAAATTACCGAAAATAGTAATGAAGGCTGATTTCCAACCGAATTGAATACTGTTCTTAAGCACCAACAATACGTTCGGCCCCGGTGACAGAGTGGTCACCAAGTAAGCCAAGAAAAACAAAGTCCATAGATGGAAGGCCATAGTTCACTCCTAGGTAAACACCAGATTGATTGCCCAAATTAAATCAGACTGATTATGAAATGGATAGTTAACACTAAATAGAAGATTAATTTACCACCGTATTTTGTTGGCAGCTGAATATTTCGTTATCGATTGGCAAGATCATTCAATTTACCCACACTGTGGGTATGTTAGAATCTTCTGTTCCAGCCGCAAGAGCGGTGGTTTAGACAAGACCATTTTGTACGGTCTTAATATTTATAAATATTTTTTGGAGACAAATCCATGCGTTTATCGCTTAAAATGGCATTAGCCGCACTTGTTGCCGCTATACCCGCTCTTGCATCCGCTCACCCAGGACACGAACACACAACCAGCTTTATGACGGGCTTTATGCACCCTATGGGTGGTTTGGACCATTTGTTAGCGATGCTAGCCATTGGCCTTTGGGCTGCAAGCCTTGGTGGTCGTGCTTTGTGGGCGATTCCTGCCGCATTTGTTGGCACCATGTTGGTTGGTGGCGGATTAGCGGTTGCGGGTGTGCAAGTTCCTTTCATCGAGCAAGGCATTGTCTTGTCGGTGATTCTGATGGGCGCTTTGTTAGTTGGCGCGGCACGTTTCCCTATTGCCGTTTGTGCTGGCATTGCTGGATTGTTTGCTCTTTTCCATGGCGCCGCTCACGGTTTAGAAATGCCTTTGAATGCTAACGGAGCTGAATATGCATTAGGCTTTGCTGCTGCAACCGCACTGTTGCATATTGTTGGTATCGGCTTTGCTATTATAATGGCTCGTTTTCAAGCTCCCATTTTGACTCGCATTATGGGTAGCTTGATTGCCGTCGCAGGTGTCTTTCTCGCCCTAGTATAAATGGCTTTTCACGCCACGATTTGATCACTAAATCGTGGCGAACTCTTCTTCTCTCCATCAACTATCGTTTGGTTTAACTGCCGCTTAATGCAATATAATCAAAACAATAACCTCATATGAATTTACAAAAAAACCAAATACCTCTAAGCAATTTATGTGTATGATTCCAGACTGTTTATCAATTATCGAATAAAGGATAGCTCATTGAAAAAAGCCGAGTTTAAACAGCCTTCAGCTCTATTTTTCTCGTTGGTCGCTTTTTTTGCTATTGCTTTATTTGGTGTTTATTGGACCCAATCCACGACCAATTCCATTATTAATCAACAACAATCTATTTTAAGCGGCCTTTCTCGCACGCAAGCCTCTCTTCTCGAACGCCGTCTATCCTCTATTTTTACCACGGCGCAAATATTAGCTTATGAAGTTGAACTAAATAATGGTAATACCGAATGGTTTGATAGCTACGCAGACAAACTGATACAGTCAATTGGTGGCATTGAAAACCTGCAACTCTCACCAGACGGTATTATTAAACAAATCTATCCACTGAAGGGCAATGAAGCCGCCATTGGACTCGATATTGTATCAACACCAAGATTCAAAGATGAGGCCTTATTAGCTATTCAAAATCGCCAACTCTTTGTTATTGGTCCCGTTCCTCTCGTTCAAGGCGGTGTAGCTGTGATTAGTCGTGCGCCGGTTTTTTTACATAAAGAAACCCAATATGAATTGTTTTGGGGATTTGCTTCGGCAGTTGTGTATTTAGAAAATCTATTAGAAACGACACAGTTAAAACAACTGGAGAAAGAGGGCTATCAATTCAGCCTTACCAGAATCTACGCAGATAGCAACCAAAGCATTCCTCTTTTCTCTTCAGCTATGCCTCTAACGGATATCAAAGCGTCAACGGAGTTGATTCTGCCCGTTGGTAAATGGACCCTTAGCGTTAGCCGTGATTTAGATCAACAATTAGAAAAACGCAGAATATCAGGCTATATGCTTTCTATTATTGTGGCGCTTTTACTCGCTATGTCGCTATACGGTATTTTACTTCAGCCACTTAGACTCAGAGTTTTAGTAAAAGAAAAAACCGCAGAACTGCAAGATTTAGCTTATAAGGACCCTTTAACTGCTTTACCAAACCGTCGTTACCTACAAGATAGCCTTCCACAAATACTATTTGATAATCAAAAGGCTAAGCGTATTTCAGCCTTTATTTACTTTGATCTCGATAACTTTAAACGCATTAACGACACCATAGGTCATGATGTTGGAGATCATGTTCTGGTTATTGTGGCAAATCGTCTCACTAAATTAAAAGGTATTTCCGACTTAGTGGTCCGCTTAGGTGGCGATGAATTTGGTATTTTATTGGGTGACGTGAGCAGTAAAAAACAAGCAGGCGAAAAAGCCACACGAATATTAGAGAGCATTCGTGCTCCAGCAAAACTAGAGACACGTGAGTACATGCTCAGTACTTCTCTTGGCATTGCCATGATACCTGAACATGGCTATGACTTAGTCACTATTATGCAGAACGCAGATATGGCTTTGTATCAAGCAAAGTCACAAGGTAAAAATCAATACGCTTTTTATACTGAAAATATGAAAATCAGCACTCATAACTTGGTCAAAGCAGAAGAAGACTTAACACAGGCCTTGCAAAAAAATGAGTTTGAACTGTACTTTCAGCCCCAGTTTGACCTTCATACCAACCAAGTCATTGGTGCAGAAGCTCTGATCCGCTGGAATCATCCTGAAAAAGGCTTAATTTTCCCCAATGATTTTATTCCACTGGCCGAAAGCACGGGAAAAATTGTGGTGTTAGGCTACTGGATTCTAGAAACAAGTATTGCTTATCTGGCTAGACGTAAATTGGAGAATAGACCCGATATTTTACTGCATATCAATCTTGCCTCCTCGCAATTGTCTGACCCATATTTTGTTGTTTTAGTTAAAGAGCTGCTGATTAAATATCAAGTGCCGGCTAATTTAATTGGCTTTGAAATCACTGAGACATCTATTCTTGAAGACGTCCACCTCGCAAGAGCACTGCTACAAACCTTTAAAGACATGGGCATTTGTATTGCGATTGATGACTTCGGCACAGGATATTCCTCTCTTTCTCAGCTAAAAAATCTTCCCGTGGATTTATTAAAAATTGATCGAAGCTTTGTGATAGACCTAGAAGAAGACCCAGACGACCGAAAAATTGTCGAAGCCATTATTGCCATGGCGCATAAACTTAATATTAAAGTATTAGCAGAAGGCATAGAAACCAGAGCACAGTGGAAAATGCTCGCTAATTTTCAATGTGACTTTGGTCAAGGCTACTATGTGAGTAAAGCGGTGACAGCGGAGGAATTCAATCGCGGCAGCCCTATCGTTCACATTGACTAGGGCAAAATTAAGGCTCTAAACGTCAAAGGCCTCTCATTAATATAAAAAAACCCTAAATGTCATTTCTAACATTTAGGGTTGGTAGTCTTCACTTGGACAAATTACTTATCGATTAGGACGCTAAACAGATAGCTCGACCATGATTATGCACTTCAACCAATTCTTTATGTAAGCTGCAGATGGCTTTTTCGTAATCTTCTTCATCGACAACAAACTGCATATCTACCTGACGCATAGATTGGTGCATTGCCAACACATTCACATTCTGTTCTGCAATGGCTTTTACCGCCTTCGCTAACATACCTGTGGTTTTCATATCACTACCTATCGCGGAAACAATCGCCACTTTACGTTGCGTAATCTCAGCGTCTGCAAAACGCTCATGCAATACTCTCATGACACGCTTCAAGGTTTTCAGGTTGATAGCCAAATAGTGTGTAATGGTATTCGCATTAATGTCTTTAGCGATGATATGCGCATGGAATTGTCTTAATACTTTAAGAATATCCACATCAAATTTATCGATATCACCTGCCATATCTTGATCGAACAGTTCCACGGCAAATACGCCACGACAGCCAGCAATGATCTCAACACAAGGTGCATCACTGACGTAATCACCAGTAATAAGCGTACCAGTATGCTCTGGCTCAAAGGTATTCTTCACACGCAATGATATACCACTTTGGCGTAAACCTTTCGCCGCTTTCGGATGAATCGCTTCCATCCCAAGATTAGCAAGCTGATCAGCGACATCGTAGTTGGTCCGACCTATTGGCACCGCTTTACTCTCACCAACCAAACGAGGATCGGCACTGCTTAGATGGAATTCTTTATGAATAACGGCTTCATGAGCTTTCGTCAGAACCGCAATTCGACTAAATGTCATTTCACTGTAACCACGGTCAAAAGTAGACATTAGACCTGTTTCACTGTGCGCATAACCTGTCGCAATAGGAAGCTCTTTGCTTAAATCGATATCTTTAAACGCATCTAGAATACGCTCATCAAGCGACATATGACTTGGACTATTCCAACCGGTCAAATCAACAAACACAGCGTTTACACCGTCGCGCTGTAAAAGGTGCGCGGTATTCCAAGCACTGTGTGCCTCGCCAAGACTGGCAAGCATTTCACGAACTGTCGCAAGGTGCTCACTAATTGAGAAATGTCCGTGTTGACAAAGACGATGCAAGTCTTCTAAACATTCTTGAGCTTCTTTCAAACGACTATTTAAAAAAGCATCCGCTTTATGGCGTAGCTCTCCCGCTTCAAATAGGCTGTGATTGATTGCCAACATTGAATTGCGAACATCTTGCAAAGCAGGAAACCAATTGTTTTGCTTGCGCTCCTGAGCAAACAAAGCAAATACACCTGCGTCACCCGTTTTCTTATGCTCCAACAGCTTATCTGTCATACCTGCATAAGCAGAAACAACGAATATTCGCTGGTACATATTATTCGCTAAAGTGGGTTTAAAAATTATATTATCTCTAACTGAACGGTAGTCACTCATGGACGTGCCGCCGATTTTCTCAACTGTATGTTGTCCCATCATTTTTCCAATTTTTAAGGGGCTAAAAGCCAACTTATGCCGAAATTTAAAACTGCCGCTATATTGTCATAAGGTTGCGGAAAATTTAAGCACTAATCGCTCTTTTTGAGGCCTTTAATCGACTTCCTAGCCGCGATGTATTCAGGCCTTGGCGCCGTATTACCAAACGGTAAAACCACACGATTCGACAAGGCATTGTAGACAAAAAATAAATTCGACCTAGGCGATGAAGTAATATTGCTATTTGAGCCATGTAGCAGATTGCAATCAAACAAAATAATTCTGCCAGGCTGACCAACAGCTGCTTCAATACCATTCTGCTCAATCAATGACTGCAATGAGACATCATCTGGAATGCCAACATCTTGTTTTTTAAGCGAAGAAAGGTAGTTATTGTCTGGTGTTTCACCAACACAAGATATAAACGTTTGATGAGAACCCGGAATCAACAACAAAGGGCCATTATGATAATCATTGGGAGTCAGTGTAATCGACATACTCAAGGCTCTCATACGCGGCATACCGTCTTCCGTATGCCATGTTTCAAAGTCCGAATGCCAGTAAAAATCTTTTCCACGAAATCCTGGCTTATAATTCAAACGCGTCTGATGAAGATAAACCTCGTCACCCAAAAGATATTCTGCAATTCGAACTAACCGTGGGTCTTGTGCGATACTCTGAAAAAAATGACTCAACTTATGAACATCAAACACCGAACGAACATCACCGCTACTCACTTCTGTAATACTTTCTGCTCTGTGCTTTATTTCATCACTGTCTCGTAAGCGCTGCATATGTCGTTGCATATCAGCCACTTCATGATCATCAAAAAGATCATCTAAGAATAAAAAACCTTTCTTTTCATACTGATCTAAAAGCGCTTCTTCGAGCGGCGCTTTTTTCGGTCATTGGAGTAAATAACGGGGTCTTGGCGATGAATGTGCGTTGGTGAAGAATACTGTCTAGAGGGATACACATCTTTTTGTTCTCCTCGTATGTTCTTTTTCACCCACTCTTCACTAGAATTTTTTTACTTGAAAGCTCTTGTTCCAAAAGCTTCGTATCATAAAAAACATTTCTTGCTAAAGCTGATGCCGACGCGGACATTATCGTACCCCCTCATCTACTCCTTCAATATTAACGAATTGATTTTATATGTATTCTTAATCCAACAGCTCGTAAGCGCCTTCGGAGTTATGTACTTCTTTGCCAGTAATAGGCGGATTGAAGACACAAGCCAATTTCAATTCTTTAAACGCTCGTAAGGTGTGTGCGTCGTGTTTATCTAGCACATAAACAACACCTGGCTTAATATGATGCTTTTGACCCGTCTCGCGACTTTCCACTTCACCTTCGCCAGAAATGCAATACACAGATTCAAGGTGATTTTGATAGTGCATATCAAAATCCTTACCTTCATAAATAGTCGTAATGTGGAAAGAGAAGCCCATATTGTCTTCTTTCAATAAAAGACGAGTGCTTTCCCAATTTCCGTCTGGAGACACAACACGGCGTTCGGTTTTTTCACATTCAGCTAAATCACGTGCAAACATTCTTTTCTCCTTATGATCCGAAGATCGCTTCATTGTCGGTAAAGCGTTACCGAAAGAAACTTGAGGTTTTTGACTTACTATTTACTTCACTCAAGTGTTCGACACAAAAGACCGCCCTCAAAATAAGAAGGCGGCTTTGTATAAGAGAGACTAGACAGCGATATCATAGTTCTCATCAAAATAACTTTTTGCCTCAGGCATATCGTCTTCTTTAGCACACACATCACGAATGGCATTCTCTAAAATATCAATACCTTGTTTTAGATCTTCATCACTAATAATAAGCGGACAAAGGAATTTAACGACTTGATCATCAGCGCCAGATGTTTCGATCATCAGACCATTCTGGAAGCATTTTTTAGTAATCTTGCCAGCCAACTCACCACTCACGCAGTTAATGCCTCGCATCATGCCTCGACCTTGAAGAGTGAAGTTACCCTCACCAAATTCATTGACGATCGCTTGTGTACGCTCATGAATGTACTCACCTTTACGCTTAATCTCTTTTTCAAACGCATCATCTTTCCAGTAAGTCTCAATGGCTACTTTAGCCGTAACAAAGGCAAGATTATTACCACGGAATGTACCGTTATGCTCACCGGGCTTCCACTCATCCAACTCAGGACGCATAAGAACAACTGCGAACGGCAAGCCATAACCACTTAGTGATTTCGACATAGTAACGATATCCGGCTTAATGCCAGCGTCTTCAAAACTGAAGAAGGTACCAGTACGACCACAACCCGCTTGGATATCATCAACGATTAGAAGAACACCGTGCTTTTTACAAACGGCTTCTAGATTCTGCAACCAACCAAAGCTTGCGGCATTAATACCACCTTCGCCCTGTACCGTTTCAACAATCACGGCAGCAGGCGTATCAACACCACTACTAGAATCAGATAGAACCTTGTCAAGATACTCAGTAGTTTCAATACCATCACCTAAATAACCATCAAAGGGTACGGTAGAAACGCCAGCACCAAGGCTAGTACCTGCAGCACCACGATGATGAGAATTACCCGTTACGGATAAAGCCCCTAAACTGCAACCGTGGAAACCATTGGTAAAACTGATGATATTTTCACGACCAGTGACATTACGTGCCAATTTCAGCGCTGCTTCTACGGCGTTAGTACCCGTTGGTCCAGTAAACTGCACCATATACTCAAGACCACGAGGCTCAAGAATGTGCTTTTTGAATACTTCAAGGAATTCACCTTTGGCTTTCGTATGCATATCTAGACCATGTGTAATTCCATCCTCTAGAATGTATTCCACCAATTTTTCTTTAAACACTGGATTGTTGTGGCCGTAGTTTAAAGTACCTGCGCCCGCCAAGAAATCTAGGTACTTATTACCTTCTTGGTCAAACAAGTGAGCCTCCTTGTGCACGGTGAAAAACGCGTGGGAAAGAGCGGGCATAAGACTGTACTTCTGATTCGATTTCGTCAAAAATTTTCATATTTTCATCATCCTTTAAGTGAATAAACTGTTGTTTTGAGCAATATGTTAGAAAGCAAAAACTGAGAACGACACTTTAGGACTCATCGCATTTCTAACTTATCTCCTGATAAATCCATCAGATCTCTGATTTCTTGAAAAAAGGACCGATCCTGACTAAATGTTCGGTATCGTGTAATCCTTTAAAATGATCTTTCTTATCAAACATTACAGATTCTTCTAAAGCCGCTTCTAACTGGTCTGCCAGTCGTCGGAACAAAGCCCATGAACCTTCATTTGATGCTGTAATACTAGTTTCAATGTAACGCACACCTGCACATGCTGTTCTTTCCAGTAGTGATAAAAGCATTTTTTTCGCTAAACCTTGCCCACGCGCCTTCTCACTAACCGCTACTTGCCAGATAAACAAAGTGTCTAGCTGATTGGGGATAATATAACCAGAGACAAATCCCAACATACTTCCACCCTCCACACTAGCAACAACCGAGGTTTCGTTGAAATGGCTTGCTTGTAGCAAGTTACAGTACACCGAGTTTGTATCCAGTGGTGGACAGGCTGCCACCAACTGATTAACAGCCATACCATCTATCGCACTGGGTTTAGTAAACACAATTCTTTCTGAATTCATAATTATATCCATTAGAAAACAAAGTATTTATAACCAGTTAAACTTATAAGCCGGACCGTTACCAAACATCGTAACCGCCTAAATAAAGAGGCTTAACGTCAATAAACTGATATTTAAAACAATTTAATTTGATGTCTAATCATTCTACATGAAATCAAATATATGTCCAGATATTTATTTAGAGAACTAACTATTACATGCGTAACCTTATTGATTGATAATTCATTTTAAAAGGTAAGGAACAAGCAAAATGATAGAAAACGCCACAAAAAAACATTTTTAGTTGCATATCCCTATCGAAATTCGGAAAATCCCGCCCCTACTCAGAGTTTTGCTTACCAGCAATATTTCGTGCTGGCAAAATAGGAAGCATAGGTATGGGTCAAAAAACCAACTCTGATCGCTGTTTATGTTTTTGCTTTCAACCATTTAGAGATAATTATGACAAATAAAACATCAATCCAGGACTCGTGGGCGAGCCGATGGATCTTTATTTTGGCAGCTACAGGTTCTGCTGTCGGTTTGGGTAACATTTGGAAATTCCCTTACATTACCGGCGAGAATGGTGGTGGCGCCTTCGTTCTTGTGTATCTAACTTGTATCTTACTGGTTGGTATCCCGATAATGATGGCCGAAGTATTTATTGGACGACGTGCTCGTAAAAATCCAATAAATGCATTAAGTGACGTAGCAGAAGAATCTGACAGTACTAAAAAATGGGGCCTAATTGGTGTCATGGGAATGCTGTCTGGCGTTCTAATTTTTTCTTTCTACTCTGTGGTTGGTGGCTGGGTACTTCACTACATAAAAGTCATGCTAACAGGCGAAATGAGTGGCATTTCATCTGATGAGGCAGGAACTGCCTTTGGTGCTCTTCTTGCAGACCCTGCCACTCTTCTAGGTTGGCATACCTTATTTAGCATCATGACCGTCGTTGTCGTTGCAGCAGGTATTAATAAAGGGATTGAAACCGCTACTCGCATTATGATGCCAGCGTTATTTGTTTTACTAATCATCTTACTTGGTTATGCAATGACGACTGGCGGTTTTGCTCAAGGCTGGAACTTTATGTTTCATTTTGACTTTAGCAAACTCACATGGAACGCAGCGCTAATTGCTTTGGGTCATTCTTTCTTCACCCTATCTCTTGGCATGGGAACCATTATGGCTTATGGTTCTTATATGACCAAAAAAGCCTCTATCGGTAAAACAGTTTTGACTATTGGTGCACTGGATACTCTAGTGGCTCTAGTGGCTGGTCTTGCTATATTCCCGATTATCTTCTCAAACGGTATGGATCCAGCCGCAGGCCCAGGCTTGATGTTTATTTCACTGCCTGTAGCTTTTGGTCAAATGCCTTTTGGCCAGTTGTTTGGCACTCTGTTTTTCGTGTTAGTCGGTGTTGCTGCATGGACATCCGCGATTTCTTTACTAGAGCCAACTGTTGCCTTTTTGGTAGAACGCTTGAAAATGAAGCGAGTTACCGCTTCTATTGGTTTAGGCGTGATTGTTTGGGGATTGGGGATTGCCTGCCTAGGTTCGTTTAACTTTATGGCTGACGTTACTTTCTTCGGCAAAAACACATTCGATTTCTTAGATTACATTACTGCCAACATTATGTTGCCACTAGGTGGTATTTTGATTGCATTGTTTGCTGGCTGGATAGTGAAAGATAAGTTTGCAAAAGATGAGCTAGAAACCTCAGATACGATCTACAAGTTGTGGAACTTTTCGATGAAGTTCACAGCTCCGATCGCGGTTGCTGTAGTATTGTACTTCTTATTAAATCCTATCAAATGATTTAATGAACACGCCCCCACCGGAACATTACTCTGGTGGGGCATTTTTAACGTCTGTAAAAAATCACATCGATCTTAGGGCGTAATTTTCCCCTGCAGCCTGAATAGTGTTGCTCAACTCAGAAGCCACATTGGTCTGTTGAATTTTATTCCAAATAGTTTCATGAAAATAAAACGCGACCGTATTAATAGCGGGTTCCACTATCGCCACCAAGCCGCCAACCAACAAACTGCCAGTTATAAGGTACGCGACCGAAAACGCTATCGAAAAGTGCATTACCGCAAAAGTCATTGTTTTAGCCATGTTGAGTCTCCTGTTGATTTACTATAGAGACTAAGGGAAGGCTTAATATAAGAAAAATATATTATAGATATTTATCTAATAGCTTTTTACTTTCAATGTCACACTTTACCCAAGAAATCCACTACGCCCTCTAAAAGCTCAGAATAAACATTTACTTGCGCAACCTCAGGCATAGCAACTTCACGAGTCGCTAACCAAAAGCTTGGACTTATGACACCAACAGGCCGTCGCCATTGCTGTATTTGCTGTATAAAGTCAGTCACTTTATTAGCAAATTCATTTTCACAAAAGACTAATACAGACCTTGGATTTATTGCCTCAACAAGGCTAGACCAATCTTGACTGTGTTGTATATTTGGCACCACACGACACGACACCCCCTTATCAAGTAAGATAGCCGCTGACATATAGCACCATAAGATACGCTGAGACGACAGACCAGTTATTAGCATCTTAGGTAAGCTCTTTTTCTGAACGTTAAAATGACTTTGTCGCGTCATTAGGCATGACAATATGACCGATTCAGAAAACGCTAAAAACGCCCCTTTCCCTAACTGCTCAAAGCTCGGTAACAACCAATCTCGTATCGCAATTTCAGCAGGATATTGAGAAAAAATTTGCTGGTACATCTGTTCGATCTTATCAGCCTGAAACATTTTTGCGGCATGGATTAAAGACTCTTGCCACTCCAACCATTCACTGGAAGGTAAGACGCCATCGAATGCAGCGCCTTGTTCTAATAAAGCTCTTACCTTACTGACAGCAACACCCTGCTGAACCCAGCGCAATATACCCTCTACACGCAACACATCAGTCTGGTCATAAAGTCTATGCCCTTTTGCTGTACGCTTCGGCTTTAACAAACCATAACGCCGCTCCCAAGCCCTAAGCGTGACAGAGTTCACCCCCGTTTTTAAGGATAAATCTCGAATAGGAAAATACCCTGAACCACTCGATAACGCAGATTCATCTAAAACCTCTTGGGAGGCTTCACCGTGTGTTTTTACCGCTTGATTCGATCGACTCATACATTTTTCCAACAAATCATCACTCATATAAGGCAATTCACCTATTGTGACCTAAACTTCTATAACCACCAAAAACGACGCCAATAAAACTATACAAATTTTTTTGTACAATCCAGTTGCTTTTCTTATACAGTTTTCTATATTGTATAAGAAAAGCAACATGGACACTGGGAAAAAACGAAATGAACACATTATCTACCGGTCAAGTTCACACTCCAACGTTTGATATTGCCATTATTGGTGCAGGCCTTGCTGGCAGCTTATGTGCGCATTTGCTATCCCAGTCTGGCAAAACGGTATGTGTCATTGATAAGAGCCGCGGCAGTGGCGGTCGGGCAAGCAGCAAAAGAATAGACGATGATCATAGCTGCGATCTTGGTACGCCTTACGTTGTTGCTAAGCAGCCCGAAGTGATTGAACTCTTCAAACAACTGACTAAAGAGCATGTCGCTGCGCCATGGAAACAACTCAATAAAGCGGATACTCAAGCCTTTGTGGGTGTTCCCAAAATGAGCGCTATTACACGTCATTTGCTAGGTAACACACATTTCATCACAAATACTCGTATCCAACACTTAGAGCAAATAACAGAAAAAAACCAGCAACCACACTGGCAACTAAGAGACGATAAGTACCAACCCATTGTGATAGCGAAAACCATTATTATCGCAGCACCAGCACCGCAAGCGGCCTCAATATTAGCCACTCACAGCGAATTGGCGGTACTCCTACTTAGAGCAAATCAAGCAAGCGCTTCTTATCAATCACAATGGGCAATGTGGTTAGAAACAGACACATGTGATCTAAATGCGCTTATTGAACCGAAAAATTCACTAATCAAACGCATGATTAAAGACAATTACAAACCCATGCGTCACAGTGAAAAAATAGATCGTTGGGTCATTCAAACTCATCCAGATTGGACTAAACAGCACCTTGATCATGATAAAGAATGGGTCACCCAGACACTTCTGCAAGCCTTTGCAGACATAACCGAACACAGAGTACTAAAACACGGTGAGCCACATCGTTGGTTCTTCAGTCGATTTACCGAAAATAAAGGCAATAACGCCTTTGCTTGGTCAGCAGAAAACAACGTTGGATTGGTTGGTGATTGGCTATGTCAAGGCGACGCAGAAGGCGCATTACTCAGCGCGCTCTCACTTATTCAATACATTAAAGACCCAAAATAGAAGAATATTGGAGGATTCAACTATGACGCACTCGCAACCGTCACCGGATCAATTGCCCCATAAAATCCCAGTTGGAATCAGCTCTTGCCTACTCGGAGACAATGTTCGCTTTAATGGTGGCCATAGTCATTCAGACTATTGTGACAACATACTCAGCCAATATTTTGACTACCAGAAATTTTGTCCTGAAGTGGCGGCCGGCTTCGGTACACCTCGCCCAACGCTACGACTAGAGGGCGATCCTAACTCACCAAGAATGGTTTTCAGCAAACATTCTGATCAAGATGTTTCTGATGTTTTCATGGCGGCGTCTAACCAGTACCTAGAAAAACTAGACCATTTAGACGGCTATATTTTGATGAAAAAGTCACCAAGTTGTGGCATGGAACGAATCAAGGTTTATCAGGAAAATGGTCACCCGCACATGCAAAGAAGTGTCGGACTTTTTACCAAAGCACTGAGACAACGCTATCCATTGCTACCGATTGAAGAAGACGGACGTTTAAATGACCCCGCACTGCGTGAAAATTTTTTGCTGCGAGTCTTCACTCATCATGATTTTCGTCACAGCATGACTGCTGATGCTCGGATGAAAGACCTGATCGCCTTCCACAGTCGTTACAAATACATGGTCATGGCCCACTCACAACCTACTTATCGTCAGCTTGGACGCATGCTCTCAGGTAATGACCCAAGACCTTTTGATGAATTAAAAACGGCTTATTTTGACATTTTAATGACCACACTATCAAAACCAGCCGAACGCAAAAACCATTGCAATGTTCTTATGCATCTAGTGGGGTATTTAAAGCACGCTGTAGATGTATCGGTGCGCAACGATATTTTAGATGTGGTTGAGCAATACCGACGCGGCGAAGTTAACCTTGCCACTCCCGTTACTTTACTTCGTCACTACTTAAAGCATTACGGCAGTGAATATGTAAACCAACAAAGCTACTTTATCCCCTATCCATCGCCTCTTGGTATTCGTAATACAGTTTGAAGGTAACACAGAAAAATGAACATTGAACATCTGGTTTGGTTAAGAAACGATCTTCGTTGTCTGGATAACCCTGCGCTCTATTTCGCCTCACTCGAAGCGGGCAAGGCAGAGCAAGGCATAGCGGTTATCCTAACCCCTACACCAATACAGTGGGAGAAACATAACGAATCAGACGCAAAAACTGGCCTTCGCGCTGGGCTGATGAAGTCTCTTGCTAACACCTTAGCAACACTAGGCATCCCGTTGCATGTTATTGATGCCGACACGTTTGACCAACTCCCTGAAGCCATCACCACTTTCTGTCTCAACCACAATATCAAACATCTTTGGTTTAACCGCGACTTACCGATTCACGAACAGCAGCGCGATCTAGCAGTGTGTGAACAGTTACAGCAACATCAGATTCACACTCACGTACAAGCGACTGACATCATTGTTCCGCAAGATGTGCTGAGTCAGCAAGGTACGCCATTTAAAGTCTTCACACCCTTTTTCAACAAATGGATAAGTCTGCTTGCTCAACAAGATAACACACCGATGCCAATGCCTGAGCCCCAAGCAGAGCCGCTGCCAGAAGCCCAGCTTAAATTTGACATGGGAAAAACCATTTAGAGACGATCTATGGCCAGCCGATCATGACACAGCAAAACAAAAACTTTGGCAGTTCTGTCATCACAAAGAACGCCATTACCAAACTGCTAGAGATTATCCCATTGAAGCCCGCCACCAGCACATTATCACCTTATCTTGCCTTAGGTGCTTTAGGGCCAAGACAATGTTTAGAGGCCATTCTCTATATTTGTAACCAAGAAGGAAGACGCTGGCAAGAAAGTATCTGGCTAAAAGAGCTTGCATGGCGTGACTTTTACCGCCAGTTGATGAGCCATTTTCCTTTTCTTTGCATGAATCGACCATTCAAGCCAGAAACAGATGCCCTGGTATGGAGAGAGAACGAAGAAGAATTTCAAGCATGGTGTGAAGGCAGAACAGGCTTCCCTATTGTTGATGCAGCCATGCGTCAATTAAACCAAACGGGGTGGATGCATAACCGCTTAAGAATGATCACTGCCAGCTTTTTTACCAAACTAATGTTTGCCGATTGGCGCAAGGGCGAGGCTTACTTCATGAGTAAACTCATTGATGGAGAGTTCGCGGCAAACAATGGTGGATGGCAATGGAGCGCATCCACCGGATGCGATGCCGCTCCTTATTTCCGTGTTTTCAACCCCACAAGACAATCTCAAACTTACGATGAAAATGGAGATTTTATTCGACGCTTTGTTCCGGAGGCTCGCCAAACTTGACGCAAAATCCATTCATGACCCTAAACCTGAACAAAGAAAACGCTGCCACTACCCTATACCTATCATTGATTATAAATCAGCAAGGTTAGCGGCTATTGCGGCGTTTGACACAATAAAAGATCGTTAGGATAACGGTGTTTTTCTGTTGTCCATAGCGAGATTATTGGCAAAAACGAAAAACACCTATATACTTTGAACTGTAACTTTTCAAACTAATCTTTTACAGATCAAAACAAAACCCTATAATCCGTAAAATTTTCGGGATTACTGAATACATATGCCTAACTCACCACAACACTTACACGACGTTTTAGTCCATCTACGACGCATTATTCGCGCTACTGATCTTCAATCAAAGCGTGTAGTAAAAGCTTGCGGATTAACGATTCCACAAATTATGGTACTGCGTTCTATCGAAGCACTTGGCGATGTAACGGTTCGCAAGATATCGGATAGTGTCTCATTAAGCCAAGCAACCGTGACAACCATATTAAATCGTTTGGAAGATCGAAAATACGTAGAACGAGTTAGAGCACAAAAAGACAAACGAATTGTCAATGCACGACTAACAGAGTCCGGACTTGAAATACTCAAAACAACGCCACCATTACTTCATGAAAAGTTCATTGACGAGTTTGAATCACTAGAGGGCTGGGAACAAACTCAAGTCCTTTCATCATTACAACGTATTGCTATGATGATGGACGCAGAAAATCTCGATGCTGCTCCACTATTGGATATTAATTCTCCTGACGCTATGGCTTAGCACATATCAGAATTAACAAAAAATGGCCGCAACGATGCGGCCATTTTTTGATCTTATATAATGCTATCAAACCATTATTTTAAATTCAGCACATCCTGCATATCATACATACCTGCAGATTTCCCCTCTAACCAGCTTGCTGCACGTACAGCACCTTTGGCAAAGGTCATTCGACTACTAGCCTTGTGAACAATCTCAATACGCTCACCTTCAGTCGCAAACCAAACGCTGTGCTCACCAACAACATCGCCCGCGCGAATGGTCTCAAAGCCAATTTCTTTTTGAGTACGGGCACCAGTTTGGCCTTCACGACCATAGACAGCACATTCTTTTAAATTGCGTCCTAACGCTTCAGCAACCACTTCCCCCATACGTAATGCCGTACCAGAAGGTGAGTCGACTTTGTGACGGTGATGCGCCTCTACAATTTCCACATCATAATCATCACCCAAAATCTGCGCAGCAGTCGCCAATAGCTTAAGCGTTAAATTCACACCAACACTCATATTAGGGGCAAATACTATAGGCGATCGTTTTGCTGCTTCATTTAGTTTTGCTTTTTCAGCGTCATTTAAACCCGTTGTTCCAACCACGATGGCTTTTTGATGTTTAGCACAAAAAGCGGCATTTTCTAACGTTAACGTCGGTGTGGTAAAATCAATTAGAACATCAAAATCATCCACACAATCAGCCAACGACGCAACCGCAGCAACGCCCAATTTTCCAACCCCAGCAATCTCGCCTGCATCGGCCCCAATCAAACTACTGCCAGGCTTTAAAATAGCCGCGCCCAAAAAAACACCATTAGCGTCATTAATAGCGGTAATTAAATTTTTTCCCATGCGCCCGGACGCGCCAATAACTGCTACTCGCATTTGTCTGTTTCCTCAATTTTGTCTGCGCAAACCATAGCAAAAATTCTCTTGAATCTCAGCATTAAAAATCAACAACTCGCCATACAAACAAAAAAAGAAGCCGAAGCTTCTTTTTATATATCTACGCGCTAAAACGCCTAAAAGATTTCATTAGGCCGCAACTCTTCAACATTGTCCAAACCAAACTCAATGGCGCCATCGGAAGGAACATCATCCACCGTCGTCCGCATAGTCGGACGAGAGGTGTCATTTTGCTTAATCACAATTTCAACACGCCGATTTGTGGCGCGGTTCACTGAGGTGTCATTTGGCACCAAAGGACGGGTATCCGCATAACCAGTCACGGCAAAACGATCCTGATTAAGAATTCCAGTTGAAAATAACTCTTCAGCGACAGAAATGGCTCGGGCAGAAGATAGCTGCCAATTCGAGCGAAAACGACGGCTGTCAATCGGCACATTATCCGTATGCCCTTCGACTGAAATTGTCCCTTGAATACCTGCCAAGACATCACGAATTAAGTCAATAACAGGAATAAAGTCGTAATTTAGCTCCGCAGAACCGGACTCAAACGATCCTTTGTCCTTAATCCTTATCGTGATTGTCTGCTCTTGCGTTTCTATTTCGACTGTACCTTTTGAAATCTCTTCACGCATCACTGAGGCAATCATTTGCGCATCGCCCTCTGTTTCTTGAATTTTTTTCTCTCGATCAAGATCCGCGTTAGATTTATCCACAAAAGTAACTGGCGAAGGGGAGCCGGAGTTATTTTGCTCTTTCAATTCCGCATCACCAGGCTTACAAATAACCTCAAGCGTATTTTCAGGAGTACTGTCTACTTTTTGCCTCACTTCATTAATCGGTGTTGGCTCAGGTCGACCTGGACTAAACTCTTGGGCAATTATCGACGTTCCCATCGGAATTGAATCTGCTTTCAATTCACTCTGCACACCAAACGCTGCTTTCAATGAACCAGCAAGCTGCTTAAATTTCAACACATCCATCTCAGCAAACGACAGCAAAAGTACAAAGAAACACATTAACAACGACATGAGATCCGCAAACGTTCCCATGTAAGCAGGTAAGCCCTCTACACATTCGGGGCAATCTGACTCTTCTTCATCACTCATTATCGAATCCGTTTACAACTAAAATATTATTCACGTTCAGTTCGCTTGCTTTCAGCAATATAGGTTTTTAAAGCACCATCCAAAATACGAGGGTTTTGGCCTGACTGAATGGCAAGCAAGGCATCCAAAATAAGCTTCTGACAAGTTAACTCCTCATTAGCACGAATGTTTAACTTAGCTTGAATGGGCAAGCACACCATGTTTGCTAACATCGCACCATAAAGAGTGGTCAATAAGGCAATAGCCATCGCAGGGCCGATAGCCTTAGGGTCGTCCATGTTAGCCAGCATCTGCACCAAGCCGACCAGTGTCCCTATCATCCCCATCGCAGGGCCAACATCACCAAAGGCTTTAAACACTTTAGCGCCAGCCGTATGACGAAGATACGACTGGTTCATATCTTTAGTTAATTGGCTTTTCACAACATTACTATCATGACCATCCACCAACATTTGAATGCCTTTTGACAAAAAAGGGTGTCCAACTTCTTTTCCTTCTAAAGAAAGCAACCCCCCTTTTCGTGCTTCATCGGCTAATCCGTATATTTCATCGATCAAAGTATCTAACGGAACGCTTTTAAACATAAACGCTTTTGCCGCCACCTTACCCGCGCTAAGAAACTGGCTTAAAGGATATTGCATCAAAACAACGAAAGTAGATCCGACCAAAACAATCAACGTGGATGCTGTATCAATAAACATTCCCGCTGACCCACCAACAAAAATGGCGGAAATAATTACTATAAAAGACCCAACAAGTCCTATTAACGTTGCGATATCCACACACGTCTCCTGACAAAAAAGCTATAATACGACCAATTAATGCTAGTGATTCTATACGAAACAAAGACAAAGGATGACATCTTCTTACAGGATTTTTGTAATTTTCATTAACACTCCCTCGAACAATGGGCAATTTTCTGTTACAAAACGTAGGTTCAAAATAAGAGTAGTCATCATGTCACGTAAAACAAATGTCCGCCATTTTGAAGAGAACCTCAGCGAGTTGGACACGCTGGTCACACAACTTGAATCGAATCAGCTCTCACTCGAAGAAGCATTAAAAGCCTTTGAAAAAGGCGTAAAGCTTAGCCAAGAATGTCAAACGGTCTTAACACAAGCTGAGCAAAAGGTTCAAATTTTGCTAGAAAAGCAAGATGGTGAACACCTAGAAACCTTTGATCCGGAATTAAATTCGTGACGCTAAACGATTTTTCTAAATACGCCCGTCAGCGCGTAGATGCATACCTTACGCAAAATTTAGACCAATATAAACCCGCAGATCATTTACAGGAGGCTATGGCATACAGCTTATTTAATGGCGGCAAACGCGTTCGCCCTATGTTGACCTATGCCGCCGCTTCCTTATTTGGTGAAGCAAACAGTCTTACAGATGCTTGTGCAGCAGCCATTGAGTCAATCCATGCCTATTCCCTAATCCATGACGACCTTCCAGCCATGGACAATGATGACTTACGCCGTGGCAAACCTACCTGTCATATTCAGTACGACGAGGCGACAGCCATATTAGCAGGCGATGCATTACAAACGTTTGCTTTCGAATTATTAAGCGACACCAAGCACCAAAACATAAAAATCCAGCTACAATTAATTCAAGAACTGGTTGTCGCTTCAGGTCGCCATGGCATGGTCACAGGACAAATGATTGACCTAGCTAACGTGGGCAAAGATATCGATATCAATGCGCTTGAGCAAATGCACCAACACAAAACCGGCGCGCTCATTCGTGCCAGTATTCGTATGGGGGCAATCAGTACTGGCGCTAATAACGAAGCTGAATTGGCCGCATTAGACGCTTATGCGATAGCGATTGGACTCGCCTTTCAAGTGCAAGATGACATTATTGATATCACCAGTGATACAACCACACTAGGTAAAACACAATTTTCGGATGAGGACGCAAATAAACCAACTTATCCTAAGCTGCTTGGTTTAGAAGGTGCTCAATTACTTGCTCAACGCCTGCATGAGCAAGCCATAACTGCGATTTCACCCTTTGGTGACGCTGCTCAACCTTTAGTTGAGCTTGCGAACTATATTATTGGCCGCAACCACTGATATACTTACCCGCTTTTTTAGACTAACTAATATGTGACCAAACCTGTGCCCATGTTCGAAGAGATACCTACAGCGCGACCTGAAACACCACTGCTTGATCAAGTCAATGCTCCAGCTGACTTGCGCGCTTTTAAAAAAGAGCAACTACCAACGCTTGTTCGTGAGTTACGAGAGTTCATGCTTTATAGCGTCGGGCAAACTGGCGGACATTTTGGTGCAGGACTGGGAGTTGTTGAACTCACCGTAGCCCTTCATTACTTATACAACACACCTGAAGACCGCATCGTTTGGGACGTCGGCCATCAAGCTTACCCTCATAAAATTCTAACAGGCCGTCGCGAAGCCTTGCTTAATATACGTCAAGAAAATGGGATCTCAGGATTCCCAAAACGCGATGAAAGTGAATACGATACGTTTGGCGTTGGTCATTCTAGTACATCAATTGGTGCAGCGCTTGGCATGTCTCTTGCTGCACGTCAGTTAAAAACAGGCCGCAAAGCTGTTGCTATCATTGGTGATGGTGCCATGTCAGCAGGCATGGCCTTTGAAGCGCTTAATCATGCAGGCGATGTCAAAGCCGATATGCTGGTCATTTTGAACGACAACGAAATGTCTATTTCCAAGCCTGTAGGTGCATTATCCAGCTACTTTGCTCGGATTTGGGCGAGTAAAACTTACGACCATATTCGTGAAGGTGGGCGCAAAGTGTTCTCAGGGCTACCCTCTGCCCTTGAGCTGGCTCGTAAAGCAGAAGAGCACATGAAAGGCATGGTATCGCCCGGCATGATGTTCGAGGAGCCTCGGCTTTAATTACATCGGCCCTATTGATGGTCACGATATGGATCACTTATTAACTACCATATCAAATCTAAAAGATCGAAAAGGTCCTCAATTCCTTCATGTCATTACAAAGAAAGGCAAAGGCTTTGAACCTGCTGAAGGCGACCCTATCGGCTACCACGCTATCAATAAGATAGAACCTGACCCGAAACCAAACGAAGAGAAAAGCAAACTGCCAAAATACTGCAATGTTTTTGGTAAATGGATATGTGATGCGGCAGAGCAAGACGATAAGCTGGTTGCTATCACACCTGCTATGAAAGAGGGTTCAGATCTCATTGATTTCGCAGAACGCTTTCCAGAACGATATTTCGATGTCGCGATCGCCGAACAACATGCCGTAACGCTAGCCGCTGGCATGGCATGCGATGGCATCAAACCTGTGGTTGCTATCTACTCCACGTTTCTGCAACGTGCTTATGACCAGCTTATTCACGATGTGGCACTGCAAAATCTTGATGTTTTATTCGCCATTGACCGAGCTGGATTAGTGGGCGAAGACGGTCCAACACACGCAGGTGTTTACGATTTAAGCTATCTTCGCTGTATCCCTAATATGGTGGTAATGGCCCCATCTGATGAAAACGAATGTCGTAGAATGCTCCAAACTGGTTATCAGTATAAAGGCCCAGCAGCGGTTCGCTATCCTCGTGGCACAGGTCCAGGTATCGACATTGATAGCGCCCTAGATACGCTAGAAATCGGTAAATCACGAACCTTAAGAACAGGACAATCAGGTATCGTTATTTGTGCTTTTGGCCGACCGACTTATGATGCGTTGCAAGCGGCTAAGCATTTTGATGCCACCCTTCTTGATATGCGTTTTGTTAAGCCACTTGATAAGGAAGCCTTGCTGGCTCAACGCACAGCTAAATTGATTGTTACTGTGGAAGAAAACGCCATCATGGGCGGTGCGGGTTCTGCAGTAAGTGAGTTTTTACTTGCTAACAACATCAACACTCCAGTTCTTCATCTTGGTTTACCGGATCAATACGAAGAACATGCCAGCCATGCCTCCATGTTGAAACGCGTAGGACTGGATGCAGAGGGCATTCAAAAGTCTATTGAACTGAAGCTCAATCATTTATAGTTACGCTATTAAAAATAAGGCCAGATTATCTGGCCTTATTTTTTTAGTCTATGAAGATATTTACAATTTTGACGACTTATAATCTCGACAAGACATCACAATTTTTTTAGAAAGCGTCATCGCACTGTGGCTCTTATGATAAGCCGCTTCATTAATAAACAATGGATAGGCGGTATAATCCCTCTGCCAAGTAATTTTTTCTCCTGCAAACGTTTCCATTACCACCTGACCTGGCTCAATCGGTTGAAAGTCTTTCTGATCAACATGCAGAGAAACCATACCTTCCCTTTGTCCATTTGCATCGATTGGCAAACGTAAATTTTCAGAATATTGAAAAGCATCGTATTCATCTGGTATAACAAAACCCTCTCCACTATTACTCAGCGCAACAAAGTCCAAAATATGCTTTGTCATCGATTACGATATCGCTACAATATGTATTATTCTACTGACCACATTCGTAGTAAGTTATCGAGAGAATTTTCGACTTGTGCGAAGAGAAACATAAAAAAATGCCTCTATATAAAAGCATTAAATAAACTCACTTATGACATTAAAATAAAACCTAACGCTAAAAAATCTAGCGCTATGTTTGAATAATAAGAAGCTACTGTTAATTAAGAACTAGTCAATTTCAAACCCACTACTCCAGCGGAGATTAAGCCAAGACTGATTAGCTTTAATGTCTGGGCTGATTCATCAAACAACAAAATACCCAGCATTGCTGTGCCAACCAAACCTATGCCAACCCATACTGCATCAGCCACACCCACAGGTAATATTTTCATCGCCAAACCAAGTAATACAAAGCTAACAACCAATGACAAAATAGTCCCTATTGAGGGCTATAACTTGGTAAAGCCCTCGGTATATTTCAAGCCAATAGCCCAACTTACTTCCAATAACCCTGCAATGACTAGAATAAACCAGCTCATGTTATTAAGGTCGTCCTCATTATTAATTAGAGTGGTGAGGTCGTCCCCACATCATTAGGCTTTAACATTAGATTTTAAGAAACGCCCTGTCTAGCTCGAACTATCGCAGAATCTACAGCAGACAAAGCCTGCGGACTATTTTTCCAACAGGTTGTTCTCAACATCGAAGCAACCATGCCGGCGATATCTTTTGCTTCATAAGCAGCCAGTTTTTCGAATGAATCAATACCGATTTCTTCAAAACGCTTAATAACAGTAGGCCCAACACCTTTCAATTCAAGTAATGCTTTTTTCTCTTGCTCTGAAAATGCCATGTTTAAAATCTCTCCCTCAGTTAACACTTACCCTTTAGATCTGTCCGTTTAAAACTATCAATTAAACCATATTATGTAGTCCGTGGCGCAAACATAATAATAGCCATGCCTAACAGTGCTACTGCAGAGCCCCACCATGTCCCACGTTGTCGGGCGAATACCGTCAACCACCCACAACCATAAAACCGCCATAAAGATATAAACACCGCCATAAGCCGCATAGACTCTTCCTGATGCCGTTGGATGCAACGTCAGAAGCCAAGCAAACACAGCCAAACTTAACGCCGCAGGTACTAATAACCAGATCGTTTTATCTTCACGCAACCAAAGATAAGGTAGGTAACAGCCAACAATTTCTGCCAATGCTGTCAGCATAAAAAGACCTATTGTTTTTAACTCAAGCAAAAGAACCTTCCTTCTAGTGATGTGATCAACGCGCCAAGCTCATAGGCACAAAGCGAATACCATTGAAATCAGCCTCACTGCCTGTAGCCTCAAACCCATACGATTCATAAAAACCAACCGCATTCACTGAAGAGCGCAGGCTAATTTCTTTAGCTTCTGTCGTATTTAATAAAGCACTAAGGAGTCGCTTTCCTATTCCCTGACCTTGTACCGATTTAGACACAAATAAGTGGGTAAGATAATTGCCATCGCGTAACGCACCAAAACCCACGATCTCGCCAGCAAAGACGACTTTAAGTGTCTGAAAACGCGCTGCATCAAACGTTGTAATAATATCTGGCAAAACACGCGCTTTGTACTCAGCCTTACCTTGATCATTAAAATTAGGCAACACATCCACAGCAGATACTTGGCCAATAAAGTGCTTAACAAGTTCCAAATCAGCCATATCAACTTTCTGAATATCCATTTCTACTCCGTAATTACTGAATCTATAGTCGACAGTGTTTTACCAAAAGATGTCAGTTTACAAGCAAAGTGAATAATACAGAACGTTGTTCAGTGACTTTTCTCGAGACAGTTCTATTGAGACGGTTGTATTTGAAGAGTAAAGACAAAATAGCCTAGCCAATCTATTTATCACGAATCGACTAGGCCGTTAAAAACAAAATAAATGTTTTATGATGCGGCTTTAGCGATACGCTTATTACTTAGGTAAATCATTGTAATAGCGCCCACTAGTAGCAAAATCGCCATGTATCTACTGCTATCTAATGGAATGATATTATTTTCCAACCAGCCAAAATGATCGATGATTAGATTCATAATTAACTGACCCGAAATAGTACAAACAGTTGCTGCAGCAATACCAATTTTAGGCACGGCAAAGACCACAATCAACATGTACATTACGCCAAATAAAGCGCCACTTAGTTGCCACTTTGGCGCACTAAAAAGGGTGACTTCATGGTTCGGTTCAAAGAAAAAAACAATAAAAATGAGATAGCGAAACCAATAACAAACGTCAGCCAAGCACTGGCGATCACACCAACGCTATTACCAAGACGTCCATTAATGGAAGATTGTACTGACAACGCAACACCGCCCAATATCAACATAAAAACTGCGAAAAATACCGTCATACTATTTGCTCCTAACTCAAAAGCCAAAGGGCGACAATAATCATCATCACAGCCAAAATTCGATACGGATCAATCCCGCGTTTTTCACTGCCCAACAAACCATAGTGATCAATCACGAGGCTCATGCCGATTTGTCCTAATAAAACACTGGTCATCGTCATACCGACACCAATAATTGGTGTGGCTATGGTGAGAAATACCACATAAATAGGCCCCAACACGCCGCCAGTCAGTAGCCATTTAGGCTGTTTGAATAGCTCAGGTAAATTTGGCTTGGCAAAAAAATCATAATCAATGACAGCAATATCGACCCAATCATAAAAATCGCTAGCGTGGCTGAAAAGTGCCCGACTAACTCACCTAAAGGCCCTAAAAGCCCAGCTTCAATAGACAATCCCATACCCGCCGCTAACACCAGAAGATAAACCATTATTTGCATATGTTTCGTTCCACTCGTTTTCGTTGCGGGCATTCTTAATTAGTGCTTAAATTAAATCAATAACACAAATAACAAGTGATAATTGCACTATGAGCATCAAACCACTTAGAGTTTTTCTTTCCGTTGCCAAAACAGGTAGCTTTATTGCGGCAGCAAAAGAATTGGATTTACCGCCCTCTTCTATCTCTCGATACATTTCAGCCTTGGAAGAAGAGCTTGGCCAACGTCTATTTCACCGACACACACGTGCGGTTAAACTGACGGAAGTAGGTGCCTATTATTTCGCTGAAGTCAGAGAAGTATTAACCAGCCTAGATTTAGCTACCGAACACGTCAAAGGCTCGCTTCTCACACCACAAGGTAACTTAAATATTAACGCGCCCGTTTCATTTGCTCGTTTACACTTGTCCAAATTAATCTGTCAGTTTCAACAACGCTATCCAGACATTAACGTCGAATTGATGCTTACCGATGCCTATGTAGATCCTGTCGCCAATGGCTCAGACATTGTTATTCGCATTGGTGAATTTGAAGACTCTAGTTTAAATTACCAAGCCATTGCAGATGAGCAATTCGTACTGTGCACAGCGCCTAATTATCTGCAAAGCATAAAAGATAAAATCGGCCACCTGTCCCACCCCAAGCAACTGCTCGACTTAAATTGTTTGGTTTATAAGGGCAATAACGGACGGCGTAATTGGTACTTTCGCCAAGAAGACAAAACCTTATTCGAATGTATTGAAGTCACCGGAAACCTATGCAGCAATAACGCGGATATATTGGTACAAGCCGCTTTAGCTGGCCAAGGAGTTATCTTATTTCCACGCTGGTTGGTGTTTCAGCATTTAGCATCTGGGGAATTAGTCGCCTTGTTAGAAAACTGGGAAGGTTCAGAAAAAGATACTCAACAAAGTATTTACGCCCTCTATCCTGGAAATCGGATGAAGTCATCAAAAGTTATGTATTTTCTCGACTTTATGGCTGACTTTTTTGGCCGTTCACACCCTTACTGGGATAAACAAAATACATAAAAATAAGGGGGCGAGAAAAATTCATCGACCCCTTATTGAATAATCTTCTATATTATTTTGCTGTAATCACATCCATCACTAGCTTGCCGTCCACCTTGATCGGCCCATCTTCTTTCGCGCCTAAGGTGTATTCAAAAATACCCGTTTTCATGCCACCAGCTTCGCCATGCAACATCAGCATTAGCATTTCACCAGGCTTAACAGATTCGGTAAGAATTGCTGCCACATCATGATTTTCGCCTTTTTTAAGTGGCGCGTAAGCCACCACAGGACCGGGCTTCATCGCCTTATCCGTGCGATGTACAACTAACCAACCGTTGCTATCAGCCATAACCATATCAGCACTGACGGTTCCACCCGAAACATCTTGATCACTGCCTTTAACAGCAAGTTTACCGCTCATTCCACCCGCTAACGCAGCACCAGTCATTGTCAAAATACCTAAACCAAGTGCAATACGTGAAAATGTATTTTTCATAATAAACCTCTAAATTGTGTATTATTGAGTAGTATTTTCCTTTTACACTCATAGCTACGAGCACAATTAAAAAAGGTTTCAGCAAATACATGTTTTTTTTAATTATTTTTCTAAAACCTCAAAATGAGGGTAAAAACATAAAAAAGCCAACCTGTTTAGATTGGCTTTGACGATCATGATGTCTAAATTATAAAGACGTAGGGTAGAGTCGACCATGAATAGCAGGACCAGTTGGCACACCGGTTGGAGAACCACCAGCGGGTTCCACACTGATACCAAACGTCGCATGACGAATCACCGCAGGGTCATAATTAATTTGCTTTTGAATTGGCGCAGAAACATCGGCTAATAAACCTAAAGATCGTGGCGCAGGGCCAATTTCATCCGCTTTAATCCACAACTGATACGTTTTGCCTGCTGCCTGCCCTTGCGCAGTAACGGGACGAACCGTCAGCTGACGAGTTTCAATATCTAAAGACATGATAAAAGCTGGCTGCTTATCATCGGCTTGAAATACGGCTACAAAAGGCGTATTGGTCTGAACATTTGTCGCTACTGGCGCTTTAACAACCATAAAGATCGCAAGGCAAGCGGCAATGGCGGACGCTCCCAGCGCCGTAAATTTCCAGCGTTTTAGTTTGGCACGCATCGCGTCCATTTCGACGACGATATTCGATGCCATAGAGCCAATAACGTTGTTGTCCTCTACCTTCTGATCAATCTTTCGATCAAGCTTGTGCAAAATGTCATCCAAGAGATCTTTTCTTGGTTCAGCCTCTTGAACGTATTCATTCAACCCTGCGAGACGAGATTGCCACTGTAAAATTGCTTGTTCAAGCATAGGCTCGTTCACACGCCGTGCTTCTACAATATCACGCTCGTCTTTATCCAAGGTGCCGAGTACGTATTCAGCCGCCAATGTGTGAATGGATGTTTCTTCGTGATTATTCATAAATTCATACAACCTTGCAGCTGCTTAATACTGCGATGAAGCCAAGTTTTAATCGTGCCTAGCGGCTGTTCGAAACGTTCTGCAAGCTCTTGGCGCGAAAATCCATCTAGGTAAGCCGCTTTAACCATCTCCGCACGGGGCGATTCAAGCCCATCCAAACACGCTTCTAGCTTTAATAAATCTTGGCTCTTTATAAAAAAGTCATCAGGCGCCATCGAGTCATCTGCAATTAAATCAAAATCCACATCGATCTCACTGTCTGGTAAGGTATTTTTTCGTACTTCATCAATAGTGCGGTTACGCGCAATGGTCACCATCCAAGTAATGGGTGACGCAAGACTCGCATCAAAGCTCGATGCTTTATCCCATATTTTAAGATAGACCTCTTGCAGCACGTCTTCAGATACTGACTGATTTTTCAAGATACGATAAACAACACCAAAAAGTTTCCGATGGGTAGCCTCATATAGCTCAGAGAAGGCAAGACGATCTTCTTGGCTGACTCTCTGCAGCAAATTTGCCAATGATTTTGCTGTGTGCTGTTCCGGTAATAAAGATTGATTCATAAGATTCGTATCAATTAAGCATTCTCTCGGTAATGTGTCCGCAGACACCACTGTTGATTATTCAGACACAGGCTATTGATACTGCGCGTTATTATGTTAACTCGACCTACTGCCCACTCACTTTCTCACCGCGTACATAATAACTATGAGTGTCTTTGGCATCATATTCATGACCTTCAACATAACCTAATATTTGGAAGCTACGCTGATCAGCATTTTCAAGAATCGATGCGCCCTCTTCTTCCTGAACATAGTAAATCGCGTTTTTATCCTTGTAATAATTCCAGCCCAATTCATCAAAAGACTCAGGGTCGGCGCCGCTTACGACAATAGGGCTCTCACCACCAAAATAATAAAGACGATCTTTGTCTCTCGCAAAGCCATAAATGGAAAACGCTTGAAAACTTTCAACATCAGCCTCTATACCAATAGGCTTACCCTCATAAAAAATCCGACTATTATCTTTTGCCAACATGTCGGTGAGTGGCACAAAAGAAGAAAAGTCCGCCAACTTGATTGGAACATTGTCATAATAAAGCGTGTATTTCTCGCCCGATTTTGAGTAAGTCCAATAGGAAAAACCCTCGAAATCACCAAAAGTTTGAGGATCCAAATCTGCCATGACTTCACCATTCTTTATCACTTGCGTGTCGTTTAGCCAATAAAACTCATAAGCAATGACCTTCCCAACTAGATTTTCACGATGGATGTCTGGCAGCGGTTGTCCACGAAAATACAGATACTGATTGTCCGCAGCGTATTGATCCACACTGTAATCGTTCTGATAATCATCACTCTTATACGCTTTAAAACTTTCAGCATCTGCGCCAATAATCGGATCAGCATTGTAATAAACCGTATTCCCAACAATACCATAGCCACTGTTAGGGATACCTTTTATGACGTTTGAAATCATCCCAGTATAACCAAAAAAAGACAGCACAAAAAAAACCACAACCGCACTGACCAGAGCAAGCGCAAAGCTATTAAGACCGAAGTATTTCCCCCTAAAACCCCCAATAAAAGAAAAATCGTCACCGGATAAGACAAAAAAAAGAACGTAGTAAAAATCGTCCCTTTATCATCATCCGCACCAGGGGCAGCAAACATCATGGGAGACATCATTAGCACAACAGGCCAATATAAAAGTGCTAACGTCACAATGATGTTGATAACAATATTCATAGTATCCTTCCTAAAAATAGACATGCTGTCACTGCATATGAAGAGAGAGTATTTTTATATCAAAATCTACCCAAACAATCGAATAAAACCCTCTTTCCTTATCTCAAAACCTTATAGCGTTTTAACCAGAGGCCAACCTATGATGAGTACGGCTAAGGTAACCACACCAATAAATATATTCATCGGTATCCCTACTTTTAGAAAATCACTGAACCGATATCCACCAGGTCCATACACCATCAAATTAGTTTGGTAACCAAGTGGCGTAGCAAAACTCGCCGAAGCCGCCATCATAATCGCGAACACAAAAGGCTCATTATTTAGCCCTGCCTTCTCAGTCGCCTCCAACACAATAGGCAACATCAATACGGCTGCAGCATTATTGGTAATGGTCTCGGTCAACAAAGACACCACAACATACGTCAAAACTAACAGCAACCAAGGAGTACCACCACTCAGATGAATCATATTATGAGCAAGAAACGCCGCAACGCCCGTTTTTTGTAACGCCATCCCCAAAGCAAAAGAGGCAGCAATGGTAATAATCACAGTTAAATCCAAACTTTTTTCTGCCTGACTAATAGAACAGCAGCCTGTTATGACCATCAAACTGGCGCCTATTAGCGCCGCATTTAGCATACTAATCCAACCAAAACCTGCGGCGGCGACTACGCCAACCAGAATCACCCAAGACAACCAAGCTCGGTCGTGTCTTGGCGTTTCCGCATCCAAATCGTTGATCAGCAAAAAATCTTTGTTATAGCGTTGACGCGTAACAAATGCTGGTCTCGCTTCCAGTAAAAGCGTATCACCCGCTTCTAGATAAATATTCCCTAAGTTCCCCTTAACTCGCTCTCCATTTCGTGCCACCGCCAACACAACCGCACCATATCGGTCACGAAACTTAGCACTGCGAATATTTTTGCCCAATGCGGTACAATGGGGTGAAACAACCGCTTCCACCAAACAACGCTCAGCACGATCTTTATTCAGTGTGCTGACCTCTCCATTATCTGCAGAAGCAACAATGCCATGAATGCGTAATAAATCCGAAATCGCCTGGGTATCACCAGCAAACACCAAACGGTCCCCACCGTGCAACACCTCTTCAGAGGATACCGCTGTCACAATGGTATTGTGTCGCTCAATTTCGACTAAATAAACACGCTCTAAATTTCGTAGATTTGCGCTTTGAACTGTCTTTCCAACTAAGAGTCCATTTGGGTCTACCGTCACTTCCAACGTAAACTCTCGCAGATTGCCAAACGCTTGTTTATCGCTACGATCAGGTAACCATTTAGGCAAAAACATCCAAATAAAGGCCATACCAGCCAACGCAACAGGGATACCAACAGCGGTAATAGAGAACAAAGAAAAGCCAGCGTTCCCGGTGAGCCTCTTGGTACTGACCATTCACCACCAGGTTGGTACTGGTCCCGATGAGTGTCAAAGTGCCACCAAGAATCGCGGTATAACTTAAAGGAATCATCAGTTTAGAAGGAGGAATTTTTATTTTACGAGACCAAGCATGAATGGCTGGGATCATAGTCGCCACAACGGGAGTGTTGTTCAAAAAGCCACTCAACACAACAACCGGTGCAAAAATCCGACAAAGGGCAGAACGTACGGATTTAGGATGACCCAACGCCCTATTCACCATCAAGTCAACGCCACCAGAACCATGTATACCAGCGGCCACTACAAACATGGCCGCGACCGTAATCAATCCCGAATTGGAAAAGCCAGCCAAAGCCTCGTCACCTGACAAAATTCCCATCGCACTGAGAATCGTCATCACAGCCATCATTACAAAATGTGGTGCCATTCTTGTTAGCGTTAACAGACTCAATGCTACAACAGTCAATGCTAAGCAAAACCAACCCTGCCATTCCATTTAAAACGCCTTCTACGTCGAAAAAAAGAATTCTACCCACCATCAAAAATAACGTAAAAGAATATAAAAACCGCAAAATAGATCAATATGGAATATAGGTTTTTTTCCAAAGACAGTATTGCTCACGTAATATCCGAGTAACGCCTAAAAATAAAAGACGAGACATCCCCCTTTATAAAAGGGGAATGTTGTGGTGAGACAATTCTTACAAGGTTTTCAACGCTGCTGTTAACGCGCTCATTTCTTCGTCTGTGCCGATGGTGATGCGAAGATAATTGCCAATACGTGGTTTTTTACCAAAGTAACGAACCAGAATGCCTTGTTCTTTTAAGGCAAGGTAGATTTGCTCAGCGTCTTTGTCAGGATGAGTGGCAAAAATAAAATTAGTCGCAGAAGGAACAATGCTGAACCCAAGCGCTTCCAGTTCTTTAACAGACTGCTCACGAGTAGCGATGGTTTTATCGCAAATCTCTTTTAAATACATTTCATCTTGCACCGCTGCCGTAGCGCCAGCCAAAGCAATGCGATCAATTGGGTAGGAGTTGAAAGAGTTTTTCAAGCGTTCCAACCCTTCAATCAAATCTGGGTGCCCCAATGCGTAACCCACACGAATCCCGGCCAAGGCACGAGATTTAGACAAGGTTTGCACTACTAATAGATTCGGATATTGATTAATCAAAGACACCGCACTTTGCGCACCAAAGTCCACGTAGGCTTCGTCCACTAACACCACCACGTCAGGATTCGCTTTTAAGATTGTCTCAATATCAGACAAAGGCAAGGCTTTACCGGTTGGCGCGTTTGGATTGGTTACCACCACACCTGAGACATCTAGGTTTTCGTAATCTGTTGGTACGATATCAAAATGGTCATTCAGCGGAATCAGTTTTGGTTCGATGCTGTATAAGCCTGCGTACACTTTATAAAAACTGTAGGTAATATCAGCAAATGCCAAAGGCTTGCCACCAGCAAAGTAGCCCATAAAAGCCAAGGCTAAGACTTCGTCCGAACCGTTGCCAACAAACACTTGGTTCGCTTCTAACTGGTAACTTTTTGCCAGAGCGTTTTTTAGTGTCACACCATTGGGATCTGGATAAAGACGCAAACGCTCACTTACTTCCGCCGCCATTGCTTCTAAGGCTTTAGGCGATGGCGAATACGGGCTTTCATTGGTATTTAACTTAATATACTTTTTATCTTGCGGTTGTTCGCCTGGCACATAAGGGTCAAGAGAAGCGATTTTATCTGTCCAAAAACGACTCATGGGATGCTCCGTTGTACGTCATCAAAAATAGAGTATAAAAACAAAATAAGGCCTCAATTGAGGCCTTATAAATACATTAGGATTTTTGTCAGTGACTATCCGGCCTAGGATTAGTCCTGAGGGCGCATATGTGGGAACAATAATACGTCACGAATTGAAGGTGCATTGGTGAACAGCATCACCAAACGGTCGATACCAATACCTTCTCCCGCGGTAGGTGGTAAACCGTATTCTAGCGCATTGATATAGTCTGCATCATAATGCATGGCTTCATCATCGCCTGCGTCCTTTTCTGCAACCTGACGCATGAAACGCTCGGCTTGGTCTTCTGGATCATTAAGCTCCGAGAAACCGTTAGCGATTTCACGTCCACCGACAAAGAATTCAAAACGATCAGTGATAAAGTCATTATCGTCATTACGACGGGCAAGTGGGGACACTTCCGCTGGGTATTCCGTAATGAAAGTCGGTTGATCCAGTTTATGCTCGGCGGTTTCTTCGAAGATTTCTGTCCATAATTTACCAAGACCCCAAATCGGTTTTACGTCGATTTTTAGTTTCTTCGCCACAGCTGTCGCGCTTTCTAATGTTTCTAGGTCAGCCGCTGTCAATTCTGGATTGTAGTGCAAAATCGAATCTAACATGCTCATACGAACAAAGGGCGCACCAAAGTCGTATTCAGAGCCTTGGTAGGTCACTTTTGTTGTACCCAGTACTTTTTCTGCAACCGTGCGCAGCATGTCTTCCGTTAGATCCATTAGATCTTTGTAGTCTGCATACGCTTGGTAGAATTCGATCATGGTGAATTCTGGATTGTGACGAGTCGAGGTACCTTCGTTACGGAAGTTACGGTTAATCTCGAATACACGTTCAAAGCCACCCACAACCAAACGCTTCAAATAAAGTTCTGGCGCGATACGCAAGTACATACTCATGTCCATAGCATTATGATGCGTCACGAACGGGCGTGCTGAGGCACCACCTGGAATGGTTTGTAACATAGGCGTTTCCACTTCCATGAAACGACGATCTTCTAGGAAACGACGAATCGTAGAGATGATTTTTGAACGCATTTGAAACGTCTCGCGAGACTCTTCATTGACAATCAAATCAACATAACGCTGGCGGTAACGCATTTCCATATCCGCTAAACCATGATGCTTATCTGGCAGTGGACGTAGAGATTTGGTAAGCAATTGCGCTTCTTGCATATCAATGTACAAGTCACCTTTGCCAGATTTATGCACAGGGCCAGAGATACCAATGATATCGCCTAAATCCCATGTTTTTTGATCAGCCAATAGCTCTGGACTCAAGGCTTTACGATTGACGTAAGCTTGAATTTGGCCAGTCATGTCTTGTAGCAACATAAACGCACCACGGTTACGAATAATACGGCCCGCAATGCTGACTTTATGATCTTTTTCTTCTAGCTCGGCTTTTTCTAGTTCGCCAAATTCCGCTTGAAGGTCTGCAGCGTATGCGTTACGACGAAAGGTATTGGGAAACGCATTTCGTTCTGCACGAATAGCGGCCAATTTGCCACGACGCTCGGCTACTAGGCGATTGTCATCAGATTGCAGGGTGGATTCTGTGCTGTTTTCGTTAGCCATGGTTTGCTATTGCTCTTTATAAAATTCAAAAAGGTTTAAAAATACATTCTGCTCGTTACAGGCCTTGCTTCAAGCTTGCAACAATAAACTGGTCTAGATTGCCATCTAGTACCGCCCCCGTATTGGAGGTCTCCACACCCGTACGCAAATCCTTAATACGTGATGCGTCTAATACGTATGAACGAATCTGACTGCCCCAACCAATATCAGACTTACTGTCCTCTAAGGCTTGTGCTGCTTCATTGCGTTTCATCATTTCAAACTCGTACAATTTGGCACGAAGTTGTTTCATGGCAAAATCGCGGTTTGCATGTTGCGAACGCTGATTCTGACACTGTACGACGATCCCCGTCGGAACGTGAGTAATACGTACCGCAGAATCTGTCGTGTTTACGTGCTGACCACCCGCTCCAGATGAACGATAGGTATCAGTACGGATGTCCGCCGGATTGATCTCGATGTCTACGTTGTCGTCCACTTCAGGAGAAACAAACACAGACGCAAACGACGTATGGCGACGGTTACCAGAATCAAAAGGAGACTTACGAACCAAACGGTGCACGCCTGTTTCGGTTCGTAACCAGCCAAAAGCGTATTCCCCTTCAAAACGAATGGTCGCTGATTTTATTCCCGCCACATCACCAGCCGAGACTTCCATTAGCTCAACGTTAAAGCCTTTATCTTCGCCCCAACGTAAGTACATACGTAACAGGATGTTGGCCCAATCTTGAGCCTCAGTTCCACCGGATCCGGACTGAATATCCAAGAAGGCACTGTTCTCGTCCATTTCTTTCGAGAACATACGACGAAACTCCAACTTGGCTAGCAAAGCTTCCAGCTCTTCCAGTTCAAGTTGCACCGCTTCTACTGAATCTTCGTCGTTTTCTTCGACGGCAATTTCTAGCAGCTCTTTAGAGTCGTTTAAACCAGACTCCATACTGTCTAGGGTTTCAACAACGGCTTCGAGCGCAGCACGCTCTTTACCAAGTTTTTGTGCGTATTCTGGATCGTTCCAAATTGCAGAATCTTCCAGTTCACGGTTCACTTCCTCTAAGCGCTCTTTCTTTGACTCGTAGTCAAAGATACCCCCGAAGGGTTAAAGCACGTGCTGAAAGGTCTTTTATCTTAGAAACTATCGGGTTTATTTCCATATTGGCGTCAATTTGCTATAAACAGTGTGAATAAAGATGATTCGGAATTGTAACGAATTTACTCGCAGCATAAAATGCCATTCGCTACCCAATGATGGAAAAACAGACCATTTTTTGTGGGCCTTGCTATCAAATGGAGTCAATATGGATAAACCAACAGTCACTGTCGCCATACTGGGACAAAGTTATAAGATAAATTGCCCTAAAGGGCACGAACCGGATTTGAAAGAAGCCGCTGAATATTTAAACAATCAAATGCGTGAAATCAAAGCCAGCGGAAAAATTGTTGGCCTTGAAAAAATAGCCGTACTGGCTGCATTGAATATTACTCACGATATGCTTTCAAGTCGAAAATACGCCCGTTCTAACGAGCAACAGTTGCGAGAACTGACGTCGCAGCTTGATGCGGCATTAGCCCACGAAACAAAATTGGTTAATGAATAATCACCTGTGGTTTATTCCTTGACCTACTTTTTCGATTGCAAGCCTAGAACACGAATTTTCTTCATACAATACAGAAAACGAACCAGGCTATTGGGTGATTTCTCCTTTGAGTTACTCTATACTGAAGTTCGTTTCCTGGGTTGTTCGAAGCGGCTTAACGCCCTTGAGCCTATGAGTAATACCCTGGAAAGAGCCTGCTGGTTTGGTGTGCATGTCCGTGCGTCGGAAAGCCTAAAGAGTCACAGTTCTTTCCACCTTGAACCACTGGGTTCAAGGCCAATAGCCGAAACGGCAACTTGGGAAACTCTTTTATGACCTCTCATCTCGATCCTAGACAAACCCTGCGTCGTCAATTACGCCAAACCAGAAGAAGCTTATCGGTTGATGAGCAACGTAACGCGGCACAAGCGTTGGTTATGCGCACAACCAAACATTTCTTAGACCAGCAAGCGCAATCCCCCAACAAGGTGGCCTTATATCTGTCCAATGATGGTGAAATTTCTCCGCATTTATTATGTGAATATTTTTGGCAGCAAGATATCGCCATTTATCTGCCTGTCATCCAAGACAAGCAATTAGTCTTTGCACGTTACGTTCCAGAAACAAAATGGCAAAGCAATGTTTACGGTATCCAAGAACCGACAACAACGGAACACATTGCAGGTGCTGATCTGGATATTGTGTTTTTACCCTTAGTGGGATTTGACTCCAACGGAGGCCGTCTAGGTATGGGCGGCGGTTTTTACGACAGAACCTTTGCCAACAAAAAAACCGATGAAAAACCGTTATTAATAGGTTTAGCGCATGACTGCCAAGAAGTAAAAAACCTCCCCGTTGAAGGTTGGGATGTGCCATTGCAAGCCATTATTACCCCGACACAGTTCATCAAGGTGTAGCATCGTATCTGATTGAAAAAGCTTTACTGTAAGCTCTTTCAATCGAAATTTTTCAGCTTAGTTATTTTGGTCCAACATAACAAGTTAATAGACAAAGCTATAACCAACGGACACATAAGCCCCACTATTACCATCATCGTTTTCAGGTGCATATGCAACATCAACATCTAAACGTCGATAAAACGTAAGGCCAGCCGTGTAATAATTTAACTCGCTACCAACCAAGTTTTTTCGATAACCAATACGCATACCCGGCAATATCCAGTTATCACTAAAATAAGACAAGGATACTGTCGCCCATTGATATTCATCACCTAACGGATCCGCTATGGCATTCACATCATAAGAGCCTGCAAGAGAGAAATGCTGGTCTTTACTTTTGATCGCAGCATCAACTGTCATTTGCGCTTCCATTTTATAGGTTTCGTTTAGCGAGAAAACACCTTTGCCGGCAAACCTTAGAGCGGCTTCACAACTCGTCTTATCGGCTCCGATTAATCCCGTACAGTCACTTACTAAACCTTTATAATCAAACTCAGGCTCATTGACGTTAGCTATCGACGCGCCAAGTTGAAAATTACGTGCCGCTAAAATAAGCCCCAAATCCAAAGAAACACCAGACGATACGGAGTCACGACTTAAGAAAAAGTCGCTGTAAGACACACTGGAATCTTCATCTTCCGTCAGAACAGTCAGCTTTTGATCTAAAGCAAGTCGGTGAAAATTCAGCCGCCCACCCACTATCAGAGCACTGGTTTCTGAACGAGACACCATTTCGCTGTAACCCACACTAAAATGATAATCAGACGCCCTCTTCATATACACAGAGGTATCAGACTCGACATCTGCGTCATCAACATTAACAGTATCAAGCTCAGAAGCACTGGTAACTGCTTCCAATTCGTCAACACCCGTAAGTGTTAAATTATCCGCCAAGACATCCGCTCGCCCAACTAACGAAGCACTCGCATCAAGCGTAAAAACTCCACGACGTCTGGTTTTATAAATAATAGGTAAAAAAGGTCCTTGCACAGTAGTCGAAAATTTTGCGTACGTAGTTTGGCTGATATCGGAAATCACTTTATCAGCCGAATCAAGGGAACTATTAATATCCGCTAACACTTCGTCAATTTTAGCCACCACAAAAGCATCCGGATCTGACGCCGATTGAGCCTCTGTTTTAATCGCCTCAACATCAATACTGGAGGTAAAATCTTCATCAAAGATGGCTTCAAGTTCATCCACCTTATCATTGATATCATTTACACCACCGCCCTCAATACCAATTGCTAATGGACCTAAAAAATTGACTCGAAACCCTTGTAGATTTGCCATCAAATAAGAAGAGGCAGGGTTCCCTGATGCAGTCGATAATGCATGGCGATTGCCATAATTTCCCAAGACTATACTAGAGCCTATGGGCTGATATACATTCATCGACGCCACAGAATAAGTACTGCATATACTTAGGCCAATAACTACAAAATACTTTTTCATGCTTTGCTCACAATAATCCATACCACACAGCCCTGCATGCGAAAACGCCTACCACTGAGATAAAAAAAGCCGAGGACATCTAAAGTCATCGGCTTTTCTTATGAAATCTTTACATTTTAGAAGGCAGTATCGTAGCCAATTGAGAAATAACCACCGCGTGGCAAATCATCACCGTCTTCGTCTTTCACCGTATCGAGTGCAACAGCAAGATCAATATTGAGACGTTTCAAGAATGTTAAGCCGAGAGAAGCGTAGCTAAGTTCGGTACCAACCATATTCTGACGGTAGCCCACACGAATACCAGGTAGGAAATGCGAATCACCGTAGTAAGACAAAGAAGCAGCCGCCCATTGGTATTCATCTCCTACGGCATCTTTTACTTCATTGGTATCGTAGGAAACACCCAAAGTCACTTGCTTGCCTTTAGTGGATACTGCGGCATCAATTGTGGTTTGCATTTCCATGACGTAATCTTCGCTGGCGGTTAATTTACCTTTATTAATTAAACGTCCAGCTGCAGCACAACTTTCCGTCGCACAGCTTTGGTTAATTGGCGCCCCATCAAATTCAGGCTCATTGATGTTAGCAACCGTCACGCCCACTTGGTAATAATTAGACACCCAAACAGCCCCCAAATCGAGACTTACCCCCGTACTACTAACGGCATCATCAGAAATGGCGTCGGAAATGGCATCGTCAGCGTTATCACTTTCATCGCTTAAAGACACAAGCGCACGACCCATAGAAATATCATGTAGGCTGGCTTTTGCGCCACCTATCAACATACCATGATCGTTTTGCCACATAGATTGACTGTAGCCTAGGCCAATTTGTAGATCTGTTGCAGTTTTGGCTTGGAAAGAAGTGTCCGTTACTAACTCATCCGAACCATTTACCGTAATATCGTCGGTAATCACATTAGCACGCGCCACACCAGAAAGACTGGCGTCTAGCATGAAAGCTCCATTGTTTTTAGTTTTATAAATCAATGGCATAAAAGGAACTTGCATGCTTGCAGAGACCTTTATGTAAGCCGTATCACCTATTTCATTTAGTATGCCATTTGCTTTGTTAAGGGCATTATTCGCTTCCGTCGCATTGGCATAGGTAGCATCAATTAGATCTTCGAGCTCTTCTGCGCGATCATCCAAATCACTTACATCGCCCATCTCAACACCAATACTCAATGGGCCTAAAATACCAAATCGGAAACTATCATTATCATCTTGATTGACCATCAAAAAAGGCGCTGCGGGATTTCCAAGCGCAGTCGATAAAGCTCTAATATTCGGTGCACTGCTTAAAGTAAAACTAGAGCCTACAGGGTGGTTAACAGGCATCGCCGACATTACAGCGGTACTCAACAAACTCATAGAAACAATCGCCATTTTTTTCATTACGGAATCCTTCATAAAACAAGTATAAACAACGGTAAGATAGTCTATCTCAACAAAGATAATTGTAAGACTTTTTTTACACATTTCATACAATATTAAGACAATTTAATCGCCATTCCCGCAACAAAATAAAACAAAAAGATATAAATAACCCTTCAAAAAGCAGATTATTGAATAAAAAGCCACATATTGAACCTATTAGATATAAAAATAGACTGGAATTTGTACAAATTAAGAACAAAAAAAGTGGCAGATATGAATACATCTTGCCACTTTCTTGGGGGATACTTTTTCAAACTGTCGAACTAATTCACATCCAAAGACAACTGATAACGAAGCTTCTCCAGGTCTTCAGGTGTATCAACACCATGGGTCGGCAACCCATCCGCGAGCGCCACTTGCACCTTGATACCTTGATGCAAAAAACGTAGCTGCTCAAGCTTTTCCCAACGCTCTAATGGTGACATAGGCAGATCGGTGTATTTAGCCAGCAAACTAGCTCGATAAACGTACAAACCTATGTGGCGAAGAGCGGGGAAATCAACAGGCAAAAAGCCCGTTTTTTCAGTATTGCTAGCAAAACCATCCCTGTCCCAAGGCATGGGGGCACGACTGAAATACAGCGCACGCTGTTTCTCATCACAAACCACTTTCACCACATTAGGGTTAAAGAAATCTTCAACCTGATCAATCACACAAGCAACCGTCGCCATCTCGGCTTCTTTGTCTTGGTTTAGCGCAATCACACTGGAGTGAATCAAGTTAACAGGCAAAAAAGGCTCATCGCCTTGTACGTTGACGACGATCTCATCCCCTTTCCAGCCTTTTTTAGCCGCCACTTCAGCCAAACGTTCGGTACCATTTTCATGGTCATCACGGGTCATCACAACAGACGCCCCAAACGCTAATGCCGCTTGTTCGATAACCTCGTGATCTGTCGCCACAGTGACCGATTGTGCCCCCGCTTTTAGCGCCAGTTCATAAACCCATTGCAACACGGGTTTGCTACCTAAGTCTGCCATCAATTTTTGCGGAAAACGCTGAGAAGCGTAACGAGCAGGAATAACAATGTGAAAATCAGGTAAAGATTGCATGGTCATTATTTTTCAAACTCCGGTTTTTGCGCCAATTCATAAGCTTGCTCTAAAGGCATACGAGATGCCAACACCATGTCAGCCACTTCCCGTGCGACACCTTCGCCAGCGCTCTTATTCAGCACTAGGTGACAATAACGCTGCACTAAAATATGTGCATCTGCTGGACATAAGGCCACACCAACATTTGGCATGACCTGAAGATCAATCACATCATCGCCCACGTAAGCGGCTTCCGCTGAGGTAATGCCCAACTGCGCTATCAACTCATTAAATGCGGCGGCTTTATTGTGACAACCAGGGTAAAAATGCGCGACCTTGAGCCTCTTTCATCCTTTGTCTCAATGGGGCGGAGTCTTTCGCGGTAATCACGGCTACCTGAACGCCCCACTGTGGCAATAGCTTCATCGCCACACCATCTTTGACATTGAAGCGCTTTAGGGTTTCCCCATGCTCGGTATATAACAGACGACCATCGGTTAAAACGCCATCCACATCAAACACAACCAACTTCAAAGCTTGTAATGTTGGCAGCAAAGTTAGATCGTTGTTCAATACTGGATAAGAAGTCAGAAAAGCCATATCCATTTATTAAGCACTCGTATCCAATTCTTCAAAGGTTTTCACCAACTCATCAAGCTGCTTCATTTGCTTTAGGAACGGCGCTAATTTGCCCAAAGGCAACGCACACGGCCCATCGCATTTTGCATTGTTTGGGTCTGGGTGTGTTTCTAGGAACAAACTCGATAAGCCAAGCGACATGCCTGCACGAGCCAATTCTGTCACTTGCGCACGGCGACCATCCGCTGAATCTTCACGACCGCCCGGACGCTGCAAAGAGTGTGTCACGTCAAACATGACAGGGAAACCAAACTTTTTCATTTCGCCAAAACCCAGCATGTCGACGACTAGGTTGTTATACCCCATCATGGTGCCACGCTCACACAACATAAGTTGATCATTTCCAGCTTCTTGGCATTTTGTCAGGATATGCTTCATCTCATGAGGGGCTAAGAACTGGGCTTTTTTAATGTTAATAACCGCGCCCGTTTTCGCCATCGCAATAACTAAATCCGTTTGGCGCGATAAGAACGCCGGCAATTGAATCACGTCTGCCACTTCCGCCACAGGTGCACATTGGTAAGCCTCGTGTACATCGGTAATCACAGGCACACCAAATGTCTCTTTGATCTCTTGCAGAATTTTTAACCCCTCTTCCATACCTGGGCCACGGAAAGAGTTAATAGACGAGCGGTTCGCCTTATCAAAGGAGCCTTTAAACACATAAGGAATGCCCAGCGCTTCCGTCACTTTTACATGTTCTTCTGCAACGCGCATGGCCAAATCGCGAGATTCCAATACGTTAACGCCACTGAACAACACAAAAGGAAGATGGTTAGCCACTTCAATTTTGCTACCAATTTTAATGATTTTTGATGCCTGAGATAGCTGTGTCATGAGAACTCCATTATTAATCTAAGTTAACGCACACTTACGCTTCAGCGTGCGATATAAATAAGGTAGATACTGTATTTGATGCCGCAAGCACTATAATCTTGCAAAGGCACCTTATGGCTTATCGATCGTAAATCTCTAAAATTCCAGATAAGTTTTTCGCATCGTCCACGACCACGAGCAAGGTGATTTTATCGCGCAGCATTTGCTCTTCCGCTTGCACTATCATCACATTCTCATTGATGGTTTTAGGATTAGGCGTCATCAAGCTTGCCATGGTTTTGTGTATCATGCCCTCGCTTTCTTTTAACATAGCGCGACGCAAGTCACCATCGGTGAAGATTCCCAACAATTTCCCCTCATCCTGAATTAAAACGACGCCCATTCTACCGTGAGTCATGACGGAAATAGCGTCTTTTAAGGTGGTGTTTGGTGCGCAAATAGGAAGATTATCTTTGTGCATAAGATCTTTGACACGAGTCAGCAGCTTACGACCTAGGCTGCCACCAGGATGAAATCGAGCAAAGTCTTGTGGCTGAAAATTGCGGCACTCCATCAAAGCAACGGCCAATGCATCCCCCATGGCGGTTGTCATTGTGGTCGACGTAGTGGGGGCAAGATTGTTCGGGCAAGTTTCTTTATCGATAGAAAGGTCTAATACGCAATCACAGTGTTTCGCCAAAGTAGAGTCTATATTTCCGACCATGGCAATACTGGGATTACCGAAGCTTTTTAATGAAGGCAGCAAACGCATAAGCTCTTCTGTTTCACCTGAAAAACTGATCAATACTAAAACATCTTCAGGTTGAATCATCCCCAAATCCCCGTGGAAGGCTTCACCAGGATGAAGAAAGAAACTGGGTGTACCGGTCGAAGCGAGCGTGGCGGCGATTTTTTTACCAATCAATCCGGATTTGCCCATACCGCAAATAATCGTGCGGCCTTTACTGGTTAGAATCATTCGAACCGCTTTAGCAAACTCTTCGGTGACTTGATTCACCAAGTTAGCCAGAGCTTGTGCTTGGGTAGATAGAGTGCGTCGAGCACTCTCAATAAGCACATCGGAGTCAATACTCTTAATAGATGGGTCGCTCATACAGCCTCTCAACTCAGCGTAATAATCAGAAAGTGCCATTATTATACAGAGGAGAGAGCAAGTCGCCTATCAAAGAGCGGTTTTTCCTCTCTGACAAGCGACCCAAAAGCGGAGATCATTACCCTAAGCAGTTAAGAAATTGCCCACTCAAACTGTCTAAGAAAGAAAAATACGCGTTCGTACCCATTTTTATCTGACTACCTAGAGGATCAAGAGGAGCGGTTTTTACATTAGAACCTTCTAACAAGGTTTTGACAATAGCTGGGCTAAACTGCGGCTCGCTGAAAACACATTGAACCTTGTTTTCTTCAATTTCATGACGAATTTCCGCCACTTTTTTCGCCCCTGGTTTGCGCTCTGGACTGACGGTAATTTCACCGACATTTTGCAGCCCATAATGCTGTTCAAAATAGCTGTAGCCATCATGAAAGACGATATAAGGCACTTTATTCACTTTATTCAGTGCGTTACGAATTTCGGCGTCTTTCGCACCCAGGCCTTTTTCAAACGATACTAAGTTGCCTTTGTAATAGTCGGCATTGGCAGAATCCAAAGAAACCAAACGGGCCGTCACAGCTTTTGCCAGCACTAAAGCGTTATCTGGTGATAGCCAAACATGTGGATCAATACCAGAATGGTCATGCCCTTCATGCCCTTCATGCCCTTCGTGCTCATCATGGTGTTCGTGATCGTCATGCTTTTCATGATCATCATGCTTTTCATGATCATCATGCTTTTCATGATCGTCATGGTGCTCTTCCGCAAAGTTATGCAGCTTCATCCCTTCCAAGGCAAGCCATTCAATCGAAGAGGCTTCTTTGCCTGCATTCTCAAGCGGCTTTTCTAAAAACCGCTCTAGGGATTCCCCTACCCACACCACAGTATCGGCATCGGTGATCTTTTTCAGGTCTGAAGGGCGCATCGCAAAATCATGAGGCGAAGCAGTACTCGATACAATTTGTTGAATATCCGCTTTATCACCCGCAATCGCAGCAACAACCATAGAAACAGGCTTAATACTGGTAGCAATGACAGGTTTGGCTAAAGCCAAAGGCGATAAAACAGAAACACCTAGCGCAAGAAATACTTTATTCATTTTCAACACCATATAAACGTTATAACGTAACAATACGACATAAAAAAAGAGATTCAAGGGGTTACCTCAAATCTCTTTAGCGTCTAAGCGAAAATAACGACTGATTAGATTAACGACAACGCGTCTACCGATATCGCTCGCACAACCAACCCCGCTCTCTGACCAACCGGCAGATTGGTATTCGGAAATACAATGGCATCACCGGTTCGCTTTACCCGATACACGCTTTTTTTCGATTGCGCTAGAGGGTAACCCTCAGTAAATTGGGTAAAGTTTTTAGTATTCTGATCAATATTTAACTCGTAACTGTCATCGTCTTTAACAAGTGCGTCCAATACATTAAAAATACACAAAGAAGACAAGGATGACTCAGCCAAACAGCCTTTTTCCAACAGTTGGCGTAGATTTTTTTCCAATGCAGTAAAACACGACAAATCATTCTGCCCAAATGGATAGACCTTGCCTAACTCAACTGTAAAAGCATGCGCACCATGCACAGAATAACTGTAATAAGAAAACGTCGTTGTCGGTTGATGTGATAAAAGCACCGCTTCAATCTGACTGGCCGCAAAAAAAGCCAATTGCTGTTTACTATAATGCGCGTTCTCGACAAATGGATAAACTACAAACTTTTCATGCATCGAGCCACGAATAGCCGTGTGCAAGTCATAGTGCAGCCGAATATGTTCGCTGTCGGTCGATGATAAAGCATAAAAATCATTCACCGCCATCTCAAGCCGTTCGGCTCTTTGCACCTCAATCCCAGCATAATTCCGCCAAGCACCACTGAACAACCGGTTCAAATTAACGTCACAAAAGCGCGTCGCAGCATTCGCGGCAACCGGATGACCTATGATCACCAATAAACGCACGCCTAAGGTCAACTTACCGGCTAAAATATCCCTCACCAGCTGATTAATTAACTCCATTGGGCCCGTTTCGTTACCGTGAATACCAGCGGATAAAACTACACTGACGCGACTTTTTCGATTTGGTTCAAGTCGTAAAATCCCCGTCTCTTCCACAACGCCAGTACCACTGGAAAAAGTAAATTGAAAGGGTGCCATACCGTTGGGATTTGCCAATGTTAAGGCCAAAAAATCATGGTTTAAAATGGTCATTTTCCCTACCCAATTAAGTCGAAAATAAACATCATAATAGCGTTTTTTTAGCAATGGGAGCTCATCTTTTAGAGGGTCGTGCGGAAAACAGAAAAATAGGTCGCTTTTAAGACAAATGACATAAGTAACCTGTTTGCTTTATGATCGACTACTCTTATTAATAACCAAGAAGTCTTTTCTTTCAGAGAAAATGCCGATACCCTTTCCCTTTCTATTCGTAGCACCATTAAATTGAGTATTTTATGCCCGAAAATGACGAAGTCATTATCCTAGTCGACCAAAACAACACCATTATTGGCGATGTACCACGACACCTAATGAACTTTGGCAGAGATTACCACCGTGTCACCTACATTTTAGTGTTCAATACGAAAGGTAATTTAATCGTTCAAAAACGTACAGACGACAAAGCCTTCTGTCCGGGTTATTACGGCATTACAACAGGCGGAGTGGTTGAAAAAAACGAGTCTTACATAGATTCTGCACACAGAGAACTGCAAGAAGAATTAGGTTTTGATGCCCCTCTCACAAGCCAAGGCGTCTTTTTCACAGAGGGGAAAGGTTTTAAAATTTGGGGCAAAATTTATACTTGTCACTATGATGAAGCCATCCATGGTGAACTTACCTTACAGCCCAAAGAAGTCGCTTCTGTACATGAAATGGCCATTGACGACATTCTACTTAACAGAAATAATCTTTCCTTTACACCTGACTCATTAGAAGCACTTCGCCATTATGCGCATAAGCTTACGCAACCTAAAGACAGCGACCCGCTATAGTATTGGCCTCTTCACTCTTTTTGTTGCCTCTTACTCTTTAGGGCAAGAGCGTTGGCAACAGGATGATTACATAGAAGCAAGCTTCATAAAAATTGCTTTAGAACGAGAATACAAAGAAACCAAACACCCTAAACTGATACGCTGGAATAAACCTATTAAGCTGTTTTTTGAAAGCGATCAGGGTGATGCCAGCTTGCAAAAAGAACTGCTCAGTGTCCACGCTCAGCACCTTGCCCACATAACAGGCCTGACTATTGATTTTACGACCTTGCCTGAACAAGCCAATATTTTTGTCATTTTTACGTCTTATGACAACATGGAAAACAAGGTGCGCCAGTACATAGGTGATCCAGAAACAATCCGTAAAGCACTCGACGAAGCGATCTGCCTAGGTAATTTTAGCCGTAATAGCAAATACGAAATAACCAAGGGCAGCATTATTATCCCTGTCGACTACGCCCGCAGAAAAGCGCGCTTTTTAGATTGTATCGTGGAAGAGATCACACAACTACTGGGACTTCCAAACGATTCTAATGACGTATTTCCTTCGGTTTTTAATGATGTCAGCATAGACACCTACATCAGTCCATTGGATTATTTACTGCTTAAAGCCCTCTATTCTCACCACCTAAAACCCGGTATGGACGTTAAACAAACCAAAGCGGCGTTTCCCAAAGTGTTAGCCGAGTTGCATGCCAATAAAGACATCGAAAATGCTGTACAACGGGTGCAAAAAAACAGTTTAAAAACTTATCTTGGTGATTAATGATTCGCCCCATATAGCCATCAACAAACCCTGCGATAGATCAATAATATTGGCCTTTTAGTCCACCTTCTCATAAATTGTGCTTATTCACTCTGCTTTTCCTACATAAGTTAGGTAAAATGCGTCAACTGAAAATTTACACTGGAGAGTACTAATGTTTCCTGAGCCTCAAAAATGATCGCTTTTTGCGCGCATTACTCAAACAACCTGTCGACACTACCCCTGTATGGATGATGAGACAGGCCGGACGTTACCTACCAGAGTATCGTGCTAGCCGCGCTACCGCAGGCGATTTTTTGAGTCTTTGTAAAAACGATGCATTTGCTTGTGAAGTCACGCTGCAACCACTTGAACGCTATAATCTAGATGCCGCCATTCTATTCTCGGACATATTAACCATTCCAGATGCAATGGGTTTAGGACTGTACTTTGAGACAGGCGAAGGCCCCAAATTTAGACACACCATTCGCGGCAAAGCCGATGTCGATGCCATCCCAGTTACTCAAGCAAACGACTTAGATTATGTGATGAAGGCGGTAACAACCATTCGCCACGCACTCAATGGGCATGTCCCCCTTATTGGCTTTTCTGGTAGCCCATGGACACTGGCAACCTATATGGTGGAAGGCGGTTCTAGCAAAGATTTTCGCCACATTAAAGCCATGATGTACCGTTCGCCTGACATCTTACACGCGCTATTAGATAAACTGGCAAAATCCGTTACAGCGTATTTAAACGGTCAAATATTGGCCGGCGCACAAGCCTTACAAATCTTTGATACTTGGGGAGGCGTATTAAGTGGCCCAATGTATCAACAATTTTCGTTACTCTACATGAAGCAGATTTTAGATGGCCTTATCCGTGTTCATGAAGGAAAACGAATCCCTGTCATCTTATTTACGAAAAACGGTGGTCAATGGTTGGAAAACATGGCTGCCACAGGGCCCGACGCACTTGGTTTAGACTGGACGACCGATATCGCGGAAGCACGAGCGCGTGTGGGCCAGAGCGTGGCTTTACAAGGTAACATAGACCCTTGTGTTCTGTATGCAGGCAAAGATGTAATTGAGCGTGAAGTAGAAAACGTCTTATCAGGCTTCGGCACAGGTAGTGGACACGTATTTAATCTTGGTCATGGCATTCATCAATTCGTACACCCTGATCACCCTAAATATTTGATTGATGCGGTTCACAAACTTGGACGAAAATACCATGAACCTAAATACGATGACTTAGACGCATTAAACGGTCTTTAATCGGTAGATCCACGTATTAGCTCGGAGCCAATTACCACGTTTGGTGCCGAGCTACATCACGCTACCAACGACTCAAGACCTTGCAAACAGAGTAACTCGGCACTTTTCTTTTGTTTTTTCCAACCACCATCAGACGCTACCAACAAACGCTCGAACGACTCATTAAGGTAGCAACAAACATGATCTATCCCTCGACCATCAAGCCAAGACAACCGTGCTAAAACGTGGCCCGTTGACATAGGAATCAACACCAGCCTTAAAAGCAAACAACGTTTTACGCCACTTACCTGATAACAAGCCACATTTTGAGGCGTTGACACACTGGATAGGCGAATGCCCTCTCTTGTGGATAATACACTGGCAATATCCGCAAACAATGACGCAGCTTTGTCCATAAATTGCTCGCTCGATGTTATTTTTTTCATTTCAAGCCCTCCTACTCCGATAAAATCACACACAGACCACTATTAAATGTAGATCATAACCCTCTAGCCTGTGGCGACTTTTACAATAGAGTGGTATTTTTAGGTTAAATAATGCTTTATTCGTATGGAGAAGAAACATGAAATTGATTACGGCGATTGTTAAGCCTTTTAAACTGGATGAAGTGCGTGAAGCACTGTCTGAAATTGGGATTAACGGCATAACCGTCACGGAAGTGAAGGGATTTGGGCGCCAACGAGGTCACACTGAATTATATCGTGGTGCAGAATATGTGGTCGATTTTTTGCCGAAAGTAAAACTTGAGCTCGCGGTTGAAACAGACCAAGTAGAACGCGCTATTGAAGCGATTCAACACAGTGCTAATACTGGTAAAATTGGCGATGGTAAAATTTTCGTTACCGCCCTTGAACAAATCATTCGTATTCGTACTGGCGAAACAGGCGCGGATGCAATCTAGATCCATTGGTGCGTCTTGCAGCGCACACTTAAAGCACTAAACATAAAAAAGAGGCCTTGGCCTCTTTTTTATGTTTGCAACCTCGTTGACGCTAGCCTTTATCAGGAACTTTAATAGATAAAGTCCCTAAATAACGATTCTGACGTTGCTCTATTTGACGAAAAATGGCAATGATGACAATACTAATGACCAAATAAATGGCACCTGCCGCCAAGAATATTTCCATTGGCGTATAGGTTCTAGCAATAATAGTTCTCGCCATTCCCGTTAGATCCAAAATGGTAATAGTACTCGCCAATGCACTGCCCTTGAGCATCAGAATGATTTCATTACCATAAGCTGGTAATACGATACCAAATGCACGCGGCAATAGAACACGACGATACATTTGCGTTTTTGTCATACCGATCACCTTGCAAGCTTCCACTTCTCCTGGAGGGATGGCCTGAATCGCCCCACGAAAGATCTCCGCTGTATAAGCTGACGTATTCAGAGTAAAAGCGATGATTGCACACCAAAATGGCTCTTTCAGTATCGGCCAGAACACACTTTCTCGAACAACATCAAATTGTGAGGCACCGTAGTAGACCAAAAAGATCTGCACCAATAACGGCGTACCACGAAAGAAAAAAATGTAAGCAAAAGGGATTGCTCTTATCCAAGCCACAGGAGAGATCCGCGCTAAAGCGATAGGCAAAGCAAAAACACCACCAAGCACAATGGATATCATCACTAATTGAATACTGACCCAAGCCCCCTCAAGCAAACGAGGGAAGTATTCAACAACTACCGAAAAGTCCATACACTATCCTCTCGTTAAACCACGGCTTGCGCGTTTTTCCAAATAAGAAACGAATACCATAGAAATAATGGTCAACGCCAAGTACATAAAAGCGGCCACCAAATAAAACAAAAACGCTTCTTTGGTGCTACTCACAGCAATATTTGCCTTACGCATAATATCGTCTAGACCTACAACCGACACTAACGCCGTATCTTTTAACAGAACAAGAAACAAATTCCCAAGCCCAGGTAACGCAATTCGCCATACCTGCGGCAAAATAATTCGATAAAATTTTCGAATCGGCCCCATCCCTAAAGCAGTTGCCGCTTCATGCTGGCCTTTTGGTATAGATTGTAACGCGCCGCGAAACACTTCAGTTGCATAGGCACCAAAAGTCAAACCAAGCGCCGTGACACCCGCCGCGAATGCCCCTACCTCGATGTATTCGTCGTAGCCAAAAAGCCCAGCAACTGCCATCAAAACACTGGTTGCACCAAAGTAAATGATAAGTACGGTAAGGAGTTCGGGAATGCCACGAATAATGGTGGTATAGCCATGAGCAATCCACCTAAGAACTTTGAAAGAGGATAATTTAGCAGAAGCGCCTAATAATCCTAAAACTAAGCCAACAAACAGCGAACACATTGCCAGCTCCAAGGTCACAACAGCACCCTGTAGTAGCTGATCACCGAAGCCATGAAGATCAATCATAGTTTTTTCTCAGACTAAGCTTAACATCAGCCTATCGACATAAAATATCGATAGGCTGCAAGAAATATCAACTCTATAACTAGACCGAAAAATCCACACATGACTTAACGGGTAAATCATGCGCTAGACTATTCGAGCTCCAGTCAACTTAGTAGATAGAGAACGGGAAGTACTTAGCGTTAATCTTCTGATAAGTGCCATCCGCTAAGATCTGATCCAACGCTTTGTTCAGTTTTTCTTTTAACTTGTCATCCCCTTTACGAACCGCGATACCAATGTTATCCGTCTTCATGAAGGCATCACCTTTAAATTCAAACTTAGCACCACTCTCGGATGTTTTTAACCAGTTATATGTCGGTAGCTCATCAGATAAAACGATGTCTAAACGACCCGCCACTAAATCCAAATAGACGTTATCTTGGTTATCGTAAAATTTAAGATCCGCTTTACCTGTGAAATTGTCTTCTAGGTATTGTGCACCAAGGGTTGCGCGCTGCGCACCAATAGTCTTACCAGAAAGATTATTCAAATCAAAATTGTCTCCTACACGCCCCATGAAACGCAGACCGCCAGAATAGTATTTATTTGTAAAATCAACGACTTTTAGACGATCTTCGGTAATTGACATAGACGCAATAATGGCGTCGAATTTGCGTACTTTCAGGCCAGGGATCAAACCATCCCAATCTTGGGTAAGAATCTCACAATCTGCTGCCATTTTTGCGCACAATGCACGGGCAATATCAACGTCAAAACCCTGTGGTTTTCCCGCTTCATCAATAAAGTTAAATGGATCCCAAGCACCTTCTGTTACAAAACGCACTTTGTCAGCCGCCTGTACAGACACCGTTGACAACGCCGCTGTTAGCAACAACGCTGAGCCTAACACTACTTTTTTCAATTTCATTATAATCCCCTTGGAATATTTGTTTATTTGATCATTTTTGCTTTTTATAATGTCTTACTTAAGTAATTAAGCATGGCCTAAAACACACTAGATAAAAACGCCTTACAACGCTCCGATTTTGGTGCACTAAAAACCTGACTTGGTGTACCTTTTTCCTCTACGACGCCTTGATGAAGGAATACGACATCACTGGATACTTCACGAGCAAAATTCATTTCGTGAGTCACAATCAGCATAGTACGCCCTTCTTCCGCTAAATTGCGCATAACGCCCAATACTTCACCCACTAGCTCAGGATCCAAAGCAGAAGTAGGTTCATCAAACAGAATAACTTGAGGGTCCATGGCCAATGTTCTAGCGATAGCAACACGTTGCTGCTGGCCACCAGATAGCTGATTGGGATACATGTTCTTTTTCTCAGCAATGCCGACTTTTCGCAATAAATGCTCAGCGTACTCAGCCACTTCGTGTTTCGGACGCTTTAGAACATGCAATGGCCCTTCCATGACATTTTGTAAAATCGTCATATGAGGCCACAAATTAAAACTTTGAAACACAAATCCTATCTGCTGACGCATCTGAGTGAGTTGTTTCATGTTATTTGCGACCAAATCGGATTCGCCTTGAACCAGATCGAGCTTATTGCCATTGAAGACAATCTCACCCCGTGTTGGATTTTCAAGCATGTTAATGCAACGCAAGAAGGTACTTTTACCTGAACCACTGGATCCAAGAATGGAAATGACATCACCGTCATAGGCTTTTAGGGAAATGCCCTTTAACACCTCAATATCGCCAAACGTTTTGTGAATATCAATGAGGCTCTAACGCCGGGACTTTCGACATGTTTTCTACCTTTTTCATTTTATAAATTTATTATTTTTGACGTAAAATAGCACAACACTGGACTAATAAAAGCAAACAGCTTGCGCAATTAAGTAGAATACAAGAATCACGCCAAAAACAATTTACCCCATATTTTAAGTTACTTTTTCCATAACTGCCTCTTTTTCTTGTCCATTTGGACAGGCGCTGGGCTTTTATTGTGCATTGTTTTATAAATTGTATTGCGTTCTTCCCTAGGTGTAATGCCAAAAAAACCCTTATAGGTGGTACTAAAATGGGGCGCAGAACCAAACCCACACGCTACTCCCACCTCAGTGATACTCTTGTCCGTCTGAGTAATCAGCTGTTTGGCATGCTGTAAACGTAATTCTAAATAATAACGCGAAGGCACTATGTCTAAATTACTTTTAAAAAGGCGCTCTAAGTGTCGTCTAGATACACCAACATGATAGGCAATATCATCCGAAGACAAAGGCTCTTGAATGTTGGCTTCCATTAGCTGCACAGCCTCAACCAATTTTGGCTGTCCAGTACCAATTCTAGCCTGCAATGGAATTCTTTGAGGATCTTCATGAGTGCGAATACGCTCACAAACAAACTGTTCAGAAATACTACTCGCTAAGGACATACCATGCTGCTTACCAATCAAAAACAGCATCATATCCATAGCCGCTGTGCCACCACTGCAAGTATAACGATCTCTATCAACTTCAAACAGGTGGTTGGACACAATCGTTTGTAGAAATTCGTCACGCAGATTCGCCAAACTTCGCCAATGAATCGTTGCGCGGTAACCATCTAGCAGGCCGGCTTTTGCTAATAAGTAACTTCCCGTGCATACTCCGCCCAGAGAAATCTTTCTTTTAGCTTGTTTTTTTATCCAATTTTCTAAAGTCTCACTTTCGTTTTTTATCACTGGCGACGCACCACACACAAAAATCGCATCCAAATCACTCGGCGCGTCACTTGTCAGGTAGTCAGATACGGTTGTAACCCCCGTATTTGAAGGGATTTGTTTTTCTTCATGACTGATCGTGCAAAAAGAATATAGCTCTTTTCCTGTCACCCAGTTCGCCATATGCAGTGTTTCAATGGCGGAAGAAAAACCCAGCATAGAATAATGCGGTAAGAGCAAAAAACCGTATTTTAATGGCTTCTTGCTCGCCTGCATGATTTCTCTTGATGCGAATTCGGTCTTGTACAAAATATTATCCTGCGAACTATAGACAAAAAAGGAGTTTATTTCGTTTAAAATGGATAACAAAGGTTTTTTTCGTCTTGAGCAAGACTTTTTTAGCCCAATTAACCAGACATCACAACAATATGTCGCAATTAGATAAGTTACTAACTATCAAAGGAGTGAATTTTTCATAATAATCTTATCAAGAGTCCAAACCTTGTACTTTCATAACATTGCACTACCTACTAGTTTTATTAAGAACACCACAACGAGGGATGAGTTCTAATGACTGATCATAAAAAAAGCGAATTAATCGAACGCGTCGAAGTAGAAATAAACGAACACTTCAATGCGACCGAAGCCAATAACCTGATTCAACTTGCCCACCTCTACTTTCAGGACTCTTTAACGGAAGATTTGGTCAATGAATCCATTGAGAACCTGTACGGCACCATCGTCTGCTTATGGGATTTCTTACAACAACGTCCAGTTAATCAACCAAAAGTTCGTGTTTACAATCCAAACTACGAAGAACACAGCTGGCAATCTACACACACGGTTATCGAAATTCTAACCGATGACATGCCTTTCCTTGTGTCATCTTTCAATATGGCACTCGTTCGTCTTGGCCACACCATTCATATGACATCTCATCCTGTGGTGCCAGTTGAACGTAATAAGAAAGGCGAATTGCAAGGTATTAACCTTGAATCTAAAACACATGAAGCCCTAATGCGATTTGAGATCGACCGTTTGTCTGATATCAACTTGCTGGATAAGATTAAAGAAGAACTGCTTAGCAGTTTAGTCGATGTGAAAAAAACCGTAGCTGATTGGCCTACGATGAAAGCGCGATTAAACGAAATCATCAAAGAATCTGAACAATTAGCCCATTTAAAAGGCAATGAAGAACACCAAGAAATCCTTGATTTCTTACGTTGGGTAGAAAACGACCACTTCACCTTTATTGGCTTTCGCGCTTATGACCTCGCCGTTGAAGACAATGAAACCCATCTAAAATTGGTTGAAGGTTCTGGCTTAGGCACGTTCCGCGACATCAACGATAAAAAAGTGAAACGCGACATTGTATTAGAAAATAACTTGGCCAAACTCGCTGTTGACAGTAACAACATCCTAATTTTGACCAAGTCGACAGCGGTATCAACGGTTCATCGTCCTGTTCACCTTGATTACCTTGGCATCAAACGCTTCGATAAGAAAGGCAACGTGATTGGAGAATGGCGCTTCTTTGGCTTATATTCTTCTGCGGCTTACATTGCTCGCTTACAAGACATTCCATTACTGCGCAAAAAACTCAACGTCATTGTTGAAAAGGCCAATGTGGATCCAAACAGCCACAAGGGCAAAAATCTAAAACACATTCTAAATAGCTACCCTCGTGATGAGATGCTGCAAGCGCCAGTGGATGAACTTTTCGTCACGATTGAAAGCATTCTTGCGATTCAAGAGCGTCGCCAATTGCGTGTATTCCTGCGCAAAGACATTTATGGCCGCTTCTTGAATGCACTCGTCTATGTGCCAAGAGATCGTTACAACACAGAATTGCGCATAAAAATGCAAGACATTCTGATGAATGCGTGCAACGGTACCAGCTCAGAATTTAACGTGCAGTTTTCTCAGCTAGTCTTGGCGCGAGTCAACTTTACGATTCAGATTGCCGATCCTAGTCAAAGCCCAACCATCGACGTAGAAGACATTCAACGTAAGATGCAAGATGCGATGAGTTCATGGGAAGACAAATTACTCAATGCCTTACATAAGAGCCATGGCGAAGAAAACGGCAACCGCCTTTTCAACAATTATGTCGCCTACTTACCTGCAGCCTACCGTGAAGACTTTTCTCCAAATGCCGCGGTACTAGACATTGAGCGTTTAAGCCAATTAGCGGGCGAAGGAGATACATCGACACACATTTATCGTCAAGTTGGTCAAGCAAAAAACAATTACTTCTTTAAAGTATATGGCGCTGGCACCACGCTGGTCTTGTCAGACGTATTACCGATATTGGAATACATGGGACTACGAGTTCTAGAAGCTCGCCCATATGAACTGGACCAAAATGGTGATGGCACAACTAATACATGGGTAGTTGAATTTGCCATCAGTGTTGACGCTGATGTGAATTTAGAGAAAAACACTCAACGCGAAGCCTTCCAAGACGCCTTCAATCAAATCTTCCGTCGTCGTGTTGAAAACGACCGCTTTAACGCCCTCGTTCTAAGCGCGTCATTAACATGGCGCCAAGTGACTATGCTGCGCGCGTTGACGAAATACTTGATGCAGTTACAAGTACCTTTCTCGTTGCAGTACATGCAACAAACCTTAGAGAAAAATGCCAGTATTGCTCGTCTGTTGGTACAATTGTTTGAACAACGCTTTGATCCAAGCCAAGAAGCCAAACGTGACGAAAAAGTACAAAAGCTACTGGAAAAAATCGATCTAGAGTTGGATCAAGTGGCCAACTTGGATGAAGACCGCATTCTGAAGCACTACCTTTCTGTGATTCAAGCCATGTTGCGTACTAACTTCTATCAAGCTGGTGCGGAAGGTGAAATCAAAGACTATGTGTCTTTCAAATTGGACCCTTCATTAATTCCAGCGGTTCCTTTACCGCGTCCGAAATTCGAAATTTTCGTGTATGCGCCTTGGGTCGAAGGTATCCACATGCGCGGTGGTAAAGTGGCCCGTGGTGGTCTGCGCTGGTCTGATCGTATGGAAGACTTCCGTACCGAGGTACTTGGCCTCGTCAAGGCGCAAATGGTGAAAAACGCGGTTATCGTACCTTCTGGTGCCAAAGGTGGCTTCGTTGCCAAGCAATTGAAAAAGAACGCGTCTCGTGAAGAAGTTCAGGCAGAAGTTATCCACTGCTACACTACGTTCATTAGCGGCTTATTAGACATTACCGATAACCTAATCAAAAACGAAGTGGTGCCACCATTGTCTGTGCTTCGTTACGACGAAGACGACCCATATTTGGTGGTTGCAGCCGATAAAGGTACAGCCACTTTCTCTGACTTAGCGAACAGTATTTCGGCGAAATATAACTTCTGGCTAGGTGACGCCTTTGCTTCTGGCGGTTCAAATGGGTATGACCATAAGAAAATGGGCATTACAGCACGTGGTGCTTGGGAATCCGTTAAACGCCAGTTCAAAGAAATTGGCGTCAATTGCCAAACCACAGACTTCACGGCGGTTGGTATTGGTGACATGGCGGGCGACGTATTTGGCAACGGCATGTTGTTGTCGAAACATATTCAGTTGGTTGCGGCGTTTAACCACATGCATATTTTCATCGACCCAACGCCTGATGCCGCCTCTTCTTTTGTGGAACGTGAACGCATGTTCAAGTTGCCTCGTTCTTCTTGGGAAGACTACAACAAGGAACTTATTTCAAAAGGTGGCGGTGTCTTCAACCGTTCCGCCAAATCCATTCCTATTAATGCCGATATTCGCAAGGCGTTAGGTATTGAAGGCAATGTCAAATCCATGGCACCAACGGAGCTGATCAACGCTATCCTAAAAGCCCCTGTAGACCTGCTTTGGAATGGCGGTATCGGCACGTATGTAAAATCCGAAACAGAGTCCCATGCGGATGCGGGAGACAGTGCAAATAATAGTCTACGTGTTAATGGTAAAGAGTTGCGCTGCAAAATCGTTGGTGAAGGCGGTAACCTAGGGTTAACACAACTTGGCCGTATTGAGTTTGCTCAGAAAGGCGGCTTAATCAGTACCGATGCCATTGATAACTCGGCGGGTGTGGACAGCTCGGATCATGAAGTCAACATCAAGATCCTACTTAACCGCGTGGTGGAAAACGGCGACTTAACCGAGAAGCAACGCAACAGCTTGTTAGCAGAAATGACCGATGAAGTCGGTAACTTAGTGCTACGCCATAACCGTGGTCAAAGTCATCTATTGTCTTTAGCCAATGCGCAGGCGCCAGAACGCTTGGCCGATCACTGGCGTTTGATTCAATCCTTGGTACGTGAAGGTCGCTTAAACCGCGAGATTGAATATTTACCGAGTGATGCACAGATCAAAAAACGCCTAAATAAAGGACAAGGTTTAACGCGTCCGGAAATTTCAGTGTTATTGGCCTATTCGAAAATCAAACTGTCTGAACAGTTGGTAGAAGATGGCATTGGCGAAGATGTCGATTTGACAACACAAATCAACGAATACTTCCCAACCCAATTGACCAAGCATTTTGGCGGTCAAATGGCGTCACACCCATTGATTCAAGAAATCATTGCTGGACATGTAACCAACAATCTTGGCAATCGTATGGGACCCACCTTTAGCACTTATATGCAAGAGGAAACCAGTGCCTCGTCTTTAAATGTTGTTCGAGCTTATATGGCCGCAGAAGACATTTTTGGCATTCCAGCACTTTGGGACGCTGTCAACAGTTTGGACTTCACCGTTGAAAACACCGTTTTAAACGGCTTACTGATTCGGATTCAAGGACTATTAGAACGGGCGACACTTTGGCTATTACGCAATACGCGTGAAAGCCTATCTATTCAGCGCCTAAAAGACGCTTACAAGCCTGGCGTTGAAGTCATTAGAGCCAATATGCAGGCAATTTTGACAGAATCCAGTCAAGCTCACTTGGCTGATATTACGACTCGTCTCGTCGAGCACAATATCCCAGTTGAAATAGCCGAGAGATTATCGTCTCTTCACTATCTCTTCTACGGATTAGACATTATTCGTGTCGCCGCCAATACAGAAACCGAAGTGTTGGATGTTGCTCAAACTTACTTTGCCCTTGAAATGGACCTAGAGCTGCATTGGTTGCGTCATAAGGTCAGCGAACTATCCGCTGACGATGTATGGCAACGACGTGCAAAAGGTGGGCTTGGCGACGAAATCGATAACAGCCTACGCACTCTCACCCAAGAGGTCATACAATCCAGCGCCGATATCAAGAAGCTGGAACAACGTCTGACTCATTGGCGCGAATCAAACAGTGATAGTATCAAGCATTACCGTGCTACTTTCAGTGAAATTAAAACTGAAAGTGAATTCACGCTTGCAATGATAACTGTCGCTATTCGTGAGTTGAGAAATCTGATATAAACCAAAAGGTGGCCGTCATTGCGGCCACCTATTTTTTAAGAGGCCTTTTTGTAAGATGGATAAAAAAGTGACACAACAAGTAACGAGAGCAACTTTTGACGAAGTAATGGTTCCCAACTATGCACCTTCTGCGATTATTCCAGTGCGTGGTGAGGGCTTCTCGCGTATGGGACAAAGAAGGCAAAGAATACGTCGATTTTGCAGGCGGCATTGCCGTGACTGCATTGGGTCACTCCCATCCAACGCTGGTCAACGTCATGCGTGAGCAAGCTGGGCAAATTTGGCATTTATCCAATGTCATGACCAATGAGCCAGCACTGCGACTAGCGAAAAAATTGACTGAAAAAACCTTTGCTGACCGAGTTTTCTTTGCGAACAGTGGCGCTGAAGCCAACGAAGCTGCGTTTAAATTGGCTCGACGTTATGCGTTTGATCATTTTGGTCCAGAAAAACATGAAATTATTGCTTTTTATAAATCCTTCCATGGCCGTACCTTGTTTACCGTTTCTGTCGGTGGTCAAGCCAAGTACAAAGAAGGGTTTGAGCCAACACCTGGTGGTATTAAGCACTGCGATTACAACAATATCGAGCAACTGAAAGCCATTATTAGCGACAAAACCTGTGCGGTTGTAATGGAGCCAATTCAAGGCGAAGGCGGCATTATTCCTGCTGATATTGAATTTGCGAAACAAGTTCGCGAGTTGTGTGATCAGTACAATGCACTGTTGGTCTACGATGAAGTGCAATCCGGTGTGGGTCGTACAGGTACTCTGTATGCCTACGAGCAACTCGGTGTAACACCTGACGTGCTGACCACAGCGAAAGCACTTGGCAACGGTTTCCCTGTTGGCGCCATGCTAGCCACTGAAAAAGCCGCCAAGAGCCTAGCATTTGGCACACACGGCAGTACTTATGGTGGCAACCCAATGGCTTGCGCCATTGCTGAAGCCGTCATTGATATTATTGATACACCAGAAGTTTTAGGTGGTGTAGCAAAACGCCATGACCAATTTTTTGACGGTCTAAAAGCCATCAACGAAAAGTATCACGTTTTTAAAGACATTCGTGGTATGGGTCTTTTAATGGGGGCAGAAGTCATTGACAGCCTTGCTGGAAAAGCCGGTGAGATTGTGAAAGCGGCTGCTGAAGAAGGCTTGTTTGTGCTTGTTGCTGGTCCTAACGTATTACGTTTAGCTCCGTCTTTAATCATTACTGAACAAGACATTGCCGATGGCCTTGCTCGTCTTGATAAAGCCATTGCCACTGTTATTGCGAATAATCAAACGGCATAACGCGACTTGCACTAGATGAAAACCTTAAAAATCGGACTTCGGTCCGATTTTTTATTTAATCTACATTGATAGAAATCTGCTTATTAAATACCCCTTCCCCGCCAACTTTCACCTGCTTTAATACGCCATCCTCTAAGCTGAGCTGCGTCAATAAACAGGATGGCATGCTCATCGCTCGCCCTTGCTCAAACACGGCTTGCTGATAACCAAAGTGTCGGTTCAAATAACAAGCTAATGCGCCACTTGAGCTGCCTGTGGCCGATTCCTCAGGAATCCCCACCGCGGGGGCAAAATTGCGACAACTGGCGGTATAGAATGATTCTGGCGAGTTCAATTCAAAGACATGAAATCCGACACAATGCTGTTGCTGACAAAAGTGCGACATCGACTCCATATCCACAACAAGAGAATCCAAAAAACCAAACGGTATAGGAACGATGATATCCACTAATCCCGTTGAAACCGCCTGAATAGGCAAACCAGCTTGAGCAATCAACGCGGGCTGAACTCCTAGCATAGGGGCTATTTCTTCTGCGCTAAATTCAGCCAACCACATGGGCAAACTCTGATTCATCAAAACATCACCATTTGGGGTGATCTCGACGGCTAATATACCGGCTTTGGTTTCCTGCTTATAATGCCCAGCAGGAATGTGCTGTAAATGACGCAATAACCAAAAGGCACTTAGGGTCGCGTGACCACAAAAATCCACTTCCACTGTTGGCGTAAAAAATGACAACTGAAAATCTGCACTATCGCTTTGACTCACAAAAGCGGTTTCTGATACACCCACTTGCTTCGCGATAGATTGCTTCTGAACATCCGTTAGCATATCGGCCTGCAAGACCACACCCGCTAAATTCCCCCCTGCCCTGATATCGAAAATGCTTGAATCAGATACACATCAACTCGCGTCATAAAACCTTCCTATTGCCATGATTCGATAGCGTAACAAACTATTTCGCAAAAAATGCCTTCACCATGGCCGATTATCGTCTTTTTTACTGATTCCTGATGAGCCGCTTGATTGTGATTATCACTTGACTGGTTTAAGCTCCGGTAGGGAGTCATTAAACAACTTTGCGTAAATCAATGGCTTATGAACTATTCAACTGATATAGAGAAACGACAACGTGTTTCATTCTTTCTTTCCTAAACCCAAACTCTTCTTTCTTAGCTTTGCTCTGTGGGCACTTGTCTGTGTCATTGGCTGGTATGCTATTGTGCAGGACTTAGGACACATTTTAAGTCTAGGTTCTCTGTTTGGTGTCCACTTTCCTGATGCTTTAGCGGAAGGCGCTGACGCCGCTGCCCAAAGCGCTTTTCAGAGTGCACAAAGTACCGCATTAGATGCTTGGCTATACCAATACATGGTCGTATGTTATGGACTATTTATTGGTGGATGGATGCTCTATGGCGGTCAAAAATGGGGAAAATGGTCTGTCATTGGTTCGGGGGTAATCGTTTTTATTACTTGGTTCCAAGTCCAAGTAAGCGTAATGTTAAATGAGTGGTATGGCAGTTTTTATGATCTTATTCAAAAAGCATTAGCCGAACCAAATAGCATTCTACTATCTGATTACTATGCGGAACTTTCCACTGTTGCGGTAATCATCATGGTCGCTATTACAGTATCCGTATTGAGTAATTTTTTTGTTAGTCATTATGTGTTTCGCTGGCGCACGGCAATGACCAGCTACTACACTTCAAAATGGGATAAAGTACGTCATATAGAGGGTGCTTCACAGCGTATTCAAGAAGACACCATGCGTTTCGCCTCGATTGTAGAAGGACTGGGAGTCAGCCTATTACGCTCAGTTATGACACTCATCGCATTTTTGCCAATTTTATGGGGACTTTCCGGATACGTTAAAACATTACCTCTGATTGGCGAAGTTCCTCAAGCTCTAGTATTTACCGCGATCGTATGGTCCATTTTCGGCACCTTACTGTTGGCTTTAGCGGGGATAAAACTTCCAGGATTGGAATTTAAAAATCAGCGAGTTGAAGCCGCCTATCGAAAAGAATTGGTATATGGTGAAGATTACCATGACCGAGCAACCCCAATGAGCCTCAATGAGTTATTTGAAAATGTGCGTAAGAATTACTTCCGCCTTTATGCAAACTACTTATATTTCAACGTTGTACGTTATGGCTATTTAAACGTAGGTCAATTTGTACCATTGATTGTTCTAGCGCCATCTATTATTGCTGGTGCTTTTACGCTAGGTATCATGCAGAGAGTATTAAACGCTTTTAACCAAGTTGAGAACTCTTTTCAATACTTAATTAATTCATGGACAACCATCGTTGAACTGCTGTCAATTTACAAACGCCTTAAAGCGTTTGAGGCCGCTATCGATAACCAACCGTTACCAGCCGAAGACCAGAATTTTATCGAAACACAACCGTAATTTAATGGCCTGAGTCCGTTTAAACAAAAAGCCCGCTAGATGCACTAGCGGGCTTTTTGTTATTTCGTACAATGCTTTTCAAATAAACGCTTTTTACATCGCATCAAACGTTCACGTTAATATTCTGGCCTAAGTTGTCTGTTGTAGTGTGCGAACCACTACTGGCGGCAGGGGTGACGTTTTTTGTCGCTTCCGCCAATAGCGCCAAATCCTGTTCCGCTTTTTGCTGTTGAGCCGCTTTGGCTAGGTTTGCGCTATAGACTTCGCTGGCATAATCCATCGCAGGACTACTCACACCATTAATACTTGGCATTTTTCCTCCTATCAATTTTTAAACTAATCAATGAATTGTAGCGGTAAACTGGTTAATTTACGAACATCTTTTTGTAAAAAAGGTCAAAGCAATAATTAGATGGCGTCATCATGGATAAAGTTTTCCCAGTACTGACTCACTAGGTTTTGGTTATCCACTAGGGTATCTTTTTGCACGACTCGACCTTGTTGCTGCAGGCTTAGCCGATGCGTTAGAGATCGATAAAGTGTATAGGTATCGGTCATTTTTTCAGCCTGTTCGGCCCCAATCAAACCAACCAAAGCAGCGGCTTCTAATTGACGCACATTATCAGAGAAGCGCATCAACTCTGGGTATTTACACGACCAAGCCAACACCAAATACTGCACCATAAACTCAATGTCTATAATGCCGCCCGCGCCTTGCTTGAGGTCAAAACCTTTTTCTTTGCCGCCTGTATCAAGATGCGCACGCATTTTTTCACGCATTTTAATCACTTCCGCTTTGAGCCTCACTACGCTCTCGAATCGATGCGATAATGTCTTTACGGCAATCTTCAAATTTCGCCAATAAATTGGGCTTCTCCCGCTAATCCACGAGAGCGGGTCAGCGCTTGGTGCTCCCACACCCAAGCTTCTTTTTGCTGATAATCTTTGAAGGCTTCTAAACTCGAAACCAATAGACCAGAATTACCAGAAGGACGCAAACGCATGTCTACTTCATACAGGCGCCCAGCCGCGGTAAAGCTGGTTATCATGTGAATAAGACGCTGACCAAGCCGAGTATAAAAAGTCAGATTATCAATACTCCGCTCACCGTTTGTCTGCCCCGTTGCTTGCGCATCATGAATAAACACCAGATCAAGATCGGAATCGTAGCCAAGCTCCCAGCCCCCTGATTTACCATAACCAATAATCGCCAATTGCGGTGTGAAAGCGACTTCGCCTTGGCTGACGGGGAAACCATGCTTCTTAGTCAAATATTGCCAAGACTGTTGCAATACTTGATCTAAAAGCACTTCTGCCAACCAAGTTAAGTGATCACTCACTTTCATCACAGGCAATATTTCTGTGATATCGCAAGCCGCAATACGCAGAATAATAGAACGCCTAAAGCGTCGCATAGCGTCCATTTGAGCTTCTTCATCCTCTTCAGGCAAACGTAATAATATTTGCTGAAGTTCTTCCGCCAGCATGGCTTTATCAGGCGGTGAAAATAATGTGTTGGCGTCCAGAAGTTCGTCCAACAATGCGGGGGTTGTCGAGATGGCATCGGTAAACCACACACTTTCTCGACACAAACGAATAAGGTGTGTCAGTGCGGTTTGGTTTTCACACAATAACACCAAATACGCCGTACGGCGTAGTACGGCTTCTAAGATAGGAAAAACCCGCTCTAGAACCAGATCAGGATTCACTTCGTCTGTTAATTTAGACATCAAGGCGGCTAAAAATACCGCAAGGCGTTCTTGCCCAATTGGTTGCATAAACACGACTGTACGTGAGCTAAGCAATTGAGAAATTCGTGTGATACTGGCTTCTTGATCTTGCCAAGCGATCAACCCAATTGCATCTTCTATGGCTTCTCTATCCTCTGGGTGTTTAATGAGTAAGCGCCACGTTTCCTGATGCTTTACCTCCTCACTCGTTTCATGACCATCGTCGATTAACGCTACAAAAGAGCGATGCACATTTTTGCGCACTTCCCACAAGCGCTTATCCAACGCGTCCCACGATGAGAACCCCACCATTAAGGCAATGCGTGTACGCGCACTATCCTCTTCTGGCAACAGTTGCGTTTGCTCATCGTTGACCGCTTGCAATGCATGTTCTGTTCGACGAAGAAGCAAATAAGCTTCACGTAATTGGTCCATTTCCTCGACGGGCAGATAATCATGCTTAGCAAGATAGGGCAAGACTTTCAATAAGGCTGGCGTTTGCAAACCTTGGTCTCGTCCACCGTGCAATATTTGTAAAGCTTGAGCGATAAACTCAACCTCCCGAATACCACCCTCCCCCAGTTTGATGTTGTGCTCAATACCTTTACGGCGCACTTCTTTAGCGATCATTTGCTTAAGATCACGCAACGCACCAATTGCACCAAAATCTAAATATTTACGATAGACAAAGGGCCGACGTAACGCTTCAAATTCACGTATATCTAAGGCGTTTCCAGACATGACACGAGCTTTAATCATCGCGTAACGTTCCCAATCTCGCCCTTGATCTTGGTAATAGTTTTCCAGTGAGTCCATGTTTAACACCAAAGCACCAGATTGACCAAAGGGGCGCAAACGCATATCCACCCGAAAAACAAAACCATCTGCGGTCACTTGATCCAAATGCTGAATCAGTTTTTGTCCCAACTTAGTAAAATATTCTTGGTGAGACAGACTTTTTTTACCACCTTGGGTGTCACCATGCTCACGAAAGGCAAAAATCAAATCAATGTCGGAAGATAGGTTTAACTCGTTTCCCCCCAATTTCCCCATACCAATAACAATCATCGACTGAGGCTGGCTGTTGCTGTCCAACGCCTTACCGTACAAGGCTAGATAATGCTGCTCAGTCCATTGTAAGCTGGCGTTCACGCAGGCATCGGCCAATCCACTCAAACGCGCCGTAAGCTCGGTTAAGGAGAGACGTTGCTGAATGTCTAAGGCAATCAGCCGCACCATCCACCACTGACGGTACAGACGCAAACGCTTAATAAAGCTAGCCTCATCTAACGGGTCTTGAGGAACGTGAAGACAAGCATTGGCCTCATGAGCGAAATAGGCCTCACCCGCCATTAGAGCCTCTTTAGAAGGTCGCTCTGGTAATGTCTCTAGCACCAACAAATCATCTAACCACCGAGGAAACCGCGTGCATTGCTTGTGTAAGTAATCACTTAACACCCACAATGGCTCTAACATCGTAATTTGTTCAGAACTCAACAGATCAAGACCATGCCGTTGTCTTGACTCTTGGACCTGTTCCAATAACAAGAAACGAGAAGCAGATTGTTCGCAAAAAAGCGTATAATTGGGATTCAAATTTGGAGGGGTCAAAAGGGTTTCCTTACTTTTTTATTTTTTACGTCATCACGACAAACGTTAGGTTAAGCGGTTTGTTGATTTAGCCATTGGCCAATCTTAAGCATCGCTATACCAATTTGCTTTATACTGGCCAATTTTGTCAACATCATCGTCTCTTCAACCATAAGACATGACTCTAATTGACGATCAAGATCGTTTACTACCTCGACCAAGTCATTAGGTAAATACGTCTTTAATTGCGATATGGAATGACGAAAAGGTTGCATCAGCGCCTCGTCCTCCATGAAGTGCATCGCTTCCCAATAAACTAACCACACTTCATACCAATACGCTGCTAAAACAATTGTATTGGCGGTCTGCAGAGGTTTATCAGGAAACTCTATTTGCCCATATTTTAAACGCACCCCTCGCTGGGCCTTCGAGACAATACTCACCTGCACAGGGACACGTTCTGCCAATTGCAAAGCAAACTGATACAAACCCGCTTCATTGCCTTCTTTAAGCTCCAACTCCAACTCACAGATCGCATCTTTACCGTAAGGCGAGATGACCAGGCCATGATCACACACGACTTCCATTGTGGTTGCTTGAAATCTAACGTTCCAAACTTGTCTCTCAAAATCGGTACGATAAACTTCTATCAGCTCCCTACTCCAAGACATATCTTGCAATACATCAGGTAATGGAACCTCTGCTAAAAGGGATAAATCCAAATTATCATTCGGTATAAACCATTCCCATTCGCCACGCGCATGCATACCAATACGATCACTGCCACGGGTTTTGACTGTTTGAATAAACGTATTGTTCACCGCTCGAATGCGCAAAGCCATACCACCTTGCATTAAATCAGCATTTTCTGTATCAAAATAGGCGTTCATCAAAGCCAAAGTAGGCTGACGAGATTGATCATCCGTGTCTGACAATGCGCAAATTTCATCAAGAAAATCACTGGCGGACTTGAGATAGTCAGAGTGAAGCATTAACTTTAGCTCTAGCTCGGTAGCCATAATATACAAACCTCTAAAACCTTTGCTGTTGAACAAACGACAAAGAAAAATAATGTGCGAGCAAGTGTACCAGATGCCTAGCTTACAGTAGTAATATTCGACAATAACTTGGATTCAAGGAATACCCTTTATGCCCGCACTTCCATCGCTCATTAGTATGATGTCACAACTTGTTGCATCACCTTCTATCAGTTGTAGTCAAGCTCACTGGGATCAGTCAAATAAAGGTGTTATTCAATTACTCGAAAGCTGGCTAAGCTCTCAAGGCTTTCAATGTGAGGTGATGCCACTACCAGATCAACCGAACAAGTTCAACCTCATAGCCACGTTAGGCACTGGCGATGGCGGTTTGGTTCTGGCTGGGCATACTGATACTGTCCCTTACGATAAGGGTCGTTGGAAATCCGATCCTTTCAAGCTCGAAGAAAGAGACCAAAAACTCTACGGTCTTGGGAGCTGTGATATGAAAGGTTTTTTCGCCATCGTGCTTGACACCGTTCGTCAAATGCAGCTCTCTGATGTAAAACAGCCACTTATCATTTTGGCGACTGCTGACGAAGAAAGCTCTATGTCTGGCGCTCGAGCGTTGGTTGATCAGAATAAAATTAAAGCCAGATACGCTTTGATTGGTGAGCCGACGTCATTAACCCCCATTTATGCCCATAAAGGCATCATGATGGAGCGTATTCAAGTCACTGGCCAAGCAGGACATTCCTCTAACCCATCTTTAGGAAATAATGCTCTAGATGCCATGCATGCCGTGATGTCCGAGTTGATGATATTTCGCCAGAAACTGAAAGCTAACTATCGTGATGCGAGTTTTGTCATCGACTATCCAACCATGAACTTTGGCTGTATCCACGGCGGTGATAACCCCAATCGAATATGTGGTCGCTGTGAGCTTGAGTTTGATTTACGAGCACTGCCAGGCATGAGCAACCAAGCATTAATGGCGGAAATTGCTCAAATATTGCCACGTATAGAAGAAAAAACTGGCACAATAATACAGTTGAGTAGTTTATTTGCTGATGTGCCGTCTTTTTATACGCCTATTGAATCGGATATCATAAAAGCCTGTGAGGCTTTAACGAATCGTCAAGCAAGTACAGTCGCTTTCGCGACGGAAGGCTCTTTCCTGAACCAGCTTGGAATGGAAACCTTGATACTCGGCCCAGGCTCTATTGATCAGGCGCATCAACCAAACGAATTCATGGCCCTAGATCAGATACAACCTATGCAAGAGGTAATTCGCGGTCTAATTGAGCGATTTTGCCTTCAAACAAACGAGCAGAAAAATGAGGAACAGCGTGCCTGAAGATCTCAAATATGTGGACTGGTTCCGCCATTCATCCCCTTATATCAATGCACACAGAGGGAAAACCTTTGTCATCCTAATTCCTGGGGAAGCCGTCGAATGTACACATTTCTCAAGTATTATTCACGACCTTGCGTTGTTAGACTCTCTAGGCATTCGCTTAGTCTTGGTGCAAGGTGCACGTCCACAAATCAGCAGAACGCTAGAAAATAAGCGTATTATTAGCCGAGTTGAAGACAACTATCGCATTACACCACAAGACCAATTGCTGGATGTCATCCAAGCATCGGCGGCGGTACGAGTACAACTTGAGGCGCAACTTTCTATGGGCCTTTCCAATACCCCAATGGATGGTGCACGCTTAAAAGTGTGTAGCGGCAACTACGTTATTGCCCGTCCTTTAGGCGTGGTTGATGGCATAGACTATGGACATTCTGGTGAAGTTCGTCGAATCGATACAGAGGCGATCTTTCGTCTGCTTGAAGACGATAACATGGTGCTTTTACCACATCTCGGTTTTTCGCCCACTGGCGAAGTTTTTAATTTAAAAAGCGAAGATGTTGCCATTCAGGCCGCCGTTCAACTTAAAGCCGATAAACTGGTTATCTTTTCGGAAGAAGAAGGGATTTTTAAAGAAGATGGCGAACTTTATTCAGAACTATTGACCAAGGATGCTGAAGCCATTCTTAAAGCTCAATCACTGTCCAACATGACACATGCCGCATTAGATGCTTGCGTACAAGCGGTTCGTCAAGGCGTCCCTAGAGCACATTTAATATCTTACAACGAAAATGGCGGCCTGCTAAGAGAGCCTCTTCACTCGTGAGGGCTCTGGCACCATGATAGACGAAGACAGCTATGAGCAATTACGCCCAGCTAACATTGATGATGTGGGCGGCATGATGGCCCTTCTATCGCCGTTAGAAGAAAAAGGCATCTTAGTGAGACGTTCAAGAGAATTATTAGAGAACGAAATAGATAGGTTTATTGTTATCGAACGCGATGGTGCAATCGTCGCCTGCGCAGCACTCTATCCGTTTGAACAAGAATATGCTGGAGAATTAGCCTGCCTTGCTGTATCACCGGACTATCGTGGTTCAAACCGCGGTGAGCGGCTACTAAAAGGTATAGAACAAGCAGCCAAGCAACAAAATCTTTCGACACTTTTTTTGCTAACCACTCGAACCGCTCACTGGTTTATTGAACGTGGCTTTAGTGAAACAACATTGGCCAGCCTGCCCACGCAAAAGCAGGCACTTTATAACTACCAAAGAAACTCTAAAATATTTTCTAAACCACTTTAAGACATTAGGTAAACAAGAACGGGCTAATGGTAAAAATTGCCATGGCCCGTGAGCAAACATCTAATCTAATGTAGAACAATACAGATCGAACTCGACTAAAATATACAATTCATTCGCATGCTGAAGTGTACCTTTTATGCAGCTATGCTCTCTGTATTCAAGCCCTTGGATATCATTTTTTTCTGGTAAATCCATGACCCGCTCAACACTTTCAACTCGGATGCCAAAGTAACCCGAAGGCAAATCCAGTACAATAATATGCCCTTCTTTTTCACATTCCGCAGGGTCTATGTTCAGTAAATACGTGCCGTATAATACAGTCACCATATGACCACGAACATCTATCATGCCTTCAACTCCTTCACTAGCACCAGGCACTGGAGCTGGAGATTGATAGCTAAGTACTTCTTTCACACTCGACAAAGGATGAACGTAACGCTCCGCCCCTAGTCGAAAGCAGATACCTTTTTCTGTGGTTTGCTCCACGAATGAACCTCCAACGTTATGCATTACCCGATAAAAATTTTCTAAGAAGCCTTTAATGAGCAAAAATACTTACATGTCTAATCTTTTTATTCAAGTTTTAGGTAAAAAAAAGCGACTAAAGAGTCGCTTTTTAAAGATGAGTGCTTTCACATATCAGTCCGTTATTTTAAACGGAATAAACATTGGATAGCCTTGTCGGATAACACGCATTGGCACAGAACGACCACTTGGAATATCCTTGGCAATCTCACCAAACTCTGCGACGTTACCAATACGCTTACCATTCAACATGGTAATTACGTCACCAGGTTGCAGACCATTACGAGCGGCTGTACCACCGAGCACTTGCTCAATCACAACGCCACCATCGATATCAAAGTTTTTGGCCATATCTGCAGGGACTTCCCCTACAATCATACCAAGACGATTCTGGTCTTGTTGAGACTGGGCCACCGTTTTTGGATCATTTGGACGAGCCTCTAACATGACAGAAATAGTCTGTTCTTTACCATCACGATAGACTTTCGCATTCACCTTCTCGCCCGCTTTCATCTGTCCAACAATGTAGGGTAGTTCTCCTGAATGGGCGATGCTTTTACCATTAAACTCAAGAATAATATCCCCAGACTTTAAGCCAGCTTTTTCCGCAGGTGAGTCAGGTAAAACGCGACTAATAAGAGCACCATTTGACCGGTCCAAACCAAATGATTCTGCCAACTCATTGTTCACATCCTGAATCAGCACACCTAGCCAAGCGCGTGATACCTTGCCATCACTCTTCAATTGATCTACAACCGACATGGCTACTTTAGACGGTATCGCAAAGGATACGCCCATAAAACCACCAGAACGGGTATAGATTTGTGAGTTGATACCAACTACTTCACCATCCAAGTTAAACAGAGGACCACCCGAGTTACCTGGGTTAATCGCCACATCCGTTTGAATAAATGGGACATAATTATCAGAAGGCAAATTGCGCCCTGTTGCACTCACAATACCGGCAGTCACTGTGTAATCAAAGCCAAACGGTGAGCCTATCGCCAATACCCACTGCCCAGGTTTTAGCTTGTCTGAATCGCCCATTTTAACAATGGGCAGATCATCCGCTTCTATTTTGAGCAGTGCTAAATCGGTTCTCGGATCAGTACCCACTAATTTGGCCACGTATTCACGTCTGTCGTTAAGGCGCACATGAATTACATCCGCACCATCAATAACGTGATTATTGGTCAAGACATAACCATCATGGGACACAATAAAACCAGATCCCAATGAACTACGCTGTCCCTGCTGTGGTGGTGCTTGTTGACCAAAAGGCTGCTGCCCAAAAAAGTGTTTGAAGAACTCATTAAGTTCTTCACTGTTAGGTCCTAATTGCTGACCTCCTTCATTGGCCGTTCGCGTGGTAACAGTTTGTTCCGTACTGATATTCACTACAGCGGGTGAGGCTTCTTCCACTAACTCGGTAAAGTCAGGCAAAGAAGCCGCATGAGAAAGCATTGAAGCCATCATAAAACTACTAACGACAATCATGCTAACGTGTTTAAGCAATCTGTTCATTGATTGGTCTCCTTAAGACGTACCAAATTCATTACAGTGCCAGGTGAAGACTTTTAGACGCTTACGATGTCACGACCAAAGGGATATGACCATCGTGTAACGACTCAATTCTCAAAATTTTGGGATAATAATCAAGGTTGTTCACTTCTTGTTTTGACTTATTCCTTGCCAAGAGCAAACCACCAGCAAAACCAACAATTGCAAACACCACGGCTATCTCTGACTGCCCACCCCACAAAGAGGGAATAACAGCACCACAGACCAACCCCAACAGTGGTATTAAATACATCCAAACAGAGGCTTGCAATAATGTATCTTCTGGAATGCCGACGACCACACTTTGACCAACCTTGACGGTTAAAGGATCAATCGCCTTCATACGCATACGGTTTGACGAAGATACTTGGGCAATGGCATGATGACCGCAGCCATGACGAGCACGACAAGAAGTACAGCTACTGGTGCGAACTGTTTCCACCTCTGCGAAACCTTCTTCTATCGATAGTACTCTTCCCGTTTCTTCAATCATTGCTCTTGCCTTGGCATAAACACAGTCATCAACTTCTCAATGGTAAGTTCTGGTACCTCTCCTACCATGGTTAACAAATACAACTGATCTTTTACCTTAATACTACGTTCGCCCGCGATTGTCGCCCCCATACTTAAAATGGACATATCTTTGACTTTCATCGTCGGCTCAACAAAAATCGAAATCGTTGCCATTCCATCAGATAGAAGCAACATACTTGTGCCATGATTTAACGATCTAGCTTCCGGCCAAACGAGAGAGAATCCATCAGGCAACCAATCAAATTGCCATAGATTTTTTACTCGTCTTGGTTGACTTTCAACAAGCGGTTCAGCGTAACTTCCTTCTTTTGGGGCAAAGTCTTTATCTTTCAAGTCTGGCGCAAAATTAACAGAAGTGAATTGAATTCTTTCCAAAAGCTCACCGTCTGTTTTCATCATGTCATGCTTTAAAAGAAAATGATTTTCTTCGTCTAGCCAAAATTGATGTCCATAACGATATGGATCTTTTGGTACCAACTTAATCGTCACCACTTTACGGCCTGCAATACGACTTGTGTGATCACCCACTATCATGTCATAGCCCTTAATAAGCCGATCACTTTCAACGTCTTTAAAGCGCTTAAAAGGCGGTATCATCGGGGCACGCATGTTCGCAACCAGAGCATTGGGATAAACGGAAATGATTTTGTCATCAATACGCAAAACTTCAATCTTATCGCCGTCTAAATCCACCAAACTTTCATATTCTACGCCCCCCATTAAATCATGACGAACACGCATACTATTCATATTGTTGGCTTCAGAATGCACAAATACCCCGTCGTAACTCAGCGCTGAAAAGGATTGCGACATACTTCTCAGCAAATGCAACGCATCTGGCGTTGTGCTGCTCGCCATACTCACACTGGAAATAGTAAGGCACATCAGTGTGAAAAAAATATGTAAGAACGAAAATAATCTCATAAATTACTCTTTTACGGGATAACTGACGACTCTAGCCATTGGTATCATTCCTTGACCGACTGTCATTGCGGCTTGCTCTGCATGCTGTCGAAGATAATGCTGCAACCTGATATTGTCTGCCTGCAAGGTATCTTTATCTAACTGTGCTAGCGGCGTCACTATCATGTTCGGGGACGGCGTTCGAACCTCTGCAACAACATTAGTGTGTGCCGTATCTGATGTTAATAATCCATTCCCGCCTAAAACCACCACAAAACTCACACTGGCCGCAACGGCAACCCCAGACAACATAACGCGCCAGTTAAATCGAGATGAACTCACCTTTTCAGGTAACACAAAAGGCAGCACCTTTTTCTCTAAAGAAATATTGGGCTGTTTAGCTTGTAAATCGTCTTTATCAATCTCTTCTCGAACTCGCAATAACAGATTGTCTGCCAGTCCCAGTGTTACGGCCGACTCGTTATGAAGTGTTTGCTGTATCAAATGGAAGCTTTCTAACTGACGACTTAATTCCGCGCTGTCCGCTTGCAATAAACGCTCAATATCATGTTCTGATGCTTCACCATCAAACATAGCGGACAAACTGGTAAGCATTTCCGAGGCGTTTTCATTTAATGCTGCCATGTCTATTCTCCTGTATCCATTAACGGATGTATGTGTTTTTCTACCGCCTCTCGAGCACGAAAAATACGTGACCGAACGGTCCCAACAGGGCACTCCATTATCAACGAAATATCTTCATAGCTCAGACCATCAAATTCGCGCAATGTTAGCGCACTACGTAGCTCTTCCGGCAACTGCTGAATGGCATAATGAATCTCCTTTTCAAGGCGGTCTCTGTTCAATTTTGCTTCTGGTGTATCAATATCCGCTAAGGATTCATACACACTAAATACTTCCTCATTATCCAGTTCAACATCAGATTCTGGAGGGCGACGAGAGCGACTCACCAAATAATTTTTTGCAGTATTCACAGCAATACGATATAGCCAAGTGTAAAAAGCACTCTCGCCTCGAAAACTATCTATTGCACGATAGGCTTTAATAAAACTCTCTTGAGCAACATCAAGCGCTTCGCTTCTATCTTGTACATAACGCCCAATCAAACCAATGACTTTATATTGATATTTGATAACGAGCAGATCAAAGGCCCGCTTGTCACCCTGTTGTACTTTTTCAACTAACGCCTGATCAGAAGACGTTTCGTGCGGCATAGGCACCTCATATAAAACCTTATTCATCTGCGCCCTTGCATATTACAAGAGAAGACAACAACCCACTGAGCGAGTTCCCATGTGATATTATCAAATTGCTTATTTAAATAGATAACAATACACCTTAAGTGACAAAGCATGGTGAATATTCAAAATGTGACCTTAGAAAGTATTCACTATTTACTGACAACAATAGTAACATTAATTTTTCAGTCATAATTAGATCAATAACATGAGCCGACACTATAAACACGACATAGTCATCATTGGTGCAGGAGCTGCAGGACTGACTCTTGCGCTTGAGCTTGCAGACCAACATCGCGTGGCCGTTTTAACCAAAGCAGATATACGCGAAGGATCTACTTTATATGCTCAAGGCGGTGTCGCTGCAGTATTGTCAGATAAAGACACAATTGACTCTCACATCAACGATACCATTGACGCTGGCGTGGATCTTGGTGATCTTGATGCAATACGCTTTACCGTCGAACACTCTAAAGAAAGTATCGACTGGCTCATCGCACAAGGTGTGCCGTTCACTCGTTATGGTGAAAGTGAAGAGTATCACTTAACGCAAGAAGGCGGTCACAGCCATAGACGCATTATTCATAGCGCCGATGCAACGGGATTAGCCATCTCTAAGACCTTGATAAAAAACGCCACGAATCATCCAAACATTGATTTTTTCCCTGACCGTGTTGCCATTGATATCGTTACCACAAAAAAATTGGGGCTTTCAGGGCCAAATCGCGCGGTTGGCGTTTATGCTCTTAACCTAGACGATGACGTTGTGGAAGTATTTCATGGGCGCTTTATTTCGCTCGCTTGTGGTGGCAGTAGTAAAGTGTATCTGTACACAAGTAACCCTGATACAGCTTCTGGAGATGGTATCGCTATGGCTTGGCGAGCGGGTTGTCGAGTCGCCAATATGGAATTCAATCAATTTCATCCTACCTGCCTTTACGATGCCAAAGCCAAAACCTTTTTGATCTCTGAGGCCGTTCGCGGTGAAGGCGGCAAGCTCTTATTACCTGATGGCACTCGCTTCATGCCTAAATTTGATAAACGCGAAGAGTTAGCGCCCCGCGATATAGTGGCCAGAGCCATTGATCATGAAATGAAACGGCTTGGTATTCATCATGTTTTGCTGGATATATCCCACAAAGACCCTGACTTTATTAAAGAACACTTTCCGACCATTTATAAACGCTGCCTAGAGTTCGGTCATGATATGACAACAGGGCCTATCCCCGTTGTTCCCGCTGCACACTACACCTGTGGTGGTGTGGTGGTAAACAAGCACAGTGCAACCGACATAGATAATTTGTATGCGATTGGAGAAACCGCTTACACAGGCTTACATGGTGCCAATCGTCTGGCGAGCAACTCATTATTAGAATGTATTGTTTTTGCCCGCTCGGCAGCCAACCATATATCCTCACAGATTGCTTTAACGGTCGAAATAACCATCCCAGATTGGGATGAAAGCAAAGTAACAAACTCAGATGAAGATGTGGTCATTACCCACAACTGGCAAGAGTTAAGACGTTTTATGTGGGATTATGTTGGCATAGTGCGCACGGACAAACGCTTGTTAAGGGCTAAACATCGTGTCGACTTATTGCTGTCAGAGATACAAGAGTTTTATGCGAACTATAAGGTCTCGAACGATCTATTAGAGTTGCGAAATTTAGCCGTAGTCGCTGATTTAATTATACGTTCAGCTATGTCTCGAAAAGAAAGCCGAGGTTTACACTTCACGCTAGATTACCCAAATAAATTAGCGACGAGCCTCACCCACGATCCTTACGCCTCATAAAAATTAACCCTTTGGTTGAAAACCATTTTTATACATTTCACTGCGGTGCAACAAAATCTGTTGTGCCGCATATGAACGCAATAGGCGATACACCTCCTCCGTCACACTATCACGATATATCACTCGGTATTTGGGCCAAACCCGCCTCAAAAAGGCCTGCCCTTGGTCCACTTTCGCGATCAATTGAACGCTATTTGCACGGATAAAGAGCAACCTTTCATAGCGCTCTTGATTCAATAGAAATGCCCCCTGTTCATCGATGCCTATCTGCGGCGAAGATTGACAAAATCTGCGAACGAGTAACACCACTCCACCCAAGCCAATTCCCAGATAAAGCAATGCCCGCCAGAAGGCAGGCATCCAATAAGTCTGCAACAAAGCAGCATACGCTACGGCTATAAACAGCCACAACCCTATGCTGATCAAGGAGCATTTAAGCTCGGTAGTTTTCAGGCTGAACACGAGACAAAATAATATTAACAATACGAGCATGATCCGGATCTTCCGCCACGGAACTCTGCATAAACCATGGGAAAAGATCTTGATCTTCACAGGCAAGAAGATTAACAAAGCGCTGTTTATCCTCCTCTTCTAACGTCAAATATACATCCGCTAAAAAAGGCTCAAGCAGAACATCCAGCTCCAGCATGCCACGACGACACTGCATTTTAAGGCGTTTAAAACTAATAGAATCTGTGGTTTCACTCATGATATTACCCTTGAAATAGAATGCCGCCATTATAGCCATTTATACAAAAAAACGGAAACGACTAACGATCATAACATGACATTTGTCATACAAAACCTTATTAGACAAAGGCATAGCCACGATCTGACAATCCAAAAAGAATATTATATTGACTTAATTTTTTTCAATAAGTGAAAAATGAAACAAAATAGTACATTTATTGGCGATTTATGTATTAACAGGTCAATTCTTACATAGCCTATATTATTGATCACTTGATAAACGATTATCAAGAATTAGGTACGACTATAAAAACAAAGACACTCCAAACTGGGGGAAACCTATGAAACACCTGACCAAGAATACCCTAACCTATGCGGTATCTATCGCAGCGGCTATGACAGCAGCTAGCGCCTTCTCAGCAACTCAGATCACTGTCGCCACAGTTAACAACGGTCACATGATCGAAATGCAAAAACTCACTCCTGAATTCGAAAAAGCAAACCCTGATATCAAAGTAAAATGGGTAACACTAGAAGAAGGTGTATTACGTCAAAACGTCACTCAAGACATTGCTAACAAGAGCGGTCTCTATGACGTGATGACAATCGGCATGTACGAGGCTCCTATCTGGGGCGAGCGCGGCTGGTTACAAGCTGTTGATACGAGTGGAAGTTATGATGAAAAAGACATTCTTCCGTCTATCCGTGATGGCCTATCCTATAAAGGCACCATGTATGCAGCCCCTTTCTATGGCGAAAGCTCTATGGTTATGTACCGCAAAGACCTAGTAAAAGCCGCAGGGATGGAAATCAATGACAGAGACAGTTGGGAACACATTCGTGATGTTGCTGCTGCCGTCAATAATCCAGAAAAAGGCATCTACGGGATTTGCTTACGTGGTAAAGCTGGCTGGGGTGATAACATGGCGTTCATGACAGCCATGGCAAACTCTTTTGGTGCTCGCTGGTTTGATGAAAGCTGGAAGCCTCAACTGGAAACAGCCGAATGGAAAAATGCGGTTAACTTCTATGTCGATCTTTTGACCAAGTATGGTCCTCCAGGCGCCAGCAGCAATAGCTTCAACGAGAACCTCGCCTTATTTAACGAAGGCAAGTGCGGCATGTGGATTGACGCCACTATCGCAGCATCTTTTGTTACTGATCCTAAGCAAAGTAAAGTGGCTGACCAAGTAGGCTTTGCTCAATCCCCTTACTCGGTAACAGAGAAGGGCGCAAACTGGCTTTGGGCATGGGCACTTGGCATACCAGTAGCAACGAAAAACGCAGAAGCAGCGCAAAAATTCGTTCGTTGGGCTACCTCTAAGGAATACATCCAATTGGTTGGTAAAAATAATGGCTGGGCAGCGGTACCAACAGGAACGCGAAACAGTACTTATGCCAATCCTAAATTCCAAGAAGCAGCTGTCTTTGCTGATGCGGAGTTAAAAGCGATCAATTCTGCAAATCCAAACGACAGCACATTGAAACCATCTCCTTATGTTGGTGTTCAATTCGCTGCTATTCCTGAGTTCCAAGCGATTGGTACGACAACGGGACAAATGATCTCAGGTGCTTTATCTGGTTCTATGACCGTCGATCAAGCATTGAAATCCGCAAATATCTCAGCGGATCGTCAAATGCGTCAAGCCGGTTATTACTAACCATTCAGCTTGATAAAGAAATAGGGCTTAAAAGCCCTATTTCTTACTGTTGATTCGCTCTAAAAAGAGCAAACACCCTGCTTATAATAAGAGAAACACAATCATGAAGCGCTCAATCACTCGCTTATTAATGGCGCCATCCGTCATCATGCTATTGGTTTGGATGATTATCCCCTTATCCATGACCATTTATTTTTCCACCATACGGTACAATTTATTGTACCCTGGCCAAAATAACTTTGTCGGTTGGATGAATTTTGAGTTTTTCATCACCGATCCTGGCTTTATTCCTGCCGTTTCAAATACGTTGATACTGCTACTGTCCGTGTTGATCATCACGGTTGTATTGGGCGTGATGCTATCTGCCTTGATTGACAAACCTTTTTTTGGTCAAGGTATTGTCCGTGTATTGCTCATTTCACCTTTTTTTATCATGCCAACGGTCAATGCCCTTATTTGGAAAAACATGATGATGAATCCTGTGTATGGCATTTTTGCATGGATTTCTGAATCACTGGGTTTTGAACCTATCGATTGGCTCTCTAGCTATCCTTTGGCGTCCATTATCATGATGGTCAGTTGGCAATGGCTGCCTTTTGCCATACTGGTGTTTGTTACCGCCCTACAGTCGCAAGATACTGAACAAAAAGAAGCCGCTCAAATGGATGGAGCAACAGGTTGGCATATCTTCCGCTACCTCACCATTCCTCATCTTGCACGCCCTATTGCCGTGGTCGTGATGATAGAAACCATTTTCTTATTGGCCGTTTTTGCTGAAATCTTCGTTTCTACTGGTGGTGGCCCTGGTTATGACAGTACCAACTTAGCCTATCTGATTTATAACCAAGCGCTTCTTCAATATGACGTTGGCGTCGCCTCAGCGGGTGGTTTGTTTGCCGTAATACTTGCCAATATCGTGGCCTTTTTCCTAATTCGTGCCGTCGGCAAAAACCTAACGGTGTGAGGTAAAAACAATGACTCTTAATCAACAACGCAAACTCAAAACCATTCTGACTGGCTTATTCGCATGGACGGTCGCTTTGGTTCTATTTTTCCCGATTTTTTGGATGTTTATCACGTCATTTAAAACGGAATTACAGGCTATTTCAGTACCGCCCTCACTATTTTTTGAACCCACGCTGGAAAACTTCAGAATCGTTCAAGAGCGCAGTGACTACATTCACCACGCTTGGAACTCGGTCGTTACTTCCTTTGGTTCCACTATTATTGCGCTGATCATTGCCATTCCTGCGGCCTACTCAATGGCGTTTTTTCCAGGAAAACGTACGAAAGACATTCTGCTTTGGATGCTCTCTACAAAAATGCTACCAGCGGTTGGCGTACTCGTTCCGATTTATATCCTGTGCAGAGACTATGGATTATTGGATTCTAAAACGGCTCTAGTGGTCATTTTCACTCTGATGAATTTGCCTATTATCGTGTGGATGTTGTTTTCCTACTTCAAAGATTTACCAAAAGAAATCCTCGAAGCCGCGCGAATGGACGGTGCCACGCCTTGGGATGAAGTGGTCAAAGTGGTACTGCCGCTTTCTGTTGGTGCCATTTCGTCGACTGCTCTTTTATCTATCGTACTGTGTTGGAACGAGGCTTTTTGGTCTCTCAACTTGACTGCATCTGATGCCGCACCATTGACCGCGATGATCGCCTCTTACTCAAGCCCTGAAGGTCTGTTTTGGGCGAAGTTATCAGCCGCATCCACTCTAGCTTGCGCGCCAATCGTTATATTCGGTTGGTTCTGTCAAAAACAATTGGTCCAAGGCTTAACGTTCGGCGCCGTAAAATAATTATTAGGAAGTCTTTTTTATGTCTTACTTAACCATCACTGATCTGCAAAAACACTATGACAGCTACCACGCATTGCGTGGCATCAACCTCACTATTACGGAGGGGGAATTCGTCGTCTTCGTTGGCCCATCAGGCTGCGGCAAGTCAACCTTGCTACGAACCATTGCCGGTCTTGAATCCAGCACGGGCGGCAACATTGAACTAGACGGCAGAGACATTACCGAGGTGGCATCATCTAAACGTGACCTTGCTATGGTGTTTCAATCCTACGCGCTTTATCCACACATGACGGTGGCAGACAACCTTTCCTTTGCGCTTCGACTCGCCAAAGTATCTGACGCTGAAATCAAAGAAAAAGTACGTTCAGTGTCGGCTTCATTGCAACTTGATGCCTTATTAGAACGCAAGCCAAAAGAACTATCCGGTGGACAGCGTCAACGGGTAGCGATTGGTCGCGCTATTGTGCGCCAACCAAAAGTCTTCTTATTTGATGAGCCGCTGTCCAACCTCGACGCTGCTCTTCGCGTACAAATGCGCTTGGAGTTAGCTCGTCTGCATAAGAAGCTTGGCACCACCATGATTTATGTCACCCACGACCAGGTTGAAGCCATGACATTGGCAGATCGAGTGGTTATTTTGAATGCAGGCCAAATAGAGCAAGTCGGTACGCCGCTTGAACTTTACCGCCAGCCAAACAGCCGCTTTGTGGCTGAGTTTATTGGCACGCCTAAAATGAACCTGATCCCAGCAAATAAAATAGTCCGTCACGAAGACAACCTAGCGATTGACTTGCTTGGCCAGCAGATTATTTTCCCAGTGAATCGTCTAAAGGTACCGCTGCCTAAAAGTGCCATCGTCGGCATTCGCCCTGAACATATGACACTGGTCCAAGAAGGTGGTGACTTATCCGGTCGCATTGAATTGGTTGAACATCTCGGTTCTGAAGCTTACGCACACCTACAGTTGTCTAGTGATCAAACCATTATCATCAAAGCACCCGCTCGTACTGCGCTGAAGGATGGCCAAGTCGTCAACATCAAAATTGATATGTCAGAAGTCATTTTGTTTAACGAAAACGATCGTGTGATTTCTGTCATTCCGGAGGAAGTATAATATGAGTAATTTCTTGCAGGCTTCATCCAACATGGAGCAGCTTTCTGTTCAGAATTATGCGAAAGACGCTATTCAAGCAGGTATCGTACATTTAGGTGTAGGCGCGTTCCATCGTGCTCACCAAGCCGTCTACATTGATCGATTATTGGCGCATGACGCACAGCAAAAATGGGGCATAATTGGGGTTAATATTCGCCCACAAGACAGCCAAGCCTTTGCTCGTTTTATTGAGCAAAAAGGGGAATATGTTTTAAAAACCATGGCCGCCGATGGCGAAACAAATTACGAGCATATTCGCTCAATTGTCGAGCAGATTGATGGCGCAAGTGCGCCTGAAAAAGTCGATGCAGCAATTGCCGATGCGAACATCCAGCTCGTCACGTCAACAGTGACAGAAGGTGGCTATTACCTTGATGAAAAACGTCGCTTGATGCTTGAACATCCAGCGATTAAGGCCGACGTTGAGGGTGCTCGCAATACGCTTTATGCTTTTTTGTATGCGGGACTAAAACGGCGTAGCGAAACATCCAACGCCAAAATCACTTTATTGTGCTGCGACAACCTTCGCCATAATGGTGAATTGCTAAAAACGGGTCTCATGCAATTTTTGGCAGCCAAAGAAGACACTAAACTCGCTCATTGGGTTGAGGAAAACGTATCTTTCCCATGTTCTATGGTGGATCGAATCACGCCAAAGCCAAGTCAACAACATGTCGATGATGTTCGTGCCCGCTTTGGTGTCGATGACCAGATGACGGTGATGGGTGAAGATTTTATTCAATGGGTGGTAGAAGATAATTTTGCTGGTACAAAACCGGCCCTTGATCTGGTTGGCGTACAATTTGTAAAAGACGTTGTGCCCTTTGAAGAAGCGAAGATTCGCATTCTGAACGCTGGCCATACTTGTGTGACTTATCAAGCGGCGTTAAAAGGTCTCACCTATTTTGATGAGGCCATGCGTGATCCTGAGTTAAATCAGTATTTTAGCGACTTCATTTTGCAGGATTCCATTCCGGCGATTGGGGATTCTGTGGTGAATCTAGAAGCTTACTTTGACATTATTGCCAGACGTTTTAGCAATGCCAATATTGGTGATACTGTTGAACGTATCTGCACGGATGGCTATGCTAAATTCCCGATTTTTGTCTTTCCAACATTAGAAGGAATCTATCGCAAAGGCGGTACACCCAACAAAACACTTGAAGGCATTGCCAGCTGGTTCACCTTCATACACCTTTCCAATCAAGGTAAAGTCAGTACGCCTTACCATGAACCAAACAAAGCCTCTCTTGCGGCTTTTAGCCATGATGCTGCGGGTATACACGCTTTTACAACGGACCGTTATTTATGGGGCAATCTGCCAACAGAATTCCCTGATTTTGTTGCACAGCTCGCCAACGCCATTCAAACAAGTATGGCAAAGTATGTCTAAATCGTTGTAATCTCATTCAGGCACATAAGGGGCGACATTTTGTTCTATCCCTTGTTTGCCTGAACCATTGTTGTGAAAAATAAGAATATAGAGCATAGCGTAGACAAGAGAAAGATCGTCCTATATCTGTCCCATAGCGCTGCTCAAGCGAGAAGATTATGCCGAACACCGCCAAACGCATTACCCCTGAATACGAGATTGTCGAAGACAACGAAACGATTCGATATTTGGAACATGGTTACCCAAGTGACCTTATTCGCTGGCACGCCCATGACGACTACGAATTACATTTTATTGTCGCCACCTCGGGCAAAGTATTTGTGGGAGACTACATTGGCAATTACTCTCCGGGCCAACTCATCTTAACTGGCCCTCGACTTCCCCATAATTGGCTTTGTCAAAATGATCAAGAAGCCATTCAATTAAGAGATATGGTGATTCGTTTTGATCATGAATCTTTTTCTAATGGCATGAAAATCATACCAGAACTTGCTGAAATTCTGCCGATGCTAGCAAGAGCCAAATCGGGTATCGAATTTTTTGATTTAGACCCTGAATATCTCAAAGATGTTTTCCAAAAAGTTCGCGACTCCAGTGGGTTATCACGACTTATTCTTTCGCTTCCTCTACTGCAAAAGCTAGCCCAAAGCCGAAATTATCGCTTACTATCAACGGTACAAATTGATTTAAAATCGAGCGAATTGCTACAACGAAAAATCAATACCGTGGTGGATTATGTATCACAAAATTACAGTCAAGATATCACACTGTCCAGTGTCGCGAGTTTAATTGGTATGTCTGATAGCCATTTTTCACGTTTTTTCAAAAAGGCCACTGGCAATCGTTTTATTGAATTTGTCAATCGTGTGCGAGTCAGTCGTGCGTGCAGCTTGCTTACCGAAACGGATCAGCAAATTGCGACAATTTGCTTCCAAGTGGGCTTTAACAATGTCGCCAACTTTAATCGCCGGTTTCATGAGTTAAAAGGCGTCACCCCCCGAGATTTCCGTACCCAAAGCAACATTCATATTGACGGTATCTTGCCGTTATCCTAATGACCTCAATGAATCAATGTGCCGCTAAAAACCATAATGGTAGCGGCACATTCTTTTGACTAAATAGACAAGGTTGCCAGCCTCTCGTTTAAGCCCTTAGTTGCATGATAGAGAGATTGGTACAAGGCGTATTTATCACCATAATACGACCTCAAACTTGCGTCGGGTTCGTGTACTTCTAATACCTCTGGCATTGTGCAATATTGCGAGATCAAAGACTCTATATTCAGCCCTAGGCTTTGCTGCTCTCCTAAAAGAGCCAAGCGCGCCGCCCCCAAACCGGGTCCAACATCACCACCGTCCCGATAAATAAGACGTTTATTTAATACACTGGCAATAATTTGGCGCCACATGGCAGAGCGCGCACCGCCACCGATTAATGAAAGTTCATCAACCATACTTCCTGCGCTGCTCAAGGCATTTTGACAATCTAAAAGAGAAAACGCGACGCCTTCCAATATGGCTAACGTCATGTCTTCCACACGAGTCGTATTGCTCAAACCAATAAACTGACCATTCGCCTGTGGGTCATTGTGAGGGGTACGCTCACCACTAAGGTAAGGTAAAAACAACACCTTGGTACGTTGCATATCACTGTCTTCAAGCGCATCTAGTAATTCGACTACCGTTTTATCCACCAGCTTCGCAAACCAAGCTAGAGAATTGGCTGCGCTCAACGTAACGCCCATTTGATGCCAGCGATCTGGCAAGGCGTGACAAAAAGCATGCACAGTATTTTGTGGATTGGCTTTATGTGACTCACTGACAGTGAAATACACACCAGAGGTACCAAGAGAAATAAAACCTTGACCGGAATCGGTGACTCCCATTCCGACCGCCCCTGCCGCGTTATCACCAGCACCGGCCACAACAGGTAATCGTGGAAGTCCTAACTCTTGAGCAATCGTGTCAGACAAAGCACCTATAACATCACAGCCTTCGTACACTTTTGGCATATTGTCCTGACTCAAGCCTGTCGCGCCCAATAGAACATCATCCCATTGACGCGTTTGCGGATTTAACCAAAGTGTTCCAGCGGCATCGGAACAATCCGACGACATGACCCCAGTCAATCGATACGCTAAATAATCTTTGGGGAGTAGCACATACGCCAACTTAGCAAATATATCGGGCTTCGTTTTCTTGCACCCAGCGTATTTTAGGTGCAGTAAAGCCCGGCATATAAAGGTTGCCAGAACGTTCAATCAAATCTGGAAATTCCGCCATCAAGGCTTCGCACTGCGCTTGACTCCGGCCATCGTTCCACAAAATACAAGGTCGTAATACATCACCGTCTGCATCAAGCAGCGTAGCACCATGCATTTGCCCAGATAGCCCTATGGCTTTTAATTTGCTTACATCCAAACGCTGTTGCAATCGCTGAATGACATCAATGCAAGCTTGCCACCATGATTCAGGGTCTTGCTCAGACCAGGTTGCATGGGGAGAACTTACGGTGAGCGATACGGACTCCTGCACCAACACATTACCCTTGTCGTCGATAACGACACCCTTTAACCCAGAGGTTCCAAGATCAAGACCTAAATACATTTTGTTACTCTTCTTCATCGAAAGTGGTGTTTTGTTTTTATTCTTGTATGGCATGCTACGCCATTCAATACATACATTTGATACTCGAAAGAATAGGGAAAAGAGTCAATAAAATTATGAAAATTGGCACTTTTAGTACATATAGAGCATAAAAATCGTTAGTTTTTCTTGTACTAAATCTCATCGACATGCAGACATTTACTATAAATAATAGTCCGTTCGTTCGAAACGCCCTAACCATATAAAGCTCATAAAGTGGATGCAATGCCGTTGTTAAATGATTTTTTCATCACTCATACAGATAACACTTACCTAGTGGTAGGCGAATATAATTATCTGCTAGTCATACTTTCTATTTTTCTCGCAACGGTAGCGTCCTTTTTCGCTCTGCATTTTGCGTCCATTGCGCAACATATTGTTATAGAAAAATACAAAAATATCGCGCTTGTCTCTGGTTCTTTCATCATGGCAGGCGGTATTTGGAGTATGCATTTTGTCGGCATGCTGGCATTTAATATGGGACATGGAATCTCTTATGATCCATTGTTAACAGCCTTCTCTCTGTTACCCGCTATTTTAGCGTCTTACTTCACTCTGAAACGGTTAATTAAAAGTGACCTAAGTACTTGGCAACTGCTCGTTAATGGTCTGCTTGTCGGTGGTGGGATTGGCGCAATGCATTATATTGGCATGGCAGCGATGAAAATGGATGTTGAACTAAAATATGATCCAGCGTGGTTCTTAATATCGCTAGTCATTGCTGTTGCTCTCGCTTTTATTGCCTTATCGACTCACTACTATATCAGAAAAGTTTGGGCTAATTTGAGTACTAAATGGGTCAGCTGTATCAGCGCGCTCATTATGGGAGCCGCTATTTCTGGTATGCATTATGCGAGTATGGCAGGAGCGAGGTTCATTTCCCTCGGTGAAACCGGAATGCATCACATACAAGACGATTCTAATGATGAACTTTCGTTCGTTGTGGCAATCATCACTTTATTACTATCAATTCTAGCGGCTAACATCGCTTCGCAATTACGTTATCGCCAACTGTTATTGGAAAAGACAGCAAGTGAAGTTAGATTAAAAACAACCTTAGATACAGCCGTTGACGGCATTATTACTATAGACTGTCACGGCATAATTCGCGAATTCAACAAAGCTGCCTCTGTCATTTTTGGCTGGCAAGAAGAAGAAATTATTAATCAGCATTTTGGCTCTTTATTTCCTCAAAAATACGCTGACGAATTCGATCACTTTCTAGCCACATTTCGCAATACTGGAGAAGTGGCAATAGCGGGAACGGATAGAGAAATTCATGCAGTAAATAGAAATGGACATATTTTCCCTATTAGATTGGGAGTTGGAAGAGTTGATATTCCTAGCGGTGACACATTGTTTGTTGGTTTTATTACTGATATTTCTGCTCGAAAATCACTTGAAGAGTCCATCAAAAAAAGTGAAAAACAATACAGCTCTTTAATCAGGAACATCCCTGGTGCTTCTTTTCGCTGTTTAATGGACGAACACTGGACAACTCTTTTTGTGAGTGAGGCTATTTACGATGTGACTGGATGGGGAACAAGTGAGTTTTATAACAAAGCAGTCTCATTTGCAAAGCTCGTTCATCCTGATGATGTAAAATACGTTTCTTTCACCATAAATGAAGCAACTAAAACGCGTAAAAGTTATAAATTAGAATATCGTTTAAGACACAAAGAGGGCCATTATGTTTGGGTTTTAGAAAACGGTTCAGTCATTCTAGACCAACACGGTAATCCAGAATGGATTGATGGCGTTATTTTGGATATTTCACAACGTGTTAAAATGGAAAATGAGTTGCGTTATGCAAAGGCAAAAGCAGAGGCATCCGCTGAGAGTAAAGCATCATTCTTAGCCAATATGAGTCATGAAATCCGCACCCCAATGAACGCTATTATTGGTTTTTCAGATATTTTATTAGAGGCCGACGTCTCCAATGAAAACAAAAAACATTTGGCAACGATTAACAAATCTGCCCGCTCTTTATTACACCTGTTAAACGACATACTAGACAGTGCAAAGCTTGACAAAAATAAACTCGAGCTGGACATGCAGGTGTTTGTACTTGAAAACATGGTAGATACGGTTATCTCAACCCTATGGTTACAAGCCAAAAGCAAAGGTCTTGAACTCAGTTTTACCGTAGAGCCGCGTGCTGCTTGTGCTTACCTAGGCGCAGAAGATCGCATACGCCAAGTGTTAATGAATATTTTAGGAAACGCCATAAAATTCACCGAAAAAGGCAGTGTGACCTTAACAGTATCTAAACGAGATGAAGAAAACCAAGTACGCTTTTTGGTGAAAGACACAGGCATAGGCATTCCCAAAGAAAGATTAGAAACTATTTTTGAGCCCTTCACACAAGCCGACGCCTCCATGAGCAGGCGCTTTGGTGGAACAGGGCTAGGCACCAGCATTTCCAAACAGCTAGTAACCTTGATGGGTGGTGACATTCATGTCGATAGCGAAGTGGGTGTTGGTAGCTGTTTCTATTTTGATCTACCTCTCACTGAGTCAGAAATTCCTTCTTCGAGAGATGACACAAGCATATTCCCCACCCTTGCTCCTAGAAAAGTACTTCTCGCCGATGATATAGAGCAAAACCTTACGTTGCTTTCCTTACTATTAAAGCGACAAGGCCATACCATTTTTTTAGCAAAAGACGGCATAGAAGCCATTGAGCAATTCAAAAAAATACAACCTGACATTATTTTGATGGACATTCAAATGCCAAATATGGATGGGTTGACTGCTACCGAAGAAATTCGACGCTACGAAGCGGAAAAGCAGCTCAGTCGTACCCCTATTATTGCACTAACTGCCAGTGTACTGGTTGAAGATAGGCTAGAAGCTCGACAAGTCGGAATGGATGGGTTCGCTAACAAACCTATCGACATTAAAGCCCTGATAATTGAAATGGCACACGCACTCGAACCCAGTTTGAAAATAGCTAAACAAGCCAACCTTAACCACCAACAAACTCGCGATGAAAACAAACAAATCCACCTTTATAAAGGTCTCTCACTGTGGGGAGACTTAACAACGTATGCCTCTGAATTATCAACATTTGCCACTCAACATGCGCACTTAACCGATCGATTATCAGCACTTTTGGAAGAGCAAAAGTATAAAGAAATCAATGAATTGGCTCATGCTATAAAAGGCACATCAGGCAACCTTGCGCTCTTGGATATCTCTAACTGGATGATGACAATAGAACGGGCAGCACAAATAGAAAGTCATGACCAGTGCTTGAAAAGCGTGCAGGTATTGGCCTCATTATTGACTCGTTTTTTTGACGAACTCAAACAGTTAACACAAAAGGTCCATGCTAATATTGATAGCCAACACATAGAAATACATTCAGACCTCCCCAACATGCCTCTAAAACCTTTGCTTGATACTTTAATGCTTTCTTCAAATTCAGGAGAAGTAGACGACGAAAACATAGATCTACTCATTCGACATGCGCCACATCACATGAAAAGACAAGCAATTGAAGTTAGCGAGGCAATCGCTAACTTTGATTTTAACTACGCCACGCAGCTTTTAACTGATATAAAAAACTCTCTACCACAAGAGGCTGATCTATGAGAATTGGTCGCAAGCAATCTCCTCGGATACTATTGGTTGACGATGAGCTCCACAAACTTAAGAGTATTACGCCAAGTGCTGCAAGCAGAGGACTATCGTTTATCTTTTGCTCGATCAGGCACTGACGCCTTAACATTGATTGCCAAGGAATCCGTTGATCTCATCTTGCTTGATGTCATGATGCCAGATATGACAGGCTTAGAGGTTTGCGAACGCCTAAAACAAAATTCAGCCACGGCACATATTCCTGTCATTTTTGTAACTGCATTAAAAGACAGCACTGATGAAGCAAAAGGCTTCGAAATTGGCGCGGTTGATTACATTATTAAACCTATCGTACCCGCGATTGTTTTGGCCCGAGTAAAAACACACTTATCCCTAATCAAAGCTGACGAACTACGTGCGACTCACGTAGATTTAATACAAAGATTAGGAAGAGCCGCCGAATACAAAGACAATGAAACAGGCATGCATGTACAGCGCATGAGCCGCTATGCCAAAATAATTGCGCTCGCGTACGGATTTTGTGAAGAATCCGCAGACGATTTAATGATGGCCGCCCCAATGCACGATATTGGCAAAATAGGCATTCCAGACAATATATTGCTAAAGCCAGGCAAGCTCACTACTGAGGAATACGAAGTAATGAAAGGCCATGCTCAAATAGGTGGTGAGATTCTTTCTAACCCTAGCTCATATCTGATTGAGCTAGCACATTCTGTGGCCATGACACACCATGAGAAATGGGATGGAACAGGTTACCCAAATGGCTTATCTGGCGAAGAAATCCCTATAGAAGGCCGTATCATTGCTTTAGTTGATGTATTTGATGCATTGACCAGCGCACGGCCTTATAAAAAAGCTTGGCCTACTGAAGAGGCCATTAATTACATCACGGAGCAAAGTGGAAAACACTTTGATCCAGACCTAGTACCACTGCTCCAACAAGAGCTACCAAAGTTGCTCGAAATACGAGACCTATTTGCAGAGCGTTAGCGAATGATAAAATCATTATCATTTAGCATTGAAAAGAAAAAAACAATCACTACTCATAGGGTATTCATGCAGAGTAACTGCAACCTATTTGTTATGGAAAAATGTTATGGACTCGCTTTACGAGATAATAGATTCAACACTACAGACTAAAAATATCGTCGCAAAACAACACGACATCGGTGTGTTGCGCGTGAGTGGCATGGACGCCAAAAAACTTCTACAAGGACAAACTACCTGCGATATAACAAAGCTGTCTGCAGAAAATGGATTATACGGTGCGATATGCAGCATCAAAGGACGCATTATCAGCAACTTTTATATCGTTCAGAACAACGACGATGTGCTGATGATAATGGCAAAAGATCTGGTCGAAAAAACCTTGCTACATTTAAAGAAATACGCAGTGTTTTTCAAAACTGAGCTGGTCGATGAGCAGGATAACGTTAAAGTTTACAAAAAGTTAGCTGCAAAAAACTGCGAAGCAGACTCGAATGTGGCATCCAATATTTTCGCAACCACTCATGACAATGAAACGATCACATTGACGATTGGCCATGAGCCATTAGAAGTTCAACTTCTGATCACCTCAGCCAAAACAGACATCGAAGAAAAGCACCAAGACTTATCCGCCTTGGCGATACTTACTGCCCGCCCACTGATTAGCCTTGAGCAGAGCGAAACGATTTTACCTCAGTGGCTTAACATGCAAAGTACAGGAGGCATCAGCTTCACAAAAGGCTGCTACACAGGGCAAGAAATCGTTGCTCGTATGCAATATAAGGGCAAATCGAAGAAGCAGCTCGCATTAGTGACGTGGCACGGAAATCTAGACCAAACACAAGCTATTGTCGATGAGCAAGCCAAGAACATAGGTCAGCTATTCTTTGTCACTCAGATTAAAGACACATATTATGCGCAAATTATTTTGAACATCGATCCAAGCGAAGTAGAGCCTCCTTCTTTTGGATGGCAAAGAATTAACACTATTGCCACTTCCCTACTCACTTGATATCAAAAAATAATCAGGATTGTTGAGCGGTGTTATAGCACGAAACAGGCGTTATAACACGAGCTTAAAAAGGCAAACCAATCTGTATGCTTTCATCAGAACCGAGAGCACTCACTATCGGCTTTAATTCCCAATTGACAGGCTTTTTCCCCAAAGAGGCTAGGTAGTTGTTGGCCTTGGAAAAGTGCTGACAACCTAGAAAACCTCGATAAGCCGACAACGGTGATGGGTGCACACTTTCCAACACGCAATGTATATCACGGTCAATGTGACGACCTTTTTTCTGCGCATAAGCCCCCCACAACATAAAAACGACGCCTTGATGCTCACTGTTGATCAGCTCGATGATTTTATCGGTAAATATTTCCCAACCTTTATTTTGATGAGAACCCGCTTTACTTGCCTCGACGGTCAATACACTATTGAGCAATAAGACACCTTGCTCCGCCCATTGCTGCAAAAAGCCATGTTGCGCGGGTGGAATTCTCAAATCCATCTCAAGCTCTTTATAAATATTGACTAACGAAGGTGGCACTTTAACATTGGGCTTTACTGAAAAAGACAAACCATGAGCTTGACCTTCTCCGTGATAGGGATCTTGGCCAAGAATCACCACGCGAACTTGTTCAAATGGGGTTTTGTTTAATGCTGTAAAACGCTCTATTTCAGCAGGATAGACCACTTTGCCATGCTCTTGCTCGGAAGCAAGAAACTGCTGTAAAGCAAGCATGTAGTCTTTATTAAATTCGTCAGCTAATCGTGCTTGCCAACTTGGAATTAACATCATTTTTTTACTCTTACCCTATAAAAGGTTATTCACTTGCTACGGTTTCCAAAAAAGGATTTAGCGACGGCATGGCTTTGAAATCCACGTAAAACGACCAAGCTTCAGGGTCATCAGGTGTGGTTAAATGCTTTAATAATAACCAGGTCATTTCTCGTAATGAATACGCTAAACTGTACCGAGTGATTTTCTCTAGAGTGGCTTCTTTATCAAGCGAACCATTGTAGCTTTCTATCAAATACACCTGTTGCTCAAAAGTTAAGTTATGGGAACGTGCCACCACAGCCAAATCAAATAAGGGGTCACCCATGCCAGTGTATTCCCAATCTATTAGCCATATAGTATCCTCATCTATTAAAACATTCTTCGGATTAAGGTCATTATGACAAACCACCGGAGTATAACTTGACTCCACGCGAGGTAAGTTCGCAAACACCCCTCGTAAATACAACAGCTCCCCTTGAATGTCAGGACGAATAGGCAAGAAAGATTCGATCGACTGCAGATAATGCGCTATCAGCTCATAAATACAAAAAGGATGATTCACTCTAGGCAGCGCATGCGCTTGCACTAAAGCATTAGCAATTCTCTTGATACTACTATTGGAATGTATAACATCCCAACTTAAGGAAGGTTGAACAACAAACTGGCAAGCAAATGCACCTTGCTCGTCATGCCAAAGAACAGGTGGAGAAATGCCTGCCTGCACTGCGCTCTGCAAAACAATCATTTCATTTTGTCTATTAATATTGAAAGCAAATTCATCTAGTCCTGGAATACGAAGAACCAAACGAGGTATCTGATGCCAATAAATCAAATACACCTTGTTTGAAAAGCCTTCCTCCAATAAAGTGACTTCAACCTCAGTGATGGCAGGTAATATGCCCGCCATTTTTACGAAATACTCAGATAGTACAGTCATTTTTCATCATTTTATTGCCAGAATTGTAAGTGGCTGTCAGAATGAACAACTGAACAATCCGAGTCAATAGACAACTTTGAAGCAGATCAATGAATAAACACGAAGACATTATTCGTAAAATACAAGAAAGACTAAGCACATTAAGCAAATCCGAGCGAAAAGTTGCGGAAGCCATTCTTGCCGACCCCAAAACGACCATCCACTCTAGTATTGCGAAACTTGCCGCCAGAGCCGAAGTCAGTGAACCAACCGTAAACCGTTTTTGTCGTAGCTTAATCGGCAGCGGTTTTCCTGATTTTAAAGTATCACTGGCTCAAAGCCTCGCTACTGGAACGCCCTATGTCAATTTAAACGTAGAGCCTGATGATGCACCCGGTGCCGTCACCGCTAAAATTTTTGAAGCCGCGAAAAACAATCTCACTCGCGCCCAAGAAATTTTACCTGAATCACTGATCAGCCGAGCTGTCGATGTATTGGCTCAAGCTCGGCGTATCGAGTTTTATGGTTTAGGCGCATCAGGGCCGGTTGCGAAAGATGCTCATCATAAATTCTTTCGTTTAAATATGCCTGTTGTCGCGTACACAGACATACTTGTACAGCGGATGGCTGCAGCAGGAGCCCATGCTGGCGATGCGATTGTCATCATTTCTTACACGGGGCGCACTTTGCCATTAATCGAGACCGCACGCGTTGCCAGAGCAACAGGAGCTTCTGTTATTGGCATTACCAATCCAGATTCGCCATTGACTGAGCATTGCTCTATTGTGCTGCCAATTGAAGAAACGGAAGATACGGATATTTATACGCCAATGAGTTCACGTATTGTCTATCTGACCCTAATTGACGCTCTGGCGACAGGTGTTCTATTAAAACGTGGACCAGAATTCAATGCGCACCTTAAAAAACTCAAACAAAGTGTGCAAGACACTCGCCTACCAAAAGTAGAAAAGAAGTAATGCCATAAAAACAGGTGTAAATTGCTCACCTGTTTTTTCTTTGCCTTCCGAATACTCAGCCCTTAAATAAATAAATATTTGAACTAATTGCCCATTTTGGCAGGAGCATCAGATTTTTTTGTAACTTTGTCCGAGAAATTTGAAAGATTATCCTGACACAGCCACTTAGAATCGCTCAAGGTCTTTGAATATGTCATAATGCGATCCATTCTCTTTACGAGAATCTGATTATTCTTACATATTAAATCAATGGCTATCACAGTAACGATTTAACAATTATAACTCTTTCGGGTGTGATCTAGACGACGCTTATTTTAAGCACCATCTTTCAATCAGTCATATTGCTGGCCATCGCAATAGTTGGATAAGATTTATTCATGCTGATTAAATAGCCTTATCTATCCAAGGTTATTTCACCCGTAATAATTTCATTAGGGGACAATAATGATAGAAAGCAGCTATGCTATCAGCTTTACATTCCTAGCCTATCTAGTAGTTATGCTAGGAATTGGGCTGTACGCCTACAAACGCACTTCCAGCTCTGAGGATTACTTTCTTGGCGGACGCTCCTTAGGCCCTTGGCCTACTGCGCTATCAGCGGGTGCATCGGATATGAGTGGTTGGTTACTACTTGGCTTGCCAGGTTACGCCTTTGCCGCCGGTATGGAAGCCGTCTGGATTGCCGGCGGTCTTCTTGCCGGAACATGGTTAAACTGGCTAATCTGTGCAAAACGTCTTCGTACTTACAGTATTCAAACCAGTAATGCGTTAACACTTCCGGATTTCCTCTCAAAACGTTTTAATGATAGATCCAAGCTCATTCAAACCATCTCTGCACTGTTCATCTTGCTATTTTTCTTGTTCTACACAAGTTCTGGCTTGGTAGCTGGCGGAAAACTGTTTGAAACCGTGTTTGGTCTAGATTATACGTACGCAGTGATCATAGGTACGGTTTGCGTCGTCTCTTACACTCTCTTTGGCGGCTTCCTCGCCGTTGCTTGGACGGATTTAGTACAAGGCTTGATGATGAGTGCAGCCTTGGTCATCGTACCTCTTGTCGCACTAGATGGCGGCTGGTCAGATCTTTCTAATACGCTCACGGCAAAAAATCCAGATTTATTAAACATCTGGACGAGTGTAAGCGGTGAACCTTTGAGTGCGATCGCCATTATTTCTCTAGTGGCTTGGGGATTAGGTTACTTCGGTCAACCTCACATCCTAGCTCGCTTTAAAGCGTCTCGCTCTAATAAAGACATTAAAACCGCTCGTCGTATTGCCGTCATTTGGACCTTCCTTTCTATGGTTGGTGCTCTTTTGATTGGTTTAGTCGGCATCACGTTTGTGGATAGCAATTTAGCGGGTAATTTGGCTGACCCTGAGAAAATCTTCATGATTCTCGTCAATGCGGTCTTCCATCCAATCGTTGCAGGTATTCTTCTCGCTGCCATCTTAGCGGCTATCATGAGTACTGCAGACTCACAATTGCTTGTATCCTCTTCTGCTTTAGCAGAGGATTTCTACAAACAACTATTCAATAAAGAAGCGACACAAAAACAAATCGTTAGCGTTGGACGTTTTGCGGTAGTGGCCATTTCTCTTATTGCACTCGTGCTTGCTTTAAACCCAGAAAGCTCCGTACTTAGCCTTGTGTCTTATGCATGGGCTGGATTTGGTGCCGCATTTGGCCCTGCCATTCTGCTAAGCCTTTTCTGGCGTAACATGAACCGCAATGGCGCTCTCGCGGGCATCATTGTAGGTGGCGTGACGGTTGTAATTTGGAAACAGCTAACTGGTGGCATTTTCGATCTGTATGAGATTCTTCCAGGCTTCTTGCTATCCACAATTGCTATTGTTGTTGTGAGCTTAGCAACTGGGGCACCAGAAGAGTCTGTGACAGAGTCTTTTGACGAATATGAGAAAGCACTAGATACGATGAACTAAACAAATAGTCTTCTGAAATAGTGATTAAAAAGGCCCGGATTCGACACACAGAATTCGGGCACTTTTTATTTAAGCAAAAGAGATGTGACTGAGTTTGCGTTAACAAAAGCCAATTTAGGAAGGCTAACTACAGACAATAAAAAGCAAGATAAAAGGGAAAGGACAAATAATAGGCAAAAAAATGGGGCTTGAAACAAGCCCCTAAACACCATTTACTAACAAATGTTAGTAGTCAGAGGAAAGGTTTAATCATTAAACAAGCTGCAAGCACCTTGTTCTGCACCACTTACTAAAATACGTTGCGCGCTAAATAATTCACGTCCCATACCTTGATGAGAGTCGGTTAGGTCTTGTTGAGCCGCTTCGCGTTTGCTTAGCTCTTCTTCTGAGATAAGCACAGATAAAGTCCCTTCGACGGCATCTAAGCGAATCATGTCGCCGTCATGAATCTTGGCAATCAAACCACCGGCAAGCGCTTCTGGCGTTAAATGAATCGCAGCAGGCACTTTACCCGATGCCCCAGACATACGGCCATCCGTTACTAACGCCACTCGATAGCCTTGATCCTGTAAATTACCAAGGTATGGCGTCAACTTGTGCAATTCAGGCATACCCAAGGCTTTAGGGCCTTGGAAACGCACTACAGCCACACAGTCACGCTTCAATTCACCACTCGCAATGGCATCCGCCAAAGCATTTTGACTATGAAACACCGCAGCGGGCGCTTCGATAATTCGATTTTCATCTTTAACAGCCGATACTTTTATCACAGAGCGACCTAGGTTGCCTTTCAACAATGCCAGGCCACCTTCTTTACTAAACGGATTCTCGATAGGTCGCACGACATTCATATCCAAACTTTCATCTGTACCGTCGCGCCACACAAGCTTGTCACCTTCAAGGAAAGGCTCTTTGGTGTAATGTGTTAGTCCCTTACCTACGATGGTATTAACATCTTCATGCAATAGACCACCTTTCAGCAATTGCTTAACGAGAAACGCCATACCGCCAGCGGCATGAAAATGGTTAATATCGGCCTGGCCATTCGGATAAATTTTAGTCAAGGATGGCACAACTTTAGAAAGCGCAGAAAAGTCATCCCACGTAATAATAATGCCAGCAGCGCGAGCATAAGCAACAATATGCATGGTGTGATTAGTTGAACCGCCCGTTGCCAATAAACCAACAATCGAGTTAACAATGCTGCGCTCATCAACGATGTCATATAAAGGACGATAATCTCGACCTAACGCAGTGATTTTTGTAGACAGCTGAGACGCGTATTTCGTTAAAGCACCTCGTAACGGATCATCTGGATTCACAAAGGAAGAACCTGGAAGTTGAAGCCCCATGATTTCGACTAATAGCTGATTCGAGTTAGCCGTACCATAAAAGGTACAAGTACCAGCGCTGTGGTAGGAAGCCGCTTCTGCTTCAAGCAATTCTTCACGAGACGCTTGGCCCTGTGCATAACGCTGACGAACCGCCGCTTTAGCCGCGTTGGTAATACCAGAACGCATTGGACCCGCAGGAATAAATAAGGCAGGCAGATGACCAAAACGTAATGCAGCTATTAAGAGACCAGGTACGATTTTGTCACAAATCCCTAAATAAATAGCAGCATCAAACATATTGTGAGACAGAGCAATCGCCGCACCTTGTGCAATATTGTCACGACTAAAAAGACTCAACTCCATGCCATCTTGGCCTTGAGTGACCCCATCACACATAGCAGGCACGCCGCCAGCGAACTGGGCAACAGAGCCCATCTCCTGAACCGCCGCACGAATTTGGTCAGGGTAGCTTTCATAAGGCTGATGAGCTGATAGCATATCGTTGTAAGAAGAGACAATGCCGATATTCGCCTCTTCCATTAAGGTTAACTTTTGTTTGTCTTGAGGCTGGCATGCAGCGAAGCCATGAGCCAAGTTACCACAAGACAGCTTCCCCCTGTGCGGCCCTTGTTCTTGCGCCTTCTTCATATCTTTAAGGTATTGCTTACGTAGCGTTTTGCTTCGCTCAATAATGTCGTTCGTTACCTTAGCAACAATCGGATTCATGCTTCTCTCCATTTTCATTCTGTTATCCTAGCATCCCGCCCGATGCAAAGATTTTATGTAATATTACTACATTTTAAATTAATTTCACGCTCAAAACCCACTAAAATCAAAAAATAAATGTTTATTTTGTAATTTTTTTACATAACTATTCAACTAGTGACATATTTTCAGCTAAAATACGCTTACGTTTGTAACATAAATCTGTACAATATTTGTCTCCGATCATTATTTGATTAAAAAACAGCCAAAATGAAAGGATTTTGTTACTAATCCTTGATTAAAAAATTACTTATGTAGTATTTTTACGTCAAAGAACAATATTGAACGTGATGTGTTCGAATTCGAAAGCATCACAAATTCCGCACTATTTTTAGAGGTGAGTATGACGATTAAGGTAGCTATTAACGGTTATGGACGCATTGGACGCAACACTCTAAGAGCGCTATACGAATCAGGTAAACGAGATCAAATCCAAATAGTAGCCATTAACGATCTTGGTGATTCAAAAACCAACGCTCATTTGACAAAATACGATACAGTTCATGGCCGCTTTAATGCTGAAGTCACCTTTGATAATGAAGCACTGTACGTTAATAACGACAAAATCCGCACTTTCTCTGAACGCGACCCAGCGAATCTACCATGGGCTGAACTAGATATTGATGTAGTGTTCGAATGCACAGGCTTCTTTACTACAAAAGATAAAGCAAATGCTCACATCAAAGCGGGTGCCAAAAAAGTCATTATCTCTGCTCCAGGCAAAGATGTTGATGCTACTGTTGTTTATGGTGTAAATCAGCATGTCCTTACCTCTGACATGACGGTGATTTCTAACGCGTCTTGTACTACTAACTGCCTAGCGCCAGTTGCTAAGCCTTTAAGCGACAAACTAGGAATCGAAAGTGGCCTAATGACAACCATTCATGCTTACACAAACGATCAGCGTCTTTCTGATGTATACCATGAAGACCTATACCGTGCTCGTGCTGCAGCTCAAAACATGATTCCAAGCAAAACAGGCGCTGCAGCAGCTGTTGGTTTAGTGGTTCCTGAACTTGCTGGTAAGTTTGATGGTATGGCAGTTCGTGTGCCTACTATTAACGTATCCTTGGTTGACTTAACTTTCCTTGCGCCACGCGAAACGACCGTAGACGAAGTAAATAAAATCATTGAAGATGCTGTAAAAGCAGACCCAATTCTTGCACAAGTATTGCATGTCAATTATGAGCCATTGGTTTCTTCAGACTTTAACCACAATGCCTACACATCTAACTTTGATGCGACACAAACGCGAGTACAAGGTAAATTAGTAAAAGTTATGGCTTGGTACGATAACGAATGGGGCTTCTCAAACCGAATGCTCGATAATACTATCGCATTAATGGCTGCAAAATAGTCAAAATACACGAAGGCTGCTGACGCAGCCTTCGTCGTCTCTTATACTTCACTTCACGCTTTCTAATCTTTGGTAAATAAAATGACTCGTAGAACTAAAATTGTTGCCACATTAGGCCCTGCTTCCAGCTCTCCAGAAATGATTGAGAAACTGATTTTGGCTGGTGCCAACGTGTTTCGTTTAAACTTCTCTCATGGTCAGCCTGAAGACCATATCAATCGTGCTGAAGTTGTTCGTGAGATGGCAAGAAAGAATGGTCGTCATGTGGCTATTCTTGGTGACTTACAAGGCCCAAAAATTCGTATCGCTCGCTTTAAGAACACAAAAGTGGAATTGAAAGACGGCGCTACTTTTATCCTAGATGTAGGTTTTGACAAAAATAGCGGCGACGAAACGCGTGTTGGTATTGACTATCCGCAACTGGCAAAAGACTCTCAGCCAGGCAACGTTTTATTACTCGATGACGGACGAGTTGTTCTTGAAGTATTAGACGTAAAGGGACAAGAAGTTATCACTAAAGTCATCGTTGGTGGCGCCTTATCCAATAATAAAGGGATAAACCGCCAAGGTGGTGGACTGTCTGCCGCCGCATTGACCGACAAAGATAAAGAAGACATCAAAACAGCAGCAGCCCTTAAGGCTGATTATCTAGCCGTTTCTTTTCCTCGTTGCGCCGACGATCTGCATGAAGCACGTGCATTAGCAGAAGCAGCAGGTTTAAAAGCTGGCATTGTTTCCAAGGTTGAACGTGCAGAAGCGGTTGCTGATAACGAAACATTAGATGCTATTATTCTCGCATCTGATGCTGTCATGGTTGCTCGTGGCGACTTAGGCGTTGAAATTGGCGATGCTGAATTGATTGGCGTACAAAAACACATGATCAAACGCTGCCGTCAGTTGAACCGCCCTGTTATTACGGCAACACAAATGATGGAAACCATGATCACCAGCGCTATGCCAACCCGAGCGGAAGTATTTGACGTTGCTAACGCTGTGCTTGATGGCACAGATGCCGTTATGCTTTCTGCCGAAACAGCAGCAGGTGCGTACCCAGAAGAAGTCATTAAAACCATGAACCGCGTTTGCTTGGGCGCTGAAAAGCAACCAGCAATCAACCGTTCTAAGCACCGCATTGATGTTACTTTTACAAGTATCGATGAAACCATCGCAATGTCCGCTATGTATGCGGCCAACCATTTGGAAGGCGTTAAAGCCATCATTAGCTTGACGGATTCAGGGACAACACCATTGTTAATGTCACGCATTAGCTCTGGTTTACCAATCTATGCCTTGTCGCCAAACCAAGCAACCCTTAATAAAGTAAACCTTTATCGCGGCGTTACACCTGTAGCCTTCTCTTCACAAGAATTTAATGTAGATACCATTGTGGCTGGCTTGGTTGACCATGTTAAGTCACTTGGTCTAATTAAAGACGGTGATCTTGTGATAGTTACAAAAGGCGATCACTTGGTAAGTTATGGCACTACAAACATGATGAAAGTCGTAAAAGTTGGTGCTGGTGAGGAATAATTCGCAGTGAAAAGCAAAACCTTACAGCAAAAAACCATCACGACACCAGAGCGCAAAAATGTCGCTCTGGTTGCTCATGATAATATGAAGCCAGCACTGATCAAATGGGCTGAAATACACAAAGAAAAGCTGATTAAGCATAATCTCATGGCAACAGGCACGACAGGCAACTTAATGCAAAAGCAATTAAATGTTCCTGTACAGTCTCTAATTAGCGGTCCACTTGGTGGCGACCAACAACTTGGTGGCCTAATTGCGGAAGGCAAAATAGATGTGTTGATCTTTTTCTGGGACCCTTTTGAACCAATGCCTCATGACCCTGATATTAAGGCTCTGCTTCGAGTTGCGGCTGTATGGAATATCCCGATTGCTTGTAGTGTTTCTTCCGCCAATTTTTTGGTAACGTCGCCTTTATTCGAAAACGAATTTGAACGACAAGTTCCGGATTATGAAAAATACCTCCAAGAGCGACTCTAGTCGCTCTTTTTTCTCCTACTGATACTGCTCCCCCAAAGCTCGCGGTTTCCTTCAAAATCGGCTAAAATCCTGTCGTTCATAAATGTGTTAGGCCACATATATACACCACTAATTCATTGCTAAATTCGACGTATCCCCCAGCACCACGTTGAACACACCAGTAGGAGAATAATTTTGCAAGCAGATGTAGCCCTAATAATGGGATCAAAAAGCGATTGGGAAACAATGGCAAATGCCGCAGAAATCATGGACATCCTTGGCGTAAGCTACCATGTAGAAGTTGTTTCCGCTCACCGAACACCAGTCAAACTTGCAGAATTTTCAGAAAGTGCTGCAGAAAAAGGGTTTAAAGTCATTATTGGTGGTGCCGGTGGTGCTGCGCACCTGCCAGGTATGGTTGCTGCACACACTCACTTACCAGTGCTTGGCGTACCGGTACAAAGCAAAGCGTTAAATGGCATGGATAGCCTGCTATCTATTGCACAAATGCCAAAAGGCGTTGCTGTTGGTACCCTAGCCATCGGTAATGCGGGTGCTTTTAACGCCGGTTTACTAGCCTGTCAGATTCTTGCTATTTCTAATCCCGAACTTGCCAAGAAAATAGATGCTTTTAGAAAACACCAGACTGAAAGTGTTTTAGCAAACCCAGACCCAAGAGAGGCTTAAATTATGTCCGTTCTATGGGTATTAGGTGCTGGCCAGTTAGGCGCCATGCTAAAACAAGCCGGAACTCCACTCGGTATTGATGTGCGTCCAGTTGATATAGAGTCAACCGAGACTTTAGCACTAGGTCCAACTGATATTGTGACAGCTGAAAGAGAAGAATGGCCAGAAACCGTAGCCACCAAACAACTTGCGACACATAGCAATTTTGTCAACCTAGCCACCTTTCCACAACTGGCCGATCGTCTAACCCAGAAACAATGGCTAGATCGTCTTGAGCTAGCAACAGCACCATGGTTTTCTGTTGAAGCAGACTCCACAGCCGCAAAAGCCCACGAGACATTAGGTGAACGGGTTCTGATGAAACGTCGCCGAGGTGGTTATGATGGCAGAGGTCAGTATTGGTTAAAACAATCTGAAGGCATTGAGATACCTGAAGATTGGAAAGGCCACGCTATTGCGGAACAAGCCATTAATTTTGATGAAGAAGTATCATTAGTTGGTGTTCGAGGCAAAAATGGTGAAATGCACTTTTACCCTCTAACACTTAATCTTCATATTAACGGCATCCTATACGCGTCTATTTCCCCCTTAGAGCGCTTGAAGCCTTTGCAAAGTAAAGCAGAAGCCATGCTTAGCAAGCTTATGGAGGCTTTAAACTACGTCGGCGTAATGGCGATGGAGTGTTTCCGTGTAGATGATGAACTGCTTATTAACGAGCTTGCCCCAAGGGTCCACAACAGCGGGCATTGGACACAAGCTGGCGCAAGCATATGTCAGTTTGAAAATCATGTGAGAGCTGTCACAGGTCTTCCATTAGCGCCTGCTGAGGTGAAAAATCAAAGCATGATGGTCAACTTAATTGGCGTTGATTTAAACTATGACTGGCTAAATCTTCAAGGTTTAGAGCTTTACTGGTATAAAAAAGAAGTGCGTCCAGGAAGAAAAGTAGGACATCTCAATTTTTGTTCCGGCAATTACTCGGTATTACAAACGGCGTTAACAGGATTAGAACTACCATCACCTTACCCTGATGCACTGACATGGTTAGCCAAAAACCTGCCAAAATAATCACCTCTTTATCCATTTAGATAAAAATATAGAAATGCCGCACATCAACAACGATGTGCGGCATTTTTTATGACGCCACTTCAATTAAGAACGCTAGAAAAGTGCAAGAAAATGTTTAAAATACAGCAAATAAAACGTTTTTTTACTTGTTTACTTTATAAAACCCCTTATTCTAAGCACTAAGGCTTAAACCATTGAGCCTATATAAAAATAACAGTGCATAAGATACTGATAAGGAATCTTGAATGAATCACATTGAATTAGACAGCTATGATTGGCGTTTGCTTAAAGCACTCCAAACAAACGCAAGGCTGACTAACGTCGCATTATCAGAGCAAATCAATCTATCACCCTCTCAATGCTCAAGACGCTTACAGAGACTAGAACAAAGCAATCTTATTGAAGCTTATTTTACTCAACTTAATGCAAGCGAGTTAGGTTATCAAGTGACGGCATTTGTCAGTGTGACGCTTGATAAGGGCAGCAAAAACTCAGATATACAATTCCAGCAGGCGATTATTGATATTCCTAAAATACTTGAATGCTATTCTGTCAGTGGAGAAGCGGACTATTGGTTAAGAGTGATCAGTGAAAACTTACCCTCTCTTTCAACATTTTTAAGTGAATCTCTTGCTAAACTTCCCTGTGTAAGAGACTTAACCTCTACCGTTGTCTTAAACAGAATTAAACATGCTCCATCCATTCCATTACCTAACTAATCGCCTGGTACACTTAAAAAGCGACGGCTATCCAACAGCACGACAGTCGCTTTTTAGTTAAATTTCAGGCAAACGAATCACTATAAAACAGCCAATCAAAGCAATCATCGAAAAGATTAAAATCAGCCCTTCCAACGAAATCATATAAGTCAGTAAACTGATACCACTCATGACTAATAAAACAATGCCAATGATGGTATTGCTTACAGATACATAACTGGTTCGCTTATTCCCCTCACCTAGATTAACTAAATATGTCTTACGCCCAATTCTCACGCCTTGATGCGCCACACTTAAAATAAAATATAGAACAGCAACAGGCCAGACCACAGAAAATGTTTCTGGTAATAACTTGATGCTTAAAAATAAAGCAATACCTGATAATGATCCTAATAGAGAAGATATCAACATAACTTTTCGACTGGAGTTATCCGAAAAAAACCCCAAAAAGGAGATGAAAATAGAGAAGCTAAGCCACTCACCAGTATAAATATACCCAACACAAACACAGCACTATCGGATTTCTGTTGGGCAATCAACACATAATAAGGAGCACTCAAAGCTGCACATAAAAATAACGAACGAGCAATAACGAATTCGCGAAACACCGAATCAGTTCTTAATAGCCTAAACTCTTTAAATACATCAATAAGATTTGCCCTCTTGTCGCTAACTTCACTTAAAGGCTCTTGAACCAAAGAATAAATCAAAGCGGCAAATAACCAAATCATTGTAGCAGCCACAATCCCCCAAACATAAAAGCTCACATCACCTTGAAGACTATCGAAGAAAAATAACGTACAAACAGCTATGCCTATTGTTATGAGTCCTGAAGCGCTAGAAGACCATCCAGTCACCCTTCCACGCTTATTTTTCACCACAGTCTTACCAAGCACATCTTTCGACGCTACAGAATTAAGCCCTCTTGCTACACTAAATACCATCAATGCAACAATAATTATCCAGCCTGCGCTTGCTCCTTCAAGTAACAAAGCAGCACACCCTATCATCATGACACATAGAGATTGAATAAGACTGCCCAACACCCAAACCCACTTTCGTATTTTCACTTTGTAAATGAAATGCGCAATAATTAACTGCGGCAACAAAGAGCCAGATTCACGTATTGGCACCAACCAGCCTAACAGGTACAAAGGAGGCTCCCAAGCTTTGTAACAACCATGGCAAGGTAACTTTTGGATTGATCAAGACATCTCCTAGATTGATTAAAAACTGAGAGACAACTAACTTAAAAATATTCTGTCTATCTACCTTCTTTTGTTCTTCTTTATCTATCATAAAAGTGTTCTATTTATAATTTCACTCACAGCATGTTTGCAAAAACAGCTGAATACTGGATAACAAAAATATCTGACTCTAAACTTTATAAAATCTTTAACAAGGTAAGGCTTACTCATATTCCTGTAAATAACGTAAAGGGTTCGTCACTTAATTAGCTAATGACATAACGGTCAGATAAACTAATCGTGAAATCAAAAAACATTATTCATAAGGTTAGATGACATGGATTTAATTAGAATTTTATTTGCCATTCTTCTGCCACCACTTGGTGTCTTCCTACAAGTGGGTATTGGTGGTGCCTTCTGGTTAAACATATTACTAACCATACTGGGCTATATCCCAGGCATAGTACATGCTGTTTGGATTATAGCGAGACGTTAAGTAGGTATCCATAACAAGAACTTTCTTATAGTAGCAATTACTCTAACTAATTGGAGTTTATAGCTTTAAACCGCGAGTAATCATGGCCTTCTTAATATAAAAACTCTCACATGCTTGTCACGTAGTGTCGGGCTAAGGCCACGACCTACAAAAATCGAATAACCTGTCGGCCTTTAGGTCGTCAAAAGCGAAGCGAATACCAAGGTGATGGTGATGCACCTCGGCCCCTTTCCTTGAGACGAAAAAAAGCCCTGACAGCGTTAGCTATCAGGGCCTTCTTAATATAAAGCTTGACGACGCTTATCCCTCACATGCGTGTCTTTGATAAAGAGCCCCACACGCACGTGGGAAGGGTCATGCTACGTCCCTGAAACGAAAAAACCCCACCCTACTGAGTAGGATGGGGTTTCTCTTAATATAAAGCTTGACGACGACCTACTCTCACATGCGTGTCTTTGATAAAGAGCCCCACACGCACGTGGGAAGGGTCATGCTACGTCCCTGAAACGAAAAAACCCCACCCTACTGAGTAGGATGGGGTTTCTCTTAATATAAAGCTTGACGACGACCTACTCTCACATGCGTGTCTTTGATAAAGAGCCCCACACGCACGTGGCAAGGATCATGCTACGTCCCTGAAACGAAAAAACCCCACCCTACTGAGTAGGATGGGGTTTCTCTTAATATAAAGCTTGACGACGACCTACTCTCACATGCGTGTCTTTGATAAAGAGCCCCACACGCACGTGGGAAGGATCATGCTACGTCCCTGAAACGAAAAAGCCCCACCCTACTGAGTAGGATGGGGTTTCTCTTAATATAAAGCTTGACGACGACCTACTCTCACATGGGATCTCCCACACTACCATCGGCGATGGCGCTTTTCACTTCTGAGTTCGGGATGGGATCAGGTGGTTCAACGCCTCTATGATCGTCAAGCAATTCTGTTGCGTTTTGTTCTGGCTGGGGTTTTGTGGCCTCACCAAAACACGCGAATACGTGCTTGGATCTTTAACAATTCATTTTGAAATAGCGATAACCAAGGTCAAACCAGTTTCTATCGTACTATGTGTCTTTGTCATTTTGATGATCTTGAGCCTTCACTCTTCTCATCCAAAACCACTTTGGTGTTATATGGTCAAGCCTCACGAGCAATTAGTATTGGTTAGCTCAATGCCTCACAGCACTTACACACCCAACCTATCAACGTCCTAGTCTCGAACGGCTCTTTAGGGAACTTATGTTCCAGTGAGATCTTATCTTAAGGGAGGCTTCCCGCTTAGATGCTTTCAGCGGTTATCCCGTCCGAACATAGCTACCCGGCAATGCCACTGGCGTGACAACCGGAACACCAGAGGTTCGTCCACTCCGGTCCTCTCGTACTAGGAGCAGCTCCTCTCAAATCTCAAACGTCCACGGCAGATAGGGACCGAACTGTCTCACGACGTTCTAAACCCAGCTCGCGTACCACTTTAAATGGCGAACAGCCATACCCTTGGGACCGGCTTCAGCCCCAGGATGTGATGAGCCGACATCGAGGTGCCAAACACCGCCGTCGATGTGAACTCTTGGGCGGTATCAGCCTGTTATCCCCGGAGTACCTTTTATCCGTTGAGCGATGGCCCTTCCATACAGAACCACCGGATCACTAAGACCTACTTTCGTACCTGCTCGACGTGTCTGTCTCGCAGTTAAGCGTGCTTTTGCCTTTACACTCTATGCATGATTTCCGACCATGCTGAGCACACCTTCGTGCTCCTCCGTTACTCTTTGGGAGGAGACCGCCCCAGTCAAACTACCCACCACACAGTGTCCTCGATCCGGATTACGGACCTGAGTTAGAACCTCAAACATACCAGGGTGGTATTTCAAGAGTGGCTCCACGGTAACTGGCGTCACCGCTTCAAAGCCTCCCACCTATCCTACACAAGTAGGTTCAAAGTTCACTGTGAAGCTATAGTAAAGGTTCACGGGGTCTTTCCGTCTAGCCGCGGATACACAGCATCTTCACTGCGATTTCAATTTCACTGAGTCTCGGGTGGAGACAGTGTGGCCATCGTTACGCCATTCGTGCAGGTCGGAACTTACCCGACAAGGAATTTCGCTACCTTAGGACCGTTATAGTTACGGCCGCCGTTTACTTGGGCTTCGATCAAGAGCTTCGCTTGCGCTAACCCCATCAATTAACCTTCAAGCACCGGGCAGGCGTCACACCCTATACGTCCACTTTCGTGTTTGCAGAGTGCTGTGTTTTTAATAAACAGTCGCAGCCACCTGGTATCTTCGACCGACTAGTGCTTACGGAGCAAGTCCTTCACACCGGCCGGCGTACCTTCTCCCGAAGTTACGGTACCATTTTGCCTAGTTCCTTCACCCGAGTTCTCTCAAGCGCCTTGGTATTCTCTACCTGACCACCTGTGTCGGTTTGGGGTACGGTTCCTGCATATCTGAAGCTTAGAAGTTTTTCCTGGAAGCATGGCATCAACCACTTCGCCCAAAAGAGGCTTCGTCATCAGTTCTCGGTCTTAAAAGGGCCGGATTTGCCTAAGCCCTAAACCTACCGCCTTAAACACAGACAACCATCGCTGTGCTGGCCTAGCCTTCTCCGTCTCTCCATCGCAATATGCACGAGTACAGGAATATTAACCTGTTTCCCATCGACTACGCATTTCTGCCTCGCCTTAGGGGCCGACTCACCCTGCCCTGATTAACATGGGACAGGAAACCTTGGTCTTCCGGCGGGGGAGTTTTTCACTCCCCTTATCGTTACTCATGTCAACATTCGCACTTCTGATACCTCCAGCCTGCCTTACAGCTTGACCTTCAACGGCTTACAGAACGCTCCTCTACCATGCCTAGTAAACTAAGCATCCGTAGCTTCGGTGTACAGTTTTAGCCCCGTTATATCTTCCGCGCAGGCCGACTCGACTAGTGAGCTATTACGCTTTCTTTAAAGGATGGCTGCTTCTAAGCCAACCTCCTAGCTGTCTAAGCCTTCCCACATCGTTTCCCACTTAACTGTAACTTTGGGACCTTAGCTGACGGTCTGGGTTGTTTCCCTTTCCACGACGGACGTTAGCACCCGCCGTGTGTCTCCCGTAATTGCACTCATTGGTATTCGGAGTTTGCATGGGGTTGGTAAGTCGGGATGACCCCCTAGCCCAAACAGTGCTCTACCCCCAATGGTGAGATACGAGGCGCTACCTAAATAGCTTTCGAGGAGAACCAGCTATCTCCGAGCTTGATTAGCCTTTCACTCCTATCCACAAGTCATCCCCAGCCTTTTCAACGGATGTGGGTTCGGTCCTCCAGTTGATGTTACTCAACCTTCAACCTGCTCATGGATAGATCGCCCGGTTTCGGGTCTATTCCCAGCAACTAAACGCCCTATTAAGACTCGGTTTCCCTACGGCTCCACTACATGTTTAACCTTGCTACTGAAAATAAGTCGTTGACCCATTATACAAAAGGTACGCAGTCACGGAACAAGTCCGCTCCCACTGCTTGTACGTACACGGTTTCAGGATCTATTTCACTCCCCTCACAGGGGTTCTTTTCGCCTTTCCCTCACGGTACTGGTTCACTATCGGTCAGTCAGGAGTATTTAGCCTTGGAGGATGGTCCCCCCATATTCAGACAGGATAACACGTGTCCCGTCCTACTCGTTTTCATGATTAAGGTGTTTTCGTATACGGGGCTATCACCCTCTATCGCGGCACTTTCCAGAGCCTTCTACTAACACCAAAACCACTTAAGGGCTAATCCCCTTTCGCTCGCCGCTACTTAGGGAATCTCGGTTGATTTCTTTTCCTAAGGGTACTTAGATGTTTCAGTTCCCCTCGTTCGCCTCCTCACAGCTATGTATTCACTGTGGGATACTCTACAAGTAGAGTGGGTTCCCCCATTCGGACATGTTCGGATCAAAGCCTGTTTATCGACTCCCCGAACCTTTTCGCAGATTACCACGTCCTTCATCGCCTCTGACTGCCAAGGCATCCACCGTGCACGCTTGGTCACTTGACCATATAACCCAAAATAGTTTCGGATCACATACCAAAGGGCTTTTGTACCCCTCTGGATTTACGATTTAGAAAGTCATCTAGGTTAAAGATGCTTTCCACCGGTTTGACGCTTGATTATCGTCTATTTCAAAATTCGAATTGTTAAAGAGCAAGTTTAGTGCAAAGCACTAAGTCAGAGACTAAACCATCACTTGCGTGACGCTTTGTTTAGTGTCTTGCTTAAAGCTTTGTCGCTAAGCTTTCTAAACTAGATACTGTATCTCGCCAATGAATAATCATTAACTCATACCATCAGATAATTTGTGTGAACGCTCACCAGAGGTTTCTATCGTTTAAGGAGGTGATCCAGCCCCAGGTTCCCCTAGGGCTACCTTGTTACGACTTCACCCCAGTCATTGACCACTCCGTGGTAAGCGTCCTCCTTACGGTTAGACTACCTACTTCTGGAGCAATCAACTCCCATGGTGTGACGGGCGGTGTGTACAAGGCCCGGGAACGTATTCACCGTGACATTCTGATTCACGATTACTAGCGATTCCGACTTCATGGAGTCGAGTTGCAGACTCCAATCCGGACTACGACGTACTTTCTGGGATTCGCTTACTCTCGCAAGTTCGCAGCCCTCTGTATACGCCATTGTAGCACGTGTGTAGCCCTACTCGTAAGGGCCATGATGACTTGACGTCGTCCCCACCTTCCTCCGGTTTGTCACCGGCAGTCTCCTTAAAGTTCTCGGCATTACCCGCTAGCAAGTAAGGATAAGGGTTGCGCTCGTTACGGGACTTAACCCAACATTTCACAACACGAGCTGACGACAGCCATGCAGCACCTGTCTCAGAGTTCCCGAAGGCACAAACACATCTCTGCGTTCTTCTCTGGATGTCAAGAGTAGGTAAGGTTCTTCGCGTTGCGTCGAATTAAACCACATGCTCCACCGCTTGTGCGGCCCCCCGTCAATTCATTTGAGTTTTAACCTTGCGGCCGTACTCCCCAGGCGGTCTACTTATTGCGTTAGCTGCGCCACTAAGTCATTACAACCCAACGGCTAGTAGACATCGTTTACGGCGTGGACTACCAGGGTATCTAATCCTGTTTGCTCCCCACGCTTTCGCACCTCAGTGTCAGTATTAGTCCAGGGTGTCGCCTTCGCCACTGATGTTCCTTCCTATATCTACGCATTTCACCGCTACACAGGAAATTCCACACCCCTCTACCATACTCTAGCCTGCCAGTATCGGGTGCCATTCCAAGGTTGAGTACCTGGGATTTCACATCCGACTTAACAAACCACCTACGCGCGCTTTACGCCCAGTAATTCCGATTAACGCTTGCACCCTCTGTATTACCGCGGCTGCTGGCACAGAGTTAGCCGGTGCTTCTTCTGGGGCTAACGTCAAGATAATTGGGTATTAACCAATCACCCTTCCTCACCCCTGAAAGTGCTTTACAACCCTAAGGCCTTCTTCACACACGCGGCATGGCTGGATCAGGCTTGCGCCCATTGTCCAATATTCCCCACTGCTGCCTCCCGTAGGAGTCTGGGCCGTGTCTCAGTCCCAGTGTGACTGGTCATCCTCTCAGACCAGTTAGAGATCGTCGCCTTGGTAGGCCTTTACCCTACCAACTAGCTAATCTCACGCAGGCTCATCTAATAGCGGAAGGCTCCGAAAAGTCCCCTCCTTTCCCCCTCAGGGCGTATGCGGTATTAGCATGCGTTTCCACATGTTGTCCCCCTCTACTAGGTAGATTCCTACGCGTTACTCACCCGTCCGCCGCTCGTCACCCAAGAAACAAGTTTCTCCGTGCTACCGCTCGACTTGCATGTGTTAAGCCTGCCGCCAGCGTTCAATCTGAGCCATGATCAAACTCTTCAGTTAAAAAGTTTGCTTACTCAAAATCTATTACACTAACAATAACTTAATCATTTCATCATCCCGAAGAACAACGAAACAACATAAAGCGAATTGACGTGTTAGACGTTTCGCAAGACTTCAATTTTTTTGACCATCTCGAATCAGTTAAAAACCAATCCAGACAATCTTCTGAAGCCTCCAGCGAGCGCCCACACAAATTATCTGATTATCTATTTTAAAGAGCTGGCTGACTTTAATCTCTTACTAGGTTTTCTAGGAAGTTGAACTTGATCTTCGTTGCTCTGAAGCCTTGTCCGTGTCAGCGAGGGCGTATATTAAGGATCTACAGATTTTGTGCAACCTTTTTTTAAGATATTTTGAAAATTTTTAATTAATACTTGATAAAGATGAAGGCGCCTGAGCACTTTCATCTTTATCAGCGGCTAACATACCATCGTTATAGTACGAACAAGTGGTGTTTTTTCTTGCCCAGCTTCACTAGGAAGTATTTTCCAAAGTAACCATTTGCGGCTGTAAAAATATCTGCTGCAGCCATGTTATCGCTTAATCCTTTTGCAACACCATTAACAAAAATAGAGTCACGCTGAAGTGCATCCTTCACTTGCTTCCCATTCGCAGCTAACCCAGCATCCGCCATCAAACTAGTAAGTGGCGTTTCAGACAGATTAATTCCAGCTAACGAGCTACTTGGTAAACCATCAAGCTGAATTTGCTCTAGATCTTTTTCACTTAACTGATCCGCCTCACCACTAAATAAAGCATTAGTAATACGCTCTGCAGCTTGCAATCCGTCTTCACCGTGTACCAGGCGAGTTGCTTCACGAGCTAAAATCAATTGACCTTGTGGTTTCCCTGCACTCTCTTGATCAGATTTTTCGATTGCAGCAATTTCTTCAAGGCTTAAAAATGTGAAAAACTTTAAAAATTTATACACATCAGCATCGGCTGTGTTTAGCCAAAACTGATAAAAAGCATACTGACTGGTTTTGGAGGCATCCAACCAAACCGCTCCAGATTCTGTTTTACCAAACTTTGTTCCGTCAGCTTTTGTTACCAAAGGAACCGTCAAACCAAAAGTTTGTGATTGATTTTGGCGACGAGACAAATCAATACCACCAACAATATTTCCCCACTGATCACTACCGCCAATCTGAAGGGTACAGCCATAAACTCGATTTAGCTCCGCAAAATCCATTCCTTGCAATAAAGCATAGGAAAACTCTGTAAAAGAAATTCCTGCGCCTTCTCTATTTAAACGTTGCTGTACAGACTCTTTATTGATCATGGCATTAACAGAAAAATGTTTTCCTATGTCACGCAAAAAATCCAACACACTCATCTTGCCAGCCCAGTCAAGATTATTCACAACGCGCGCGGGATTTGACACACTGTCAAATTTTATAAACTGGCTAACTTGACCTCGAATTTTTTCGGCCCAGCCAGCTACAACATCAGCCGTATTTAGTTGACGTTCAGCGGCTTTAAAACTGGGATCACCAATGAGACCTGTGGCACCACCAACTAATGCTATAGGGTTATGACCAGCGTCTTGAAAGCGTTTTAATACCAATAAAGGCACAAGATGCCCTAGATGCAGACTGTCTGCCGTTGGATCAAAACCACAATAAAGAGTACGACTTTCACCATCAAGATGTTTTTTTAATTCATCTTCTGCCGTCATTTGGGCAATAAGCCCACGAGCTTGCAAGTCATTTAAGAGGTCTTTACTGCTTACAGTCATTATTTTGATCCATATCCTAGTGAGTTTATCTTAATTTAAGCATTCAATTATAAAAGTAATATTGGTAGGATTATAAGGGCTTATTGAAGATTTTTTGGGTGCACATTTTGACAAAATTATTACCAGCAAAACATTTACTCTCAATCGCTATGGTAAGTGCCTTTCTAGCCGTGGTGTTAGTCGCACTCCCTGATGATGACATTGAAGATAAAAACACCATATCACTTGAAGCAAACTTTGAGGTGATAGATCAGTCACAGCTTATGCTGCAGGATCTACGACAGCTTGCGCCCACATCAAATACTGCGGTGCCAAACACCTTCATCTCTACCAATAATATAAAAACAGATACAACCAATACAAATACGACAACAACGACAACAACGACAACCATACACGACATACCTGCACCAGAAGCATTAGTTCAAAAAAGCGCCCCCCTGTATTTAAAGAACAAACTGTTGAAGTTAAATCCGGCGACTCGCTGTCTAAGCTATTATCAGCTGAAGGTATCTCAGCACAAGATATCCACAAAGTCTCCATGGCTGATACAAAACAAAAAACATTGCTTCAAATGAGACCTGGCCAAACCCTCCAATTTAAAACCAATAACACGTCTGGCGAGCTGTCAAGCTTAACACTCATACTCAACCGCCTAGATAGTGTTACGTTTGACCGAGTCGGCGATGAATTCACCAGGAAGGAAACATCACGCACACCAGAAGTGACCCAAGCATATAAGGAAGCTGAAATAAACGACTCTTTATTTGTTGATGGACTGAAGTCAGGAATCGACCAATCACTCCTTATAGAGCTAGCCAACATATTTGGTTGGGATATCGATTTTGCCTTAGATATACGCAAAGGCGACAGCCTCAGTGTTTTATACGAAGAACAGTTATTAGATGGTGAAAAAATCGGAAATGGCAACATCATTGCCGCTCAATTCATCAATAATGGCCGCACTTATCAAGCTATCCGATACTCAACAGAAAAAGGATCAAGCTATTACTCTCCTGATGGGCTTGCAATGCGAAAAGCTTTCATCCGAACGCCTGTTGACTTTACGAGGATCTCTTCGAAATTTAACCCCAACAGATTACACCCAGTATTCAAAACAACAATGCCTCATAGAGGTGTAGACTATGCTGCAGCCAGTGGCACCCCAGTAAAAGCGGCCGGAGATGGAAAAATATCTTTCGCAGGCAAGCAAAATGGTTATGGTAACGTTGTAATTATTGATCATGGTAGAGGGTACCAAACTCTGTACGCACACTTAAGAGGCTTCGCCAAAGGCACCAAGCGCGGCGCTAGAGTACAGCAAGGAAAAGTTATTGCCTATGTCGGACAAACAGGCTGGGCAACAGGCCCCCATTTGCATTATGAATTTAGAATTAACGGCACTCACAAAAATCCGATCACGGTTAAACTGCCCAATGATGAGCCAATGCCAAAGAACGACCTGAAAAACTATTTGCCTTATGCAAAGAAAGTAGTTGCAACACTCGCAAATTCCCACTCCCCTGAATTCGCACAAAAACTTGCATCACTCAATAAAAATTAAGCAACCGGAATAGTAAAACAAAAAAGCAGCCAAACGGCTGCTTTTTTGTGTTCTTACAAAACAGTACTATTAGATAGCGCCATTAACAAATTCAATCAATTGAGATTTAGAAACAGCACCCACTTTAGTTGCAACCACTTCACCACCTTTAACAACAAGCAACGTAGGGATACCACGTACATTGTATTTAGGTGCAGTTTCTTGGTTTTCATCAACGTTTAGTTTAACCACTTTAACTTTACCAGCATATTCTGCAGCAACATCTTCTAAAACAGGCGCGATCATTTTACAAGGTCCACACCATGGAGCCCCAAAATCGACAATAACAGGGATATCAGAATTTAGCACTTCTTCTGCAAACTGAGCATCAGTAATTTGGATTGTATTTTCACTCATAATAATTCCTTAAAATTCTATTTTAACCATTGAATACAACTAGTGTATCACTAAATGATAGGGGTAAAAACGAGTTCTCATCAATTATAGCAATAGAAAAATACTATAATAGTGACCGAATAACGGTTGGCAACTCAAGCAGCGAATGTATTTCCGCGTGCGAACGCGCTCCCCACTCATCAGACCAACGCTGCGCACCATGCCGATTGAACCAAACACTTTTCGCACCAGCATTTGATGCCCCAAAAACATCATCTGTTGGATGATCTCCAACATGAATAATCTCAGACAAATCAACCCCAGCTTTCTTAGCCGCAATCTGAAAAACACTGGCGTCAGGCTTTGCAACGCCGACTTCATCAGCCCTCACAGCAAAACTAAAATATTGCCCCAAACCAACGTAAGGATGGAACACATCTGCATTACCATTGGTAATAACAGCCAAATCATAATCTTGCTTCAATGCTTCCAAAACATCGACAACATAGGGATAGAGGTCCACTTTTTGACGCCACTCACAAAAATGCGCCAGCGCTGCACCAGCAACCGACTCAGCTTCCTCTGATGGTAGTCCAAATTGTTTTAACGCAAGCTTATAGACTGCCAATCTTACAGCAGTCAAATTAAAGGCCATCTCAGGTTTTAGAGATAAGACGTTAGTTTTTAACGCTTCTCGCGCAACAACAGAATATTGCTGAGAAAACCCCGGAAAACGCTCTTCAAACCAAGATTCCATGGCATATTCCGCTCGCATTATTACGGGCGAGACGTCCCAAAGAGTATTGTCGAGATCAAAAGTAATCAACACACTCACGGCAACAGCCTTAACAAAATAGCACTCAATAAGTCGGCAACATATTGAAGAAACAAAGCCCCCTTATCTTTATCAAAAGCAGATTTACTTTCTGCTCCCAACACAAGGACACCACATTTTTTTATCGTGCCACTTTCTCGTGATAGCAGAGGCAAGACGGCTACTGAGCGAATTGATGAAGCGCTATCAGAAAAAAGAAAGTTCATCTCGTTATCTGGCAAGGCACCACAGAAACACTCAGTAAAACCGGAAGTGTGAGGCAAAGATGCCTCATTTTCTTCCAATTTATGAGACCGAACCGCATTATCAGGAAATTCACCATACAAAATTAAGGTATGGTGAGACACATCAAAATCTTCTCTCACCATATCATCAATAATGACAACAAGATCATCCAAAGAACTGCATGTCAGTCCAGCTAATACTAAGCGACGACTTTTTTGCATAGTTGACTCGTTTTCACGAGCCACTTCGACTAAACGCTCAAATTGAGCGCGATAATCAGCCGTTGACTTGCGCAGTAAATTGACCTGATATTCTAGTAAAGAAACCACCTTGCCATTAACTGGATGAGGAAGCGTTAGGCTCTCCAACAAATCAGCATTCCGGATAAAGAACTCCGGTGTGTTTGACAGATATTGAATAACCTCTTCTTCGCTCATAACCCCTCTTATAGGTATATTTGACCTTCAAATACTTTTTCAGCAGGACCTGTCATCAGAATAGGTGAACCTTCACCTTGCCATTCAATATGCAAATCCCCACCTCGCAAATGCGCAGTGACTTTAGGTGACAGCCATCCTTGCTTAATACCCGCAACAACCGCTGCACAAGCTCCTGTCCCACAAGCTTGGGTCTCACCGACACCACGCTCATAAACTCGTAACTTGATTTCGTCAGGACTAATAACCTGCATAAAACCCACGTTCACCTTTCTAGGAAAACGCTCATGACACTCAATCAGAGCCCCAACAGTCGCCACTTCATCATCAGTCAACTGGTCGACCTTGATGACAGCATGGGGGTTACCAACAGACACTGGCGTCATAAAATACTCAACGTCTCCAGCCATAATGCTATAAAGCGCATCTGAAGGCTCGGCAGTAAACGGCAAGTCGTTTGGATCAAAACTTGGCTCCCCCATATCGACTGTGACCAAGCCTCCGTCCAAAACACGCAATTGAATCGCGCCACGTTTTGTTTCGACGTTGATAATGCGTTTATTCGTTAGCTCTCTATCCAAAACAAATTTAGCAAAACAGCGAGCACCGTTGCCACAATGCTCAACTTCACTGCCATCCGAATTATAAATGCGGTAACGAAAATCCATATCAGGATTGGTTGGCGGCTCGACGACCAAAAGCTGATCAAAACCAATCCCCCAGTTACGATCACTCAATTTCTCGATTTGCTGTTTATTAAAAAACACCTTACGAGACACTGCATCAACGACCACAAAATCGTTCCCTAGTCCGTGCATTTTAGTAAATTTTAACAACATAACGGACTCCTTAGTCTGGCAAAATTTGCTCACCAGCTAACTGATGTTCAATCGTTTCACGAGCACGAATCAAATAGGTCTTATCACCATCTACCATCACTTCCGCAGCACGATTACGGCTATTGTAGTTTGATGCCATGGTAAAGCCATAAGCCCCAGCTGAACGAACCGCCAAAAGATCACCAGCTTGAATATCAAGTTCACGATCCTTACCCAAAAAATCGCCTGTCTCACAAATAGGGCCAACAAGATCATAATTGCGTTTACCTTCAGGCGTTGGCAACAAAGAAACGGGAACGATATTCATCCAAGCACCGTATAAAGAGGGACGAATCAAATCGTTCATTGCACCATCAATAATGGCAAAGTTCTTGTGCGGCGTGCATTTTAAAAACTCAACTTGCGTTAATAAAACACCCGCATTGGCGGCAATAGAACGGCCAGGTTCAAACGCCAATTCAAAATCTTTACCTTTTACTTTTTCAAGTAGCAGCTTCGCATAATCAGCAGGCTCTGGCGGCACTTCATCACGATAACGAACCCCCAATCCCCCGCCTAGATCGAGATGCTTAATAGTAATACCAGCATCAGCCAATTCATCCACTAAACCAATTAAACGATCAAATGTATCTAGAAAAGGTTTTAACTCTGTCAATTGTGATCCGATATGGCAATCAACACCCATCACATTTAAATTGGGTAATTGATGAGCTATTTTATAGATACGCACCGCGTCTTTAATATCGATACCAAACTTATTTTCTTTCAACCCCGTCGAAATGTAAGGGTGTGTTTTCGCATCCACGTCTGGATTAACGCGTAAAGAGACAGGCGCCACTTTCCCCATTTCACCAGCGACTTGATCCAAACGGTACAGTTCCGCTTCAGACTCGACATTGAAACAATGAATACCGACTTCTAATGCTCGACGCATTTCTACTGCTTGTTTGCCCAAGCCAGAAAACATAATTTTCGAAGGCTCACCGCCCGCTTTTAACACACGCTCAAGTTCACCGATAGAAACAATATCAAAACCAGAGCCTAAACGGGCCAGCACATTTAAAATTGCAATATTTGAGCAGGCTTTTACGGCATAACAAATTAAAGTCGGATGCGATGCAAATGCATCAGCATACGCTTTATAGTGGCGTTCAAAAGTGGCACGAGAATACACATAACAAGGTGTGCCATACTGACTAGCAATATCTGACAACGCAACATTCTCTGCATGCAGAGTCTGATTTGAATAATTAAAAAAATCCAATGGGGAATCCTCAGTTACAAAGACGACTCTTGTTTTGCATCAGTCATGTCGTTCGGCAAATAGAGCGCACCCTTATTTCCACAAGCTGTAAGAAAAACAGCCAAAACACATACTAAAAGCAACTTAAACATCGTCTTATCTCTTCTATTTTCGATTATCACAGTATACCTTGCAGCCAGTTCGTTTCCCAACCCCAGTAAGCCAATTACATGGATATTCTTTTCTCAATATTTTTACAAATGGTAATGACCTTGCGGTTGAATTTGCTATATTTTTAGCACAAGCTACATAGATGTAGACATTCCATGGACTCAATTATCGTCAATCATAGTAAGAAGCACCTTTTAAGAAGTCTAATGAAACAAAAATTTGCGCCATGGGCGGCGGCACTAGTTAGTGCTATCGCAATACATGTACTAGTCATTGAACTATCAGATAGCCAAGATTGGTTCAAAACAACCGCCCAACCATTAACACTAGAGTTACAACTACTACCAACACAAGCGCCTGTCCTTGAGACGCCTTCCGTCACAACACCATCCGACGCAATACGTTCAAACGAACAAGATTTACCTGTGACTGTTGAGCCAAAACCATCAGAAAAAGTATTACAACCAGAAACTACAGCACGGACGGAACCAACAGAAAAAACATCTTCTCCTGCAACCATTGCAACAGAAAAAATAAGCGGAAAAGAGCTAAGCGAAAAGAATCACTCATTTGATCCTAAAGAGATAGACAGCGACATTGATCAAACACAACCTCTTTCAGAAAATACACAACGCAGCAATGATCTAAGTTCTACGCCTCTTGATGCCTCCTCATTAGGAACTGATAGACCAGTGCTTCTTGACTTATCAAATGTGTCTTTACCTTCCAATGTAAAGGACGAAACCTTAACAAAAATCTTTTCTGAAGAGCCTCAGAGACAAAATAGCAGAATCGAAAAAAGCACAGAAAGAGTATCTAAAAGGCCTGACTAAAGAAGTTAACTACCCAATCACAGAGGATGCAGATGGTACGCGTTATGCCAATATAAAAGGCGTATGCTGGCGATTACCAAAAGAAGGTAGCACAGAAGGATGGGCCATTGTTTTTGATGGTTGCGGCATAGATTCAAAATTGTTTCATTTTGAACTTAACATTTCCCCCAAAATACTCACCAACGAATTGCTTGGTCCTGACTCACCCTTCAATATAGATCAACCCATAAAATAAACATGAGCAACCATTTGAAGTTACCCTTACAGGCAAACAAGCCTCTTTTGATAACAAGGTTCTCATCCTAGAAAACAAATCAAAAAAACCTTGGCCTGCTAAACAGTCAATAGCAACCAAGGCTTTTTGATTAAACAACTAACTCAACGCGTTGAAATGATGCTCTAGATGATCATCAATGAAGCTGGCGATAAAAAAGTAGCTATGGTCGTAGCCTGGTTGACGACGTAGCGTGATCGGGTGTCCGGCTTTTTCACAGGCTGTTTCTAGAGCTTCTGGCTTAAGTTGTTCTACCAAGAAGTTATCTGCTTCGCCTTGATCAATAAACAATGGTAATCGTTCACTTGCGTTTTCCACCAGCAAAGTCGCATCCCATTCACTCCAAGTGCTCTTATCCTCGCCCAAGTATCCTGTGAAGGCTTTTTCGCCCCAAGGACATTTGGTTGGGTTGACAATGGGCGCAAAGGCAGAGACAGATTGATACTTACCTGGGTTCTTCAACGCGCAAATCAAGGCGCCATGCCCTCCCATTGAGTGACCAGAGATCGAACGCTTGTCTGTCACAGGGAAGTTGGTTTCTACCAAATGCGGCAGCTCTTGCACCACGTAATCATACATGTGGTAAGTGTTCGAATAAGGTTCCACCGTGGCGTTGATATAAAAGCCCGCACCAGAACCGAAGTCGTAGCTTTCATGTTCATTCGGATAGTCTGTGCCGCGCGGACTGGTGTCTGGACAAACAATCGCTAAACCTAACTCAGCGGCTTTACGAAAAGCCCCCGCTTTTTGGGTAAAGTTTTCGTCGGTACACGTCAGGCCGGATAACCAATACAAAACCGGGACGTTTTGCGTTTCAGCTTGTGGTGGCAGGTAAATAGCAAACGTCATGTCGCCTTTTACAGATAAGCTTTCATGTTTATAGCGCTTTAGCCAACCACCAAAGCTTTTGGTACTGGATAACAATTCCATCGCTGTCTCCTTTGTTATGTTAAAAAAGCCCGCTTAGCGGGCTTATCAAAACGATGTGATCACGGTTATTTATCAAGGGCTTACTTGTCGAAAAGAATGACAGTACGAATACTTTCGCCTTTATGCATCAAATCAAACGCCTCGTTGATACGCTCAAGCGGCATGGTGTGCGTCACGAATGGATCAATTTCGATCTTGCCATTCATGTAGTCTTCTACGTAACCTGGCAATTGACTGCGGCCTTTTACGCCACCAAAAGCAGAACCCTTCCAGACTCGACCGGTAACCAATTGGAATGGACGAGTGGAGATTTCTTGGCCAGCACCGGCCACACCGATGATGATGGATTCGCCCCAACCTTTATGACAGCACTCAAGCGCTTGACGCATCACTTGTACGTTACCAATACATTCGAATGAGTAATCTACGCCGCCGTCGGTCATATCAACGATAACTTGCTGAATGGGCGCATCGAATTTCTTTGGATTGATGCAATCAGTCGCGCCGAACTGTTTCGCCATTTCGAATTTAGATTCATTGATATCAATCGCGATAATGCGAGACGCGCCTGCCATGCGAGCACCTTGGATAACCGACAGACCAATGCCCCCCAAACCAAAGACGGCAACCGTCGCGCCCTCTTCCACTTTCGCCGTATTGAGTACGGCGCCGATACCAGTCGTGATACCACAACCTAGCAAGCAGACTTTTTCTAGTGGCGCGTCAACGTGGATTTTCGCCAAAGAAATTTCAGGAACCACACTGTACTCAGAGAAAGTAGAGGTACCCATATAGTGATAAATTGGCTCACCATTGATGCTGAAACGGCTCGTGCCATCTGGCATTAGGCCTTTCCCTTGAGTCACACGAACAGCTTGGCAAAGGTTAGTCTTACCAGACTTACAGAATTTACACTCGCCACATTCTGCTGTGTAAAGTGGAATAACGTGATCGCCCACTTTAAGCGTGGTAACACCTTCGCCTACGACTTCAACAACACCAGCACCTTCATGACCAAGAATCGCAGGGAAAATGCCTTCTGGATCTTCACCAGACAAGGTGAACGCATCTGTATGACAAACGCCTGTTGCCACCATGCGCACAAGCACTTCACCTTTTTGCGGATCTTGAACGTCCACTTCTTCAATTTTCAGTGGTTGGCCTGGACCCCAAGCAACAGCAGCTTTACATTTCATAGCGCACTCCAAAGTGTGTTTAGATTCATTTTCGATACCACCAGTGTAGACGCAAATGATTACAAGGATAATGCTCGATTTGGAAAATGATTCTTGCCATACAGCAACAATCATTTCAAAACAGCCTTTTTGAGTTATAATATAACAAAATAAACAGTTTTTTTTCCATCTCAAGGGGCAAATTATGAAAAATTGGGAAGCCATGGAGGCTTTTATTGAAGTGGTTCGGCAAGGCAGCTTTTCCGCCGCGGCGACGAAACTGAGTGTATCGGCGTCACACATCAGTCGCTTGATCACGCAACTTGAAGCGGAGCTAGGCACGACATTACTATTTCGTACCACAAGACGCATCCGTTTAAGCGACGCGGGTGAACTGTATTATCAACACTGTCGAGGTTTACCCGAAGCATTAAGCAGTGCCGAAGAAATGATTTCGACCTTAAATCAAGCCCCCATTGGTGCCTTCAAAATGACCTGCGCCACCACCTTTGGTGAACGCTACATTGCACCTTTGATGAATGATTTTTTATTGCATCACCCAAAGATTGAATTGGACTTTCATCTTACCAATCGCCCGGTGGACTTGATCGAAGAAGGTTATGATCTGGCGATTCGTATGGGCGCCATGAAGGATTCCAGCCATTTATCACGGCGATTATGTGACAGAGAAGAATACCTTTGCGCATCAAGAGAATACATCGATCAACACGGTATGCCACATACATTAGCGGAATTAAACAAACACAGCTGCTTAATTGGCTCCAAAAGTCATTGGCTATTTCAACAAGATGGGCAACGTAAAGAAATGAAGGTCGCCAGCCAATGGCGCAGTAACTCTGGCCCCGCCTTATTAGATGCCGTACGTAAAGGCTTGGGCATTGCGCAACTGCCTGACTATTATGTAGTCGATGATCTTGCCAGCGGCAAGCTCATTCCGCTGCTAACGCAATATCAGTATCCGTACAGTGGTGTTTGGCTTGTTTACCCAAAAGTTCGCCAACCCTCACCGAAATTACAAAGTATTTGTGATTATTTAATTCAACGGTTTAGAGACGATCCGCCATTTGCCAAATAAATACTCTATGGTTAAATACTCCCCACATTCACGAATAAGTAAGCCGCATGTTTTCTCAAGAAGATTTGATACAAGTAGCCCGTCAAACCATGCCCTTTGGCAAATATCAAGGTCGAGTTTTAATCGATCTACCAGAAGCCTATTTACTTTGGTTCGCCCATGAAGGCTGGCCCAATGGCAACCTAGGCCAATGGCTGCAACTGGCATTAGAAATCAAAATCAATGGATTGGAAAAACTAGTCGATCCACTGCGTAAACCAACCGTGAAAAAGCCAAACGAACCGAAAATTCGTATTCGCTTTGACGACTAGTCTGCCCTAAAAGAGGCATTAGGATAAACATAGAACAGCACTCCCTGTTCTTGTTTATCTAAGACAAATCCAGCGCGTTCAGCGACTTTTATCGATGCCATATTACCAACTTTCACTTGCGCCACCAGCGGTTCCTTAAAGTACAGCACCAATTTGGACAGCATGCGGTGAGCAACGCCTTTTCCGCGCGCTTCTGGTGCAACCGTCCAAGACAACTCCCAAACACCAGCCATTCGATCTGCTCGACAAGTGCCCACCGCGACACCATCGACTTCGGCTATCCACAAACGCCTTTTTGACAGGTCACTTAACGAAGACTCAAGCCAAACAAGATGCGACGCAAGCGTCACTTCATCGCTATTATGAGAGGCTTGGCGGGTGTCTGGATCATTACGCCACAGCAACAAAAGATCGGCATCGGCCATCTCAACAGGTCGTAAACTTAATGAATCTGTCATTTCAAACCTTTCGCTCATCTAGTGCCTATTTAAATAAGCAGTATACACTTTTGTTTAACGACTAAAAAAAGCTAATTAAGGTACAAAAATTGCTTTATTTTTGAACTCAAAAACAAAGGATATACACCCAATGGACATCAGAATCGATGACTTATCCGGCCCAGAAGTCAAACAAATACTCACCGAACACCTTAAAGACATGTTCGCCGCATCACCGCCTGAATGCGTTTTTGCATTAGATTTAGACGGATTAAAAAAACCAAACATTACCTTTTGGACGGTTTGGGAAGGTAGCCAATTACTCGGCTGTGGCGCGCTCAAGGTACTGGATGAAACACATGGCGAAATTAAGTCTATGCGCACTACCAGCGCAGCCCGCAACAAAGGCATTGCTTCTAACTTACTACGCCATATTCTCGATGCAGCCAAGCAAAAAGGACTCAATAGAATCAGCCTAGAAACAGGATCACAAAACTTCTTCGCGCCAGCTAGAAAACTTTACGCCAAGCATGACTTTACTGAATGTGGCCCTTTCTCCGATTACAAACTTGATCCTTACAGTGTATTTATGACCAGAAGCCTTTAACGGCGTCATTGCGCCATTACAGTCTGCTTCATTAATTTTCCCATCTGTGCATTACGACTGCTGAATAACAGCGTTAGACTTTATGGATTCAAGATAAAAACTAAAGGACGCAGAATGAAAACCATCGGCATTATTGGGGGAATGAGTTGGGAGTCGTCGGCTCTGTATTACAAAAACATCAACGAGCTGACAAAACAGAAACTTGGTGGCTTGCATTCCGCTAAAATACTGTTATCCAGTGTCGATTTTGCTGAAATTGAACGCTTGCAACATCAAGGTGACTGGTCACAGTTAGGAGCAATTCTCGCCGCTGAGGCCAAACGTTTAGAACAAGCTAAGGCTGATTTCATTCTTATTGCGACTAACACCATGCACAAGGTCGCTGATGTTGTTCAAAGTGCCGTAAAAATTCCTTTGCTGCACATTGCCGATGCAACAGCCAAAGAACTCGTTAGACAAAAGCATCAAAAAGTTGGCTTTATCGGCACCCGCTATTCAATGGAAGAAGCCTTTTATATTAAACGATTAGAAGAACAATTTGGTTTAGAGGTCATCACGCCATCAAAGCAAGACAGAGACGAGATACATAGAATTATTTACGAAGAATTATGCTTGGGGAAAATTCTTCCTGAATCGAGAGAGATCTATATCGACATCGTTAATCGACTCCAAGACGCCGGTGCCGATGCCGTCATCGAAGGCTGTACGGAAATCACCCTATTATTAAAACAAGAACACGTCACCGTGCCTTTATTTGATACTACTTACATTCACGCTAAAACCGCTGTGGATGAAGCGTTAAAGACTCTATTTTGAATAAAATCAGCCAGCGCGGACGCTGGCTGATTTTCCTTATTTGGAAAGGGAAAAACCAAATAAGGAAACCTTTTCATTCAGCCCTAGACTCCTCCATGAGTTAACTTAGCTGGATCAAGTAGAGCCAACAATTCACCTCGATTTAAATCCGTTTCCTCTTCGGCGACATCCACCACTGGGCGACCTTCTTTATAAGCTTTTTTGGCGATTTCAGCGGCTTTGGCATAACCAATGATGGGATTAAGAGCCGTGACTAAAATGGGGTTACGATGCAGCGCTTGATTCAATTTATCTTCATTCACACTGAGCGTAGCAATAGCGTTGTCGGCTAAAAGCTGTCCGCTGTTTGCCAGTAGTTTGATGCTGTTTAGCAGGTTCTTAGCAATCATGGGCAACATGACGTTTAATTCAAAATTCCCCGATTGCCCGCCGATAGTAATCGCCGCGTCGTTACCAATCACTTGTGCGGCTACCATAGCCGTGGCTTCTGGTATCACCGGATTCACCTTGCCCGGCATAATTGACGAACCTGGCTGCAAGGCTTGTAATGTAATTTCACCTAACCCTGCCAATGGCCCAGAGTTCATCCAACGTAGATCATTGGCAATTTTCATATAAGTGACTGCCACAGCCTTTAATTGACCAGACAAAGCCACTGCCGTGTCCTGAGAGCCTATCAGGGCAAAAAAGTTTTTTCCTGGTACAAACGTCACCTTGGTTAGATCAGACAGCTCTTTAGCAAAAGTAATGGCAAACTCTGGATGAGCATTTATACCAGTACCAACGGCGGTTCCGCCCTGAGCAAGTTGGGTGGTTTTGTTTTCTAAGTAGGTTAAGTTGTCGATGTTGTCTTGCAACTGCGCCGCCCACGCGTGGAAAGTTTGATCCAATCGCACTGGCATCGCATCCATCAAATGAGTGCGTCCCGTTTTTGTGTAGCCAGCAAGCGAATCGCCTTTTTCAAGAATGGCAGTTTTTAAATGTTCCAACGCGGGCAACAAATGCCCCGTCAATTCCAACGTAGCACTCACATGAATCGCACTAGGGATAACGTCGTTGCTACTCTGACCATAGTTCACATGATCATTAGGATTAACAACCGAACCATGGTATGCACTCGCTAATGTAGCAATCACTTCGTTGGCATTCATGTTCGAGCTGGTACCAGATCCCGTTTGAAAAACGTCAACCGGAAAATGCCGCATTAAATTATCGGCATTTAACAACTCATCGCAGGCCTGTTGAATCGCTTTAGACATCTCAGGCGTCAGACATTCAAGAGATTCATTTGCCCTTGCCGCAGCCGCCTTAATTAAGATAAGAGAACGAATAAACGCCTCAGGTAATGGCTCACCGCTGATAGGAAAGTTATTAATCGCTCGCTGTGTTTGAGCGCCATAGAGAGCCTTCTCTGGGACCTCTAATTCCCCCATGCTGTCTTTTTCAATACGCATACTCATTCTTTAATATTGTCCTTGTTGTTCAAAAGAAGAAAGAAAGTAATGGCTCAAAATTCGTAAATTATGTTCCATCTTGAAGTAATTCTTGGCATCTTGATAGGTGACAATTAAATGCTTGAGATGTGATAAGGGCAAATACACCTTATCTAAACAGGTCTGACGCCAATGAGGAGCAAGGCTGGTATCACAAACCGTGTCTAGCAACACATTGAACACTCTTTGATGTAACAAGGTTGCATCGGTAATGTTCAATCGTTCAGCATACTCTTCTGTTAGGTTTAAATAATGATAAAGCACTTCTGGGGAATCTGCACACTGGCCACCCTGAATGGTTTGCTCGAGTACTGAAAATGGCACTAAATAATGACTCATCACTTCGCCCTCTGAAAATGACACAACAAACAATATAAATGATAACTATTATCAATAATGTGCATGAAGACAAGATCTGTCAAGCTGTTGATAACGATTCTTATTAAATTTTACTATTTGTTGCGATTACTTGATTAAAATCAATCATTCTCAGGCCCACCCAAAAAATACAAAAGCGTAAAAAAACAAAAGCCCCTGCTACGTAATGCGTAACAGAGGCTATTCAGCATCATTCAATACTTAGAGTGCGTCACTCTTAGTGGTGATGACCGCCTACACCGTGGGCATGACCATGAGCAATTTCATCATTGGTCGCTTCACGAGAAGCTACGATTTGAATATTAAAAGTCAGGTCTTTGCCAGACAATGGGTGATTCAAATCAACTGTAGCGTGTTTCAATCCAACTTTCACAACCGTCACTTGACGCATGCCTTTATCCGTTTGAACCATAGCAACCATTCCCGCTTTCCAGCGTTTCGCGCCTTGTAAATGTTTGACTGGCACTTGTTGCTGACGATCTTCATGGCGCTCACCATAAGCATCGGCACAAGCAACCGTTACTTCAAATTCATCACCGACCTCTTTGCCTTCCATCGCTTTTTCAAGTCCTGGAATAACATTACCGTGGCCATGTAAATACGCCGCTGGCTCTTTACCCGCAGAGGTTTCGAGCAACTCTTCGCCATGACGCAAAGTATAGTGAAATTGAACGACTTGATTGTCTGCAATTGACATGCTGTTTCCTCATTCTAAAATTCGAGCATTAATTATTGCGGCATTATAAGGGCAACAAGGCAACTTACCTAGACCCTTCACCAGATGGTTATTGACTAAAAGATAGAAAGCTCTAATGAATCCTCTGTAATAATGATATTTTTAACTAAGGCCGCTGCGGTTTTTTCAGAGGGTGAATGATTTAGCACATACACGGGATGCTGATCGAAATACTCTACAAGGGACTTTTCAAAGTCTGCATGCAAAGACCCCAATGTAGAACGCAACATTTTTTCATTAAAGCTAGATCCCTCAACGTCAATTTGGGTGATTTTTGGTGCCACCAAATACAAACGATCTTCCTCGATACGCACTCCAGATTCAAACGACGGGTTCACTTTTGTGGTAACGGAAAATGTCTGACCAAACGCTTTTAATGTGCCAGTCATGTTACTGGTCATATCCACCAAAACTAAACCACCATCGCGCTCGGTGAAATCAATGTCTGCCCCTGTCACCAGTAAATCTAAATTCAATGTATTGCCATTCAAAAAAAGCGTAATGTGGTTTTCTTGCTGTTCCGCTAACTGTTTTTCCACTTCTTTGTTCATATCGACTTCGCTAATACTAAAACTGTTACAGCCGACTAAAAACAAAGACGTGGAGCACAAAGCAACAATCGCCAATCTACGAATTACTTTCATTCTTCTTTCTCCATGGTCGTCGCATTAACGTGGCGCCTTTCATACCAAAAACTCATAAAATCCTCTGTTACTTTTTGCTCAATCTCCACCGCTTCATCGGTTGGACAAAATAATGAAATGGTAAAAACATTGTAACCTTCTGTGGTTGTCGTGATGCGAACTCTTGGCTCAGGGCCAGATATTTTAATGTCTAAACGTTTCTCAATAAGGCTGTTATAACGAATCGCAACCTCATGAAAATGCTCACTATACTGACGAATTTTATCCAAAATTTGCTCTTTAATCGTAAACAGGTTGACGTCGTCTGAGTGGCGAGAAATGGAAAAGGTATGTGTCACATAACGTCGCATATAGTTCAAATTCTGAACCGTATTCAATAATAAAACGCTATTAGGAACCACGGTCGTACGCCCTGTGTAAGTGTAACTCCCCCCTTCAAGTCAACTTCAAACAATGTGGTCGACAACCAGTCACTGTCCGTCACTTCGCCCTCATAGTTTGCAATACGTATCCAGTCTCCAACTTGATACGGTCGAGTACTCGCTCGATAAAACGCGCCTACAATACAGGCAATAAACTCTTTCGTGGCTATCACCAACGCCACCATGAAGGCAGCAATGGAAATGGCAATATTTTGTAACTCAGATGACCAGATAAGCACCAAACCAACCACTAACAGCAGGTTGAATATGTTATCGACCGTATTAATCCGTTGACGTTTCTTATCATGTTCAAGTTTTTGGTGGAGGCGAATTGCACGTTTCGTATAACGTCGAACGATGTAGGACAATAAAATCCAAGTAAACGTCAAAACAAACTCAACGTGATCCATTAAAATGGAGAAGTCTATCTGAGAAAAATCAACGGCCATAAAAGTGTTTCCTTTAGCAAGAACGCAACTTTATCAATCATTGCCTAAATCAACAAACAAAAGCACTAGACAGAGAAACAAATAATACTGTACATTTATACAGTATTATTTTTCATGAGGTGGATCATGCCTGTCATTATCAAATATGTTGTAGAACGCGATGGAATAGAAAAAATGACTTTTACTTCAAGAGCCGAAGCCGATGCCTATGACAAACTGTTGGATACCGCAGAAGCACTGTATGAGGTTTTAGATCAAAGCCAACTAGCCGGAGATCATGATAAGAAAGAAGCCTTATCCATGTATTTAGCCGAGCAAAAAGACCTGCTATTGGATATTTTAGGTAACAAAAAGAAAAGCACAGCGAAACCGAAAAAAACCAACCGCAAAGAAGCTAGCGCTCAACTTGATCTGAAAGAATCGGCACCTAAAAAAACGCTGGAAGATCTGGTCATCGAACCTGACGAAGACGCGCTGTACGAGGAAGAGGACAGTAACGTTGTGTTTGATCACGATGACATCGTCGATTTTACGGAAAGTGATGCCGCGTAATGCGGCATCTTAATGTTTTTTAACTAAGGCCTATGGGCCTGTTTCACCAGCCAATCAAAAAAAACATTCGCAGCATGATGCAATTGCGCGCCAGACCGTCGTACTAAGTAAAAGGATTCGCTAGCTTCGACCGTTTGTCCAAATGGTGCGACCAATTTACCTTCGCTCAGCATCTCTTGCACCATAGAAGAACGGCCTAAAGCCACACCTTGACCAAGTTCCGCCATGCGCAATGTCGACACTAACGTATCGAACTGCATCCCCATTGACGAGTCAACGTTATCCACGCCCATAATGTTCAGCCAGTAACCCCAACCTTCTTCGTAACCAATCACATGCAGTAGTGAATGATTCACCAAATCCGCGGGTTCTCGCAAAGGTAATCGTGCCATCAGTTCAGGGGAACACACCGGTACAAGATTGTCCCAAGTAAGCCGTTGTGAGATCAACCCAGGCCATTCACCATGCCCCCAGCGAATTTCCATATCCTCTTCATCGTCTAAGGCTTGCACCCAAATATTGCTCACATAACGAATGCCATAGTGGGGATAAGCGACACTAAAACTGGCAAGTTTAGGCGCCAACCAGTGAGAGAAGAACGACAAACTGCCACAGACTTTGATGAGCTGCTTATCCTGTTGGGAAAATATTTCGTTCGTGCCAACCGCCAAACGAGAAATCGCGTCTTTTACTACCGGAAAGTAAGAGCGCCCTTCTTCCGTTAAACTCAAGCCACGCGGTAAACGCTTAAATAACGACACCCCCAAATGACTTTCCAGCAAACGAATTTGCTGACTCACTGCACCTTGGGTTAAGCATAGCTCTTCCGCTGCATGAGTGAAATTAAGACATCGCGCCGATACTTCAAAGGTATGTAGCCAATTTAATGGCGGAAGGGATTTCTTATTCATGATGAATACCCAATAAAGGAGAGAATCTTGGCCAATGATGGCGGCCAAGATGTGTCATCAAAACTAAAGAACCTGACCAAGGAAGCGCTGTAAACGCGGATTGTCAGAACTAAAGAAGCGCTCAGGGCTTTCTTCAAACACTAACTCACCTTCTTCCATGAACACTACGCGATCCGCTACTTCACGGGCAAAGCCCATTTCATGAGTGACCACCACCATGGTCATACCATCACGAGCGAGGCTTTTCATCACGTCCAGCACTTCCCCAACCATTTCAGGATCAAGCGCGCTGGTCGGTTCATCAAACAACATAATCTTCGGATGCATAGCCAAGGCTCTCGCTATGGCCACACGCTGTTGCTGACCACCAGACAAATGTGATGGGTAGTTATTCATGCGCTCCGCTAGGCCTACTTTTTTGAGTAGCTCACGGCCTTCTTGCTCCGCGACTGCGCGAGGCTTTTTCTTCACCTTGATGGGCGACAATGCCACGTTACCCAACGCTGTTTTATGTGGAAAAAGATTAAAGGACTGGAACACCATGCCCACTTCTTCGCGCACCTTATTAATGTTGGTTTTTCTGTCTGTCAGGCTCACTTCATCAATATGAATCGTGCCATCAGAAATGGTTTCCAACTGATTCAAAGTACGTAAAAACGTCGACTTACCTGAGCCACTAGGCCCAATAATCACGACCACTTCACCACGATTAATATCGAGAGAAACATTTTTTAAAGCATGACAGCCATTCGGGTAAATCTTTTCAATATTACGAGCTTGAATGATGCTCTTATCGGTCATATTAGTCACTGGCAGATAACCTCTTTTCAAGACGCTGAATGGCCCAAGACAAGGCACCGGTTAGCACTAAATACATCAGCGCCACGGCAAACCACACTTCAAATGGCGCAAACGTGGAACTCACCACTTCGCGACCAGCCTTGGTTAAATCAGTAATAGAAATAACCGATACCAGAGACGAGTCTTTGATCAGGTTAATAAATTGTCCAGCCATCGGCGGTAAAGTTCGTTTGAACGCCTGCGGTAATATCACATTGACCATAGCTTGAACGTAATTCATCCCTAGACTACGCGCCGCTTCCATTTGACCTGGGCTAATAGATTGAATACCAGAACGCACGATTTCGGCAATATAGGCGCCAGTAAATACAGATAAAGCCGCCACACCAGCGGTAAAACGGTCTAAATCCAATACCGTGCCGATAAAAAAATAGAAGATAAAAATCTGCACTAATAATGGCGTACCACGAATCAGTTCAATGTAAGTCACTGCCAAATAACGCAACGCGGGGTTGGACGAAATTCGAGCCAGTCCTGCAAATAGGCCAATCACCACGGCAAACACTAAAGAGACCACAGACAACTGTAATGTCATCACCAGCCCCCACGTGAGCGGGCCAATATTCCAGTTTTCTACTTCGGCAACTGGATCACCTTCAAACACCAAATCGCCATTACTAACCAGTAAGTTATCAAACTTTTTGATCACTAATGGATCATCACCATAATCAGAAGTAACAATCAACTTTCCCTTTTCAATCGTTGCAGAACCATCAAAAGGCGATCGAACCGTTGTCGCTTCGGTATTAATGATGTACTGTGGAATACGCTCCCAGCGCCAAGTGTAATCAATACTTTTGCTGCCAGCATAAATGCCAAAGCCTAATCCTATGATGATTAGAACAAAGACCGCTTTCCACAAAAGCAAATGAGATTGTTTTTCCATCAATGAGAAGTTCCCCGTCGTATTTTTTTAACTCAAAAAAACCTTTTCACAATGTCATGAGTGCAGTAGTGATGAAAGATTGTCTCAAGCAAGAATGCATAAAAAGTGGCGCAATATTGCGCCACTTTTTGTGTGTTTCTCATATTACTGAATAGTGCTCAACCAAGAATCACCTTCAAACCACTTCTGATAAATCTTGTCGTAAGTGCCATCGCCTTTGATCTGAGCAAGGTAATTATTCAAGAAATTCATAAAGTCTGGATCGCCCTTACGAATCGCAAAACCCAACGGTTCAAAAGTAAAGGATTCATCTAAATGCAATACCTTACCTTTACTTTGCGCCGCATAAATTGCGTTGTATGGCAAGTCATACACAAACGCATCGGCATTACCATTCACCACTTCTAAAGCGGCTTCAGATTCCGTTTCAAACAGATTCAACTTAGCTTTGCTCATGTATCTTTTTACGGCATAGTCCGAAGTAGCACCTAATTTTGTGGCAATAGTATATTTTGCGTCGTTAAGATCTCTGTAGCTGTTAACTTTTCCTTGCAACTTAGGACTCAACAAAATCGTTTGACCGACCACTATGTAAGGATCGGTAAAGTTCACTTTCAAGTTACGCTCTGGCGTAATCGTCATACCTGAAATAATGATATCGCACTTTGCCGTTAATAAAGCTGGAATAATGCCATCCCAAGCCGTGTTACGAATGTCAATTTTGACGCCCATAGCCTTTGCCATAGACTTAGCAATGTCCACATCAAAGCCAACAATATTGCCACTTTTATCTCGCATATCAAACGGCATGTAACCCGCTTCAGCACAAACTTGAAGCTCGCCACGGTTTAAAATTTCATTCAGGGTGGATTTTTCCCACAACGCATTATCCGACGCTGATGCCAATGTTGCGCTGCACAAAGCCATGGCAGCGATCACTAATTTTTTCATATTTTATGTCCCCAGTTTATGTAAAAACGAACCCTAAGTTATTTACGTATCTGATCTTAATGCCATTTCATAGCGGCGCATAATACAGGAGTTGCCACTAACAGTCCCTAGTGAAACACTAATGTACTCCCGTGTTTTTTCATTTTGTACAGCATGAAAGCGAGTCAGAGTTTTCAAGAGAAAGCCCCCTAACTCGTTTAAACGCTTGTTGTAGATCCGCGATCAAATCGTCAGTGTCTTCAATCCCCACAGATATCCGCACTAAACCTTCAGAAATGCCCAGCGCCAAACGCTCTTCTAAGGTATTTTCCACATGGCTGGTGGTTCTAGCAGGTCCATAAATGGTTTCGACCGCACCCAAGTTACCAGCGCAATGGGCATACTGTAATTGCGGCAATAAGATTTTCACCGTATCCATACCACCCACTAAAACAAAACTCACCATCGCACCAAAACCTCGCATCTGTTCGCAGGCAATAGCATGATTCACATGGTTTGGTAGTCCCGGGTAATTCACCGCTTCCACCAAGGGTTCCGTCAATAAATATTCCGCAATCGCTTGTGCGCTGTTTTGTTGCTGACGAATCCGCAACGCCAAGGTTTTCATGCCACGAATAATCAAATACGCCGAAAACGGATCGAGTGATGCGCCATTGATTTCTCGATAATGACGAACCTTTGCCATCAAATCCTCAGAGCCACACACCAAACCACCCATGGCATCGGCGTGCCCGCTCAAAAACTTGGTCGCACTGTGAATAACAATATCCACACCCAATGCCAAAGGACTTTGATTCAAGGGCGTCGCAAAAGTGTTATCCGCAATAACCAAGGCACCGACCTTTTTAGCCGCTACCACAAGGCGTTTTACATCGACAATTTTCAAGGTAGGATTGGTTGGGGTTTCTAAATATAAAACATCACAGCCTTTAGCAATTTCATCTTCGATTTGCTCATGACTGTGCGTTTCGCAAAGCGTCACGCTCACCCCCATACGTGGTAAAAACTCTTCAAAGACTTTATTGGTACCGCCATAACTGTCTTTCGTCGACACTACACGGCAGCCATTTGATAAAAAGGTATACAGTACACTGCTGATTGCCGCCATGCCCGTGCTGAATGCAACAGCGGAATCAGCGTTTTCTAAGCCACAAATTTTCGCTTCTAAGATTTCTACGGTAGGATTGCTCATACGGCTATAAATAAAACCAGGGGCCGCACCCAACGCAACATCGTACCATTCATCGATATCTTGGTAGCCATATGCTGCACTGGCGACAATCGGCGTTTGCGTGGCACGGTAAGGATGCTTTACCTGCTCGCCGCTCCATACAGACCGTGTGCCACTTCCCGCTTGATCAAGGGCAGACTTCGCCAATTTATTACTCATTATACATTTCTCACATTCAACGACTGAACAGCCAATAAAAATTCCATTGGCTTCCACTATAGCCAAACGAGATAAACGCGAGAAATCATCTTATCCAGCACTAAGGGTCGATTTTTTTAATGGATAAAACCATTGCATAATGACTTATACTATCTTTTCTTTCGTATCTATTTCCTGACGCCTAGGATCTTTAATGAAACCCGCTGATTCCCCTCAAAATACCGTCGATAAAAACATGCTCGGCGTCTTTCGTTATAGTCGTCGCGCCATCGATTTGGTGTGGAAAACCTCGCCTGCATTAACGATAGGCTTGGCATTGGCGACTCTGATTGCCGGTGTCACTCCGGCGGCCATGGCGTATGTTGGGCAATTGATCGTAGATGCCGTCGTGGCGGCTATGGAAAGCTACAAACAAGATCAAATACTGCATTATCAAACCGCGCTTAACTATGTGTTATTGGAAGGCATGTTGGTATTAGTCATTGCCGCCGCGCAACGCGCTTTAACCGCCCAACAAGCTATTTTGCAAGGTTTATTGGGACAAAAAGTAAACTTACTGATCTTAGAAAAAGCCCAAAGCTTAACCCTGTCCCATTTTGAAGATTCTGAATTTTACGACAAGCTGGTTCGCGCCCGTCGCGAGGCCTCCAGCCGCCCGCTTGCTCTGGTTAATAAAACGTTTGCCCTACTACAAAATGCCATCTCGTTATCCAGCTTTGCCGTCTTGCTATGGCACTTTTCACCGTGGGCATTGGCACTATTGGTCTGTGGCGCCTTGCCTTCTTTTATCGCTGAAGCCAAATTTTCTGGCGATGCCTTTTTGATGTTTCGTTGGCGCTCACCAGAGGTTCGCCAGCAAAACTATTTAGAAACGCTACTGGCGCGAGAAGACAACATTAAAGAAGTTCGTCTGTATCAATTGGGTGACCGCTTTTTACAGCGCTATACAGAAATATTCATCAAGCTATTCAAAGAAAGTAAGCGCCTCATTTTACGCCGTGAAAGTTGGGGCTTCGCCCTTGGCGTGATTAGCACCCTGGTGTTTTATGGGGCTTACGGTTGGATCGTCAGCGATACTATTATCGGTGCGATCACCTTGGGTCAAATGACCATGTATTTGCTGTTATTTAAGCAAGGACAAAGCTCGGTTTCCGCCTCACTTACCGCCATCAGCGGCATGTACGAAGATAACTTATATTTATCCAACCTCTACGAATACCTAGAGCAAGAAACACCACTTGCAACAACAGGGCAAGTAGTTGGACCCATACCAAACGATGGCATTCGTTTTGAAAACGTCTCTTTCCAATACCCAGGTAACGATAAACCGGCCCTTGCCAACATCAACCTCCACATTCGTCCTGGCCATAGCCTCGCGATTGTCGGTGAAAATGGCTCAGGTAAAACCACGCTCATCAAACTGCTGACTCGTCTTTATAACCCAACCCAAGGGCGAATCTTGCTAGACGGCTTGGACTTGCTGGAATGGGAAGAAAGCGCGCTGCTAAAACGTGTTGGCGTGATATTTCAAGACTTTGTGCGTTATCAATTTATTGTGGGTGAAAATATCGGCGCGGGCGATAACGACCGATTTAACGATCAAACCGGTTGGAAAAAGGCCGCTGAGCTTGGCAAGGCCACTGACTTTATTGATGAGCTAGAACAAGGCTACCAAACCCAACTGGGGCGCTGGTTCCGCGGCGGACAAGAATTGTCTGGAGGACAATGGCAAAAAATCGCCTTGGCGCGTGCTTTCATGCGTGAGGACGCCGATATACTAGTATTAGACGAGCCGACGGCGGCCATGGATGCCCAGGCCGAAGCCAATATATTCCAGCACTTTCAAGAACACACCAAGGACAAAATGGCGATTCTGATTTCTCACCGCTTTTCCACGGTACGTCTGGCTCACGAGATCATTGTCATGGAACATGGACAAATCAAAGAGCGCGGCACCCACGAATCACTGCTCGAACAACAAGGCCAATACGCGCATTTATTTACCTTACAAGCGCAAGGTTATAAATAACGCTTAACGCTTTTCTAAACTCATTGTCAGCACACTCAAAATAACAATGGCGCCACCTAGCAGTACCAAAGCAGAAGGCAACTCACCCAACATAAACGCCGCCATCAGCATGGCGGTCGGCGGAATCAAATACAGGACAATAGATACTTTACTGACTTCTGAGTGCGACAACACATAAGCCCAAGCCACATACGCTAAGGCGCTCGGAAAGACACCCAACATCAACACAGCAAAATTCACTTGAATACTCGAAGCCTGCATCGAGGTCAATAACCAGGAGAAAATACCAGCAAAACCGCCGTACCAGTCCACACTGTATAACACACCAAAGTTAAAGTACTGTAACGCTGCGAATGACGTTTTTGCAGAATAAAATACACACTCCAAGAACACGCTGCCACCAGAATCAACAAACCATTAAGACTGATATTACCAATGCCTTTGTCGCCAATCACTACCATCAGCGCGCCTGTCATGCCGCCGAATACACAGCACCAACGCCATGCATTAATCCGTTCCTTTAAAACACAACGCGAAATAATCACGGTAAAAATCGGCGTCGATTGCGCTAACACACTCGCCGCCCCCGCACTCACGCCTCGTTGTCCAAAATTTAACGCAATGTGATGCAAGGCCACGGCAAAAAAACCAAGCACAAAAAGCAAGGGAATATCCTTCACTTTCGGCACTTGCACACCCTGATACATCGCCACTATTCCCATAAAAATCGAGGCGATGATAAAGCGTAATAGCGCCAACTGACCGGGTGAATATGACGCTAGACCGAGATGAATACCAATCGGTGAATACGCCCAACACAGCACCACAAACATCGCCGCAATGGCCACCTTTCCTTTCACTTTTTTCATACATCACCCTATTTTGCGTTCACTCGCCATCAAAGAAGGGGTTAGTATTAAGAGAAAGGCTCGATACAACAATTAACGAATACTGAGATCAGTATTCACTTGGAATGAATGATGGAACTCGCTCAAATCCGAATGTTTAAAACCGTCGCCAATCTTGGCAGCGTGGCACAAGCGTCTGTAGCATTGCACTGTGTTCCCTCTAATGTGACCGCAAGAATTAAAGCACTCGAAACAGAGCTAAAGGTATCGCTGTTTTACCGACAAGGGCGCGGCCTACGCATTACGCCAGCAGGTGAAGTGTTTCTGTCTTATGCGGAAAAGATTTTGGCGCTAACAGAAGAAGCTAAACGAGCCGTTGATCCAACGTCTGAACCCTCTGGCCCACTGCGCATTGGTGCCATTGAGTCCTCGGCAACCAGTCGTTTACCACCGACGCTGACAAAGTTTCACGCGCAATACCCAAACGTTGAGCTGCAATTTAAAACAGGGACTTGGTCACAACTTGTAGACGACATACAGCATCACAGACTAGATGGTGCCATTGTCGCTGTTGATATTGATCGCCCCTTTTTAGACAGCACCACTTTCTTCAATGAAGCGCTAGTGCTCATTTCCTCCGCCTCTGCCGATTCAATCAAGTCCGCGAAGGATATAGAAGGAAAAACCATCTTCATGTGGCCAGAACCTTGTCCATATCGAGCTGCATTGGTAGCGTGGCTAAGCCAAAACAAGGTAAAAGCGCCCATCACCAGTATCGCCAGCTACGGCACCATTATTGGCTGTGTTAGCGCTGGAAGCGGCATATCACTGGTTCCAAAAGGCATCTACGAGCAATATCAATCGGGCATGGGATTAGTCGGATATGAGTTTGCAGAATTAGAAGCTATTGAAAATCGCTTTATTTGGCGCAATGATGGTGGCCATTTTCCCGCTTTAGACGCTTTCACCCAGATGATTAAACAAAACAATCATTGCGAATAATCATCAAAAACCATAGGAAAGACCGTTTTGAACAGACGTAATTTTATAAAATCCAGCCTTTTAGTCGCTATGACAAGTACACTACCTAGAGTCCTTCTTGCTGCTACACCGTCTGCGGGTTTCGACTATGAATTAATCGTTGCGCCAGCCGATGTGGACATTGTATCTGGCGGCAGCACGCCTGCACTTTGCTTTAATGGCGGTTATCCTGCGCCAGTGATTCGCGCTAAGCAACATCAGCCCGTTCGTATTCGGGTGATCAACAAGTTAAACGAACCCACCACGATTCATTGGCATGGTATGAGAATCCCGATTGCCATGGATGGTGTGCCGTTTTTAAGCCAACCACCAATTATGCCCGGCGAAACCTTCGACTATGAGTTCACACCGCCCGACGCGGGTTCTTTCTGGTATCACCCGCACATGAACAGTGTCGAACAGCTTGGTAAAGGCTTGGTTGGCGCACTAATTGTTGATGAAGCGGAGAAGCCAGACTTTGATGAAGATCTGGTGCTTTGCATGAAAAACTGGCACATCAAAGACGATGGTTCATTTACCGCATTAACGACGCCACAAAATGCCTTTCGTATGGGCACACCTGGTCGAGTGATGACGATCAACGGTGAGATACACCCAACCTATAACGTGCCTGCTGGCGGAGCGATTCGAGTACGTTTCTTAAACGTCGATAACACCGTAATGTATCAAATAAACTCAACCGATCCTGCAGCACAAATCATTGCCATTGACGGTAATCCAATTGCTCAGCCAATTGCCTTAACTGAGCACTCAATAGGGCCAGGAATGCGCCTTGATCTTGGTGTAATCGCGCCTAACAAGGTCGGAGAAATGGTCACCTTTAAGCACAAGGGTAAACCCATGGTAACCATCAAAACCGTGGCGAGCCAGCTTAAAGACCGTAGCTTACCTAAGCTGCCACTCAACCCCATTCCTGCTCCAGATTTAGATAACGCGGAAACCATTAAATTTGCTTTCGAATGGAACGCAAACATAACGCCGATTGAGAAAGATGGCGAAGTCAGCTACAACTTTTGGACAATGAATCGTCGTTCGTGGGAAGGCATGTCAAAAGGCCACATTCCTGACCCTCTTGCCACACTAGAACGCGGGAAAACATATATTTTTGAGCTGTCTAATTTAACCCAGTATCATCATCCGATTCACATACATGGCCATACTTTCACAGTTTTAAAATCGAATAAAAAAGACATCACGCCGTTCCATACAGATACGGTTTTACTGGATCAAAACGAAACAGTGCTTGCTGCATTAGTGGCCGATAACCCAGGACGCTGGATGTATCACTGCCACATCATCGAGCACCTAAAAACAGGCTTTATGAGCTTTGTTGAAGTGACTTAAAGCGACAACATCTTCCTAAAACGCCAAAAAAAGACAATAAAAAACCTGATCAATTATAAACAAAAGTTAATCAGGTTTTTTGTTAGCTAGCACTCATGACTAAATAAAGTCATCACTACCAAAATCATCAAAACCACCCATGTCGTCAAATCCGCCTTGATCAAAAACACCAGAGTCAATGTCACTCTGATCCATATTAGCTTGATCAAAACCCGCCTGACCAAAACCACCTTGATCTGACTCTGTCGCTGCCCCAAGGTCAGGGCTAGCTGACGTTTCATTAATAACATTGGCCATGTCTGCTTCAGAATGATGGCTAAACATATTCATCAACATATTCCCCACCACCATGCCACCAGCCACACCAGCGGCGGTTTGCAACGCGCCACCTAAAAAGCGACTGCCACGACCACTACTTTGTGGCTGGTTATACGCTTGATTATTAGGCTGCTGGTTAGTCGTTCGCTGAAAGCCGTTACCGCTTCCCCAACCAGAACGAGATTGCGATTGCACCGAGCTTTGATAAGCCGATTGTTGAGTATTGCTTTGTGATGTTTTTTGATCTCCACCAAACAACCCGGATAAAAAGCCGCCAGAACTCGGCTTGGCAGAAGCATTGCGTTCTAACTCTTCTACCCGAGCATTTAGCTGCTTTAACGCGGCTTCTTGCATAATGATGGTTTGCGCCATGTAATACGGTGCGGCAGGATTTGCCACTAGGTGTTTATTAATCTGTGCTTCTGCTTCTTTGTCTCGCTCTCCGGTGTTTTTTTCTGCCGTCTCAATACGCTCAAACAAACTATCAATTAAACCACTTGCATCGTTATTCATGCCCTTGCCTCCACTACACAATAGTCAGCAGACATCTTAAAAAGTCAGCCTGCGATCCTCCAATAATAAGGTCACACAGTACGCGAACAAGTGATTAAAGAGTCAGGAAAAAGGAAACAAGATCTTGAAATGAGTTAAGATTTTTACTTAGTTGCGTTCAATAAACAATGCACTAGGCTGAAAACAAAAACGCCAGATCAAGATATGATCTGGCGTTTAATGTTTATGATCTAGTCGCAATGCTTATCGATCTTCGTCATGCTCTTTGTTTTCTAGGTCTTCATCTTCTTGCTCATTAGCATGATCACGTTTTGTACGTTGTGCTGGTACCGCTAGAATTTCAAGGTAAAACTCAGTCCACTCTTGGCTTTCAGCCAAGCTGATTTTTTCATTGATTTGCGCGACATGAATCTCTTCAGCCAAGGCTTCGGTTTGACCAAAGCGACAATCAAATCCCCAAAAGTCAGCGTATTCTGGCAATGTTTTATTGCGCTCTCTTTTTAGATATTTTTTGACTTCGTTTTTCGTTGCTTCAACTAAACGTGGGTACTTGATGGTGGGATGAGATAACTTAAAGGTCTTTTTCATTAGGATCCTAAAGGATTAAAGGTCAGGAGATGAGGCCATCATGCTCCCATTGCCGAGCATGATAGCGGATCCCGCACTTTGCAGCCATTAATAAGTCGTTAAAATGTCCAGACAACCATTTACTCCGCTACATAAGATCTCAACAAACGATGAATAAATGCCAACTTCTCACGCACCGCGGGCACCAACACAAAAGGATACAAATCCGGTTGCCCCATGCCACGATTAAGATTATTCACCGCAAAGGTTAACGGCACATATTGCGCTAAAATATCATCGAAGTTGTCATGTCGAAAAGGATCAATATTGACCATCACGGCAAGCGTTTGTCGATTCGAAGCAACGGGTTGCAGACTCAAACCAAGATCACTGGCCATTTCTAGGGTATCAACAATATGCAGGTAATGCGCCCAAGTTTCGGCCCAATCTTCCCAAGCATGTGAAGACGCATACACACTCACAAAAGATTGCTGCCAATCTGGATTTGGCGCATTGTAATGCGCCTCTAATGCATCGGCGTAACTTTCTCGATCATCACCAAAAAGCACCCTAAAATCGGCCAAACACTGTTCATCTTCTGCAATTAGCTGATCCCAATAATAATGCCCAATTTCATGACGAAAATGGCCAATAACGGTTCGATAGGATTCATTCATGTCTTCGCGCATTTGTTCACGATCAACTGAATTTCCCTCGGCCGCATTAATCGTGACTTGTCCAGAAGCATGCCCTGTCATCGCACTGGCATCTTCTGGGACTTGATTATTTTCGGAAATAAAATCAAATGACAGACCGTCTTCCGGCTCTGCTTTCTTGCTGATTAATGGCAAACCAAGACGCAATATAGAATACACCAACCGGTGCTTAGCAAATTCTAACTGCTGCCACGCCTGACGCTCTTCTATTTTACTTAAATTGGGAATATGGCGATTCAATTCACACGCAACACAAAACGTACTGCCGCCTTCTTCCACCATCCAATTACACACTTGATGTTGATGGTTTTCACAGTAGTACCAACGCTTTGCAGGAATGGATTTATCCGCCATCGCATACCAAGCATTATCAACTGTCTTTAACGCGCTAATCACCAATTGATCTGGCAAAAAACCTAATGATGACGAACATTGCTCGCAATGAGTGTTCTCAAATAACACCGTCTGTCCACATTGCTGGCAGCTGAAAATTTTCATAGTGCTCCTGCTATTAAAAGACTGTCTATAATTGCGCCCCGCTAGGATCATAGTTTACAGTACGGAAAAACGCCTACCTCTTTATTTGCGCGTATGGATGTTCTTTCCGTTAATCTAGCCATTGAGACAACACATTGCTGAAGAAAAATAACAAAAGCTTCACCACCATTTCAGATGTGGCAAAATACGCCAAAGTGGGTAAGACCAGTGTTTCACGTTACCTTAACGGGGAACAAGACAAATTATCAGAAGAGTTGCGAGAAAAAATCGCGCAAGCCATTGCTCATCTTGATTTTCGTCCTAACCATTCGGCTCGCATGCTCAGAGCTGGACACTCAAAACTCATCGGATTATTACTGGCGGATGTGACCAACCCTTATTCTATCGATGTGTTACAAGGAATAGAGCACGTTTGTCGCCGTGAAGGCTACATGCTGATGGTCTGCAATACAGATAACAAAAAAGACTTACAAGACAGTTATTTATCCTTGCTCGAAGCACACAGAGTCGATGGCATCATCGTCAACACGGCTGGCATGGCACAAAAACAAGTCAGCAACTTAAAGCGCATCTCTTGCCCTTTGGTGTTAGTCGATAGAATCAATACTTCTCTCGGCTTCGATACGGTCGGACTCGACAACGAAGCCGCCGCAAAAGAGGCTTGCGAGCACCTACAAGCCCAAGCTTATGACTCTATTTTAGTGGTTACCGAATCCATCGCCATTGATCCTCGCCAAGCAAGGGTCGACGCCATTCAAGCTTTCACCAAAGAAAACGACAACATAACCTGCGATGTCATTGAAATCGAAAAGATGAGCGTCAGCTTATTAGTCAAGGTCATTACAAACTTTATCGCCGCTCATCCAAATCGCAAAAAAGCCATCTTCACCACCAACGGTGTTGCCATGATGAGCACAGCGAAAGCCTTGAAACAGCTAGACATTCGCATCGGCACGCAAATTGGTTTAATCAGCATAGACGACCCAGAATGGGCACAACTATTCGAAGGCGGCATCACCGTCATGCGTCAACCCACACAACTCATAGGCCAAACCGCTTGCGAGCGATTGCTTGCTAGAGTTCAAGGCAACAACGAAGCCCCGCAGCACATAAAGCTCAAAGCCGAACTCGTTATTCGTCATTCCACCTAGTGCCTTTACAAAAAAACATTTAAATAAAAATTATATGATTAAAAAACAACCATATAATTTTTTAAAAGCGATTCACAAACTCTATTCATGGAATCGATTCCATGATATTTTCATCGAAGACTTATTTGACCTCCATAAACACAAACTCTTCAGGGGCAATCTAAATGCAACTCAATCAAACACCCTCTTTTGTCACGCTTGGCGAAGCCATGGCCATGTTTGTGGCGAAAACACCGGGACAACTTGCCGACATCGAAGAGTTTCATCGCTCTTTAGCTGGGGCGGAAGTCAATGTCGCTATTGGTATGGCACGTTTAGGTTTTGAAGCCAGCTACATTAGCAAGGTAGGCAAAGACAGTTTTGGTCAATTTATTCGCCAAGCGATCAGCAAAGAAAACATTCGTACGGATTGGATTTCTGAAAGTACCAGTCACCCTACTGGTTTTATGCTGAAATCCAATGTCACCGATGGCAGCGATCCTAAGGTCGAGTACTTCCGCAAAAATTCGGCTGCTTCCACGTTAAGCACGACAGACATTGACGAAAATTTATTCAAAACGGATACCCATTTGCATCTAACGGGCATCTCGATAGCAGTATCTAGCACAATGCGTGAAGCAACAAAGCACGCCTTAAACCTAGCCAAAGAACAAGGTTGTAGCGTGTCTTTTGATACCAATTTGCGCCCTACTTTGTGGCCAGATCAAGCGACCATGGTGGCAACCATTAATGAGTTTGCCTTTGCCAGTGACATCGTTCTACCAGGTATAGAAGAAGGCAAAATCCTCGCGGGTAGTGACCAACCTGAAGTGATTGCAGACTTTTATCTCCAGCATGGCGTCAAAACCGTTATCGTCAAGCTTGGTAGCAAAGGCGCATACTTTAAAACCAGTAAGGGAGAATCTGGCACCGTCGCTGGCTTTCCTGTAACAAAAGTGGTCGATACGGTGGGGGCTGGTGATAGCTTTGCCGTTGGCGTGATATCGGCGTTGCTTGAAGGGAAAACAATGGAGCAATCTGCTCGTCGCGGCAATCTGCTAGGCTCTTTAACGGTGCAAGTGCGTGGCGACAGCGAAGGCTTGCCAACTAGAGCCATACTTAACCAGTTAGAAAAGGAGTCATAAAATGAAGAAAAAAGTCATTTTATACCGAGACATTCCAGTAGAAGAGCGCCATCGACTCGAGGAACAATTTGATGTCACCTTCTTCAATGGCATCAATGAAGACAACAAAGAGGCCTTTAAAGCGGCCCTTGCCGACGCAGAAGGCTTAATAGGCACAAGCACGAAGATGAGTGCAGAACTATTGAACCTTGCTCCTAAGCTTAAAGCCGCATCAACGATTTCCGTTGGTACAGATCTATACGACTTGAATTACCTCACCGAGCGTGGCATTCCATTAATGCACACACCAGGGGTATTAGATGAAACCACAGCCGACACCATGTTCACACTTATCATGTGTGCAGCTCGCCGTGCTGTTGAGCTATCTAACATGGTACGTGAAGGTCGCTGGACCAGCAACATAGGTGAAGCCTTGTATGGCACAGACGTACACGGTAAAACCCTTGGCATTATTGGTATGGGTCGTATTGGATATGCCATCGCCAAACGAGGGTATTTTGGTTTTGATATGAAGATTCAATACAGCAACCGGAGTCGCAAACTGGACGCCGAACAAGACTTAAATGCTGCCTATATGGAGATGGAAGAACTGCTGAAAACATCCGACTTCGTCTGTGTGATGACGCCATTAACCGCCGAAACGGAACGATTAATCGGCGCAAAAGAATTTGCTATGATGAAGCCAAATTCCATTTTTATTAATGGCTCTCGCGGAAAAGTGATCGACGAAGCGGCTCTTATCAACGCCTTAAGCAATGGCACTATTCGCGCGGCGGGTTTAGACGTCTTTGAAGTCGAACCTTTATCTGGCGATTCACCGCTTTGTAAACTCGACAACGCAGTCTTATTCCCACATATCGGCTCAGCAACGGCAGAAACCCGTCTTGCTATGATTACTTGCGCGGTGAACAACCTGATCAATGCGCTTAATGGCGATATCTCGCAGAACTGCGCCAATCAGCATTTGTTGAACAGATAGCCTATTGGCTATCTGTCTAAATCTATTTCTAGGCGCTTACCCATGCCAATCACAGGCTCTACGCCATAACCTAAAGATTGATAAAACCGAATCACCGCTTCGTTAGAAGAACGAACTTGTAAATTGATTTTTGGGCAGCCCTTGGCTTTTATCAGAGCCTCCACAGCCTGCATTATCGCTTGACCAAAGTCCTTTCTTTGGTGCGACGGTTTTACCGCTAAATAATTAATCCAACCACGATGGCCTTCATAACCGCCCATCACAGTAGCAATGATTTCATCTCCTACATGACCCACCAAAAATAAATCAGGATCGACGTTAAGCTTCCTGTCGATGTCTTTGATCGGATCATTTTGCGGAACCACAAGGCCACAAGCATGCCACAAAGCAACCACTTGCTCCCTGTCATTATTATCGAACATTCGAATCTTCACGCTACATCTCGCCTACTTTGTAATGGGACTACGCCAATGTACTTCTAAATTTCACCATAAAAACGTTTTTTAGACTAAAAGGACGATTTCGCCTAAAAATTAAGTTTCCATTTCATCTCATTTGAACAGCAATAGTTTGATCCAAATCAGCACTATAAAAATACCTAATGCTATTCTCTTGCTTATCAAAACCACCTATGGAAACGACCAACGTCGAGAGGGAAAACATGTCCAATCTACCTGTCTTTAAGAACGAAAAAAACCACCTATACCTACCATTTATGAGCAATTTCTACAATGTGTTTGCTCAACCATTTGGCTGGGCATTGTTCCGTATTATTATTGGCGGCATGCTTGTTATTGAAGGCTGGCCAAAAATAGTCGCTCCCTTTGCTCAAGTCGGTTTTGTAGAAAACCTAGGCTTTTATCCTGGCTGGCTTTGGTCTCCCATGCTAGCTGGCATGCAGTTTTTTGGTGGTATGTTTATTGCGGCAGGTTTGCTAACGCGCCCCATCGCACTAGCCAATGCCGTCATGTTAGCCATCACCTTATGGTTCCATTTCGCTCATCCTTATGGTGATGCATTATTAACTCAAGCAGGCATAGAGGCACTGAACGCTGGCAGTGAATTTTTTACTGCTAATGGCGTCAAACGTTTAGCTGATGGCGGCGGTGCTTTTCTGACTTCGGTACAATTAAAAGCCGAACTGGCGTCTATTTTTTGGTCTGCTGGCGCGTTATTAATCGCCGCATTTGGTGGCGGTTATTTCTCGCTAGATCGCCTACTTAAAAAGCAATTCTAAAGCGGTACGAAAAAGTATAAAAAAGGAGCCTATTTCAACTTGGCTCCTTTTATGCTCAAACGATTTTTTCCCGCCACGAAATCAACATCATAAAACCGAACGAATTCGAGAAAAACGCGCAGCGTCAATGATAGACCACAGATGAAAAACCGCTCCGACCAGCCACATGAAAAACAGGATAACGGTCGCGCCCAAGGCATAATTCGCAGCGGTTGTTACAAAAAAGAACAACGCCATAAAGATTCGTCCTTGGACTAATTGACCTAATCCAGGAATAAAAACGCTACATAACGCAGCCAGTACATTGCCACCAGAACCTTGACCAGACATAAATGTTCCCATCGAAATGAAATAAAAGGGTTAAAAAGTTAAGAATAAGGACAAAACAGCGAAATGGAAAGCCTCTTCACTTAGGTGATTGGCTAAAAGTATTCTTTCTTATCCTGATACGCCTGTTTGATATGCTCAATCAATAAGCGAAGCTTTTCCGGCAGGTATTTGGTAAAGGGGTAAATGGCATAAACACCCAGTCGGCGTGGTTGATAATCCGTCAAGATAGCAACCAGCTTACCTTGCTGCAAATCTTCATACACACTGCAGCGCGGCACATACACAATTCCAAAACCTGCCAAGGCGGCCTTGCGTAATGCTTGGGCATTATTCGTGGCAAAGCTACCGCTAATTCGCACACTCTCTTCGATACCGTTTCGAGTAAAGCGCCAATCGAACGAGCCTTGGGCTTGGTAGGTATAAGCTAGACAGTTATGGTCTTTCAAAGCCTCTAAATCTCTGACTTCGCCATGACGCTCCACGTAACTGGGCGAGCAACAGACAATCCAGTTGGATTGGATTAACGGCTTGGCGATCAAACTAGAGTCTTCCAACTTGCCTGTACGAATCGCCAGATCCAATCCTTCGCCTACCAAATCCACAAAGTCATTTTCTAGGCGCATATCCACGCTGATATTGGGATATTTCTGACAAAACTCGGCAATGGCTTCGGCCAGTAATAACTCCCCCGAAATCGTCGGTACAGACATCTTTATGGTGCCTGTTAAACCTTGGCTAAACGCCGACACAGAGGCAATCGCATCGTTTACTTGGCCTTCTATATTCTTGGCGTGAACGTATAAACTCTCACCCGCTTCGGTCAGACTGAGTCGTCTTGTGGTGCGATGAATCAACTGCGCACCGAGATCTTGTTCCAGCTTACTAATGCGTTTGCTCAGCGCTGGCGTTGACAAGCCTGCTTGCTCTGCAGCTTTATTAAACGAACCCGCATCGGCGACATTCACAAAAAGCGTTAAGTCTGCAGCGTTCACAATCGTTTATCCCTTTTTCATTAAGATGTTTTAAGAAACAGTTTATTAGTTTATGTCGTATTTATCACAAATAAAACTAGGACTATAGTTAAGGAATAAAAGAAAAGGAGCAAAATCCATGCGTCTCAAAGATTGCCACAATTTCCAAGACTTTCGCACCCTAGCCAAAAAACGCCTACCAAGCCCCATTTTTAATTACATTGATGGCGGCGCAGACGATGAAACCACCTACCGCCGCAACACCGCCGCCTTTGAAAGCTGTGACCTAGTGCCAAGCGTACTCACTGGCGTAAAAGACGTGGATCTGTCCGTCACCGTCATGGGGCAAAAACTCGCACTGCCCATCTATTGTTCGCCCACCGCCTTACAACGCTTATTCCATCATGATGGTGAAAGAGCCGTCGCCAATGCCGCCGAAAAATACGGCACCATGTTTGGCGTATCGTCCCTTGGCACAGTGAGCATGGAAGAAATCGCCAAGCAAACCACCACCCCTCAGGTCTACCAGTTTTACTTTCATAAAGACCGCGAACTGAACCGTGCCATGATGCAACGCGCCAAAGATTCAGGCATACAAGTAATGATGCTCACCGTTGACTCCATTACTGGCGGCAACCGCGAACGCGACCTTCGCACAGGCTTCGCCATTCCTTTTAAATTAAATCTAAAAGGCATGCTGCAATTTATTCTGAAACCTATGTGGGGCATTAACTACGTGACTCACGAGAAATTTCGCTTACCGCAACTGGAAGAACACGTCGACATGGGCTCTGGTGCCACCTCAATTGGCGACTACTTTACCAACATGCTCGATCCATCAATGAACTGGGACGACGTGGCAGAGATGGTGAAATTCTGGGACGGACAGTTCTGCTTGAAAGGCATTATGAGTCGAGAAGACGCTCGTAAAGCAGTGGAAATTGGCTGCACGGGTATCATCATTTCCAACCACGGCGGTCGTCAGCTTGATGGTTCCCGCAGCTCCTTCGATCAGCTCGCAGAAATCGTCGATGAAGTGGGCGATGAAATCGACGTCATCTTCGACAGTGGCATACAGCGCGGCACCCACGTACTCAAAGCCCTATCCCTCGGCGCCAAAGCCGTCGGCATTGGCCGCATGTACTTATACCCACTTGCCGCCGCAGGACAACCCGGCGTCGAACGCGCCCTAGGCTTAATGAAAGCCGAACTCGAACGCGACATGAAACTCATGGGCAAAACCTCGATTGATCAACTAACGAGAGATAACTTACGGTTTCGGTCTTAGTCTTCGACTGTATTAGACTGCTAAATAAAAAGAGGGAAGAAATAGAGTCCCTCTTTTTACTGATTGTGTCGCCCCCTAGAAAAGATGTTCTTTTCCCTCTTGTGGTGTGGCGTATATAGTACTTCCAGCCGTAATAGAGAACTCCCCATCCGCACGGGCCACCAGCATTCCCAATGACTCAACGTGAATATGGACAATAGCATCAGCCCCTAGCTGCTCAATGTGTTTAACAACGCCTTTCCATTTCCCTTCTTTCGGCGATAGGGTCAAATGCTCAGGACGTATTCCGTAAAGATCAGCGTTATGTTCCTTGGCAATAGCCCCTTCAAACAAGTTCATTTTTGGACTACCAATGAAACCGGCTACAAAAGGCGTCTGGGGATGATGATATAGCTCCATAGGCGTGCCAACCTGCTCAATATGACCTGCATTGAGTACCACAATCTTGTCAGCCATTGTCATGGCTTCAATTTGATCGTGGGTAACATAGATCATGGTGGCATTCAAAGTGGCATGCAGCTCCGTCAATTCGATGCGCATTTTAGAACGTAACGCCGCATCCAGATTAGAAAGCGGTTCATCAAACAAAAACACTTCTGGCTCTCGTACGATGGCCCGACCAATCGCCACACGCTGACGCTGTCCACCAGACAGATCTTTGGGTTTGCGATCCAGAAGAGATTCAAGCTGCAACATTTTCGCAGCAGCATCCACTCTTTCTCTAATCTCGTTTTTAGGACGCTTAGCTAAACTCAGACCAAAGCCAATATTGTCTCTGACAGTCAAGTGCGGATACAGAGCATAACTTTGAAATACCATAGCAATGCCACGATCAATTGGATCGGACTTAGTAACATCTTTTCCCCCGATCTCAATTGTACCGCTGGTTGCGTCTTCCAAACCTGAGATAATACGTAACAAGGTGGATTTTCCGCAGCCGGAAGGTCCGACAAACACACAAAACTCGCCATCATTCACGTCTAAATCAATGCCTTTCAGAATTTTAACGCCATTAAATTCTTTGTGTATATTTTTTAATCTTACGGTAGCCATCGTTTTATCCTTTTACTGCGCCTGCGGTCATACCTTTTACAATTTGCTTATTAAAGAAAATAAACATAATAAGAGGCGGTATGGTGACGAGAAGAATGTTCATAAAAAGCAAATTCATCTGGGAAGAAAACTGACTTTGAAAGTTATACAGAGTCAATTGTACGGTCACGTTATCTTTGCCCGGCAAGTAATACAGTGGGTTGGTAAAGTCATTAAATATGGTCACAGATTGAACCAAGATAACCGTTACCGTTACTGGCTTTAACAGGGGCAATATAACTTTAAAAAACACCTGCCAAGGTTTAGCACCGTCAATGATGGCGGCTTCATCAAGATCTCTTGGAATACTGGCAATAAAAGAGCGAAACAGCAGTACCGAGAAAGAAAGACCGTAGGCCACCTGTATCAAAATCATACCGTGTAAGGTTTTAAATAAATGCAGTTCTTTAATCAGCCAAATCGTTGGTACAACGGCAGGCGGAATCATCAATCCGGCCAGTATCAAAGCGTAAATAAAACCATTCCATTTAGATGGTCTTCTTTGTATAACATAACCAATCATAGCCGCAGAAATAACTAACAATGAAATAGCACCAACGGTAATCACGGTTGAATTAAAATAGGCAAGCAGCAACATATAGTTTCTGGCTTGAATTACTGCCACTAAGTTATCCCAAAATAACCATTCAGAAGGCCATGATAGCCCTAGTTGAGAAGCCTCTGCCGCCGATTTTACCGCCGTGAGGCCAATAAAAATAAAAGGCGTAACAAAGATTAAAACGCCAATAACCAGAGCTATAACACCATTGATAATTTGCTGACGTTTCATAAGTCCACCTCTCTACGGTTGAACCAATACGTTAGAGGAATCACAATAAAAGCCACCAGCGCAAACAAAATAATGTTACCCGCTGTCGAAAGCCCATAGAAACCAGCCTGATACTGTTTATAGATAACCGATGCTAATACATCAGAAGAAAATCCAGGGCCGCCTTTTGTCATCGCCCAAATGATATCGAATGAACGTAAGCCACCAATCAAAGAAAGCGTTACCACTGTCACTGTAGCCGGACGAACCAGGGGAACCGTTATGCGGAAAAACATTTGCAACTTAGTAGCACCGTCAATGCGTGCAGCTTCATAATAATCAGAACTTATGGTCGCAAGACCTGCAATATAAATCAGTGTGGCCAGCCCAACCCCTTTCCAAATATCCACTAAGGCAACAGAGAAAAGCGCCAAATTAGGATCAATCAGCCAAGCAGGACCTTGAATACCAAAATAACTTAGCCCTATGTTTAACATCCCTCTTGCTGGGTGCATGATTTCCGCGAAGGCAATGCCGACACCTATGGTAGAGACCAAAACAGGGAAGAAAATCAAGGTTCTTAGAAAGCTTTGTCCCAGTAAGCCTGATGTCAATAAAACAGCCAGTAACAATCCCAAAACAGACTTGGCTATAGATGTAAGCACACCAAAAATCACCGTATTCACAACCCCAGTGATTAGAAAAGGCTCCCTCAAAAACTGATAATAATTTTCCAAACCAATAAAACGGGTTTCAAATAAATCCCAATGGGTCAAACTAAACCAAAAAGCGGCAACCGTTGGCACTAGAAATAGCACCAGATACACCAGCCCTCCCGGTAAAATAAACCAATATGGGTAAGATCGACTACTTTTCATAAATCCTCCAATCACCTCCTTATTAGTCGCCTTTTTACAGCGCTAACAAGGAGATAAAGCCCTTACCAATTTGGTAGATTCAGCTGTCTGGCCTGCTTCGCAACATCTTGGTCATAAAGCTCAGCCGCTGATTGTGCATTTCTAATACCCGATCCCACCTCAACGGTAAGTTGTTCAAGCATTGGACCTTTTATTGGCGAAAGGAACTCTAAAGCGGGAGCTGTGCGGCCTTCTTCTTGAAAATAAGGCAACATGTCTTTCACCGCAGGGTAAACATTATCCGGTAGAGTACAGCCTTTTATTAGATAAGGGCCATTGGCACCAATGGCTTTAGTAATGGCATCACAAGCGTCGACTGTTGCGATGTAGTTTAGGAAAGCTTTAGCCTCTTCTTTTTGATCACTTTCTTTTGGAATGTAATAACCGGCCGGCATCCAAACCGTTAAGCCATTTTTATCCGCGTCATCTCCAGGTTGAGCGAAGAACCCAACATCCTCAATATAATCTGGCGTATTCAGCTTAATAGAGGGAATAGCAAACGTCAGCATAGGGTAGTGAGCCGCTTTACCAGTGGCAACCATGTTTAAGCCATCGTTATAAGTCGCTGCCCCATAATAATCATTAAAATAGCCAGCCTCAGACACCTGCTGAAGCTTTTCAAAGCCTCTCAATGCCGCAGGCGTAGTAGCAAAATTAGCCTTGTTATTCGTATAGTCTGTCGCAAAATTTGGTTTTTCTGCTTGCACATTAAAAAAATCAGAAAGGACAAGTAATTGTGAGGTCCATGTATCTCTATAGGTTTGCGCAATGGGCGCAGATTTTGATTTTTCGGCGATAATCGCGCAGTTTTCCATAAACTCTTGCCACGTTTTTGGCACCTTAAGTCCTAACTCTTCATAAACACGCTTGTTATAAAATATACCTCCTCCCATCGCAGTTTGTATCGGCACAGCATAAACATTTCCCTTGTCGTCACTCACCGTACTGGTGAAACTCGACAAAATATTGGAGAAATTAGCCAGATCATTAATAGGCTCAAGTGTTCTTGAGGGCCGCAAAGCTTGCAATAACGACCCTGAGTTATAGAGAAAAACATCCGCCATTTCACCTGTTGCAAGGCGCGTTTTGACAATATTATCCCCTTCACCTCCTCCAGGTCTTAACTCGATCTCAAACGTTATATCAGGGTTAAGTTTGCTGTAAGCAGATGTCAGGGCTTGCGTTAAAGCCACAGTATCTGGGCTGTTATCGACAAGTATGCTTAACTCAGTCGCATTTGATACGGACGCACCCAATACAACGAAAGTTGAGATAATCAGTTTGTTCGCTCTGTTTTTCATATTACACCCCTTTTTTAAATTTATTGTTGGGTAAAAAATACTATTATGGACCAAAGGTTAAAGACTAAAGACAAGCTCATTCTTCCCAGTCAAACGCATTCTGTTACTGGATAAATTACCGACCGATTGACCATTTACTTGCGCCACTTTTTTATGTTCATCAAGAAGCAAAATCCCCGTGCAGCCATCCGGTAAAGACAGTGCATAACTGGCTTTATTTCCCTCCAATTTCCACCTAACCTCTATCCGACCTAAACGGCAATCATGCCACATAGACACCTGGCCTAAGGCGGGTAAAAAAGTGGGATCGATCGATACTTCTTGATAACCTGGCGCATGTGCAACAGGACTTACGCCTGCAACGGACTCGAACAACCACTGACAAACCGCACCATATGCATAATGGTTATAGCTGTTCATATCTGGATCATAAATAGTGCCGTCTTCGCCAATCGCATCCCAGCGCTCCCAAATGGTCGTTGCGCCACGCTCAACTTGATATAACCATCCAGGCACCTTGTTGTTTAAAAACACCTTTTCAGCCAAATCCGTCATACCAAGCTTGCTTAACGCTGGTAACAAGGCAGGCGTACCAATGAAGCCTGTACCTATAAGATAATCAGCGTCTACGATCACATCGTGAAAATATTGTTTGGCTGACCGGTAATATTGTTCTGGTACCAGATCGTACAAAAATGCCAGTGCGTAGGAAGTTTGATCATTGTGTGCAAGACGACCTGTGTTGCTAAAATATTCCTCAACGAAAGCTGTTTTTATTTGTGCAGCACGTTGTTCTAGTGCAGTAGAAGCATCCGTCTGAGCAAGAAGGTTCGCCACTTTTGCCGCTATATCTGTGGAGATATAGTGATAAAGAGTCGCCGCACAATCATCCGCAATAGTGGGTCGAGGTTTACGATTATCGCCAACAGGCTGTAACCAATCACCAAAGGTAAAGCCATGAGCGCCCCATTTTAAGTTCGGCTTTATGATCGGGCCGTCAGAAATAGACCAAAGGTAATCCACCCAACGTTGCATGGCAGGAAAACATTCTTTAAGCACATCCACGTTGCCATAATGCAAATACATCTGCCAAGGCATGACCGTAATCACATCCCCCCAGCCTGTAGACCCCGCCCAATCACCGAAAAACTTATCAGGATAGAGTCGAGTCGGATCGGGAGAGAAATGCGAGATGGCACCATTAGGACGTTGGTCGTGTATCACATCACGTAAATACTTAATAAAAAAGGACTCACAGTCGGCCAACCAACAAGCAGTCCCTGCGAACACTTGCGCATCCCCCGTCCAACCTAAACGCTCATCGCGTTGCGGACAATCGGTTGGTATTTCAATAAAGTTGGAACGTTGTGACCACAGTGTGTTTTGCACAAGTCGATTAACAGCGGGGACATCACACTCAAATCCAGCCATGACTTGCGGAACCGAGGTTAAAGGAATCTGTTGAATGGCATGCAATTTAGCATCGCCTGTTATTTTCACTCTTGCATAGCGAAATCCCATAAATGTAAAACGAGGTTCATACGATTCAATGCCATTTCCACTTAATGTATATTGATTTGCCACACGCGCTGCACGGTAATTTCGACGATCAAAACGTCCCTCAGCGTCTAATACTTCCGCAAAATCAATATACAGATTTGCTCCCTTTTCCCCTTCTACCTTCAAGCGGATAACCCCACTACAATTCTGCCCAAAATCTACAATCAGATTATCGTTTTCTTGCCAGGTTTTCAGGGGGTTTACCGCAGATAATGCTTTCACCCCATTGGTTTCATGCTTAACCAACAAAGCTTTATCAAACTCGATTTCTTTCACGCCATGAGACGCTACAAGCGTATCTTCACGAGCATCATAGTCTTCGCCAAAGTAGATACCAGATTGCAAAACTGGGGTAACACCGGAACGCCAACTTTTATCGGTCTTACACACTATGTCATCGTCTGCTTCAAGCTGTGTAATTACGCCAAGCGTGTCACCCCAGCAATTTAAGATTTTGCAGTCTTCCCACATTATCTGTGATCGATACCAGCCATCCGCGAGCCAGATTTCGATTTTATTAATACCAGGTTGTAGGTATTCCTTTACTTCATAGGTTTGAAAAGAAAGACGGTCGTCATAACACGTCAGGCCTGGCGTGAGATAATCATCTCCCACTTTACGACCATTCAAGAATACTTGGTACAGCCCTAGCGCTGAGATACTTAACTGCACAGCGCTTTTGATTGTAGGCAATACAAACTCGGAACAAACAAAACTCGAACGAGAACCAACACCGCCATCACACAATGGCGAAATCATATCGGCTTCCCAAGTGACCGCTAAACTATGGGATAAAACTTTATTACGCATATTAAGTAGTCCTTTCTGCTTATTTTTATAATGACTTGTAAAAGTGTAGAACGTTATACAAATAATAAGTAGAAACAAAACTTCATTTCAAGTACTTTCTATAAAATTTTAAAAAAATAGTATTTCCCTAAGTAAATGGCCTTACATGCAAATTGAAAAAACAATGAAAAAAGTCACCATTAAGGATGTAGCTAAAGACGCTGAGGTATCTGTAGCTGCCGTCTCAAAGGTAATCCGAAGTGCCTATGGCGTTAGCCCATCACTAAAAGAAAAAGTAGAACAATCAATTAAAAAGCTAGGTTATAGACCAAACACCTCAGCAAGGGGGATGCGAGGCAGAACCTTTACGGTAGGCGTGCTGATTGTCAATTTGGGCAATGCTTATTTGCCAAAGCTACTAGAAAAAATAAACGCAACCCTTTCAATATCAGGTTATAAAATGCTGATTGGCTTAGGGCAAAGCGAGCTGTCTATTGAGTCTTCACTCATAGAATCCATGATGGACAGCAATGTAGACGGCTTGATTTTAATTGCCCCTCGTCTTTCAGATTCCGCATTAGAAAAATACGCAAAACAAATACCTATGGCAGTGGTTGGCCATATTGAAAACACAGCAACAAGCTTTGACACCATCAATGGCGATGATTTCTTAGGAGCAGAATTAGCCACTCAAGCCCTCGTCGAGACGGGCATAAAAAACATAAAAATGATCAGTCAACCGCTAAGAGAGTTTAATAAAGTCGATTTGAACCAAGAACGTGAGCGTGGTTTTTTACATACCCTGACGAAAGCAAACCATAACGATGTAGCCGAAGACCGTATTTTCCGAGTCTCCAACAACGAAGACGAGCTGAAAAAAGAACTCGCTCTTTTTTTAGATGAGCAAACACTGCCATGTGCTATTTTTTGCTGGAGTGACATTCATGCCATTCCGCTACTAGATGAATGTATAAAACGTCAACTCACACCGCAAAAAGACGTGTTTATTATTGGTTACGATAATACGCCATTAGCATCCTATGCCATGGTCAACCTTTCCAGTATCGATCAACAAGCAGAACAACAAGGCGAACTGGCCGCTAATGCACTATTAGAACGCATAAAAGGCCGAAATACGGCCAAGCACCTTCTGGTTGAACCATCATTAATATCCCGAAAATCGCATTAGGACTCATGAAAGCCGAACTCGAATGGGATAAGAAACTCATTAGAAAAATATCAATACACCAACAGACAAGAGATAGCTTTCGATTTCGGTCTTAGTCTTCGAATATATTGATTAATAGATTTGCTCTGCGACTACTACCGTGGAGCTAATCTTGGATCGATAGAGAACGCGACTCGTTGAGCAATGGCTACAAATTCTCGGCATCGAGGGTGTTTAGGATTTAGTAACGCACAAAAGTCACCTGATATAACGCTGGGCACTAATAAAACAAGACTTTCAGTATTCTCAAGCCATTCCGCCCCCATGTCAGCTAACTCTTGCGGTGCGGGATAATCTCTCCAATTTTCAGGGAGATCACGCTCTTGAACCACCATAATCAGCTCTTCTGGAATATCGATGGATAACATCGCGTACTGATCTAAGGCTTTTGCATCAGTCAAATGTGCAATCGTTTCAAGTAGACAAACAGACTTTGATTCACCTAAATAAACACAATCCACACCTTTTGGATTCCAGCGACCACCATACGTTCTTGCACCATAACCATCAAACGCAGTATCAGCAAACTCCATTTTGCACAAACGATAGAGCATCATTAGATGACAACCCCATACTTAATTCGACCTATAAGATCTATCACTGCTTCTTGTCCTAGAGGATATTTGGCGTAATCAGCGGGGCTTATGCCACCGAGGGCAATTGCTGGCGTATTTAACCAGTTTTCAGCCTTTTGTTTATCTTGATCAAACAAATTTAGTGCGGCATCAATGATTCGAGCGGCGTTATACACTTTTATCGCCGAAGCACCCGTCCATTTTGTACGTGCTCTTGTGTGACGGCTTAACGTCCCTCTGTCAATTCCTGCCATTTTAATCACTGTGGCTTGCTTAATCTGAGCTTGTTTAACAATGCGTCCAATAACAGCAAAGTCAAACCCTTCTGCTAATTGACTTGACGCACTCACCGGATCATTAGATAACGCCAATGCAGATAAAAGCCCTACTTTTTCTTTCTTGCTGGGTTTAAAAGCTCGAATTACCATACCTCCTCCAAATTCTGATGCGACTGCAACATTTATTGTAGCACTCGCCTCAAAATGCGCAAAACTATACTTTCCTCTGATTATCCAATCTGATCAAATTACCATTTTCCGCTCTGGGTAAAAAACTCAAAATTTGTTTGGTGTAACCATTTCATCTAAAAAGCAATAGAAAACCATGAACAACGCCTCATGAAGTGTTCGCGCCAATGTCGAAATAAGGCATTGTTCGTGGTTTTTGTCACACAGCTAAAGCTACAATTCCCCCACCAAGTCACGCCATTGCTGACGATAAAGATTCAGCAGTGGTTTTATCTGTGCGTCGCACATGGCGAGGCTGAGACGGCCTTTTAGCTTTAAGCTTTTGTTAGACAGCAAGGCCGCGCCGCCGGAGGTACCGGTGACATCGCGAGAAGCGTAGATTTCGTTTTGGCTGCGCATACAAGCCAATAAGGTGAGGAAGTTAATATTATTGCTGAATGCGCCTTCGACGATTACGGTGTCGCTGGTGTCCATCAGATCCAAACAATAATCTGTCATCAAGGCCACATACACATCCGCCAAAGCTGACTGCTGAGCGGGCGTTAATTCCAAACCACGGTTAATAATACGCCCTTCGCAATGGGCAAATGGCCCGCCGCCTTTGGCAAAGGCAGGCATCGCTAAAATGCCGTGTTCGAGGATGAAGCTCACGTCACTCAAGCTGGCTTTGCTGTCGCTGCGCAGTTGCTCCCATTCACGTCCGCCCATAAAGCGAATTGTCGGTGTGGCACGGCCAAGGGCGTCCACATTGGCGAGCATGTCTTTGTCTTCTTGCAATGAGTCCAGTTTACCATTGATGGTAGCAATGACAGTCCAAGTGCCGCTAGACACCACAGTGAGTTTTTCCATCGGCTGCCCGATATAAGGTACCAGCGAAGCGTTGGAATCGTGTATGCCATTGAAAATAACGCAACTTGCTGGCAAACCAAGTTCATTCGCTAATTCGGGCAAGATGGTACCCAGCTTCGCGCCAGTTTCCATCACCTCAGGAAATAATTCCGACCATTTTTGCTGTTCACACAAAGACGAAAATTGGCAGTTAGTCGGGTTCCAAAGATCGGTATGGCAACCTAACGAGGTCACTTCGGTGGCTTTGTTACCACTCAGTTTATAGCCCCAATATTGCGGATACAAAAGTAACGAGTCGACTCCTGAAAACTCACCTGAAAAGTATTTTTGCTGCCAGAACAATTGCGCACCCAAGTTCAAGCCTTGCGGCAATCGTGGACTAAAAGACTCACTAAAATCTGGTCGTACTGCATCGTATTCGTCTTTAAACTCAGACACACCATCGTATTCGTAATCCAAAATAGGCAAGGCAAGTTGACCGCCCTTCATGCAGGCAATGGTTGCACCATGAGTGGTAATCGCAATGCTGGAAATAAAATAGCGCTGGGCTAAATCGGCCAGAGTGTCTTTAATCCAGTGCCAAATAGAGTCCACATCCACATGAGGATATGGCGGCGCATCGATCACACCATTAACACGTTTGGCGATATGCAATAAGGCGCCTGTTTGCCCGTCCATCAGGCAAATTTTAATGTTGGTTTTACCAATGTCTAACACCGCCACAACGCGTGTTTTATCAGGTTGCAACACATTAAAGCGAAACACCTCTTCCAAAGCATCGGCGACAGGTTCAAACGATGGCGTTTTGGTTGCCATGATGTCCGCCATGTATTCCCACCAACGCTGCATGACAGGATGATCCGCTAAGGCTTTCGCATCCAGATCGTCTGCATCAAAGGTGGCGTAAAGTCGGCTCTCGTTTCGATCAAGATGAATATAATAGTTACGAATACCATGCTGCTTTAAATGTTCGGCAAGCTCTGGCCAGAGTTCATCATGACGCTTTTTGTATTCGTCTTCACGACCTTTATATAGGTACATGACTGAGGCGTATCTCATAGCGTTTTTGCCTTTTTGCTTTTATTTTTATAGAAAGTGATCAGCACTGGTACACTCACGACCGTGATTAACATCACACCAACGATAATCGTCATAACGATGCCAGGAATATTCAGTAAGCCCATACCAAAGGTCACCAAGCCCATTAGAATCACCGCCAACACCACACCACCAATGGTGCCGCTGCCACCAAGAATACTCACGCCACCTAACACCACCATGGTGATGATGCTTAGCTCCCAACCCGTAGCAATACTTGGACGAGTGCTGCCCAAACGTGACGTAAGCAACACTGAGGCAATACCAGACATCACGCCAACTAGGGTAAACAAAATCAAACGATGTTTGTTAACTTTAATACCTGAATAATAAGACGCTGTGGGGTTATTGCCTATCGCGTAGGTATAACGACCAAATTTAGTGCGATGCAATAGCCAATAAAACACCAAGGCAAAAAAGACAAACAACACCAACTCAAACGAAAACACCCAATAAACGTAGCCCTGACCGAAAAACTCAAAACCAGCGGGATAGTCACGCACCACCTGATCGCCCAATAAGACATAGCTGATACCGCGAAATAAACTCATGGTACCGATTGTCACCACAATAGAGGGAATTTTAAACCCTGTTACCAAAGCACCATTAAACAAACCACAGCCTGCACCAACCAAAACACCAACGCACGCCACCACATACACGGGTGCGCCCATTTGCGCCACTAGTCCCATTAGCGTACTGGAAAGCGAAATGATCGCCGCCACAGAAATATCAATTTCTTTGGCGATAATCAGCATCGCCATCGGCAAAGCAATAAGAGCCTTTTCGGTAAAGTTAAAAGTCGCATCCGATAAATTCCAAGGGTCTAAAAAATAAGGTGATAAATAGGAATTCATTACACACACTAAAACAATGATCAATATTAGTAAGCTTTCCCACCGGAAAAACACTTGTAGTTTACTGGTTGACAACGCATCTGGTGTGGCTGATTTTTTTATTATTGTGTCCATAAAAAGCCTCTTTCTCTTAATGTGATTGCGACGGAGCGGAGCCAACAGACGCCTCTGGCTTGCGAAGAATAATGCGTGCTTTGTCTTTGTCAGACGAGGCGTTCGCCACCACAGCGATAATAATCACCAGTCCAGAAATAGCCATCTGCCAAAAAGGCGATACACCTATAATGGGCAAAGCGTTATTCACCACGCCAATAAACAAGGCGCCAATCACACAACCCACCACGGTTCCCAAACCACCAACGATACTAACACCGCCAATCACACACGCCGCGATCACTTGCAGCTCAAAGCCATTGGCGACATCCACGTAAGCCACAGCAAAACGCGACACCCACAAATAACCGCACAACCCTGCCAATGTGCCTGATACCAAAAAAGCATAAAACTGTACCTTGCCAACATTCACACCAGAATAAAAAGCCGCCATCGGATTGCCGCCTGCGGAATAAAAATTGCGCCCCCATACACTGAATTTCATCGTCCAAAAGGCCAAAAGAATGGTGATAATCGCCATCCAAGCTAATACCGGAATAGACAGAATTTCATATCGCGGCAAGCCAATGAAGGCCTCACTCATTTGGTGAGAATTCACCCATGCGCCGTCTGACAATAAAAAGGTCGCACCGCGATAAATACTCATAGTGCCTAGGGTAATCACAATAGAAGGCACTTTTAATAACCAAACAAACAAGCCATTAATCGCCCCTAAAAACGCCCCCACCCCCAACGCAAGTAACATCAAAACAAACATATTCAAGGTCGGAAAATATTGATTCACCATGGCAACGACCATGCCGGTAAAAGCCACATTGGCCGCCACAGACAAATCAATACAACGGGTTAAAATCACCAGCATTTGGCCTAACGCCAACATGATCAAAATCGACGTATCATTAAAAATACTGATGCTGTTAGACACACTAATGAAGTCCGGACTGATCGTGCCCACTGCCAAAAACATCGCCAGCACAATCATGCTCAAAATGCCTTCGCGAGAATAAATAAAGCGTCTCAACATGTCACATGTCCTCCGGTCGCCAGAGAAACCACTTTTTCAGGTGTCGCATCAGCCCGTGACAACTCACTGACAATCAAGCCTTCGTTCATCACTAAAATCCGATCTGACATACCCATAATTTCCGGCAATTCCGATGACACCATGATGACCGCCAAACCAGAATCCACCAATTCAGACATAAACTCATGTACTGCGGCTTTTGATCCAATATCAATCCCCTTTGTTGGCTCGTCCAAGATAATGACTTTGGGATTAGTCGCGAGCCATTTAGCAATCACCACTTTTTGCTGGTTACCACCGGATAGATTCATTACTTTCTCTTCCCAGCAAGAGGCTTTCACCTGCAAGCGCTCACAATACTGGCGCGCTAGGGACATCTCACTTTTTTGATCCAAATTACCGTGTTTCGCTAAACGGTCCATTTGCGGCAAACTGATGTTTTGATAAATGGGCAACTCCAACACAATCCCTTGCTTCTGACGTTCCTCTGGTACATAGACAATGCCGTTCTCTATCGCGTCTTTTGGTGAGTGAATGATCACCTCTTTGCCATTCATTTTTACCGTGCCAGTCACATGGTCCGTGGTGCCAAACAAAGCCTGCATCACCTCCGTTCTGCCTGAACCCACCAGCCCATAAACACCAAGGATCTCGCCTTTTTTCAAACTAAAACTGATATTAGCGAACTCCGTTGTGTGACATAGGTTACAGACTTCTAATAATGTCTCACCAATTTCTACGTCTTTTTTGGGATACGTGGCGGCTATGCTTCGCGCCACCATCATTTCCACCAGCTGACCTTCATTGGTGTCTTTGATAAAGCCTTCCCCCACATAACAACCATCACGAAACACGGTGTAACGATCTGCCAAGGCAAAAATTTCATCGAACTTATGGGTAATAAAGAGAATCGCTTTGCCTTGTTGCTTGAGTGTATTAACGAGTTCGTAGAGTTCATGAATTTCATGGTGAGACAGAGCGGCTGTAGGCTCGTCTAAAATCACCACCTTGGCGTCAACAGACAAGGCACGCGCAATGCCAACCATATGTTTTTGACCGATACTTAATTCACGTAAAATTTGATTAGGGTCCATGTGGGCATTAATGGACGACAAAATGTCTTGTGAGCGCGACACCATAGCCGACCAATCAATAGAAAAATGCTTGGTCATCAGGCCCTTTTTCATCGGGTAATTGCCCAAAAAGATATTTTCCGCCACCGTCAGATCATCAAATAACACGGTTTCCTGATGAATCGCAGTGATACCTAAGGCATGGGAATCATGAGGCGAATGAAACTGCACAGGTTTGCCGTTAAAAATAATGTCTCCACCATCCGGTTGATAAATGCCAGTCATGGTTTTAACTAGAGTAGATTTGCCTGCGCCATTTTCACCAATTAACGCCGTCACTTGGCCCGGATATAGATGCAAATCGACACCGTCCAGCGCTTTGACACCGGGAAATACCTTGCTTACCTTTTTTAAACTGAAAATTGCCTTGTTCATAACGGCTGCTCTTATTGTTATTGATTCATTATGAAATTATTGAACGAGCAAAACCCCACCCTAGCCCTCCCCTTCAAAAGACACAAGGGGAGGGAACATAAGCTCTTAACTCCTCCCCCAGCGAAGGGGGAGGTTGGGAGAGGGTTAATAGCAACTAAAAAATGGAAGAGAATTCGTCGACGTTGGACTCATCATAAACAAACGGCTTCGCCATGGCGCCGTCACCATTTTCATCCAATGTCAGTGTCCCCATGCGGCCCATTGGGACTTCAGTTTTTGTACCTTTGCCTTTAACAAGGTTGTAAGCCAACATAGTTGCTGAGTAACCAAGGTCTATTGGGTTCCAGATAGCAAAACTATGAATCGCACCGCTATGCACATGTCCTGCTAATTCAGAAGGAAGACCCAAACCGGTCACATAAACTTTGCCCGTTAAGCCCAAATCACTTACGGCTTGTGCAGCCGCCAAAATACCAACCGTGGTAGGTGCCACGATGACATCTAGATCGGGATGATTTTTGATCAAAGCGGTCGCTTCGCGGAAGCTCTTATCCGCAAGGTCATCACCATAGACAGTATCGACAAGTGTTAGATTAGGGAATTGGCTAAGGGAGTTTTTCATCTCACCAATCCAAATATTTTGGTTGGTTGAGGTTGGTGTTGCGCTCAGGATGGCAAACGTACCGGAGGTTTTGCCTTTGGCTTTAATCGCATCCGCAGCAAGCTGGACGTTCATTTCGCCAATCAGGCTGTTACTAGAAGGGTTTAAGTGGATTTGGCGGCCTTCTTTGCCAACACCAGAGTCCCAAGAAATCACTTTAATGCCACGCTGTTGTGCTTTTTTCAAAGCAGGGACCAAGGCATCCGCATCATTGGCAGACACAGCGATGGCATCAACACGCTGTGCGATCAGTGAATTGATGATCTCAATCTGGCCTTCTGCTGTGGTTGATGTAGGGCCTGTGTAAATAATCTCTACGTCACCGAGGCTCTTTTTTGGCTTCTTCTGCACCACGATACGCCGCTTCAAAAAAACCAATGCCCAAAGCCTTCACCAACAACGCGACGCGAACCTGCTCCGCGGCATAGGCACCAGAAGCAAACAAAGTGGCAGACGCCAACACACAAGCTGTGATGAGTTTATTTTTCATAATTATCTCCAAGAGCGCGCTCATCATCACACAACGAGATGTTGTCTTATCCGAGACGCGGTTTATTGTTTTTGTTTTTCCACTATGATCAAACGACACCCTGCCGACTTAATCACTTCTTTACTCTTGTTATCTATTCCATCGTCCGTAATGACGATGTCTATCTGCGACAAAGGACAAATGATCATACTTGATCGGTTTTGAAACTTTGTACTATCAACCAAAAGCACCCGCTGATCGGCTCGATTTATCAGTTTCATTACCGCTTGTACGATCTGAGGATCTGTCTCCATCACACCGTGAGAATTTACCCCGTATGCACCAATAAAAAGAATGTCAGCGTAAGTGTGATTAGCAATATCATTCGGGAACGGACTCAATATAATGTTCTGCTCCCGATGAATTTTGCCGCTCGGCACGGTCACACTGCACTTGCTCTTTTTGATCAGTTGATCAGCAATAGAGAAGGAATTAGTCAGCACCTGCAGCTTTAAGCCACGCATGTACTCAGACATAGCCGATGTGGTTGTGCCACCGCTGATCATGATAGACATATTGTCTGACAATAAATCCACTGCGGCTTTGGCTATACCCCGCTTTACATCCGTATTAATCGTCTGATTGACGGAGTAAGGTCGCCCCAACAAACTGGCATCAGACGGTGGATTGATGGCTTCCGCCCCACCCCGTACACGACGCAGTTTTCCCTCTTTATCCAAAAAGCCGATGTCTCTTCGTATTGTGGCTTCAGACGCCCCTAGTACATCCACTAGATGCGCCACCGTCACAATAGGTCGAGTCTCGACTTCTGATAGGATCACTCTGTGCCTTTCAATTTCGTGCATCGATCATCCTCGATAGTTAATATAATTAATTTTCAATCATTATCAAGCACTATTGATCAAAATTTATCAAATAAGATAAAAAATGCTTGAAAATGATTATTTTTGTTTTAGTATGAAAGTTATCGATCATTCTAACCCGCTGGTTGTGCATAACAAAAATAAATTTAAGCCTTTATTAAATAGTCATAAAACAAAGTTTTACGCTATTAAATAGGCAATACTTGAGGTTAAACGATGTCTACTAACTTACTCCCTAATCTTTGGAACGATGCAGAAGCATCCCTTCTAAGCGACCCAGAATTATTGCAATATCGATCAAACCTGCTTGGTTCTGACATGCGCGTAACCAATTACGGTGGCGGCAATACCTCAGCAAAACTGCAAATGAAGGATCCTCTCACGGGTGAAAAAACCACTGTGCTATGGGTAAAAGGTTCTGGTGGTGATATTGGCTCGATGGGACTGGATGGCTTTTCCACTCTTTATATGGATAAATTGAATCAACTTTTATCACTGTATCGCGGACTTGAGTTTGAAGATGAGATGGTCGCTTACCTTCCGCATTGTACTTACAACCTAAACGCCCGCGCCGCCAGCATTGATACGCCACTTCATGCTTATTTACCTTATCTTCACGTCGATCATCTTCACCCTGACGCCGTGATTGCGATCGCAGCAAGCAAAAACAGCAAGCAACTTACAGAAGACATTTTTAACGGTGACATTGGCTGGCTTCCATGGCGTCGACCAGGTTTTCAGTTAGGCATGGATTTGCATAAAATCGCCACCGAAAATCCGCATTTAAAAGGCGTCGTACTGGAAAGCCATGGTCTTTTTACCTGGGCTAATGACAACAAAGACTGCTACCTCAACTCACTGAATATTATTAACAAAGCACAAACTTGGCTAGAAGAACAAAGTGCTGGCAAAGCCGCCTTTGGTGGTGAGCGATTTAACACATTACCAGACGACAAACGCCAACAAGTGGTTTCAAGCTTAATGCCACTGATTCGTGGTAAAACCAGCGAGAAACAACGTCAAATTGGTCACTTCAATGCGTCCGACGAAGTATTGCAGTTCGTTAACTCTAAAGATCTAGATCGTCTTGCAAAGCTGGGGACCTCCTGCCCTGACCATTTCTTGCGCACTAAGATTCGTCCTTTTGTGGTCAATTACAATCCAGAAACTGACAACCTTGATGAAGTAATCGAATCATTGGACCAAAGCCTTGCAGAATACCGTGAAGATTACGCCGGTTACTACAACCGCTGCAAACGCGATAACAGCCCAGCCATGCGCGATCCAAATCCCGTCATTTACTTGATCCCAGGGGTGGGTATGCTGTCTTTTGCCAAAGACAAAGCCACCGCTCGTATTGCAGGGGAATTCTACGTAAACGCCATCAATGTCATGCGCGGTGCAGACAGCGTCAGCGAATACGTCGGCCTACCAGAACAAGAAGCCTTCGACATTGAATATTGGCTATTAGAAGAAGCCAAGCTGCAACGTATGCCAAAACCCAAATCCTTAGCGGGTCATATCGCCTTGGTAACAGGCGCGGCTGGCGGCATCGGTCTTGCTACCGCCAAACGTCTCGCTAAAGAAGGCGCCAACATCGTATTGATGGACATAGACGAAGACGCTCTGCAAACCGCCCAGGCGAATATGAACAGCGAGTTTGGCAAAGATTGCGCCTCTAGCATCAAGATGGATGTGACCAATGAAGACGATGTCATCCGAGCGGTGAAGCATTGCGCAGTAGCCTTTGGCGGTTTGGATATTGTTGTTTCCAACGCTGGCATAGCCTCTTCCGCGCCATTAGAAGAAACCTCTCTTGCTCTATGGAATAAAAACCAAAGTATCTTATCGACAGGTTATTTCCTGGTTGCTCGTGAAGCCTTTAGTCTGCTAAAACAACAGAACATGGGTGGCAACATGGTGTTTATCGCTAGTAAAAACGGTTTGGTTGCCAGTGCCAACGCCAGCGCCTATTGCGTCGCAAAAGCCGCTGAAATCCAGCTTGCTCGCTGCGTTGCTCTCGAAGGCGCACCGCTGGGCATTCGCGCCAATGTGGTTAACCCAGATGCGGTTTTGCGTGGTTCAAAAATCTGGACTGGAAAATGGAAAGAAGAAAGAGCCAGTGCTTACAAACTCTCAACCGATGATTTGGAAGAACATTATCGCCAACGCAGTATGCTTAAGCTGAATGTATTCCCTGAGGACATTGCCGAAGCCATTTACTTCTTTGCGTCGGAGGCGTCCTCTAAATCGACAGGGAATATTCTGAATGTCGATGCCGGTCACGCACCGTCGTTCACTCGTTAACGACGGTAAATATGTATTCAAAGACCTTTGCACGATCTATCGGCGTCGCGCAAAGGTCTCGATTAAAAGAACAATAAAAAGGAATCACCATGAAACAATTAATTGATCAAAACTGGCTGCAAGAACACAACGCAAAGCAAAAAGCCGCGGTTATCAGCGATTACAATGCGCTAGCAGAGAAACTGGATCGTTCAGGTATTAAAATCGATACTATTTTGCAACAAGCTAAGCAGTTTACCGTCGCCGTTCCCTCTTGGGGTGTTGGCACAGGTGGCACCCGTTTCGCCCGTTTTCCAGGCAAAGGCGAACCTCGCAATATTTTTGAAAAGCTGGATGACTGTTCAGTTATTCAATTGTTATCACAAGCTACACCGGCGGTGTCTCTACATATCCCTTGGGATCGTCCAAAAGATCCAAATGAACTTCGCCAGTACGCTGAGCAATATGGTTTGCATTTTGACGCGATGAACTCCAACACCTTTCAAGATCAAATTGGTCAGGAAGAGTCGTACAAATTCGGTAGTTTAACGCACACGAATAAAGCCGTGCGCGAGCAAGCTATTGCTCACAACATCGACGTAGTAGAATTAGGTCAAAAGCTCGGATCAAAAGCCCTCACTGTTTGGGTAGGCGATGGCTCTAACTTCCCCGGCCAACAACACTTTAAAAACAGCTTCAGCAATTATTTAGACAGCATCAAAGCCGTTTACAACAGCCTGCCAGACGATTGGAACATGCTGCTGGAACACAAAATCTTTGAGCCTGCTTTCTACTCAACTGTGATTCAAGACTGGGGTAGCAGCTACCTTGCCGCAAAAGAAACCGGCGAGCGCTGTTTGTCTCTAGTGGATTTGGGCCATCACGCGCCCAACGTCAACATCGAAATGATCGTCAGCCGTCTTGCGCAATTCGGCAAGCTGGGTGGCTTCCATTTCAACGACAGTAAATACGGCGACGATGATTTGGACAGCGGCTCTATCAACCCTTACCAACTGTTTTTGATCTTCAACGAATTGACCGACATTCGTGCGCAGGATCCGTCTTACCGCCCATTCTACATGTTGGATCAATCACACAACGTCACCGACCCAGTGGAAAGCTTGATGTACAGCGCTGCGGAAGTGCAACGTGCCTTCGTAAAAAGCTTACTAGTCGATCGCAACGCCTTAACACAATACCAAGAAGCAAACGACGCCATGATGGCACAGGCCAGCTTAAAACAAGCTTATAACCTAGATGTTGAAGCCCATATTGCAAATGGCACGCCTCCAGGCCGGAGGCGCCATCGACCCAGTAAGCTGTTACCGTGCTAGCGGCTATCGCGCTGCCGTCGCCAAGGCTCGTCCTGCAGATCCGAATAAAACTGGCTCAGGGATTGTGTAAAAACAATAAACAAGACTCTGATCGCCCCCAAAATATAGCGCTCAAATGAGGCTATATTTTTTTGGCAAAATTAATTTTAGAAACAATGTTTTAATAAAAATATAATTTTATAAATAAAAAATAAAATCATAGTTTTAAACGAAATTATTATGACCTATATTTAACCAAGACAAGAAAATCCAGAATAATAAAAGGATTGAAAATGCATACATTATTAAGTCAACCAACCTATGTCATGCCAAAGGCACGTACCATAGAACTGATCGAGCGACTCACCGACAATCTTATCAACATTGAAGATACTACTGGCGATTTTTTGCTGCGCCTTGAAGATGGTCGTGTCATCGATACCAAAGGCTGGGCTGGCTGGGAGTGGACTCATGGAATAGGTTTATATGGCTTGTTCAAATACTGGCAAACCACCAATGATCCCAAAACATTAAACATCATTCACGACTGGTTCGAACAACGTCTTAACGAAGGCACACCAACCAAAAACATCAATACTGTCGCCCCCTTTTTAACGTTAGCGTGTTTGCATGAACGGACACCAAAAGAATCTTGGATTCCGTATCTAGAGGAATGGGCTGAATGGGTATTGTACGACATGCCACGCGTACAAGAAGGCGGTTTGCAGCACATCGTTTACAACAGCGTGAACCACAATCAAATGTGGGATGACACCTTAATGATGAGTGTTTTACCTCTCGCTAAAATCGGTACATTGCTTAATAAGCCCGAGTATGTCGAAGAAGCGAAATACCAGTTTTTAACCCATATTCAATACCTAATGGACACGAAAAGCGGCCTTTGGTTTCACGGCTGGACGTTTGAAGGCAACCACAACTTTGCCAAGGCCCTATGGGGCTCGTGGTAATAGCTGGATCACCATCGTCATTCCAGAATTCATCGAATTATTAAATTTGGCCGAAAGTGACCCAATTCGTCGCTTCTTGCTATCGACGCTGGAACGACAAGTGAAAGCCCTGAGCGAGCTGCAACACAGCGACGGTCTTTGGCACACCTTGTTAGACGATAACAGCACTTACCTAGAAGCTTCCGCATCGGCTGGATTTGCGTATGGCATCTTAAAAGCGATACGTAAACGCTACCTATCTAAGGATTATTTGCCTATGGCTGAAAAAGCCATCAAAGCCGTTTGTAGCAACATAAACGAGCAAGGCGAACTGCAAAATACCTCGTTTGGTACCGCCATGGGGAACGATCTAGAGTATTACAAAAACATCAAAATCACCGCCATGCCTTATGGGCAAGCCATGGCGATTTTGTGTCTTAGCGAATATTTACGTCGCTATATCTAGCAATCCGCTAGGGAAAAAACGAACCCTCTATTTCTTAAAACGACAATAAAGATAAAAAGGATAAGAAAATGAAACTTAAACGACTTAGTACCGCATTAACCCTTATTGGCTTGGGAATAACGTCTGCATCAGCCTACGCGGAAAATTTGCGCTTCGGTTATGCCAGCAACGCCACTCCAACCGTTGAAGCAATGAAAAAATTTGCTGAATTGGTCGATCAAAAAACCCAAGGCGATGTCACCGTCACCTTTTTCCCTGACAGCCAACTGGGTGGCGAGCGGGAAATGGTCGAACTACTACAAGCAGGCTTATTGGATATGACCAAAGTCAGTGGTGGCCTCATGGAAAGTTTTGCCCCAGTTTATGGCGTTTTCTCTATGCCTTATCTGTTTGACAGCCAAGCGCATTTTTACAAAGTCATGGACAATCCAGACATCACTACACCAATTTATGAGTCTTCAAAAGACCAAGGCATTTTAGGGCTAACCTACTACGACAGCGGCGCACGCAGCTTTTATACGTCCGAAAAAATCATCCGCAGCGTGGACGACCTTAAGGGTCTAAAAATACGCGTCATGCAAAGTCCAACCTCTATTAAAATGGTCAAAATGCTCGGCGGATCGCCTATCGCTATGGGGCAAGCTGACGTCTATTCGTCTATTCAACAGGGCGTATTAGATGGCGCAGAAAACAACGAGTTTGCCTTGACCATTGCTCGCCACGCCGAGGTCGCTAAACATTTTTCCTATGACCTGCACTCAAGGGTACCAGATGTACTATTGATATCTAACGCGACCATGCAGCGTTTGAATCCAGACCAACAAACGGCGGTGAGAGAAGCCGCAAAAGAATCCACAGAATTCCATAAGCAAGTATGGGCGCAAGCGGTCAATGACGCCAAAGAGACCAGTGAAAAGCAATTTGGTGTGACCTTTTATTACCCAGATATCAGCGAATTCCAAGCCGCCGTACAGCCTATGTACGACGAGACTCAAATCTGAGCCTGAAAAATATAAGGTCTACGAAGCAATTCGCCAGCAAGCGGAGCCAAAGTAATGCCAACCATAAGACGTTTCCTAGATATATTTTTGGGGACAAGTTGCTCACTCTTACTGCTCAGCATGGTCGGTGTACTATGCTGGCAAGTGATCAGTCGCTACGTATTTAACGATCCTTCAACCTATACCGAAGAATTGTTGCGACTGGGATTGGTCTGGTTGTCTCTGTTAGGAGCCGCTTATTCTGCTGGCCGTGGTTCCCACATGGCCATTGACCTACTGCGCGATATTGCGCGTGGTAGGTTTCGCAAATTTCTTAAGCTGTTGGCTCCAATCAGTTTTATTATTTTCAGCGTCTATGTGCTGATCATGGGTGGCTTACATAGTATGCAGATCTCGTCCAAACAGCTCACAGCGGTATTACAACTGCCAATGTCGAGTTTTTATGCCGCGCTGCCCGTGTGCGGTGTGTTGTTGATTTTGTACGCCATTTTAAATTTGATTGATGTCATCAAAACACCTGCCGATGAAGCACCTGTAGACGACATCAAAAAATCACTCAGTATGGGAGAATAGACATGGCAGGTGAAGCAAGCTTAGTGCTGATTATTACCTTTTCGATCCTGTCTCTTTTAGGATTGCCTTTAGCGATTGCACTGGTGGCATCGTCTTTAGCCGCTGTTACCATGATGGTACCCGTCGATATGGCGCTCTTCACATCAGCGCAAAAAATGGTCGCCAGCTTGGACAGTTTTTCATTATTAGCCGTACCATTTTTTATTCTCTCTGGAGTGATTATGAACTCCGGTGGTATCGCTATTCGTTTGGTGAATTTCGCTAAGCTACTGGCAGGACGCATTCCTGGTTCCTTAGCGCAAACCAACATCGCCGGTAATGTATTGTTTGGTTGTATTTCGGGTTCTGCGATTGCCGCATCGACTTCCATTGGTAGTGTGATGGTGCCGATTCAAGCCAAAGAAGGTTACGACCGAGCTTTTGCTGCAGCGGTTAATATTGCCTCTGCACCAACGGGCATGTTGGTGCCACCGACGACGGCCTTTATCATTTACTCCTTGGTGTCTGGTGGTACATCAGTAGCGGCTTTGTTTTTAGGGGGTGCCGTCGCAGGTATTATTTGGGCATTAGGCTTGGTACTGGTCACCGTTATTATTGCCAAAAAACGCAAATATCCTTTGTCTGATCGAGTACCTTTTAAAGAAGCGGTTAAAATCACGCTGGATGCTATTCCTAGCTTGTTCTTAATTGTCTTTATTATTGGTGGGATTGTTATGGGCGTGGTAACACCGGTGGAAGCCTCTGGCATTGCGGTCATTTATACCATGATTTTGGCATTTTTCATCCACAAGACCACACCACTTAAAGCACTTCCTAAGTTTCTAATCGAGACGTCTCACATTACTGGCACCATCATGTTGCTGTTGGCAGCGTCAGCTACCTTGTCTTTCGCCATGGCGTTTACTGGCATTCCAACCGCGATATCCGCTTTGATTCTAGGAATTTCTAACGACCCCATCATGGTTATGCTGATCATCAATATTTTATTGTTGGTTGTTGGCTGCTTTATGGACATTGGGCCGGCGATTCTAATTTTCACGCCGATCTTGCTACCGATTGCCATGAAAGTTGGCTACGACCCTGTGCACTTTGGCGTCGTTATGATCTTCAACCTCGCCATCGGCACTATTACACCACCTGTCGGGACCGGCTTATTCGTCGGGGCTACCGTTGCCAAGGTGAAAGTGGAAAAAGTCATCGTCGCCCTCGCACCCTTTTACTTAGTGCTTTTCAGCTTGCTTGCTGTTATCTCCTACGTACCGATCATCACCTTGTACTTGCCATCATTATTTGGGCTTTGAATGGATAGTTTTGAATGAATAACTTTGGGGTTTAAAACAATTCATTGATTTAAAATCCGTATGAGAGCTGAATGGCTCCCATGCGGTTTTTTAATCATAGCAAATCAGCTCAACCGGTTTACTAAAGCAGCAATGTCTTGCTTTGCTTTTTTGACCGACGAAGCATGACGGTCATCTGCAAACTCTTGGTATTCCGAACCAATTTCGTAAAATGTATCAACGCCCAAGTACTTGGCCAATTCTTTGATGTGCGGACCAAGATGATTCATCTGTTCGCGTACACCACCAACACCAAATCCAAACTCACCGGATGACGTCAGTAATACTAAGGTCTTTCCGGACAAGATAGGTTCAATCGGAAAATCCCCTCGAGCCAAATCAAAGGTAAAGGTTTTATTTACCCTCAACATTTGATCAAACCATGCTTTCAATACCGCTGGCATTCCGTAGTTATACATGGGGGCGGTAATCACAATGACATCGGCCTTAGCCATTTCATCAAAATAAGTATCTGATTCAACCAAGGCGAATTGCTGTGATTCACTTCTTTTCTGCTCTGGGGTAAATGCTGCGGCAATCCAATCTTGACTGATAAAAGTTGGAGGATTAAGACCAAGATCGCGATAAACCACCTTGTCCTGATGATTTTTACTCAGCCATGCATCTATAAAACAACGCCCAAATGACTTCGAGATCGAATTATAGCTTGCCGTCGAATTATCAGTACGACGCACACTGGAATCGATATGTAAGATGTTTTTCATGTTTAATGCCTCTCTCATTGATAGTTAGTAGGCATAGTGTGTTCGGCAATCGTTTTAGTGACAAATGGTCTTATTTTTCCTATAAAGTAGTTATTCTCACCCATAGAGTGCCTTTATGTTTCAGCAACTCCCCTCGTTAAATGCTATTAAAGCCTTTGAATCCGCTGCTCGATTAAACAGCTTTAAAGACGCCGCCAATGAACTAAATGTGACACCTACGGCGATTTCTCATCAAATAAGAGCACTTGAAGACAGCTTAACAGTAAGGCTGTTTGAACGAAAAACACGAGCGGTGACGTTAACAATAGAAGGCGAATTATTGGCTGAATCAGCCAATCAATCCCTGCAAAATTTACTATCAACAGTAAATCAATTAAAAGGCTCTCCTCGCACATTAACCATCAGCACAACCAGCTCGTTTGCAGCTATGTGGTTAGTCCCCAATCTTGCCGACTTTCAGCAGCAACACCCAGACATAGATATTCAAATAAGAGCAGAAGAAGCGCTCATAGATATAGAACATGATAGACGTGTAGACATGGCAATTCGCTACGGAGAACCGCCTAAACAACCTGAAACTAAGACACTTATTTATCAACCTTTAATTCAAGAATCAATTGGCTTCTTTGCGACACCAGACTATTGGAAAAAATACAGTGAAAATCCGTCTGAAGTTGTACTCTTCTGCACTCAATGGAAGAATCCAAACCTACCTAATTTAGGCATAGAGGAAGCGATAAAAAGTATCGTCGTCGGCTCTCAAACAAATATTCGCTATTTCAACGACGAAAATCTAACCGCTCAGGCGGCACTTTCTGGACAAGGCATTGCCCTCATTAGCCAACTCGCTGCCGCAAACTCAGTGAAAAACACTTGGCTAATCCAAGGGACGGAGGAAATGGCAATCCCCCTCTCAGGATTACATTACTACTTGGTTATACCCAAGCGATTGCAAACTAACCAAGCTGCCATTCGTTTTAAAAAATGGTTGCAATCGAGGTTAGCCAAAAACCAGCCCATGGTTTAGATTCTAATCACTTATCTTTTTATAAAAATATTTACGACAGGTACTTTCATCCATTCGCTTGAGGACAAAGACTAGAATCCCAATCACGGTCACAGCAAAGGCGATCCGTCCCCAGAAAATAGTCATAAAGTCCGCGCCAATTAACAGAATCAGCAGGGTGTCTTCAATCAAGCTATGAAGTAGATTGAGTAGCATCATGGCGACGAAAATATCCCGTGGGGAAATGTGTCCTCGTTTTGCCTCATTAATAAGCAAACCGCCACCAAAAGAAACACCTAGTGTGATGCCAACAATCGTCAAGTTGGTGGCTTCTCGGCTGATACCAAGCACAGACAAAACTGGCCTAAGCAATATTGCCATCAGCTTTTCGATGCCAAGTAATTTCAGCAAACGTAACAGAGTCATTAACGCAGCGATCACCACAAAAATCATCGCAAGACTTTGAAGTTGGTCAAGCGCCCACGCTATATAGCTAGGATCACTGGTTGGTATATGTTTCCAAACAGTCTGCGCAGTTGTGTTTAATAGATCTCCGCTTTGATAAATGTGGTGAAGTATCCACCCCATTAATAATCCACCACCAAGACGAATCACCAGTGTCGCAACAATCCCAACGCCAGCTTTTTTTGCCACCGCCACTTCTACTGGCAATGAGTGTGCGAGCAGTAATAACGTTCCTAAAATAGAGACTTGAGCGACGGTTAAGTCAGCATCTAAACTCATAAATACCACAAGCCCAGCGTACATATTGGTAACGAGCGTTGTTGCCCAAACCAAGCCCATCTCACTGGGCAAACCAACTAAAGACATAACAGGACTCAACCAGTTACTTAGCAGCTCTATCCCACCAAACTCTTCAATAACCTTGATCACGATAATAATCGGGATCATGATCTTATAAAGCGTCCAGGTGACATCAATAATCTCTTTCCAGAGACCATTCCACAAAAGTCCAACCCAACGGGATATGCGTTTATTCACTTATCTTGCTCCAAACAATTTATAAATGAAGTCTATTGAGATAAGAAGAAATATGTCGATCAATTTAATAATTGATAACGCTAAATATTTCTAATATAAAAGCTATTAAGAAATTTACTTTCGTATAATTATTATTTTGAGAAATTTATGGAGTTAGACAAAATAGACCGAAAGATCCTAGCCATCTTGCAACGAAATAATCGTATCGCAAACGTGGAACTGGCCGAAGAAGTAGGCTTATCACCACCAGCTTGCCATAAAAGAGTAAAACGACTGAGAGATGACAACATCATTGTGGGTGATGTCTCTATTGTAAATCCAGAATTGAGCGGGAATAAGCTGACTTTGCTGGTGTCAGTAGAAATGGAGCGAGACCGAAAAGAGGTGTATGACGCTTTTAAGCGCGTCGTGAGTAAAGCCCCAGAAGTTAGACATTGCTACCAAATAACTGGCAGCTACGATTTTATGATGGTTGTCACTGTGCCGGATATCCAAGCTTATGAAAGCTTTGTCGACCGAGTACTTCACACCGAAGCCAACATCCGAAAATTCCAAACTTCTGTGTCACTTCGAACCGTGAAATCCTCAACTGAAATTCCTTTAAACGGATAATGACAACTTCACTCTATTAGGTTTAATGCTTTATTAAGCGCTTGAGCAAGATACTTCGGTTCAACTGATGTGAGCGTGACAAAATCACATTGTTGAAATTCGCTGAATATTTTGATGGCTTCGACGAAAGCGTTAATGACTTGCTCATCATCAAATGCTTTTTCGCCCAGCTGCGACTCTAAATGCAGAGATTTGATTTCTAAGCGGCGCTCTTTTCGGTGGGCTTTGCAATCCATGCGCCCAATGAATTCACCACGAAACAATAACGGCAGGGAAAAATAGCCATACTGGCGTTTGAGACTCTGGCACATAACATTCAATCTGATAGTCATACTGAAACAGGCTTTTAAGTCGGTCTCTCTGAATGACGCTGTTATCAAAGGGCGAAAGAATCAATAAACGTTTGTTGATACTCGGCAAGCGAGCTTCTAACACACCGGTTTCAATAAAGTATGTCTCGCCATTGTTTAGCATGACTTGCTCTAACAAACCTTGTACCAAGCGCTCATTGACCAAGGCTTTCATAGCATTGCGCAGCTCTGTATTACGCCTTAGATACGTCAGACCTTTCAGAGACACTAAACCATGACAACGCAGCTGTTGGTCAAGCATGTGTGTCACAAACTCGTCCAGACTGGGCATAAGGGTATTCACCTGATTCGGCAAAACCCGCTCGGTTAGATCATAATTTTTCTGAAAGCCGACGCGATCTTTCACCATCAAATCACCTTCCATAAACAACTGTTCGAGTGCTTTTTTCGCAGGTTTCCAATCCCACCAACCAGCACGATTACTGGTTTTGGTTTCGACATCACGTGAGCGCAACGGCCCTTCTGCACGAATACGCGCTAATAATTCAGCCATGAGCTTTCGATCAGGGTGTTTATTCCAATGAGTTTGACCGCTTTTAATCGCATGCTTGTAAGGCAAAGAAAAACGAAAATCATCAATCGGTAGAAACGCCGCCGCGTGGGACCAATATTCAAAAATATCCCCATCCAGCAACATTTGATTGGTCATCGAAGGTTCGAACTTAGGTACTCTAGAATGCAGCACATGATGATGCGCCCGCTCCACGACCGAAATGGTATCGATCTGCACGTAACCTAAATGACTCACGGCTTTCCGTGCACCAGCCAAGCCACTACCAAACAGATTCGTTTGTAACAAGCCTTGGGAAGCCAAAGCCAAACGACGCAAGCGAGAGAGGTCTTTATTAGATTTGAGGCTCAATCATACTGATGTAAAACCTTATTCAATTATTAAATTCGGCAAACGATCTGGCCTGTTATACGCTTTTCCCAATTTTTCAAAGTGACGGAACGATATTTCTGCATGATGTCATCCGCAACGAAGGACGTAATGCCAACATGGTCCAATAAGGCCGTCATGACAGACTCGGCCGCTCGAACCGCACCATCTTCGCACTTTAACGCAATGGCGAGTTTTAGCTCAGGAATCGCAGCAATATAAACACCTTCGGCACCCACTTTAAGGAACACACGTTTTTGCAATATCGTCATCATATCGGTGCAATAACGATCGGTTCCCGCCACCATAAAAGGATGTTTCACCACTGCGTCATATAAGGTTTTACAGGCTTTTTGGCGCGCTTCCGATAAGTTTTCAAGGCAGGCAAACTTGGCAAAAGACAATGCAAGATTAGTCAGCGGCATCGCCCATGTTGGCGCGGAACACCCATCTGGAGACCAAGGCGCTGTGCTGTAATCATACTCACACATCTCAGCCATGGTATCAGCAATCTTCTGTTGTACGGGGTGATCGATGCCTATGTAACCCTGCGATGGCGCGCCGAGCAATTTGGCTAGTCCCAGCATACCTGCATGTTTACCAGAGCAATTATTATGCAATTGATTCGGCTTTTTTCCTTCGCTTGCTAGCGCATAACTTGCCTCAGCGCGGGATGGCCAATGACAGCCACATTCAAAGTCGGCTTCAGACAATGCAAGCTTATCTAACATGCTTTGTACTGTTGCCACATGCTCTGGCTCGCCACTATGAGACGCACAGCAGATAGCAATTTCTTCCCCACTAAAAGCAAAGCGTTCAGCTCCTCCCATCTCAATAAAGGCCAAAACTTGCATGGCTTTTATCGCGCTGCGAGGATAAACCAACGCATCTACATCACCCCAAGATTCAACCACTTCGCCAGTACTTGAAACAATAACCGCCTTAATACTGTGTTCGCTTTCAACAATACCGCCGCGTGTCACTTGCACGGAAAGAGGAGCATGCTGCATCTGATTATTCCTTTATCTAAAAATGGAAGTGACTATCTAAATAGTGACTATTAAATGAATACTCACACCGACTCGGGGTGGCGACGAATGTAGCCTGTCGCCACTCGGCCTTCAATTAGGTCATTAAGCTCAGAGATCGGCAATGGATGACTGAATAAAAACCCCTGATAAAACTGACAACCGATCAACTGCAGCGCCGCTAGCTGCTTTTCGTTTTCAACACCTTCTGCAATCACCATCAAGTTTAAATTTTGGCTAAGATGAAGGATAGTATTAACGATGGACAAACTACGCTTATCAGACAGCAAATCGCTGACAAAGGATTTATCAATTTTGAGTTGATCTAAAGGTAAACGTTTGAGTAAATTTAGCGAAGAAAAACCCGTTCCAAAGTCGTCTAATGACCATGTCACGCCAATGTCTTTCAAGGCATTCATTTTTTTAATCACAACATCCATATCATCAGCCAATGCCGTTTCAGTCAGTTCCAGCTTGAGTTTAGATGGCGTAGCGCCGCTTAATAATAGAATCGTCTTAACCTCTTGAACAAAGTCTGGCTGGCGGAATTGTGTGGCACTAACATTGACCGAGACAGTCAAATGACTTGTTAACTCAGATTGTTCCCATTCCGCTAACTGTGCACAAGCCGTGCGTAAGCCCCATGCTCCCATGGGAATGATAAGTCCTGTTTCTTCGGCAAGCGGAATAAATTCCAACGGAGGAATATTGCCTCGAGTAGGATGATTCCAACGCAGAAGAGCTTCTACACCCAAAATGCGTCCAGCAATGTCAACTTGAGGTTGATAGTGAAAATGGTATTCCCCACGCGCAATAGCCAAACGCATATCACTTTCCAAGGTGCTACGTGCTTTCATATCCGACTGCATCATTACGATAACAATACTAATACCCACTACACCGGTAATATTGTTCATCCAAACGCCAACAGAACGCCCATCAACAGGAGCAACTAGATAGGACCAAGAAAGCGGAACTATATTAAGCTCTAGAGCTAGAAAAAGCAGTAAACCCATGACCGGTAATAGTAAGCGTAGATAGATCCCCTCACGATGAAAAATAAGAAAAGTCGCCGCGCAGACAGGCAATAAATTCATATGAATAGACGGCGGAATATTATCGATAGGCACATCACTGAGGCTTGATAATACAATGGTCAACAAAAGCACATGACTCATAATAATGGCAGCACTGCGCAGATGATTCGCAACGCCGAGCACAACAATCACTATTCCTGTTGTCGCTGAAAGTAGACTAATCAGAGCAAGTAAAAAAGTACCTTCGCTCAAATAATATGCGCCCCAACCTGCACTCAAAAAAACAGTGATAAAACCACCAAACAGGATGAGATTCTTCACTCGCTTATTATGACGGCCGGTAGGTGTCCATTTAGAAGTATCATCCTTCGTAAGACGACAGAATTGACGGCACAGGCTTTTCAACTGAAGATCCTTCTAAATTAAATAAAAATTGAAAACTAACCATTTATAAAACCTCGGATATCAATCCAATGCAACAGAGGTTTGCAGATAATCATCACAGACTTCCAGTTCGTAAACCGTTTTTGATTCAACTAGGCAGTTACGCATTTCATTACGTGCACGCTGGTAGGATTCATCGTTAAGATCGCTAATTTTTTCCCATTGCTCTCGACTTGGCCATTGGGCATAACCTACCAAAATATTGGGCTTATCTGACGTGTGCAGCCTTGAACCAAAACTACCGCAGTGTTTATAAATCGCTTTTGTAACGTCAAGCCATGCGTTACGAAAAGACGCTTCCGTACCTTCTTTGATTTCAAATTCATAAACGGCAATAAACATCCTTTTCTCCTTAGGTTCCTAACATGTCATAGTTTTTATTTAGCCAAGTACAGGTCTAAAAAGACGTGTCTAGCGGTGTAGATACTTTAAACTAGTCTTCGCTTGTAGTAATGGCAGATTACGGTCGTTCCTCCCTCATACTGCCCTACAAGGGATGAAGACCGTCGCAGAAAGCACAACTTATTTCTGTTTACACTGGATGCGCGGGCAGTGTCCAAATCTCGTCGGCGTATTCTTGTATGGTGCGATCCGATGAGAATTTCCCCATGCGAGCAGTGTTTAATACGGCCATGCGAGCCTCAACGAGGTTTATCTTGGTAAGCGTCTGACACCCGTTGTTGACAATCCATGTAGGCGCGATAATCGGCCATAACTTTATAAGGGTCTCCACCTTGAAGTAGGCTGTTTCGAATACTGTCAAAAGCATGAGGGTCGTTTGGCGAAAAATGACCCGAGCAGAGCCAGTCTAATGCCCCTTTTAGTTCTTCATCTTGCTGATAATACTGGTAAGGGTTATAGCCTTTATGATCCAACGCCCGCACTTGGTCGACGTTTAAACCAAATATAAAAATATTGTCGGGGCCGACTTCTTCGAGTATCTCCACATTTGCGCCATCCATGGTCCCTATGGTAATCGCACCATTTAATGCCAACTTCATGTTGCCAGTACCAGATGCTTCTTTACCTGCGGTGGATATTTGCTCAGACAAATCCGCCGCCGGAATAATGTGTGACGCCAACGAAACACGGTAATTAGGCAAAAAGGCGACTTTCAATTTCCCCTTAATACGAGGGTCATTATTAATCACTTTTGCCACACTATTAATGGCGTAAATAATATCTTTTGCCAACGCATAACCCGGTGCTGCTTTTGCGCCAAAAATAAACACTCTTGGCACCGTGTTACTTTCTGGATGATTCAATAAACGATGGTATAAGGTCAAAATATTTAATAGGGTTAGATGCTGGCGCTTGTATTCATGCAAGCGTTTGATCTGCACATCAAACAAGGCAAATGGGTCCACATCGATGTCGCATTCTTTTTTAATGATCTTAGCAAGATGCACTTTATTTTGGTGTTTTACCGCCATGAAATCGTCTAAAAAAGCGTTATCATCCAAGAAGCTTTCTAATGTACGCAAGCGTTCTAAATTCTTCGGCCAATCTCTATCAATCCCATATCGTTCGAAAAGTTGTACCAATCCGGGATTACAACCTAACAACCAACGACGAGGGGTGATGCCATTGGTTTTGTTGGTAAATTTTCCCGGATAAAGCTGATCAAAATGCGGGAAAAGTTCACTCTTCAGCAGTTGAGAATGCAGCGCCGCCACACCATTGACTTTATGACTGGCGATCACCGCCAAATGCGCCATACGGATCATTTTATGCTCGCCTTCTTCAATGATAGACAAGGCACGGCATATATCGTCACGACCCGGCCAGTGCTGAGCCACTTCCCCCATAAAGCGGTGGTTAATTTCATAAATAAGCTGCAAATGTCGCGGTAGCACTTTTTCAAATAGCCCAACGCTCCATTTTTCGAGCGCTTCTGGTAATAAGGTGTGGTTGGTATACGCAAAAGTACGAGTGACAATATCCCACGTGGTGTCCCAACTAAGGTGTTTGTCATCCAACAGTACTCGAGTCAATTCCACTATGGCGATGGCGGGATGCGTATCGTTCAATTGAATCACCGCTTTGTCAGGCAACTTAGTCCAATCCGAGTTCATTTTTTCAAAGCGGCGTAAAATATCGGCCAAAGAACACGCCACAAAAAAGTACTGTTGCACCAAACGCAGCTCTTTACCGTTAGCATTTTGATCGTTGGGATACAAAACCTTAGAAATCGTCTCGCCCATGGCTTTAGAACGAACCGCTTCGACATAATCGCCTTTGTTAAATTCTTCTAAATCAAAATCTTCCGTAGAATGAGAAGACCATAAACGTAAGAAGTTCACGGTTCTTGTATCATAACCGGCGACGGGGATATCAAATGGCACGCCCATCACGCTACGGGTGTCTACCCATACAGGACGACTGTTACCCGCGCTGTCATACACTGTTTCTACACGGCCATAATATTGAATCGTCTGGGAATATTCAGGGCGAATAATGTCCCATGGCGTCCCGTATTTAATCCAAGTATCTGGGTGTTCTACTTGCTTGCCCTGTAAAAATTCTTGTTTGAATAAACCAAATTCGTAATAAATCCCATAACCAATTGCGGGTAAATCGAGGGTCGCTAACGAGTCTAAAAAGCAAGCGGCCAATCGGCCAAGTCCGCCGTTGCCCAAGCCCATGTCCATTTCTTCGTCACAGATCTGTTCCCAGTCTAAACCCAGCTCTTCAATGGCTTGTTTCGCGGCGTCATATACACCGATATTATGGGCGTTATTGATCAACATACGCCCCATCAGATATTCCATCGATAGGTAATAAACACGGCGTACATTATTGCGATTATGAGCGATTTGAGTCGCTGACATGTCATCGGTGATACGATCACGAATCGCTAAGGATAAAGCTAACCACCAATCCCTAGGAGTAGCCTGCTGAGGTAAATGCACCAAGGTATAGCGTAAATGGTGCAAAATACTTTCTTTCATACTTTGACGCGAAGCAACACCATGAAAAGCACCATCGGGGATTAAATCCGTCGTTAAAGACATAGTCTGTCACCTCATATTTACGTTAGACCATCAGTGTAACGCCTGAATTGAGACAATAAATGTTTTCTTTTAAAAAAGCGTCATACGGAAAAGCTAAAATATTTTCATTAATAAAAAAACAATCACCAAAAATAAAAAGAAAGACACGCCTTGCCAGAACATGACTGGGTTACGCTGTATTAAGGGTGGTCGAGTGCGGTCGAGGAAAGTTTGATTTGGATGATGCAAGTCGTAAACAAATTCGGCCACTTCTTCATAGCGTTTTAGCGGGTTGATATGAAGGGCTTTATGCAATGCATCATCAATCCATACAGGCAATTCAGAGTCTTCCGTCATTACACTGCGATAGCGAAGGCGTTGTTGAGCAGCGATGCTTTTTGCTTGAGCTATTTTGGGATGATAAGGAAACTGATTGCCAGATAACATTTGATAAGCAATAACGCCGAGAGCGTAAATATCAGAGCGTTCAGTGCCCCCGTAACCAAGAAAATATTCTGGTGCCGAATAGCGCATGGTGCCTCGTAAGGCGTCTTCATCTTTGGTGTTGCTGACACCAGCAATATGAGTGGAACCAAAATCAATGATTTTCACGGTACCATGTTTGTCGATCATGATGTTGGCAGGACGAATGTCTTGATGAATCATACTCTTACGATGAAACGCCTGCAGTCCATTAGCGATTTGTGAAATGATGTCTCGGGTTTGTTCCAGCGATGGTTTGGGATGATCTCTCATCCATTGAGCCAAAGATTGACCGTCAATGTATTCCATTAGCAAATAGAGAAATTTTCGTTGTCGCGACGATTCTATGGCTTTAACCACATGAGGGTTCTGAACCCGCTTAGCAATCCAGTCTTCTAACATGAAGTTTTCCAAATACGCCGTATCATCACTCAATTCTACCGACGGTGTTTTAATCACCACAAACTCACTACTCTCTATATCGCGGGCTAAAAACACATGACTGCGGCTGCTCACATAAATAGAGCGCACTATTTCGTAGCCATCAAACAACATTCTTTCTCTTAATGGCGGCGGCACAGGTAATTGACTAACGCGCTGTTGCATATCTTCCTGCTGATAACTTGGTACGTCATCCACTCGAACGATCTGAATGCTCAAGTTGTCGTCACTGCCATTTTCCAATGCCTGTGAAATAATTTGCTCTGCAGCTTGATCCAAACTTTCTGTTGCAACAATACAAGTAATGATTTGCTCTGCATCAATAAATTCATACACGCCATCGGTTGCCATCACAAACTTATCACCTTTGTTCACAGGCAAAATTTGATAATCCAAGACAAGAATTGGTTCTATGCCTAAGGCACGTGTCAAATAGCTCTCATTGACGGATACAGTGCGACAATGATCTTGAGTCAGTTGCTCGAGTTTTCCATCGAGTAGGCGATAAACACGACTGTCACCTAAATGAAAAATATGCGCGGCATTGGCACACACCACAATCGCGGCAAACGTACAAACATAACCTTTGTCTTTATCGAATCGGCTTGGACCATTTTGGGTTTGAGAATAGAGAGCGGCATTGATGGATTTGATCACTTTTTCGCCAGACACCTTCACCGACCACGCGTCCGGGGTATGGTAAAAATCCTCTAGAAATCGCGTAATGGCGAACTCACTAGCGGCTTGGCTAACAGGGCTTGAACTGATGCCATCAGCGATGGCAAGCGCCACCCCCTGCTCGTTAACAGTGGTTCTGTTGGTATTCGACACCCCAGAAAATCTTGATTGATGTCTTTTTTACCCTTATTCGTGGCACGGCCAATACTGATACTCAGTGTTTTCATTAAAATCCCTAAATACAAAAAACTCTGCAAGCATAAATACTTACAGAGTTTTTAAAAAAGCCGTCTTATGCCAATTTACGCGACGCAGACGTTCTCACATGCGTCAGGTAAAGAGGTAACCCCACCAGTAAAAGACCTCCGGCTAAGTTGCCCAACACCGTTGGAATCTCGTTCCAAATCAAATAATCCATAAAAGTAAAATCCCCCCCATGATCATAGAAAATGGGAACAAAAACATATTAACGATGGAGTGTTCAAAGCCCATGTAAAAGAACAACATCACCGGCATCCACATGGCCGCCATTTTGGCACCAGCAGAGGTCGAGATCATGGCACCTACCACACCCATAGACACCATCCAGTTGCACAACATGCCCCTAATAAAAATGGTAAACCAACCGCCCGCACCATGAGACTGATAACCCAAGGTACGCGACTCACCAATGGAGCTTACTTTCGCAGCCAACGCGCCGCCATCCGTGGCATAACCGTAAGTCAAAATAAATGACATAAAAAACGCCGTGGTTAATGCCCCAGCAAAGTTACCAATAAATACTAAGCCCCAATTACGCAGTACTTGTGCGGGTGTCACGCCTGGGCGTTTATCAAACAACGCCAAAGGGACAAGCGTAAACACGCCAGTGAGCAGATCAAACTTCATCAAATACAGCATGATAAAGCCCACAGGAAACAGCACAGCGCCCAACAATGGACTACCCGTTTGTGTGGCTACGGTAATAGCAAACACAGCCGCTAGGCCAAGAATCGCCCCCGCCATAAACGCACGAATGATGGTATCCTTCGTCGACATGTAGACCTTTTGCTCACCTGCGTCGACCATTTTGGTGACAAATTCACTTGGTTCTATGTACGCCATTTTTACGCCCTCTTGTCTTTAGATTGCCGAAAACCAGCAATTCGTCATTCAAAACTCGTTCATTAAAATGTCTTCATTACCATGATTTATAAGGTAAAAATTTCCCATTTAACGTCAAAATAACCCGATCACCCTTGGGGTTTTCTTCTTTGTCGACGGTCATAGAAAAATCAATCGCGCTCATGATGCCGTCACCAAATTTTTCTTGAATCACCTCTTTAAGCGTGGGTCCATAAACGCCCACCACTTCATACAAGCGGTAAATTAAGGGATCTTGCGGAATCACGTGATCCCAAGTTTTGGTTGGGTATTCCATCAGGGCGGATTTAGCTTCTGCTGATAAACCTAAAAAAGCCACCAGCTTATCCGCCACGTCTTCTGAGCAACTGTTCATGCCTAAACAGGCTGAGGTGATCCAAACATCGGTCATGCCAGTGGCTTTCGCGATAGATTCCCAACTCAGATTTTTCTCTTTTTTAATGGCGAAAATGGCTTCTGTGACATCAATTTTTTTCATCTCTTATCCTCAAATAAAGCCCCTAAAAATAGAGGCTCTTCACAACAGAATCATTCAAAATACAGGTCACTTGATGCACCTAAACTCAACAGAGTAAGTAAGACACGCCAATATTGTTCGAATGTTATTTTGCTTACGACAAGGCCTGTCTCGGATAACCGAATGGCTTTTTTAGAAAGAAAAAGAAAAGAGAGAAGAAAGGCACGCACGCCACCCTCATCAGCTATCTCCTTTCTAAAGGAGCCTGACCGAGTGCTACTGAAACAACAGCAGCTGGCGACGATGCCATTAAGCAAACTGATCGACGTTGACCAACTTGTTTACTACATCAACAAAATCGACATAGATACGAATAGAATTTAGCAAGTACAGTGCCAAATAAAAAAAGAGGCCACAAGCACTTGCTTAAAAACGTATAAAACCATTGATTTACTTATCAAAAATATTTTTTATCGATAACGTAAAAAAAACAAACCGCTCTGATTGATACAAAAAAGCACTGCTTAATCAATCAAACTGCACCAAAAAAAGCGCCTTTGTTAAGCAGGGAACAGAATTTGAGCACTTGGTTAAACACGGTATAAATAGCAAACAGAATAAGAGAAATAAAATCAGTCAAAAAAACAATTATCCATTTCATCTATTGCAGTATTTTGATAGTTTTAGAAAGAATCTTTCGCATATTCATTTACTTTAAAAACATTAAGGCAATCTTGATGGATAAAATTGATAAAAAAATTCTACGTTTATTACAACAAGATGGCCGTCTAACCAATGCCGATTTAGCTGAGCAGGTCAACGTCAGTCCGGCAACCTGTCACCGCCGCACCCACCAGTTATTTAAGGACGGTTATATCAACGAAGTACGTGCGATTATTGCTCCAAACAAGGTAGAACGTAGTGCATTAGTTCTGGTCGGTGTGGTATTAGATAGATCAACACAAGAAAGCTTTGCAACTTTCGAGAGCGCCATCGCTAAGCTACCTTTCATTTTGGATTGTCATTTGGTCGCAGGGGATTTTGATTACTTTCTTAAAGTGCGTGTTAAAGACATGGCCGATTTTAATAAACTCCACAGCGATCAATTACTGGCCTTACCCAGTGTGCGTCAGCTACGTACCTTTTTTGTGATGAAAGAAGTCAAAGATAACGCTCCATTGGATTTTTAGATCTCTACGACAAAATGAAAATTAATATAAAAAACGGCCTAAATCTTTTCAATTCGCAGTATTAAATAAAATCGTAAGCTCACATTTAACCCTCATATAAAAATGAATAATTAGTTATTTTCTACTAATATAAAAATCATCATATTTGTATTTTGGAGCAAGGTAATGACGATAAAGACTAAAATTTATCTTGGTATATGCCTATTCATGGCATTAGTTCTAAGCAACGCTACTCTAAGCATATTATCGATCAATAAACTCAATTCCGAAATTAGCTACATTACTGGCAATGCTTGGGATGCCGCCGATGGTGCAATGGAGGGAACGATTGGTATACAAGCCCAAATCATTACTCTTGATGCCTACATCGGCAATGAAATATCACTCGAGGACGCAAAAAAGAAAATTACAGAAGAAAATGCCTTCACTGTAGAAGCGCTGGACAGAATGAAAAACTCTGGACTCATGAGCACAGGCGCCCTCACAACCTTAAATAATTATTTAGCGACACTCGATACATTAAAGGGAAGAATACTCTCTGATAACCAAGCAACCTCTCTGAGCGCAGTGGATGAATTCGACCAGCACGTTGTGAAATTGTTAGACTTTATTGAAATATTAGAAGAGGAAGGCGACAGTCAGGTAGAAAAAAGAGCTGCCAATTTAGACAATGTTATTCATAGCGTAAAACTGAATAACTACATCATTTTAGTCATTGTACTCGTCGTCTCAGCCTTTATCGCCTTCGCTGCGAACCGACTGATTATTCGTCCTCTTCGTCAAATGATTACCTTACTAGAAGGCCTAAACCGTGCAGATGGTGATTTAACCACTCGACTTGATGGTTCCGGCAAAGATGAAATGTCGGAAGTTGCACGAAACCTCAATGGATTTATCGAACTGGTACACTCGGTCATCAAGCAAGTCGCTAAAACCGTCTCATCAACCCAAGGTTTTGCCACGCAAATAGACAATGCTTTACAACAAGTGGATAACATGTCCAAACACCAACAACAAGGCACAAAAGGCATAGCCCACGCTGTTAACGTTATGACCCATTCTTTAAGCGAAGTATCAGCCGATGCGAGTAAATGTGGCGAAATGGCAATAGAAGCTAACACCAACTCCACAAGAGGCCAAAACAACCTATCGCAAACACTCAAATCCTTGCATAACGTGGTCGACGAAATGGACAAAGCGTCCTCAGTGGTTTCCACTCTAGAAACAGATGGTCAAAACATCGGTAATATACTGGATGTGATACGTGGTATAGCGGAACAAACCAACTTATTAGCACTTAACGCAGCCATTGAAGCCGCTCGTGCAGGAGAAACGGGGAGAGGCTTTGCTGTCGTTGCTGATGAAGTACGTAACCTAGCCAATAGAACGCATGAATCCACACTCGAAATAGAAACCGCTGTAGAGCGTATCCAAAAAGGCTCAGCCGATGCGGCACAAGTCATGCGAACGTCACAGACACTTACAGGGAGCGTCGCAACACAAGCACAAGAAACCATTGAAATGTTTACCACCATTATAGAATCTATCAGCACCTTGAGTCATACCAACCAGCAAATATCGACGTCCATTCAAGAACAAAACCAACAGGCAAACGAGATAGCAAAGCAAGTAAATGATGTGACTAATACGGCTTCATCAAACGTAGAATACACACAAAAAGCCATCGATATTAAAAATCGCCTAAGCAACGACGTTCAGCAGTTAAGCAAATTAGTCGATCGCTTCCAAATCTAAATTTGTATTTGTGTTAAGCAGGTGTTAGTTGCGGTACAAAAAGACTCATGGCGATAAACCAAAAGGCTTCCCAATGGAAGCCTTTTTACCGATAGAGCAGATTATTTCCAATCTTTGTTAATGGTTAACCATTGCGATAAATATAACTATAGCCATTAATGGCAGGCACTCCACCAAGATGCGCATAAAGTACTTTGGAACCTTGTGGGAAGAAGCCTTTTTTCGCTAAATCAATCAAACCCTGCATGGATTTTCCTTCATAAACTGGGTCTGTCATCATGCCTTCTAAACGCGCCACCAATCGAATCGCATCATTGGTTTCATTCGATGGCACGCCATAAGCTGGGTAGGCGTAATCTTCATTAATGACAATGTCGTCTGCGGTCATTTCTCGACCAAGCTCAACCAACTCAGCGGTGTTTTGCGCAATAGAAAGCACTTGTGCGCGGGTTTTCTCTGGTGTACCAGAAGCATCAATACCAATCACATTTTTTGAACGACCATCTGCTGCGAAACCCACTGCCATACCTGCATGAGTCGAACCTGTTACCGTACAAACTACAATGTAATCAAATTTAAAACCTAGCTCTTTTTCCTGTTCACGTACTTCTTCAGCAAAGCCTACATAACCTAAGCCACCAAATTTATGCACAGACGCACCAGCTGGAATAGGATAAGGAATGCCGCCTTTAGCCTTTACGTCTTCGATAGCGTTTTTCCAACTTTCACGGATACCAATGTCAAAACCATCGTTTACAAGATCAATTTCTGCCCCCATCACGCGACTCATTAAGATATTACCAACGCGGTCATAAACGGCATCTTCAAACGGCACCCAGCTTTCTTGTACCAAACGACATTTCATGCCGATTTTAGCCGCTGTCGCAGTAACCAAACGAGTATGATTAGATTGCACACCGCCGATACTCACCAAGGTATCCGCACCGGATGCAATTGCATCTGGCACTATGTATTCCAGTTTACGAAGTTTATTTCCACCTAAAGCCAAACCTGAGTTGCAGTCTTCACGTTTCGCGTAAACTTCAATATTGCCTAAGTGATCAGACAAACGTTGTAACTTTTCAATTGGTGTTGGTCCAAAGGTAAGTGGGTAACGTTCAAATTTTTTTAGGTTCATAGCGGTCGTTCCTTATCAATGTAGGTTTGTCGATTTAAATTCTTTGCTTTAAGGTTTTTGTTTTAAGTTACAACCAGACTACCGAATAAACCGTGAAATGTGCTTTCTAATTTTCATCATTTTAAGAAAACAAAAACAATAAAAACCAACAAATTGATAAATAAGCATCCATAAATATCATTAATATGAAATATAATTTCATCCATTAAACTAGATTTATTTACCTCGATAAATGAGATTTCTAGCGAAACAATATGACGAGAAAACAGAGGAATTTAGGGCAAAAAAATACCACTGTTTTAGTCTATTAATAGAATAAAAAAGCGGTCTAAGGGAGGTATAAAACCATTATTAAGAATTAGAAGTATGGAGAACTAAAAATTGATCAAGTAACAGCAAGCGACCAAACAGGATCTGGAATCATCATAATGGCTTCCACTTGCATCTCGGCATCCATTGGCAAGGCACTTACCGATACAACGGCTCTGGCAGGAAGTGGCAAGCTAAAGTGCTTAAGCATTTCTTCATTGAATTCCACTAGGTTCGCCATGTCTTTAAGGTAAATCGTCAGCTTCACCACATGTTCAAGTGAGCCGCCAGATGCCATTGCCACCGCGCTCAAGTTATGAAAAACCTGAGCGGTTTGTTCAGTAATCGAACCTTGAAGCAAGGTATTAGACTCGACAACTAGAGGAATTTGCCCTGATAAAAACGCCCAGTTGCCAGTCTTTATCGCTTGTGAACAAACCTCAGATTCGGATGGTGCTAGCTCTGTTTCAATTGAGTGAAGCATGATTTATCTCCTTTAAAAGGTTCGACCCTTACGGCAAAAGCAACACACTTTTGGCGACGGCTTGCGTGCGAGGTACAAAGGTATCTAACAAACAAAGCTCGCCTTCAGTATGCATTTTTGCGCCCACTGGGCTCGTTCCACATAAGGTCGGAACACCCATCGACGACGTGAAACCAGCATCCGAGCAGCCACCTGTAAATTCCCCTTCAACGGAAAAGCCTAATGACTCAGCTTGTGTTTGATAATGGGCTAATAGCCCATCGCTCATGCTGGATTCAAACGGATGAAACGCCGATATTAAGCGTACCGAAGCGGTTACACCTTGCAGCCTAGGCATATCAACAATGGCCTGAATCGCGTCCATCGCATCGACCATTTGCTCTTTCGTGATGTAGCGTAAATCCAATTTAGCTTTGGCCTCTGCGGCAACCGTATTAGAAGACATACCACCATTGATTAAACCGACATTGGTTGTCACTCCCGTTTCATAATCGGTCAGTGCATGCAGCTCAGTAATGATTAAAGCCAAGCCGCCAATAGCACTGACACCATCGGCATGATTGACACCAGAGTGAGCGGCTTTGCCTTTGACGATAATTTCAAAGCTCGCACCGCCTTTTCGAGCCGATACCACATTGCCACTGATGCGACCGGGTTCGGCATTGAAAACCGCTTTTGCCCCCTTCACCATGTGTTGAATAACATGACGACCTTCTGGCGAGCCTATTTCTTCATCACCAGTGAACAAGCCAACAACCGGATGAGGTAATTCATCGATATCAGAGTTATTCAATAAATACTGCAAACCTCTTAACACAAAACAATTCAATACTAAACCGGATTTCATATCTGCTACGCCTGGCCCAAACGCCGTCATACCATCACGAGTAAAGCCACGTGTTGCAACGGTGCCTTTTGGGAAAACCGTATCCCTGTGTCCCATCAGAAAGATGGCTGGCTGAGAATCTTTTTTATCAAATCCAGAACCAATACGTGCTTCCAACACATCGCCAGAGCTTGCCGATTTATGCCAGCGACATTCGATACCATCGGCTTCTAACCAAGACGCCATTAGCCGTCCTGCCGCATCGACCCCCTCTTTGTCATAGCTGTTCGAGTCGGTATCGACTAATTCCTGTAGACACTGAATCATCTCGTCTTCTTGAGTGGCGAGCCAGTCACAGAGTAAATCCGCATAAGGTGCGAGTGCGCTGTTGCTTAGCTTTTTTGCTGTCGTGATTGTCATTTCGTTCTCCTTAACGTTTTGCCTGGATCGAGGCACCTTGTTCAGATAAATCCCAAAAAAGCCCCGTCATAATCTGTAAAGCTTCACGACACACTGGCGCTAATACGTGTTCATTTGGCGCATGTTGACTGCACGCAGGGTAAGAATGTGGCACCCAAACGGTGGGCAAATTGAGAATATTGGCAAACACATCGTTGGGCAGCGAGCCCCCCAAGTTAGGCAGTAGCACAGTTTTTTTACCGGTTGTCTGCGCGAGTGAAGCCAAGGCCCAATCCACCCAAGGGTCTTCAGGATCAAGGCGTGTCGCCTCCATAGTATGGCCGCTATCAGTGACTTCAACATCACTAAAGCCATGTAGATCCAAATGATCTCGGATATGTTTTAAAAAATTTTGACTGTCGCTTTCGACCACAAAACGCAGCTGACAATGGGCGCTGGCGTAGCCGGGAATTGCATTCACAGGCATATCCGGATTGCCCGTTTTGCAGGCCAGCATCTCTAAAGTGTTCCACGCAAAAACTCGCTCGGCTGGGGTTAAATCGGGCTTCACCCCAATTAGGATCAATGGCTGGACTGTTTGCTCCTTCTCCCACAGGAATGTCTTTAAGTGCTTGGCGAACCGATTCTGGCAAGCGCGCAGGCAACAAACCTTTGACAAGAATCTTACCTTTAGCATCCACCATAGACGCCCAAGCATGGGCCAAGCGCGTGCCGGCGTTGCTCAATAAACCACCCCAATTACCAGAATGATGGGCGCCATCGCGCAACAACACTTTCATATCGAAATTAAAACCACCGCGTGATCCAAGAAAAATGGTTGGATGCTCAGCACTTAGTCTTGGGCCATCGGAGGCAATAAACAAATCCGCTGCCAGTTCCTCTTTATACAGCTCACAAAGCTCTGCTAACCCTGGGGAACCGGCTTCTTCGCCCATTTCTAAAATCACTTTAACGTTAAAGCCTAGCTTGCCATCTTTCGCCTCAATCACCTGCTTTAATGCAGCAAAGTTGATGGTGTGCTGGCCTTTGTTATCCGCCGTTCCACGGCCATACCAACGGTCGCCATCCACCACCACTTTCCAAGGTGACAATCCTGCTTTCCATTGATCGTCATAACCGCGCACCACGTCTCCGTGACCATAGGTCAGCAACGTCAGCTGAGTTGGATCTTCGATTCGTTCGGCAATCAAAAAGGGCCAAGAACCCGGTTGATTTACTTCCGTCACAGGATTAGCAACAAGGCGTGATTGAAAGCCCAAAGAAGCAAGCTCGGGCATAATAATGTCTTGCAAATAAGCATGTAACTGGTCAAAAGCGTGGTGATTTTGGCTTTCACTGTGAACGCTAACGCGCTGCTCTAATGCCGTAAAAAAAGCGCCAGAATCAAAATAAAACTCCGCACCTTGAATGGTCGATTGACGACTCATGTTCTCTCCTTAAAAATAAAAGCTAGGCTAAAAGGCAAAATCAAAGGTATTTAAGATGCTTTATCCCACGCACTTGAATCCAACACTTCAGGCAACCCCAATGCCGGTTCCGGCGTTAAAACAGAAGATAACAAGGCTTGGGTATAAGGATGTTGCGCATTTTGAAAGATCTCTTCCCGTGTACCCTGCTCGACAATTTTGCCGCGATACATAACAGCAACTCGATCCACCAAGTGCTCCACCACGCCAAGGTTATGACTGATAAATAAATACGTCAGTCCTAGCTCTTTTTTCAAATCCATCAATAGGTTAAGAATCTGCGCTTGAACGGACACATCCAGCGCCGACGTTGGCTCATCACACACCAGAATGTTGGGTTTAAGAATCAAAGCACGCGCAATAGCAACCCGCTGACGCTGACCACCAGACAATTGTCCCGGATAATTTTTTAATAACCGCTCAGGCAAGCCGACTAAGTCACTGATGTCTTTCACGGCTTTTTGCTGACTGTTAACGTCCCCCATTTTGTGTAGTTGCAGTGGCAAGCGGATAATTTGCTCGATGGTTTTACGTGGATTCAAAGACGAATAAGGGTCTTGAAAAATCGGCTGCAGCTGACGAGACATATCAAGACGTGAACTTAATCCTCTGACCTTATCATTAATCAAAATATCCCCATCGGTGGCCTCCAGTAAGCCTAGAATCATTTTCGCCAAGGTGCTTTTGCCACAACCAGATTCGCCAACCAAACCCAAGGTTTCACCAGGACGAATGCGCAACGAAATACCGTCTACGGCTTTTAGCAATGTAGGTTCTTTAAATGCGCCATTTTTAAGATAAAAGTGACGCGACAGATTCGTTAGTTCCAAAGCGTATTCCGCCATTATACCGCCTCCTGAAATGATGCCGTCGCAATAGGACAACGTACTTGATGAGCCTCTGAGACTAGATGGTTCTCTAAACGAGGCGAACGGTAACAACATTCGCCAATCGAGACGCTGCAACGGTTTTCAAACGCACAGCCTTTTAGCTCGCCAATCAAACTCGGTACCACGCCCGGAATTGATTCCAAATGACTACCAGGTAAGGTCTTACCCGGAATCGGAATGCAGTTGAGTAGACCTTTGGTATAAGGGTGTTGAGGATCAGAAAACAGATCTTGCGCAGACGCCGTTTCCACCACTTGTCCGGCATACATCACAGCCACACGATCGGCGATACGCGCCACCACACCAAGGTCATGGGTGATAAAAATAACGGCGGTGCCAAACTCTTGTTGAAGCTCTCGAATCAAACGTAATATTTGTGCTTGAATCGTCACATCTAGTGCCGTGGTTGGTTCATCGGCGATGATCAAATCAGGCTCACACATCAGCGCCATGGCGATCATCACCCGCTGGCGTAAACCGCCCGATAATTGATGTGGATACTGGTCTAAACGCTTTTCGGGGTACGGTACACCAGCACGCTCCAATAAATACACTGCGCGTTTTTTAGCTTCATCTTTGCTCACTTTTTTATGCTTAATAATGCCCTCGCACAACTGATTGCCCAAGGTATAAGAAGGATTCAGCGAGGTCATCGGCTCTTGAAAAATCATCGACATGCGCATACCGCGCACTTGATTGCGTTCTTTTTTCGATAAGGACAATAAATCCATGCCGTCGAACTGCATTGTCTCGGCGGTCACTTCTGCACGCTTCGGCAACAACCCCATCAACGCCATGGAGGTCATGGATTTACCGCACCCAGATTCCCCTACGATGCAGAGCATTTCACCTTTGTTTACGTGCAAATCAATGCCACGTACCGCTCGCAAATCGCCATTTGGCGTTGGCAGACTGACTTGTAAATTTTTTACCTCGAGTATTCGTTTCATGATGTCTCCTTTGGCCTCAATTCCGGCCTTCTGGTGCGTTCATATCACGCAAACCGTCGCCTACTAAGTTAATCGCCAATACCAACACCATCAGCGCAATGCCGGGAATCGCAATGACCCAAGGTTTAAAAAACATATACCCCTTCCCTTCCGAAATCATTAATCCCCAAGACGGCATGGGCGGCTGAACGCCCAAGCCAAGAAAAGACAAGGTTGCTTCCAACAAAATGGCATGAGCCATTTCCAAGGTCATCACGACAATTAATGCACTTAAGATATTAGGCAATAATTCCCGCACTAGAATGTAAGTGGTTGACGCACCTAGCACTTTGGCCGAAGCAATGAACTCAGCATCGCGTAATTGCTGAGTCGTGGAGCGCGCCACCACCGCGAATCGATCCCATAACAGCAAGCCCAATAAGATGATCACCATTTGTAAGGAACCGCCAACTAAAGCTGACATAGCCAACGCCACAAGAACAACCGGCATGGCCAAACGCGTCGTAATGATGTAACTAATCACCGCATCGACTCGGCCACCGAAATAGCCAGCCAAAACACCCAATGTGGTGCCAATCAGCCCAGAAATAAGCGCAGCGGACAAACCAATCGTCAAGGAAATTCGCGCCCCGTAAAGCAAACGACTTAGATAGTCTCGGCCTAATTTGTCGGTGCCAAAAATATGTTCCCAAGAACCTTTTTCGTGCCAAACGGGCGGAATCATACGCTGAGAAATATTTTGTAAATACGGATCATGTGGTGCCAACCAAGGCGCTAATATTGCCAGTACCACAATCAAACCAAGAATAATTGAGCCCCATTAACAAACCACGATGCCCCATAAAACGATTCATCGTGCGCCTCCATTCAGGCACCACTGGCAAAAACGTATTGGCATTAGAAACCGTTGAAACAGTAGAAGTCGCATCAGACATAGTAGGCACCTCAGCGGACACGCAAACGTGGATCAAGCATGGCGTTGATCACATCCGCTAGAAAAGTTAACAGGATATAAAACACCGCAATAATCAACACCACGGCTTGCACCACTGGATAGTCATTACGGGTAATCGCATCCCACGCGAGTTGACCTAAGCCTTTTAACGAAAACACTGATTCAATTACTACCGAACCACCGAGCATAAAACCTAGCTCGACCGCCGCTAAGGCAACAACAGGGATAACCGCATTGCGCAGTGCATGTTTGAAAATCACCGAAGACTCATTTAAGCCTTTAGAGCGAGCCGTGCGAATGTAATCAGAATTCAACACTTCCAGCATGCCTGTGCGTGTTAAACGCATCATGGCAGGCATGGCATAGTATCCCAGTGCAATCGCAGGCAATACAAAATGCTGCCAAGACTCATTGCCCCCAGCAGGCAACCATTGCAAGGTCACCGCAAAGACCACAATAAGAGTAAGACCAAACCAAAAACTCGGCATGGCTTGACCAATAACCGCGATGGTTAACGCCAAACGATCAATCCAAGTATCTTGTTTAATCGCGGCAATAACCCCCAAAGGAATCGCCACAACAGTCGCCAATCCTAATGCCAGAGCACCTAAAGTGAGCGTCACAGGTAAACGTTCACTAATCAGTGACATCACGGTATCTTGAAAATAATAAGAGCGTCCAAAATCCAATTGCACCGCTGACCATAGCCAATCAAAGTATTGATACACCATAGGTTTATCCAAACCAAAATCGATTCTGATTTGCTCCACCTGCTCAGCAGTAGACTCAGGACCCGCTATTGAAATAGCCAAATCGCCTGATAAATGCAGCAACATAAAGCTCACAACCGAAACGGTGATCGCCACACTGAATGCCACCAGCAACCGACGAAATATAAATACCAGCATAAAAAACTCCACAACCGTCTTTGAATCTTTGTTGCTAAAGAAGCCAGCGACGCTTACCGCACTTGTGCAATAAGCGTCTTACGCATTACTTCCAGCTTGACTCTACAAAGCGCGGTAATTCATCAGGATAAGGGGTGAAGTTCAGTTCTTTACTGAAGGCATAATTACTAGAATAAGAAAACATGAAATTCCAATAAGCGGCTTCAGTGATTTTCTTAATCGCTTCACTGTAATTTTTCTTACGAATTTCTGGGTCCACATTGGTGTCCGCTGCATCGACTAAAGCCATTACCTCTGTGTCACGATTCATATCATCTGCGCCACCATTAAAGTACACACTGGTCATAGCAGACGCATCATTTACCGAATAAGAACCCCATGTTTGAAATGCTAAAGGCACATTCCCTGAACGCTGCTCTTTACGCAAAGCTGCGTAGGTCAACATGTGCATCTTAGACGTAATACCGACAGCGCGAAGATTACCTAACACCGCTTCGGCCAAATCCATATCTCGATAGGCATAAAAATCGGTTTCAAAACCATTTGGATAACCCGCTTCGGCAAGCAAAGCTTTAGCTTTAGCAGGGTCATAATTGTATTTTTTAGCGGCAGATACATCGCAACCAAACTGGGAAGGGAAGCACGGAGTGTAAATAGCACGGCTTCCACCACGCACCAGCTCATTCGCAAGAGCATCACGATTAATCGCATAGTTCACAGCTTCTCGAACCAATTTATTCCTAAAGGGTGAATCCTTCTGGGCTTCACTACTGGTGTCCATTGCCAAATAACCCACTCGCATAGTTTCAGAACTCACCACTTGCAAATTAGGCATCATCTTCATTTCATCGGCTTGATCAGACGGCACTCGCCACGTCCAATCCACTGCACCTGTCATCAACTGGGCAAGACGCGCATCTGGATCGGGAATCACTCTAAATTGAATTTTACTGATGGCTGGTTTGCTAATTGGACCGCCTTCAAAATAGCCTTCATAACGCTCTAAATTCGCACCCTCACCACTCAGAACCTCGGTGATTTTATAAGGACCGGTTCCTATTGGTGCTTTGGCATAACCCTCAATACCAACGGATTTAAAATATTTTTCAGGGTAAATCGGCGTCGGGCCAGACAAGTATTCTAATGCCGCAGGGAAAGGTTGTTTCAACACTAAACGCACGGTGTAATCATCGACTTTTTCTGCACGCTCAATCCAGTCGACATTTTGGCGTGTGACAATTTTTGACTCAGGCGATGTCACATAATTAAATGTAAAAGCCACATCATCGGCGCTAAATGCATCACCATTTTGGAAGGTCACACCTTCGCGTAACGTGAACAACAAATGTGTGGCATCTTCCCATTTCCAACTGGTCGCTAATAAAGGTTTGTATTCACCAGTCTTGGTATCACGATAAATTAACGTATCCCAAGCCAAATGAGACAAAATAATCCCTTCCCGCACATTGTTGTGATAAGGACTGACGTTTTCTGGCTCAAGTCCCACGGCATATACCAAAGTATCATTCGCTTTATTGGCTAATACGGGAGCTGAGATACCAACTAAAGAACCAGCAACAAGAGTAGCGACCAACGTTCTACGTAGAGCAAAGTGGTTAAAACTGAATTTTTTCATCGTTTCGTTCCTTTTGACCTTTTTAATTTGATATTCACGCAATGCAACTTTCATTCACACTATGCAAAAACAACCATTGCCACAATTAAAAAAAATGCAAAGAAACGTTGCCAAAAAAGCATGCCTATGGCGAAATGACAGACATCATAAAATCTGATAAAAACCATTAATAGTTGATAAAATTCAGGAAAAATGCCATGAAAGCCGCATTACGCTTACAAGACACTGCGCTACGTTATTTTTTAGAGGTTGCAAGGTATGGCTCTATTAGTGAAGCATCTTTGCACCTAAATGTGGCAGCCAGCGCGATAAGTAGGCAGATAAATAGCCTAGAGGATATTCTCGGTACAACACTCTTCGAACGCCGCCCTCGCGGGATGGAATTGAGTGCAGCAGGGGAAATGTTAGCCGTGTATGCACGTAAGAACGCACTAGAATCGGACAGAGTTGTGTCAGAAATTGCCGCTTTAGAGGGCCTAAACCGAGGTCATGTAAACATCTCTTGCTCGGAAGGTTTTGCGATGGAATTCTTACCACGCAACATCGCAAATTTTCGCAAACAACACGAAGGCATTCATTTTCATATTTATGTCAGTTCACCTGCAGAGGTATCACGACGCGTCAGCCACGGTGATGCAGACATAGGCATAACATTAAATTTATCTCCCGCCAAAGACATTCAAGTTGCATATCGACAACCCTCCCCCGTCGTTGCGGTAGTGCATCCCAACCATCCATTGGCAAACAAAAAAACCGTTACTTTAGCGCAACTACAGCCCTATCCGATTGCCCTACCAGAAGAAAACACTACCGTAAGACAGCTGTTCGATATCTGTTGCAGTCGCTTAAACCTGTTATTCGATCCGGTTCTGGTCTCTAACAACATGGCGACCTTGAATCGCTTTACGACTTATGAAGGCGGCGTGCATCTTGCGGGAGAAATCTCTATGCGCCATCAACTCGCGTCTAACGAACTGGTTGCTATCCCCATTCGGGATCGAGGCATGGACATCCGCAATATTGAGGTGCAAACCCTCTCTGGCCGCACCTTACCTGCTGCCGTAAGAGTATTTCTAAATTACATGATTGAAAAAATGCAGCATGAAGAGAACATTGAAGATATAAACTTGGCTCTTTCATAAAAGCGCCGCAGCAGCCATTAAAAAAATAGGGTAAAAAGAGCCAAAGCATTACTTTTGGCTCTTTCAGCAAGACAAATGTGCTTTAAGACAATAAGACTTTAAGACAGCAAGGCTTGGCCTTTTTGATAGTAGGCTTTTCTTTCTTCTTCCGGCACCATGTCACCGCCCGTCGCCCAGATGATATGCGTCGCTTGCGACATTTTATCTTCAATTTGATGTGCGGTTAGGTAATCGCCACTCTCAGCTAACACTCGCAGTACGCCACTTACGCCAGCTGCGCCAGACGGCTCCACAGGAATGCCTTCTGCATCCACCAGCATGGCCAAATGGCGAGACATATTATCGTCAGAAACCGTATAAACACCACTGAGCAGCGAATCCATCATAGGACCAACAAAGGCTGAAGGTCGGCCAACCGCTAAGCCATCGGCACAGGTTTGATTATCAATACCTAACTCTTGGACTGAGATACCATTATGCAAGCCTGTTTCCATACCTAACACCATGCAAGGCGAATGGGTTGGCTCAGCAAAGAAACAATGCACATGATCACCAAATACTTGTTTTAAGCCAAAAGTAATACCGCCAGGTGCGCCACCAACACCGCAAGGCAAGTAGACAAACAAGGGATGATCTTTATCGACAACAATGCCCTGCTCGACTAGCTGTTTTTGTAGACGTAACGCCGCTACGCTGTAGCCTAAAAACAGCGAAGTGGAATCTTCGTCATCGATAAAATACGCCGTGTCTTTTTGCATGGCTTCCTGTCGCCCTTGCTCTACAGCAACGCCATAATCAGCTGTATGTTCAACGACATTAACGCCCTTACTTCTCAGCAAGGCTTTTTTCCATTCACGAGCATCCGACGACATATGAACCGTGACATCAAAGCCCAGTTTGGCGCTCATAATGCCGATACTCAGGCCTAGATTTCCAGTTGAGCCAACGACGATCTGATGCTTGGAAAACAGCGCTCGAAAAGGCTCAGAATCAAATATTCGATAGTCGTCACTGTTTTTCAATAAGCCATTACCTAACGCCAAACGCTCGGCATGCAACAAGACTTCATAAATACCACCGCGCGCTTTAATGGAACCCGCAATCGGCAATTGATTATCACACTTCATCAACAAGCGACCAGAAATGTCGAGATTCACCGAGTCTGATAAGGCATGCTGCATAGCAGGAATGGCTTTCAATTCAGATTCAATGATTCCATTAGTAGCTGACGTTTCGGGAAACACTTGAGCAAGGTAAGGCGCAAAACGCGTGAGTCGATCCGAGGCATCGAGCATATCTGACATTTGTAGGGACAGATCAGATTGCACCTGATCAAAGCGCACTTTTCTCGGATTGAACCAAGTGATTTCCTGCAACGCAATAAGCGACTGCACAACGGAATTAGAAATATAATCAGTCACTCAAATACTCCATAAAAGACCTCGATAGATTAGAAGCCCATAAAACCTTCGGCATGTTTCAACGCGGGTAAACGAGACAACAAAGCAATATCGACTCTTGGGCGTGCTAAATCTGGCGTTTTATCTAATAAGGCTTCTAACGCTTTGGCAAACGCCAAGGTAGATAAATCATCACCGCGTCGGCCAATAATTTGCAAGCCAAACGGCATGTTGTTTTTGTCTCGTCCCACTGGCAAGGTTACAGACGGGTGACCTGTTAAAGTCGATGCATACGCCATAGAAAGCCAGTGATAATAACTTTGTGTCGGCTTACCATCAATCTGCTCTGGGTAAAGTTCATGCCAATCTCGCGGACTAATGGTAGTGGTGGGCGCTAGAATAAAATCATACTCGTCAAAAAATACCTGCCAGGCACGATACATCACCGTTTGTTTGTTTAGCGCACTTACCACGTCTAATGCGCTGTATGACTCGCCCTCTTTAATATTCATCAGAATATTTGGCCCCATTTGCTCTGGGTATTGGTGGGACAAATCGCGATGATGACCGGAAAAATTAAGCGCTCTTAATACCGCAAAAATATGATCGGCGTTGTCGCAATTAGGATGGGCGTTGTCACATTGGGCGAATACAGAACCAAATTTGTCGATTTTTTCTTGGAAGGATTCTTTGATCAAATTTTCCGTCATGGCAAAACCAAAGTCGTTGGTAAACGCCACTTTCGCACTACTCAAATCAAAGTCTGGCAAATGACGATAAGCATCGGCGTTGTGTTGCCCAACGCCTTCCACCACAGACACCCAAGGATCTCGGCGATCTGGACGAATCATCTGCGATAACATCAAACCAACGTCTTCGACAGAACGCGCCATCGGACCATTGGTTGAAATAGGAATTAAACCAATTGGCCGACTGTGTCCAGGCACCACACCTGGAGAAGGACGAAAGCCCACCACGCCACAAAAAGCCGCTGGATTTCGCAAACTTCCACCCGTATCTGATCCCGTTGCTAATGGTGTCATACCACAAGCCAACGCCACCGCCGAGCCACCAGACGATCCGGCCGCTGAACGCGTCACATCAAACGGATTCGCCGTTGCGCCATACACCGCATTGCGTGTATTGCCGCCTGCACTCCATTCCGGATTATTGGCTTTCCCCAGCGGCAAAGCGCCTGCTTGACGTAGCTGCGCGACCATTGGGTCATCGGATGTGGCCATATTGTCTTTGTAAATAGTACTGCCAAACGTCGTCGGGAATCCCTTCAGGTCGACCATGTCTTTCACGCTCAATGGCAAACCATGCAATACGCCCAACGGTTCCCCCTTATCAATAGCTTGTTGAGCCAGCTTTGCTTGGGCCATAAGATCGTCTGGATCACAGGCAACGATCGCGTTGACAGCATGATTCACGGCATTCATTCGTGTAATACAGCTTTGTGCTAACTCCATAACAGACAACGACTTTTGCGCCATCAAGCGGCGCGCTTCAGCGGCATTTAGATCACAGGCTTCCATCCATACCTTCTTAGTGAGTTCTTCACATCTTCATTAAAATAAAAAGATGTTAAGCCGCAAAAAAGCATCGAAAAAGCGGAATAATTCGAAAGACGCCATGCATTTTAAGCAAGGCAAAATCAAGAGCGAACCTTAGGATCAAAAAAGCAGCCTATCTTGTCAAAAAATATAGCGATATTTTTATAGTGAATAGCCATCCATTGCTTAATTTCAAGCGCTTTCTTAAGAATCCTTAAGAAAACTTTTTTCTGAAGAAATCAACACTTCTTTAAAAAATCAAAAAACGACCATAACCCAATGAAAATAAAAGCTTTTCCTTAATAAAGGATTGGCGAAATTAATTTATTAATATTAATAAATTAATGATTAGACATAAGGTTTCCTTAATTCTATGTCTCTAATCTGAAGCTATATAAATTAAGGGGTATCCCATTATGCAGCCTTCAGATTCAGTACATACCAACATCCAGCGGAACAAAGTCGCAACACCGACCATGCCCTATGAATTTGTTGCCGCGAGCGTTGATGGTGGTGCTCGACGAGATTTAGAAAACTTCGTAAAAGACGGTTTTGCGAAAAAGTATCAAGCCGATATCAATACGTTTATGCCGATTCTACTTGGCATAAAGGCACAAGGGTTAAGAGCAGTAATGGGCGTTCGTCGCGGCACTCAACCATTGTTTGTCGAACAGTATCTGCCTATGTCGATCACCGATAGCCTGCAAAAACACGGCGTTTGGACAGAACGTTCGAATGTGGCGGAGCTGGGGAATCTGTATAGCCAAAACCAACGTTTTACCTTGCCATTGTTAATGACGGTGGTCATGGGATTGTATCTTTCTGAGGTGAACTATTTGGTCTTTGCTGGCACAGATAAGGTACGTCAGCTACTTAATAAGCTGAAATTACCACTGACTTTTTTAGCCGATGCAAACCCTAACTTGCTAAAAAGTGACGGCACTCAATGGGGCAGCTATTACGACAATCACCCTAAGGTCATGTTTCTGGATGTAAAAAAAGCCGTCGCACTAGCGCTGCAACAACCTGAACTTGAAGCCTTAATGGATCTTGTACAAGCCAACTTTCAACATTTATTGCTACAGCTAAGGAACGCATAATGTGGTATTTCTCTTCTCCAGAATGGGCCAATAATGTCGCCCTAATACAACAAGATAAAAAGCTCACTTATCAAGCATTAGCCAATGCCGTAACTGCTCGTAAAAACTGGCTGATAGAGCAACAAGTGTCTCGGGTTGCCATCGCCATGGACAACACCATTGAGTGGGTTTTATTTGATCTGGCTTGCCAAGACGCAGAGCTTTGCTGCGTGCCAGTGCCGAGCTTTTTTAGCCCTCAACAAACGGCTCACTTGCTAAATGAAAGCGGCATCGAATTGATGCTGACACAAGACAACAACAGCCCAGCTAACCATGACGCAACAGACAGCCCGTTTGAAGGGGTTTATGTCTCTCGTTTAACCGTACAAAACAAGCCACAAATTCCAACTGGCACTCATAAAATCACCTTTACATCGGGCACCACAGGCAATCCGAAAGGCGTCTGTTTGAGCAATGAATCGCAGCTCAATGTCGCCCATTCCCTTGCCAAGGCGGTCGCCCTGCAAGACGTTCGTCATTTGTGTCTATTGCCTTTGGCGACCTTGTTAGAAAACATCGCGGGGATTTATTCGCCTCTTTTGGTTGGCGGCACCATTATTTTGGCAAACCAAGAAGAACGCGGCTTTAGCGGCAGCCGTTTGACTCAGCCACAACAATTACTAGCATTGATCAGCCAACAACAGCCTACCAGTTTAATTTTGGTACCAGAGTTACTGTCACTGTTTCTTGGTGCCTGCCTGCAGGGATGGAAGCCGCCGACCTCGTTACAATTTATCGCGGTTGGTGGTGGTAAAGTCGCGGCGGGGTTGGTGCAAAAAGCGCACGCCCTTGGTTTGCCAGTTTATCAAGGTTACGGTTTGTCTGAATGCGCCTCTGTGGTGTCATTAAATACGCCAGCACAACAAGATCAAGCCTCCGCAGGTGCCGTGTTGCCTCACAATCAACTACACATTGAGCAAGGCGAATTGGTGATCACTGGCAACCTATTCCTTGGTTACCTCAATCAACCAGAAAGCTTCTACCCAAAAGAAGTCCGCACTGGTGATTTGGTCAGCCTAACCAATGGCTTTTTGAACATTGATGGGCGCCAAAAGAACATCATCATTAACTCGTTTGGTCGCAACGTGTCACCAGAATGGGTAGAAGCCGAACTTATGGCGACAGGGTATTTCCGCGAAGTATTAGTGTTTGGTGAAGCAAGGCCTTATTGCGGCGCCTTACTCAGCCCTGCAGCAAACATCACCGAAGAACAAATTCAACACGTGATTTCCATGGTGAATCAACACTTGCCAGACTACGCCCGGATTGGCACTTGGCTTCCACTCGAGCAGCCATTAATGACGATTCCTGGCATGGTCACCGCGACAGGAAAACCAATTCGTCACAAAATTTTGGTGCATTTTGCCGACCAGATTGAACCTTTATACCAAAACACTTTTTCACAATTGAACACCGCACTTGGAGAATCCCTATGACACTTTACCAACGCCTACAACAGGAAACCCTAGCCGAAAGACAATACTTGGTGACCTCACCGATTATTCAGCGCTGTTTCCATGGCCAAATCACTTTAGAAAACTACGTCGACTTTTTGACTCAAGCCTATCATCACGTCAAACACACCGTGCCATTATTGATGGCAGTGGGCAGTCGTTTACCCGAAGAAAAAGAATGGCTACGGGAAGCCGTTGGCGAATACATAGAAGAAGAAATGGGCCATCAAGAATGGATCCTAAACGACATCGCAGCCTGCGGCGCCGATAAAGAAGCCGTCCGTAAAAGCCAACCCGCATCTGCAACAGAATTGATGGTGGCGTATGCTTACGACACGATCAATCGTATCAATCCATTGCGTTTTTTCGGCATGGTTTTTGTACTTGAGGGCACCAGCATTGCCTTAGCGGATAACGCCGCAGAGCAAATTAAAAACAAACTCGATTTACCTGCGAATGCCTTTAGCTATTTGCGTTCACATGGCTCATTGGATCAAGAACACATTGTCTTCTTTGAAAATCTGATGAATAAAATCACTGATAAAAACGAGCAAGATCAGATCATTCACAGCGCAAAAATGTTTTTCAAACTGTACGCCAATATTTTCCGTGAGCTAGACAATGCGGCGGCTCAAGCCGACGCGGCATAGGAGAAACATCATGCAATGGCAACAACAAACCTGTTTATTAACTGGCGCGACGGGGGGCATAGGTCAAGCCATCGCGAAAGCCTTAGCCAACAAAGGGGTAAGTTTGATTCTGCAAGGTCGAAGTGAATCGCGCTTACAACAACTTAGCAACTCCTTGACTGGCGAACATCAGATACTCGTGGCGGACATCACCACAACCCAAGGCCGTGAAAAGATCTGCAGTATGGCTGAATTGAACACCATCAGCATGCTGATTAATAACGCAGGTGTTGGGCAATTTTCCTTGTTAGAAGACACTGAAGAAGCCGTCATTGTAGACACCTTAGAAGCCAACTTATTGGCACCGATATTACTCAGCAAGGCATTGCTGCCTGTGTTGCAAAAAACCAATCAGCGACAAGCTACACCATCGTACTTGGTCAACATTGGCTCAGCATTTGGCAGCATTGGTTTCGCCGGACAATCTATCTACTGCGCCAGCAAATTTGGTCTACGCGGTTTTACTGAAGCCTTGCACCGTGAATTAGCAGATACCAATGTTCATGTTCATTACTTTGCGCCACGGGCCACGGCCACCAGCATTAATAGCGATCAGGCCATGGCGATGAACCAAGCCTTGGGCAATAGCATCGATTCACCAGAAAGCGTTGCTAATTCACTCATTCAGCAACTTGAAACAGGTCACGCCAGACAATTTGTCGGTTTTCCTGAAAAACTCTTTGTCAAAATCAACGGTGCTTTCCCACACATTGTGGACAAGGCGCTGTTCAAAAAACTTCCCATTATTAAACGCTTTCTACGTCGTGAAAAAGACGTCGAGCAAACCGCACAAGAGGTATTATCATGAAATCATTTATCACAGCTAGCCTACTCACCCTCGGCTTAGTTTCCTCTACTTGGGCCGCTGGCACCTCTAGTTTGTTAGAGATTCAACAGCGTTGGGCACAAATCAATTACCAAATAGAAGGCGACGACGCCAAAGAAGCGGCCTTTAACGACCTTGCGCTCAAGGCGCAAGAATTAGTTAATGCAGAACCTAACAATCCAGACGATCTGATTTGGCTTGGTATTATTCAATCCAGCACCGCAGGCGCAAAAGGCGGATTAGGGGCGTTATCATTAGCAGAAGCGGCAAAACAATCATTCGAAGCTGCCATAACCATGAATCCCAAGGCATTATCGGGTTCTGCCATGACCAGCTTAGGCGTGCTGTACCATAAAGTACCCGGTTGGCCGATTGGGTTTGGTGATGACAAAAAAGCCAAAGAACTCTTAGTGCAATCCTATAAACTGAACCCAACAGGCATCGACAGCAACTATTTTCTTGCGGAATTTTTATACGACGATGGTGATTATCAGGGCGCCAAACAGCATCTCGACATCGCCAAAAAAGCCGCCCCAAGACCAGACCGCCCAATTGCCGATATGGGCCGCCACAAAGAAATAGAGGCTTTAATGGTAAAAGTAAATAAAGAGCTGTAATACACATATTCCCCCTACAATAAAGCGCAGCATAAGACCACAGCCAATGCGACCTATCTGACTGGAACATTGGCTGTTTTCTTTGGCTGATTTATATCGTTAAAGCAGCATAAGGCGGTGTCATTTCCCGATGTTGGAACGACAAGATCAGCGGATTCTTAATCACACCTTCGTCGATGTTTATCGCGCGGCGAATGGTTTCATTGTGCTGCCAATGTTCGCGGCCTTCTAAAACATTTTCGAGATAAACAATCAAGGCAGCAGAAATAGAACGTGTAGCGCTTTCCCACAAGTAACTTGGGGTATGATCAACCGCGTAATAATCGATCGTGTTGTACTGAAACATTGGTGCTTGGAAGCTAGTTGGCTTGGCAAAGAAAAAGCCCATGCCTTCGTCACAGCTGACATCGATAATCAAGCAATTTGACTTCAATGACGCCGCTTCGGATTCAATAACAAAGTTAGTTGGATGATCGGTTTCTTGGAAAGTCCCGTTGACGATAATGTCTGTTTCACGGATTAACTCCGTTAAAGGACGAATCGTGCCATCGTGTTCAACCACCACCATGCGGGCTTCGCCTTTTTGACCTTCGCGTACTTTTACATAATGACAGTCGAGCACTTCTTCCCGCACTTCATGATCTGGCCGCTGAATACAAATCGTTATATCCCGAAATCCATGGGCTTTAAGCGCATAAATAGCCCCACGACTGACGGCCCCAAAACTAAAGATAATCACCTTGCGTTGATTACCATAATGCCCATCGATGCCTTTTAATTGCAAAGCATGAATGACCGCACAGTAACCCGCCATTTCGTTATTTTTGTAAAAGGTATGGCGACCGACTTGCCCCTTTGGAGACCAAACAAACATATCCTCAAAAGCAATCAAGGTAAGCTTGCGATCCAGCGCAGCTTGAGTAATCTCACGTTGTTGAACACAGTGAACGTATCCCCATAAAATCCCGCCTTCACGCAATTCTTCTAAATCGGCCAAGACAGGTTTAGCAATAATTACCGCACCAATATCAGCTAATATCTCGTGCCGGGTGGCAATACCGCCTGTTTGTGCAGCGATCTCGTCGTCAGAAATATTAAACGCAGCGCCATAACCTTCTTCAAAAATTAAGCGATGACGAAGGTATTCAGGGATGCGCACTAAGTGTTCTGGATGAATGGGATAACGACGCTCATCTGTTTTTCTAGAGGTACCGATCACACCGAAAGTTAATTGACTCATACTGTTTCCTTAAAAAATAAAACCTGTGCGAGTTCATAAACGTACGATCAAAACGCTGACAAACTGATGTTAAACAAGATTGCTATGGTGATATTGTCTGTTGATGGATAAAAGATATGAAGTGAGCTGAAACACGGCTTAGCGGTGAACGCTAGTCGATCATGACGGGCATGAATCGTTGCAAAGACAAACCACTATAGCACTAAAATCGAAGGAAAACGGTTTTATCCTGACAAGAACTGACAAGCGGCACAGATAGCGTTATTCTACGATCCATCATCTAGGAAACTCAGCTCATGTCAGAACCCTTTAAGAACCTCTTCAATAGCAAAGTGATCCACAACATGGCAGACCACTTTTGGCGCCATTGGAAAGACTTTAACAAACAAGGTTTTATTGATGCCGCATCGCATCAGCTTGACGAACTAGAACTGAAAGCCCGCTCACAGCAAATCACCAGCGCCATGGAAGCGTATCTGCCTAAGGATTTTGACCACGCTGGACAAATATTACTCGCTAGCCTCGCGCCAGAGTCACCGCATGAAGGAGAAAATGAGCAAGACGGCATTTCGGGATGGGCCGTCATGCCAATGGGCGATTATGTGGGCATCCATGGCCTAGCACATCATGACCTTTCGATGACCCTACTCAATGCCATGACACGTCGCTTTACCTCTGAATTTAGCATTCGGTTTTTCTTACTGGCCTCCCAAGACAAAACCCTCGATACCCTCAAAAGCTGGCTCAAAGACGACAACAAACATGTGCGTCGTTTGATCTCTGAAGGCACTCGACCACGCTTGCCTTGGGCCATGCAATTGCCGCAATTTATACAAAATCCGGCGCCTGTTATTGCGTTACTTGAAGCCCTCAAGGACGACCCAGAAGACTACGTGCGTCGCTCGGTGGCCAACAATCTTAATGACATTGCCAAAGACCATCCTGACCTTGTGGCAGACATCGCCAAAACATGGATGCAAGGCGCTAACACAAATCGGCAAAAATTAATTCGTCATGCTTGTCGCACCTTATTAAAACAAGGTCACCCTAAGGTGCTCGAAGTGTTTGGTTATGAAAAACCAGAGCTAGGCAAGATTGAATTGGAAATACAACAAGAACACATTGCGCTAAACGAGAATCTTGAGTTTTCACTCAAAATACAATCCGTCAGCGACCAAGATCAAACCTTGATGATCGACTACATGATTCATCACCAAAAGAAAAATGGCACCACATCACCCAAGGTATTTAAATGGAAAAAAATCACGTTACCCGCAAGAAAAACGCTTTCGATGAGCAAAAAGCATCCCTTTAAAATCATCACCACGCGAGTCTATTATAAAGGAGAGCACGCAATAGACGTGCTTGTTAATGGCCAACCGATGGCCAGAAAGCACTTCTTTTTATCGACGGATTAACCCACCATCACACAATTACGTCCCGCACCCTTGGCTTCGTAGAGCAACACATCAGCACGCTTTACTATTTTTTGTTGATCGTCGCAATCTTGGTAATCGGTCACACCAACACTAATGGTAAAATGCGGAATGTGGTCTATTTTCAAAGTGGCGACGCTCTTGCGCAATTGTTCCGCCAGCGTCGCCGCATCGGCCAAACGAGTGTCTTTTAACAAGATAGCAAACTCTTCGCCCCCCACGCGGCACAATACATCGGTTTCTCTAAGCCGTTTTCGTAAGGTAGTCACCAGCAACTTAAGCACGCGATCTCCGACATCATGACCATGGTTGTCGTTGATTTTCTTAAAGTGATCAACATCCAGTAAAATCAAACTAAAATGATGACCTCGGTTCGCCAGTGCCAATTCGACTTTAATCTGCTCATCCCATTTGTGGCGATTAAAAGCACCGGTCAGTTTGTCTCGTGTCGCCAGCTCAATAAGTTGTGTTTCTACTTCATCACGATTATGCATTTCTTTCGAAAACTGTTTAACAAGCGCTTTTAAGTCCGTTTCTAGCTCATCCAGCTCATCTAACCCTGCCTGTCTAGTCGGGAGATGACTGCGATCCACAACAATGGAACGATGCAGAGACTCAATCTGTCCACGTAATGACCAGATACGCTTACGAAAAGTGATAATGATGTAAAAGGTTAAATAAGTACCAATGGCAAACGCGGACAAACCTAAAATGGCATTCATAGTCACAAAATGCCGTTCTTGATTTTCAACCGTTGCTGAGACGCTTATGGTTAACTGGTCTATTTTTTTAAGCAACTCATCGGCTTGTGCATCCAATTCCGCATCTTGTTTTTCTAACTCAGTCCAAACACTCGAAAGGGATGGTTTCTCCTGCGCAAAAAAGATGTCAACAAGGCGGTCAAAGTTCATTCGATGCTCATGTAACACGCTAATTTGCTGCATGAGCGCCTGATGATCCATTAATTTAATTCTGACACTACCAAAGCCAAGCCCTGTGCGAAGTATCTCCGTCGCCTTATCCAATTGTGTGGCTAACTGGGCACTAAATTCATCAAATCCTCTTATGCTATTGGCGTGTATAGAGGCATCGGCAAAAAACGCATCGCCTTGCTGGCGAATACTTTCCATTAATAAATGCTGTTTAAGTTGCAACATTTCAATGTCAGAAATCACTTCAGACAAGGGCACATCAATTTCAGCGACTTCGTGCATTTCTTGATAGATGCGCTGGGATTGATAAGCAGAGTAAACAATCACCACAAATAAAAAGGACAAGAGTACAAATGACAAACCGCTAATTTTTCGTGTCATAGAAACGTTTAACCAATGAAACATATAAAACTGAATACCTATCGTTAAACTAAGAATGCGAAAAGTTAACCAGCCACCACTCGATTACGTCCGGCCCCTTTGGCTTGATAAAGCAGGGTATCCGCGCGTTTTACGATATCGCTCTGGTCATCAAAATCCTGATACTCAGTAACGCCAAGACTAATGGTAAAAATAGGGATATTCTTTTCATCCAGTATCGAAATTTTTTTTCGCAGCTGCTCGGCCAAAAAGTGGGCATCATCAAGATGAGTGTCTCTCAATAATACCGCAAACTCCTCACCGCCAATTCTGAACAACATATCCGTTTCACGCAGACGCTTTCGCAAAATTTTGACCAATAATTTCAGTACATTATCACCGACATCATGCCCATGGCTGTCGTTGATTGTCTTAAAATGATCAACATCTAACAAAATCAAACTGAAATGATGGCCTCGATTAGCCAGTGCCAATTCGGCCTTAATCTGTTCATCCCATTTATGACGATTAAACGCACCAGTCAGCTTATCTCGTGTTGCCAGCTCAATAAGCTGTGTTTCTACTTCATCACGGTTGTTTTTTTCCAAAGAAAAGCGCGCCATAAGTATCTTCAGATCTTTTTCAAGTTCGTCTAATTCATCCGTGCCATGATAACGAAATGATTGGTCGAGAGTGTCGGGAGACATAGAACGATGCAATGATTCAATTTGACCACGCAATGACCCCACTTTACGACGAAAAGACAAAATTGTGTACAGCGTCAAATAACCACCAATGGCGAAGGCAGACATCCCCAGCATAGCATTCACAATCATAAAATCGCGCTCTTGCTTTTCTACCGTCGCGGCAACCTTCATGGTGAGCTGCTCAATATTCACAAGCAGCTTCTCAGCCTCTGCATCCAATAAATCATCCTGCTTTTCCAGTTCATTCCAAGACACAGCATAATGTGCTTCTCCTATGCCTACAAAATCAGCAAACAAAGCTTCAAAGCCTATTCTATGACTATGCAGCGCCTTTATTTGCTGGATTAAGGCTTGATGATCGGCCACATTGATGCGAATGCTACCCAATGTCATACCGGAATGAAGAATACCAATGCTCTTCTCAAGCAAAGAAGACAGGCTTTGGCTAAAGGTATCAACCCCTTTGATACCTTCTTGCCGCAACCTATCGTTCGAAAAAAGCCTCGCCCTGTAAGCGAATCTTCTCCATTAATAAATGCTGCTTCAATTGTAGTATTTCAATATCTGCAATCACCTCAGACAATGGAATATCTATTTCTGCAACTTCTTGCATTTCTCCGTAGATTTTTTGCGTCTGATAGTTTGAATAGATAATAACCACAAATAAAAATGACAGAAGAACGAAAGAAAGACTGCTGATTTTTCGTGTCGTAGAAACCGTTAACCAATGAAACATAAAAAATTCTTATTCGCTAAGATCAAAATAAAACGTCTCTGCGCCACCTTTACTCAAGGTTACCCCTGTTGAACACACAAACACTTGATGCGTTTAACACCAGCACCCTAATCAGGGTACTGGCTATACTTTATTCAACAACAGGAGCGCTCGGTTTTGCTGTACGTTTTAACAGCATGATAAGCACCACAAGAGCACCGACACCTAAAAGTGCCCCAGTAAAACCAACACTTTCTAAGCCAATATAATGAATAGCTTGACCACCAACCAAGGCCCCTGCACCGATGCCCAAATTAATGATACCGGAATACAAAGACATAATAATATCGGCGGCGCTGTTATCGACTTTTAACACTCGTATTTGCATACTTAAGCCAATAATCATGATAGAAGCGCCCCACAACAGGATACAACCAATCAGCAAAGAGTCGCTTGGCGCAACGAAATACAAAACACTCATGCACATAGAGGCCAGCGTCACACTCGTCAACAACATCAAGGTATTCGATTTATCACCAAAATAACTGAACAATACACTGCCCACAATGCCTGCCGTACCGAACAAGAGTAGAACTAAGGTAGTGAAACTGCCACTGACAGCACCGATATCTTTTAAAAAAGGCTCAATGTAACTGTAAGCGGTATAATGAGCGGAAAAAATCATAAAGGTAAAAAAGTACATCGCCAGCAAAATACGATTACTCAATACCTCAGGCACCTTACTAAGAGACCCAGAGAACAAACTTGGCAAACTCGGCAGCAATCGGTACATCGCTAACATGATAAATAGAGCAATCACGGCAATCACCGCAAAGGTAGTGCGCCAATCTAAAAGCTGACCGATAATCCGTCCCGCAGGCACCCCCAACACCATAGCAAGCCCCGTTCCCGTCGCCAAGACACTCAAAGCAAACGTGTGCTTGCCTTGAGGTGCCACTCGAATAGCAATGGACGCGGTAATCGACCAAAACACCGCATGAGCAAACGCAATACCAATGCGGCTGACCAAGAGAACAGTGAAATTCCACGCCACAACAGACAAGATATGGCTAACCACGAACAAGCCAAACAGCCACATTAGCAAAACTTTGCGCTCAACTTTGCGCGTCAGCAGCATCATGGGCAAAGACATTAGTGCCACAATCCAAGCATAAATCGTCAGCATCCAGCCCACCTGAGCCGGCGCAATCAAAAAGCTTTGTGCAATGTCAGACAATAATCCAACGGGCACAAACTCAGTGGTGTTAAAAATAAACGCACTGAAGCCTAGCACAAAAACGCGCAAGTACTGGACACGGCGAGAAACCGTTTCCTCAGAAAGTGGGATAGAAGTCATGATAACCTGCAGGAAGATGAGCGAGAAGTAATCGTATTATTGTCCACTTTTTTGCCCATAACGGAATAGTGAAATATGAATGTTTATTGACAGTTACAATAATTCTTATCCTGCTCAATCTAAAAAAACCAAACAGGCCTTTACACCTTACGAAATAATCGTTCACAAATAAGAATTACTTTGATTTTTCATAAGAAATGCCATACAAAATACGCACTAAAATGACGCACCAAGCCGCTCCAAAAAAAGCACAAAAATCAACGTTGAAGGAACCAGCATGAACAATTTATCTGTTAAGGCAAAATTCATTACGCTTATTTTATCTATCATCATTATATTTTTAGTCGCACTCAGTTTAATAAAAGCAAAAAGTACAGAATTAGCAAACCGCTTTGACCGATTCTATGAAGAAAACCACAATGTCTCACTCAACCTAGAACGAGTTAAAGAAGCACAGATTAATATCATTCTTAATGTACGAGGCCTACAGATTGCTTATCTATTATCACTTGATCAGCAAATTCCTGGTTACCTAGAAGCTATATCAAAGAGCTACAACACAACACCATCCTTGATAAATGAACTTAATAAGGGCTTTTCTGAGCAGTCTGACGAGTCCACTAAACTGCTAACTCTCGTCAATGATTTTCAAAGCAAGACAAAAACCTTTGTCAGCGCTATGGAAAACTCAGCGGATAACAAAGCGCCTTTCCCCGTATTTTCTGCTTTCATCGCCTCATATAATGACTTGATGGCATACTTCACAGCACTCACAGACAAAACAAACACGGACGTCATACAGGCCAAACAACAAACAGAACGCCTGATTACAGAAATCGAAATCAACTTCTGGGCCTCCATCCTAGTGGCACTCATTATTTCTATTGTCCTTAGTTACTTGATATCAAACAACATAGTTCGAGGCATTTTAACGGTTCGTAATGCAGCCCAAGATATGGCAGAAGGCTACCTAAATAAGCCCGTCCACTTATCAGGAAAAGACGAAATCGCCGAACTTGGACACGCCATTAATACTTCTGCGAAGAATTTACGCTCTGTTCTATCGGGCGTTTTAAAGTCTGTTGATACAGTAAATAAAAATAGCCAAGACGTGCTAGACGCAAATCGAGAAGTGGGCGAATACTCCATTAGAATTATGGAAAATACGGCGCAAGTCGCCGTTGCCCTAGACCAGATGTCAGCCAATAACCGCACAATATCTCACAATACCCAACACTCTGCGCAAGCGACCGATGAAATACGCACAGTGGCACAAAACAGCTTATCCACTGCCAATAGCACATTAGAGGCCATCAACCAGCTCGTAACTTCGCTAAAAGACACAGGCACCATGGTCACGGCACTGCGAAGTGAAACGAGCAATATTGAAACCATACTTGACGTTATTCACGCCATTGCAGAACAAACCAATTTACTTGCTCTTAACGCAGCCATTGAAGCTGCGAGAGCGGGTGAACAGGGACGAGGGTTTGCCGTGGTGGCTGATGAAGTCAGAAACTTAGCTCAGCGTTCACAAGAAAGTGTAGGGGAAATAGAAAAACTGCTGACGCAACTCAATGCTGCCAGTACAAAAGCAGTCAGTAGCATGGAAACCTCAATGACCTTAGCGGAATCTTCGCGCAGCCAAGTAGAGCAAACCAATGCCCTCACAGGCAATATTCTCCATAGTATAAAAAACGTCTCCGAACAGACAAGGCTTATTGCCTCCTCTGCGGAAGAGCAAACTCTAGTCTGTGAAGATATCAGCAAAAAGATGCACGCCGTGAAAGACTTAACCCAACACAACGCGGACATAGCACAGAATTCTGGACGAGAAATGGCAGCCAGTAGCGTAGATGTCCAACAACAGCTTAGCTTCTTTAAACTCTAACACCACAATAACAAGGTCTCTAGCCTAAAAGATGAGAGTATAAAATCATAGCAGTGAGAGGCCTTCTCCTATTTCCAGCGACATTCGCTACTACTTGAACAAAAAAATCATGCAAAATTGACAAAAAATAACAAGAACAGGAACTATTCCCATTATTGTTTGTCGACTTGTATGTAGAATAGCTTCCAATGCACACTGTTTACATAAAAAGGAAATAATAATGACCCTGTTAGTAAAAACGACCATAGCGTCCTCAATCCGCAAAGCCTCTACATTGCTTGCCGTTGTAGGCACATCTGCACTGTCTTTTAGCAGCCTATCAGCGCATGCTGCTGGCGAAGTGAACGTTTACTCAGCACGTGCCGAAGCTCTAATCGCACCGCTTTTAGACAATTTTTCTAAGGAAAATGACGTCAAAGTCAACCTGATCACAGGTGATGCCGATGCCCTATTGAGCCGCTTACAATCCGAAGGCAGCGCGAGCCTCAGCTGACGTATTTATTACCGTTGACGCAGGTCGTTTGTACCGTGCAAAAGACGCTGGCGTATTACAAGCATTTGAAACAGATAAGCTTAAAGAGGTTGTGCCAAGTCACCTTCAAGACCGTGATGGCTACTGGTATGGCTTATCGCAGCGCGCCCGCGTATTTTTATACAATCCAGAAACCGTTAATCCAGCCGAGCTTTCTACCTATGAAGATCTAGCCGATCCGAAGTGGAAAGGCAAAATTTGCATCCGCTCTTCAGGCAATATTTACAACCAATCTTTGGTTGCCTCAATGATCGACGCGCATGGCGAAGCCAAAACTCTAGAATGGATCAAAGGCTTAGTCGCGAACTTTGCTCGTCCACCAGCAGGCGGTGACACAGACCAGATTAAAGCCGCGGCAGCTGGCGTGTGTGACATTGCCATTGCCAATACTTACTACTTCGGTCGCCTAGGCCAAAGCGAAAAGCAAGAAGAACGTGATGTCTACAACAAACTGGTTATGTTCTGGCCAAACCAAGGCGCTAATGAGCGTGGTGTTCACGTTAACGTCAGTGGTATTGGCATGACAGCGTCAGCGAAAAACAAAGAAAATGCCACCAAACTGGTGGAGTTTTTAACCAACCAACAAAGCCAAGCATGGTACGCCGAAGTCAACAACGAATACCCTGTTGTTGAAGGCATTGCGCCACCGAAAAACCTCACCGTCTTTGGTGATTTCAAAGCCGATCAAGTGTCTTTGAGCGTATTGGGTGAAAATAATCGTCAGGCCGTCAAATTGATGGACCAAGGCGGCTGGAAATAAGCGAAACCTTCACCTGATATAGCAATCAAGAAGAGGCGTAATCACGCCTCTTCTTTCATCAAATTCCAAAACGCGTCGACCAGTGGATTCTTTAGGCTTTTCTTCAGTGTAAACAAGCCAATATCATAAGGCTCCAACTCAGGCTTCACATCCAGTACTTTAATCCGGTCCACCAACGGGCTGTTATCCAACACAATCTTTGGCACCACGCCAATACCAAAACCCAAACTCACCATGCTCACGATGGCTTCGTTACCGGTGACTTGTGCGTAGATACGTGGCGCAATGTCATGTTGGCGAAACCATTCATCGACACGGGTTCGAGACACACCACTTTCCGAGAGGATCATTGGAATATTCGCCCACTCTTGCTCTGTAATGGGTGTGTGAGTCGGCACATTTGGCACTTGCTGTTCAAGTGGCGCAATAAACAGCAAAGGCGAAATAGCGATCGGTTTGAACGCCAAACCACGGGGCAAATTCGCTGGCCTCGCGGCAATAGTAATGTCTTCTTTGCCATCTAAAATATGCGCAATAGCGTGTTCTGGATCACCGGTACGCAGTTTAATTTCAATCGCCGGATAAGCAATACGAAAGCGACGCAATAACTCGTACAAAAAACTGTAACTGGCTGTGACCGAGCCATAAAGGCTAATTTCGCCACTAAGTTGATCGGAATTATCCGTCAGTTCGTGGCGAATCAAGTTCCATTGCCGACTGGTATCCGGGCGTATTTAAGGAAGGTCTGCCCTTCTTTGGTCAAGACCACCGTCCGATTATCGCGATTAAACAGCGCGACGCCTAACTCGTCTTCTAAATGTCGAATGTTACGCGACAGGGCAGAAATACTAATATGGCATTCGTCGCTGGCACGGCCAAAATTCAACGTTTCCGCCAAAGCAAGAAATTGTTTAAGTGTCTTAATATTCATCCTGAAACCTTCATACAATGACTGTGCAATCATCATAAAACATGTTTGCAAAAAATGGGACACTGTATTGCAAATATATCAATTTACGAAAAGATTGCGCTAGGATACATTAACCCTACTCGCAGGACGTCATGAAAAGCATGGCTTGGCGACTGTGTAATCCATTTTTAATATCGGCGTGTTTTTATCGCAGATACCGTAATTTATCTTATAGGATGTGTAACATGGCTAACTACTTCAATACTTTGCCGCTACGTGAACAACTAGCAGAACTAGCAAAATGTCGCTTCATGAACAGCTCTGAATTTGCAGACGGCGTAGAAGCGTTGAAAGGCAAAAAAATGGTGGTTATCGGTTGTGGTGCACAAGGTCTTAACCAAGGCTTGAACCTACGCGACTCAGGTCTAGATGTGTCTTACGCATTGCGCCCAGAAGCCATTGCTCAAAAACGCCAATCTTGGAAAAACGCCACTGAAAACGGCTTCACTGTTGGCACATACGAAGAATTGATTCCAACCGCTGACGTGGTACTTAACCTAACACCAGATAAGCAACACACTGCGGTTGTAAACGCTGTTATGCCACTAATGAAAGAAGGCGCTTGCCTATCTTACTCTCACGGCTTCAACATCGTTGAAGAAGGCATGAAAATCCGTAAAGACTTGACCGTTATCATGGTGGCGCCTAAGTGCCCTGGCTCTGAAGTACGTGCAGAATACGTTCGTGGCTTCGGTGTTCCTACATTGATCGCGGTTCACGAAGACAACGATCCTAAAGGCGAAGGTCTTGCGCTAGCAAAAGCGTACGCTGTGGGTACGGGCGGTCACAAAGCAGGCGTTCTAATGTCTTCTTTCATCGCTGAAGTAAAATCTGACCTTATGGGCGAGCAAACCATCCTTTGTGGTATGTTGCAAACAGGTTCTATCCTTTGCTTCGACAAAATGGTTGAAGAAGGCATCGACCCAGGTTATGCGTCTCGCTTGATCCAATACGGTTGGGAAACCATCACCGAAGCCTTGAAATACGGCGGCGTAACCAACATGCTAGATCGTCTTTCTAACCCAGCTAAGATCAAAGCGTTCGATCTTTCTGAAGAGCTAAAAGTGATCATGCGTCCTTTGTACAACAAGCATCAAGACGACATCATCAGTGGCCACTTCTCTCAAACTATGATGGAAGACTGGGCCAACGACGACGTTAACTTGCTGAAGTGGCGTGCAGAAACCGCTGAAACTAACTTCGAGAAAACACCAGCTGGCGATGTGAAAATTTCTGAACAAGAATTCTTTGACAACGGTATATTGATGGTGGCTATGGTTAAAGCCGGCGTAGAGCTTGCTTTCGAAACTATGACTGCAGCGGGCATCGTTGCAGAATCGGCTTACTACGAGTCTCTACACGAAACACCATTGATCGCAAACACCATCGCTCGTAAGAAATTGTACGAAATGAACGCGACCATCTCTGATACTGCGGAATACGGTTGCTACCTATACAACCACGCGTGTGTACCACTGTTGGCAGACTTCATGAAAGGCATCAAAACTGACGTGATCGGTAAAGGTCTTTCTGTAGAAGACAATGGCGTAGACAACAAACGCTTGATCGAAGTAAACACAGCGCTACGCTCTCACCCAGTTGAGGCTGTAGGTGCGGTGTTACGCGGTCATATGGCGGACATGAAAAAGATCGTTTAATACGATTATTACGCTCGCCAATACTTTGTTAAAAATAGACTCGAAATGCTCAAAAATCTGTAGGAACAGATTTAAACAGCTTTAGCTGGCCCGAAGGGTGGAGCGCAGGATGCGCGGAGTATTTATACTTATAAACTCTGCTTTCTCGTCTATTTTTGCCTCGTCTTGGCTTCGCTCATGACATCGTAATGTTTATATAAAAAGCCGAGTTATCGTAAGAAACTCGGCTTTTTTGTCTCTTTTTTCTCATTACCACATTAGGAAATACCATGGACAGCCTCCGCTTAGACAGTATTCTCTTCAAACAAGTAACAGTGAACTTTGATGATCGCTTTACCCTAAGCGAGATTGACTGGACCATTGAACCCAACCAACATTGGGTGATTACTGGCACCAATGGTGCTGGAAAATCGGCTTTAGCCGCTGTATTAGCGGGAGTTGGCGACATTGAACGCGGCACCGTCACTGGCCTTCCGAAAAACGTGGGATTGGTCTCTTTTGAAGCCCAAGCGGAGCTGATTGCTAAAGAGTTGAAAAAAGACGACGCCGACATCATGGATGTAATTTCCCTTGGCACGCCAGTACGGGAAATGATTTTCGATCACTGCCAGGATCCAGAACTTGCACAGGAACTAGTGGAAAAGTTTGGTATTTATCCACTGTTGGATCGCGCCTTTCGCAAACTCTCTACCGGCGAAACCCGCAAAGTCATGTTAATTCGCGCGTTGGCGAACAAGCCTGACTTGCTGATATTAGACGAACCCTTTGATGGTTTAGACGTCGACACCCTTGCCATGCTGCAAGCTCACCTTGCTTCCATCATAGACACCACACCCATGGTCATGGTGCTCAATCGCTTCGATGAAATGCCTGACTTTATTACTCATATTGCGTATGTTGATAATGGACGTTTGGCACTGACGGTAGATAAAAGCGACGACAACGCCTTCAACGAGCTGTACCAATTACTGCATTTGAAAACCACGAATCTAGACATCCCAGAGGCAGATCCAGTCAATAAACTGCCCGTACTAGACCCATGCCAGCCTCTGGTGAAACTCAACCAAGCCACCATTAAATACGGCGATACCATCATTGTTGATAAACTGGATTGGACCATTGAACGCGGCCAGCACTGGCAACTCAGTGGCCCCAACGGCAGCGGCAAAACCGGCGTATTGTCATTGATCACCGGCGATCATCCCCAGTGTTACGTAAACGATATTTTCGTCTTCGGCTTCCAACGTGGTAAGGGCGAAAGCATCTGGCAAATCAAACAATTTATCGGCTATGTTTCCACATCCTTGCAATGGGAATACCGCGTCAGCACCAGTTGCAAAAACGTCATAATTTCTGGCTTCTACGACAGCATCGGCATGTACACCAAATCCTCCGATAACCAGAAGAAAATCGCCGACCAATGGCTTGCGCTGCTTGGCATGACAGACCGCGCCGACCAACCCTTTAACAAACTATCTTATGGCGACCAGCGCCTACTGCTAATCGCCCGCGCCATGGTGAAACACCCGCCACTCTTGATCCTAGACGAACCCTGCCTCGGCCTCGACGACATGAACCGACAGCTCGTCCTCGCCCTCATAGAGAAAATTTGCCAAGGCTCCGAGACCACTGTTTTGTATGTTAACCATCACGCAGAAGATAAGATCAAAGGGATAGAGAACTACTTGGAGTTGAAGAAGAGCTGATAGGATTTACTCCGCTCAGAAACGACAAAAGCCAACTCAATGAGTTGGCTTTTGTGTTTTTAATTTCTCAGAATCTATTTAGCAAGACTCTCTATCTTACATAGCCATTCGTGGAAACCAAGACACATTTCTCGTATTTTAGGGATACCCATTTCTTCTGCTATATTTGGCCCATGTGTCGTTTTTCTATATTTCGTATGCTTTAACAAACGCTTAGAAGGGGCGGTTTCTACAGAGTTATTAATAGCTTCAGGATTGCCATTAAATTCGCTCAAGACATCCTGACACCATTGCAGAACATCACTATCATTTAATCCTCTCGCCATAGATTCAGGGCAAGAAAATAAAAGACCTTCGAACTCATACATTTGAACATATGGAATAAGTCTTGGCTTCACACCTGCATGAACAGAATCTATCAACCTTTGTTCTAATTCTTCTTTAGTTTCGTTACCTAATCTTTTTTTGAACCCATAAAAATCATACAGAGTTGTAACAAAGTCAAAATTATTAGCAATCTTTTTCAACTCATTTTTAGCACGCTCAACATTCACATCACCACCCATTGAGATAGGCGTCATATAAATTCCTTTCGCAGCTAAATACGGTTCTAAAACCATTTTAACAAACCGTTCTTCCGTGGGGCCTTCGACTGATATCCCTATTCTTACCATTCAGGGCGCCCCCTATAATATTTTTAGACCAAATGTCTCCCATGGCGTAATCTTCTAACCAATCTTTTAGATCAACCTCATCAACCCGTTTAAACGTTGATGCGCCTTTTTCCTGATCAACAACAATGAAGTCTTCTGGATTAAACTGATTGGCAAAAGTAACAGACTGAGTAGAACAGATAACTTGATTTTCTTTCGCCGTCGCTTTCACAATATCAGCTAGTACCTCTAAAGCTGCTGGGTGCAAACCAAGCTCAGGTTCATCAAGAATAATCGTTTTTGGCCTCAATGACTTAGGCTGTAAGAACAAGGTTGCCATGCAAATAAAACGTGCCGTACCATCCGACAGTTGATTTGCAGAAAAAGGCTCATCATGATCTCGATGAATCCATTTAAGTAACACCTTCTGATCACCATCATTACCGCGAGGTTCAAGATAAAAATCGTGGAAATAAGGCGCTACCGTTTTTATCGCATCCACTATATCTCGATAACTCTTAAAGAACTCATTAGTTTCTTCACTGTCTTTCAAAAAGTATAAAAAAGCAGCCAAATTGCCTGCGTCATGCTGTAGATAGTCAACAGATTCTAGTGAGGATGCTTTTTTAAAAGATGCGGTTGGGCCTGTGTCATGAAAATGATAAACACGACAATCTTCAAGATACTTTCTAGTATAGTTACGAACTGCTGGGCTTTGTGCCTCAGTTCCGGGAAGTAAACCACTTTCGCCTTTAGAACCTACAATCTCAAAGTTCTTTCCTGAGGTCACTATCGTACAAAACTCTTCTTTGAAAACTAAATTGTCATCATTGCTACCATGAACAAATTTCACATGGTATCCATTGAAACCAACTTCAATATCAATTTCTATTTGATTTGTTACTTTAGAGCCAAAATAAAAGAACGTATTTGCGAAACCATTTTGTTCAATATAAGTCCGTAGTTTTCCTTCTGACAAATTTCGCAGAAAAGTAAATAAGGAAATAAAATTAGACTTGCCCGAGCCATTAGCTCCAATGACAATATTGATAGGCTTCATTTTCAAATCCATCTCTTTGATAGACTTAAAGCCTTTGATAGCGACACGCTCTAAGTGTGTGCTCTGATTATCAGTCATTTTACACCTACAAACTACATTAATTATGAGTCACAGTATACCAATAGATCATGTCTAAACACGATCCAATTGGGCTTAGCTAAAATTATAAGTCTGCGATGCTGACTGAGATACTTTCTTCATTGGCGCGTTCCTTCGCGAGAGCTAACAATTCCATATCTTCCAATTTATCCATTAAGGCTTCATAGGCTTCAGCTGGAACACAGTAAAACGCAGGTTCATTGCGGTTTAATACCGCAACCGCTTTACCATGTGCGCTTGCAGCAACTTTCATCGGGTTAGCTTTAAATTCCGTAATGCTTGCAGCCACATCGGAAAGGATTCTAGAAGTCATTTAAAAGCACCTTTAATCGACCTATTAAAAGATCATTTCAATTTCCATTTGATCACTTATCAAGCAGAGGTTTATTAACTAGCTCTAGATAAAGTATTTGCTCTGCCCTTCACTCAAACCAAAACAAGTTGATAGAAAGTCGTATTTTTTAGAGATAAGATAAACAAACCATCAATAATGAAACCTATAGGAAACACTGTGAATCATACTCTACGCTCGATAACGCTTGTACTGGCTTGTGTCGCCAGTCTCTCTGCTCACGCAGATCCAAAAACACCAGGCACTCATAAAGGCTATTCCACCATTGATATGACGACGGCGGGTATGCCGTCGGATGTCACTATGATCTCTGTTGCGGACATTAAGCAAGAGCTTCAAGGCAAAGCGCCGTTTGCGGTGGGCTTTGATATCGATGATACGACCCTGTTTAGCACACCCGTTTTTTATCGTGGTCAGCAAGAGTTTTCGCCAAATGGTTACTCTTACCTAACGAATCAAGACTTTTGGGATAAAGCAAACTGTGGCTGGGACGCATTCAGCATGCCTAAGAACATTGCTAAAGAGTTAATTGCCATGCACCAAGAACGCGGCGATAGCATTTACTTTATTACAGGCCGTACTGGTTCCGATTGTAACTTTACTACGGAGTACTTGAAAAAAGCATTTGATATCAAAGAGATGCACGATGTCATTTTTGCGGGATCAAGCCGTACCGAATACACCAAGACCAAATACATAAAACAGCATGACATCAAAATTTATTACGGTGATGCAGATGGCGACATTATTTCTGCCCGTGACGCAGGCGCCGAGGGTATTCGTGTCATGCGCGCAGCGAACTCTAGCTACACACCGATTCCTAAAAATGGCATCTATGGCGAACGAGTGTTGAAAGACTCCCAGTACTAATCTCACTTTCGATTAGTATCAGATAACAAAAACCAACAATCATGGGATTGTTGGCTTTTTCTAGTATTTCGCTAATTCAAGACAGCGAACTCTATCTATGAAAATACTGGCTAACCAATTTTTGCACTAGATTCCAGATGCTTTTTGAACCTGCGCTAATCACTGAACCATAACGCTGTTTAACTTGTTCATGACTGACATTACCTTCAATCCATGTACCGCCATTGGTTGCTACGTTGTGAATCAATGGTTGTAGTCGGTCTAGAGATTTCGCAAATATGGCGTCATTTGTTTCAGCGGCTTCAAATTCGTACCAAAGGGCTTTGAGTTCTTCACCTTGCGATGTTGGTAATAAACCAAAGAGACGATCCGCAGCTTTTTGCTCTGCCTCATCTTGAGCTGTGTTATCCACCGTTTCATGTATCGGGTGATCACCCGCGTCGATTTCAACAATGTCATGGATCAAGAGCATTTTGATCACGCGCTCAATATTAATCTCTTTGTCAGAACTGTCTTTTAGGATTAAGGCATACATTGCCAAATGCCACGAATGTTCGGCAGAGTTCTCTCTTCGTGATTGATCAATCAATGGCGATTTACGGATAACAGATTTTAGCTGGTCTATCTCACGTAAAAAGGCAAATTGTTTATCGAGAGTTTGGTCGTTTAGCTGCTTTGGCATGAAATACCTTAATCTGTCTTAACTGAAAATTTGATCAAGAGTAACCAAGAATCCATGAGAATTCGACCCTAAGCTTTCAAAACTACTCTTCAGATAGAAGCATTATGCTTCTGCCAAATTTGTCATCGCTTCCTCTGATTGCAGGCGCAATTCTTCAATCACTGTATTTAGCCCCGGAAAGCCGCCAATGGCTTGAGCAATCCAATCCGCTGCGTTTGGAATGATTTCTACTAATTGAGGAAGATCATTGACGCATAAAAACTTGATGCCAGGATCGGTCGCTTTGCTAAGCAACGCTAGCGTGTCGCTGGCTGGTTGTCCTTTCCCCTGCCCGCTTGAAATATGAAGATGATCATCTACCAGGCTGATTTTGGCTTCTTGGTCATGGATACAAGCGTGGTTGTGCAACCCCTGCGGGAGAAATTGCGCCAAGTTGCGAAATCGATACGTTATGTTAATGAAAAAGTCATCAGGATAACGGGCAAACAATTCGGCCATCTTTGAACGTCGAAAGGGATGAACAACATGCGCCGCAGAAAACAGTTTTGTGGCGGGATATCCTGTGATTTGCGCCGCATTGATCTGCATAAAACAATGAAATTTCGCTGGGTCTTCTCGCATTTCGTCACAGCTAAGCACCTGACTGTAATCAACCCATTTGCCTCGCAGAATAGGAGTAAGACCGTCAAAAACATCAACAGGACTGAGCGGTGCCGTTAAAAACACATCGTCATTGAAGTACATAAATCGCTCACTCAGCCCTTCTATCCGCCAGAGCATGCTCTCAATCGCCAAGGAGTTGAAAGTCGGCAAAAATTGTGTGAAGCCATCAAAGATTTCCGCATGATAAACAAGATGTACTTTGGCTTTAATGCTTTCTGAGAGGCTTGATAAATCAGGACCTTCCTCATCCACAACCACCCAAATTTTGTTTATCCATGGCGCGTGGTTTTCAATGGATTGAATACAGAACAAAATTTCATCGCTGCATACCCAGCGATGTGGATTGGCGGCATTTTCGTGTAGCGGTAATGGCTCCATTGCCATATAGGTTTGCCGCTTCTGGCGGTGTTTCGTAGCATTCCCATTAACCCAAGTGATAACCGCATCAATTGGATCAAGCTCGTGCTCGGTTGCATTACTTAGCATATCAGTATCCGTATACATTGATGATATTTTAGCTGATGCCACAACGGGTTCAGACTGATCATCGAGCGAGTCAATTCTAGGTAGGTCAACTCTTCACTGAGTTGATTTGATAGTGAGTCTATCGATTACTTTTAGCCATTAAGAGGAGATAAAGAGCGATATATGGCTAGTTTTCTAATGATACCACACATCAAGAACTGCCTGATCTTATTCGTCTTTCATCAACTAACGAGCAGATTTCATTGCTAATATTGATATCCATTACCTCAAAAATACCACTGTTCGCGAAAGAAAATAGTGTTCTAATTTAATGAAACAATAGAAAATGAGATTTATTATTTTTCAGGACTTGAGGGAATCAATCAATGGAATGGCGTGATGTTTTGACAGCGTTAAAAAACAAAGGCTACAACGCTAAATTCAATGACGCTCGTAATCAAATAATAATCGGATCATGGAGAAATAATTACCGTTTTAACATATGTCGCAATGTAGTCACCAAACGCCTCTGCCTGGAATATACTCCTAGCTCACAATTTTTATTTGGCTTTTGGGTAAGTAGCTTCATCATAATATTTAACTCTTCATCATTCCGAGGCCTATCTGATACGTTAAGCCTAAGCTTTTATGCCTTTATGTTTTTGAGCATTCTTTATATTCGTTATCTTGGTAAAAAAGAACGTAGTACCAAACAGGACTTAGATGCTCTACTTTTTGAACTAAACCTAGACGAGTACAAGGCGAATCAAACACTTACTGACGCATAATGACACAATAAAACGAGATAAAAGCATAATGAAGTAAACAAAACGAATTTCGAGTTTACTGCCTAAGGCGCTAACAAACTCTTTTCAGGCGTTGATAGTTTGACGTCTGCAGAATGATTTTCGATACGAGAAATAGCATTTTTTGTGTATGCAACCGATCAGCAAGATCCATTTGCGTTAGACCAGCACTGATGAGAGCCCTTTTAGGAGAACACAAAACTTAAGAACCTGAAAACCGTCATCGTAATTCTCAAAAAACTCACATCATTAGCCTTGCACATTTGCAATGTATTATTTTTTAGATCTCTCTTGACGCTTCCCCTTTGCAAGCGTAAAAATAAGCCCTATGACTAACCTATCTCTTACTCAACAACGAATTATTATCATCATTCCTAGGAGTGGTGGGTTCGTTGTTGAGTAAAATAAAGCAAACCCGCCCAAGAGGCGGGTTTCTTTTTTCTGCTTCTTGGGTCTTAACAGGAAGCCAATATGAATACACACGATTCCCCTACCCATGTAGCCGATGAGGCTGACAATACAGCTTCGTCCGCACGCTTTTCGTTCGTTGAGGCCGAGCACGCTGTACTCAAGTTTTGGCAGGACAAGCAGATTTTCAAGCGCTCTCTTGAAGCGTCTAAGCCCAAACCAGACTACGTATTTTATGACGGCCCACCCTTTGCAACTGGCTTGCCCCATCACGGACATTTGGTTGCCTCGACGATCAAAGACATCATTCCACGTTACTTCACCATGAAGGGTTTCCATGTAGAGCGTCGTTTTGGTTGGGATTGTCATGGTTTGCCTATCGAACACGAAATCGATAAATCCCTCGGCATGTCAGCCAAAGAAGCGGTAGAAAGCTTGGGCATTGCCCGCTACAACGCGGAATGCCGTGGCATCGTGCAGCGCTATGCCAGTGAATGGGAGAAAACCATCACTCGCCTTGGCCGTTGGGTGGACTTTGAAAACGACTACCGCACCATGGAGCCTTGGTATATGGAATCCGTCTGGTGGGTGTTCAAACAGTTATGGGACAAAGGGCTGGTCTATCAAGGCGACAAGGTAATCGCCTATTCCACTGAGCTGGAAACCGTACTGTCTAACTTTGAAGCCAGCTCTAACTACAAGGAGGTGCAAGACCCTGCCATCACGGTATTGTTCAAATTAACCGACGAAGACGCCTATTTTGCCGCTTGGACCACCACGCCTTGGACCCTGCCGTCCAACCTTGCCCTGTGTGTTGGCCCCAATATCCCCTACGTCAAAGTACACGACGCAACCATGGGCAAAACGCTTTGGCTTGCTCAGGCTCAGCTCGACACTGTCTGCAAAGGTCGAGAGGTGGAGATTCTGGATCGTGCGTTAGGTGCTGAGCTGAGTGGCAAACACTACGAGCCGCTTTTTCCCTATTTCAGCCACTTGAATGAAGCTGGCGCTTTTCACGTATTCGCGGACGATTTTGTCTCCACTGGAAGCGGCACTGGCATCGTCCACATCGCCCCCGCATTCGGAGAAGACGATAACCGCGTCTGCAAAGCCAATGGTTTGCAAGCCACCGTTTGTCCACTGGACAGCCGCGGACGCTTTACCCATGACGTAGCCGATTACCAAGGCCAATATGTAAAAGATGCCGACAAAGCCATCATGCAAGCCCTAAAAGCCCGTGATGTGCTTTATCGTCAAGAAACCATCGTACACAGCTATCCATTCTGTCCGCGCTCCGACACACCGATCATCTACCGTTCTGTGCCATCTTGGTACATTAAAGTAGAACAAATGCGTGGTGAACTGTTGGCAAACAACGAACAAATCAACTGGGTGCCAGATCACATCCAGCAAGGCCGCATGGGCAAATGGTTAGAAGGCGCGATCGACTGGTCTGTGTCACGCAACCGTTACTGGGGGACACCTCTTCCCATCTGGGTCAACGATGTCACAGGCAATCACCTTTGTCTTGGCTCTCGGCAAGAGCTGAAAGCCTACACAGGCGCGGACGTGGACGACTTACACCGCGACCACGTGGACGAACTTAGCTTCTCCCTTACAGGAGAAGCAGGCACCTATCGACGTATTGCCGAAGTATTCGACTGCTGGTTTGAATCCGGTGCCATGCCTTACGCCCAAGTGCATTATCCCTTTGAAAATAAAGAACAATTTGAGCATAACTTTCCTGCGGCCTTTATCGCAGAAGGCGTCGATCAAACACGCGGTTGGTTTTATACCTTACAAGTACTTAGCCAGTGCTTGTTCGGACAACCTGCGTTTAAAAACGTCATCGTCAATGGCATTGTCATGGCGGAAGACGGCAAAAAGATGTCCAAACGCCTAAAAAACTATACACCACCCGATACGCTGATGGAAAACTATGGTGCCGATGCTCTACGGCTTTACCTCATCAACTCAGGATTGGTGAAGGCTGAAGAGCAACGCTTTGCCGACACAGGTGTGCAAGACATGGTGCGGCAAGTCTTATTGCCTTGGCTAAATGGCTTTCGCTTTTTTGCCACCTACGCCGAAATCGACCAGTGGCAAGACAAAGGCAGCAATGAGGCACCCAACAACATCTTGGATCAGTGGATCTTGTCCCGTCTACAAACGCTCACCGCCAAGGTCAATCAGGAGATGCAAGCCTACCACTTGTATAACGTGGTGCCTGCGTTATTCGAGTTTATAGAAGACCTCACCAACGGCTACATCCGTTTGAATCGCGCTCGCTTTTGGCAAAAAGAATTAAACGCCGATAAGCAGCAAGCCTTTCAAACCTTGTATCGCTGCTTAGATACGTTCAACCGATTGATGGCACCTTTCACGCCATTTATGGCAGAACACTTATATCAAGCACTTTTGCCTTTCTCGGCAAGCAGCCAAGCAGAGTCTGTGCATTTGTGTGATTATCCAAGTACCGATGGCAACCTGAAACAAGAGGATTTAGAAGCCAGTGTCGCGCGCGTTCAACACATCTTGGTGATGGGGCGACAACTGCGCAACGACCTTAGAATCAAATTAAAAACGCCACTTAAAACACTCACCGTGTTGCATAAAGACGCCTACGTGCTGGAAGACATCACCCGTCTTAAAGATTACATCCAAACGGAACTGAATATAAAAAACGTGCTGTTTAGCCGCCAAGAAAGTGACTATATCGACTTTTATGCCAAAGCGAACTTTCCCGTCTTAGGTAAACGTCTAGGGAAGCAAATGAAGCACTACGCTGCCCTCATCGCCAAACTGGATGAAACAACCTTAGATCACTTGGAGAAGCAAGGTGAAATAGAACTGGATGGATTGACCTTCAATCAAGAAGAAATCCAACTCTTTAGACAGGCCAAAGCCAGCACAGTGACGGCTTCCAATCGCTTTATTTCGATCAACATTGATCCAGAGCTAACCGAGGAATTAATCGCCGAAGGCGCTATGCGCGAGATAGTGAGCCACATCCAAAAACTTCGTAAGCAGCAAGATTATAAAGTACTGGATCGAATCCATGTGTCTATCGACGCCAGCGATACTGTGAAGCATTGGTGTCAGCAACACCTTAGTTATATCCAATCAGAAACGTTAGCTGACGAGGTGCACTTTACGCCTTTGCCTGACAGGGTTGTGTCTATAACGACCGACCTTGGCGAAGTGAAAGTTGCAGTTGAAAAAGCAACAAATCACTAAGCTTATCCAGCGCGCCATAGTGTTTGTTTATGGCGCGCTGGATCTTTCTTTTTTAGCTTATGTCATCGCTATTATTGCGCGCCTCTGGCATATCAGAAAAATACTCCACTGCCTCTAGGTTATTTGCCACATAAGCAAACTGCGCAACTCACTCACCAGCTGCATTGGCTGTGGTTGTTTGTCCTTAACCCAGTGCCCGCTCTATAACGAAGAAGACAAACTGGCAAGCGAAGGGACAGGGCCGATTCTGTTAGATCGCAAGGTATCCCTTAGTTAACGTCGCTGCTGACCCACTTTGTAACATGGGGTTTCAGCACTTCGTCATTCGGTCGCTTACATTGCGATGCAATTACTTACAGTCTCCCTATTGTCAATTTTTCGGCTAAAGCGGACTATTTATAAACGATCGAACTGTTGATTAGTGAGGACACAATACAGTGAAAAAGAACCTACATCCTCTAGATAGAAGTATCCGCGGTGTTATCGGCATATTGTTTACTGGCATCGCTCTGTTTAATGGTGATCTATTAAACGACCCATTGCTAGAGACACTGATCGGTATATTTGGCTCGCTGAACTTGATTTCTTTAGCATTTGGATGGTGCCCAGTCTACCATCTTGCCAACATCAGTACCTGTAAAGAAAAAGAATAAGTAAGGCGAGTTATCTGGGGTCTTTATGCCACCACTACAGGAACTACAAAGAGACAAATCCTTCCGCATCAAACTCATCTTGGTTTGTCTTGTGGTTGCCTTATCCGTCTCGGCCATTTATGTGACCGTGTCCTATCGCTTGGCCAATGATATTGGCGCTCAAGCAGATCTCGAATCCCTTCATCGTCAAGCTCTATTGATTCATGGACAATTAGCACTTAAAGGCCAAACAGACTCATCCGATTTCGTCGCAAAACTGATTCATCAAGTCTACTTTACAGACGAAAACCCCGAATTGTATATCGAGATTCATGGCCCAGATTTAAACTGGTCGATTAATAACAATATTAACTCCGATGTCATTGATCATTTGCTGTACACAATTAATCAAGCAGACAGCGATACCATTGGCGACTTAAGCTTATCAAATGGACATATTGACATAGACGAACATCATTTCCTTTGGCAAAAAGTGGTCGACAATACATACCAAGTTCTGGTTCTGAAAAATTCAAATTATATTCAACAAACCCTTTCCTTTGTTACCAAGCGCCTTGGCATCACATCACTGATTGTCTTCTGGCTTGCAACCTGGTTTGCCCTCACTTTATCCTCTTGGATGAATAAACGCGTTCAGGACAAAAACGATTCATTAGCACATCTTGCGACTCATGACACTTTAACAGGATTACCCAATCGTCTTTATTTAAGAAACCTACTGCAAGACATCATGCCTGAAGCGATGTCCCCCTCTTTACCAAACGCTACTAAAACGCATACATCTGATGTTACTCAAGCTTGTCTTTTCGTCATTGACCTCGATAAATTCAAAGAAGTGAACGATGCTTTTGGCCATACAACCGGAGACAGTTTACTGGCTAAAATAGCTCAAAAGCTTAAGGATACGTTAGACCGTACTCAGACACTAATTCGTTTTTCTGGCGACAAATTCATTATTTGGGCACCAGAAATAGATATTGAGCACGCCGAACTCTTAGTAAAAAAGCTTATTGATAGATCAAATGAGCCAGTATTGATCAATAAACTGGCCATCAGCACCGGTGCAAGTATCGGTATTGCCCATTACCCAAGCCAAGCAACCGACAGTGAAACTCTCATCATGTACGCCGATGCGGCCATGAGTGAAGCCAAACAAAATCGTTCTGGTTGGGCGACTTTTAGTGAGAAAAATATCGAATGTGGCAAGCAACACCTAAAGCGCCGCGCAGAATTAGAAGTTGCCCTGTCCGAAGCTCAAATCAAACTACATTATCAACCCAAAGTATCAGTGGCCGATGGTCAGATTATCGGTGTTGAAGGACTTGCTCGTTGGTATCACCCTACCGATGGCATTTTATCTCCGATAAACTTTATTGACCTCATTGAGCATAGTGGTCGGGTGCAAGAATTTGGTCGTTATATTATTACTCAAGCCATTTCGCAACTCGGCCAGTGGCATCAACAAGGATGGTTCACGCCAATCGCTATCAATTTGTCGCCCTATAATTTGCTCGATCCAACCTTACTGGAATTCACGCTGAGCTTACTTAAGCAGCATGATATTCCGCCAAATAAGCTAGAAATAGAACTGATTGAATCTGAAACCACTCTTAGCATTGACCTTATTTCAAAGCAACTCAATGCCTTCAAAGAGGCTGGAGTACAAGTTGCCATTGACGACTTTGGTACAGGTATGAGTTCGCTATCTTATATCAGTACACTTAATGTCAATCACATAAAAATTGACCGCTCTTTTATTGATGGCATAGAGCAAGATACTAGAAAACAAGCCATAGTATCTTCTGTCATTATGCTGGCTCATTCTTTCGAATGTGAAGTGATAGCAGAGGGAATAGAAAATAAATTACAAGCCGACATGTTAATCAAAATGGGTTGTCTTTATGGACAAGGCTATTATTACGCTAAACCAATGACGGCAGAAAACATACAAGCTATCTTAAAAACTAATACCATTCTGCCGCTCTAATTTTTACAAACTACCTCACAATACACGCAATTGACTCAATCAAATACGATTCAATAAATCGGTCTTCTTCGAATTGTATTCGTTTTCTGAAATAGCTCCCATGTCACGCAACTTTGCCAACTTCTCGATCAATTGGATTACGTCATCAATAGACGATACATTCGTCAAATTCTGAGGGACTTGCACTGCAGGAGCGGGTGAACATGCCATGGCAGCAGACGGCTCAATAAAGTTATTGTGTGGTGCAGGCATTGGAGCAGAAGAAGCAGAACTCCCGCCGGACACGACAGGTAAGGAGCTGACGAGAATGGTGCCGTATTGGCTGGAAAATGTCAGTGACGAATTTCCGCCCTGCTGCTGGCTTATACCACCAATGTTATTGTCTAACGTATCGTAAACCGTGACTTGACCATTTACTTCCACTGCCAGACGATTGGGGAAAATCGCGTAACGCGTGCTATTTTGCGCACCACTACTAAACGGCTGACCCAAATCACCTGGCCACCACTGATTGCCGGATCTTGAACCTTTTGGCAACGGCATAAATACCTGCATGTTTGCTAAGCCATTGGCCAGCTCGTTACACAAGTTGTCCACAGTCGATTTCAAACCATAATTAAACATGTCGCCGACCATGGTCATACCACCACGCATCCACTGGCCACCACCACCCAATTCTGGGCAATTGAACTGTGCCATCGACCCATTACCATTATTCACAGCGATTAGCATATGCATGACGGCATCAAAGCTTAGGTTGTAACGACGGGAAAGGGAATGAACGAGGTTTTGTCCATCTTGCGTTAAATTTTGCATTATAAAGCTCTCTAAAAGGGACGTAGAGCTGTTCTCTTTTATCTCGCCGCTGCAAAAAAAGAAGGCAAACATCGCCTCGTACATGGACACAAACAAAGAGTAGGTTGCAGCATCATGCTGGCCAACAGATTTCGTAGGCCTTCACTCTAACACATATCAGTCTGACAAAATGGTGACAAGCCACAGAATAAACACAAATAACTGTTTATTTTTTAAACTCTTCTTATTTATTACCAACAATAAAGAGACAAGCCATTTTATGCCTTGTCTCTTTATAAAAATAACCAATGCCAACAACTCTTTCAGCACAATGGTCACTTTTGGACTATTAAAGGGAATAAAGCTGCAGTGAATGCTTACCAACAGGCAATACTTTTTCATGTGTGGCACCCGAAACAGGACGGTTGGTACTGGCAAACTTACCAACGTTTTCTGTATTTCATGTCTACACTTCAGGAGGAACATACAATATTGATTTAATTTAAGAAACATATTATTAATATTTGCACTGAACATTAAATAAAGGAAGGATAATTAAACCATGGTTAATTTAAACATTTTATTATTAATATTTTTTATATTGACATCTATCTCTTTCAATGTTCAAGCAAATGAAAGAGCCATTAATGGAGGAATTTATGCAGGGATATTAGTCGGGGAGTCTGATGAAGATGGTTTAATTGACTCAGGAGCAGCTGAAATAGGCCTAAAAATAAATGAAAGGGGGAGTTATAGAGGTGGAAGCGCCTCATTTATTACAATGGAACTGCAAGATACTCAATATAATGGCTTCCAAATTTCAACAAACCTTAATACCAACTCAACTCCAGTGCTAGCGTCTTTAGGAGTCGGATTGATATTAGCCTCTGTTACTGATAATAATGAGTGTGAAGATAATTGTGATAGTGATGATTTAGCACTTGGTATTTATCCAGAGCTGAGCATTCAATTTAATTTATTCCCTCAAATAATGTTTGGCTTTTATGCTCGTAAATACTTTATTGAATCGTTATCGGAAGAGGTAAAAGGTATTTATATCGGTGTGAATTTTTAATGTAAGCCTTACTCGGTAAGCGTATGATAAACCACACATAAGTATCATTAATTTATCTTAGTAAAGCTTGTACGCAAGACCAAGACAAAAAACAAGCTATTCCGTAGCTTGCCTTTTGCCCTCACTGGTGAAGATCAAATAAGACCATCAAAATCCGACGCATCATGACGCTCTTGAAGCTTTGCTCCATCACCAAAAGCTTTATTAACAATACGGCCTCGTTGCACAGCAGGACGCTGCTCAATCGCTTTTGCCCAACGCAGTACATTGGTATAATTGGCTACATCAAGAAATTCAGCCGCACTGTATAAATTACCTAGCACCAAATTGCCATACCAAGGCCAGATAGCAATATCCGCAATAGAATACTCGTCACCCGCCATGTAAGTGTGATCCGCCAAATGCTTATCCAGTACATCCAACTGACGCTTGGTTTCCATGGTAAAACGGTCAATCGGATACTGCATTTTCGTTGGCGCATAGGCGTAAAAATGGCCAAAACCACCGCCTACATAAGGCGCCGATCCCATTTGCCAAAATAACCAGTTACGGCATTCCGTTTTGGAGGCTAAGTCTTTTGGCACCAAGGCATCGAACTTTTCGGCCAAATATTGCAAAATAGAACCAGACTCAAATACACGAGTCGGTGGCGTCGTACTGTGATCCATCAAAGCAGGTATTTTTGAGTTCGGATTGATCTCAACAAAACCAGAACCAAACTGGTCGCCTTCACCAATATTAATCAAATACGCATCGTATTCAGCAGCGGAAATGCCCAATGCCAACAACTCTTCCAGCATAATGGTCACTTTTTGACCATTGGGCGTAGCAAGGGAATGAAGCTGCAGTGAATGCTTACCAACAGGCAATACTTTTTCATGTGTGGCACCCGAAACAGGACGGTTGGTACTGGCAAACTTACCGCCGTTTTCTGTATTCCATGTCCACACCTTGGGAGGAAGGTAATCTTGGCTAGAACTCATAACATCTCCTAAATATATTCATCAACGAAAGCGTAACCCTCGCGACTAATGCTCGACAAACGCTCGCTCGATAACATAATCCCCAGGCACACCGATTTTGGGTGACTCATTAAAACCTAGCTCATCAAGCAAAGCCGACGTATCTTTTAACATACTTGGACTACCACAAATCATCACTCTGTCATTCATGGGGCTAAGTTGCGGTAATCCAATGTCTTCGGCCAATTTACCACTGCGAATCAAATCGGTCAGACGACCTTGATTACGGAACGCTTCACGAGTCACTGTTGGATAATAAATTAATTTATCTCTTACCTGTTCGCCAAAAAATTCATTCTCAGGCAATACTTTTTCAATAAAATCCGCATACGCCAACTCATTAATGTGACGAACACCATGGACCAAAACAATTTTTTCGTATTGCTCATAGGCGTCAAAATCTTGAATCACACTTAAAAACGGCGCCAAACCGGTTCCCGTGGATAACAAATAAAGATGTTTTCCTGGCAGCAAATCCCGCGTCACAAGGGTGCCAGTCGGTTTACGGCTAACCAAGATATCATCACCGACTTGCAAGTGCTGTAAACGCGACGTTAACGGGCCATTAGGCACCTTAATACTAAAAAATTCCAAATGTTCTTCGTAATTTGGACTGGCAATACTGTAAGCACGCATCAAAGGCCGAGTTTCTGTTTCCAAACCGATCATCACAAACTGACCATTCTCAAAGCGCAAACTTGGATTGCGAGTCGTTTTAAAACTGAATAAATTGTCATTCCAGTGATGAACACTCAAAACACGTTCCGTAACAAATGCGCTCATAGCAACCCCATTAAAAATTAAACAAACACTCTAAACTGGTACTCATACTATAAGACAAATCTATATTTGTTTAATTGATTATCTAGATGTCTTTAATATGCTCAGCATATATAAAAATCGATGGTAAACCATCAATACACATGCATCAGTGTGCCATTAAAATGTACAAAAAATGAGCGACGATGTAGGAATAATCAAGCATGCTGCCAAAATACCGCCGTCCTATACACAGCATACTACGATGATCTGTAAGAAAAAGCCTTGTGAGTACGTCAAAGCAATGAACAATGTAAAGCGTCACCATGACATCATGCCAGCAATCAGAGGACTCTCTCAATGACAATCAACAATACCTTCAACCGTGCCTTAGGCTTAGTGATTCTCGGTGGCACCGCCGCCTTTAGTGGCACGCTACAAGCGGCCCCACAAACCATGATGGTCGCCGGTGGCTGCTTTTGGTGTGTGGAATCCGATTTTGAATTGGTACAAGGTGTCAGTGATGTGGTTTCAGGATATACCGGAGGTCACACTGAAAACCCAACCTACAAACAAGTATCCGCAGGAAACACCGGACACTTTGAAGCCGTGGTGATTCATTTTGACGATGACATAGTGTCATTAAAGTCATTGGCGGACTATTACTGGAAAACCATCGACCCAACCGACGCAGAAGGTCAGTTCTGCGACAAAGGAGCCCCTTACAAAACCGCCATGTTTTATCAGAACGACCAACAAAAAGCGGTTTTTGAAGCCTCTCTCGCCAATGTCAAAAAAACCAAACCATTTAAAGACGAGGTAGTGACACAGATTCTTCCGGCAAAAACCTTTTACCCTGCTGAGGAGTATCATCAAAGCTACTACACCAAAAACCCAATTCGTTATGCCTATTATCGCGCCAGCTGCGGACGAGACAATCGTATTGAACGTTTATGGGGAGAAGTGGCCAGTCATCAGTACCATTAATACGACACACTCGTGTCCTTTTAATGCGTTGTATTCCACTAAAAAGATGCCAAACAACGGGCATCTTTTTCTTATTTAAAACCACTTCCCCTCTTTTATAAAACGAAAAAACGATCTCGCAAGTATCAGTAAAGTGTTTCTTACCTAGGTTTAACGCATAGAAAATGAAGCAAATAGGTAACTGATCGCGAAAGCCTAGCCTTCAGCCCAGTCATACGCCACATTAATAGCGCAACTCACGAAGTTCCAAAAAGTAACTAAAAGGAGTTATAAAATGAAAAAATTCATTCCCGTCATAGCAGGTAGCATCGCTTTAGCTTCTCTCAGTGGCGTAGCAAAAGCTGAAAACATGGCTGACAACAACAGCGGTCTTTATGTTGGTGGTAACTACGGCTACCTCAAAGTGGAAAGCGACGACGACTTTGACGATAACAACGATGTAGTACAGGGCATCGTCGGCTATCGTTTTAATTCTTTCCTTGCTTTAGAAGGCAGCTATATTGACTTTGGTAAATACGGTGGCAGCGCGGCTAACGCGGAAACGACGGGTTACACTGCGGCTTTAAAAGGCACCATTCCGATCACTCAGACAGTTGAACTCTTTGCTAAAGCCGGTCAGCTATGGCACGAAACCGATTACAATATTGCCTCAATCAAAGGCAGTTCAGACGATCGAAGCTTATTCGCAGGTGCCGGTGTTAACTTCAAAGTAACAGAAAATCTACTGGTGAACGCTCAATACACCTGGTACGACGTTGACTTGAATGCAGATAATGTCAACTCTGACTCAGAATTTGACACCGACTTCAAACAAGCCAGTGTAGGTGCTGAATACCGTTTCTAAAACTGACATTTCCCTTGAACGAAAGACTTAACCTAGCGGTTAGGTCTTTCCTTTGTTTATGCTTATTTCTTAACCTGAAGCTCTTTGACCCATCCATACTAAGGCTCTAGTATTTATGCATCTCATTAATAAAAGATGTTAACGATGAATCCAATCCTACAAGCTCAGTCCAACCATAAGTCCATTCGTCAATACACAAACAAAACGATTGATGAATCCCTCATAACACAACTGATCCAAAGTGCCCAAGGCGCCGCGTCTTCAAGCTTTATTCAAGCTTACTCCATTGTCCAAGTGAGCAACCCAGAAAATCGTCAAAAAATTGCCACCTTAGCGGGTGGACAAAAATGGGTCGAATCGGCAGCGGAATTTTTCGTTATTTGCGCGGACCTGACTCGCGTTGAATATTGCAGTCTTAAACAAGGCTTAGGGGCATTAGAAGGCAACACAGAACACTTTATTGCGGCCACAACAGACGCCACTTTTTTTGCGCAAAACCTAATGCTAGGCGCGGAGTCGGTCGGTCTTGGTGCCGTCTTTATTGGTGGCATTCGCAACGATCCTGAGCAAGTCGCCGAGCTGTTAAACCTACCCAATCAAGTGTATCCCATCTTTGGCCTTTGCTTGGGTTATCCTGACGCTCAGCCCGACTTAAAACCTCGTCTGCCCGTCGATGTTATATTGCACAAAGACAGCTACGATAGCCGGCGCTGCGCTGACGATGTCAACGCCTACGACGCACAAATGCAAGCCTACTACCAAAGTCGTGGCGACAATCAGAAAAACAGCAACTGGTCTGAGCAAACCGCCGCCGCGGTGCAAAAGAAAAAGCGTGAACACATGCTTCCCTTCCTGCAATCACGCGGTTTCTTAAAGCGCTAAACATTTTATCGAGCTAACCGTTTTACAGGTGAAAGTGCCTCTAACAAGGGGCTACTTTCCCCTTCTACAGCCTTAATCAATAAATCTGACGTGGTCGGGCCAAGCGTAAAGCCCTGATGCCCATGACCAAAATGAAACCACAAACCTTTATGATTGGGTGCAGCCCCTACTAAAGGCAACATATCTGGCATGCAAGGACGCGTACCCGACCATTGTGGTTCGTCTACTTTTTGCCCTAAATCGATCATCTCATTTAATGCAGCGGCTCCACGCTCAAGCTGCTTAATGTTTTTCGCGGCCTTCATAGGCACCAACGCAGCCCCCGTTGTGACTCTGAGCCCTTGTCGCATTGGCGCGGCTAAAACCCCATTTGCCACATCTAAAAATGGACGTTGGAGCGTATTAGGGGCATTAAAATGCCCATGATAACCTCGCTTGTAAACCATAGGAATGCGATAACCGAAGCGTTTTAATAGCTCTGGAGACCAAGGCCCAAGCGCCACCACCACTTGCCCAGCGGTTAACTCGCCATCACGAGTTAGAATTTTCCAACCCGACACACCATGCTGCAAGGTACTGGCATCGCCTGTCACAAATCGTCCACCACGTTTAACAAACAAATCACAATACGCCTTGGTCAAACCTCCCGGCGAAGCACAGCTCCAACTTTGCGTATAATGCACGGCTCCAGCTGGCGCTTTCTTCAGTGCTGGTTCTTTTTGCTGATAACTCTTACCATCAAAAATATCGGCAGTAACACCATATTCTCGTAACAGAAATTCGGCTTTCTTCGCCGCTTTTTCAAATTCATTTTCATCACGATGCAGCATCACAAGACCACAATGACTGATCAAGTGCTCAGATTCCGAGTCGCGAATTAAAGGCTCATGGTCCGCCGTAGAGCGAAAGGTTAATTGCGCATGAATGTGAGAAATCTTAGCGTGCTTTTCTAACGATGAATGACGAAAATACGACCACAAGGCAGGCGCCATTTGTAAGGCACCAGACAATGTCCAAGTCACATCATTACTGATCTCGAAGGCGTATTTAAACAGCGTCACCATGTCCCTTGGTAAGGCATAAGGCTCCGCCGCCTCGACCTGAATCATACCTGCATTGCCATAACTGGTTTCCAGACCCGCACCAGTGCGATCCACAATGGTAACCTGATGACCACGAGCCTGTAGCGCCAAAGCACTGCTCACACCCACCATTCCAGCACCCAACACAAGAAACTCCGCCATATCCCTACCTCGACAGCATTGCAAAAAAAATGATTTACGCTCTGGACTATAACAATATCCAGTATAGATGAGCCAACCGTCAATAGAAGGAACTACGCGGATAAAAACAAAAAAGGGCCGTGACTAATCACCGCCCTTTACGATCATCATGTATAAACAAGTTTTACTCAGGCTACCTTAGCATCCTGTTGTGCTGAGCTTTCTTTTTGATGCTCAAGAACACTGCGAGAAGCCTTGTTGATGGCAATACTTCTGGGTTTCATTGCCTCAGGAATCTCTTTCACCAAACTGATGGTAAGGAGCCCATTTTTTAACTCAGCATCGGTTACCTCAACATAATCGGCAAGATTGAACTTGCGTTCAAATGAACGGTTTGCAATGCCTTGATGGAGATACCTATGTTCACCAGAGTCCGCTTTATCACCGCGAATGGTCAACACATTCTTTTCCACTTTAATATCCAAATCGCTTTCATCAAAGCCTGCTAAAGCAAGCGAAATGGCATAACGGTTATCATCAACCACCTCGATGTTGTAAGGCGGATAACCAGCAGACACATTGTCTGTTGTTAGCGCGCTATCGAGCAAAGAGGCCAAGCGGTCGAAACCAATACTGCTACGATAAAGTGGGCTAAGATCAATTGAGTTCATAATAAATCCTCCTAATTGAAGCAAAATACTAATCGTCAAAAGTAGTAACAGGCACTCTATTCATAACCAGACGAACCTGCTACATCCCTCAAAATAGGATCTCAGCTACCATTTTCAAGTGTTTTTTATAGAAAATTTCTGTCTATGAAAATACACATTTTTTATAAAACAACACGTAATCAGCTTATTCTTCCAATACACTCTTTGCTATAAAACCTCGCTCGACCAATTGTCCCAAAAGCGCCGTCGTACGTTCGCGAAACATATCACGCAATAGCCTTACGGTTGGGGTAATCGATTGACGACTAGGGCAAACCAACCACAATTCACCGGAGGGAATGGTATAATTCGGCAGAAGTGGTACTAGACGTTCGGCCAGCAGATCGTTAGCAATATCCAGCGACGACTTTATCGCCACCCCTTTTCCAGCCACGCACCAACGCCGTACCAGATCCCCATCATTAGCCGCACAATAGGCTTTGGGCTTAATTTTGTAAGATCGTTCCGTCCCTGACGCTTTACACGAGAAGTGCCAAGTATCATTGAGTATATTCTGCAACTGATAAAACAACCCCTGATGATGCAGCAACTCTTTAGGGTGTTCAGGTAAGCCTTGAGCCTCAAGATAACTGGGACTGGCCACCAGCAAACGTGGCACATTGCAGATTTTAAAACCGTATAAATTAGAATCGGCTGGCGGGCCGTAACGCAATGCGATATCCAGCGCATCACGATAAAAGTCAATGTTGCTGTCACTAACATGCACCCGCAAAGTCACTTTAGGGTGCTGTGTCATGAACGCATCAACCCAAGGGATCGCCACATTTCGACCTAAATCAGACGACACCGCCAAACGGATTTCCCCACTAATAATGTCCAAATCATTGTGTATCGTTTGCTTGGCTTGCTCTAATAAAGCCAGCGCCGCCGTACACTGTGGCAAATAACGCTCGCCCGCACTAGAAAGACGCAAATGACGCGTCGTACGCACGAATAGCTCGACACCAAGTGACGCTTCAACCCGCTTAACCGCCGCACTGGCCGTAGCTATCTGCATATCTAGATGAGTCGCTGCTGCCGTGATATTGCGAAACTCCGCTACTTTTAGCACAACACGAAGATCTTCCAGCTGCATAGCCTAACCCTTAAAGAAAAAATGATGGGCTTATTATCAAATATATTTTGATAATAACTCAATAAAAACCCTATTTTTCATTTAATAAAGTCTCGTTACCATAGCGCCATCAAGACTCACCACGCGTGAGTCATCACCCTAATGATGGAAACAAAAAATGGCACACCCAATTATTACCGACCTAGAAAAACGCTACACAGCAAAACACTACGATGCCGCAAAACGCATTCCCCAAGCAGATCTAGAAGTCATCTACGAAGCACTGCGCTTATCCCCTTCTTCCATTAACTCACAACCATGGAAGTTCATCGTGATTGAGAGCGATACCGCCAAACAACGCTTCCACGATACTTTTGCGAACAAATTCCAGTTCAACCAAAAACACGCAAAAAGCGCGTCACACATCGTACTGTTTGCACACAAAACCCACTACAAGCGCGAGGACTACGCAAAAGTCGTCGACAAAGGCATTATGGATGGCCGTACAAAACCAGAAAACAGAGAACAGGCATTTGGTAGCTTCGCCTTTGCCGAACTAAACACAGATGAAAACGGCAGCACAGCACAATGGACCAAAGCACAAGCTTACATCGCTCTAGGTAACCTAATGCACACATTGGCACGTCTCAACATCGACTCGACCCCAATGGAAGGTGTGGATGCCGAATTAATTGGCGAGCTATTTCACAACGAGCCTCGTGGGTTACCAATGTGACGTAGCACTCGCGATCGGTTATCACCACAAAGACGAAGACTACAACGCGACATTACCAAAATCTCGCCTCGCCTTAGAAGACGTCGTCACCGTATTGTAAAATCCACCTCAAATTAGACACAGAAGACAGTTCAGATCTGCCCCTCCCCCTTGTGTTTTTAAGGGAGAGGTTGGGTGGGACAATGACAGTTCAGGTCTGCTCCTCCCCCTTGTGTTTTTAAGGGGGAGGTTGGGAGGGGGTTACAGTTCATGACCCCATCCTAGCCCCCTTGGAAGTGATAAGGGGAAGGGACAATGTGAACATCAATGAAAAATATCTTCTATTTTCTCAGCGAAGAGGAGTCGTTCGGACCATTCCAGTAGGGTGTCGGTATCAGCTTTCTCAACCTGATCACGGTAAGCCGTAGCCACATCAACACCGTATTTTCTTGTTATCTGACGCAATAGCATATTAGCCTCACCTTGTTGCATTCCTTGTTGCATTCCTTGTTGCATTCCTTGTTGCATTCCTTGTTGCATTCCTTGTTGCATTCCTTGTTGCATTCCTTGTTGCATTCCTTGTTGCATTCCTTGTTGCATTCCTTGTTGCATTCCTTTCTCAATTCCAAAACGCTCTGCACTCGTTACATAAGGCATTTTTTTAGACTCCTCTAGTTGATATACCGACTCTAAGAACTGACGTTCCAACGCGTCTGGTAAACGGATCATCCAATCAATAACCCGGAACAGTTCTAATATAACATCACGTTCATAGCCCCGCTCGTACATTAATTGCACAAGCTGAAATTTCCACGCTTGTCGTTCTTCGGCTCTTTTACTGCTTTTGGCACGAAGTTGCGCCATCACCACCAAGGCAAACACATTGTCACTGCGTTCTAACTGCGCCCAGTGATCTTGCCAATCCAGTAGTTTTACACGGGGAAAACGAAAGTCTAACTCACAGCCCCAGCGCTTCCAATGATAGCTATTGGGCCGAAAGTTTCGGTTAGTATCGGCGAGCACGCCTAAACTGACCACATCCATCTGATACCGATCAAACAGTCTGTAGTGATACACATACATACGCTCGGCAAAATCCCGCTCTGCTTCGCCCTGCACTTCCACATGAATCAACACCCATGTTTCTGTGCCATCCCGTGCAAAAACCTTAACCAGCTTATCGGCATAACGTCGCCCCAGCTCGGCATCCTGAACAACCTGCTGGAGCCTCTTTATCCAAAAACTCTCGCCCTTGGCTCCAGTCCACCTGTTCGTAAACATCAGGAAACAGCAACGCCAAAAACTCTGGAAAACGCTGCTCTAACGCTTCTTTCCACGGGCTATCATGATCATCCACTGATCTTGTATTCATATCAAATCCTTCTTTTATTAACGCCAACCCCATCCTAGGGTCGCGGTGCATAAGCACGTTAATACTATATAAATACCACTAAAACACCAACCCGTTGACCAGACATTCATTAACAATTCTTAATGAAAATCATTTTCATTAAATTCAACATATTTGTGATAATCATTCTCATAAAGGATTGCATACACATAGGGAAGACTTAATTTATTGATGAGAAGAAACATGAAAAAAACGGCTTTTCCTACTCCCTTATCTTTCCTTGCTTTGTCTATCATGGCGGCGTCACCCGCGTTTTCTGCCGACACCACTATTCAAGAAAATCAGTTGAGCACCATCAACATTGAAGCGGATTCGCTCACTGAAACCACCACGGAGCTGGGCAGCTCGGTTTCTAAAATCGAAAGTGACGATATTGAAAAAACATTAACTCGTAATTTAGACGATCTAGTACGCTATGAACCAGGGGTAGAAGCCAGCCAAGATTCTCGTTTTGGTATCAGTAGTGTTAACATCCGCGGCTTAGATGGCGATCGAGTCAAAATCAGTGTCGATGGTGTTTCGCAAGCCGATGCATACGGCCCGACAACCACCTATTTACGCACTGGACGAAACACCGTCGACATGGATTCATTAGAATCTGTCGATATTATTAAAGGTGGCGACGTAGTAGAAGGCAGCGGCGCTCTGGGTGGCGTAGTAAAATACACCACCAAAGAACCTAGTAGCTTTTTAGCGCCAGAAGGTAATGACACCAGTGTTTCCTTAAAAGCAGGCTACAAAAGCGCCTCCGACGAATATAGCCAAACCCTCACCACGGCGAACCGCACAGGCAAAGTAGAGTCCTTACTGCTGTATACCCATCGCGATGGCCATGAAAACGAGAATCATCAAGGCGATGCAGGCTCTGATCAAACGGTTGGCGTAACAAGAGAATCAGTAGACCCCGCAGACACTGGATCAGACAATGTCCTTGCTAAAGTACAAGTACAAGTAAACGACACCAACCGTATCGGCGTGGTCGGTGAATACTTCCACAGTACCACTGAATCCGACTTATATTCAGAAAGCTCTGCCACAGACCAACAAAGCTCAGATGACAAAAGTGTCCGCCGCCGCATTGGTTTCTTCCATGAAAACACCCAAGCTAATACGCTTTATGATCGCTTAAAATGGCAATTGGATTACCAAGACACTAAAACCACCAACATTACGAATAGAACATCGGGCAATCGCGTTGTTGACCGATTTTATGATGAAGAAAGTATCAGCTTCAAAGCGGATTGGGTCAAACAAATCGAGGCACATCAACTTCGTTACGGCATAAATTACGACGATAAGTCTTTAGAAAATCTCAATAAAAACACCGTCTCTGGCGTCACCACCGCGTCGCGTTTTTCACCCGTAGCCGACGCCAATATTGTCGGCTTATATCTAGAAGACAGCTGGGCAGCGACAGACAAGCTCACTCTTGTGCCCGCTATTCGCTACGATAACTACCAATACACCACCAAGGGCGACGAATACATCGAATCATGGGGCGATAATAAAAACGAGGCTGTGACCGCACAACTTTCCGCTGATTTTGCCATCAACGACACCTACAGTATTTTTGGTAAAACCGGCTCTGGCTTTAGAGCCCCAAATTTAGACGAGCTTTATTATTACTTTGAAAACTCTGCGTCTTATGGCGCCTATAGAATCAAGCCTAATCCAGACTTAAAACCGGAAGAAAGTCTGTTCGTAGAAGCTGGCGTTCGAGCCTCAAAATACCTACGGCACCGCTGAATTGGTCGCTTTTTATAACGACTACACCAACTTTATCGAGCAGGTCTCTTTAGGCACCTCTAGCACATACAGATTAGGGGAATATACCAACAAAAACCTTGCTCATGTCGTCATCAAAGGCGCTGAAATTAAAGGCACTTTAGATCTATCCAAAAGTATCGATGCGCTTAATGACGGCTGGACACTCAATGGCGCTGTCGCTTATGCCGAAGGCGATAACCTAGAGGATAATGAACCTCTCGACAGCATATCACCGCTAAGCGCCGTGGTGGGTCTTGGCTACGACGCGCCTTCAGAGCAATGGGGTGGAAAGCTCAATCTAACCTGGGCGTCTGGCAAGAAAAAATCGGATTTGACCAGCAGCAACCAGTGGCTCGCCACATCCGACTATCAACTTGTTGATCTAACGGCTTATTACAAACCCACGGACAACCTCACCTTTAACGCGGGGCTGTTTAACCTGACCAATGAAAAATATCTCAATTGGAATGACATCCGCAACATTACCAACACCAGCACGAATCTGGACCGTTACACCCGTGCAGGTCGTAACCTTGGTATCGACGCAACACTGTCTTTCTAAGCCTTTTTTCACCGCAGCGTAGGTCAAAAAGCATTGTATTTTTGACCTATGCCAACCAGTTAACGCTAGACGGAGCATCAACATGCCTCAAACCACAGCCATAAGACCAAACACAGAACATCCGGCGTATTCTCGCTATCAAGCGGCCATCACATCGGGTTCTACCTTACGAGCCAGAGAACTGGCCAAAGAACTGGGCATCACCGAAGGCGACCTCGTCGCATGCCGACAAAATATCGATACATGGCAGCTACGCGCGCCCTTTCACCTTTTATTAGCTGAACTGAAAAATGTCGGCGAGGTCATGACCATCACCCGTAACGACCAAGCCGTGCATGAAACAACTGGCGTATATCACAGCTTCCAGTTTGCTGAGGCTAGAAAAACCGGCTTAGTGCTATCGGACGCCATCGACTTACGCCTCTTCATTGGCCAATGGCACAGTGGTTTTCATGTGGTGGAAAAAGGCCGCCATAGTCTGCAATTTTTCGACAAACATGGCCTCGCTGTGCATAAGATCTATCGAACAGACAATACTCTTGCTGATAAGTGGGACGCTCTGCTAGCAGAATATTGCGATGCGTCACCTGTTATTCCTGCATACTTGCCATTAAAAGAAACACCCATTAACCAACCACCAGCGGCATTTGATCAAGCCGCCTTCGCAGACGATTGGGCAAACTTAAAAGACGTACACGAATACCACGGCATGCTGCAAAAGCATGGGCTTTCTCGCACCCAAGCGCTGGCTCTGATTGGCTCACAATGGGCAACACCGCTTATCCCAAATAGCCTTGCCTATGTACTCACACTCGCGCAAGAAAGAGCCGCCGACATCATGGTATTTGTTGGCAATCCTGGTTGCATCCAAATCTATTCAGGTCCGGTTCACAAGCTCTTAACCCAAGGACCATGGTTCAATGTATTGGACGCGGCATTCAACCTTCACCTAAGAACCGATCAAATTGCCCAAGCGTGGGTGATCGAACGCCCTAGCAGCGATGGCATCATCACGTCCATTGAAGCCTTTAGCGCCAAAGGGGATTCCATCATTACCCTGTTTGGTAAACGCAAACCAGGACAACCAGAACTCACCTCATGGCGCGACATTGTTCATGCCACCAAACAACAGTACACAGAGGAGTCCCAGCTATGTTCGCTAAGCTGCGTTTTTTCATGGGACTGGCATCCGTGATCTTGATATCCACTGGGGCAAACGCAACACAACGGGTCGTCAGCATCGGTGGCACCGTCACCGAAATCGTCTATCTGTTAGGTGCAGAGTCTCAACTGGTCGCTAGTGACACCAGCAGCATCTATCCAGAGGCGGCCAACCAGATGCCTAAAGTCGGCTATCAGCGCACCTTATCCGCAGAAGGCGTACTTAGCGTACGCCCAGATATCTTGCTCATTACCCCAGCCACTGGGCCTGCAAAAGTATTGCAACAACTAAAAGACACCGGCATCCATTTGATCACCATCGAAGCGCCCGATTCAAAGCAAGGCATACTAGATAAAGTCACTCAAGTGGCCAACGCCTTACAGCAGGAGGAAAAAGGCAAACATCTCGTTCAACAAATAGAACACGCATTTGAGGCATTAAGCACACCCAAAGCATGGAATGAACAACGACCACCACGCTTGCTTTTTGTCTTGCAAATGGGTGGTGCGCCAATGGTGGCAGGCAACAATACCGCGCCGGATGCTTTATTTAAATTAGCAGGTGCCACCAATGCAATGGGCACGTTAGACGGCTACAAAACCCTCACCCCAGAAGCCATTTTATTGGCTCAGCCAGACGCCATTGTCGTCACCCAACAAGGCCTCAGTCGCACAGGCGAACAAGCCATCTGGGCGCTGCCTGGCATGTTAGCCACACCTGCAGGAAAAGATCAACGCCTGCTCTCGTTGGATGCTTTACTTGCCCTCGGCCTTGGTCCTAGAACGCCAGAAGCCATCCAATCGCTACAACAACAGCTACAAGAATGGGCGCCATGAAACACACCCCGTATTCTCATATTCCGTATCCCCTGCTGATCACTGTATTAGGCATGGTGGGATTATTCGCCCTCACTCAAGGGGCGTATTCTATCGGCTGGAAAGAGATGCTTTTGTCGTCCATGAACGACATAGACAAACAAATCCTCATCACAGTGCGGCTACCGAGATTATTCATGGCGATCTTAGTTGGTGCGGCCTTGGCGGTATCTGGCGCGCTCATGCAAGCCCTCTTCCGCAACCCATTGGCAGATCCTGGGTTACTGGGCGTCTCTTCAGGGGCATCGGTCTTTGTTGGTATCTTGATCGTTCTCAACCCATTTTCAGGTAACTTGCCCCTTTGGGCACAGTCTTATATGCAAAGCAGTGCGGCCTTTCTTGGGGCCGTATTAACCTGCTGGCTGATTTTTCAATTATCCAAACACAAAGGACAAGTCTCTGTATTACACCTATTACTCGCAGGGATTGCCATTAACGCCCTATCAGGTTCCGCCACCGGCTTACTGACCTACTTGAGCAACGATGAACAATTGCGCGCGCTGACATTTTGGGCCATGGGCAACCTTGGCGGCGCACGATGGGAACAAGTCGCCGTTGTCGCCAGCCTTTTATTGCCATTGCTGTGTTATGTGTGGCGTCAGTCTAAAAATCTGAATCTGCTATTACTAGGAGAAGAAGAAGCCCGTTATCTTGGCTTGGATGTGGAGAAATTTAAAATCAAACTCATTGCCGTTGTGGCGTTATGTGTTGGCGTGACCGTTGCCTTCACCGGGTTAATTGGCTTTATTGGCCTCATGGTACCGCACTTAATACGCATGATGTTTGGTGCCGACAACCGCATCGTCATTCCCTGCTCAGCCTTACTCGGCGCCAGCTTACTCACCAGTGCCGACACCCTAGCTAGAATCCTAGTGATTCCAGCCGAACTGCCCGTTGGCCTCGTCACCAGCTTACTCGGCGGGCCGTTCTTTTTATGGCTACTGTTAAAAAATATTCGAGCAACCAACTAATGTTAACCGTCAACCAACTGTCTCTTAGCCGATCTGGCAAACCGCTCTTGGATCAGGTGTCTTTTTCCATCAAACCGGGTCAACTGACCATTGTACTGGGACCAAATGGCGCGGGAAAATCCACCTTACTCAAATGCTGCTCTGGGGCGCTTCAAGCCGACACGGGACACATTAACCTAGACGACAAACCGCTAGCGGATTGGTCTCTGGCTGACTTAGCCAAAAAACGCGCAGTATTGACCCAACAAATACACATGCCTTTTACACTCACCGTTAAAGAAGTGGTGTCATTAGGGACTCGCACCGTGGACCTTGTCCAACCAACAAGCCAACCGCTTAATACATGACACCCTCAGCGAAGTCGGCATGGTCGACACTGACACACGCATCTACGCCAGCTTGTCCGGTGGAGAGCAACAACGCATCCAACTTGCCCGAGTCCTAGTGCAAATCTACGCGGACCCAAACCAACACCCACAAGCCGCAAAATACCTGCTGTTAGACGAGTCCCATTTCTGCCCTAGACCTACACCAACAACAACGGATATTGCGACTTTTAAAAACACTCAGCCAAAAAGGCCTAGGCATACTCTGCATACTGCACGACATCAACCTAGCCGCACTCTACGGCGACAAGCTTGTCCTACTCGAACAAGGCAAAATCACCTTCAACAGCGAACCCAGCCAACTCGCCCAAGGAAAGCAAATAGAAACCACCTACCAAGCAGACCTAATCCGCCTGTCACACCCAGACACCCAACTACCGCAATGGCAATTTAAACAATAAAGCGGGGCAGAAGCAGGCTGGTTTTATCCCCTCCCCTTGTGTCTTTGAAGGGGAGGGCTAGGGTGGGGTTTTAGGGCTTATACAGGTCTACAAAACTCGCTCGCGACCTTTAGCGACAGCCTCGAAGGCGGGAACCCATATTCCTTGTAGATCAGATGAACCGAGGAACGAGGCGCTTACCTCAAAAATCAGCCCAATATTACAAACGACTTAAAACCCAAGCTTTTCTGTTCAAATACACATTTGAATCTTGATAATCTTTCTTATATGTTTGCTTAGAAACAAAACTGTTTTTTACTATATCTAAATCACTATTATTAATGGCGTGATGGTTTGGTTTTTTTAACAAACCCTCCATAATTTCTTTCCCATTTTGACGACTAAAAGCCTCATTAAAAAAATAGCCAACACTAAAATATGGCATGAAATTAAATTTCTCAGCATTTAAAACAACATCTTTACCAAACCGCTCACTACCACTATCTGAAAGACCCAATGTCTTAAGTCTGTTCGAAATAAACAAGCTGTTCTTTCTATCTTTAAACAAATGATCCAAAAACAATGCCAATACGTCTTTAATAATAAAATGGCCTTTTTCAGACGCAATAAACCAAGCTTCTATAGGCCTAGTCTGATTTGTCATATGCCTAAAGGTAAATAATCCATTTTCTGAAACACACTCAGGTAACCATTGATCTAAAGCCTGGATACAAAAACTGGTACTGTCTACCCAAATGCCGCCATGCATACTTAATAAATATAAACGTAAGATATCCGCTTTCATGGCATATCCTAAATTCACTGTTGCGATATAAAAAACCGAGTTGAAATCAAAGCCTAAATACTCCTCAATATTGTCATCTGTTAAAATGATAACATCATAAGCAGGATTCATTTCCTTCCACGTTTTAATACTTACTTTCACAACGTCAGGGGCTTTATCAATAGACGAATTCCAATACAGCCAAATTGTCTTAGGTATACCAGCAGAACTTTCATGATGCGATAAAAGCGCTTTTCTTAAGTGATTTTCAAGCACATCCGTTGCAACATTCACGTTGTCTACCACATGAGGATACTTTTTTGAGGGTAAACTTTGATAATTGATCCCATGGTAATAGTGATAAGCGTGTCTTAACCTAGGAAAGAACCGTCTTAGAAAAAATAAATTTCTCTCAAAAAACTTGCTACCTATTAATGCCATAATCAGACTTTCCTAATCTTTCACTTAAATTCAATCACTTGATTTGACATTTTTTCCGTTACGCCACTTCCCTTGGGGAAGCAATGCGTCGGCCTTCGTATCGAGCCAATACCACCCGAAAACGCACAATCAAGATCACCGCCAACAAGGTCAACCCCGCGCCCAAGCCAATATAAAAACCGCGCAGCGATAAGGTCTCCGCCCAAGGGCTATAATGAGACAACCAAAAACCAAACGGCATACTCAAACCAAACAGAGACACCGCAAAAGCAATCATCGTAGAACGCGTATCACGGAAGCCTCGCAACGCCCCAGTAAACACCGTCTGCAACATATCAGGGAATTGATAACACGAAGAGATCAACAAAATACTCGCCGCCAGCGCCACCACTTCCGCATTATTGCTATAGATAAACGGAATCTGCTCATGAAACACCTGAGTAATCACAAAACAGGTACTCACATAGGTAAGACCTAACCACACGATCACACGAATGCGTTTTCTAACCCCATCAACGCCCTCTTTCGACATGGCTTTCGCCACCACAATCGCCGTCACCGCACTCATCGCCATCATAGGTGTAAACAAGAAAGACGTGTAAGACATCACAATCTGTCCGCCGCCCAACGCCAAATCACCAAACGAAGAAATCAGCCAAGTCATGGAAGAAAACAGCCCAACCTCAAACGCAAAAGCAAAACCGGCTGGCGCACCAATGTTTAACAAAATGGAAAATTTACGCGTATAACGCCACACCAAACTCGTAAACAAAGGCGTTTTATTGAGAAACCGGTCATAGACAAAAAACAACGCCACTGCCAAATACAAAGACAAAGCAGACGCCAGGGCCGCACCTTTAGCGCCCATTTCAGGAAAACCAAAACGACCAAAAATCAGCACATAATTAAACAGTATGTTTAACACTAACCCAAAACTGGCGACAAACAACGGAAATCCCGGACGACCCGCGGCTTCAAACAAATTCTTGTACGCGGTCATTAAAGCCAACATCGGTAACGCAGGCGCAAAAATATACAAATACGAAATAGAAACCTGTCGCGTTTCCTCTTCAGTTGCCATCAACCCTGCAAAATAAGGCAACACCGTAATCGCCACCAAGCTTGCCAACACCCCAAGCACAAGCGACAACCCCACCGCCTGCGACATATACAGGTTAACCAGTTTAGGCTGCCGACCATGTAAATGTCGTGTCACCAATGGCGTAATACCAAACGTTACACCAATCAGGAAACACCCAACCGGCAACCACAAACTCGATGCCAAGCCAACCGCCGCCAAATGCAACGCACTGTAATGCCCAAGCATAATGGTATCCACCACACTAATAGACAACTCCAATGTCATCGTCAACACCATAGGGAACAGCAAATGCAACACTTCTCTCAACACCGGAAAACGCACAACCACACATCACCACCGACTATCCATAGAAAACGACAAAAAACAGCCGAGCAATTTACCACCGATCCCCCCACATTGCACCCAATCACCTGTCGGCCGCGCCTTCAGGCCGACAAAAAAGCCATGCAACAACACCAAACTTGTATTTACCGGTAAATACCGAGAAAATGCCGCTCTTATTTTTTATCAAGCACCCTGTCTAGGAAGACCTTGCCTACATGACTATTATCGCGACACTTGGCCCACTACTTATTGCATTACTCTTCGGCTACTGGGTAAACATCAAACTCTTTACCCCAGCTCGTGTGGCAAAAGGACTCGAACAGCTTGTCTATCTTATACTCGGACTCATCGGTTTCAGTTTGGGAGCCTTGGACAACCTTGCCGAAAAATTATTCATTGCTGGCTACCAAGCATTGGTTCTCTTTGTCCTCATTAGCGTCATTGGCCTTACAGGGCTCTATCTAAGCGGCTTACGCTTTGGCGGCACACACGCCGACAGCCTAGCATCGGCCCAAATGACAGCAAAACCCATGCACTGATTGACGCGCTAAAAACCATTGCTTGGGTAATAGGTGGTCTAATAATCGGCATATTTGCCAAAGACTGGCTAACAGGGGTCGATGAACTGGTAACAGGCTTGCTTTACGTACTGCTGTTTTTGATTGGCTGCCAACTGCGCCAAGGCAACCACCGTTTGCGCAAACTTTTCCTCAACGTTCAAGGCGTCATCATCGCCCTCGTCACCATCGCAACCACCCTATTAGCTGGCTGGGTTGGTAGCCTAATTCTTGGACTAAGCTGGAACCAAGGACTCGCCGTGGTATCAGGCTTTGGTTGGTATAGCCTGTCTGGCATCCTCATTACTGGCTTAGGCGACCCAGTACTTGGCACCACCGCGTTCTTGCTCGACCTAAGCCGAGAAATCCTAGCGCTCATGCTAATTCCCTTCTTAGCCCGCCTCAACAGCCACATGTCAGTCGGCTATTCCGGTGCCACCGCCATGGACTTCACCCTCCCCATGCTCGGCAAATTTCATGGTGCACAGATCGTCCCCGTCTGCATCGCCAGCGGCTTCATCATGAGCATACTTGTACCAATACTGATTCCGCTGTTTATGGGAATAAGTTAAAAAAGCATCCTTTTCGCGTTTGTCGGCCATTAGGCCGTCAAAAGCCCAATCACACCAAACCAAAACCCTCTTCACGATGAATGACGCCTTGTCACACTTTAGGTTACTATTACTCCTCAGTATTTAAGTCAAAAGAGATGCAACTCATGCGCACATTGGTCGTTGTAAGAACATTAAAAACTGGCGGGATGGAGCGTGTTGCCGTTAACCTAGCCGATGCCTTCGCAGATCAAGGCCATGAAAGTCATTTACTCTACTTCAAAATACGCAAAGACCCACTCTACCCAAATAACAAAAGCGTTATATTACATGAATTTAATGTCAACAAACTGACACTCGGCCGACCGTTAAGTATCTTCGCCGAAATCGCCGCCAAGCTTTGCAACCTTGTATGGCGAAAATCGCACTTCCTTATCGCTGGGTGGTATGGGGGTCAACAGCTACAAAAAAAGTCGCTCAATTGGAAAAACAATACGGTCAATTTGACCGTATTGTCTTCAGAGGCGAAGGAACCTACGAAAGCGTATGGTCATTCCAACATGACAACGCCGTCTACGTGTTAGAAAACATAGTCAAAGCCAATTCAAACAGCAAACGCTTGTCCAAAAAGCGCTTTCACGTTCTTTTCCAAAATAAGCAACTTGCCGCTGTCTCCAATGGCGTAAAAAATGCCGCCATCGCACTATTTGACAAAGAAAACATTACCCCTCAACACATCCAAGTGATTACCAACCCTTGCCCGATTGCACAAATTCGTCAGCAAGCAGACGCCGAAAAACCACAGGGAATGCCTAACGGCCCCTATATTGTCAACGTAGCAAGACTGGTCCCACAAAAAGACCAACAAATGCTACTAGAAGCCTACGCCAAAAGCCGCACAACACAGCCCTTGGTAATCGTTGGAGAAGGCAAATTAAAGACCGAATTACAAAATACCGCAAAGTCCCTAGGAATAGATAACAAGGTACTCTTTGTTGGCAACCAAGCGAACCCCTATGTATGGATGAAACACGCCAGCTTATTCGTACTAAGCTCTAAATTCGAAGGACTAGGCATTGTACTTTTTGAATCCCTTGCTTGTGGCACCCCCATTATCTCCGTCGACTGCCCCGGCGGAGTTCGAGACATTTTCAAAGACGAACTCGAACCCTACCTATGCGAGCAACATGCCGACGCACTCGCACAAAAAATAGATCAAATCGTCGAACAAAACGGCTACCCAATACAAGAAAAATGGATAGAAGACTTCAAACCAGAAAACGTCGTCAAAGCCTTCCTACAAAAAAACCATCCCCTGTCGGCCTTTAGGCCGACAAAAATCTAATCACACCAACCCCCTGACTTAGGCCGACAGTCAACAAACCGTAAAGAGCAACAAATAAACAAAACAGCTTTAGCAAACACTGTCATGCTTGTGTAAAAGCGATTGTCTCAGCAAAGAGCAGAGGATTAATCTCACTAAACGTCTTGTGCTTTGTGGAATCATTCTTGAAATTAAATGAGATCTTTTGGAACTCAAACAAAGTGTGCAGGTGAAGGGGTCGCTTTGGTAACATGAAAACATATAAATTGGCATAAACAGCCTATCTTATGTTAGAACACTTATGTTACATAGGAACGACGGATCTGATTTGCAAAGCACAAGGCGTATATCATTGTTCCTGCTTTGTTTTCGCCCCATGAAATGTTAATTAACAATAAGCAAATCAAACTCCGTCTGAATGCTTTACATCACTGAGTGATAAACCAACAAATAATGGAACACCTCTCCTTATGAAAAAAATAGTTATGAAAAAAACGCTTATTGCGGCGCTGGTCATGTCTTCCGTTTCTTTTGCATACGCAGCGGATAATACAGTTAAACTCGACTCCAAAGAACAACGCCTTGGCTACAGCATAGGTACTATGTTTGGTTCACGCATGTCACAAGACTTTTCTGACCTAGACATCAAAACCTTCATGGCAGGCTTCCAAGACGCTTTTGCCGGTAAAGAAGGTCAAATGACCATGGATGAAGTCACACAAACCATTCAAAGCTACCAGCAAGAACAAATGGCAAAAGCACAGCTTGAAGAAGAAAAAGCGGCAGAAGAAGCCAAAGCCGCCTCTGCAGCGTGGCTGAAAGAAAAAGAAGCCGAAAAGGGCGTGAAGAAAACGGAATCTGGCTTGCTCTATAAAGTCATCACCGAAGGCAAAGGCGATAAGCCAAGCGCCAATGACACAGTAGAAGTGGACTACGAAGGTAGCCTAATTGACGGCACTGTATTCGACAGTTCATACCAACGTGGTGAATCCATCTCTTTCCCTCTTAATGGCGTAATCGCCGGATGGACAGAAGGCCTACAATTGATGACCGCTGGCTCTAAATACGAGCTTTATATCCCAGCAGACCTAGCTTATGGTCCTGGTGGAACAGGTCCTATTCCACCTAATGCCGCACTGAAATTTGTGGTAGAACTACACAAGGTAGTAAACGAAGAAAGCGAGACAGAAGCCGCCAAGTAAATACCTTGCTATGAAAAATAAATGGGTTCAAAATGGTCATCAGCCGATGACCATTTTTACCATTTTTTTACACCAAGCATCTAAGCGAATCGCTTTACATCAGGCACCGCCATTCCAATTCCACCGCACCAAATCGCAACTTTCAGTCATATCTTATATACCTAAACCCGTAACTATTTGTATACTACGCGCCGATCATATTTTTTCCTTAAAGTACCATCTCACGAACATGAGTTTATAATGACTTTTTCTGCTACGGGATTTACCCGCTTATTTGAACGCCGAGCATCAGAAGACCAACCTACCTGGCTAATCACAATAGGACTATTATCCATCGTCGTATACGCGCTGACACGAACAGGCTTTTCCGACATCGCTGGTGTCGCGTCAACCATTGCCACGCTGACAGGTTTCTGGGGGCTATACAAATACGGCAGCCAAGTGAACAGTCATGTCTTATTCCGTTTTGTCTGGATCGCCATCGCCTTTCAGCTTATTTCATGGGGTCTATCGTTATACGTCACGCCTGAATGGGCAGAAAGTATACCAAAATTAGATAAAGTCACCCGTTGGTTTGTTTTTATCCCACTAGCATGGTGGGTAGCTCAACACAAAAACGCCATTTGGCTTGTGTGGGGCAGTGCCGCATTGGGCATTATTGTTTCTCCTTGGGTGACAGGAGAGGGGATTCCCGAAATAATACGCGGCCTAAATGGAGAGCGAGTGTTTTTTGGGCTACGTCAAGCACAACATACCAGCCTATTTTTTGGCGTCACTTTAATTGGCCTACTATGTTTCGCGCGCGCGATTATCACCAAGAATAAATGGCTATCTATTCCACTTTTATTAGTCATTCTCTACTGCCTGTTAGTCATATACATTAATGCATCACGTCAAGCATGGTTAGCCCTACTCATCACCGCGGCGATAATGGCAACTTACTTCACGGTAAAGCGCTTTAAGCAAGCAACAGCAAAACAAAAAATCATTACAGTGTGCGTGTTTGTCGCTGGGATATTGAGCTTTGGTACAGTGATCGTAAACAACGATACAATCGTAAAAAGAGTCATGTTAGAGAAAGAGGCATTAAATGCAATCTCTACTTTAAACTTTGACGATGTCCCCTACTCAAGTTTTGGAATACGCCTACATAGCTGGGTCGCAGCGACTGAATTCATCAAACAGAAGCCGATATTTGGTTGGGGAAGCAATGGCCATAGTCTCGTTATGGAAAAAACAGAAAGATTTCCTGATTGGATTAAAAATGGCTTTGGACATCTTCATAATACCTATATAGAAATGCTGGTGAATTTTGGTATTGTCGGACTGGTCTTCTACTTCAGTATATGGATAATCATGGCCAAAAGCCTCTTCGAGCAAATCAAAGAGGGAAAAATCGAAAAAAATATAGGCTATTTTTTTACAGGCTTTTTAATTTTTTGGAGCATTATGAACTGCTTCGAAGCCTATCAAAACTTCTGGACAGGGGTGTTTTACTTTACAATATTCATGACGGGAATACAGGCAAAAATCTGGCGCGCTAAACACACATGTAAGAATTAAAACAACGATCTAAAGCAATTTTGTACATTAAACTAACATCAGAGAAACACGTGAAAAAAGGACTATCCCTAAAAGAACATAGCACATCACTGAGCATCGTACTGAGAATCATAGACTGTGCGGGACTATTATTAGCTGGCCTTTTTAGTTATTGGCTAAGGTTTTCAAACCTTGATCTTAGTGTCACCTACAAAAATGTTTTTTTGTTGGGCGTTTTAATAGGTGCAGCAAGTCTTTCTTTTTTGGCGCCTACAGAGCATGGCGTGGCGCAACCTTTACGTCAGAAGTACAGTGTGTTGTTAGCGCCACACTAACAACCTTTTTATTGCTCATCATTAGCGGCTTTGTGACTCAATCATCCGAACTCTTCTCACGTATTTGGATTATAAGCTGGCTGCTTACTTCTACCACGACCATCTTAGTCTATCGCTTAATACTGAGAAAAACTCTTGGAGCATTAAGGGCAAAGGGATTCAATATCAGAGCTGTGATAATCATTGGAGATGGGGCGCTTGCGCAACAAGTTGCTGATCGATTAGAGCAGCACCCAGAAATGGGGTTAATAGTGCAAGGGATCATTGGGACCCATGAACAAGTAAATGGCCTAACAACACACAAAGGCACTGTTGTTCCCTGCTTAGGGAACCTTAATGATCTAGAAAGTGTAGCGAAAAAGAATAAAACAGATCAGGTTTGGATTGCTCTTCCAATGAGCGAAGTAGAGAAAATGGAGCAAGTACAATCAATATTAAGCAATAGCTCCATCGCGATTAGAATGGTGCCAGATATCTTTGGCTTTAGATTATTGAACCAATCCATGACAGAAGTCGCGGGATTGCCCGTTATCAACATTTCAACCTCTCATATGCTAGAAGGTAAAAATCGCTTTTTAAAATCACTTGAAGACAAAATACTGGCCTTCATCATACTGTTACTCATCAGCCCAATTTTGATAGGCTTAGCCATCACGATAAAATTGACGTCCAAAGGCCCCATTTTATTCAAACAGTACCGAACAGGCGCAAATGGACAAGACTTCAAAGTCTACAAATTTCGGTCTATGGTGGTTCATAACGAAGAAGACGGGAAAGTCACACAAGCAACAAAAGGCGACAGCCGAATCACACCAATTGGTGCTTTTATGAGAAGAACATCATTAGATGAACTTCCACAGTTTATAAACGTACTTCAAGGCAGAATGTCAATCGTAGAGTACCAGACCACATGCCCTAGCACACAATGAACACTATAAAACACTAGTGGAATCTTACATGCGACGCCACATGGTCAAACCTGGTATTACAGGGTGGGCGCAGGTAAACGGCTTTCGTGGTGAAACAGATACCATAGACAAAATGGAAAGCCGTGTTGAATACGACTTATATTATATTGAAAACTGGTCTGTCTGGTTCGATCTCCGAATTATCTTCCTAACTGTTTTCAAAGGCTTTATGCATAAAAATGCAATTTGATGTTCAACGAACATCAAATTGCAAACCTTTTTCTTCACACTTTTCGTAGACAAAACGTTTAAAGTTAACTTTAAAAACAGCAGTAGAAAAGTTCATGGCGTGAGCTCTAATCTCACTCGCATCAAGCAATAAATCGCGATTTTTCTCAAACTCACTTACGGCTTCAATAATAGAATCTGTTGTCTGTTGATAAAAATAAATACCGGTTTTTTTGTCAATCACAGTATCTAAAGAACCACCTTTACCAAAAGCGATCACTGGTGTTCCACAAGCCTGAGCCTCTAAAGGAACTATACCGAAATCTTCTTCGGCGGCAAAAATAAAAGCCTTAGCTTTCATCATGTGCTCTTTAAGCACTTTATATTCTTGATAACCCAAATATTCTACGTTATTGGATAATGCCGCTATTTTTTCCACTTTAGAACGCTCTGGCCCATCACCAATTATCACTAGTTTTTTCTCAGGCATCATCGCGAAAGCTTCCGCAATGAGCGCCAAGCGTTTATAAGGCACAAGACGTGAGGCAGTGAAATAAAAGTCCTCCTTAACTTCACACAGGGGAAAAGCGTCGACATCTACATTAGGATAAATAATGGTAGACTCTCGCCGATAACACTTATAAATCCTTTCCTTTATAAAGTGACTAATCGCGATAAAATGATCCACATTATTACTAGAAATAAAATCCCATGCTTTTATTTTATGCAGAAAATACCTTGCAAGAATAGACTTCAAACCCTTAGTAAGATTTGATTCTTTTAAGTATTCAAACTTCATATCCCAAGCGTAACGTATAGGAGAATAACAATAACAAATATGTAATTGATTTGGTGAAGTAATAACCCCTTTAGCAACAGCATGACTACTACTAATCACCAAATCATAACCAGTTAGATCCAGTTGTTCGATAGCAAATGGCATTAAAGGTAAATATGCACGATATTTTTTCTTTGAAAATGGCAAACATTGAATGAAAGTATTTTTGGTACACTTCCCACGCAAAAACCGTTCCCTCAAGTCATCACTAAAAAAGTCAACAACAGAAAAAATATCAGCTGTTGGAAAAACATCAATCATGGCTTGTAGTACGTTCTCAGCCCCACCTGGGTTAACAAACCAATCGTGGACAATCGCAATTTTCATCTATGTAAACCTAAATATTGTTTAATGTTTTTGCTAAATCGTTGGAGCACTTGTCCCAGTTGTAAAGTTTGGCTTTTTCAATACCAGCCATACGGTACTCGTTTATAAGTTTTTCAGAGTTCAATAAAGTACTTATCCCTCTAGAAATATCCTCTACTGACAAGGGGTCTACAAGTAGCGCACACCCTCCTGAAACTTCTTTTGTTGCCCCTATATCAGAAGTAACAACAGGAGTACCAGATGCCATCGACTCTAAAACAGGTAAACCAAACCCTTCGTACAATGAAGGAAAAACCGTCAGCTTTGCTCCTTTATATAAGGTCGCAAGTGTACGTTCATTGACATAACCCATAAAATGAACACGATCAATAATATTTAGATTTTCCAATAGTTTTTTTAGATCATCAGTCATTTCACCAGTAAAAATCAAATTTAAGTTATGAGTTTTATATATTTCATAAAAAGCTAAGATTAATCTCTCTTCATTTTTATGTTTTTTTCTATTAGATGGGCAGAATATATAGTCAAAATCACAACTATAGGAAGAATCATTATCAAAAAATATATCGGATACTCCGCAAGCTACATTAATAACTTTACTCTTATCCACCCCACTCCACTCTACAATTCTTTTTTTGAAAACTCAGAAATAGTAATTATTTTTTCAGCTCTATAACATCCAGGCTTAATAACAAACTTATAGAAAAGTTTTTTTAGAAAACTTGAATTATGAGGTACATCTATATGATTAAGGTCATATATAACAAAAATAAATTTTTGCTTTGAAAATAATGGAGGAATATATCCAAAATAAAGAAAAACATCGGTTGAATTATAAAACAAACTCTGAATAGAATAGTAAATAGTCGAAAATGGAGATGCTGGAAATGAAATTTTATTTAATTTTTCCCCCTCATTGAGACGACAAAAAACCTCACTATAGAATCTACCAATACCGCCCTTACCCTCCCATGATGGGTCAACTCTCAATCTACGCATCAAACATCTTCTTTAATGTATCTTCTAAACAATATACAGGTGGATGATTGATAATTCTCATTAACTTTGAATTATCACCACAAAGTTTTTTTATTTCGTTAGATCTAACAAAAGAAGGATTAATATTCACTTCTATTTTATAATCAGCAATTTCTTCCATCTTTTCGACAATAAAAAACAATGAATATAAAGAACCTGAACATAAGTTCACAAACTCAGATTTAACATCTGATTCTAGCAAATCCACATAATATGAACTAATGTCACGCACGTCGCTAAAGTCACGATATACATCTAGATTGCCAAGCTCTATCGTTTTTTCGTTGCGACGAAAATGATCAACTATTTTAGGGATCAGAAATTTTAGATCTTGACCAACACCAGTGTAATTAAAAGGTCGAGTTATTAAGATAGGAAGTTTATCAAACCACAACTTACACATATGCTCCATAGCAAGCTTACTCATCGCATAGTGGTTTACAGGAGAAGGCGGCTGATCTTCAGAAATAAGCTCAACATCAGGATTACCATAAATATTAGCACTACTAGATATAATTATTTTTGAAATATCTAAGTCCAATTCATTACATGCTTCTAGAATATTCAGTGTGGAAAAGAGATTCACATCATAAAAAGCTCTAGCGTCATGATGACCAACAAAAGATAGAGCGGCCAAATGGATAATATAGTCGGGCTGAATCTTACTAAAAACATATTTTATGTGGGCTTTATCAGATAAATCACATTCAACTTGATCAGTTGAGTTTTTTTCCTCACTATTTCAACAACATCGTAGCCACGGCGTTTAAGCTCAGTAACGACGTAGCGACCAGTAAAACCGTTTGAACCAGTAACAAGTACTCTTCTCATTTGAAAGCTCCTAACATAAAAAATAAAGGCGACCTCATGTCGCCTTTATACACTTTCAACAATACAAAATTAAAATGAAAAGCCTTGTGTATTGCGACGAAGATCAGCTTCCACCATCATCTGGCAAAGTTCTTCTAGAGTTGTGGTTGGTTTCCAACCTAGCTCTTTCTCTGCCTTTTCTGGGTTACCAATCAGTAACTCTACTTCGGCTGGGCGGTAAAATTTAGGGTTAACCTTAACAACAGTTTTACCGGTTGCTTTATCTACTGCGGTCTCAGATTCTTCAGAACCTGACCATTCTAATGCAATATCAGCCGCCTTAAATGCCATAGTGACAAAATCACGCACAGTTTCAGTACGGTTGGTTGCCAAAACATAGGTATCAGGCTTATCAGCTTGAAGCATACGCCACATACCTTCAACATAGTCTTTGGCAAAGCCCCAGTCACGCTTCGCATCCATATTCCCCAACTCAAGAACATCTTGTTTGCCGAGTTTGATTTTCGCGACAGTATCTGTAATTTTACGGGTAACAAATTCTTGACCACGTAAAGGCGACTCATGGTTAAATAAAATACCACTTGTGGCAAAAATATCGTAAGACTCGCGATAGTTAATCACCATCCAGTGAGCATACAACTTAGCCACACCATATGGGCTACGTGGATAAAACGGTGTTGACTCTCGCTGAGGTATTTCTTGAACCTTACCAAACATCTCAGAAGTAGAAGCTTGATAAAAACGAATTTTTGGGTTAACAATACGAATGGCTTCAAGCAAATTCACAGGACCTAAACCAGTAATCTCGGCCGTTGTAAGTGGCTGATCAAACGAAACACCGACAAAGCTTTGAGCTGCAAGATTATAAACCTCGTCAGGTTTTGTTGATTCAAGCAAACGAATACTGGAACTTAGATCAGTCAGATCGTACTCAACCAACTCAAGATTAGCATGACCTTTGATACCAAGCTCTTCAATACGCCAAAAGTTAACAGAACTAGTACGACGATATGTACCGTAAACAGTGTAGCCTTTCTCAAGTAGTAGCTCAGCTAAATAGGCAGCATCCTGACCAGTGATACCTGTAATTACAGCTGTTTTCATTAAACTCTCCAAAAATTAAAAATTAGTTGCCTTCTTTGCCACATCAAGGCTTAAAAACAATTCAAGATCAGATGGGATACCAAGTCCAAACATTCCGTTGGCTTCTTCACCAATATTAAAAACCCCTATATTACCACCTTTTTCAGCCAAATAAGTATATACAGGTGCAACATAAAACTCCCCATTACTGCGTAAGTCTTGTTGGATCATTTTATCAGCTAGTTGGCAGAAGTCTTTGCCTCTTTTGAAGTTATAAATACCCACAGTGGCTTCATCAGAAACAACTATTTTTTCGACAACTTCGGTTACAAGACCGTTACTATCAACCTTTGCATATGACCATTTTGGGTCACTTGCTTTCATAGTCAATATACTTCCATCTAATGCTCGACGCTCCATATCGAGAAGATAGTCATCAATACTCATATCTACCCACTGATCAGAGTTCGCAATCATCAGTGGATCATCATTATCAATAAATTCCCTTGCCTTTAAAACGGTTATGGCCGCCCCTTCTGTGATTCCATCTATACCGATTAATTCATAGTCTGGACAAATCTTTGAAAAAATATTATCAAGCGAAAACTCTGTAATATGCTGCTGCTGACACACAAAAATAAAACGGTGAGGCTGTTTTGGCTTTAAATTATTTATAACCACCTCAATCATATGCTTGCCATTGACATCAATTAATGGCTTAGGCAACTTGTAGCCTTCCTTAGCAAAACGACTGCCTCTTCCAGCCATAGGGACAACAATATTTAACAAGCTTTCTACTCCTCAAGATATTTATCATTTAATGCTCCAGGCAACTTCACCACAACTGTCGTGGTGTCCTCCAGAGCTTCAAAATCAGTATAAGTGCCAGGTTCAATCTTTATAATTTCGCCTTCGTTAATAATAATACCCTTCATTAGAGCCTTACCCTTAACAATAGCTGTAATTTCAGTAGCAATCTTATGGCAGTGAGATGCTTCTTTATCACCTTTTTTAAAATACTGAATAGCAACTTCAACATCAGTCGTTTTATATAAAGTTGGTTCAAAACCACCAACAAACCAACCACGAAGAAAGTCCTCTAATTTATAATGATTCATTTTTTTCATATAGATAGGCATCCATCGTAAGCATTAGACCCGTAGTACTCCACCGGATAACATCTGTACCAATTAAACAAGTTCCATCAATATTCAATTCGAATTCAATAACACTATGATGCTCATTGGAAACAATAACTTTTTTTGCTTTAAATGATAAAGATTTTGCCTTATTAAAAATATTAGCTATGTATTCAATGACATTCTCTTTACCTGATACCTTTGCAGAAGGATCCGTTAAAACGAAGTCATCTGCGAAAAAAGCCTCTAGTTTACCAATATCTTTTGAATCAAAGGCTGAAATATATTCATTAGTGCGAGTATTAATATGAGAAATAGCAGTTCTGCTTTCAGATATAATTGCTTCTTCAAAATTTTCTAATGCGTGTTCATCATTGATATGAAAATAACGCTCTTTATCTATCGGAATAGCCTTTACCACTCCTTCTTTAAGAATAATCTCATTTAAAGTGGGAGCAATAAAAAACAAATTATTTGTTTTTTCATCCTTACGAATCATACTCTTAGCGGCTTCAATAAAAATTGAGGCTGTCTTAAAAAAATAAAAACCTGCAACAGCATGGCGGCTAATTGGATTTTTTTCAGCAGCTTGAAAAACATGATGGTTCTCATTAAAGCTGACATAAGACCATTTTGGATGAATTGCATCAAAAGTGAGGACGCCTGCATCAACTTTTTCATGAATAAAAGTTTCAACATAAGGAGTTAAATCAAAGTCTAACACCTGTTCGAAGCTAGATATAATAAGTGGCTTATCAAGCTCCAACGCTTCAATAGCAAGAAGCGCTGAGCACACAGCCCCTTGAGTTTTACCGTTGATATTGCAGACATTAAAATCAGGGCTAAGTAAGCTTAATACTTTGTCTAGTCGATATTTTTTAGACTCATCTTTTGGTAAAGCAACAATAACTTTTTTAGGAAAATCTAGTTTAACAAATGCGTTGGCGGCTCTTTCTATAAGCAGCTTACCATCAATTTCATTCAATATTTTAGGAAATGAATTTGCGTCATTCGTCTTAAAAGTGCTTTTACCGGCTAAGGGAATTAGGATATTTATCATAAAGCTTCTACCTCAGCGATGAATTTCTTGATGTTTTCAAATGTAACATCGTGAACTGTTTCAACCTTAAAAACATGAGCACCGGATGCTCGAGCCGCTTTTATACCATTTTCATTATCTTCCACAATGACACATTCTGATGGCTTTAATCTAAGTTTATTTATAGCTAAGGAGTAAATTTCAGGATCCGGTTTTCCCTTGCTAACATCTTGGTTTGAAAGATAAAAATCTAAGTATTCCATTAAACTAGACCTTTCCATCATAACTTTAACTGTGTTTCTAATGGAATTGGAAGCAACGGCAAGGTGATAGCCTTCTTGACGAAGCTTCGATAAAGCGTACTGATGATTAAACATAGGTTTGCAAAGTTGATGAGTAATATCCATTGTGTATTGCTGCTTCATTTCATTTATAAATGAATGCAAAGAGCTAGGAAGTACATGCGTTTTTGATAGGATATTTAACTTTTGGTTTGTTGACAGACCATCAAAGGTTGAAAGATGGTCATAACGACTTATTTCAAGACCAAATATAGCGAGCGCTTTATTTAATGCTTCGTAATGCCAATCTTTTGCATCTATCAATACACCATCCATATCAAATATGACAGCTTTTATTTTATTACTCATTAAAATAACTCCTAGCAGCTTCTGGTATATCAGTACACAGTATCAGGCGATCAGAGGAGTATATTTTTGAATCAATTTCAGAAATTTCCTTCCACAATGAAACGTGATCACGACCGTGTAATTCAGAAGAAACTATACAAACTTTTTTGCCACTATTTATAACATCTATCAATATTTCTTTATTTAAAGAAGCGCCATTGAAATTATCATACCACACTCCTTGACAATAAGACCATAAAAGAGATGGTGGTTCATATTCACTATACCTAGCAAAACAAGTTAAACCGTGCCGTAAAGAAACTAAACAATCAGGGACGGACATATCAAAAAGAAAGTAATTTTTAACACCAAATTTATTTAATTCTTTTAAAACAATCTCTTGGAGGCCATCAGCCTTAATATTTAAGGCTAAAGTTCCATTACATTGACTTGCCACATAAATGTTTAATAACTCTGTAAATGATATTTCACTTCCTTTTGGCATGTCATGACTAATTACAACTTCACCACCCGCATCACGCAAGTCAGTTTCCGTACCAAAACCAAGCAAAAAAGACCTTTCAAAAGCCTCTATGCAATTCTTTTCAGATGGCTGTTTCCAGTAACCACGATGAGAAATAATTTCCATATTTATATTCTTCCGTTTTTAATTTCATCATAAAATTTAATGATATTCTCACACACATAAGAAACCTCTTCATTAGTAAGCTCATAAAAAAGAGGTAGCCTGACTAATCGTTGGCTTTCGATACTTGTGTTAATATCCTCCCCTATAAATTCACCTAGTTCAAGACCACATTTTGATGTATGCAAGGGGATATAATGAAATACTGCCATAACACCACGTTCAAAAAGATACGAAATTAATGCTGTACGCTCTTCAATATCCTTACACTTTAGATAGAAAATATGTGCATTATTACTAGAATAGCTAGGTACAATTGGCAAAGTCACTAAAGAACTTTTTTCCAAAATAGATAGTTTTTCAAAATATGTTTTCCATAGCTCTAGACGACGCTGAAGAATTTTATCTTTATTTTCTAATTGGGCAAGCAGGTAAGCAGCTTGAAGTTCAGATGGCAAGAAACTCGAACCAACATCGACCCAGGTATATTTATCGACATTTCCTCTTAAAAAAAGCTTTCTGTTAGTTCCTTTTTCTCTAATAATTTCAGCCCTTTCGATAAATGTCTCATCATTTATTAAAAGAGCCTCCACCCTCACCACCACTGGTAATATTCTTCGTCTCATGAAAACTAAAAACGCCCAAGTGCCCAATCGTACCAAGCGCTTTGCCTTTATAGCTATTACCAATTGCCTGAGCTGCGTCTTCGATGACAAATAAATTGTGAGTAGCCGCGATGCCCATTATTTCATCCATTTTACAACTGACCCCTGCATAATGAACAACGACAATTGCTTTGGTTCTAGGCGTGATGGCCGCTTTAATTGCAGAAGGTGAAATGTTCATCGTATCAGCTTCTACATCCACAAATATAACTTTTGCACCTCGTAGCACAAAAGCATTCGCAGTAGAAACGAAAGTGAAGCTGGGTAGAATAACTTCATCACCTGGTTGTATGTTAACTAGCATTGCACAAATTTCTAGACCAGCGGTACAAGATGGCATCAGTAAGGCTTTTTTAGTCCCCGTCATATTTTCCAAAGTGGCCTCACACTTCCTGGAAAAGACGCCGTCACCAGCCAAATACTTAGAGTCAATAGCTTCGCGTATGTAGTCTATCTCAATTCCAACCACTGGACTTTTATTAAATGGAATTTTGTTCACAATTTTCCCCATATTTTTGCTTATCAATTAGTATCATACACTACACAATTACAGATCTTTCAGAAAGCAAGTTTTAGATAAATGACACACGCAAAGAACAGCGTAGTACCTACTTATACCATTTATGAAATGATAACTCAGGCTCTGGAAATGAAAAACCTAAACCCACATAAAGATTAAAGATTGCAATATTATGAGAGGAAATACTTGTTGAAACCTTACTATAACCCCGATCTTTTATATAACAAAGCATGGTCTTCCACACACTACTAGCTAGCCCCTTACCACGAAACGCTTCCATCATTCCTACCAAAGACAAAAAAGCTTCACTATCAGATACCTTATCTACAACAAAAAATGCTACTGTTGCATCAAGAGAATCCGTACATTTATAGACCAACTGAGTATCAACACTAATAGAATTAACTAACCAATTCTTATATCGAATATCGGCAAGCTTATTGGGAATGCGTTCATCCTGATGATAACGTCCAAATTTAAACATATCACCAATCTGTTCGCTAATCGACATAACCTCACTATCCGTACACAGACTAATCGAAAAAAAATCATTTGGTGAAAAAAACATATCTGAACAGTTCAAAAAAGGACGATAACTTGCTTCTATGTAACGAAAACCGTCATTCTCTAAAGCATTAATAACATGTAAATTAGACTGTGTTATACGAGTAGTCATTAAATCAACTTTCAAAGAGCGAGCCTTATCATCAATAGTAGACAAGAATTCATGAATTGACGCATCTCTAAGAGTCTCATCAAGAGATAGATCATATACATTAAAGCCAAAAAGCTTCATATCCCAAGGAATATCACGCAACGTAGCTTTATTACCTTTATACTCCAAAAAATATTTTTCCTGATCAAACATAATATTTAAACTTTTCTCTATTATTAGATTGCGCACATAAATTAAATGCTCTTTTTACTCTTTCCTTTAAAAACCTTAAAAAGGCAAAAAATATTACTAAAAAGCAAAAAAAGCATCATTAATGCAACTAAAAGCGATAAATTAATTGGACTATCTATCATGCCGGACATAGCAAAAACAAAGTACAATAGAAGTATCACCAATGTATATTTAATGTATGTATATTCATTTACAGCCATTAGATAACCAAAAATAACTACATTTACACTCAAGATAGTCATAGAGAATGAGAGTATTTGAAAAGACTCTGCACTAGATAGAAATTTCTCACCAAAAAGTAGACCTATAATTTCACTAGGGAAAATGACTGAACATAGAATAACAACGCTACCACAAAGAAATGAGGCCAAAGAAGCTAGTATTAGAATTTTCAAAGAACTTCCCCACTGCGAAACCTCACCCTTAATCATAGCAAAAACCACGCCACTAACGCCACCAGAAACAAAAAAAGCAATCTTTCCTAGATTTGAAGAAACAGAATAATCTGCAACTAAAGATGGAGAAAACAGATATTTAGCCAAAATTAAATCCGAAGAAAGCAATGATCCAACTATGAAAAAATTAATAGCAACAGGAGTAGATTTTAAAACAAACCCTCTAATCAATGAGAAACTCTTATCAAAAGCAAAAATTATCGGTTTTAATCTCATGTATAAAAATAAAGTTGAAAGAACGGTAGCAATTAGTTCAGCGTAAAGCACTGAATACACATCATATCCAAATACCTCAAAAAAAATGTAAGTCATAATAACTTTTATTACAACTAAAAAGAGAACCTGAACCTGAACAAGATTAAACTTTTGCAACCCTTGGCAATGTCCAACAAAAATTTGTAAGAGCAACGTATTCAACAGACAGAAAGAATAAACAAACATAGGAAGAGCTGATTCTATATTAAGAAACCTACTTATTGGGATGGAAAAGAAACTTAATAAAAAAAAGAAAAACAAAGACACACTTAAAACCAATGTATTAAGTTGAGATATCACCATAGCCTTTTCTCTTCCGTCACTAAGTTCTTTAGCGTTGAAAGCTATTACATATATAGAAGGAATGACAAAAAGAAAAGAGGACAGGGTATTACCAGTCGCTGTTACCGATGCAAAAATAGACAGATCTTGTTTAGTTAACGATCTAGATATAAAGATCATTTGAATATAATTCAATATATTGGAAATATTTGAAAGCAATATTAAAGATATACCTGTCTTTAAAATCGAACGCACATAGCACTCCTTAAAATACAAGAAAATTTATTATTAAAAGACAAGCATTTGAATGAAAAACATAATAACTAATATAAAATTTAACTAATTTAGAGTTATACAAAAAACAAAATTAAAAAATAGACACAAACATGCTAAACAACAGTAAAATGGGACAATTTTTTAATTATCATATAAAACATCAGCCTCGATCATTAAAAAGTGAATTATAAATTTCGTAATTATTCTCGATCAACATATCTTTAGTTGTATATTCTTTAGCTTTACCTTCTACATCAGAATCACAAAAATGAAATGCAGGTATAAGCATGTCATAATATCCAGTGTAATAAGGTTTAAATAATAGCTTAATATAAGCTTTTTTCTCTACTGCACCAGGAGAATTTATACCACTTGGGATTGCTCTAATTGTCTCATTAAGGAATTTACCGTTGGTAATGGTTGCAGCTAATGAAAACTGTTCATGGAAATTTCTATACCACCATCTTTTGGACACATAACATTTTCCCTCTTTTACCAACAGCTCTCCAGAAATAAGTTTATTATCATCATACCAAGACATTGGCTCCGGATTCTTTTCAGAAAACCATTGCATCCCTCTACAAGAAAGCTTTATTTGCATAACATTTGAATGTCTGGCAGCTTCGATTGCCTTTTCAATTGGATAATCAAAAATCCACACAAAATCATCAGGAAGAAAAATGAAATAATCATTTTTTACAACATCATTTATATGCTTTAATCTGTCGATATATGAGCAATTTGGAAGATGATATAACTCAATATTATGCTTATCATAAAACACTTTTTGCTCTGTTATATCTTTAGATGAATCAAATACTATGTGCCTAACATCTATAGGGTTAAATTTATGAAAACTAGCAAATGATTTCTCTAAATATTGAACACGTTTTTTGTTATCAAAATTAACTAACGAAACAACTTCAATCATCTTTAATATCCTTGGTTCCATCATAGCTTTTTAGTGTTGGCTTCATTCCTAACGACTTTAATATTGTATGAAAAATAATTGAAGAAGCGGTAAATACACAAAGCGGCAAATGAAAAAAGAAAACAACTTTTTTTCTTTTAATTAAAAGATATACTGTATCCAGTAGCGCAGGAAAAATTAAAAGAGAATAAGGTATGAATAAAAACTTTTTATATTTTCCAACCTTTCCATTTCTTTTAGCCATAAGGCTCTCACGCATTAGAAAACCAGATGCACCAACACCTTTAACGTGGTAAATGTTATTTCTAATTCGCCAACTGATTTTATTTAAGTATTTACTTATTGATTCAGAAGAGTAGTGCGCCAAGCTATGTGTTTTACATACTCCAATTCGCGTATCTTTACTGAGTAAAACATAAAATAAATGAGGTAAATTTTCCGGTTTTTTAACTACATCACTAAAGTTATCCAGGAAATATTTTTTATTTATTAGAGTACCCATCGCAAGTAACTCTATGAGTGGAAGAGCTTTGTCATGTCCGAAATCAACAACACAACTTCGAGCATTTTCATTTGAAATGACATAATGCTTACTTAGATCAGCTACAAAAATATCAGGAGATTTAGAAACACGATAAACGAATAGACTAAATGGATCTCCATATTCGTTAATATAATCGTTAATAAGATGCTCACCTTCAGGATTAACATATCCAGCAGAAATCACCGTCTGGACATTGTTAACAAGCATACATTCTACTTGATCGACTAGGCAATAAGGTGAGGTATAGACCTCATCATGATCCAAATAAACAATCAGATCTGTTTTCGACTCTACAAAACCAAGAAACTTCGCATATACAGGCTCTGTTCTAGGATTAGAAATGATCGAACACCCTCTTTCATAGCCATAATCAATAGTTTCATCAGTTGAGCCACCATCAACGAGCATAACAGTAATCTTTTCTTTGGGATAACTTTGATTATCTATAGCATTCAGAACACGCGGCAAGACATGCATAGAATTATAGGTCGCTATAATAACAGTAACTTTTGGCAACTCCATTGTAATCATAAGGCTATCCTTCAATCTCAATAAGGCTGTCTACTATAATTTTAGAAGGATGGCTAAAATTTAACTTTGAGTCATATTTATATTTGTATGGATCCATTAAAAATTCATCAATCAATCTATGCGACTTTTTAGAAAGAACGACATTAGTCCCAAGTCCTTCCGTTCTTTCAGTATGAGTACGCAATATCAAACATGGTTTTCCCATGTAATACGCTTCCTCCTGATTACTTCCACCATCAGTTACCAGATATTCACAAGAGGTAAGTACCCGCATAAAATCAATATATTCTAGGCGTGGAATCAGAGTGAAATTTATATTCCTCCGAAGCTCTTCGAGCAGCCCTAATTCATCAAGTTTGGATCGTGTTAGTTCATGCAATACCAAAACACAATGCGTCTTTTCAGACTCCTGAATACAACGTGAAACCATAAACTTAACAAATTCAGTGTCGAATAAGTTTTCTTGCCGGTGTATAACAAATACAAAATAAGGCTTCCCTTTAGGAGTATAATCATTTCCTACTTCAACAGATTTCGAAAGCCTCAAACTATCTAGCAATGTATTTTCACCAGAACTAATAATAATATTATTATTTCTTTTATTTTTTATATTACTAGAAGCCCATTCATTTGGTGAAAAATGAACTCTAGCTAGTCTCGATGTTAATACCCTATCAAGCTCTTCAGGAAAAGGATTTAAGTAATTAAATGAACGTAGACCAGCTTCCACATGACATACAGTCATCCCCATGAGTTTACCTAACATTGCCCCTAATAGAGTTGATACGGTATCACCATGTACAATAAGAACCTTGCCTTTTAATTTACCATATTTATTTTTTATACTTTTACGACCTTTTAAAAGAGTCTTAATGAACCATGTAATTAACCCAAGGGAGGTCTGCTTATGGGACGTATCAGATAAAACTAAACTAGGCCCTTTCAATTCAAATTTTTGTAAAATACTCGAATTTCTAATGTCATTTTGACCGCTCGATATAATCTCGTAGTCTAGATTACGGTTTTTCATCTCAACCATTATAGGAAACAGTTTTATTAACTCAGCAGTGGTACCGACAAAAAAATAAATCATTTTTCAACCTCATCTGAAATTACATAAAGAGGTCTATCTACAACCTGCACGTGAATCCGACCGATGTATACTGCAATAAAACCGATAGATGACAGCACGGTTCCTGTTAGAAATGTGTTAAACACTACAAAGTAGGCTAAAGGTGTAAATACTTGAGTTCCGATGGCTTCGGTTATCAACATATAAGCTACAAGTAATGAACATCCGATTAGAATTAAAGCACCCAAGGTACCTGCAATTTTGAGAGGTAGCAGTGAAAATGAAGTAAAGCTGTTTAATGCTAGCGTTGATAGCTTACGAAAAGAATAAGCTGCTTCGCCATTCAGCCTCGCAGGAGCAACAAATTCAATATAACATTTTTTAAAACCTAACCACTCTATCAATCCTCTAAACATGACAGTCTTTTCTTTAAACTTTAAAAACTCTTTTGCGATATTTTTATCAATTAATTTAAAATCAGTTAATCCTCTTGGAAGCTCTATGTCACCAAAAAAATTCATAACAGAATAAAATAAGTTTGATGATACTCTCTTAAACCAAGTGTAATCATCTGCGCTGCTCCTAATACCTGATATATTTTTATATCCGGCTTCCCATTTCCTTAGAAATTGTGGAATTAATTTTGGAGGGTGTTGAAGATCTGCATCCATAAATATAATAGCATCTGAATCAACACTTGAGGTCAATCCAGCAACTAAAGCAGGCTCTTTTCCAAAGTTTGAAGAAAACCTTATTGCCTTTATTGAGATGCCATCATACTTTTCAAGTGAGGATATAACCTCCCAAGTATTATCCGTACTACAATCATCAACAAACTGTACAATCCAGTCATACTTATTTTCATTAATTACAACTGCATTAATCTCATCCAGAAGTGGCAAAATATTCTCTGATTCATTATAGGCAGGTACAACAATAGTGATCTTCTTTTTCATAATTGAGCCTATTTCATTATTCTATGTAAAAATTCAGTAACATTAATACCATCAAAAATATGAGGATACTCCACTTTGAAAATCAAAACAAAATCATCTTTTGAAAGCAACTTAACTTTCTCTGAAGCAAGTAAAACTTCCATAGCATCAGTATTTTTTTGCGATACCGCAATGTACGAAATACCGTTATCTATTAAACTATCTAATACTTCTATACTCAAATTATTGATTTCTTTAGAAAGGATATCAAGCCTATCTCTATATATAGTATTATTGGATCCATAATAAATTTGGTTAGCAATAGGTTTATTGTGATAAATTCTATTAGCTAAATACGCATAATTACTCTCAGGAGGTGCTGTTATTGGTGAGTAAAAAGGGATTTCCAATAGTATACCATTTGGCTCAGTTGCTAATGAAGCGTATGCCTCTTTTTTATCTAACTTTAAGCCAGAAAACCTATTAAACATGTCAAATCGAGCGACATCATTGTGAACCAACAATACAATAAGGACTATCATTGAAGAAAATAAAAATTTCCCTTTATATCCTTGATCCTTACTAAATAGTTTAGGAATCTCCAACAGTAATATGGCTAATATAATAAACATGCCAATATTAAAATATAGCAAAGATCTTAGCCCTACTCTGAACATCGGCGCTATTTCATAGGTAACGAAAACTAAAGAGAATGGGTTCTCTGGTGATAATGTGAATAAAAACATTAGCAATGAGGCAAAAAACCAAGGACAAAGTTTTTTTACTGTTTGTAAAAACAAACTAAAATCTTTAACAAATATTGTATATAAAAACACTAATACAAGCATAGGTATTACAATACCCAGCCTATATGACATTTCCCATATGTCTGTATGAAAAACATCTCTATTCAAGAGTTTATCAAAAAACACTATATTAGATTCAAAAACTGGAAAAATTGTTTTTAACGTATAAATCGTAAAACTATTCCAATCATGTACATGTGTATTTAAAATATGACCATTAGACTTGATGAAGAGAAAGTTTATAATTGGTTTTGTCAAGATATTAGGATATAAAACCAACATCGCAACGATAAAAAACAGTGCTGCAATAATAATAGATTTTAGAAAATTTAAAAATTCGATTTTTTTATAATTTGTTAATATAAAAACTATAAAAAAGCCGATGGTAAAAATAACACCAAAATATCCATAGTATTCGTTCACATTAATATTGAACGCATGAGCCAATGATAACAAAACAAAAGATTTGGTATGTAGGTTTCTTGCTACATAGAGAGTAGACCAAACGACTAAAAGTGGAGCAAAGGAAACACCTAGCCCGAATAAATGTGCTTGTGCTCTAATAATTGTATTATCCATTGAGGCAAACGAAATACACAACAGCAGAGCAATAAATTTGTTAAGACCTATATAGCGAAAAAGTCCATACCCGACAAGTAAGGTAGACAAAAAGCCAAGCATAGCAATAACATCATAAGAAGTTTCAGCTGTAAAAAAACTTCCTACTGAATAGCTTATTATTTTCCAAAATTGACTTGATGGACCAGGATTTGCAAGCGCTTGTCCATTATTTTGATACAAAATCATATCTGAAAATAAATAGCTCCAACCACCATTGCTTACTAAATCTTGCAAAGCATAAATACCAGCAATAGTACCAAGACCATCTCCAGAGTTAGCTAAAACTAAATCATGAGAAAACAGCACCTTACTATATTTAAAAACACTAAATAGACATAAGAATGGGAACACTATTAAAAAAAGCTTCTTCTCTTTATTAAATCTAAAAAATTAAAATGCATAGTGTTCTCCTGAAGACTAATCCATTCATTTAGTTTACTCCTATTGCCTTATTAAAAAAAACAGTTGAACTTTGTTTCCAGCTGAGCCAATGCATCGTTGAAGAATTAGGATGTAACTTTTGTTTATTTAGCTCTACCCAATCAGATAGTGTTTCAGCGATATTAATGTCAGAATCTCCACTGAAGTAATAAGCACTATCTCCAGCAACTTCTCTGAAAACTGGAATATCTCTTGCAATTATAGGCAGAGAGTACTGTGCAGCCTCAATTAGTGGAAGACCAAAACCTTCGCCAAAAGAAGCCGCTATCAATGCTGAGCAAGAGTTATATAACAAATCTAATTCTCTATCATCAACATTTTCCTTCCATTGAATATTTAAAGAGTTAACATTTAAATAATTTAACTTTTCAATTAAATTATCATTACCCCATCCAGCTTTTCCTACTATTAATAATTTATATTGAGGGTACTCTTTTAGAAAATATTCAAAAGCTCTTAATATCTGATCATGCCCTTTCCTTGGTTCAATAGTACCAACCATCAAAAAAGTATTTTCGTAGTTACTACTAACAGAGTCACAGATATTCATAAAATCTGCTCCAAGATGAAAAAAATCTATCTTTTGCGTAAAATAACGAGGTTTCTTTATATTTGCACAATTAAGATATGATTGAACTTCATGCTTGACAGCTTCCGATATACAAATAATTTTATCAGCCGAATAGGCAACTACTTCCAACCACTCAGCAAATGCAATACTCAAATTTTCATTAAAAAAATGCGGACATTGCACTGGCAATATATCATATACAACAAATGAAAGCGTAACCCCGCGGTACTCGCCAAACCTCATATAATTTCTGCCGCTGATCAAGATGACCTAAGAACAAATCAAGAGCTAAAAAATGATCGCCATGAGAAGGCACAGCAATACCTTCTCTAGCACTTTTACCAAGTTTTTCTTGATGAAAATCATGGGCATAGTCATACCAACCACCAGAATTGTACTTAACCAAATATATTCGCTCTGAAAACTCCGAAGGAATATTTTCAATAATCGATTTAACAACTCGTTGTATACCTGTTTTTGCATCAGCAGTTGATATTTCAGTAACATCTATATAAATATAACTATTTCTAGTAAAAAAAAGTTGTTCAATACTCTGCGCAGACCTGATGAGATCATTATCAGTAAAGGCCGATGTAGTCTTTTTAAATTCAGATAAAAATATTTTCTGGTCGTATATCTTACGACCACCACTTGTTTTTTTATTAAATTTAAGGTCTTTGATAGCTCTATTAAAAACCTTTACAGATTTATCTAAATTATATTCAATATCTAATCCATTGCTAGACAAACTATTACCTAGATAAAAATCAACTCTTTCGAATATATTGTAAAGACTAAGGTTTAAGGACATCCAACAATCTAAATCAATAACTGTATTATATCTATCGCCGGCATCGTTATTTACATTAAATTCAACAGTAAACTCTTTCAATTCGTTAAAGAGTTTCGTTTTTTCCGGTTTAATCCCCACCTTATTTTCGGAACATTCCTTTAATTTTGCTGGGCATATAGATAAATAAGGAAATTCTTTGGTATTTTCTTTCTTGAAATCCCTCGAATTTACTATTAATAATTCACAGAAAAAATTACCATCATGTGAATTCATTTCGTCATCAGGCAGATCGATTATTGCAAACAATTTAATTTTAAATTTGTTAGCACACTGCACTTTCTCAAAAGCATAAAAGAAATTTTTTAGTTCTTCTTTATTAGAAAACTCTATATATACATTTAGAAAAAAATTTCTTTTCTTCTCTTATCACATAGAGTTTTAAACTTTGGTATATTAAAACTCTCACAGTTCTGCTCAGAGGAATTACCTTTTCTAGATACCTCCTTTACATTATAGTCAGCAAGAAAAAAGTCGGCTTTCGATAGTCGTTTGTTCTTTTTCTTATACCAATAATTATGATATAAGTTAGCCCCATTATTAAATTGTGAGAGGGAACTGTTATAGATAACTCCAACTAAACCTTCTATTTCAGGCACTGTAGTTAAACAGTGACCATTAAGATGATCAAAATAACCAAAAATTATAAACACATCTGGAGAAGTCTTTCTAACAAATTCATCTCTCACTAACTCAGATGCATTATCAAGATATCCCACACCATTTTCTATTGGCAAATGAATATTTGAGTAACAACAATGTATGTTATCTAAAGGTAGAAATGTTTCTAAATATGCCCTCAACTCCAGTGAATCAGATAACATTTGTTCATTTATTAAAACATGCACATCAACACTCTTATTATCTGCATGATGAAGCATCTGGAGAAATAATATATGTGATATGTAATATTCTTTAGGAAATAATTTATCTTGCAGTGCCTGTAGATCGAACAGAACCTTAAACATTACTTATATATCTCTAAAAATATTTTTTCAGCAACTTGACTCAGAGGTATTTTTTCAGGCTCTCTAACCTCTGTTTTATAAATAAATCTTCTAATCCGCTCTTTCAACAAAGGAAACCTTAAAAAAAATGCTTTCGCCAAAAAATCAACCTTGAGGCAAACAAAAAATTCAACATATATAAATTTTAATAATTTCTTTATCATAAAATATTCTCTAAAATTTTATAGTCTATTAGGATATATATTTCAAAGTGCCAGTGAAATTTCATTATCAGCGATGCAATTTGCAATTATTCTTATTTCTTTATCTAAATACTCATATCCAGATTCAACAAAAATAGATCGGATTAATTCATCTTGACTATATACATTACTTCCTTTGGCTTTTATATTTTTTTCGCAAAGATCTTTTGCTTTATTTAATAATAAATCTGTTGTCTTAACCCAAGAAAAAATCTTTGCTCTTTTTCTTGCATTATCCTTTAATCGATTTCTAAAGCTTTCGTCTACTATTGCTTCTTTTAATTTCTCAGTGATACTACTAATGTTATCAGGTGAAAATGTAGCTTCTTCAAGTCCAATAACTTCTGGTAGGCTTGACACATTTGAACATATGGTAACGGCATCACACATCATTGCTTCAAGTACAGGCAGACCAAACCCTTCATGAAAGGAAGGAAAAATAAAAACAAAGCATTGTGTGTACAAATTTTGTAATTCTTTATTAGAAATAAAACCTGTAAATATAATTTTTTCTGGTTTGATTCCTTTACTTGCAACAAATTTCCTTAAATTTTTAATATCATTTTCAGAATATTTCCCTACTAACACAACATCAAGCCTATTTTTTATGTCTTGATCCAGATTAGAATATGCAGATAACAAACCTTTTAAGTTTTTCCTTTCATCACAAGCACCAGAATATAATATGAATTCGTTATGTATTAAAAAACGACTGCTCAAATCAATTCTTTCATGAACCTCTAGTGCTTTATAACCAGAATCGCCAGCAGAAGATATATTAACAATATTTTTTTCCGATATACCACCTAGTTCAAGAAACTCATTTTTAGAGCTTTCAGATATTGAGAATATAACATCAGCTTTTTTAGCCTCTGCTAACTTTTCGTAATACCATTCCTTCATGTTTTCTGTTGGTAGGTGTAGATCAGGATTATAGAGAGGTATTAGATCATAACCGATAACGCCAACTTTATAATTTCGATTATCCTTTATATCACAGACAAAATCCTCCGTTGCACCTTCAAATAATGAGGTGATCAAAACAAAATCAGGATTTAGTGCATTTATATAATAGTCACGAAGGATTGAAGCAGCCTTTCTTAATCTATCAACACCAAGTAAACAAGAAACATTATGCGGTGCTTTGAAAATTTTAATTTTATCAATTGCATAGTAGCCATCTAATTCTTTAAAGACCACTTCAGCCGATTCTTTACAGTAATCATTTAATAAAAATACAACTTCGATATCATCCCTTAAAATCATTTCTTTTATGAGTGATAAGGTATAGTGGCCAATCCCTCTAGTACGACTAGAAGTTTGCATACTTTGAATATCTATAAGTATCTTCATTTTTTTAGCTGGCCTTGATCTATAATTTCTATTATCTTTTTGTACACATTATAACTACTAGGAGATAAGTAAGTTATCTCCTCGCTTACTTCACTTTGGTTATTTAATTTTTTATACCATATGTAGACTTTAGATCCACTATCCTTACCTAAAAACTTTATTGCATTTTTTCTTATCATTGGATTTCTTAAAAAATAGTCAACTAAGACCATAAAATATTTAGCTTTTCTTTTCAAAATAAACCCCAAATTCATTTATTTATAACTTTAAGCTCTGGATATAATTTACTAAATCCAACGAATGATTTATTTTTTTCTGGAATAATTTGAAAAGTATGAGCTACATCTACCCATTCATAATTTTCACTTAAATGATTTTCACCCCCTCCAAGAGAGGTTTGTAGTGAATACTCACCGACACCAATATCAAGTTTAATAGAAAACTCAAAATCATATGTCGATCCAGGCTTTACACAATATAGGATTTGATTTAATAAATAGGTGTTTGTACCATAAACGGTTTGGCCTAGCCTATCTTTGAAAGAGAACCCTAAAACTAATTTTTCAATTTCTTTTTTAACAGCAACACTTATTTTAATTTTTATCAGCTCGCCAACATTAAAATTATTTCTGGAGCTTCCGTTATTATCAATAAGATCAATATTAAATACGCTAGCCTCATCTGTGCCGGATATTGTTTTAGTCTTACCGTTACTTAAAAGATTCTGTTTAACATTTGAACTACCACTACTCGAAAGCTTAGCGTTATATAGATCCATAACAGCTTCTGATAAACCAACTTTAGCAATAGTACCAAGCTCTAATAAAATTGCCGTACCACATATAGATCTCACTGCACCGGTATCATGAGACACAAATAATAACGTTGTGCCTTCTTTACAGTATTGCTTTATTCTTTCTAAGCTTTTATGTTGAAAATACACATCACCTACAGATAAAGCCTCATCAACAATAAGAATATCTGGGCGTATTGCCGTCGCAACTGAAAACGCCAGTCTCACTTGCATACCACTCGAGTACACACGTACTGGCATGTCTATGTAGTCACCTATTTCAGCGAACTCTTCAATGCTGGGAAACAGCTTATCCATTTCTTGCTTACTAATGCCCATTAGTTGACCGGACATATAAGCGTTTTCACGACCCGTAAATTCAGGATGAAACCCCATCCCTAACTCTAATAATGCAGCGACTCGACCTTGCATTTCAATTGAGCCAGTCGTAGGTTGAGTAGTACCTGTAATCATCTTAAGTAGAGTGCTTTTACCGGCACCATTGACGCCTACGATACCGACGGCTTCGCCAGGTTTTATATCGAAATTAATGTCTTTTAACACCCATTTCAACGTGTGTCTTTTTCCTAAAAATGGGAAGATCCACTCAACCACTTTAGACAACTTTCTTGGATATTGCTTGTAAGCTTTACCCACATTTTTAACAATGATTCTACCCATTAGAGTTCATCCACCATATCGCCTGAATGCTTTTTAAACAAATACAGACCAATTAGAAGTGACGCAGAAGCCAATGCACATAACTGAACAATGTCTTTCAGAGTAGGTAGAGTCTGGGTCAACATGATATTTTGATACACTTCGATAAAGTGGACCATGGGATTAAGATAAATATAGAAATGTGCCCATTCAGGTATGATTGCAAGGGTGTATACTATTGGCGTCCCCCAAAAAAGAAATTGCAAAGCCACATCAACGAGTTGCCCCACATCTCTAAAGAAAACGTTTAACACACCAAGAGCAACGCCCAATCCTAAAGTAAACAATAACTGAATTAATAGAACCGGAAATACAGCCAAGAAATTGATACCTGGAAAGTGACCGCTTAAGATTAAAAAAACAACAAAGAGGCTGTAAATAATAAAAAAGTTCATCACTGCAGATATGGCAACGATGAGAGGAAGGCAAAATTTTGGAAAAGTCACCTTTTTCATTAAATTTGCGTTTTCAATAAAGGTATTTTTCGTCCTATTAAGTTGCTCAGCAAACAGCCCCCAAGCAAGAAGCCCTGAACATAAATAAATACTGTATGCGAAACCGCTGTCATTCCCTGGTATCTTAGCTTGCATTACCTTTGAAAAAATAAGCGTGTAAACCAGTATCATAGCTAAAGGCTGGATAACTAACCAAGCAATGCCTAACAGGCTTGATTGATAACGCGTTTGAAAGTCTCGCCGAACACTCGCCCAAATAAATCCTCGGTATTGAAATATGGTGTTTATACTTTCTTTCATTTATTTCTCAATTTATTAAAGTCAATGCATTAAGCAGATAGGGCTGATTGTATATAGTGCAACACGATTTGAACCATAATATCAGCCTTGTGTCCTTGATCACTCTCCACATAACACCTTAACTCTGGTGCATTGCCAGACGGTCTTAAATGAACAATGTCGCCATTATTGAGCGTCATGCGTAGTCCATCCGTTTCATCGATTGAAACGACATCAGGTACATCACCATCTTGCGCTAGCGCGGAGAATAATTCGCTCCGCTTTGACTGGTTTGCCTTAATATCTGCAATCAGCTGTCGACTGGTTTCCGTTGGAATACCTTTAATACGATCACTCGCGGTGAAGCGCGCGGGAAACTCGGCCGTCAATTGACTAATAGGACGCGCTTGTTCAAACGACATGGCTAATACAATTAAAGCCGGTAATACGGAATCGCGCGTTGGCAATGCATGTAATGTTTGCCCATTCACCACAAAATCCGCCCCCACCAAAAAACCGCCATTGGCTTCATAACCAACGACTCTGGCATCAGGTGACGCCTGTAATAATGTATCCATACCGGCAATCACATAAGGGGAGCCAATTTGAGTGCGTAGCGTTTTCCTGATCGGGGTTTGCAACGCCCCTCTCAGTTCAAGCACTGTATTCACATTGACTGGCGCGGCAACATGCGTTGCGGCCAGGTAGTCTGCACACAAAACACCAAGAATATCACCGCGTAACCATTCACCGCTTTCATTAGCAATCAGCGGACGATCGCCATCACCGTCTGTGGAGATAATGGCATCCAACTGATATTCTTTAGACCAGTTCAAGCCTTTTTGAACATCCTCTTGCGATACGGCTTCCGTATCGATCGGCACAAACGTCTCGGTCCGCTCTAACGACACCACCTCAGCACCAAAATGACGTAACAATTCTTTGATTACGTCACGGGCGACGCTCGAATGTTCATAGACACCGACACGTTTGCCTTGCAACATAATCGAAGGAAAAAGCGAGGTGTAACGCTGTTTAAAAAGTGTTATTGCAACGTCATCAACATTCGGCAAAGCCAACTGAGCGACTTGCTCAGAGAGCGTTTCAGGTACCACCACGATACCGTCCATAATCGCGGCTTCGTCGGCTTTACTGATTTCCCCGTCGGGGCGATAGAACTTAATGCCATTACGATCAAACGGAATGTGGCTGCCCGTTATCATCACTGCAGGCATGGCATTTTGCATAGCATAAAGCGCCAAAGCTGGCGTGGGTAAGGCCCCACAAAATACGACGTTAGCGCCAAAATATTCTGCGGCCAGCACCACCGCTTTAGCGATATCAGGACTGCTCGGGCGTAAATCCACACCCACTACCACACGAGATGCAGAAGGGCAGACCTCTTGCAGAAAAGAGCGCACAAACGCAAAGCAAAGCTCAGGAGTTAAGTCTTTTACCAAACCACGCACGCCACTCGTGCCAAAGGCCACACCCAATTCATTGCTAAGTTGTTTGACCTGCACAGCATTAGAACTCATTTTATCAATCCTTGCTTAACGACCATAACGATCACTGAAACGTACAATATCGTCTTCGCCTAAATAACTGCCCGACTGCACTTCCACCAGCTCTAATGGAATCTTGCCAGGGTTTTCCAAAGCATGAACCACACCCACCGGAATATAGGTGGATTCGTTTTCGGTCAACAGGATTTCACGATCACCATTTTGAACCTTCGCCGTACCAGACACCACCACCCAATGCTCGGCACGATGATGATGCATTTGCACGCTTAATTTCTCGCCGGGCTTCACCATAATACGTTTCACTTGATGGCGGTTTCCAAGATCGACAGTTTGATAACTTCCCCAAGGGCGATGAACAGTGGTGTGAAACATATGTTCTTCACGGCCTTCTGCTTGAATACGTTTCACAACCTTCTTCACATCTTGGGCATTGTTTTTGTCCATCACCAACACCGCATCCGCCGTCTCGACAATGACTAAATCTTGCACCCCCACAGCGGCAATCAAACGCGATTCAGAACGAATCAAACAATTCGTTGACCCTTCAACCATCACATCGCCAAGCAGCACGTTATTGTCTGCGTCTTTATCCGCGTAATCATACAAGGCATCCCAAGCCCCAATATCGCTCCAATCCCCCGCATAAGGCACGACTTTTGCTTTTTTGGTCGGCTCCATCACCGCAAAATCAATCGACTCTTCAGGACATTGCGCGAACAAGGTGGCATCGATACGCACAAAATCCAAATCTTCCGTACGCTGCTGATAGGCATGACTAACCGCTTGGTAAATATCCCCACGATGAACCGCCAATTCGTCCAAAAACGCTTTGGCGCGGAACAAAAACATCCCACTGTTCCACAGGTACTCACCCGAATCTAAATACGCCTGCGCTTTTTCAAGGTTGGGCTTTTCAACAAACTCCACCACCGCGAAGTGCTCACCAGAGCGAATATAACCATAACCGGTTTCCGGGCGAGTCGGCTGCACACCAAAGGTCACTAATGCATCGTCTTTCGCCAGTTCAACCGCTTGTTTAATCGTGGCTTCAAACGCCGCAATATCACGAATCACATGATCCGCAGGCAACACCAACATAATAGCGTCATCTGAAGGATCGAGCATCGCCTCAAAAGCCGCCAAAGCAATCGCAGGTGCGGTATTACGGCCTTCGAGAACCAGCACGATACGGGCGTTTTTCACACCAATTGACTGCAACTGCTGTGCGATCAAAAAGCGATGGTCTTCATTGCACACGATAATAGGATCACCCACCTCAAGAGACTGTGTTCTCAGTATCGTTTGCTGTAAAAGACTGTATTCTTTGTCGGTTAAAGGAAGGCATTGCTTAGGAAAGTGCTCACGAGAAAGTGGCCACAAGCGGCTTCCGACACCACCAGATAAGATAACAGGAATAATTTTCAAGACAGGTCCTTCGCATATGACAAAATAATTGCGAAGATTCTAACAAACTTCTAAAGGAAGGAATATAAAAATGCAGAAATAAAGGACAAACGCGACAAACGCCAAACCAGGCAAAATCACCTGTAGGTCGGCCTTTAGGCCGTCAAAAGCCACGAAAAGGATTCTAACCCTTACGTCCTATTCCTACGCATCAAATCCATTCGGATTACTCGACTGCCAGCACCATGAATCCCGACACATATCCTCTAAAGACAAGCTCACTTCCCAGCCCAAGATGTTGCGGGCTTTTTCCGCGTTCGCATAGAATTCAGCAATATCACCAGCACGTCTTGGCATAATCTCATAAGGAATAGCCTGCCCAGAGGCTTTTTCAAAGGCCTTAACAACATCTAAAACACTAAAACCAATGCCTGCACCAAGATTATAGGCATCAATACTTTTTACGGCTTGGCTCGCCAATTTCTCCAAAGCCTTAATATGACCCAAAGCCAAATCCACTACATGGATGTAATCACGCACGCCCGTACCATCATGTGTTGCATAATCACCACCAAACACACTCAATTGCGCACGCTTCCCCACGGCAACTTGAGTGATAAAAGGCATAAGATTATTGGGGACACCGCGAGGATCTTCACCCATCAAGCCACTCGGATGCGCACCAACTGGGTTAAAGTAACGTAACAAAGACACATTCCAGCGCTTATCCGAAGCATAAGCGTCTTGCAAGAACTGCTCTATCATCACCTTTGTTCGACCATAGGGACTAGTCGAACTAAGAGGGAAATGCTCAACATAAGGAATTGGGTTGTTTTCTCCATATACCGTCGCAGAAGAACTAAATACCAAATCAAACACGCCATGTTCTGCCATCACATCGAGCAAATTTAGCGTACCAGTTAAGTTATTGTGATAATAAGCCAAAGGAATCTTCGTCGATTCACCTACTGCCTTCAAACCCGCAAAATGAATCACAGCCTGAATAGCATGAGCTTCAAAAACCCGATTTAAGGCTGGTTTGTCCAATAAATCTAATTGATAAAAAGTTACTTGTTTTCCCGTAATACGCTCTATACGGTGCAAAACTTCAACATTCGAATTACACAAGTTATCAACCACGACAACATCATAACCTTGATTTAACAACTCAACACAGGTATGGCTTCCAATAAAACCTGTTCCACCCGTCACCAAAACAAACATCCAACACTCCCTATAAACAAAAAACCACATCACCTGTCGGCCTTTAGGCCGACAAAAACCGAATCACACCAACCAAAACCCTTGACGCGCTAAAGCACGACCTACAAAAAATACTCCACACAACATCCCGTAGGTCAGATGAGACGAGGCACGAGGCGTTATCTGACGCATGAGGCGCTTACCTACAAAAAACCGTGACGATTAAAACCAGCAAGCATAACAAAACTTACTCATTGATACTTAGCCGCAAAACGAACCACGTGATCTAGACATTGCAACAACAGACCAGCCATACCGAACGCTTTATTCAATAACGCCGATTGTATTTCAGGATCATCAGGGTAATCATGGGCAAATTGGTTACGCATTTCCCGTAACTTCAGCCACTGTTCAACAGAATCCAGGGCTCCTATCTTTTCAAGTCGATTTAACTTATCAATAAAGGTAGTAAGCTCACCTTCTTCATGCGTTAGCTCGATTACTGCAGGCAATAACTTTGCCCCCATCACATCCTGCAATTTTGAAAACCGGACAATAAACTGATCAAATACCGCAAGTTCCATTTCTGTAAGTTCAGACAAACTGGCCGCAGTGTAGGGGTGTTTATCTGCCAAGTGCTGCATAGACCAATTCAAACGTTCTGCATGCGTTTGGCAAATATTAACGATCCCCTGAAATACCTCCTTATTCATAAGCGAATACCGCTCTCTTTTGCGATTTTATAGATAGGCAAAAAGTTTCCAGACTTACGGTTGATTACCAAATCAATTTTCTGCTCACCAAGCAGCAAATGAAGTTCAACCAAAGCATTCAATTTAGCCTCAACAATATCATCGGCCTCATGCAAATCAGGCTCAATATACAAATCAATATCCCCGCCACGGGCATTATCATCGGCCCTAGAACCAAAAACTAGCAAATCAGATCCTTCGCCGAAATGCTTCAATAACACATGCTTAATTGTCTCTTGCTGGTATTTAGTCAAACGCATATCGGACTCCTTAAACTAACAAAAAACCACACCAAATCACCAAATCACCTGTAGGTCGGCCTTTAGGCCGAAAAAGCTAATCACACCAAACCAAACCCTCAAATACCACACCAATAAAAAACCATGTTATGCTACCCCCAACCATCAGGAAGATGGGGTCAAGACAACAAGGAGGACACACAATGTCGACGTTATTTTTTCATTTCGATGGCACAGACAATAGCCCAAATGACGCCTACGCACCAGAACACAGCGTATCCAGCATCACCAACGTATTAAAATCTCATCTATTACTGGGTGGTCGCGTAAAAAACCACATAGACACAACGCCCACACACCTCCCCCATCGCAGCTTTTACTACGCCGGCATCGGCACCTACGGCCACTGGCTGGAACAAAAAATCAACGCCGCGTTTGCCATTGAATCCGGCCACGTAGCCAACATCTTAAACCGCGCCTTAAACGACTTCAAAAACCATTATAGCCGCTCTACACGCCACATTGTCTTAATAGGCTTTAGCCGAGGCGCAGCCTTAGCAAGACGCTTTGCCGCGCTCATCACCCCACTTATTGATCGCCCTATCATCATAGAAGCCGTCATCGACACCGTCGCTTCCATAGGCTGGCCAAACTTAGACACCCGCCAACGCCCGCAAAGCGACGTGGTATTTGAACATGGACACACACTGCCAGAAGGCGTTCACCGCGCCTTACACCTGGCTGCTTTAGACGAACAACGACTCGCTTTTCGTCCCACATTGATCAACCACGATGGAAGAGCACTCGAAATCTGGCTAGCAGGAGCACATTCAGACATTGGCGGTGGCTACCGCAAAGATGGCATAGGAGACATAGCATTACGTCTCCTAATAGACTGGATAGAACAACAAACCAAACAAAATGCTTATCAAACAACACGCCTAGCAAAAAGTCAGCCGCCCCACTGGCAACCACTGCTCACCATAGAACCCAAACACCTAGGCAAAATACACTACCAACAACGCAACCTAAACGTCTGGCGCGACCTCACCCTCGCCCCACGGCACTGCTGCGTCTTAGAAAACGACCGCCCCAACCCCGAACTATCCCCACACTGGCACCACAGCGTCACCCAACGCATCCACAGCAACCTCGGCTACTTCCCCATCGCCCACTGCCCAACACCCGCCATACTCTGGCAACCAACACGCCCTTCCCCTTATCTCCTCCAAGGCTAGGATGGTGTTTGTCTATTGTTCCTTCCCCTTATCACTTCCAAGGGGAAGGCTAGGATGGGGTTGTCTCTTGTTCCCTCCCCTTATCTCTTCCAAGGGGAGGGCTAGGGAGGGGTTCTGAACTTGCAACCCCCTCCCGACCTCCCCCTTAAAAACACAAGGGGGAGGAGCAGACCTGAAAAGTCCCTTCCCCTTATTTCTTCCAAGGGAAGGCTAGGATTGGGGTTGTCACTTGTTCCCTCCCCTTATCTCTTCCAAGGGAAGGCTAGGATTGGGGTTGTCTCTTGTTCCCTCCCCTTATCTCTTCCAAGGGGAGGGCTAGGGAGGGGTTCTGAACTTGCAACCCCCTCCCGACCTCCCCCTTAAAAACACAAGGGGGAGGAGCAGACCTGAAAAGTCCCTTCCCCTTATTTCTTCCAAGGGAAGGCTAGGATTGGGGTTGTCACTTGTTCCCTCCCCTTATCTCTTCCAAGGGGAAGGCTAGGATTGGGGTTGTCTCTTGTTCCCTCCCCTTATCTCTTCCAAGGGGAGGGCTAGGGAGGGGTTCTGAACTTGCAACCCCCTCCCGACCTCCCCCTTAAAAACACAAGGGGGAGGAGCAGACCTGAAAAGTCCCTTCCCCTTATTTCTTCCAAGGGAAGGCTAGGATTGGGGTTGTCACTTGTTCCCTCCCCTTATCTCTTCCAAGGGGAGGGCTAGGGAGGGGTTGTCTATTGTTCCCTCCCCTTATCTCTTCCAAGGGGAAGGCTAGGATTGGGGTTGTCTCTTGTTCCCTCCCCTTATCACTTCCAAGGGGAGGGCTAGGGAGGGGTTCTGAACTTGCAACCCCATCCCGACCTCCCCCTTAAAAACACAAGGGGGAGGAGCAGACCTGAAAAGTCCCTTCCCCTTATTTCTTCCAAGGGGAAGGCTATGATTGGGGTTGTCTCTTGTTCCCTCCCCTTATCTCTTCCAAGGGGAGGGCTAGGGAGGGGTTCTGAACTTGCAACCCCCTCCCGACCTCCCCCTTAAAAACACAAGGGGGAGGAGCAGACCTGAAAAGTCCCTTCCCCTTATTTTTTCCAAGGGGAAGGTTAGGATGGGGTTTGCTCTTGACCATCAATCTACAATACCTGTTTCTTCAAGGGCACGACGTTAGATTCTTCGATCTTCTGATCTTGTGCCTGTTTTGCATTCCACACCAAATCGCCGATACCATCCGTTGGCTGAAAATCGGTTGGCGCACTGATCAAGATCTCACGCACTTTTTCATGATCAAAATCATGACAAGCTTTATCCAGCTTCTCCATGGTTTGCACAAAATCTGGCAAAGACAAAAAGCGTTCATGAGCGGTCATAATGCGTTTGTGCTGGGTTTTTTGGACATTGTCGCCAATCAATAACTCTTCAAACAACTTTTCACCAGGGCGCAAACCCGTGAACTGAATTTCAATATCCCCATTCGGATTTTCAGGCGATTTCACTTCCAATCCAGACAAGCGAATCAGGTTTGTCGCCAAATCCACTATCTTTACGGGTTCACCCATATCCAATACAAATACATCGCCACCTTTGCCCATGGCGCCAGCCTGAATAACCAATTGAGCCGCTTCAGGAATCGTCATGAAATAACGAATAATATCCGGATGAGTCACGGTAATCGGCTGATTTTCCTGTATTTGTTTTTTAAATACTGGAATCACAGAACCAGACGAACCGAGCACGTTACCAAAACGCACCATACAAAAACGAGTATACGTTTCCTGCCTCGCTTCTTTTTTGGCTTCTTCTTCCGCCAGCGCCTGTAAGCCCAATTCAGCCATGCGTTTGGTCGCTCCCATGACATTGGTTGGACGTACAGCTTTATCGGTGGAAATCAACACAAAAGACTCAACACCGCTTTCAATCGCTGCTTTAGCGCAATAGTAGGTACCAAAGGCGTTATTACGCACCCCTTCGACAACATTGTATTCCACCAGTGGCACATGTTTATAAGCCGCCGCATGATAAACCGTATGCACCCCAAACGCCTTCATCGTCGATGCCAAACGATTAATGCGCTGTACAGATCCGATCAAAGGCACAATGGTAACGTTAAAAGGCAAGGTCTCTAACAGCTCATTCAACTCTTGATCTATGTTGTACACCGCAAACTCAGACACATCGAATAACACCAATTTCGATGGCTGCTGAGCCAATATTTGTCGGCACAGTTCAGAACCAATCGAACCACCTGCGCCCGTTACCATCACCACCTTGCCAGCAATATTCGACTGCATTAGCGACGCCACAGGCGCCACCACATCACGACCTAACAAATCATCTACCGCCACATCCTGCAGCTCACTCACCTTGGCTTTACCCGTGACAATATCGTCAAAATCCGGCACGGTTAACACTTCCACCGCATAAGGCAGCAACTGATCAATCACCTTCTTACGGTCAGAACGGCTGGCTTTCGGAATCGCTAACAATACTTTTTCGATTTGATACTTCTCAATCAACTCCTCTAACTTAGCCACATCATAAACAGGAATCCCCTGAATAATAGTATTCGCCAACGACGCATCATGATCAATAAAACCCTTCACCCGATAACAAGACGCCTGGCGCAATGCCAAGGTTAACTGCCGCCCCGTAGAACCCGCACCAAACACCAAAACAGATTCATAACCTTTACGTGGCGATTGCGTGATCAAACCACGAATCAACAAACGCGCCCCACCACACAACATCACCAAAAAAGGGAAATAAATAATAGGAACCGTACGAGGAATAGACGCTTCAAAAAAGTAAGCAAACGTCGTAATGCTTAACGCAGACGCCGCCGCACCGCACAAAATCGCGGTAAACGCATGAAAAGTTAAATAACGCAAAATAGCACGGTACAAACCTAGCTTAATATTCACCAACAAGGTAACGGCCACCGTACCAACCAACACATACCAAACAGCATGATTGGAAAAACTGGTAAACTCACCTAAACGCGCCCAATAAGCAAACGTAAAAGCCAAACACACAAACAGGGCGTCGACAGCCAAACTAATCAAACGCTTATAAAACCGCGGCAAAGACCAAAGAAAATCCAACTTTTTTATCATCTAATACACCCTGTATACACAAACGCAAAATGTAGATCGGCCTTCAGGCCGTCAAAAACCCAACAACACCAAATCAAATATAGGTCGGCCTTTAGGCCGTCAAAAAAATGCTATCTACAAAAACGAAAATGCCGCGCTAAACCACGACATACAAAAACAAACTCAACTAAAACATTTTACGCCAAATTTGCAAACAATGCGCATGTAAGATTTGCGAAAATCATCACTCACCCTTCACCCGATCACCAGACCCACTGCCCGTTACCGTCTTGATGATATAAGAAAAATAATGCGCCAAAGACAAACTCTGAATCATCTTAGCATCAGTGTCCGCCAACAACTCGGGGGTCGACATATCAATATCCGAAATTTGTGCCAATCCCGTAATACCCGGCGCACAGCAAATACCCCTTTGACATCGCGCGCTTGAGTCAATTCAGTTTGATTAAACAACCCAGGTCGCGGCCCAACCAAGCTCATTTCACCTTTCAATACATTCCAAAGCTGCGGCAATTCATCCAACTTGGTTTTACGTAAAAACCCGCCCAAAGGCGTGATGGAACTGGTAGAGGCCAAATGACTCGCCACTGACGCCGTGTCCACCGACATAGTACGAAACTTCACCAGCACAAATGGCTTTTTGTTGCGACCAACGCGCTCTTGACGAAAGATAGGTGAGCCAGTGTCAAATAAGCCAATGATAAAAATAATCAACAACACAGGAAAGCCACACACCAGGCCTAACAGGGCAAACACAAAATCTAATACACGAAACATTTTATCATCCAATCATCACGAGTTTTTTTAGCAGCCAGTTGAAAACCATGTTCAACCGTATAAGGGGGAACCCAATCAAGCGTTTTTTTAGTGTGCTCGATATCGAGCTGCAAAGACCCAACCAAGCGATCCACCACGGCCTCTTTCTTAAAAAGCTTGCCCGCCAGTTTGAAACACCAGACTGGCACAGGAAGAGATAAGTTTGTTTTGCCCTGAACCTTGGCCATCAAAGCAACCATTTGAGCCGTGGATAAATCATTATCATCCGATACCAAAAACACTTGGTTTGCCGCGTTGGGGTGATCAATACACACCTTAATCAAATCCACCAAATTATACACAGAAACTAAACTACGTTTATTCTGATTAATCGCTCGAAACGGCAAGGGAAAACCTTTACCAACCAGTTTCATCAAAGAGGCAAAATTGGCTTTTACCCCTTCACCATAAACCAAAGGCGGACGAATAATCACGATCTCCATGCCTGTTTCTTTGCCTAACGCCAATAACTGTTCTTCTGCTTCAGATTTAGACATGCCGTAAGGGTCTTCTGGATTACGCATATCAGAAGCCGTAAAGGGGTTACAATTCGAAGTAGATTCACCGTTTACCTTAATCGAACTCAAGAAAATAAACCGCTTCACACCCGCCTCGGCGGCTTGGCGAGCTAGGTTTAATGTACCTTCGGTGTTGACCGCGCGAAACTCAGCAAGCGGATCTGAAGAGGAATCGTTCATGATATGGACGCGAGCGGCGAGATGGATAACCACATCTACATTATTAAACGCCCCTAAATACTGAGTGTCTGGTTGTATTTGCCCCCTAACAAAGTAAGCATCAGGGATACCCAAATCTCTCCGCCCAAAAAAACTTATCCTACTAGCCGGTAAAGCGGATAGTAAAACGGCACCAACAAAACCAGAACCACCGGTAATGAAAATTCTTTTATTGCTCATTTTTTTCACCAAATTCAACAATATCATGAGCCATTTGAGTCATGATTTGCTCGCGAGAAAACTTACTAATAAACTCTCTCCTTGGCCGAACCCCAAACTCTAGTGCATCAAAAGAACGATAAGCTTGCTCATCATTACTTGGATAAAATACCGACGAGTTATCAACCTCTTCTTTTAGGAAGTCTGCAGCATAACCAGAAACGCCCGCCCAGACAGGCTTACCTAAGGCTGCATATTCAAATATTTTGGATGGTAACACCTTACGAAATGCAGGATAGTCATTTAAATGAAGAAATAACACATCAGCATTCTGATATTCTTTTATTAACTCACTTCGACTGACAGGCGGCAGTAATTCAACGTTAGTCACGCCCGCAAGTTGTAATTGTAGCAATGCCTTTCGTCCACCATCACCAATAATTCTAAATTGCACTTTACCCTCTAGTCGCTTAGCTAACTTGGGCAAAATAGTATGAAGACCTTGACCTTCACCAATATTACCAGCATAGAGCACTGTTGAAACGTCGTTCCGCTGTGAAGAGTCAGTTGTTTGAGGTGCAACAGCCAAAAACTCGTTATCTATACCATTAGTAAAATATTTGTATTCTGCCTTAGGGTAGCAACTTGAAAAATAGTCAGCAAAGCCTTTCGATACTAAGTTAATTCGTTTAGCTTTCCGGAAAGTGTATGACTCAATCAAAGAAAAAAGAGGTTTTACAATCCAAGTAATTTTAGGAGATAACACATCCTTAATCGTATCAACAAAGATATCTCTAATATCTAAGTATAAGGGCAATTTTTTAGACGATGCTATCCGCGCACCTAAGAATGCAGTAAATAATCGGGAGGATGTTGCAAACACTAAGTCATAATGCTTATCGTTAGTGAGTTTAACGGCTTGTTTGTAAAACGCAGTAAAAGCTTTCACTTGATCCAGCATACCACTGTTATGTGACGGCAATGGAATACGATGAACTTCAACACCATCTTTTATCTCATATTCGGGAGCATCAGCCGAAAAGGAAGCATAACGATTAGGGAGTGTCGTTATAACCTCTAACTCGACATCAGGAATTTTTTTGAGCTTATCGACAAGGGCCGTCGTTCTGAACGAACCAGCACAAAGGTCAGGGGCATAATAAAAAGTCAGTATTAAAATTTTCAACTCTTGTCCTTTAAAATTGTAATTTTTGCACTTAAACGTCCTGCATTAAATGGAACTACGATTTTTTTATTAGAAACAGAAACGCCAAACTCAGGATGCCACGTACTCTCTTCTAATATCAAAGGGCATTCACATTCAAATTGAATTAACGTCAAACAAGGTAATTGAAGTGTTAGCTTCTGTTTCTCAGCGTTAACGATAAGTACATCAGGATGTATATGTAAATGGAAAGAAGCATCTGTAGGGTGAGATAACTCATCTAAAAGAGTAAAGTGCTCTGCATTGGAAGTAATGGTTCTCTTATGGACTATTTTAGGATTTAGTCTCTTATAACCATCATGACTTGCCGATAACGTCACCACACCATCTGTCTCGTCACTTTTTAACAATGTTGCATAGGCCCTGCGTGCGACTCTAAATCCTGACCACACCTCTGATGAACTTTTTCCATTTACAACAACGGTATTGTGTGCCGAGGTCTCTCTTTGTCTCAATCTCTCAGCACTTACACCATAAAGTGATGTACCAGAGTTCACAAAAACACGTTGAACGCCAACAGACATTTCAAAACTTAACGTATCGGCATGAGCATGGCCTGGCAAGTAATCTGGCCCCACATTCGCGTGGTCAAAAAACAGTGTGAAAAAACCAGTATCCACTCTACTATAACCACTGGTCTCATTGGTCATTAATACTTTTTTATTAACCTCATAAGATAGCTTGAGCTTATCTGCATAAGCAAATATTTGATGTGGTTTTGCCGCTATTCCAATAGCTGCATCATTAAAAAAGCTTATCTCACCATCAGGGTGCATCATGGTCTTAAGCCAACGCAAAGCCTTTTCCGCAACCACACGCCATTGAGAATGACGCTCTACTAAACTTGGATTTTGACTCACTTCTGCTAAATCTATGAGCTCCAATAGATCCCATAGTAAAATCTCGTGGTACATAGGCGATAGCTCAAAGTGAGCACCGTCGTCTAAAAACTGCTCGGGTATTTCGCGATCCAGTATTTTCAAACCTAAATCTAGAAATCGTTTAGCATCTTTTCCCTGTAAATAAGCCCCAACAAAAACCAATGCTTTAGCGTTGGCAAATAAATGATTACCTAAAATGTGATATTCAAGCTGTTGTGTTAGCGCATCCGCTTGTATGGCTATGCTATTAAGATATTTTTGTTCAACGGACTCTTTTCTGCTAAACCACTTAACCCAATTCACTAAGCGTAATGAGATGGGATAAGGTTCCCAGCCATTACCGAAGCAAGCAGGATTCTCAGCAATCCAACGATCAATAAATTGATAATGAATTAATTCACGCTCTGCATAGCTTTCAGAATTAAGATCATCAAAATAATGCAAGTTATATAACCAAAGCTTGGAGTATTGAGGTGAATTCCAAGCATTCTTGGAGTTAACAACCCCGCCTTCATTCAAGAACAACACTATATCATTTTTAAAAATCGACTGATTATATAGAGTTTCACCCGACCAGCGCCACGAACTACAACCACTACTAACGATGGAAGTAATTTTCACTTTCTTTAAATAATAAAATAGGCGATAATAGACTTGATTAAACTTCAAATACTTAATGGTCCAGAGCAATAAAAAAATTTAAATGTTATCTTTCTCATTCACTAACCCATAAGAAGGTCATTTACTATAAATCTATGCTTACCTCTGATTGTGAGAGGTATATCATCTACAAGTTGATAGCTTATATCTAACGAGCTACCTACTTTATTTTGAAACGCTAGACATATTAAATAAGGATCAACCTCTTTATTAAAAGATCCTTCCACTTGAAGCCTTAAAGTACAACAACCAACTTCAGATTGAAAAAATTGATACTTCCTTACTCTATTTAAAACATCACTATGTATATTTAAGGATGTCATTGTTATCTTTTGTCCGTCTTTACCTATCAAGTAATCTTTACCCCATCTACCTGATAGCTGGGAAAATTTAATTAAGTTGGAACTTTCATTTATGTCCAGAGTATCACCGGTTTTATACCTAACTAATCTTGTTGCTTTATTCCAAAATCCTGTTCCAACAATTTCATAATTTAACACTTCGGTATACCCATAAAGAGGGTTGGGTTCATAATTACCTGAATTATAAGGAGCAAAAACGACTCTTTCTGACATCCCATAAAATGTAACAACCTTAGCTCTAAACGCCTTATTTATTATTTCCAGCTGAGAAGAGGTTGCACTTTCTGAAACCAACAATATGTGTTTAATTGAATCTAAGCAAACACCTAAATCTAAAACAATTCTAGCAAGTTCTGCAACTGAAGAGGGATAGCCATGTATCCACGACGCATTATAATTAAGAATTTTCTTATAATTATCACTAAAAGCCTTTGCTGTTAACTTAAAAGGCGATATTAATAACTCTTTATAGAGGTAATTATAAGCCAACAAATCGTTTACAGGAATACCTTCAACTCCCCTCAAACACAGGCGCTTAGAATTTACATCAATTCCTTCACGATTCAAATAATAATTAACAAATGCCCATTCAATTCCATATAAACTATTAGACATTAAAAATTCTGTCTGCTTACCGGTAGTACCACCCGTACTAACTTTATAGCTATTTTTTTTATAACGGTTATCAATAAACCAACTCAGATCAGACGAGAGCATATCCTTACAAATGATTGGAAAATCATATAATTGTTCGGCTGACTCAATAATACTGATACTCTTGGTTTTTGCAAAATCTTTATAAAATGGCACATACTTTATTGCTTCATTTAAATTTTCAACAAGCAAATTATCAGCATACACCTTTTTTATTTCAGGTGTGAGTTTTGAAAATTCATTTTGTAAATACATAGTCTTTCGATAGCTTGGCCCACAAAAAATCGAAAATGGTAAATAACATAATGGCTTAAATAACTCAGGTGGAAGCGTCTTATAAATCTTCTTTATTTTTGACAGATCAACTCTCATAAAAATACATAGACCCTTAAAAAACATATAAAATCATTTATACTCGAAAAAAATTTCATTTATTTTTTTTATATTTTTTTCCCATAAAAAGTCACTAGCAATATTGTATGCACTACCAACAATCTCATCATACACCATACTAATCTCATTGATAAAACCACAATCGAATATATTATTAACCCTTTTATCATCTAGCCTTATATAGTTAACCCCATCAATGCCAATATCATTAAGAATTCCAACAGGAGTACTAAAAACTAGAACTTTAGATAACATTGCTTCGATTGTAGTAATACCAAAACTTTCTTCTTTCGAAAAAGAAACAAAAAAATCTGACATATTAAAAACACTTGATTTTTTATTACCCTTAACAGCACCAATAAAGAATATATTTTTTTACTGCAACATTTCTCTTTAATAATTTCTTTCTCAATACCATCACCACAAACCAATAAACATGAATCATCATTAGACTGCTCAATAAAGAAATCAATAACATCTTGAACACGCTTACGATCTTCTAAAACAGATATAGAGAGAAAAACCCATTTATATTTCTCTCTTATATTAAGAAAATATTCATCAATACTTTCGTCGAGAGAAATTGGAGGCTGAACTGGCAATATAAAATACCTACAGTTTGTCTTTAAAATACTGTCAAAAAAACAAAAACTCTCCCTTGAAACAAAACAAACATTTTGGCAAAAATTCAACGAAAGCTTTATTAAAAATTTAACAGAGCTTTTCTCATAAAAAGTTTTAAATTCTCCTCCGTGTACTAAAAAAACAATATGACTTTTTGAAAAAAAACGCACTATAATTAATAGCGCTGTTTTTTCCCAAAACCCCCAGTAACTACTTGAATTTAAAAGCACATAATCAAAATTTTGAGATGCCAGAACTTTAAAAAAAGACCAAAAAACAAGAAAGCTTGCTTTAATTTCCTTTAATGAGAAAGAAGATTTTTTTTGGATTTTACGACTTTTAACTTTATAGGTATCAAAGTAATCAACCTGATAAGATTGATTGCCACTCATACTTTCAAGATAGGACTTCATGAAATTTGATATTCCCCCAACCAAATCTATATCAGGTCCGACAGCCAATACTTTTTTCATATTTTTCTCTTAAAATTAATTGGAAAACATACATAAATAAAATTGAATTTAAAATATTAATTTTAGCATCATGAAACATTGGATCGACTAAAGATAGCAATATAACAATGCCAATCGGGAAGAGCTTAATTGACATATTTCTAAAAGAAAAATCACTCCATATGCTTTTAAAATTTAAACTAAATATATATATTATAGGAGCATAAGCTACTAGCATTCCCAATAGACCATACCTTAGCATCCATACGGTCTGTGTCGAATCTGGTGTCCTCAGAGATAGATCAAATGCATAAGGGTGCGAAAATTGTGACATATACTCTTTACTATCCCCAACACCAAACAACACAGTAATCCAATGATCTGATATCGTATCAAGCGCCCATAGCTTTGATACTAAACGATGGCTTGCTGTAGAGTAATTACCTGATTCAAGATCAAATCCTCTAGACAACATCTTAAAATACTCAGGCTCTAAAAATAAAACATATGAAAAAACAAAAAAAATCATTGCATATAAAAACAACTTCAGTTTAAAACCACTACCAAAGAATATTATTACAGACAAAATCAATATTAAAGCAGTCCTTGACAAGGTTAAACTTGCAGAAATAAGTGAAAAAAATACAATCACATAAACTATAATTTTATTATTTGAATAAATTCTTAAATGCAATAATGCTATCATCGTAGATATAACTGAAAAAATACCTGCCTTACCTGGTTGACCAATAATACCGAAAGCTCTATATCTAGCATAACCCTCATTGTAAACCTTGCCTTCACCATATAAAACAACTAAATTATCAGTGTAAAAAGTTAGCTTAGGCAAAATCGAAAGTAGAAAATTAGCAACAGACAAAATCAGCAAAGCAAACAATAATAACTGAAAAAAATCTCGCTCGCTCAATTTTGAGCTTGTCTTCAGTAACATCAAGATCAAAAAAGGCATAATAAATGAATAACTTCGACTTAACTCACTCAAGTCACTCTCATACAATACTATATCCGTAAAAATTGGAACAAATAAATCTGAAACAAGCTGAAAAAACATCAAAACAGATGATAATAAAATAAAAAAACAATAGTAAGATTTTATTTTTTTCTTTAACAGAAAAAAATGCAATCATAAACACAAACATAAGAAACATCATTATAATAAAATTTGATGCTTTATATGCGCCTTCTCCACCATAAGGAATCAAAATAAGACATGGCAACAAAAAAACGCACAATCTATGAACATGAAGACGATCAAGTAACATAAAAAAGCACCTTTTTTCTAATTTTTATGTAACGTATAGCTGTAATTATTGGAAGCATAATCATAACAATCGACAATGAATATTCATTAAAAAACTTAATAGAGATAAAAAAACAAACAAAAATACCAAAAAAATTAAAAAATTCATCTTTAAGAGATATTTTGTCCTAGACACAAAAATGAGATAATTACAATCAAACAAGGATATTTGTGAAAAATAAATATAGAAAGAAACACAGAGTAATATCAAAAAATTAACATTACTTTCAAAAAATAAAGAATCAAAAAAATCATAACCACAGAAATAAATATACCACAGCATAAAAATTTATAGTTTTTACTATTTAAATCCTCTATAAATTTTTTTACACCTGCTCCTTTCCCAACAACCTCCGAAAAGTCTGGTAGCACTCTAATCAGCAGCATTCTAGGTAAAAGCATACCCAAACCAAGCCAAGAAACATATTTCGCAGTAATTATAACAAAGTCAGGATTAATTTTCTCCATCATAAAAGGCAATAGCAACAAAATCCCACCAGAGCAAAAATTAGACGCACCGTTATAAAAAGCTTCTTTAATTTCTCTAACAACCCATTTCAAGTCTTTTCTAAAAAAACACACACCATTAAATAAAAAACAAAATACATATATAATAAAAAACAAAAAAACAAAAAAATAAAAACCATTAAATTCATTAAAAAAAATAAATATAAAAAATACAATTTGAACGGAGAAAACAATATCCCAAAAAACTACCATTTTAAAGTTTCGTTGACTTAGCATTAAACTTCTTTGCAGTTGATTTATAGAAAACAAAACAGAAGAAAAATAAAACCAGAAAGGCTCACTTATCAAACCTAACCACCAAAGAAAGAGGACCAATGGAAAATACAATATAGAGGTCAACAAAAGCACATAAAATCGATAAACTAATAATTCACTATATTCTTGAATACCATTCAATTTTATAAGATGTGTTCCTTGAGAAACTATAAAAAAAATTGACAATGAAAAAAACAAAGCTAACTCTGAAACGAAGCTAGCTTGATTAGAAAGAACAAGATAACCTGCTATATATATTAGAAAAAGTCTAAGTCCTCCTTGAAATGAAGCTATAAATAGCGAATATACATTCAGCATATTAATCACCAAATACCTTTTGTATCAATAAGGCAGTTACCTCCAAAAGACTCTTTCTTAAATTCTTTATGATCCACCAGCAACAAATGAACATCCGCCATTTTTTCCGCTTCTTCAAAGCTCACAAGCCGAAGCGCTGTATTAACAACAGGAAGCTCTTTTATATTTGGCTCTACCGCAATCACTTTTCCCGCATGCATTTCTGCAATTTTTTTCGTGATATTCAGTGCTGGGCTTTCGCGTAGATCATCAATATCAGGCTTAAAAGCTAAGCCATAACAAGCAATGGTAACGTCTTTCGCTGTTTTCTCTGGATTCGCTTGTAGAAAGTCTGCAATCGCAATCTTAACTTTATTAATTACCCATTCAGGTTTGGCATCGTTTACTTTACGTGCTGTATGAATCAGTTTGGCTTCATTTGGTGTTTTACTAACGATGAACCAAGGGTCAACCGCAATGCAGTGTCCGCCAACACCAGGACCTGGTTGTAGAATATTGATACGTGGATGACGGTTCGCGAGTGATATTAGCTCCCATACGTCGATATCAAGCTTGTCACAAATAATAGACAACTCATTGGCAAAGGCAATTTGCACGTCACGGCATGAGTTTTCCGTTAGTTTTGCCATTTCTGCAGTACGAGCATTGGTAATAACGCACTCACCTTGAACAAAGGTTTTATATAACTCAACAGCGCGAGCAGAGCATTTCGCCGTCATGCCGCCTATTACGCGATCATTCTCAACCAATTCACGTACCACATGACCAGGCAAAACACGTTCAGGGCAATGGGCCACATTGACATCGGCATTGTCTCCCGCCGCTTGCGGGAAAGTTAAATCTGGGCGCGCTGCAGCAAGCCACTCTGCCATTTGTTCCGTTGCGCCCACAGGTGACGTTGATTCCAGAATAACCAAGTCACCTTTTTTTAACATGGGTGCAATCGCGTTTGCTGCCGCTTCTATGTACTTTAAATCAGGCTGAGGAATATCCCCTTCCATTTGAACTGGCAAAAAAGGTGTCGGAACCGCAATTAAAAAAGCATCCGCCGGCTCCGGCGTTAATACGGCTTTTAAATAGCCTTCTGTGACGGCAGCATGAACTATCATGTCTAAATCAGGCTCCACAATGTGAATCTCTCCACGGTTGATGGTGTCTACTGCCCGTTGATTGACATCGACACCAATCACCTTTTTCTTTCTAGAGGCAAACATAGCCGCGGTTGGTAGGCCTATATACCCTAAACCAATCACAGAAATCGTATTAAAAGACATGATATTCCTTCATTTTTAAAATTTGTTGTTGCTGTAGTAATTGTCGGCCTAAAGGCACGACCTACATTACTGTTAACCTGACCATTGTCGGCCTAAAGGCACGACCTACATTACTGTTAATCTGACTATTGTCGGCCTGAAGGCACGACCTACAGATTATAAATATTTACATTAGACTGCTAAAATTTCACAAATTCGTTGGCATGCTTTGCCATCACCATAAGGGTTATGAGCACGGCTCATTTCACTGTATGCAATTTCGTCCGTTAGTAGCTTATTCAGTGCCGTGGTGATTTTTACCACATCGGTTCCAACCAGTTTCACCGTACCAGCGTCTACCGCCTCAGGGCGCTCTGTTGTATCTCGCATCACTAAAACAGGCTTGCCTAAACTTGGCGCTTCTTCTTGTATACCACCTGAGTCCGTTAAAATAATGTGCGAGCGGTTCATTAAATACACAAAGGGTAAGTATTGCTGTGGCTCAATCAAATACACGTTATCTACGTCACTTAAAATGCGATTTACTGGTTCTTGTACATTCGGGTTTAAGTGTACTGGGTAGAGTATTTGGACATCTGGGTGCGCTTTTGCGGTTTGCGCCAATGCTTCACAAATGCGCTCAAAACCACCGCCAAAGCTTTCACGTCTATGACCTGTCACTAGTATCAGCTTTTTGCTGCTGTCTAACATGGGGAATTGAGCTGACAGAGAATCGGTTAACACTGTGTCAGATTCAATTTGAGCTTTTACCAGTAATAAGGCATCTATTACTGTATTGCCCGTTACGTGGATATTTGAACTGCTGATGTTTTCATTCAGCAGATTTTGCTTGGAATTTTCTGTCGGTGCGAAATGGTATTTTGTTAAAGCTCCCGTTAGTTTACGGTTGCCTTCTTCAGGCCAAGGTGAATAAATATTGCCTGTGCGTAACCCTGCTTCAACATGACCAACGGCTATTTGCTCGTAATACGCCGCTAAGCTTGTCGCAAAAGTCGTTGCTGTATCGCCATGAACCAACACTACGTCTGGTTTAAACTCTTTTAAAACGGGTGTGAGTTCCAACAAAATACGGCTGGTTACTTCTGGCAGCGTCTGCCCCGCTTTCATCAGGTTTAAGTCATAATCTGGCGTGATTTTAAATAGTTCTAATACCTGGTCTAGCATTTCACGATGCTGAGCGGTGACACACACTTTGGATTCAAATCGTTCATCATTTGCTAAAGTATGAACCAAAGGGGCCATTTTTATGGCTTCAGGGCGCGTACCAAATACGGTTAGAATTTTCATTGTTGATTATAAATCTCGCTATTTTTGATAGTCTTCAATTTTGGCTGAATAATAATTTATGGCCTTTATTTACCGTCAGATCACGCCTCGTTCCTCGTCTAATCTGACCTACGGTTTTTATAGGCGTCTTTATCGCGATACATCTTTTGTCGGCCTAAAGGCACGACCTACATAAATGCATGGCTTAGATCAGGGTCTTGTTGCAATTCTTTTAGAATTTTGTAGCGGTATTCATCCGTTAGCATATTTTTGCACCTTGGCGATGCGTGTTAAAAAAGAAAATAGGTACAAAAAGAAGTACTGTTTAGTTTTGTAGTAAGAGTGATTTCCTCTTGGCACATCTGGTTGTGTTCCATAAATATAAAACACACCTTTTGCTTCAAAAGGAGCGTTTTTATTGGATTCTATTGCAACCCATTTCCCACGATGATCACCGAGAACGTTGTGCTCACTTAAACTCATGCCACACCTTCTATAAGATCTAATAGATACTGACCATAGCTGTTTTTTTGTAGCGGCTTAGCCAGCATTTTAAGTTCTTCTTTTGTCAACCAACCGTGATTAAATGCAATTTCTTCTAAACAAGCGATTTTATAGCCTTGGCGCTTTTCTATGGTTTCGACAAATTGTGCGGCTTCTAATAAGCTTTCGTGGGTGCCTGTGTCTAACCAAGCAAAGCCACGACCTAGCATTTCGACATTCAGCTTGTTTTGTTTAAGGTACATTTCATTAAGACAAGTAATTTCCAGCTCACCACGCTCAGATGGCTGCACTTGTTTGGCTAACTGAACAACGGAGTTATCGTAAAAGTACAAGCCCGTCACAGCGAAATTGGACTTCGGTTTAACGGGTTTCTCTTCTATCGAAATAGCTTTTTTATTTGCATCAAACTCCACAACACCAAAACGCTCAGGGTCTTTTACCTGATAGCCAAAGACCGTCGCACCTTGACCATTTTTCGCGTTTTCTACGGCTTGCCTTAGTTTAGGCGTAAATCCTTGACCGTAGAAAATATTATCCCCCAAGACCAAACATACATCATCGCTGCCAATAAAGCCTTCGCCTAGAATAAAAGCTTGAGCAAGCCCGTCAGGACTCGGCTGCACCACATAACTTAATTCAATGCCAAATTTTGAGCCATCACCTAAAAGACGCTGAAAGCTAGCTTGGTCTTCTGCTGTAGTGATGATCAGTATTTCTCGAATACCCGCCAGCATAAGCACAGAAAGAGGATAGTAAATCATTGGCTTGTCATAAATAGGAAGCAGCTGTTTAGATACCCCAATAGTAATAGGATAAAGCCGCGTACCTGAGCCTCCCGCTAAAATGATCCCTTTCATTGTTGCAACTCCGGCTCTAGGGTACCTAAACGTTCTCGCTGATAAGAACCATCCTGTACGTTATGACACCAATCTTGATTAGCTAAATACCATTCAACTGTTTTTCGAAGACCTGTTTCAAAGGTTTCTTGTGGATGCCAATTCAACTCTCGACTCATCTTAGACGCGTCTATCGCATAACGGCGATCATGTCCTGGCCGATCAGTCACAAAAGTAATTTGTTCCGCGTATTTAGCCTCTTTAGGGCGAAGTTCGTCCAAGATCTCACAAATGGTTTTCACCACGTCAATGTTTTGCTTTTCGTTATGGCCGCCAATATTGTAGGTTTCGCCTACTTTTCCTTCTGTCACCACTTTATACAAGGCTCTGGCATGGTCTTCTACGTACAGCCAATCACGTATTTGATCGCCTTTTCCGTAAACAGGCAGAGCCTTACCTTCTAGTGCATTTAGAATAACTAATGGGATCAGCTTTTCAGGAAAATGATAGGGACCATAATTATTGGAGCAATTTGTCACCATCGTTGGAAAACCATACGTTCTTAACCAAGCGCGAACTAAATGATCGCTTGATGCTTTGCTTGCAGAATAAGGGCTACTTGGCGCATAAGGCGTGCTTTCAGTAAATAATGATAGCGCACCAGTCATTTCATCAGGATGCGGCAAGTCACCATACACCTCGTCTGTGGAAATGTGATGAAAGCGAAAAGCGGTTTTACGATCTTTCCCTAAAGTACTCCAATATTCGCGAGCCGCTTCCAATAATGTATATGTCCCCACAATATTGGTTTGAATGAAATCTGCAGGGCCAGTAATCGAGCGATCAACGTGACTTTCGGCGGCTAAATGCATTACGGCATCGGGCTGATAGGTAGCAAAAACACGGTCTAACGCTGCCCTATCGCAAATATCAACCTGCTCAAAAGCGTAACGATCTGAATGATCAACATTCGCAAGGCTTTCAAGATTCCCCGCGTAGGTAAGCTTATCGACATTCACCACACTGTCTTGGGTGTTTTGGATAATATGGCGGATCACTGCAGAACCAATAAAACCCGCACCGCCAGTTACTAGAATTTTCATTCAGCCGTTTCCATAATTTTTAAATCTTGTTTATTGTCAATTTATTATCAATTAAAACAGTTCGTTGCTTAGTTTATCTGCAACTGTCAGATCACGCTTCGTTCCTCATCTCATCTGACCTACGGTTCTTATAGATCGTCATTCATCGCGATACGTCTTTTGTCGGCCTAAAGGCGCGACCTACATGATGCAGTGATCTGTCGTGGCACGTCTTTTGTCGGTCTAAAGGCCGGCCTACAAGTAACGCGTTATGTTTTTACTTCTTGGCGCAGTTGTTCTATTTCTTGTTCTAGGGCTTCGTATTCGGCGATTTTTCTCTGTAAAAAACGCTGTGTAAGGGTGACTTTTTCTTCTATGCCTTTTGGGGTAAGTAGGTATAAGTAACCGGTTTTGTTGGCGCTGTTTTTAAAGTTGTCTGCTTTTATTGAGCCTTTTTCAATTAGGGCCTTCAGGCAAAAGTTGGCTTTGCCTAGGCTTATGCCCAGTCGTTTGGCGAGCCTCACGCTGGCTGAGGTCTGGGTCTTGTTGCAGTTCTTTTAGAATTTTGTAGCGGTATTCATCCGTTAGCATGTTTGCACCCTGGCGATGCGTGTTAAAAAGGAAAAATAGGCACGGAAAGAAGTGGTGTATTGTGGTGTAAGTAAGCTTTCCATGCGTTTGCCTCGTTTGATATTGATCGCTGTTTATTTGACCATGTTCAATTGGTGAACGATGATAATTCAAGAAGGGTAATTATGCAAAGAATGTGTTTGAAAAATGTTTGTAAAGTGGGCGTTTTTTAAACGTTTTTGGTTATATAGATAGAAACGAAATCCGTTTTAGGTTTTGGTTGTGCGGTGAGCTGGGCGATGATGGTTTGTATTGTGTTTTGTAGGGCATAATGAGTACGACGTTATGATCCTTTTGCTTTCTAAGCGCTACCGTCAAGCATTTTATGCATAACCAGCTCTAAGGGATATAAATGCTCTTCAATAACAGATTTAATTGTTACGGGATCTATATCTCCCAGATAGTTGTGCACCAATATATTTCTGAAGCCACTGATTTCTGTCTAGGGTATATCCGGGTAAGCAGACTTCAACTCTTCCGGTAGCCTCTGCGTAGCTTCCGACATTGTCTGGAGGTTTCTGACCGCCGCATCATAGAGAATATCATCTTCGGCTATGTCACCACGTACCATGATGCGCCGGATTTTAGTCATACTGTCCAAAATATGATGCGCATAGGGTTGCCATGCTTTGCTCATAGCTCTATTGACTCATGCATTACAGTATTACGAATATATTTATTCAGTTCATGCTCCGGAATGAGGTCGACTTTCCGACCTAACAGGGCTTCCAGTGACTGCTTAAATTTCATTCGCTGTTTGAATAAATCGTACCCTTCAGGGAATTCAACCAGAAAATCCACATCACTGTCTTCGGTGTCTTCACCGCGCGCAACAGATCCAAACACCCGCACATGGCTAGCGCCGTATTGGTGAGCCAGAGCGTTAATCGCATCTTTTTTTGCATTTAATGTCTGTAATAACATGTTTATGCCACCTAATTGATCTGCACGTGTCTCAAAGATTTTGACGAATTTATACGGATTGTTCAATAAGCGAATGATGGCAATTTAAGGTAAGGGATTATGCAAATAATGCGTTTAAAGATTGTTTGTAAAATGAGCGTTTTTGTCGGCCGGATGAGGAAGACATGGCCTTTATCTGGTTCGAAGTGTAATGTGCCGTTTGATGATGTTGGTTATGAATGTCAGATTACGCCTCGTGCCTCGTCTTATCTGACATATGGGTGGGTTGGTGTGGATCATGAGATTGGTTGGTTTATGCATTGACTCATTTGTTGAGTTCAATTTTTCGTCCATGTTGTGCTATGTGTGCCAGCATTTCTTCGGATTTTATGGTGTTTAAATCTAAGATATCAAAGAAATAGGGAAAGGTGGTTTCTTCATTGAGCAGGTTAGATAACCGTGTAACCACTGAATGATCTAGTTTATCTCCAGAGATAACCATGTCTACGTCAGAACCTGGCTTGTAGGTACCTTTGGCTCTTGACCCAAAAATCATTACAGATTCAATCTCATGAAAGCTTTGAATGATGCTATTTAGCTCTTCAAGCTCTGCTGAGGTTAACCCAAAGTCGGCTTCCATCATTTGGTTAGTCTCTGAGTAAAGTTTCGATGAAAATCCTTTAAGATCGGGTAATAAGTCGACTTTATTTTTAGCTCGACGAGTTGAGCTGTTTCCTCTTGATAAGTGTGCACTGTTAAGTTTCTATCGCTCAAGGCTTCTAGCCATTCTTTGCCGTTTCCAATCAGCTGATATTGAAACGCGGTTTTTATTGCGTCACGTGGGCTGCTTATCGAAAAGCCTTCTTCTTCTTGATAGTCTTTCAGCACTTTCCAAGCAAGCTCAAAGGATATTTCGAAAAACTGAATCATTCCTGCTCGTTCAATAACGGATAGTTTTTCCAGTTCAGTAGTGGTTTTTAGCAACATAAAACTTCTGGAAAAGTTTTGAAATCGTTGCTTCCAGCGTGATTCATGATAGTTCATATGTTCATTCCAAATACACTAAAACGACAAACATCATACTAACAAAATGCAGTACAGTTGACCATTCGTGACGTTATGCGTTTCCCTTGTCTCTTCCAAGGCTTAGGGTGAAGTGTTGGTCTTGTAACCCCCTCCCGGCCTCCCCCTTAAAAAAGACACAAGGGGGAGGAGCAGAGCTGGGGTGTTGGTCTTGTAACCCCCTCCCGACCTCCCCCTTAAAGACACAAGGGGGAGGAGCAGAGCTGGGGTGCCGATCTTACCCTCCCCGCCTTCGCCGGAAAGATCGGGGCGGCGGTTGTCGTTGGGTGTTGTTGTGGGGTAAGGTTATTTTTTGTCTGTTGCAGAGGGATTTGTATGTTGGATATTCAGCACCACGGTGCGGTAAACGGTGTAACTGGGTCTTGTCATGAGTTGTGTGTGGATGGTGATAACTCGGTTCTGGTAGATTGCGGTTTGTTTCAGGGGGCGGAGACGTCTGGGGCTGGGGCGGATTCGAATCGCTTGGAGATCGAGTTTGATGTGTCGACGGTGCGGGCTTTGGTGGTGACCCATGTGCACATCGATCATGTGGGTCGGTTGCCCTATTTGCTGGCCGCGGGGTTTGATGGGCCAATTTATTGTTCGAAGCCGAGCGCGGCGTTGTTGCCCTTGGTGATTGAAGATGCGCTTAAAGTCGGTGTTACACGCAATGCCAGTATTATTGAGGCGTGTTTAGATCGTTTGGCTTCGCAGTTGGTACCGTTGGGATACAAGCAATGGACGAGTATTCCGCTGGCAACGGAAGCGTCTAGTGTGCAGGTACGTTTGTGTCGTGCGGGGCATATTTTAGGCTCGGCGTATGTGACGTTTCGGGTTAAGGGTGATGCGATCTGTCGGCCTGAAGGAGCGACCTACAAAAAATATCATGATGTGGTGTTTTCGGGGGATTTGGGCGCGCCCTATTCGCCTTTGTTGCCGGCACCGCAGTCGCCTTATCGGGCGGATCAGTTGATTTTAGAAAGTACCTATGGCGATAAAAATCATGAGAATCGTGCCACGCGACGTCAGCGTTTGCAGCAAAGCTTAGAGCACGCCTTGAGGGATTCGGGCACGGTATTGATTCCCGCGTTTAGTATTGGCCGCACCCAGGAATTGCTTTATGAGTTAGAGCATATTATTCATCAGAACAAGCAAAAAGCCGTGAGCCAAACGCGTTCTGGTGTGCCTCTTCGTTGGGAAGACATGGATATTATTATCGACTCCCCGCTTGCTAGCCGTTTTACCCGTGTTTATCGATCCCTTGAACCCTACTGGGATGCCGAAGCGAAACGCCGTGTGAAGGCGGGGCGGCATCCGTTGAGTTTTGAACAAGTGACGACGATAGACGATCATGACACTCATCTGCAAACCGTGTCTTACCTGCAACGTCAAACCCGTCCTGCCATTGTGATTGCCGCATCGGGCATGTGCGCCGGTGGACGTATCGTGAATTATTTGAAGGCGTTATTAGGCGATGAACGTAACGACGTGCTGTTTGTGGGTTATCAGGCTGCGGGCACACCAGGACGAGATATTTTGCGTTATCACGATCAACCCAATGGCTATGTGATGTTCGATGGCGAGCGATATCCCATCAAAGCCAAGGTACAACAAATCAGCGGTTATTCCGCCCACGCGGGGCAAGGGGATTTATTAAATTTTATAAAAGGCATGCGAGTGCGACCCGGAAAAGTGCATTTGGTGCATGGTGACGATCGCGCCAAGCAGACATTGAAAGGCCTGATTGAACAGGCACACCCGACATGTGACGTCATCGTGCCGTAGAAAAACTCGAATCATACTTACGCGTGTGTATAGTTTATCCTGATCCAAGGAAAACCAGTTCGGTATAAGGATGTAAACATGAACTCAAAGGATCTTTTTAAACAGCTCAAAGACAATGGATGTGTGTTTGTCAGGCACGGTAAACGAGGTGATTATGTTATTTATGGTTGGTATAGAACGCCCACAGGACAACAACACGGCGTGGGGTATTATTGTTCCGGTGTTTGAAGAATTAGGATATGGTTGCGTTTCTGCCGCCGATGAGCAAGGCGAAGTGTTGTATCGTGCCAAAGAAGTGATTCTTTTAATGGCCGAAGAGGTCATCGCTAATGGACATATGCTATCAACATTAAATACTGGGTTTGTTGATTATCGTGCTAAGTACCCTGCGTTTACCGAATGGTTAGCCATTGAAGTGCCTGTCGAAGGTTTAAAAGGTAAACAAAAACGTGTCAACATCACCTTATCTGAACCACTTTTAGCACGAGTTGATGCCTATGTCGGCTTTCATCATGCATTTAAAGACCGGTCTGATTTTTTAGCAAAAGCCGCCGATCGTTATATGCAGATGAAGTAACGTGTGTTTTCGTAGACCGGATGAGGGAGGCTCGACCGTTATCCGGTGTTGGATTGTGACGATGGTGCTATGTTTTTTTGTAGGTCGTGCTTTAGCGCGACAAGAGCGTTGGTTCGATGTGATCCTTTTTTGTCGGCCTAAAGGCCGACCTACATAAAAATTAGTCTTTTTTGGCGAAGGCGTAGCGTATGAGTACGATTGCCATGCCGAGCATGCCGCCGAGTAATACGGCGAGTACGCAGATGAGGGCGCGTTTGGGGCCGGCTTTTTCTTCAGGGACAACGGCTGGGTCTATGGTTTTAAAGGCGAATTCGTCTTGTACTTGTGCCAACATAAGGTTTTTGGTTTGCTCTTCTATCAGTTGATAAAAGACAGATTGCATGTCTGATATGCTGGTTTTTTTAATTTGCTCTTCTAGGTAGCCAATATTGCGACGGGTTTCGTCTAGCGATTCTTTTTTCACCCAGGCGTTTAGATCTGTCACTAGCCAGTCTACCCATTGTTTGGCTATGGTGGGGGACAAGTGCGTGATAGACAGGGTCACTAGGCCGTTGTCTTTGCTTTCGGATACGGCGATCAGTTTTTTGAACTCTTTGTAAGCTTCCCAATCGGTTGGTATTGGCGATTTTCCAGGCTCAACTTCACGCAGCCAAGTTTTCGTTTCAGGGTCGTATATTTCAGGGTCCAGTACCAGAGTATCAGTAGACTCACTCCATTTTTCACCGGCCATGAGCGGTACAAGTAAGTCGTATTTGTTGATAAAAGCGTTAATGAATTGACGCGACTGCAATACCGCGAGCGCCATGGCTTTGCTGTCTGTACCACCACCGCCTAGGTTGATGCCCGCGAGAGAAGCGAGACCGCCAAATTGCGCCGCCATACCAGCCAAACCACCCGATTGGTTATCATTTGCTGAAGCCAATACCGCTTCCGCTTTGTAGGTATTGGGTTGGGATAACGCGTATAACACGCCACCGACGGCAAACACAAAGGTGATGAGTATAATGATCCATTTGCCTCGCCATAGGGCGAGAAACAGTTCTTTCAGGTCTATCTCGTCATCATGGTGCGGATACGGCTGGGAAGGAAAGTTGTAATTATCGTTCATTGTCATTCTTCACTTTATATAGTGTGCACTGCATAGAAAAAGGGCTGGTTTATAGGGAACAAATGATGCCAGTCAGTTAAATAAGCCAACTGGCATTTGGGCGCGCCCTTTTTTACACCTTATGGCGATTTATCAGATCAATCCTTGATCGCACTCCATGCGACACCAATCTGGTACAGTATCTGAGTCGCTGTCGACAAGGTACTCAAGCCATCTAGGTAATCTGTGTTGATCGGCACTATGATGGTATCACCAGGCTCTAATGGTGCAGAATTACGACTAAACCAGAAAGAGTTGTTTGGTAATTCAACCGAACCATTTGCTTTGACGATGTAAATACGGTCTGTGTCTGCTTGACGTTTTGTGCCCCCTGCCGAAGCAATGTAATCCTCTACTGTCAACACCGGGTTGTAGGTATGGTTGGAAGCAAATTGCACTTCGCCAACGATGCTGACCACTGGGTTAAGAGCAGGCACAAACAGCTTGTCACCTTTTTCTAACATCAAGTTCGCTAGATTATTACCTTTCATCGCTTTGTTTAGGTCTATAACCAAACGCCCTACTGGCACCACATTATCCAACTGATCGACCACCGCGATGGCCTGCGCTGGGTCAGCTACCGACGTTGATCCTTGGCGACGCAAAGACATGGCGCTGATTTCTTGTTTGAGTTGCGCGTTTATAAATTTCAGTCTTTCTGCTTCTTGACGCTTCAAGCTGTCACGACTAAATACCGCCCCAGAAGGATACGCAAACTCGGTAAAACCACCGGCCCGCTCTACTACGTCTTTTAGGGTTTCACCGCGTCTAAAGGTGTAGGTACCAGGGAAAACAAATTCCCCTTGTAACTCAACCACCATGCCTTCTTGCCAGCCTGGCTGAGATTTGATGATTAAATGATCCTGTGCGTTCAAGGCGATTGGGTATTTACCACTAATGGCGTCTTTTAACGAAAAGTTAATGCGATCTATCGCCGATCTATCGCCTTCGGTTTTACGACGTGTTAGCTCAGCTGACGCCAAGTAGGCCTCTTGTGTCAAGCCGCCTGCCGCTGCAAGTAAAGACGCCACATTGGCGTTTTTAGCCAAAGGATACAATCCCGGAAATTTGACCGCCCCGGACACTTCGATCAGTTTTGCTGGATTACCGTAACTGGCTTGCTCTTTTAATCGATCCATAATGGGTCTAAGCAAGGCTTCTCGACTGGCTTTACGCAGCTCTGCGGCGTTGGACGCTACTTCCGTCCCGGCAATGTTCAGTGTCGAACTTTCATTTTGCTCAACGACCGCACCGGTTTCTGCGTCCACGGTTTCACGCGCTTTATCTATCCCAGAAGGCTTTGCTTTGCTGTTTGCATAGGAACCAAACCAATAGTCTTGCTCCAAACCGTTATCAAATACAAAAATTTGATCTTTTTCTTGCAGTAATAAGTTGGCCTCAGAGTTCGGTTTGGTCAAGGCATCTAATAAGCTGAATTGGTAGATTTCAATGGCTTGATTGGCATTCACTTCTCGCACCAATAAAGCGTAGTTAAGATCGGCGGTTTGCTTTAGACCATCATCCATAGAGCCTATGGCGTCACTGACTTTCATACCCGGCGTAAAATTGAGTGCACCTTGTCGAACAACTTCACCACGAACAGCAACGGCATTTCGTAGCGACGAGGCCGCTGCGGACAAGTTCACGTCATCGCCATTTTTTAGCTTAAATCTCTGGCCTGCTGTAGTAGCAAGGTCTAAGGTAAATAACTGCAGCCCATTTGAACTGGCTCGGCGTACACTGACTCGCGATAAATACGCCTGGGGCTTTGCTCCACCAGCTAACGACAATAATTGTCCCAGTGTGGTATCCCCCTTGGTTTCATACACGGCAGGACGAGCCACTTGACCCTCTATCGTGATGCTGTTGTCACGCAGTGGAATAAACAGTGTGTCACCCGATGATAAACGCAAATCTTTTGACGTATCACCTTTGAGCAATAGGTCATACAGATCAAAGTCTGATATCACTTGGCCTTTACGCATTAATTTAATATGACGCAAGCTGCCAGATTTTTTCACGCCGCCGCTGGCGATCAAAGCTTGGGTGATGGTGGTTAAACCGTTTACATTGTAAGCACCAGGCTGTATCGCTTCACCGACTATATAAACTTGCATCGTACGCATCGCGCCCATGGTGACGGACACATCCACCCCGATGGTTTTGTTTTTAATCACATCATTGAGCTGTTGACGTAACTGCGCGAATGTTTGACCCGCTACAGCCACGGGGCCAATATCCGGGAGATTAATCGAGCCATCTCTGTCTATCGCTAAAGATAGATTCTGATTACTTTTACCAAAAATCTGTACACTGATCACATCACCAGGGCCCATTTGATAATCTAACGGTACAGGCAGGTTGTCTACCACGGTTAGGCCTAAGCTATTGTTACCAAGCACATCATAGCCAAACAGCGGCACACCATCACTGTCATCTGCGGCCGCTTGAGCAACAGGCGCCGATGTCGCCTCGCTAACGACAGGCTCCAGTACTGGCGCTTGCTGCACGGGTGCTGACCCTATATTGGTCGCGCCTCCGGTCAAAGAACCAAGATCCACACCATATTGACGGGCTAGCGCCTCTTGTTGCGCTTGAGGCAAACTCTGAAACTGGCTAATCTGCTCTGCGGTCGGTGTGAAAGCAAGCAGATTTCCCGCTAGCGTCATCATTAGTATCGGTAAAAGTCGTTTTTTAAGTCGCATGCTATCTGGTCTATTTAGGTTCAATTAAAGTGTGATCTTAGCTCGTGTGAATTTGTTTTTTATGCTTTTTGTTTTTTTATGCTTTTTGTTTAGGAACAATGTATTTAAAAACGAAATTCATAGCCAACCCATAAGTTACGCTGATCCGTATCGCTCTGATTTGTGTTGTTTTTTCTCTGTTGATAGCTCGTTCCCATTCGCACCATTCCGGCGAGTGCAGGCAAATTATAGGTAAACTGTGTGCTTCTTATGCTTTCATTATCTAGGGTGGCGTTCTGGTAACTCATGCCTATTTGATGATCGTTTTTAAGCTGTAAATACAGGGCAACTGAGACACTGTCGTCTAGCTCATAGGTTGTGTTGGCAACCTTGTCAGTGACTGATGGGTAGCTGCCTGACAACCACGGGGTGGTATCATGGGCATCGCTAGTCTGTTGAGATTCTAACACAATACGAGCGACATTTTCCCCAAGTGGGAAGCTGCCTGTCCAACCAAATAACCAAGCCCCCAGCTCAGACTCATTGGATGTTGAAGCCGCTTCGGCGTAGACACTGTGATAAAAACTGGCAATGCTAGGTAAGGTCAGCTTCGCATCAACTGCGAGCTGCTTTTCATCTTGAATAGAGTTGATACCTGAAAACCAAGTTTGATACGTGATACCGTATTCAAACCGCGAAAGCGGCTTTGATACCAAACGGGTTGCACTGTGATAGTCGTAGTCAGAGTGGGCTGGTTGTGCCACTACGCTTTCGATACTCCACACCCCCAACACAGAATTTTTGCCTATGTAGCTGACGCTAACGTCGGGAGCCGCTTTCGCGTATGAAGCGAGAATAAGATTATGCTGCCAGCCTTGTCCCCACCAACGATCCACATTGCCAATAGACCAGAGCCAAGCCCCCGTGCTGTAGGCAAAGTAGCTGTCGTCTAGGTTTAAGCTTGTGTCGTCTTGATACTCACTGTAACCCGCCGTTAGGCGATAAGAAAACACGTTCCCTAGGCTTTCCACACTGGTATATACGCCTTTTTCGTCTTCATTAAACTGACCAAAGCCCAATGGTAACGAGGAGTTAGATCCATTGACGACTTTGAATAAGCGATTACCACGATTCAATTTGGCGGTGTTTAGCGTATAAAGTAGCTGTTGATTGGCGACGACGACAACATCACTACCATGGTTTAAATAGGTTAGATCATCGCCAAACAAGGACCAACGCATGGGATAATGGTTGACTGGCGACGACATCTGACCGGCGTCAGACAACAGTACTAAAGAAGAGCGCAAAAACGGGTCGTTGGCTTCCAACCATGGCGATGCCATGCTAGCCACAGACACACTCATTGCCAAAGGGACCAGTAATATCTTGCTAACCGCGTCATTAACGTGACAACGACGAACATAACCATGTTTTAAAACGTACGATTTGGTGGTGCTCAGGGACAGAATATTGTTGACGTTAAGCGAGGACATTAATAGCTCACATTTCCTTGTATTGATCGAGTTAACGCTTTCATGAGCATGCTTCGTATCAGACTATTATTAAGATGCCGCCTATAATGTCGTAATTCGTGGCAAAAATAAAGGCGGCTTACGCAATGCTTTCACAAAGCAAGGCATTTTATGCACACTTTTTTACGATTGGTTTTTCATGCCAAATATGGATGAATTATTAAATAAGGCGTGTTTTTGTATTACCACCCTCCCCTAGAGGCTAAAAAATGCCGAAAAAGTGATTAAAAAATTAACAAACATCACTCCTATAACTTACATTGTCACAATACATGATCTAAAATCGGTCTGGAAGTCTAATCTTCAAACATCGATGTTTAAATGATAAGGAAATATTATGAAACTTGTAACAATAGCTACAATTGTAGCACTTGGCCTAGCTAGCCAAGCTTATGGTGAAGCGGCTACTGGTGCTGGTAGTTTTTCAGCTGGTGGTGCAGGAGCTGGTGGTGCAGGAGCTAGTGCTGGTGCAGCAGGCGCAGGTGCTGGTGCGAGCGCAGCGGGTGCGGGTGCAGCTGGTGCTGCAGGCGCAGCGGGTGCGGGTGCAGCAGCAGCGGGTGCTGGCGTAGCAGCCGCCGGTGTTGGTGCAGCGACGGCAGCAGCAGTAGGTGGTTTGGCAGCGGCAGCGGCGGCAGCGGCAGCAGTGGCAGTGAGTGCAGCAGTTGCGTCAACGACAACCAGTTCGCCGCAAAGTACTACGGGGAATAATACGACTACTAATACCAACTAATCCCCTCTAAACCACCTAATGCTTTCATTGGGTGGTTTTTTTACATTTTCATTGGTCATGACATGCGCTCTTTTTTTATAACCTTTACCTTCCTTTTTTTATTCTAGTATTGGCTTTGGCAGGTTGTTCAACCAACTTCAAAAGCAGCTTGGACTCGGCAAAAGCAGTAATTGGCTTAAACAACGCGATCACTCCTGAGTACATTGCTTCCCTGCCTTATGCCAGCACTCTCGTCACGATCAATAGTTATCGACCTTTGCTTTTGATTTTAGCCGCGGTAGATTACAACACGACCACTCAGGCTTATAGGCTTACTTGGGTCAGTCAAGATTCTGGCAGCATTGTCACGGAAAACGGTCGTATTATTCACACTGTAGGCTTTACCAGCGATAATTTAGAGACGCTAGCATCTACTAGCGCCCCCATTGCTAATAACATGGCAAGTCATTTTGACAATGAAAGCTTTGATATCAATAGCATGGTGACAGATCATTTTGGCAGCATGATTCCTAAGCCAGGTAGCACAGCACAATGGATCGCTAGGTACGATTGGTCCCCCGGTTACCGATATGGCTTCACCGCTCAAGTCACATCCCGTTCTCTTGGTATGGACACGGTAATAACCGAGCGGTGGCAACAAAACGCTGAACAGATCGCTGAAACCGTCACCTTTAACGACCTAGATGCACACTTTACCAATCTTTTTTGGCTTACGCCCGACGCGCCGACCGTTCGACCCTTTGTGGTTAAAAGTATCCAATATTTAGGACCCAACATGGACAAAGTCGAAATGCTCATGGTGAAACCCTTTATTGAGCCACTTAACAATACCACAGTAATAACACCCCAAACCGACAATGAGGATTCACCGTCATGATGCTACTTTGCACGACACCTCGATTACGTGGGCTATTACTGACTGGTTTGCTGTGTCTCGTGACTTTGTCACAGAATGCCAAAGCAGATAACGCTATCATTACGCTTCAACACAATCAAATCACCCTGTCTTATCCGCAAGAAGTGCGTTTTTCACAACTTTTGCAGGATGCTTATTCTCATACCAACTACCTGATATACCCACTTGGTAGTGCATTGATCAATCCAAATAAACAATCCATAGTTACCAACCAAAAAAGTACTGTTTTGCGTCAACTGGCTGCCATAAACACACCTGCTGCAAAACACATCATAAACCATCTCAATCGGTTAAATTTGGTTTACCACGAGGATATGGTCTTCGACCTTACCAAGGTTCGCATGAATCCCAAGCTTAACCCCACGATAAAAGGTGAGTACTCACTGTCACTGCCAAAGCGCCCAACCCACATTACTGTGTTTGACGCGAGACAAAACCAGATTAAGACTATTCCCTTAAATAAAAATGGTGAGCTTCACGACTACTTGGCACAATTCGCTGGCGTTAGCAAATCTCAACAGCCCTATGATTCGGTTTGGGTTATTCAGGCCGACCGGAGCATTTACCAAGTTAAAGACCTGCAATGGAAAAACACCTTATATTTTCTCAGCCCTGGCGCTATGGTGTTTATTGGGCTAGCAAACTTGCCTGATGACTACCGCGATTTGAATGCCAATGTCGCCCAACTGTTTGCTTTTCGCTTGGAGCTATAATGTCATTTAAACGTTTCCCTGTGACACCCTTTCTTGCCTGCTATGGTTTTTTGTTGAGTGGCGCTCTGTATGCTGAAAGTCAGGCGGAGGACGATGCCTATTTTGCTTTGCCGTTTCAAGGACCACAACTGACACCGTCACAAATGGATCTAGGCGGCGTCGGTTTAATCCAAATGCCGTCTGGCCGCATGGCCGACGAAGGTGCGTTCAGTTTTGGTTACAACGATAACAGTGAATACAAGTTTTATACCTTATCTTTGCAGCTGATGCCTTGGTTAGAAACCACCATTCGTTACACTCAAGTGGAAGATCTGCTGTACAGCGACAGTGAAAGCTTCAGTGGTGACACCAAGTACGCGGATAAAGGCATTGATGCTAAATTGAGGCTGTTTAAAGAAAGCCAATGGCGACCGGAAGTATCCGTTGGTTTGCGCGACCTTGGTGGTACAGGGTTGTTTGATGGCGAATTTCTCGCTGCCACCAAACGCTTTTCAACCGATCATTATGGCGAATTCGACGTTACTCTAGGACTAGGCTGGGGATATTTTGGTACCCAGGGCAATATTAGTAACCCACTGTGTAATGCAGCCGACCGCTTCTGTGATCGTATTTCAGATACTCAAGATAATGGTGGTTCCATTGACTACCAACGCTGGTTTACTGGCAGTGCCTCTTTGTTTGGCGGTATCGAATATCAAACGCCCTACGAGCCCTTGCGCTTAAAATTAGAATACGACGGCAACGACTACAGCCAAGACGTTCCGGTTACTCGTGGCGGTGTAGACATGACCCCGAAAACACCTTGGAACTTTGGTGCGGTTTATGAGGTAAGCGATGGCTTTGATCTGCGTTTAAGTTATGAACGCGGCACCACTGTGGCGCTTGGTTTTACGCTGTCCACCAACTTTAATTCCATGAAAGGCACATGGATAGACAACGAGCTACCCGCTATGGGCACTGATCAACCCGCCACACTGAATGACGTGGATTGGCCTGCTCTGGATCATGAATTAGAAGACGTGGCTGGCTATAAAACCAGCAGAGTGTATCAACAAAACGACGCGGTAACCTTTGTCACGCAACAAACAAAATACCGTGATCGTGATGTCGCCACCGAAAGAGCCGCGGCCGTCATGGCAAACCACTTGCCAACCAACGTGAGCGCTTACAAGATCATTGAAGAGTCAAACAATATTCCCGTGAAGTCGACTAAGGTATCAGCGCGTGCTTATCGTAAAATCGCGGCGGTAGATTATATTAATCCAACCATTAAAGACGCCATTATTGAACTGCCACCAGAAGACATTGATGATGATCCTTTGTACGAAAATGTTGAACGCTTCAGTTACGGTTTTGCTCCGCACTTAAGCCAATCCTTCGGCGGCCCAGAAAGCTTTTATATATACAGCCTCACCATGAAAGGTGGTGCATCTTACTGGCTTAACCGACATTTGGAACTATCAAGCTCTGTGTCTATTAATCTATTAGATAACTACGATAAGCTTAATTTCGCTACCCCTGATGATGGTACATCTAATTACCGTGTTCGTACTCTAGTGCGGGCCTATGTAAGTGATAACGACGTCAGTTTAAATAACCTGCAACTAACCTGGTTTGATCGCTACGCAAGCAATTGGTATCAGCAAGTCTACGCTGGTTATTTAGAAACCATGTTTGCTGGGGTTGGCACGGAAGTATTGTATCGTCAGCCTAACTCAAATTGGGCCATTGGTGCGGACATCAACGCGGTCTCTCAGCGTGACCCTAGCTCGGTTTTTGGTATTTTCTCTGATGAAAACGCCTACGGTAACAATACCAAGGTACTTGCCAGAGGCACCACAGGGCATTTGTCTTTGTATTATCAACCCGAATGGTCATTCTTAGAAGACACCCTATTTCGTTTGGATGTGGGCAAATTCTTAGCCGCAGATGTTGGCGCCCGTTTTGACTTTTCTAAGCAATTTGACAGCGGCATGATTATCGGAGCCTACGCCAGCCGAACCAACATGTCCGCAGAAGACTTCGGCGAAGGTAGCTTTACCAAAGGGTTTTATTTGTCTATACCATTCGACACCGTCTCACTTAAACCCACCAACAGCCGAGGCAGCCTAAACTGGCAGCCTATTACCCGCGACGGCGGCCAAATGCTAAGCAAACGCAATAGCTTATTTGTCATAACCGACATGGTATCCCCTTGGTATCAACGACCTGCGCAAAACTAAGGCAGGTCGTGCTTTAGCGCGACAATCTCTTTGTAGGTCGTGCTTTAGCGCGACAAGAAATTACGTTTAAAAGGAGACGTTATGTCATGGAATGACCTAAGGAAAGGAAGGCTCTCAGAATCCAACCGCGAATATTTCATTACTTTTAATACACTTAATAGAGTTCCGTACTTTGATGACTTCTTTCTTGCTCAGTTGTTTTGCCAGCAGATAGATACAAATCAACAACATCATAAATGCACATGGTTAACATGGGTTCTAATGCCAGATCACTTCCACGGTTTAGTAAAACTTGATGATCACAGCTCCACATTATCAACCATCGTTGGTAACTTAAAAGGCAGCAGCGCGTTTAAAATCAATAAACATCGACAGAAAAGTGGCAACTTATGGCAATCTTCCTTTTATGACCGCGCATTACGAGCCGACGAAAACCGTCTAAATATTGCCAGATACATTGTCGCAAACCCATTGCGAAAAGGATTAGTTAAAAGTGTGAAAGACTACCCTTTTTGGAATTCAATGTATTTATAGCTTTCCTTTAAAAATATTTGATTTGATGCGATCAACTTTTTGTCGGCCTGAAGGCGCGGCAATCTCTTTGTAGATACCATCTCTCCTGACCAGCCTCAAGTTTTTATTTAACTAACTTGAGGCTGATATTCTGTTTGATTCTTAACAACGCCAAAACATATTTGTGACAGCTTTCTCATCGCTGCACCTAGCGCCTGCATTTTTGTTTTGCCTTGCTTTAGTAGTCTCGTCTTCTGCGCTTTTATATCGGTATTGTGTTGACCAGCTACGATTGCGGCCATATACAATTTCGCTCTGATATAGCCTGGCCCTTCCTTACTCAAGGTTGTTTTTCCTGCCCGTTTACCAGATTCGTTGTGCTTGGGGATCAAGCCTAAATAAGAAGCCAGCTGTTTTGCGCTCTTAAACCGCTTACACGCCAGCAAACAAACCATTATTCGGGATGTTACTTCACCAACACCATTTATGCTTTCAAGTAATTGGCGGTTCTTCTTCAATTGAGGATGCCTGTCAATATGCTCATCGATTTCATTTTTGAGTTTATCAATTTCAGCCTTTAACACTGCTATCATATCTTTGAGAGATTGAGCGACCCGAGCGGATGCGCCTGAAAATCCTACCGCTTCATAACGGTTTTCTTCACGCTGTAAATCTTGCTCTAGCGCTTCAAGTCTACGCATCATTGCCTTTAGTTCTCTTGCTTCTACCGGCTCTGGCTGCCAGCTTGAAAGTGAATGTTGTTGGTCATGACCATAGCGAGCTAGCATTGTGGCGTCTGATTTATCAGTCTTATGAACTAGCCCTAATGATTTTGCATATTGTTTTGCTTTTCCAGGGTTTACATGTAAAAGAGTAAATCCTTGGGCATATAAAAAATACATCAACGGTTCGCTATAAATACCAGTAGGCTCTGTCGTAATAACAATATTCTGAGCTTCTAACCCTGTATTCTTTAGTACCCAATCAACTAATTCTTGATAGCCTTGTTTTGTGTTCTTTAAGACCTTGGTTTTCTGCTTATTTTTGACCACGTCGCGTAACCAACTAACATCTAACTTTTCTTTACCAACATCAATGCCAATAAAAGCCTTCATCTCTATTTACTCCCCTTGTACATGCAGCATCACCCTTACTTGGGGTGCTAGGATACCATTCAGTTTAATGGAGGTTAGGAAATCAGAGCCTCAATCTACAAAACAGCATCTTTGTGCTCAGGTCGCGCACGAGGCTCACCGATTTCCCGATGCGATAAGTGCTAGCTAAACACTCATCAAGAAGAGATACAAGGTCGTGCTTTAGCGCGACAAGAGGCTGGTTTGATTCGATCGGCTTTTTGTCGGCCTGAAGGCTTAAGGATCCCCACATTTATTTTTAGCACTTGGTTTCCAATAGAAGGAGGTCTAACGCCTCAAATAACATTTTTTCTGTTATTTCATAACGGGAGGTTTTCAGGATCCTTTTGGCTAAATAGCAATAAGACAATACTCGCCTCGTTGTTATCGTATTTGATTGGAAATGACGATGATAACCTTGCATCTCTGCCGCTTTCCCAATGACGTAAAGGCACCATTGAGCAAGTAAGGCAATTAACAGAAGGGTTTGTAATCGCTCAATAGATTGGCTTCGGCTACGTTTTAGTCCTAGCCCATAATATTCGTTCTTCGTGTCTCGGAATGCTTCTTCGATGGTCATTCTGCGCTTATAAATATTGACTAGAGCAAGAGGAGGAAACTCGCCTTTTGGCAAGTTACTGACTAGAAACCAAGGCTCTCTGTTTGCTTTAGAGCACTTCTTATAATTGTTACAGTTTGGTCTTTTAACGGGTTTGCTTTTTTCTTTGTAGGGCGTGGACTTTTATACAAAACACCACGACAAGGCCATTGTTGTTGTTTTGATAGACGCAAGCCGGACAACTCCATTGGTTTTGTGGTGGCTTGATGATGATAACCGTCAACGAGAGTCCATTGTGGTCGTTTATCCGTTTGGCATTTTACCGTTCCACGTGTACGTGCAAGCCAATACCAATCTAATTGCTCTATTGCTTTGAACCACGGAACCTTAAATCCTGCGTCCGTGCAGATAATAGGGGTACAGTCAGAGGGAAGTATTTGCTTTAAATTATTTAAGAAGTCGACATGTCTTTTATGATTATTCATAGCTCCTTCAGGGTGTACTTCTTCATATAAGGTGAAAGCTCTTCCCTGAAAGGCCACTGAGGCGCGCAGTAAAACAAAGCTAAAATCATAAACACTTGACCAATCAACAATGATGGGCAAGAACTCTTGTGAAGAAAAGTGAGAGGCAAGGGTCTTATAAAATTGATTTCGGCATTGGTGTAATTGGATGTTTCCTAACAGTCGATCAACTCGTTTAATGCAATATTTTTCAATGACGTTAGCGTCTTCTCCTAGTTTTCTACCAATTGCCGTTAGGCTTAATCTGGCGCCTTCTTTAACGGAGGATACTGCATCTGATAAAGCTGTATAGGTTCGCTTATCAATGGAGATTGAATTGTCAGGAAGTAAACTCGATAATAACAATGTGATGCCCCTTGTCTGGCTTATTTTTTGGCGAAAATAGTTTAACCAACAAGTGGGCATCACTCTATATTTGTGGGGATCCTTAAGCCTGAAGGCCAACCTACAGGTGGTTGGTTTTCTGTAGGTCGTGTTTGTGTGTCGAGGTTTTTACAATAACGAACGCACGTACGCTTCGATCTCAGGGTTCTGGCAATTATCAAAGAAGCATTGCTGGAAGCGTTCACCAGATACCGCGGTTTTCACCAGTGCTTGGTCCATGGCTTTTAAACCATCCAAGTAGTTGTCTTTCATGGTTGCCGCTTTCACTAGGTTCAAGATACCAGCGTTTTTAACTTGTGGTTCTCGACGCTCAACTGGGTAACCTTCGCCACGGGGGCCTGTGAAGGCTTTTTCGAAGATGTAACGTGCGTTGAGTTCGGCGGCCCAGCCGAAGCCTTTGGCAAAGGCCATGGCGATGGCGTTGCCGTTGTTGATTTGGTTAAACAGGAAAGCGTCTGAGGGTTCTAAGCAATAGCCGCATATCACGCCTGGGTGAGCGTTTAACGACATCATGGCGCCCTGCCCTGTGCCACAGCCAGAGACAACGAAATCAACGGCTTTTGAGTTCAATAAAAGACTCGCCATGATGCCTAGGTGAATGTAGGTTAGGTGGTGATCGTTTTCATCGCACATGCCCACGTTGAATACATCATGTTTCAATGGGCCTGCCACGGCATTAAGTTGTTCTAGAATAGTGGCGTTCTTACCTGCTTGGCTATTTTCCATCATCAGTGCAATTTTCATTATTTTCTCCTGAGTGATTCTGTTGTGTCGTTTGATAAGACGTTTGTTTATAAGAAGTCTTTTCGGACTGGGGTGAAGTTGTCTAGCAGTACACCTGGCTCTAAGCAGCGGCAACCATGCATGACATTTGGTTTTTTATACAGAGCGTCGCCTGGCCCAACGATTTTGGTTTCGTCGCCGATGGTGAACTCAAATTTACCAGACAATACATAGGTCAATTGTTCATGAGGATGGTTGTGCAGTGGACCAATAGCGCCTTTTTCAAAATGCACTTCCACTGTCATGATGTTATCTGAATAGGCCATGATTTTGCGCGATACACCCGCACCAAGATCTTCCAGAGGGACTTCGTTATTGTAAACAAACATAGGACAACTCTTTGTATTCTTGTTTTAGACACCTCTACTATAGCAGCGATAAAACATTATTCAATATTTTATGAAAAGCCGTTTCATTTATTTTATAAAAAATATGATTATTTGAAAAATCATCTGCCTGCGATAAACAGCCAAGTTAAAGGCAATAAAAAAGCTGGCGTTATGACAAGGCCAGCTTTTGAAGAGGGACGGATAAGTTTATTTAGTATAACCGAGTTTTTCCGATATTTTGGCCGTCGCTTCTTGCAATAGGCTTACGTACTTTTCAAACTTCTCTGGCGTGTAACGTAGGGTGGGGAAAGACAGACTTAACCCAGCAATAACATTGCCTAAACGATCATAAATAGGGCTACCTATACAGCGTAGGCCTTCTTCTTGTTCTTCATTATCGACGCCATAACCTTGCGCCTTGACTTGCTTAAGCTCTTCTAACAAGGCGTCTATGGTGCGATGTGTTTTTGCGGTAGAAGGTACAAACTGCGTGTCTTTAAAGACGTCACGGATGTAACTTTCTGGACGTTCAGCTAGTAATACTTTACCAATCGCAGTGGAGTAAAGTGGGTTACGTCCACCAATACGAGACTGCATGCGCAGATTGTATTGTGCATCTACTTTGTAGATATAGATAATGCCATCACCGTCACGAATACCAAGGTGCAATGCTTCTTTGGTTTGCTCTGCTATGCTCGCCATGTAAGGCTCGGTGAGCGACACAAGATCCACGTGTTCAAGTGCTTTTGAGCTAACTTCAAACAGTTTTAATGTCAGAGAATAACGGTCATCGTCGCCTTCTTGAGAGACGAAACCGAGCATTTTCATGGTTTGTAAAAAGCGATAGACAGTACTTTTTGACGTCATGACGGTTTGCGATAACTCTGTTACGCCAACAGATTTGTGTTCTGCCATTGCGTTTAATATCGCAAATACTTTCATGACCGAGGATACGGGTTCGATTTGCTGGTTGTTCTCTTCGTTTGTCATATTGGTTTCATTTTTTTTGAAATAGGATTTTGCAATTGTAATGCAATTTTTCATTCTTGACAGCCAAGATTACAAAATGAAACTGAAATAGTCACCCTAACCCCTCCCAATAAATCGTCCAACATGACGAGCGCGGACATCGATTACAGGCGAATCTATTGTCCGCAAACTGCCTACATGCTTCGAAAATAAGTAGGTTATCGCGCTAGCCAACCGCCATCTACCGCGACAGTATAGCCATTTACGTAACGCGATGCGTCAGACGCTAAGAAGACAATCGGTCCTGCCATGTCACTTGGTGTCCCCCAGCGGCCTGCTGGAATACGACTTAAAATTTCACTAGAGCGATCTTCATCTGCTCGCAAGGCAGCGGTATTATCAGTGGCCATGTAACCAGGCGCAATGGCATTGACATTGATGCCGTGCTTGGCCCATTCATTGGCAAGTAGCCGAGTGACGCCCATCACGCCACTTTTTGATGCGGTATAAGAGGGTACACGAATGCCACCTTGGTAAGACAACATAGAAGCAATGTTGATGATATTACCTGCGGTTCCCTGTGCAATGACTTGTTTAGCAAAGCTTTGAGACATAAAAAACACGGCTTTGATGTTCAAATCCATGACGTCATCCCAATCCTTTTCGGTGAAATCTAATGCGTCATTGCGACGAATGATGCCAGCGTTGTTAACGAGAATGTCAACGTGTCCAAATGCAGATACGGCTTCTTTGATGACATAACTCACGCTGGCTATTTTGCTCATATCGGCAATGACGCTGTGAAATTGACGGCCTGTTTTTTTCATCAAGGCGATTGTTTCAGCTGGATCATCCTGGTTAACGCCCACCACATCAGCCCCTGCGTTGGCCAATGCTAATGCCATTCCTTGCCCAAGGCCAGTGCTGCATCCTGTAACGATGGCTACTTTTCCTGTCAGGTCGAACATAGTGTTTCCTCATCTTTATTAAATTTTGGACAATGTAGGTCGTGCCTTTAGGCCGACAAAAAACTCACTACGACAAATTACGTCTTGTCGGGCTAAAGCCGAGACCTACAAAAGTCAATTGTGTGTCACGCCTCTTTTTTAGGGTTTACAGCGCTATGCTTATTTAACCGCTCTACGCAAAATGCGATTCCCTTGAGACATGAACTCTTTTGCGGCTTGCTCAACTGTCATGGTGCCTTGGTCCATTTTCTCGATCATTTCTTCAAACAACCCCAGTAATTTCGGATTCTCAAAATGCGGCGATGTTAGGAGTTTCTTCGGCAAATCATCGATTTGTGCCAAACCAGCGACCGATAGGTCATCGTCTTTGATGGTGCCATCCAGAGATAAGGCACGACGGGCAGCCAGACTCAATGGCACACCACGAGCCAAGCCCATTGCGTTGTAGCCTGCCGGCTCGTTTAATAGAAAATTAATTAACTTCGCGGCATCTTCTGGGTGTTGGCTGTTTTTGCCGATAGAGAGCATCAATGCGGGTTTGTAGAATAGACCCGCGTCATCCGCGCCTTTGATCATTGGATAAAAGCCCAATTCCATTGATTGAGGCGGTCTTAAGTTGTCGTTGTATTTGTTAATGGCAGAGTTCCACATGTAAACACCGGCCCATTCACCATTAATCCATGGTTTGTGCTCATAAAAATTCGCTTTGCCAAAACCCGCCACATATTTGCTGCTTGGTGTGACATGATTATTCACCATGTCTTCGTACATTTTGAAAAACTCAAGCATTTGTGCGTCGCTATAAGCAAATTTTTTATTTGCCTCATCGATCATGGGGATACCGTATTTTTGCACCATAAAGGAGCGGTTCATGGCGATGATGTCACGGCCTTCTAATATCAGTGGAAAATATTCGTCGCCCAGCTTTTCTTTGAAAACAGGCCCGCTTTCATGAAGTCATCCCAAGTAACAGGATAGGCCAAGCCTGCTTTCGCCCAGGTGTCTTTGTTGTAATAAAAAACGCGTGCTGCCATGGAAACAGGAATGCCGTTTAACTTGCCATTATTGGTACCCGCATCAAGAGCAGATTGATCAAATTGCGATAAGTCCAACACATCGCTGTATTCACGCAAGTCCTTAAAACCATCCCCTCGCGCGGAGAAAATCGGCATCCAATTCCAGTTGGTTTGCATGATATCCGGTTCGGTATTACCAGCAATTTGTGTAGTGAGACGCTCTAGGTGACCACCCCAACCTGTGTATTCTGATTTTACGGATATCCCTGGGTGCGTTTTTTCAAATTCTTTTAAAGCCTCAATCGTGGCGGCGTGTCGAGAGTTCCCTCCCCACCATGACATACGCAAATCTTCTGCACTTGCATTCATACTCACCATAGAACCAGCAGATGCTAATCCGACTAACAGAGCTATTGTTTTTATTTTCATGTGCTTTTCCTCGTTAGTAATTATTCAATTTTTGCACAACCCTCACCTTTGCCTTATGTGGCTTAGCTGTAGTGCAAAGGGCTTATAAAGAGATGTTCATCTCAGTTTTTTTATCAAAAATATGCGCATTGCTCATTTCAAAATGGAACCACTGTTGTTTTCCGATTGAATCCGATAATTTAGCTTCCACCACATCAGAAGGAACGCGAGTACAAAGTTCTCTATCTTCTACCGTAAAGTGGACGTAAAACTCTGCGCCCATGTTTTCCATTCGTACTATGGTTCCTTTGATAAGTTCATCCCGTGGTGAATTGTCATCGGCTAATTTGATGAATTCTGGGCGGATGCCAAACACCACGTCTTCGGTAAAATTGGTTAAGACTTTTTGTAGCTTTTCATCTGGCAAACCCAACATTTGAGACGACAAGGCTAAATGACACTTCCCCTCCCCCGTGCGATCTAAACGTGTTTCCACCATGTTCATTTCTGGCGCACCGATAAATCCTGCTACGAACAAGTTTTTCGGGTATTTATAAAGGTTGGCGGGAGTATCCACCTGCATGATGTGACCGTCTTTCATCACACAAATACGGTCCCCCATGGTCATGGCTTCAGTCTGATCGTGCGTTACATATACACTGGTGGCCGAGCGGTTGGTTTTCTTTAAGGTTTTATGCAAATCCGAAATGCGCACCCGCATAGACGCACGTAACTTGGCATCCAAGTTAGATAAAGGCTCATCAAACAAGAATACCTGAGGGCGTTTCACAATCGCTCGACCAACGGCAACCCGTTGCGCCTGACCACCTGAGAGCTGACGCGGCAAGCGATCTAGTAGGTCGGTTAACTCCAACAGTTCGGCGGCTTCGTTGACTTGTTTTTCGATGTCTTCTTTGCTGACTTTTGCTAGTTTTAAACCAAAGCCTAGATTTTCACGTACGCTCATATGGGGATAAAGTGCGTAGTTTTGAAATACCATGGCGATGCCACGATCTTTGGGCGGCAAACCATTTACTACCTTTCCGCCAATACTGATCGAGCCACCGGTAATGGACTCTAAACCGGCCAACATACGTAAGGTAGTGGATTTCGCACAGCCAGAAGGCCCGATCACTACTAAGAACTCGCCGTCTTCAATTTCTAGGTTAATACCATGAACCGCTTTGAAGCCGTTCGAATACACCTTGGTCAGATTTTCAAACACAACTTTAGACATACTATTCACCTATCCTTTCACGCCACCAGACGAAATGCCTTCTACGAAGTAATTCTGTGCGATTAGGAAAACAACAATGGACGGAACAATGGCAATGGATGCCATAGCTAAGATTTCATTCCATTGAGTGCCTTCGGTGACATCAATGGATAATTTGAGTGCCAAAGCGATGGGGTATTTTTCCACGCTGGAAATATAAATAAGTGGCCCCAAGAAATCGTTTACTGACCACATAAACTGAAACAGCGCGACCGAGATAATCGCAGGCTTCAACATAGGCACTACGATGTACCAAAGCAGCTGATAAGAGTTGCAACCATCGATTTGTGCTGCTTCCTCCATGTCCGTTGGCAAACCACGTAGGAACTGAATCAACATAAAGACAAAGAAGCCTTGTGTGGCAAAGGCCATCGGCAAATACAAAGGCAAGTAGCTGTCCAACATCCCCATTTCGCGGAACATCAAGTATTGCGGAATCAACAGCACAGAGGTTGGTAGTAAAATGGTCGCTACCAAGGTGACAAACCAAAATTTCTTAAAGGGAATCTCAAAGCGAGCAAAACCATAGGCAACAATCACCGATGAGATCACCGTTAAAATTACTTTTGGCACTACGTAATACAGAGTATTTAAAAAGAATCGGCCAAAGGTGTATTCCGTACCAGTATTCCAACCATTAATAAAACCATCTAATGAAAAATGCTCAGGCCAAAGGCTCAATGAACTAAAGATTTCATGGTTTGGTTTAAAAGCGGCCGAGAACATCCAAAGCAGCGGATACAGCATCACCAATCCGAAGAACAACAAGATAATGTAGCGAATAGACGCGCCTACTCGTTGCTTACGAATCTCAGCCCTTAGCATTGGATTATTTTTTAGGTCTGCGGACAACACGGCCCTATTAGGGAATGCTTTATTCATTGTTATTTACCCCCCTTATCACCTGAGTAAAACACCCAGTACTTCGATGATTTAAATGAGATGGCGGTAAAGATCGCCACAGCCAGAAACAACACCCAAGCCAAGGCACTGCCATAGCCAAGATCAAAGTATTTAAAAGCCGTTTCGTAGATATAAAGCGAGAACAAGTAGGTCGATTTTGCAGGGCCACCACCGGTAATAACGTAAGGCGCGGTAAACTCTTGAAATGCTTGGGTGGTTTGCATGATGAAGTTAAAGAAAATAACCGGAGTAATCAGTGGTACAGTAATCTTGGTGAACATTTGCCATTTAGACGCACCGTCAATCATCGCGGCTTCATATTGAGATTGTGGCACGCTCTGTAGCGCCGCCAAAAATATCACCATGGCTGAACCAAATTGCCATACCCGCAATAGGGTTACGGAAAACATGGCAAACACCGGTTCCCCCAACCAAGAAATCGCCTCGACTCCAAAGAGGCCTAAAAAGCTATTCAGTAGACCATCAAGAGAGAATATCGCTCGCCATAACACAGCAATGGCCACGCTGCTGCCCAAAATAGAAGGAATGTAATAAGCAGTACGGAAGAACTTAATACCACGCAACTTAAAGTTCAGTACGAAAGCAATAAAGAGTGCGAAGGCAAGTTTCAGCGGAATGGTCAGAAATACGTAGGCAAAGGTCACGCCCATAGACTGATAAAAAGTATCGTCGTCCAGCATATAACGATAATTATCTAAACCAATGTATTCCGGCGGATTAATCAGATCATAGTCGGTAAAACTAATGATCAAGGATGACAAAAAGGGAAAAGCAGTAAATATAAGTAACCCTATAATGTAGGGACTGATGTACAGCAACCCTAAGCGGTGATTTTCATACATAGCGTTCAACTCTGAATGTTGTTTTTATTTGACGTTGTAAAAACATACTAGAAGAACAATAAAAAAATAACAACGATTAATTTATTTTTATGAAACATCTTTTCACTTTTATTGATGAGTAGTTTTTTTGATGCTAATCTTGTCGATACCGATGATGTGACAGGCGTGAAGCAACACAGAAAGGATGACAACACTCACAGGCCATTCATAGACCATACCGTACGAACAAAAATAAGAGAGGAAACTATGTCACTTGGACAGATAACATCTTTAACATTTCAGCGCACTGTCGATGCCATCACAGGCACCAGTATTACTCAATTAACCCCTAACGGTAGCATCTGCCACCGCAACTATTTTTACCAAAAGTGCTTCAACAATGCGGGCAATCAGCTGCTTATTTCGGCCAATTTTGACACTCATCGTAATTACCATTTACTGGATCTAGAAAACGAAACCGCTATACAGTTAACGCAAGGCAAAGGCGATAACGTGTTTGGTGGCTTTCTAACCACACACGATGACGCACTGATCTTTGTTAAAAATAATCAACAACTGATTCATGTGGATATAAAAACTCAAAAGCACAGCGTGTTGTATGAAGTAGCAAAAGGCTGGGTAGGTTATGGCACTTGGGTACCCAATTCAGAGTGTACGAAAGTGGTGGGTATTGAAATCAAAGATACTGATTATATGAGCCTAAACAGTTGGGAAAAATTCGCCCAGTTTTATCATCAGAAACCACGCTGTCGTTTAATTTCAATTGACCTTAAAACCGGTCAGCGCACGACGGTTTTCGAGGACAATATTTGGCTTGGGCATCCGCTTTATCGTCCAAATGACGATAACACCATTGCGTTCTGCCATGAGGGTCCCCACGATTTGGTGGCAACACGCATGTGGATGATTGATGAAAATGGCGACAACATGCGTAAAGTCCATGAGCAAGATGAAGACGAATCCTGTACCCATGAGTTTTTCGTGCCAGATGGCTCTAAAATGATGTTTGTGTCTTATCGACCACATACGGATAAACGCCAACTTTGCTCTGTCGATGCACAAACGCTTGCCTTTAAAGTCGAGGCGGAGATGCCCGCCTGCAGTCATTTGATGAGTAATAATGATGGTAGTTTGGTTGTGGGAGACGGCTCAGGCACCCCCGTTGATGTCTCTGATCATGATGGGCACAAGATAAAAAACGATCCCAACCTGTATCTGCTTGATCTAAATAAAGGCAGTATTCGAGCCATTGCCGAACACAACACCAGCTGGACCGTATTAAATGGTGATCGTCAGATCAACCATCCTCATCCTTCTTTTACACCAGATAATAAGTCGGTGCTATACAGCTCAGACGTTAACGGCACACCGGCTGTTTATTTGGCGAGCCTATAAAAGCGGGACTATTGCTTGACCATTGTTTTCTATGATCGCGCCACATGCCGGATCAAGGTAGGCGCGACCGTAATCGACCATTAAATGGTTAGCGCGTGACTTTTATCAACATAACGATATGACCTCTGTGTCGATTTAATGGAGCTAAGTCTCACTACTTAGCTCCATCCCCCTTGCTATCGCCCTCATCTACAGGTAAAAGGTCGTATCACTGTAGTGGTCACCTGTATGATGGCTAAGCGATATTCTATTACGTTCAGAAGCTCCTGCAAGTTATTGTCTATTGGCACTGGTGTTCTGGTTACTTACAATACTTCGTACTCAGTTGTTTAATAAAAAAAACCATTTGCACAGGAGTAACCATGCTTTATAAACCAGCAGAACTTGCTCAAAGACAACGGCAACACTTTCTAAAAGTGATCTCGGTGTTTTTCGTCGCTTCTATTATTGGATCGACTTTTGCTGGCCCCGTAGCACAAACCATCCTACTTTGCTCAGCGGTTGGGATGTGCGCTATTTATTGGCTTATGATTGTGCGTCCTAACAACAAGATCGCTGTGGCTGGCTTTCTGTGGTTAATCACGCTGCAAATAAGCGCTCTAATAATGAATAATAATGCCGTGTACAGCCCTGTTGTCATGTGTTATGCGATTGTTTTAGTGTATGCCGCGCTTTTTTGTTCAACGTCTACTTTCCTAAGTTTGGCCATATTTATTATTCTGTACTGCTCGTTGCTATTGCTTTTTATTCTCTTGGGACACTGGTCTCCTCCCTCTCCAAAGGTTAACAAAGCGTCCATTGTCGCCACGAATTTGTTCCTCCTTATTGCCAGTTTTAGCGCGTGGCTTATTGCCAAAGACTTTCGTTCATTGCTTTATGATTTATGGAGCGAAAACCAAGCCTCAAGAAAGTCCCAAAAAGAAATCCGTCGTATCGCGACCCTCGATCCGTTGACGGGCCTTTCCAATAGAGTCAGTGCGGAACAAGCTTTTAGTAAACTCACGTTGGTCGAAGAGAAGTTATCTGTGGTGTTTATTGATCTGGACAACTTCAAGCCGATCAATGATGCCTATGGTCATCACTATGGTGATATTGCGCTAAAGATTCTGGCGGAACGATTGCGTAAGTGCCTAGAACCTGGTGAGATCATTTGTCGATTTGGCGGTGACGAATTTGTCTTGGTATTCAAATACGCCAATGCTCACCACTCTACATTACGCTATCAAGCCTTGTTAGAGACAATCGCCGAGGATATGGAAGTTGAACTTCGTGATTTTCGAATTTCCGCTTCAATTGGTGTCGCTCATTTTCCTGAGCATGGCACAAACTTTAATGAACTATGTCGGCTTGCTGACCAAGCGATGTATCGCTCTAAACTCTCCGGCAGAAACGCGGCACTGCTTTATCAACCTGAATGGCAAGATGAACATCGTAAGAAACTAGAAATGATTCAAGCCTTACGTCTCGCGATTGCTCACAATGAAATTTTTTTGGTGTATCAACCCAAATATGATCTGGCATCCTTGACCATCAATGGGGTAGAAGCGCTCGCTCGTTGGCAATCAAAAGAGTTTGGCTTTGTCAGCCCAGCGGTTTTTATCCCTCTAGCGGAAGAAACTGGGTTAATTGACAACATTGGTTTGTTTGTTTTAAGACAAGCCTGCCATGACTGCAAAAAATGGTTGGAACTGGGCTACGATATTCCGGTATCCGTTAACTTGTCAGCGGCACAATTGAGCAGTGGTATGTTGCCAGAACATGTGTTTAGTATTTTGGCAGATTCGGGACTGGCTCCTCATTATTTAGAACTCGAGATTACCGAGTCATTATTAATGCAAGATCAACAAGGCATTGATTCACAAATATCTAGGATCAATGATAAGGGCATTAGCTTTGCTATTGATGATTTTGGTACCGGTTACTCTAATTTGCATTATCTGAGTCGATTTAAAGCAGCTACGCTAAAAATTGACCAGTCTTTTGTCCGACAATTAAATGAGTCATCAGACAACTACAGTTTAAAAAACTATAGCTTGGTGAAAGGCGTTATCGTGCTAGCCAAAACATTAGGACTAACTACGATTGCTGAAGGGGTAGAAGATCAATACACCCTCAATATTCTTAGAGCAATGAAATGTGAATCAGTACAGGGATATCTTCTATCGAAACCCATTAATTTTGAAGAGTTGCTAATCAAGTTTAAACAGCATGAAGTAGAAAATCATTAACATTCGGGTAACACGAATAAACCGACAATAACAATAAAAACGGCACGCATAACACCCAGTTTATTCGTGCCGTTGCTTTCGTTTTTTAGTTAAAGTATTAAATTTTAAATTTCAACACTAAGTTATTGAGCTGTTCTGCAAGTCGAGAAAGATCTAAGCTGGAAGCGCTGGTTTGATTGGCGCCTTCTGCTGTTTGAGCCGATAGATCAAGAATATACGTCAAGTTTTTATCCACTTCTCTTGCTACGCTGGTTTGTTCTTCTGCCGCACTGGCGACAGTGACGTTTTGGTCGCTAATTTGACCAATCAAACGGGTGATTTCATTGAATGCTTGTCCTGCATCATTCGCCATTAGTAAAGTAGATTCAGCACGCTGGTTACTGTTGTTCATATTAGTAACCGCTCGATCGGTTTCAGACTGCACGAGCTGGATCATTTTTTCTATTTCTTTCGTAGACTCTTGTGTTCGATGCGCCAGCGCTCTCACTTCATCTGCAACAACTGCAAAGCCCCTACCACTTTCACCTGCACGAGCAGCCTCAATGGCCGCGTTGAGCGCTAATAAGTTCGTTTGATCTGCGATAGCACGAATCACATCCAATACCGAGCCGATGTTTTTCACATTACCGGCCAAGGTGGTCACACCATTTGCCGAATGTTGTATGTCAGTCGTGAGCTGTTCAATGATTTTTATAGTTTCATTAATTTTCGCTTGGCCTAATTGTGCTTTTTCATCAGCCACTTCGGCATTATCACTGGTCGAGCTGGCACTGCGCGCCACTTCTTCGATCGCCGCGGTCAATTGATTCACCGCAGCAGCGGCTTGTTCTAACTGATTACTCTGTTGAGACATAGTTTGTGAAGACTGATTGGTCACCACACTTAATTCTTCGGACGTCGCCGCTAGCTGCTGAGAGGAGTCGCTAATCAATGTCAGGGTTTGTCTTAATTGACCCTGCATTGCGGCCAATGCTCTTAACATATCCGCAGCTTCATCATTATGATGATCCGAGATATCCTCTGTAAGATCTCCATTAGCGACGCGTTTAGCAACCGCCACGGCATAACTCAAAGGCTGCGTTACACTGCGACTATAGAAAAACGCAAGGGCACTCAGCACGATTAGGGTAACAACAATGCCAGAAATAACTGCACTTCTGGAATTGGTATAAGTCAATGTTGCTTGATCATTAATTTGATTTGCACGTAGTAGCTGAAATTCACCCAATTTATCCACTTCTGCCGATAACAATTCAGCGGCAGGCATGACGATGTTACGTCGATAAGCTAATGCCTCAGCGATATTTTGCTCATCTGACAGCTTGTATAACTGAGGTAGTGTTGCCGCAAATGCGTCATGCAAACTGGCAACGCTACTAACAATCTCTTTTGCTTCTGTGCTACGAGCCAACGAGTACATGACTTTTTCTGATTCATCATACTCTGTGGTTATCGCAGCCATCTGTCTTTTTACATCATCACGTTCTTGCTGATTTTGTGCATCGGATAATTCGGTAATGAGTATTTGACTGCGCAATATGTCGCGTCTTAATTCCGTCGCAGTCGATAATGCGGGTATTCGATGCAAACTAAGCACATCAGTTATGTCATTTATTTTTGCTAGCTGCACAATAGAAAACATACCTAGTAAAAAAGTAATCACACCTAACACTCCAAAGGCGAGTGCTGAGCGTACCCCTATTCTCATATTTCTAATCATAATTCACCTGTACTCATTTAGTCGTTAGTATTATTTTTCTAGCTCACCTAAGAACGACTTATCATTAAGCAATCTATTTCGTCTTCTTAATAGACCCTTTTAAGAAGACGAAATAAATACGCAATATCTTTTAAATTAAATACCTGTCATTAAAAACAAACCTCAACAAGGATTTAGTGTTTTACACCATAGTTATATATTTTATCGATATATCTTAGAAATTAAAATCACATCTGCCTTTAAAAAAACCATACAAAAGAACAGCAAATTAATATGAATCACCATCAAAAAAGTATTCTTCGAAGAATATCCGTAAGACATACTGATTGATCCGACTTACTCTATTCATTCAGCTCCGTATGAATAGACGCTCCAGTTTCATTCTTTTTCGCTTGAAACATGGCTTGGTCGGCTAGATGAAACAAGGCTTTTGCCGTGGTGGCATCCTCAGGATAACGTGCGACTCCAATGCTCATACCAAACGACACTTCATCGCCTGTTTCTAATAACACAGGCTCTAAACATAATTTGAGCAAGCGTTCACAAAGTTGTGTCACTTGGTATTGAGTGATATCACTGATCACTATGGCAAATTCGTCACCTCCCAATCTTGCCGTAATATCTTCTTGCTTGGTCACGTTGATTAACCGAGACGCAACCTCTGCCAAGACTTCGTCTCCCGCTGGGTGACCAAACGTGTCGTTGATGCGTTTAAAACCATTGAGATCAATTATAAAAAGCGCTAGCTGGTTATTAAGCGAAACGGGCGTTATGAGTTGATCTAGACGCTCGTCTAAGTATCTTCGATTCGCTAAGCCGGTTAATTCGTCGATATAAGCCAATTTTTTTAACTCAAGGTAGCGATTCATTTTTGCAGTCACATCATGCTGTATAGCGATATAGCCAAAAATTTCTCCATTATCTCCTCGTAGTGGTACACCATATAAATGTACCCAATAGGCTTTACCACTTTTGTTGTAATTAAGAATGTCGGCTTCGAAAGGCCAACCTTTGTCTATCTGTCGTCTTAATTTTTGAATGGTCTTATTGGAGGTTTCAGGTCCCTGAAGTACTTCGCTCGGTTTTTTGCCTCTTAGCTCATCAATATGGTAGCCAGATAAACGACTGAATCCTTCGTTACACCACACCACTCTTTTATTGACGTCTGTGTACAAGACACCATTGGATATTTGTCCACTGATCCAAGATAAACGCTTATTTTCTTGCTGCAAGGCGTTCATGTAATGGAGATGAAGTTCATTTTGAGCACCTTGTGCCAAGTCTAACAACAAGGTCTGCTCGTGCTCGGTTAACACACGTGGCTTAGTGTCAACAATGCACAGAGTACCGATTGCGTATTGATCATAGGACCTAAGCACGGCACCAGCATAAAAACGAATGTAAGGTTCACCTGTGACCAATGGATTGGTTTTAAAGCGCTCATCTAATAAGGCGTCTTCTACAATCATTAACCGATTTTGTTCAATAGCATAGCGACAGAAAGAAAGGTTTTTAGGTATACAGGTAATGTCTGTGCCAATACTGGATTTCAAAAACTGCTGTTCCTTCCCCACAAAACTGATAAATACAATAGGTGTATCAAATAGGGTTTTGGCAAGGCGGGTGATACGGTCAAAACGATCATCATCAGGTAAATCAAGAAGTCCCAATTCTTGTAAGGCTCTGAGTCGTGTGACTTCATTTTCGGTACTTGTTGAGTGTTGCATTTGAAGCCATTCCTATTATGAGGATGGGAGATTCGCGGAGTATAGAGGAAGCATTGCAATAAAACTATGGTGTCTTACATGCTGTTACCTATCAGATAAAATAAATAAGAATGGATACCTTTTCGTCTACTTTTTTCTAAATAATCACCAAAAAAAAGACACCATAATGGTCAGTAATCCGTTATGGTGTCTTCTGTTTTATAAAATTTTAGCGATAAATGTTGTTATAGCACCAACTCACGACCGTCTTTAACTTACGTTTCTACTCTATTACATCCTTGATTTAACGCCTTATTCCACCGTAACGGATTTCGCTAGGTTACGTGGTTGGTCTACGTCTGTACCTTTGACCACAGCGACATGGTAGGACAATAGCTGTAATGGAATGGTGTGAACAATCGGTTCTAAAATACTGTCTACTTTTGGCACTTCAGTGAAGATGATGTTGTCTTCGTTATGTAGGTCTGTGTCCTTGTCTGCAAAGACATACAATTCACCACCGCGGGCTGCTACTTCTTGCAAGTTAGACTTGAGTTTGTCCAGCATGTCGTTGTGAGGAACGAGGGCAATAATTGGCATGTCTTCATCAACTAAAGCCAATGGGCCGTGCTTGAGTTCACCCGCTGGGTAAGCTTCAGCGTGAATGTAGGAAATCTCTTTGAGTTTCAATGAGCCTTCCAACGCGATAGGGTACATGGTGCCGCGACCTAAGAACAAAGCATTGTGCTTGTTAGCAAAACGATCAGCCACTTCCTTAATATGGGCATCTTGTAATAGTGCTGCGTTCACGTGAGCTGGCAATGAGCGTAAGGCTTGCACTAGCTCTTTCTCTTTTTCAGCAGACAACCCATTTTCCACGGCAATGGCAACGCTGGTGATCAACAACGCTGTTAGTTGAGTGGTAAAGGCTTTGGTAGATGCCACCCCGATTTCTGGGCCAGCATTGGTAAGAAGAGTCAAGGCAGATTCGCGCACCAAGGTACTGGATGGCACGTTACAGATCGCCAATGTCGTTAAATAGCCCAGTTCTTTTGCCATGCGCAACGCCGCTAAAGTATCGGCGGTCTCGCCAGATTGTGACAGGGTCAAAAATAAGGTGTTCTTTGGCACGGCCACTTTGCGATAACGGTATTCACTGGCGACTTCGACACTGCACGGTATGCCCGCGAGGTCTTCGATCCAATATTTTGCCACCATACCAGCGTGATAACTGGTACCACATGCAACGATGTGAACATTTTCGACTTCTTTTAAGAAAGCAGAGTCGGCGCCAAAACAGCTCGTTAGCACTTTGCTTTCACTGATGCGGCCTTCCAAACAAGCGCTAATGACTTTCGGCTGTTCGTAGATTTCTTTTATCATGTAGTGGCGAAATTCGCCTTTGTCCGTGGCATCAATGTTGTGGTTAAACACACTGATTGGACGTTTTTGCAAGTCACCGTTTGAGTCATAAATAGACACACTATCGCGGCTGACTTCAACCACATCACCTTCTTCTAGGAAGATAAACTGGTCAGTCACGTGCAATAAGGCCAATTGATCGGAAGCGACGAAGTTTTCTTCTATCCCCACACCAACCACCAACGGACTGCCTTTACGAGCCGCAATGAAACGTTCATTGTCGTCTTTTTGTACCACGCCAATCGCAAAGGCGCCGTGTAATTTGGTTAATGTGGTTTGCACGGCTTTTAATAAATCCGGCTGCGTTTTCATCGCATCGTGAATGAGGTGAACAATAACTTCGGTATCGGTCTCGGATCTGAATTCATAGCCTTTTTCTTTCAATTCGCGGCGCAAGGGTTCGTGATTTTCAATAATACCGTTGTGCACCAAAGCAAGATCATCACCGGAAAAATGCGGGTGAGCATTAGCTTCTGTCGGTTTGCCATGGGTGGCCCAACGAGTATGCGCGATGCCCATTTTGCCATCGAGGGGTTGCGCTTCAAACTTGTCTTTCAGTGCTTGCACTTTGCCTACGGCACGGTGTGAATACACACCTTCTTCGTTGTTAATTGCCACACCAGAAGAATCATAACCACGGTATTCTAAGCGGCTAAGCCCTTCGATAAGAATTTTTGATACATTACGGCGTGCAATGGCGCCAACTATTCCGCACATGTGAGAGTCCTTTTTTAAGTCTGCTAAAGGATCAGATCCCTTAAAAATACAGTGTCATTTAGTTCGAGAAATCGTTTCGTTTAGGGGACCTGCCCCTTTTCACTTAGAGAGCCGTTACTTTTTAACAGGTCTAGGCCAATTGTCTTTGTTAGTTTGCCTCGCTCTGGCAAACGCAAGTTGCTTCTCACCGACTTGTTTAGTGATGGTCGAACCCGCTGCGATCGTCGCCCCTTCGGCAATTTGTACCGGAGCAACAAGCGAAGTATTAGAGCCAATAAATACGTTATCGGCGACCTGTGTGAGATGTTTATTCACGCCGTCGTAATTGCACGTAATCGTTCCGGCACCTACGTTTACATTGGCACCCATGTCGGTATCGCCAATGTAACTCAAATGATTGACCTTACTGCCTTCGCCAATTCGCGCTTTTTTGGTTTCAACAAAATTGCCGATTTTGGCATTGTTCGATAACTGTGTGCCAGGACGCAAACGCGCAAAAGGCCCAATGTCACAAGACTCACCCACTTGGCTATCGTCTATTAAAGTATGGCTTTTAATGACGGTGTTATCGCCAATGATGCAGTCTTTTAGGTGGCAGTTAGGGCCAATTTCAACGCCATTGCCCAATACCACTTTGCCTTCGAACACACAGTTTACGTCTATCACAACGTCATGGCCTGTGGTCAATTCACCGCGCACATCAATGCGAGATGGGTCCAATAAGGTGGCACCGTTTTGCATCAGATGGATGGCCTGCTGATGTTGCAGCTCTCTTTCTAATGCGGCTAATTGTACTCGGTCGTTGACGCCCGCCACTTCCGCTGCGTTTTCAGGATTCACTGTGACGATATCCACACCATCACGAGCGGCCATGGCAATCACATCGGTCAGGTAATACTCACCTTGGGCGTTGTTATTGGTTAGCGCCGCAAGCCAAGTCTGCAGATGGTTATTGGGCGCCAATAAAATCCCCGTGTTCACTTCTGTGATAGCAAGCTGACTTGGTGAGGCGTCTTTTTGCTCAACAATGGCAGTCACTTTACCCTGAGCATCCCGTACGATACGGCCGTAACCTGTTGGATTATCGAGAGATATAGTCAGTAAAACCAAGGTATTTGGTGTTGATAAAGCCGTCATTTTTTCCAATGTTGAAGCTCGAATCAGAGGAACATCACCGTATAAGGTTAATGTGGCACCGTCGGCTTGTAAAAAAGGAGCAACACGGCGCAAAGCATCGCCCGTACCTTGTGGATCATGCTGCCAAACAATATTGGCCGAAAAATCCTGACAATTGGCTTCGACCTGCTCACCTTGATGGCCGACAACAAGATGCAATTTGGCTTCTGGCAGGGTGCTGGCGGTCATTAACACCCGTCTTACCATGGCGATACCGCCAACTTTATGCAGTACCTTAGAAAAAGTGGATTTCATTCGGCTGCCCTTTCCGGCAGCCAGAATTACGATGTCCTGAGTCATGAAGCGTCCTTGTATTGGCGTCTTGAAATAATGAATAAATTATCTATGGACGCTATTAGACCCTGTTGCAAAAAACGTCACAACCCAAATTGTCACAAAAAAAATGACATTTTTTCACCAAACACGGTAAGTCGATGATTTATTGGTATTTCAGAGGCATTTAAAACAAAGATTGTCATGAAAAAATTAACCAAAAACAACATAAACTCAGGCCTATTAAGATTGCCACTCCATGGTGTCTATCGACCTTGTTAGTCGCGCCTTTAGGCCGTCAAAAATTACAAAGGCCCTTGTCGCGCTAAAGCACGACCTTGTATGATGAATTTAATGGTTATTGAGGTGTATTATTTAACCATTATCGGGAGGCCGCGGCGACCTTGAGGCAGTGTACTGACCTCGCGTGTAGAGTGGCTCCCGCCTCATTTACTCATCTCGAAGAGTATCAAGAAGCACACTTAAGTGACTTCGCGTTACAAGGTTGAGCGGTAAAAAAGTGCGAGGTCGGGAACCGATAATTATTATCCAACCAAATTAGCGAGTACGCAAATTATGAGCACATTTGTAGGTATTGATATCGCAGCAAAAACCGTTGACCTTGTCATACGCCATGACAATAAAAATAGTCTAGTAAAAACCTTTGAGCAGACGCCAAATGGGCGAACAGAAATACTTACTCTCCTGCAACAACATGCGCCGCAATCTGTCGTTATGGAAGCCACTGGAATCTATTATTTGGATTTAGCTGTCGCGCTTCATGATGCCGACATACCTATCAGTGTGATTAACCCTAAAAGCTTTAACCACTTCGCTCAAATAAAACTAGAACACAGCAAAACTGATAATATTGATGCTGGCTTACTGGCTGAATATGCACAACGAATGGCACCTGAAAAGTGAACGCCTCCCCAGAAAAATAAATTAAAAATACGAGATATATCAAGGCAGATCAATCGTTTAACAGATGATTGCACCAAAGCGAAGAACCGCTTACATGCTATGAAATCTTATGAAGACACCTCTGATCTAGTCATCCATGATGAGCAAGATGGCATTGCGTACCTAGAAAGTCGTATTCAACGCTTGCGAATGGCAGCCCTAGAAATGATTAAAAGCGATACTGAAATAGCACAGCAATTTAATAATATTCTAGCGGCTAAGGGCATTGGAGAAGTCTCTGCTATTGCGATGCTAGGAGAGCTGATTATTTTACCTGAAACACTTAAGGCCAATCAGGTTAGTCGCTATGCAGGTTTGGATGTCCGACTTAACCAATCTGGTAGCAGTCTCAACCGTCCAGGTAGACTCAGTAAGGCTGGAAATGCTTATTTGCGTAGCGCGCTCTTTATGCCTGCCATGTCGGCTGTACGTCATGACCCAAATGTAAAAGCGTTTTACGAGGCATTAGTCGCACGAGGTAAGAAAAAGATACAAGCCATGTGCGCAGTTATGCGTAAAATGTTAACAGGGATATGGGCGTGTTTAAAATTAAACACACCCTATGACTCCTCAAAATTATTCAGTGATGAGCATAAAAAAGCTTGCGCTTAAACAGAGTATCTACATAAACCCTTGACGCGCCTTTACAAAAACCATCGTCAACGGCGAGACATTCAGAAACAAAAACGCCTCAGCAGAACTCCCTTGTTCTGCTGAGGCGTTTGTATTCAATAGCGGCTATAGGCTTTTCACAAACGGCCGATATTTGCCTATTTTTTGTAGCTAGATAGGTATTTATCTAACGTTTCTTGGCTAGCGGCTTTCACTGTCATGCCGTTTGGGCCTGAACCAATGCTGGTAAATTGTTTTGCTGGCTCGCCATGCTCTTTAAAGAATGCTAGATCTTCAGAGCCTGCTTTAAATACCCAAAGACGGCCGTCTTCAACTTCTGTTTTGAAGCCATCAATATCGTATTTTGAAGCCATAGACGACTCTGTCGCCGTAGTGGCACAAGCGGTCAAAGAAGCGCCTAGCAAGATGGCAATAAGAAGTTTGCTTTTGTTCATAGTAGTACCCTCTCAAATGGATTGTTTAAAATTGAATAAACCCATAATGAAAGATGTACATGACAGAAAGATGACATAAAACAGATATTATATTTTTTTCCATATATATTAATTTTCATATATTTTAAAAAACACATATATTAACATTGCCAATACCATAAGGCTTAGGCCGACTTATGGCTCAGTAGCATCAGGAGCATCCTTTGAACCCTATACAATTTTATAAGTGTCTCGCTGACGAAACGCGCTTACGCTGCATGTTACTTATTCATTTAGAAAAGGAATTATGCGTCTGTGAGTTGATGCAGGCCCTTGACGAAAGTCAGCCTAAAATTTCTCGTCATCTGGCTCAATTACGCCAGTGTGGTTTATTAACAGACCGTCGTCAGGGTCAATGGGTGTTTTATAGTATCAATAAAACATTGCCTGAGTGGGCCTTGTCTGTTCTATCCGAAACCGCCACTCAGAACGAAGATTTTCTTGTTATCAATCAACAACAATTGCAATGCATGGGGGATAGACCAGAACGTGCCGTCGCTTGCTGCGCATAGTATTTAAACAACATAAGGAAGTTAAAAGTGGGCGTGTAAATGGGAGTGCCTGTCATGTTTGATGGCTCACTCTTTTCATTGGTTACTGTATTCTATTTGAGGTAAGTATGACAATTAAGGTCGGTATTAACGGTTTTGGTCGGATGGGGCGTTTGTCTTTTAGAGCGGCATTCGATTGGGATGACGTGGAGTTTGTACAAATCAATGATCCCGCTGGCGATGCCGCCACATTGGCGCATCTGATCACTTTCGACTCAGTTCATGGGCGCTGGCATCATCAGGCTCAAGCGCAAGACAATGTGATGATAGTGAATGGCCAACGCCTCGTCTGCACACAAAACAAAACCATCGCAGAAACCGACTGGTCTGGCTGTGATGTGGTGATCGAAGCCAGTGGCAAAATGAAAAGCAAAGCCCTACTGCAAGCTTACCTTGACCAAGGTGTGAAACGTGTTGTGGTGACCGCACCAGTAAAAGAAGACGGTGTGCTGAATGTGGTCATGGGGGTTAACCAGCATTTGTACGATAAAGCTCAACATACCATTGTGACGGCGGCGTCTTGCACCACAAACTGTTTGGCGCCTGTGGTGAAAGTGATTCATGAAAAATTGGGCATCAAACATGGCTCCATGACCACCATCCACGATATTACCAATACGCAAACCATTCTTGATGCGCCCCATAAAGATTTGCGCCGTGCCAGAGCCTGTGGCATGAGTTTGATTCCAACCACGACGGGGCTCTGCAACGGCTATTACACATATTTTCCCTGAGCTAACAGGCAAATTAAACGGTCATGCAGTGCGCATTCCTTTGGCCAATGCGTCGTTAACCGACTGTGTGTTTGAAGTGGAACGTGAGACCACGGTAGAAGAAGTCAATCAGCTGTTAAAAACCGCATCGGAAACCGAGTTAAAAGACATTTTGGGGTACGAAGAACGTCCGCTGGTGTCCGTGGATTATAAAACCGACCCCCGCTCCAGCATTATCGATGCCTTGTCCACCATGGTAATCAATGGCACTCAGGTAAAGCTGTATGCTTGGTACGACAATGAATGGGGCTACGCCAATCGCACCGCGGAATTGATGCGTATGGTTGGCCTTGCTGATCAGGAATAATCCAACATGTTAAGCCTTGCGCAGCTTTCTCCAGACATTCGTCAATACCTGGTCGTTACAGGTAATTACTGGGCTTTTACCCTAACCGATGGCGCCTTGCGCATGTTGGTGGTGTTGTATTTCTATGGGCTAGGTTACAGCCCATTTGACATTGCTATGTTGTTTGTCTTTTATGAAATCTTTGGGGTTGTTACCAATCTTGTCGGAGGTTGGCTTGGCGCCCGGCTTGGCTTAAATCGCACCATGAATGTGGGGCTGTTTATGCAAATCATCGCCCTCGCCATGTTGCTGGTTCCGTCCAGTTTACTCACCGTGCCTTGGGTTATGGGGGCACAAGCGTTATCGGGCATTGCAAAAGATTTGAATAAAATGAGCGCCAAAAGCTCGATCAAATTGCTGGTGCCCAATGACGCTCAGGGACAGCTGTACAAATGGGTCGCCATTCTCACTGGGTCTAAAAATGCCTTAAAAGGCGTTGGCTTCTTTTTGGGTGGCGCACTGCTTAGTCTATTAGGATTCCAAGGCGCTATTTTGCTCATGGCAGCTATGCTGACGTTGGTGTGGATCGCCAGTTTGATTAGCCTAAAAAAAGACCTTGGCAAGGCGAAAAACAAACCTAAATTCACTGACATTTTCTCGAAAAGCAAAGCGGTTAACTATTTATCCGCTGCGCGGCTGTTTTTGTTTGGTGCGCGAGATGTGTGGTTTGTGGTAGCGCTGCCGGTGTTTCTGGCCAGTACCTTTGGTTGGGATCATTGGTATGTAGGGGGATTTCTAGCCCTGTGGGTCATTGCTTACGGCATTGTGCAAAGTCTTGCACCAAGACTCACCGGCAAAGCAGACGGCAAAACACCCGATGGACGACACGCCTTTGGCTGGGCACTGGCACTGGGGATAACGCCCATTTTTATCGCGCTTGCTTTGGATTATAACTGGCAGGTGGAATTCGCGGTTATTGCCGGATTGCTCGCCTTTGGTGCCATCTTTGCGGTGAACTCATCTTTGCATAGCTATTTGATTGTCAGTTATGCAGGGGAAGATGGCGTTTCTCTCGACGTGGGTTTCTACTACATGGCAAACGCCATGGGCCGACTCATTGGCACCGTGCTCTCAGGATGGCTTTACCAAGACTACGGACTGGCAACCTGTCTTTGGTTTTCCACAGGATTTATCGGCCTAACGGCGCTCATTTCATTAGGATTGCCCAAACATAGCAGAGCAGCTAAGCCTATTTTGCCTTAGTGCTGTGTTATTTATTTATCTTATTGAGATCAATGACTTCTTCGCGAATAAAGCCATATTTAACCTATCTATTCAATATTAATAGTCGACGGAATACAAAACCATACTTGACTTACTCACAATTGGATAAAATAATGGAACCATGTTCCATTATAAAAACAAGATAGGAAATAGCAAAATATGGCAAATATAACCCTAAAAAACGTGACCAAGCGTTTTGATAAGCTAGAGACGATACACAGTGTCAATCTTGAACTGTGTGACGGAGAGTTTGTGGTTTTTGTCGGCCCTTCTGGCTGCGGTAAATCTACCTTACTACGCTTAATTGCTGGCCTTGAGGAGATAACAGAAGGCGTTATTGAAATCGGCGATAAAAACATGAATAACATCGCGCCAGCTAATCGAGGCGTCGCCATGGTTTTTCAATCTTATGCCCTCTATCCACATATGAGCGTCAGAGAGAATATGAGTTTTGGCATGGAAATGCGAGGCGAATCAAAAGAAAACATTCACACACGAATCACCAAAGCCAGTCACATTCTGCAACTTGATGAGCTGCTTGATCGCAAACCAAGACAACTCTCTGGTGGTCAACGACAGCGTGTGGCAATTGGTCGAGCTATTGTACGTGAACCTGATGTCTTTTTATTCGATGAGCCGCTTTCCAACTTAGACGCTGAGCTACGTGTTGACATGCGCATACAGATAGCCCAACTCCATAAAAAACTCAAATCTACTATGATTTATGTCACTCACGATCAGGTGGAAGCCATGACTTTGGCGGATAAAATCGTTGTCCTACGAGCTGGCTACATTGAACAAATCGGTTCCCCTATGGCGCTATATCACAATCCCAACAATACATTCGTTGCAGGCTTTATCGGCTCTCCCAAAATGAACTTTTTACCCGCAGTTATTAGTAATATTGAAGCGGATAACCAAGTTGTGATTGATTTTAATGGGCAAAAAATACCCTTTAAATCCCAATCGGATCAACTCGCTGTAGGAGACAAAGTGACACTGGGATTTCGTCCAGAACATATAAATCTAGAGCTGCAAGAAAGCGGCTTTCATTTTGATATCAGTGTTGACGTAGCAGAACATCTAGGTGGCATCAGTTACCTTTATAGTCACTTTGAAAACCACCATGTAATAGTTGAAGTGTCTGGTGAAAATCTAATCATATCCGGTGAAGTATTAAATGTTGGAATCAAACAGAGCGACTGCTACTTATTCGACCATGCAGGCAAAGCATTGATTGAACGCGTTCTACCAAATCGATAGCTGTATAAAAAATAACCCTTTACTAACGCGCGTTAGTTTAGTATTTATTAGAGAATTAATGGGTCGAAATTTTTTTAACCAAAAAAACTAACGCGCGTTAGTTCAATAAAAATAAGAAGGAATCACCATGCCATTTATGTCGCGCAAAATGAAAAATTCGCTTTTTGGGTACCTGTTTATTTTTCCTGCTTTGATTGGCTTTTTGCTTTTTTATGCATGGCCTGCTGGTCGGGCTGTAGGCATAAGTCTAACCGACTGGAATTTACTGAGTGAGCCATATTATGTTGGGAACTCGACAACTATGTCGACATGCTCGAGGACGATCAGTTTTGGAATGGTTTAAAACTCTCCGCTTACTACGTGCTGCTCAATATTCCTTTGCAAATTATGCTGGGATTGTTTTTAGCGGTCGCCATGGATCGTTTGACCAAATCTCTTTTTGTCAAAGCCGCTATCTTACTGCCGTATTTACTCTCCAATGTTTTAGTGGCATTAGTCTGGCTGTGGATGTTAGATCCGATTCTAGGGATTGTGAACAGTCTAATTTCTTTCTTTGGTTTAGCACCTCAAGCCTATCTTGGTGATCCAGATCAAGCTCTTATATCGGTCGCCGCCATTAACATTTGGCGTCATATGGGATTGTGCGCCATGCTCTTTTTAGCTGGCCTACAGACGATTCCGAAATACCTCTATGAATCGGCATCTTTGGAAGGGGTCACGGAATTTCAAATGTTCCGCAAAATCACCTTGCCGCTGTTAAGGCCTGTGATGGTATTTGTCTTAGTCACCAGTGTCACAGGATCATTCCAGATCTTCGATACCATTGCGGTTACCACGGCAGGAGGCCCTCTCGACTCAACCAGAGTCATTGTCTACTACATAGTTCAAAACGCTTTTAGCTTTTACAAAATGGGCTATGCCTCTGCGATGTCAGTCACCTTATGCATGATTATGCTGGCTTACACTCTTCTTCAAATGCACATTATGAGGGCTTCCGAAAGTGATCTTAATTAAAAAAATTACCCCTGCACGTTGCGTCGCTTGGTTGATCTTAATCACCATGTTGGTGGTGACCATCTTTCCATTACTGTTTGTGGCAAAGACATCCTTTGTGCCAGCGGAAGAGCTGTATACAACATCGACACAGCTCTTGCCTGACAATCCAACGACGTCTAATTATAAAAAGATTTTTGGCCTATTGAGTACTGAGGAATCCATCGCCGCTGGCGGTTCTGGTGCGAATATAAACATCACAACGTCAATGATTAACTCGGTCATTTTTACGGGTATTATTGTCATTGTGCAAACCTTTAATTGCGCGTTGGCCGCTTACGCTTTTGCCCGAATTCCCTTTTATGGCAGCAGGCTACTCTTTGGTGCTTTTGTTGCCTCTATGATGATCCCCAGTGTGGTTACCTTGATCCCAAATTTCGTCTTAATGAGAGATTTAGGGTTACTGAATTCCATGCTTGGTATGGTGGCACCCTTCTTCTTAATGCACGGTTTCGCCGTATTCTTTTTACGACAGTTCTTTATTTCTTTACCCAAAGATATCGAAGAAGCCGCGCAACTTGATGGCGCAAACTCGTTCATGATTTTTTTCAAAATTGCCCTGCCACTCAGTTGGAATTTCATTAATGACGGTGGCCACTTTAACCACCATTAATATGTGGAATGAGTTTCTCTGGCCTTTTCTCATTGCGACCGATGACAGCATGAAGACCTTACCCGTTGCCCTGCAGTCATTCAAATCCCAAACCCCTCAAGGTCAACCTGATTGGGGCGGTTTAATGGCAGCCACCGTCATTGCCACTATTCCGACCATCATCATGTTGTTCTTTTTTGGTCGTCGTATCGTCGAATCTGTCCAGTTTACTGGCGGTAAATAAAAATAACAAAGGAGATATACCATGAAAATACAACGTCTTGCATTCACTTCTCTTGCCATAGCGGTCAGTGCAAGTGCTGCCCAAGCGGTGGAAATAAAATATGTACTTTGGGATTCTAACCAGCTCCCAGCTTACCAACAGTGCGCTACGGATTTTAGCGCGAAGCATCCGAACATCAGTGTCAAAATCACCCAATCGGGTTGGGATGATTATTGGACGGCACTCTCTACTGGCTTTGTTTCTGGTACTGCGCCCGATGTGTTCACAGATCATTTGGCAAAGTACCCTGAGTTTGTGAAAAACAACCAACTTGTGGACCTATCTAGCTATATCGAGCGTGACAAACTGGACCCCAGTATCTACACAGACGGCCTTTACGAGGTGTGGGGCAAAGACGGCAAACAATTTGGCTTACCCAAAGACTGGGACACCATTGCCATGATCGTCAATATGGACATGGCCGAAAAAGCGGGGGTGACCTTAGATGAGCTAAATTTGATGACATGGAACCCGCAAGACGGTGGCAGTTTCGAACAAATTGTTCGCAAACTGACACTGGATAAAAATGGCAACAATGCAACCTCAGATAAATTTGACCCCAATAATGTGGCGGTTTATGGCTACCAAAACCCTGGTGCTGGCGGCATGTTAGGACAAACAGAATGGAGTTATTTTGCTGTTTCAAATGGCTTTAAATTCCAAGACAAACCTTGGGGAAGCCAATTTTATTACGATGACAAATCCCTTGTTGACACCTTGGATTATCTTGCTGGACTGTCTAAAAAAGGCCTTTCTGCCGATTTTAAAAACACTCAGTCTCTTGGTTCAGACTCTATGTTTGTCGCAGGCAAAGCCGCCATTATTCCTCAAGGTTCATGGATGATTACTTACTTCGATAACAATGTGAAAAGTAAGTATCACTGGGTTCCTCTGCCTAAAGGCCCATCAGGTAAACGCGCCACCATGTTTAACGGCCTTGCCGATTCTATTTGGAGCGGCTCTCAGCACAAAGAAGAAGCATGGCAATGGGTGAAATATTTGGGATCCGCTGAATGCCAAAGCGTCGTTGCGTCAAAAGGTGTGGTCTTCCCTGCCATTAAAGGCATGGCGGAAAAAGCTGTTGGTGCCCAAATGCAACGCAATATCGACTCGTCTGCCTTTCTGACCATGTCGCAATCTGAAACCTATCTTCCTCCGATTGCGAAAAATGGTGCACGTATCGATAGCACGATGGAAAGCGCCATTCAATCAATTTTACTCGGCAAAGAAAGTGCACAAAAAGCCCTTTCAGATGCCAACAAAAAAGTTCTCCGTTACAGCAAATAACAACAATTAATCTGGCCAGACTCTTTTTACGTGAATGGCCACTGACTAAAGGATAGACATAATGCTTTCTCCTAAAATTGTACTTATTGGAGCGGGTAGTACCGTTTTTACTCGAAACCTATTGGGCGACATCTGGTCTTTGCCAGCCCTTAAACATGCCAAAATTGTGTTGCATGACATTGACGAGCATCGCTTGGATCTCTCTTTAGCCGTAGCACATAGATTGGCTGATATGCTTGATATTAAACCCGACGTTAGTACCGAAAAAAATCGTCGCATTGCCTTAAAAGACGCCGATTTTGTCCTTAGCACCATTCAAGTGGGTGGCTACAAACCAGCGACAGTGCGCGACTTTGATATCCCCAAAAAATACGGTCTTGAACAGACGATTGGCGATACACTAGGCATCGGAGGCATCATGCGAGGACTGCGCACGATCCCAGTCATGTTAGAGATGATAAAAGATATGGAAGAAGTCAGTAGTGATAAGGTCATCCATCTCAACTATGTAAACCCAATGGCAATGATTACTTGGGCTTTAAACAAAGCAAGCGACAAAGTCAAAACCGTTGGCTTATGTCACAGCGTACAGCACACAGCATATGAACTGTCTCAAGATCTTGGCATTCCAGTGAATGACATAGCGTTTCAGTGTGCTGGCATTAACCATATGGCGTTCTATACAAAATTAGAGCACAAGGGTGAAGATCTATACCCCAAATTAAAAGAGCTGGCCAAGCAAAATACAATGCCAGATTGGAACCGTGTTCGCTATGAGGTAATGCAACAATTCGGCTATTTCCCCACAGAATCCAGTGAACACTTTGCCGAATATGTGCCATGGTTTATTAAACCCGGACGTGAAGATTTGCTTACTGACTTCCATATTCCACTCGACGAATACCCAGGCCGATGCCAAGTCTATGAGGTAGCGTGGCCTTTTATCGAAGAAGAATTACGTCACCCAGGATCACAATCCACAGCGATGCTGAAAGATCAGCTGAAAGCAAAAAATATCAAGGTGATGTCACGAGAAATTGATAATGCAGCGCACATGCTTTCTGGCCTATCAGAAATCAAACGCTCCGTTGAATACGGTAGTACCATTATCAATTCCATGGTGACGGGAGAGCCAAGCGTAATTTACGGCAACGTTATCAATGATAAACTCATTGAGAACCTACCTGAGGGTTGTGCCGTTGAACTCGCTTGCTTAGTCGATCATAATGGCGTGACTCCAACGCGTGTTGGCCATTTACCTGTTCAACTTGCCGCCCTAATGCGAACCAATGTGGGTGTACAAGAAATGGTGGTAAACGCCGTTTTAGAGCAGAATAGAGATCATATTTATCATGCTGCCATGTTAGATCCTCACACCAGTTCCGTGCTCGATATAAAACAAATACGTGCTATGGTGGATGAATTAATGGAAGCACATCGGGACTACCTACCCGACTACTTTTACCATTAACCTAACTGTAACTTTTGCGCTACTCTTTACTCAAAAATAATAAGCATCGAGTGGCGCTTATTTAGGATACCGATATGAAACCAACCAGTATCGAGGTGGCTAGACTTGCCGGCGTCTCTCGAACCACCGTATCCTTTGTATTGAACAATGTTAAAAAGTCTGGCATCAGCGAAGCAACTCGCACCAAAGTACTCAATGCGGCAGCAGAACTGGGTTATGAACCTAATGCGGCAGCCCAATCTCTTGCTTCTGGCTCGTCAGCCACCATAGGACTCGTGCTACCCGATATTCAACATCTTTATGTGGATGCCTTCTTGGCTCGTGTTGTCGCTTCTGTAGCGGAAGAATCTCGCGCGCAAAACATGAAATTATTAATCGAATCTACCGATGGCGAAGCGTCACAAAACTATCGAAGATTGGCAAAAAGTGGTCGAGTGGATGGCTTGATTGTCGTGAACCCTAGAGAAGGCGATTATAGAGAGGCTCTCTGAGATCAATCGTTTATTCATGCCTCTTGTTGCCTTTGGCAGCCCATCACGTAGCATTGCAACGGGATACGAATTCAGTACAACCGGCAGTAATAACTTTGTCAATGCAAAACTAGCCGTTAACCATCTTATCCAACTCGGTCATAAAAAAATTGCTCATATTGGCTTCGCATCCTCTGCTTTTGCCAGTGTGCATTCTCGAGAAAGAGGTTGGTTAAGTGCTCTAGAAGAAGCCGGTCTGGAACAATACGCTGTCAAAGAATTTGCCAACTTAAGTGCCGACAGTGGATACCAAGCCTGCTTGCGTTTACTGCAAAAAAACATCCCCTTCAGCGCGATTTTTGTTGGTAATGACACCGTTGCATTTGGTGTCATGAAGGCTTTATTCGATAATGGCTTAAGAGTCCCAGAAGACATCGCCATTGTTGGCTATGATGACATTCCATTGGCCAACTTCGCCCTGGTTGCTCTCACCACCATAAAAACCTTCCCAGAAGAACATGGTCAGAAATCGGTGGCCATGTTGATAGAGCAGTTAAACGGTAGCACATCGGCAAAGCATCATAGAATTGAATCTCAGTTGATTGTGAGAGACTCTTGTGGTTCGAAGCTAACAACATAAAAAGCAGAATAAAAAGACGTTTCAGCAGACATCAATCATCCTCCGCAAATAGGGTTTCTATCTCATCCCATTGGGGTAATCGATGTTTTTAGGCGCCACATATAGTGTTAAACCTAGAGTTAAACCGACCGCATCTGGGTAACGTTACTGAATATCTAACGACCCGGTGAAGTGGCCATTTTCGATCAATGACAAGGTCGATTTATGAATACCTGCCTGCCCTGCGATCTGCTTTTGCGTTTTCTTCATCGCTTTGCGTGCGGCACAAATTTTCTCGCCGATTTCTTCTCGATCGGCCATTCTGCCATCCAAAACCGCTACTGACATATAAAAAGTTGCTATATAACAAACACATTAGCCGATTTAATGCTTCTTCTGATACACAGAGAAGTCGATGACATTGTCTTTGTGTTTAACGTCTTTGATCTTCTCAGAGCTGGATTTGGCGTTTTTAGAGTTGGTGTTTGTAGGCTTGGCATTCTTTTGATTCCGTTCGCCTTCCCCCAGATGAGCAACACCAACTGGCAAGGACTTGAGTAATTCAGCAAGGGCGGCGTCGGCGGCGTTGTCATCCAAGTCTTCTACCATATTGCCTAATGAGAAGTGTTGAACGTAATTTTTCACTTCCAACAAGTTCGGTGTGATGGTTTTTTCTGGATCAGAAGAATAGGCATTGAGCCATTGCAGTAAAAAAGCTTGAACAGGATAGAAGTGACCTTTTTGGCCTTTCGCATGACGGGGTATTTCACCGGTATAAAGGTTGAAGTCAAGTAAGTCCTCTTCCTCTTCGAGCATGAAGTCTTCGTAACAATGACGCTGCAAATACCAGGACACATCATTCATATGAGCTTGCGCGCTGCGATCGTTGCGTTGATAAAATAGCGCATTGTTACCTCTTTGATGGCACGCTTCTAAGGATTCAGCAATCTCTTCTACGTTCATATTATGGGGGGCGGTAATGCCCATAATATTCAGGTACAAATGCCCTTCAAAATCGTTTAAAAAACTGGCTACGTCCCCTTTTTTGGGCGCTAACATAGTCATGCAATAACGTGTGTTGTAGTCCATCACCAGCAAGTATTTTTGCCGTTTCACCGATATACAGTGTACTAACCAATGCCACTCTGTGTCGTATGCCTTGGTTAGCCCTAACCGATCAGGAAACACCACACCATCTCTGGCCTGTTCGATGGATTCAGCAATGGTCTTGTGCGGTGGCGTTGCGACACAGGTGCGCTTTTCGCCTTTTACCGTGGTAGTAAAACACTCCATCGCGGCTTTCGTACAGTTAAATACCCACATTAGAGGCCTCCGGTCATGCGATTGGTAGGGAATACATTCTTATCAACTACCTGTTATTTTGCCACATAAGGACAAAAGCTCATTGGACTTTCGTTAAAAACAGCGTTTTTTGTCGGTATGTCTCCTTAGTCATGCTGTGAGCCTAATGGAATGCCCTGCTCTGGAGAATAAAAAAAGGCGAACCGATTAATTGGTTCGCCTAAAGCGGTTGTTACTTATCAGTTCAGGGAATCGAGATTGTTACTCAAGCATGTTGGTAGTAACCGTATTCATTTTCGTATTCTTCATAAATGTCTCGCGGCATTTTCTTCTGCGGTCTCATCTTATGAAAAGCGGCTTTTAATCGCGTGGCTTTGTGTTGTAGTCGTTCAATGCGTCGTGTCACCGTTCGGCTTGTACGGCTAGCAGCGCTGTCTATGGCCGAATACAAATCGGCTTGTTGCTCGCTTATTACCACTTCTTTTTGGCCATTGAGTTTGACCAGAACTTGGCAGTGCTTGTCTTCACCACCTTTCGGACCGTTGACATCGGTAAGCGTCACGGTCACTCGTTGAATATTGTCATAACGGGAATTCAAGGCAAAATTAAGACGACGTTTCACATACGCTTTTAAACTTTTGGTCAGCGCTAGACGACGTGCTTGGACTTTGATTCTCATCTTGTTCTCCTTCACTCATGAATGAGTAAGTTATGTTGGAAGTTTCACGTTACTCACAAAAACTCATAAGATATAATCGAATTATTTATGTAAACAATCAGCTTTTCTCGAAGTATTGGTGAAACATGATCAATTTCAAACATTTGCACTATTTCTGGATGGTGGCAAAACAAGGCAGCATTACAAAAGCCAGCGAGCATTTGCACATTACCCCGCAAACCATCAGTGGACAGATCGGCTTACTAGAAGAGCAACTGGGTAAAGAACTGTTTAGCAAGGTAGGCCGCAACCTCGCGTTGACCGATACGGGTCATATGGTGATGAGCTATGCGGATGAGATATTTTCCTTAGGCAGTGAGCTGGAGCAATCAGTACGCATCGCATCCACCGATAGAACGCAATTACTCAGGGTCGGGATCGCTGATTCTATTCCTAAATCCATCGCTTATCGTTTGTTGGCACCCGCTATGGCACTCGAAGATCCAATACGCTTTATCTGCAAGGAAAACAGTCTCGAAAGTTTATTAGGGGAATTGGCGTTGCATAAGCTGGATCTGATTATTGCCGATGGTCCCATTCCACCCCACTTGGGCGTGCGTGGCTATAACCACTTTTTGGGCGAATGTGGTACGTCTTTTATGGCGGCACCAAACCTAATAGAACAAGATAAAGCGGATTTTCCAAAGAACCTAATAGGTGCGCCTTTTTTGATTCCCAGTGATCAATCGTTAATACAAATTCAACTCTTACAATGGCTGGAAAAACACCATATTCATCCGAAAATCATGGGGGAATTTGATGACCGAGCCCTGATGAAAACCTTTGGTCAGGCAGGTGCGGGGGTGTTTATCGTGCCATCGGCTATTGCGAACGAAGTGGCTAAGCAGTTTCATGTGGAAGCCATCGGCAGCACCGAAGAAATACGCGAGCAGTTCTTCGCCATTGCCACCGAACAACGCCTTTCCAACCCAGCGCTGGTTGCCATCACAGACGCGGCAAAAGGCTGGTTAAAACATAAGTAACAACGCAAAGATAGCCGCACTTTATAGGCTATCTTTTACGCTTTTTTTAGTTCGTTCTACTAGGTCAGACGGTTTCATTTGCCAAACCAGCTTGAAGCCTTTTGCCCCCAAATACAGGAACAAAATAGGAATCAAGACCGTATTAAACGCAAACAGTGCCAATAAGGTAAGGAAATCGTTGACGAGACCATTGAGCGTGCCCACGTACTCACTGACCTTGTCTTTAAAATGATTCAGGCCAAAAGCACTTTGCTTCATAGAAGCAAAAAAACTTTGCTCTTCTGAATCCAGATTCTCTAAATCATCAATGGACGCTTGTAGCATACTAATCTTAATTTGGCTGGCTTGTATCGTCTGCTGAAGGCTATGGCGCTCATTCGCTAAAAGACTCTGCTCTGCTCGTAAATCCGCTAATATTTTGTCGTTATTAAAGACAATGTCTAACGTAGATAAGGTCTCTTTGCGAGCCGATATCTGACGATTCAGAGACGCATTTTGGGCCGTTAAATCCGCTAATCGTCCATTGTGCTCGGACAGCATTTTTTCTTGCTCGTTGAGCTTGGTTTGCACACTTTGTTTGTCTTTCTCCAAAGATTGTTTTAGATCGAATGCAACCCCTAGCCCCGTCGTGACATCATTCATATCAGCCGAATACACTTGAATTTTATCCATGGTTTGCGTCTTTTCATCACTTAAAAACGATGCATCAACCAGCGCTGACAGTAACACCACCAGTACCAATAAAAACTTCGCCCCCACGGCAGTAACAAAGACTTTATACGCCACTTCAGCAAAACGACTTTTGCACCAATATAAGTAGCCAAACAGCAAACCAGAAAACGTCACAAAGACTTTAAAATACACGGTGGAGATGATTTTAAGCAAAATACTTTGAAAGATAAGCGACGACACTGCGACCTTCATGACACCGGAAAAATCTTCGATCATGTCGTTAAATGGGTCTAATAACTCACCAATGGTTACAGAGCTGACAAACACACTGATTTGGATGCTTTGTAACACCGATACCGTCGCGTTAAACAACTTAGCCAAACCAAACGCACTTAACGCCTGCACTAAGGAAGAAGAGACATAGTCAGATGCTTTACTGTCAAGCAAGCCCCACCACGAAAAAACAATCGCCAACACAATGGCAAGGTAATAACCGTTTATTTTACCGAGTTGCTTAAGCACTTGTTTGCCCTCTTCCTTTGGATGTGTCTTTATAGCAGTTTAGACATGAAAAGAGCGACAAAAGATAGCAATGAATGTCACAGGACTGGTCAAAAATGGTACGCCCGAGAGGATTTGAACCTCCGACCTTCGCCTCCGGAGGGCGACGCTCTATCCAGCTGAGCTACGGGCGCATTAGGGTTGTCTGACGGGGATATCTTTGCATGGAGCAAAGTAGGCCAGAACAAATTTGAGTGCGTATTCTAAAGGAAATCCCTCAGGATTCCAGTGCTTAATACAATAATGTTAGCCCAAAGTGTTGATATTCTGCTTTTGCACTAAGATTTCGGACGACGAACGGGTCTGTGGTCGCTGCCCGATGGTGTTTTCGTCATGATTAGCCAATGGCGTGCATTTCTTTGACGACAAATTCGTTTACTAAGTCATCCGCTAGGGCAATGTAGGCTTTGATGTGCGCACTTTCCATGTGGTCATGCCAGACGTCGTAACCTGTCCAACGCTCTAAAAACACAAAGACATTTGGATCTTGGTTATCTTGATGTAGATCGTATTGCAAACACCCGGCTTCAGCTCGAGTTGGCGCGACCAAGTTTAATAAAGCACTTTTTAAGGGCTCCGCTTTACCTGTTTTCGCAGTGATGGTGGCCACTAAAGTGAGCACATTTTCCATTGTCATTCTCCATTACAGTACCTGACTGTTTTACAACGTGTGTATTGTCATTGCCTAACCATGACCGAATAGTCATCTGTCAGTACGGTTTTATCGTATAATGATTTGACTGTTAAGTCCTTAATCGAAAGAAGGAAGTACCGTGTTTTTTATCCGTCTGTTGCGTTCTTATCGGCCTCTTGCTCTGTCGTTTGGCGTTTGTTTACTCGCGCTCTTGCCCGCACATGGTCAAGCTTCTGAGGAAACAAACACCACAGCACAACCCTATTCTGGTCGTCCAGTGACGCAGATTTATAACACTTATTGTATTGCTTGCCATGTCAATGGCGTTGCAGGGGCGCCACGTATAGGTCATGCCGAAGAGTGGCAACCACGCATTGAAAAAGGTATAGATACTTTACTAAAAAATGCGACCAATGGCTTTAAAGCCATGCCACCAAAAGGTTTGTGCTTTGATTGCAGTGAAGATGAGCTGCGTGGTGCGATTCAATACATGATCGACAATAGCCCAAGCAATTAGCTATTTAGCATGGCTTTTAAGGCCGATAAAGACGCGAGGCCTCGTTCTTTTTTCGCGCTTTCGCCTTCGTCACCGCGCCCTTCCCAAACAAGATCTTCTTCTGGCAGTTCGTCTAAGAATCGGCTCGGCATGCAGTCGATTTCTTCGCCATATTGACGGCGTTTGGCGGCTAAGGTAATGCATAAGGTTTTCTTCGCTCGAGTGATCCCGACGTAAGCCAAACGGCGCTCTTCTTCAATGTCGTCGTTTTCAATGCTGTTTCTGTGCGGTAACAGTTCTTCTTCGCAGCCAATTAAGAAAACGTGAGGGTACTCAAGACCTTTAGAAGCATGCAGTGTTAACAGCTGAACCTTGTCTTCGTCTTCCTCTTCTTCTTGGCGTTCTAACATGTCGATTAATAACAGTTTACTGATGGCTTGATCCAAGCCTGCGCTTTCGTCCTCTTCCCATGCGGATTCCATCATGCGCTGGATAGAGTCCAGCAGGAAACGCACGTTTTCAATACGGCGTTCCGCCGCTTTTGTCGATGAGGTTTGTTCCTGAATCCAACTGTAGTAATCCATATCATGGATCATTTGCTCGATCACAGGCACAGGCGACGCACCGCCTTCTAAACGCTTACGCAATGTAGAGAGCCAACGTTCAAAATCTTGTAAGCTTTTTAATGAGCGCCCAGTAATGCTGTCTTCTAGCTCTTTATAGCCCGACGCTTCGAACAGGCTGATACCGCGCTCGGTGGCAAGGTTGCCGACTTTTTCTAACGTGGCTGGGCCAATTTCTCGACGCGGTAAATTAACAATGCGTAAAAATGCGTTGTCGTCTAATGGGTTGACCAAAAGACGTAAATAGCCCATTAAGTCTTTGATTTCGGCGCGGGAGAAAAAAGACGTGCCGCCGTTCATCTTATAAGGGATGCGATAAGCTTGCAGTTTGATTTCCAATAGTCGAGCTTGGTGGTTACCACGGTATAGGATGGCAAAATCTCGATAGGGAATATCATGACGTAGGTGCCGAGATTGTATTTCAGCCGCGACACGTTCGGACTCAGCGTCTTCGTTACGCGTTACCATGATACGGATCGGGTCGCCCTCTTCGTGATCACTCCACAAGGCTTTGTCGTAAATGTGTGGATTGTTGGCAATCAAGGTATTGGCGGCTTTGAGGATACGTTTGGTGGAACGATAGTTTTGCTCCAGTTTGACCAATTTTAAATTGGGATAATCCACCGACAAACGTTCCAAGTTTTCTGGGCGTGCCCCGCGCCAGGCGTAAATGGATTGATCGTCATCTCCCACTAGGGTAAAGCAGCGACGAAAACCCGCTAATAAGCGAATCAATTCATACTGACTGGCGTTGGTGTCTTGGCACTCATCCACCAGCAGGTAGCGTACCTTTTTCTGCCAACGCTCTCGCAACTCCTCGTCAGCCATTAACAGACTGACAGGCAACAAGATTAAATCGTCAAAGTCCACCGCATTGTAAGCACGTAAATAACGTTGGTATTGCACATACACTTGTGCGGCAAGCAAAAACTCTTCTGTGTCCGCATTGGTGATGGCTTCTTGCGGTGTTGTTAAATCGTTTTTCCAATTGGAAATGGTGTTCTGACAATACGCCGCTGCGTCCATTTGACCATTGAATTCTTTATCCAGAATCTCTTTGACCAAACTGAGCGAGTCTTGGGAGTCAAATAGGGTAAACCCTTCTTTTAGGCCAGCACGACGATATTCTTTGCGAAGAATCCGTAACCCTAAATTATGGAAAGTCGAAATACTCAAACCTCGGCTTTCTTGCTTTGATAACATGCCAACCACACGCTCTTTCATTTCACGTGCGGCTTTGTTGGTAAAGGTTACCGCAATGATGCTATTGGCTTTAAAGCCACAAGTTTGGATCAAATAGGCGATTTTCGTCGTAATTACACTGGTTTTTCCGGAGCCAGCGCCTGCCAATACCAGCAAAGGGCCATCAATTTGTTTGACGGCATCCAATTGACGTTCGTTGAGATTACGCAGACGTTGGGCTATGGAGAGTAATGGTTCGCTCATGGAAAACTCAGGCTCTGGCTATTAAAAATCAGCCGTAAGTGTACCCGACAATCGCCCGTCTCGCACTGAGAGAAAAAACCAACGGGTGAAAAAAGGGACGCTCAAGTGGCATCCCTTTCATTAACACCAATTAGGTATTTTATTTAGACGTCTCTGTGTGGTGATTGTCCACAACAGGTCGACGGCTCCAATAGCTCGCCAACAAAGACCCTGAAATATTGTGCCAAACGCTGAAAATGGTGCCAGGTAAAGCCGCCATTGGTGTGAAAAATTTCACGGCAAGCGCTGCCGCTAAACCAGAGTTTTGCAAGCCTACTTCGAAAGCGATGGTTCGACAAATACGCGCATCAAATCCCAGCAAGTATGTCACCCAATAGCCTAAGATCAAACCAATGGCATTATGTAAAATCACCGCAGCGGCGACGATCATACCGACTTGAACGATCTTCGAAGCACTCAAAGCCACGACAATGGCAATAATCAACACGATGGCAAACATGGAGATATAAGGAAAAATCGGTTCGGCTTTGCGGACAAACTTCGAGAAGAAGGTATTAATCAGTACGCCACCAGCAACGGGCAAGAGTACGATTTTGAACAAGCTCATTAGCATTGACGCAACCGGCACGTCGACACTTTGCCCTATCATCAGCGAGACTAGGAATGGCGTTAACACCACGCCAAGCAGCGTCGAAATCGCCGTCATAGAAATCGACAAGGCGGTATCGCCTTTTGCCAGATAACACATAACGTTCGATGACGTACCACCCGCCACGCTACCAACCAGCAACATGCCCACGGTCAATTCGGTATCAAAGCCAAAAGCAAAGGCTACACAAAACGCCGCAATGGGCATCACCAAGAATTGCAATAACACACCTACACCGACGGCTTTACCGTTTTTCAATACTTGTTTGAAATCCGCAGGGCTTAAGGTCAAACCCATTGCCAACATAATGATGGTTAACAAAGGAACAATCTGAGAACTCAAGCCAGTAAACAAACTTGGCTGTAAAAAGGCGACGCCGGAAAGCAACAACGCCCAAAGGGGGAAAAGCTGAATTACCATAATACAAAACTCCACGTATGCCATTCGCCCTTGCCGCCAAGAACTCAGCAAACACGAATACGCAACCACTATTTAATTATTATGCGTCCCAAAACGGGAGGAGGATTGTAACCAAATGACCTAGGTTAAAACAGCTTTTATCGCCCACCTAAAAGAATCTAAACCCGTCAGCAGCATGCTGAATTAAGGCATAACGTCATGTCCTGCCTGTTCAAATAGTCATAAGATTTAAGAAGAGATAACCATGGATAAGGTTTTTTCCATTTTGCGGTAACTCAACGACTCCATTAAATGCGCTCTGGTCACGGGCGAGTCATTTAAGTCAGCCAAGGTCAAAGCCACTTTTAATACACGATGATAGGCCCGTGCAGACAGTTTGAGTTTTTCTAGGGCGTGCTGCATAAATTGCTTATCGTCATCGCTTAATGCACAAATGGCTTCGAGTTGACGCCCACTCAGTAAAGCATTTTGTACGCCTTGTCGAACTCTTTGCCTAGCCACCGCTCTTTCCACTCGTTCACGTACACTGGCACTAGACTCGCCTTCTTCTTGGGCATTGACCAAGACATCAGACGGTAAAGGTGGCACTTCCACATGTAAGTCGATACGATCCAAAAACGGTGCAGAGAGCTTTTTGAGGTATTTTTGGCTGGCGCTGGATTGGTAATAGTCCTGCCCACCATTATAAGCTTCGTTACTGGCGTTCATTGCGGCCACCAGTTGAAAGCGCGCAGGAAAAGACATCTGCCCACGCGCACGGGAGATATGCACCTCGCCGTTTTCTAATGGCTCTCGCAACACTTCCAATACTTTGCGGTCAAATTCGGGCAGCTCATCAAGAAAGAGTACGCCACAATGGGCTAGGGAGGCTTCACCCGGCTTAGGAATCGAGCCGCCACCCACCAAGGCGGCGGCCGAACAAGAATGGTGCGGCGAGCGGAATGGCCGTTCAGACCAGTGCCAATCCAGCCCCATTTTTCGTCCCGCTACCGACTGGACAGACGCCACAGCAAGTGCCTCAGCTTCTGTCATGGCTGGCATAATACTGGGCAAGCGTGACGCTAACATGGTTTTGCCAGTGCCTGCGGGCCCAATAAATAATAGGTTATGACCGCCCGCAGCGGCCACTTCTAGGACTCGTCTTGCTTGGTATTGGCCTTTTACATCACGCATATCTTTATGATCTAAAGGCAAAGGCTCAGCGGGTTTCGATACGCAAATTGGCAACTGAGTTTGTTTTAATAGATGCGCTGTTACTTGAGTAAGGTGTTTAGCAAACACAGCATTCCCTTCCACCAACGCCGCTTCTTGCTGATTATCGTCAGGCAGGATCAATTGTCGATTGGCATGGTGACAGGCGATAGCGGATGGCAAGAGACCAGAGACCCCGCGAATCTCTCCTGATAGGGCTAACTCACCAATAAACTCAGTATCTCGTAAGCTTATGTCACCCAGCTGACCCGATGCGGCCAATACACTAATAGCAATGGCCAAATCATAACGACCACCTTCTTTGGGCAAATCCGCGGGCGCTAAGTTTATCGTGACGCGGCGCGTCGGCCATTCAAAATGGCTATTGATAATGGCGCTGCGCACACGGTCTTTTGCTTCTCGCACCGCCGCTTCAGGTAAACCGACAATATTCAGTGCAGGAAGACCGTTGGAAATATGCGTTTCCACGGTGACCAAAGGGGAAGACACGCCCACACGGGCACGGCTGTAGATAGTGGCTAAACTCATAATCTCTCCTTGATATCATTATTTTTTTTGTGAAAAGCAATCCAGCGCATCACAAATGTCGTATAAAGTTTTACATGGTTAATGAGTGGATCTAATGGCAAAAAACCCAATAAACCCCAACAAGCTGCTTTTGTCCAAGTGGACCTCCACGTCGCCACAGCAGAAAGAAAAGCATTTCATCGTCACTCAATTAATAAGAGACGACGAAGAGACTGTGACAGAATGCGTGCTTGAGGCGGTGATAAACAAACAACAGTACGTTCACCCTTGGCGTGACCTAACGTCAGCGGACCATTGGCAACAAGGCTGGAAGTGATCAGCTACTCGCTTTCAGCTTTAACAAAGGCGCTCACCCTTATGAGCGCCTTTTTTTATTTTTTACTCGACTGTTCCAACTCATTTAAACGCGCTTCAAGCACCGCCAGTTTCTCACGGTATTTTGCAAGCATCGCAGCCTGTACTTCAAATTCTTCTCGGGTAACAAGGTCCATTTTGCTTAACGTATTGCGAGCCACTTCATGCAACTGTGCTTGAATCTCTTCTTTTGGCAGTTTGCCTAACGTCTCAGCGGCTTGCCCCAGACCGGTACCAAGCTGCTTTATAAATTGATCAATCATGTCATTCTCATTTTTCATCTTCATAATGCTCAATAGTATAGAAGCCAAAGTAAGGTGCAAACAAGTTATCTACCAAGGCTTCTCCTTAAATCGACTGAGTCAGTTTACTCCCCCATTAATTGCCTCTTTTTTGTGCATAAAATCAAAAAATACCGCCTTACCATGAGCAAGAATCCTCTAAATAAGGCACAAAATTGGGGCTCTTTCAAAATATTCTTTCTTTAACAGAAGCAACAAGATAGAGAGTCACTTATGAAATCCCCCTTGCTATCAGACAAAATTTGCACCAATAAAATGCAGTATTTGATGAACACACCCCATTATGCCGCACAATTTCAAGTCATACTGTGCTCTTTTTAATTTCAAAAAATCGACAAAATCCTTACAAAGCCCTTATTACATGGGAATGTCTATATATGGCACGCATATTGAATAAAGCTAAATACCTGCGATACGACAATAAAACTGACTTTTTAAGGAGACAGTGGGTATGAAGCTTATAACTGCCATCATCAAGCCATTTAAACTCGATGATGTTCGAGAAGCGCTTTCTGAAATCGGTGTTCAAGGTATCACCGTGACAGAAGTGAAAGGTTTCGGACGTCAAAAAGGCCACACAGAACTATACCGCGGCGCTGAATATGTCGTCGATTTTTTACCGAAAGTAAAAATCGAATTGGCCATTGCAGACGAAATGACAGACCAAGTGGTTGAAGCCATTACTGGCGCGGCCAACACAGGCAAAATCGGCGACGGTAAGATCTTTATCGTTAACCTTGAACAAGCGGTTCGTATTCGTACCGGCGAGACTGGTGTAGAAGCAGTTTAAGACTGCTCGAATTATACAAGCCTTTAGGGGGGCGAAACATGCAAGACCAAATTTTTCACTTACAATATGCCATGGATACCTTCTATTTCTTGGTGTGTGGCGCGCTGGTTATGTGGATGGCAGCCGGATTTGCCATGTTGGAAGCGGGTTTAGTACGCGCTAAAAACACCACGGAAATTCTTACTAAGAACGTGGCCCTGTTTGCCATTTCTTGCATCATGTACCTAGTGTGCGGCTACTCCATCATGTACGGTGGCAACTGGTTCCTAACAGGTATTCAAGACGTTGATGTTGCTTCAACGCTAACAGACTTCGCAGGCCGTGAAGGTGGATTTGAAGGTGGCTCCATTTACTCTGGCGCTTCTGACTTCTTCTTCCAAGTGGTGTTCGTTGCAACAGCCATGTCTATCGTATCAGGTGCCGTTGCTGAACGTATGAAGCTTTGGGCCTTCCTAGTTTTTGCGGTTGTGATGACAGGTTTCATCTACCCAATGGAAGGTAACTGGACATGGGGCGGCGGTTCTGTATTCGGTATGTTCAGCCTTGGCGACCTAGGTTTCACTGACTTTGCAGGTTCTGGTATCGTTCACATGGCTGGTGCCTCTGCGGCTCTCGCTGGTGTATTGGTGCTGGGTGCTCGTAAAGGCAAATATGGTCCTAACGGTGAAGTTCGTGCCATTCCTGGTGCTAACCTACCACTAGCAACGCTAGGTACGTTCATCCTTTGGATGGGTTGGTTCGGTTTCAACGGTGGTTCTGTTCTGAAACTTGGTGACATCGCTAACGCAAACGCGGTTGCTATGGTGTTCTTGAACACAAACGCAGCAGCGGCAGGTGGTGCAATTGGCGCGCTTATTCTCGCTCGTATTCTGTTTGGTAAAGCCGATCTAACCATGCTTCTAAACGGCGCGTTGGCAGGTTTGGTTGCTATCACTGCAGGTCCAGATACTCCATCTGCATTGGGTGCGACGCTAATCGGTCTTGTGGGTGGCTTGATTGTGGTTGTGTCTATCCTGACCCTAGACAAGCTTAAAATTGATGATCCAGTGGGCGCGATCTCTGTTCACGGTGTGGTGGGTCTTTGGGGCTTACTAGCGGTACCACTCACTAACGATGGAACCACATTCGGCGGACAAATCGCTGGTGCACTAACCATCTTTGTATGGGTATTCGTAACAAGCTTAGTGGTTTGGTTGGTCATCAAAGCCATCATGGGTGTTCGCGTTACTGAAGAAGAAGAGTACGAAGGTGTTGACCTTTCTGAATGTGGTATGGAAGCGTACCCTGAATTCAGCAAGAAATAATCTCTTCTCTACCCCTGTAATCGTATTATTAAAACCCTCGCCTTGGCGGGGGTTTTCTCTTTTATTGCCAACTAGAATCACGTTTCCCCTTCTCATACAGACTACAAAACTACTTACTCACGCCGATACGCGTTATCATAGCGTCATACAGTTAATGAAAATCCAAAGGAACGACAATGCACGACGATTTACATTTAACCATTCGTAACCTGACTAATGATGATTACGACGAAATTAAAGTACTGATGGATAAGGTCTATCATGACATTGGCGGTGCTTGGCCTAAACACACTATCCACCAACTCATCAGTGTTTTTCCGGAAGGACAAATTTGTTTAGAAGATCATGGCAAAATTGTCGGTCTTGCTTTGTCCGTTCAGGTTAGTTACCAACGATTCAGCAACCCTCATACCTATGACGATCTGGTTGATCAAAAAGAAAATATTTTAAATGACCCTATGGGCGATGCCATGTATGGCTTAGACGCCCTAATCGCACCAGAGTACCGAGGCTACCGTCTTGGCCGTCGTTTGTACGAAGCCAGAAAAGAACTGTGTCGTCAGCATAATTTGCGCGCTATCTTAGCGGGCGGTCGTATTCCCAATTATCACGAACACGCCCACGAGATGAGTGCTGCGGAATACCTAGAAGCGGTTCGTGAGCGTAAAATTTACGATCCTATTTTAACCTTCCAATTGTCTAACGACTTCCAAGTCACACGTTTATTGAAGCGCTACATGCCAGAAGATGAAAAGTCTCAAGGCTACGCCACCTTATTGGAATGGAAAAACATCTTCTTCGAGCCAGATACCAACGTCATTCGCTCACGTAAAACCCAAGTTCGTATCGGCGCGATTCAATGGCAAATGCGTGAAGTGGAAAGCGTTGATGAGCTATTGAAGCAAGTCGAATACTTTATCGATGCGGTATCGGATTACAAAAGTGACTTTGTTTTATTCCCTGAGTTTTTCAATGCGCCCTTAATTGGATTGAGTCCAGACCAAGGTAACCAAACCGAAGCGATTCGCTTTTTAGCCAGTTTCACTGAACGCTTTATCAATGAAATGTCACAATTTGCGGTCAGCTATAACATCAACGTTATTACGGGTTCTATGCCTGTCATCGAAGACGAAATCGTCTATAACGTCAGCTACCTATGCCGTCGTGATGGTACCGTGGAAGAGCAGAAAAAAATCCACATTACCCCCCATGAACGTCGTGATTGGGTCATCGAAGGCGGTAACGATTTACGCGTTTTCAACACTGATGCGGGCCGCGTCGGTATTTTGATTTGCTACGATGTGGAATTTCCTGAACTTGGCCGCTTACTCGCTGCACAAGACATGGACATTTTATTTGTTCCCTTCTGGACCGATACTAAAAACGGTTACTTGCGTGTGCGTCGTTGTGCTCAGGCTCGCGCCATTGAAAACGAGTGTTATGTGGTCATTTGCGGTAGCTGTGGCAACCTCCCACAGGTCGAAAACCTGGATATTCAGTACGCCCAAAGCTCGGTTTTCTCACCGTCTGACTTTTCTTATCCACACGATGCGGTGATGGCGGAAACCACGCCAAATACCGAAATGATCATGTTTTCTGATTTAGATTTGGACAAACTGAAACTGACACGCAGTGAAGGCTCGGTGAACAACCTAAAAGACCGTCGTACCGATCTTTATTCGGTTATATGGAATCAGTCGAAATCATAAAAGTCGTGTTTGCCTGTGATAATATGGACGTTATCACTACACTCCACTGTATTAGAGACTCTCATGGCCAAAGCAAAAACTGCCTTTGTATGTAATGAATGCGGCGCCGACTACGCAAAATGGCAAGGGCAATGCCAAGCCTGCGGCGCGTGGAATTCCCTATCTGAAATCCGTTTAACATCAGGTAAGACCTCTGCCCGCGTCTCCGCCAGTCAAGATCCACGTTATCAGGGTTACGCTGGTGCGGTGACAGGTATTCAGAATTTATCTGACGTGGATTTAGGCGATGTGCCACGCTTTAGTTCAGGCGCCAATGAGTTTGATCGCGTATTGGGTGGTGGCTTGGTTCCTGGTGGTGTGGTACTGATTGGGGGACATCCGGGTGCCGGCAAAAGTACCTTATTACTGCAAACTATGTGTTGGCTAGCACAACAGCAAAGTGCGCTTTATGTAACGGGAGAAGAATCCCTTCAGCAAGTCGCCATGCGGGCGCAACGCCTTGGTTTACCAACACAAAACCTAAAAATGCTGTCGGAAACCAATGTTGAAGCGATTTTAAACATCGCTCAACAAGTCAAACCCAAAGTCATGGTAATCGACTCGATTCAGGTCATGCATTTGGATGGCGTGGAATCCGCTCCGGGGAGTGTCTCTCAAGTACGTGAAAGCGCGGCGGTATTAACACGCTTTGCCAAGCAAACCCAGACAGCGGTATTACTGGTGGGTCATGTTACGAAAGACGGCTCTTTGGCTGGGCCAAAAGTTCTTGAACACATGGTAGATTGTTCTGTATTGCTAGAAGGCTCAGAAGATTCACGCTTTCGAACCCTTCGTGGTATGAAAAACCGCTTTGGTGCAGTGAATGAATTAGGCGTGTTTGCCATGCTCGAAAATGGCTTAAAAGAAGTCAAAAACCCAAGTTCTATTTTCTTGAACCGCAGTAAACATCCCGCTGCCGGCAGCCTAGTGATGGTGGTTTGGGAAGGCACTCGGCCTCTTTTGGTGGAACTGCAAGCCCTGGTCGATGATTCAGCTCTAGGCAACCCAAGACGCGTTACCGTGGGATTCGATCACAATCGTCTTGCTATGCTGCTAGCGGTATTGCACAAGCATGGCGGCCTACTAACATCCGATCAGGATGTGTATTTGAACGTAGTGGGTGGTGTTAAAGTTTTGGAGACCAGCGCGGATCTCGCGGCTATTGCTGCTGTGGTCTCTAGCTTCCGTGACAGAGTATTACCCCATGACTTAGTGGTACTTGGGGAAGTCGGTTTATCGGGGGAGATTCGCCCTGTTCCCTCAGGACAAGAACGTATTAGTGAAGCAGCCAAACACGGTTTCACACGAGCCATCGTTCCCAAAGCCAACTGCCCGAAAAAGCCCATTGAAGGCATGAAAGTCATTGGCGTAGAACGCTTATCGGAAGCGCTTGATGCGATTTTCGAGAATTAATCCTTGAAGCACCCCATTTAAGAGTCAAAAAGATCGACGATGGGGTCGTCTTCCATGCCATAAGGTAATGCCTTAGCAGTGTCAGCTTCCAATCTATCTTGGCGGGCTTTGATTAAACGTGCTCGACGTTGTTTGCATAGATCAAGTACATGATGGCGTGCTTCATTGGTCAACGAAAACCAGTGAAAGCGCTCTTCTCGGCTGCGCAAACAACCTTTACAAAAGCCCGTTTTACTGTTTTCACACACTCCACGACAAGGGCTTTCTATGGTAAATAACTCTATTTGCTCCATAACCCTCTCGCTTCAAACGCTATTTTGTTACTAGCTGGAAATCATACACCTCTTCTGGTGACAAAAAATACACTCTGTCAGCAGGGGCGGCATCTAATGAAAACCAATAAAATCGCTCTGGTACGCCCATTTCTAAATAAAAATTCACATAGGTAGCATGTATAGGATCCGTTACATTGAGTGTCGTCGCGGCGATTTTTGTGCCATCAGACCAAGCATGTACCCCAACACCCGCTCCCGCACCGATACTTCTCTCCACACCGCCTAAAAATAAATCCACGCCACCGGAAAGAACATACCCAGTTGGTGCAATATGGGTGTTTAAACCGAGATGCCGAATCAAGCGCGCACCTTGCATTGTCGCTTGCTGATCAACCGAGCCTGACACATCCACTAATACGATATCCGTCACATTCGGGTTTTCACGCACCAGAGCACTCAACTGTTGCACCAAATCATGGCCCAAAACACCCGATAGATAAGCTGAATTACCTTCCACTTCGATACTTAGTACATTGCCAACTTGTGGCTCTAAACGCTTCTCGACTGGTGCCGCACAACCCACCAATATCACCACGGCCAGCAGCGGTAACCATGATGCTATTCGATTTATTAAAAAAGCCTTATTTGTCATACACCATCCTGTGATTTAAAGGTTTCTACACAATAGTAGACCATAAAAACCCTCTATTCATACCGATATCAAACATTAATGGATAGAACAAATGTAAAGCCCCAAAAAAATAGCCACCCCTTATAAAAAGGGCAGCTATTAAAAAGCATTTCTCATAAAAAATGCCTGAGATAAGCCATTTATTTAAGAAGGAAAAGAAAAGCTCTTGCCTTCACGAACGCCAGCAGATGGCCAACGCTGAGTAATGGTTTTGCGCTTAGTATAAAAACGCACGGCATCAGGACCATAAGCATGAAGATCCCCAAACAAAGAGCGTTTCCAACCCCCGAAACTATGGTATGCCACAGGCACTGGTAACGGTACGTTAATACCGACCATGCCCACTTCAATATGGTCAGAGAAATAACGCGCGGCCTCTCCATCACGGGTAAAGATACAAGTACCATTACCATATTCATGGTCATTAATTAATGTCATGGCCTCTTCCATGGTATCCACTCGAACCACTTGTAATACGGGGCCAAAGATCTCTTGCTGATAGCTGTCCATATCTTTGGTCACGCCGTCAATCAATGTCGCCCCCACAAAAAAGCCTTTTTCGTAACCTGCAACCTGAGGATGACGTCCGTCTACTACCACGGTGGCACCTTGCAATTCCGCGCTGTCAATAAACCCCACCACCTTATCTTTGTGTTCTTTGGTAATAACAGGACCAAAGTCATTGGTTTTGTCTGAACATTCGCCGACTTTGAGCGGTTTCATGGCGGCGGCCATTTTACTCACCAAGGCATCGCCTGCCGCTTTACCCACCGCGACGGCGACAGACAAGGCCATACAGCGCTCACCAGATGAACCAAACGCCGCACCAAGGAGCTGACTAACGACGTTATCCATGTCGGCATCTGGCATCACAATGGCGTGGTTTTTCGCTCCGCCCAATGCTTGGCAGCGTTTGCCATTGGCGCTGGCTTTGCTGTAAATGTATTCGGCAATCGGTGTCGAACCGACAAAGCTCACAGCTTTTACTCGCTTGTCTTCCAATAAGGTATCAACCGCCACTTTATCGCCATTGACCACGTTAAAGACACCAGCTGGTAAGCCAGCTTCGTGTAGTAACTCAGCAATAAATAACGCCGTGCTTGGATCGCGCTCCGAGGGTTTCAAAACAAAGGTATTACCGCACACAATGGCCATTGGAAACATCCATAAAGGTACCATAGCAGGGAAATTAAAAGGCGTAATGCCCGCGACCACACCTAATGGCTGGAATTCGCTCCAAGAATCGATGTTTGGGCCGACATTTTTGCTGTACTCACCTTTCAATAATTCTGGCGCACCGCAGGCGTATTCGACATTTTCAATACCGCGTTGCAACTCACCCGCGGCGTCATGACAAATTTTGCCATGCTCAGCGCCAATCAGTTGACAAATTTTATCCGCATGTTTTTCTAATAACGCTTTGTAGTTAAACATGATACGAGCACGTTTTAAGGGCGGAGTATTGCGCCATTCTGGGTAAGCGGCTTGAGCCGCTGTAATCGCCTCTTCAACGGTTTCTCGGGAAGCAATGGCCACTTTTTTCGCCACCGCTCCAGTAGCTGGGTTAAATACATCTTGAGTACGTTCAGCTTGTTCTGAGTACTTACCGTTTATCAAATGCCCAATGATTTCCATGGTTACTCCCTACTCTAAAAAATTCGTTTTCATGGTTTAACTCCACACGATAAAGAGAAAAACACTGTCTGTTGACACTACTATGCCTATGGTAATAGATTATAAAAAGTTGAATTTATTAACGCTTAGTTAATGAATTACTTAACTATAAAACGAATCAATGATGCCGCATTAGCAGTGGGCACAATGGGGAAGAAGGTGAACCAATTTCATAGCCAAATAAGCGACGCGGACCTGCGCATATTGCGTATATTCCGTACTGTGGTCGAATGCGGCGGTTTTTCCGCTGCGGAGGTTGAGCTAAACATCAGTCGTGCCGCAATCAGTATTGCCATATCCGATTTGGAAACTCGCTTAGGCTTTCGCCTTTGCCAACGTGGACGATCCGGTTTCTCTTTGACAAACGAAGGCAGTCAGGTATACGACTACACTTTACAGCTGTTATCTTCGATAGAAGACTTCAGAACCAACATCAATGCTCTCCACCAACACTTAAAAGGCGAGGCTCAATATTGGCATCACAGACAATCTTGTGACGCTTCCTCATACTCGAATTACCCGTACTCTGGCCAGTCTAAAAGATAAGGGACCGCACGTTACAATCAATATTCGCATGATCCCACCCACAGACATAGAGCGTGGCGTATTAGATGGTCGTTTGCATGTTGGTATCGTACCAGATTTAAAAATCCTCAGTGGTTTGGATTACCACCCACTTTATGAAGAAACCTCTAAGCTTTATTGTAGCGATACTCATCCGTTATTCACTATGGCGGATCAAACCTTTTCAAAAGCCAAACTCAAGGAGTTTGACGCCGTATTGCCCGCCTATGCTCAAACCCCAGAAATAAAAGCCCAACACCAGCCGCTTACGGCAAGCGCGACGGCCACGGACAGAGAAGGCATTGCTTTCCTTATTTTAACTGGCCGTTATATCGGTTTTTTACCTGATCATGTCGCTGAGCGCTGGATACGCGATGGAAGAATGCGAGCCATTTTGCCAGAACAATGTCATTACATTACACAATTCTCCGCGATTACACGAAAAGGCGCACGTGCTAATCTGATATTGGAAACCTTTTTAAAAGAGTTAGAAAAAACATAACCAGATATTCATTTATAGCATATCTTTAATATATATTTAAAAATTCATATCCTTATACAAGAGATATAAAATGGATTCATTATCGTATCCAGATCTTCTAATATATGGAGTCATGCATGAAGTGCGTAAAGCGAAGCAATTTAATAATGGGGATCACCTTTGCGGCCTCACTATTTTTATCGGCCTGCTCATCCGATCAAAACGATGACGTGGTTGTCGAAAAAGACATTGTCCGCCCTGTTAAACTGATCACCATTGAGTCAACCGACGCGATTAACATTCGACGCTTTCCCGCTGAACTAAAGGCAAGCGAAGAAGCCGATCTGGCGTTTCGTGTTGGTGGCCAATTGATGCAGCTGAACGTTGTATCAGGTCAAAGAGTGAAAAAAGGCGAGCTATTGGCTTCTCTTGATCCCACTGATTTCAGGCTAGAGGTTGAGCTTGCTCAAGCGAATCAGTATTTAGCTGACGCACAGTTCAAACGCATTCAAACTATTTTCAAGCAAAATGCCACCACAAGATCAGAATACGATTCGGCTAAAGCCTCATTGGACCAAGCCAATAACGCCTTACAATCGGCAAAAAATCAAATGCAGTACACACAAGTCTTTGCACCATTTGATGGGGTTATCTCTTCTGTTAGCACCGAAAATTTCCAATACGTGAGTGCCACGCAGACCTTAATGCACATTCAAAACATCGACAACCTTGATGTTGAGTTCCAAGTACCTGAAAGCCTAGTGGTGAGCATTAAAAGCACTCATTCAAATTACAAGGCAAAAGTAGTGGTTGATGTGGCACCAGAAGAAGAGCTTTACGGTGCTTATAAAGAACACAATACCACACCCGATGATACCACAATGGCTTATGACGTTACCTTAAGCCTAATCAGACAAAGCAAGGCAACAAACACTCTACTACCAGGTATGACAGCGAACGTCGATCTTGACCTCAGCACTATTCTAGGAACAAAGAAACACATTACAGTACCGGTCGAAGCAGTACTGCGCCATGAAGACACGAGTACGGGGCAATCCAGTAGCACGGTTTGGGTATTCAATAGTGATAATAATACGTTGGAAGCTAGAACGGTCACGCTCGGTTCTTTACAAGGTAACCATGTGGAAATTATCTCTGGATTAAACGCTGGCGAACAAATCGTTGCGGCGGGTGTTTACAGCTTAACAGAGACCATGCAAGTTCGTCCTTGGACACGTGAGCGAGGCCTATAATGGATATTGCAGCCTATTTTATAAATCGTAAAGTCACCAGTTGGATGGTTACGCTGATTCTGCTAGTCGGCGGTATCATTGCGTTTACCAACTTAGGACAGCTTGAAGACCCAGAGTTTACCATTAAGGACTCATTGGTCATCACGTATTATCCTGGCGCGTCTCCAGAACAGGTCGAAGAAGAAGTCACTTATCCAATTGAGCGTGAATTACAAAACTTGCCCTATGTGGATAAAATCACGTCTACGTCAAAAGCAGGTTATTCTAAAGTTCAGTTGACGATTAAAGACACTTATCGCGCCCAAGAACTAAAACAAATTTGGGACGAAGTGCGTAAAAAGATTCGTGATATATCTGGTAACTTCCCGACAGGCGTTGGCACACCTATTGTTGTCGATGATTTTGGCGATGTATATGGTGTCATGCTGGCTGTTCATGGAGAAGGCTATCCCTACAAGGATTTAGAAAACTACGTAGATTACGTCAAACGAGAATTGGTTCTTGTTGATGGCGTTGCCAAAGTCACCGTAGCAGGCGAGCAGGACGAACAGGTTACCATTGAAATTTCACGCTCCAAACTGGCTAACATGGGGATTTCACCCAGCCAATTAGAAGATCTGCTGAAAAATCAAAATAATGTGTCCAACGCTGGCAAAGTGAGAGTCGGCAGCGAATACATTCGTATTAGCCCTACTGGGGAATTTCAAGATATTTCCGAATTAGAAAATCTTATTGTTGGCACCCCCATTGACGGCAACCTTATACGCTTGAGTGATATCGCGACCATTAAGCGCGAATACGCCGATCCCAAAACACACATAGTCAATTTTGATGGCGCAAAATCTTTGCTGTTAGGCGTGTCTTTTTCTGCCAATGTGAACGTGGTAGAGGTCGGTAAAGCCTTAGAAGAACGAATTGCTGAGTTAAAATACCAGCAGCCGATTGGACTCAGCATGGACCCTATTTACTTCCAATCTAAAGAAGTAGATCGCTCTGTCTCTAACTTTTTACTTAACCTAGTCGAAGCCGTTGGTATCGTTATTCTGGTACTATTGGTTTTCATGGGCATTCGCTCAGGCATCTTGATCGGTATTATTCTTTTATTGACCATCCTTGGCACTTTTATTGTCATGGACTATTTCAAAATCAACCTACAACGAATCTCCTTAGGTGGACTTATTATCGCCTTGGGGATGCTGGTCGATAACGCCATCGTGGTCACCGAAGGAGTACTGATTGGTCTACAAAGAGGCATGACCAAGCTGCAAGCCGCCAGCGCTGTTGTTAAGCAAACTAAATGGCCATTGCTTGGTGCCACTGTGATCGCCATCACCGCCTTTGCACCAATTGGCTTGTCTCCTGATGCCGTGGGCGAGTTTGTTGGTTCGTTGTTCTATGTATTATTAATTTCCCTGTTTTTAAGCTGGATTACCGCCATCACACTGACGCCGTTTTTCTGTGATTTATTCTTTAAAGAAAGCATCGCAAACAGAAATAGTGACGCAACAGGAGAAGATACAAAAGTAGACCCATACCAAGGTTTTATATTTACCGGTTATAAATGGTTGTTAGACAAAGCCATGCACTACCGTTGGATGACGGTCATTCTCTTGGTTGGTTGTTTGGTGGCATCGGGATGGGCATTCCAGTTTGTTAAACAAGCGTTCTTTCCACCTTCAACCACGCCGATGTTCTATATGGACATTCAAATGCCTGAAGGCACCCACATAGAAGACACCTATAAAAAAGTACAAGATATTGAACAAGACTTGTTGAAAGATGAGCGTATTGAGAACGTCACTTCTACAACAGGACAAGGCGCGTTACGCTTCATGCTGACCTATGATGCCAAGCAAGAAAACGCCAGCTATGCGCAATTTATTGTTCGAACCAAAACGGAAGAATCGATACCAAACTTGTTTAAAGACCTTCATTACAAAATGCAAGAAGAGTATCCTGAACTGGAAGTCAAATTGCAGCGCTTACAGTTAGGCCCCTCTACTGGTGCCAAGCTTGAAACCCGTATTAGCGGACCAGATCCGAAAGTTCTGCGTCAACTAAGCGCACAGGTTCAGGAGATTTATCGCGCAGATGGCGGACTAGAAAATATTAAAGACGATTGGCGCCAGCCTGTTAAAGTACTTCGCCCTATTTTTAATGATGCTCAAGCACGACGTTTAGGCATCAGTAAAACCGAGCTAGACGATGTACTGTTAACGAACTTTACCGGTTCTCAAATTGGCTTATATCGTGAAGGCACCGATCTTCTCCCCATCGTTCGCAAAGCGCCAGCCAATGAGCGTGTGTCCATTGACCAAATCCGTGACTTGCAAATTTACAGTCCGGCATCTGGCTCCTATGTGACATTGTCGACTCTAGTGTCCGGTTTTGAAACGGTCTGGGAAGATCCAATTATCGAACGTCGAGATCGTAAACGAACAATCACTGTCATGGCTGACCCTAAAATCTTAGGCGATGAAACGGCCATGTCGATCTTCACTCGCACTCGTGGGGCGATTGAAGCGATCAAGTTGCCACCGGGTTATACACTCGAATGGGGGGCGAATACGAGAGCAGTACTGACGCCCAAGCCAACATATTTAAGGCTTTACCATTGGGTTACTTGTTCATGTTTATTATCACGATATTGTTGTTTAACTCAATTCGTGTACCGCTGACGATTTGGTTCTGTGTACCTTTAGCCTTGATCGGTGTTTCTACTGGCTTATTGGTGATGAACTCCGCTTTCAGCTTTATGGCGCTACTCGGATTCTTGAGTTTATCGGGCATGACGGTGAAGAACGGTATCGTACTTGCTGATCAAATCAATTATGAACTTGATCAAGGCACCGAAAAATACGAAGCCATCTTCAACTCGGCAGTAAGCCGTGTTCGACCTGTCTGCATGGCAGCCGTCACGACGATTCTGGGGATGATTCCATTGCTATTTGATGGTTTCTTTGAAGGCATGGCAGTGGTTATTTCGTTTGGCCTAGGCTTTGCGACCATTTTGACGCTTATCGCGGTACCCGTGTTTTACACCTTACTATTCCGTGTCAAATATCGTCACCATAGCGAATTCGACTAATCGCTAGCTACTTTGGTAGAGCCTTAGTGTCCCTAGGCATTAAGGCTCTTGATTTACAACTACGCTATCTTATCGAGAAGATTATGCACCTAGACGACATTTTAAAGCTGGACATAAAACTACTCGTTGCTTTCGTAACCATCATGGAAGAAGGCAGTGTGTCACGGGCAGCAGAAAGACTGAATGTGACTCAGCCTGCTCTCAGTAAGAGCCTACAAAGACTTCGTGAGGCTCTTTAAAGACTCACTCTTCACGCGTCAGGCTTATGGATTAACGCCCACGGCAAGAGCATCCGAGCTGCAAGATTTGATTCAGCCCATTTTAAGTTCTTTGTCAGAACTCATGAACCCTAACTCTCTGGATTTAAAAACCCTAGATAGACGCTTCAAATTGCGTGCTGACGAAGGCGATTTGGAAAACTTTATTGAGCCCCTGCTGGCATCTTTGCAATATCAGGCACCTAATTTACGCTTATCCATCAGCTCTTGGGGAGACTCACAGCTGGATGAGCTGGTTTCAGGCAATGTCGATCTGGGGATTATGCGCGTCAGTGATACACCGGGAAATGTTCGCAGCAAGCTAATCGGCTACATGGAAGCCTGTATCGTGCTCAGTGAAGCTCACCCACTCTTTCACAAAGACGAGGTGACATTAGAGGAATTGCTGCGTCATAAGGTCGTCACCCACCATTTACGCAGCCACCGTCATAGCTCTTTCTCAAAAACCGAACAAAAACTTAAGCAACAAGGCCACGTTATACTGCCCAGCTTAGAGACAGATAGCTTAATGGTCGCCATGCAAGCGGTAAAGCGCGGTATGGCTTTGGTCACCTCACGCTCTATCGGTGATTTGTTCCTGCAAGTGATGTGTGAAAAAGCCCATTTTTATCCAGTCAAGTTGTTGCCTATCCCAAAAGAAGTATTAGATCTAGACGAATACGATGGGCGTCATCCTATTCATATTTTTTGGCATGAACGCTTTAACAATGATCTTGCGCATCGCTGGTTGAGAGAGCAGATTATTTACTTTATGCGTGAATCCCCTTGGATGCATCCGCCAATCTAAATAAACGACTCAGATCAAAATAGCCATTATCCCGCGTCGCGCTGCGAACGAAGAAAATCAAAACGCGGGATATTTTCGCCATTAATGCATACTGTTTCTTGAAACATGCTCAGTGGTCTTGCCCACCAGCCAAACTCACCATACATAGCTTGATAGACTACTAATTCTTCTTCCGTTTCGCTGTGTTTAACCACACGCTCTACCCAATATAGAGCCCCTTTATAATGTTGATAAACACCTTGTCTCATAATCAAAACCGCCATACTTTAAAAAAATCGACCAATTCAAGCCAATAAGCAGAAAAACCTGTCGCAAATACACAAGTCTCCATCTTACAGCTCATCTCGAACTCAGCAATAATACTCAGCATCTAGAAGAAGACACTAAAGAACTCTCATTCAGTGTCCACAATGAATAATAGGATGACCCTATGTACCTTGTACGTCCAGCAGACTTTGCCGATTTACCTGCTTTGGAGCGTCTTGCTCAACAAGCTGGCATTGGTATTACCAACTTCCCTGCTAATAGAGAACGCTTGAACGACAAAATTGCCTCTTCACGCCGCTCTTTGCAAACCGACGTGATACAGCCAGGAAACGAATCCTACTTGTTTGTGCTAGTGAATACCAATAACAGTGAAATCGTCGGTTGTTGTGGCATTGATGCCATGGTGGGCGTTGATACCCCGTTTTACAGCTATCGCATAGACGAAGTCGTACATGCCTCACCACAGCTGCAAATTCATAATCGCATTCCTGCCCTTTTTTTATGCCATGACTATAGCGGAACAAGCAGGCTCATCGCACTGGTGGTCGATAAAGCTCACCAGAATCCGACCGCCATGTCACTGTTGTCCAAAGCACGATTGCTGTTCATTGCTCGCTATCCAGAGCGCTTTACCAAACGTTTATTTGCCGAATTACGTGGTGAAAATGACCAACAGGGTCAATCTGCATTTTGGGATGCGCTTGGCAAACATTTTTTTACCATGGACTTTAAAAAAGCAGACTATCTTTCAGGGGTCAGTAACAAACACTTTATCGCCGAATTAATGCCGCGCTATCCGATTTATGTCCCAACCTTGCCTGAGGCCGCACAAGACGTCATAGGTGTCGTCCATGAAGAGTCCAGTCAAAGTGCTGACATTCTTCTAAACGAAGGCTTCGAGTTCCGCGGTTACGTGGATATTTTTGATGCTGGACCCACCATAGAGGCACGTACAGAAAGCCTTCACACTATTGCTGAGCAAAAAATGGGCAAAGCGTTAACACTGACCGAAAGCAGTAAGGAGCTCGATGCATCTTATTTCAGCAGGACATCTGGAAACCTTTCGAGTCACAGCCGCTTCCGCTGAGCCACAAGTCGCGGGATTAGCACTCGAAAAAGCCACTCAAGACAAATTGGGCATCTCCTCTGGAAGCCGAATCCAATGGGTCGCTCTATAATATTAATAATCATATATAAAAAATTTTTGCGCCGCTCACAGCGCTTAATTATAAAAAAGGATACTCATCATGATGGTCATACGCCCTATCTGTCAAAATGACCTAAAGTCACTTTATCGACTTGCAGAAAAGACTGGCATTGGCTTTACCTCCTTGGTAACCGACGAAGCGGTACTGCAAAAAAAATTGACGGAGCCATACGCTCTTTTGCCAAAGAAAATGTCGTATCACCAAACAACGAAGACTATCTTATGGTGCTCGAAGACAGCACCACCGGAGATATTGTCGGCACCTGTGGCATATTGGCCACGGTTGGTTTAGACGAACCCTTTTACAGCTATCATCTCGGCACCATCACCCATGCCTCAAGAGAATTAGGCGTTCATAATGCTATCCCGACGCTGATACTCAACAACGATTTCACCGGCTGCAGCGAAATTTGCACCTTATTTTTAGAAGAAAACTACCGCCATTCTAAAAACGGCCAGTTACTGTCAAAAGCGCGCTTTATGTTCATGGCGCAATTTCCTGAACGTTTTACGGAAAAAGTCTTCGCGGAAATGCGTGGTGTCAGTGATGAAAACGGTGTATCGCCCTTTTGGGAAAGCCTTGGTCGTCACTTTTTTTCCATCGATTTCAAGGAAGCGGATGAATTAACCGCCCAAGGTAATAAACAATTTATCGCTGAGCTTATGCCCAATAATCCTGTTTATGTGAACCTACTACCGCAGGCGGCTCGAGACGTACTTGGACAGGTTCATCAAAATACCGTACCAGCTCGTCGCTTATTAGAGCAAGAAGGCTTTCGCTACGAAAACTATGTGGATATTTTTGATGGTGGTCCAAGTTTAGAAGCCAGAGTTCAAGATATCCGTGCCGTTCGTGATAGTCGTCTTTGTCTGGCTAACATCGGCCAACCCAAAGGGTTGTGCAATTCGCCAAATGAAGGCTGTTTCTACCTTGTGTCGAATGCCAAAGTAGCTGATTTCCGCTGCATTTTAATTCAGCGATCCATACCTCCGGGAAGTGCGATGACTCTCACTCAAGAAGAAGCAGACAGCCTTTGCATAACAAATAAAGAACCCGTTCGAATCGTGGAATTATCCCCCTATTCAAGATAAATGCGCACGAATTAACAGGAGCTATCATGAAACAAGCACATTATATTAATGGCCAATGGTTAGCAGGCGAAGGCCAGTTACTACGCTCTATCGACCCAGCGGACGCCAGTTTAGTATGGCAAGCTCATACCGCCACAGCTGAACAAGTCGACGCTGCTATCAAAGCCGCTCGTACTGCCTTTCCTAGTTGGGCAAACCGTCCTTTAGAAGAGCGTTTAAGTGTTATTGAAGCCTTCGCAGCTCTAGTTAAAGAACACAGCGAAGACATAGCGACCGTTATCAGCCGTGAAACAGGTAAGCCAATCTGGGAAACGCGCACCGAAGCCGCCGCCATGGTCGGAAAAGTAGCCATATCTATACAGGCTTACCACGAACGAACGGGGGAAAAACCACGCCAATGCCTGGAGCCACTGCGCGTCTGCGTCATCGTCCACATGGTGTCGTTGCCGTATTTGGTCCCTATAACTTCCAGGGCATTTACCTAACGGGCACATAGTGCCAGCGCTGATTGCTGGCAACACCGTCGTTTTTAAACCAAGCGAACAAGCACCCGCGACCTCTGACCTAATCGTTCAATTATGGGAAAAAGCAGGCTTGCCAGCTGGCGTACTTAACTTGATTCAAGGGGAGCGTGAGACAGGCGTCGCCCTAGCAAATCATCAAGAAATCGACGGATTATTCTTCACCGGCAGCCCTCAAGTTGGTCACATTTTACATAAAGACTTTGCTGGCCATCCGGGCAAAATTTTAGCGCTAGAAATGGGTGGCAATAACCCATTATTGGTATCTGAAAAAATCGCGGATCAACGTGCGGCGGTACATGAAATTATTCAGTCGGCGTTTATTTCTGCGGGGCAACGTTGTACTTGCGCCCGTCGTCTATTATTGCCCAAAGGCAAGCTAGGCGATGCCATTTTGCACGCTTTAGTAACGGCAACCAAAGCGCTCAAGATTGATCGCTTTGACGCTGACGAACAGCCTTTTATGGGGCCTGTTGTATCAGCGCAAGCGGCTGACGGTTTACTGCAAGCCTACCAAAAACTGATTAAGCTAGGGGCATCTCCTATCTTAGAAATGACCCGCGGCGATAGCCAAACAGGTTTCGTGACACCGGGCATTATCGATGCCACCGACATGCTAGACGAACTGCCAGACCAAGAATACTTCGGCCCACTGCTTACCGTGATTCGCTATGATTCCTTGGATCAAGCCATGAGCATCGCTAATAACACAAGATTTGGCTTATCGGCCGGTATTTTGTCCGACGACGCTGCAGAGTACGAATGGTTCCTACAACACAGCCGAGCAGGCATCATCAACTGGAACCGCCAAACTACTGGCGCATCAAGTAATGCACCATTTGGCGGTACGGGCGCCAGCGGCAACCACAGAGCCAGTGCTTACTATGCTGCAGATTATTGCGCGTACCCCGTTGCCAGTATTGAAGCTGATAGCCTAACCATGCCCGAAAAGCTTGCACATGGTTTGACGCTATAGCAGCCTCAATACAAAACCAAACTAACGATATTTAGAGGTAATGATGAATACAGCGACAGAAGCCAATTTTGACGGCTTAGTGGGCCCAACCCACAACTACAGCGGCCTATCTTTTGGTAACGTCGCTTCATTAAATAACTCCGCACGTCCATCTAATCCAAAAGCGGCAGCCAAACAAGGCTTGGTCAAAATGAAAGCCTTAGCAGATATGGGGTTTGTACAAGGCGTACTTGCCCCACACGAACGACCACATATCCCAACACTGCGTCGTTTAGGCTTTTCAGGAACAGACGCCAGCATATTGGAACAAGCTGCCAGACAAGCCCCCAAGCTGCTTGCTGCGGTTAGTTCCGCGTCCTGTATGTGGACCGCCAATGCCGCAACCGTCTCGCCAAGTGGCGACACCCATGACAAACGCGTGCATTTCACGCCAGCCAACTTAGTGAATAAATTCCACCGCTCCATAGAGCACGAAACCACTGGCGCAATTTTGCAAGCCACCTTCAACGACGAAAAACACTTCGCCCATCATCCCGCTTTGCCCAGCGTCGACCACTTTGGTGACGAAGGTGCAGCGAACCATACACGTTTTTGCCATAGCTATGGCGAACAAGGCATCGAATTCTTTGTCTACGGCATGGAAGCCTTCAACAGCAACGCCCCTAAACCGGCTAAATTCCCGGCTCGCCATACCTTAGAAGCCTCTCAAGCGGTGGCTCGTCGTCATGGATTATCAGCCAATCAAGTGGTTTATGCTCAGCAAAATCCAGACGTCATCGACGCTGGTGTCTTCCACAATGATGTCATCGCCGTGGGTAATCGCAATGCGCACTTCTATCACCAAGAAGCCTTCTTGGACACGGCTAAAATGAAGCAAGACTTGCTCACAGCTTGGGGCGACAGAGCATCTCAGTTTCACCTGATTGAAGTACCAAGCAACGCTGTATCGGTGCAAGATTGTATTCAGTCTTACCTGTTTAACAGCCAATTATTAAGCCGTGGTGACGATGACATGGTGCTGGTTGTACCGGGAGAATGTGAAAATAATCCAGCGGTTTGGGCATATTTAAATAGCCTAGTGGCTGGTCAATCACCAATCAATGAGATCAAAGTCTTCGACCTCAAACAAAGCATGAGCAACGGCGGTGGTCCAGCTTGTCTAAGACTTCGCGTTGCTTTAACGCAAGCTGAACAAGCGGCGATTAATCCATCCACTATAATGAATAATACTTTGTTTGAACGTTTAAATGTCTGGATAGATAAACACTATCGAGACGAGCTACACGAACAAGATTTGGCGGACCCTCAACTGCTAATAGAAAGCCGTACTGCGTTGGATGAACTCACCAAAATATTGAATTTAGGTAACGTTTATGAATTTCAGACCTAATTTATTCTTCGTTAAATGGATCTAGAACAGGCTTAAGAGAAACACAGGCCATGAATTCTGTAATTAATGCGCACAGAGTATCTCTTGCTTGCTGCGAATAAGCTCTGCCGAGTACAATCCTTGCAAATTAAATTTGGCCTTATTCAATAGAAGGAAGACTTCTTGACCACCTTATCCGATGCTTTGCAAGCGTTGGCAGCCCACTGCCAACAAGCCGCGACAACATCAGCACTCACATTCCACCGCGGTGTGGAACGTGAAGCGTTACGAGTTGATCGCACTGAGGGCCGCATTTCCCATAAGCCCCACCCAAAAACATTAGGCTCAGCACTGACTCATAGTTCTATTACCACGGATTATTCTGAATCTCTCATGGAATTTATCACGGGTGTTCATCCAAGCGTGGAAGGGGTAATCAAGGAGCTAGAAGACATTCATAACTTGGTTAACCATGAGCTATTTAATCAAGACGAATGTTTGTGGCCCGCGAGTATGCCTTGTTACCTTGCTGGTAATGATGATGTACCGATTGCCTATTATGGCGAATCCAATACTGGCAAACTAAAACGCGTTTACCGTGAAGGTTTGTCCAATCGTTATGGTCGCATCATGCAATGTATTGCAGGTATGCACTATAACTTTTCCTTTGATAAAGACTTCTGGACATTTTTGGAGCAATACAAAGGCAAAACGGCGTTATCTGCCAGCGAAAAACAAACCTTCCAGTCTGATAGTTATTTCGCTTTGATTCGCAACTTTCGCCGCAGCTCTTGGATGCTTTCATTACTGTTTGGGGCTTCTCCAGCCATCGACGACAGTTTTTTACCCAAAAAGCCAGACAGCTTAACAACACTTGAAAAGCATACTTGGTTCGGCCCGAAAGCAACGTCACTTCGTATGAGCGATCTTGGCTATCAAAATAAAGCCCAAGCCGATCTGTACGTCTGTTATAACGAAGTCGATACTTATATCAGCACCATCAAAAATGCATTACGCACACCCTATCAACGTTACCAAGACATCGGCGTAAAAGTGGACGGGCAATATCGTCAGCTTAATAGCAATCTGTTGCAGATTGAAAACGAATATTACAGTGATATTCGTCCAAAACGTGTCACGCAGCCAGGCGAACACCCAAGCGCTGCCTTGCATGCGAGAGGGGTTGAATACATTGAAGTACGCATTATGGACTTAGATCCAAGTTCTTCTATCGGTATGCAATCGTCTACCTTGTATTTTATTGATGTGTTTTTGCTTTACTGCATGTTGCGTGGCGACGAGCATCTTGGCAGTGAAGAATGCAAACAACTGCGTAAAATGCAGCAAGAAATTGCTTCCCATGGTCGTGACTTGGAGATGGACTTTGATTTTGGCAAAGGCCCAATTAAATTGCGCCACAAAGCCGAGCAGATGCTTGATGAGTTAACCCAAGTTGCTAATTTTTTGTCGCAAAAAACAGGGAATGCAGCCTATCAGCAAGCAGTAGCAATCCAAAAAGAGAAACTGGCTGACGAAACTCTGCTGCCTTCTGCACAGTTGTTAGCGCGTTGCAAAGCACAACAAGGCTATCAAAGTGCCATGTTAGCGTTGTCAAAAGAACAACAAGCTCAATGGATGGCTTGCCCATTAACTCAGGAACTGACTCGTGAGTTTATGGACAAAGCAGAACGCTCTTTACAAGACCAAGCAGCCATTGAAGCCGCTGATGAAGTGGACTTTGATACTTTCCTAGCGGCATATTTAACACCACAATGAATGTATTGTAGGTCGTGGCTTTAGTCCGACATTTTTGTCGACATCCCTTTTTAAGGATAAAGACACGACCTACAAAATGATTAAGCGTTTGGTGATACTGGAATATCTTCAAGATTATCAAGCACTAACCATTCTGCCAGTTTCGTGCGCAACTCATCGACACCATCACCACTTAAAGAAGAAAAAGTCTGTACTGAACCATCAACACCCAATGTTTTAATCACACGCTGTACAGCCAACATGGTCGATTTAGCTGGCCCACGTTTTAACTTATCAGACTTAGTTAATAACACATGCACTTTCATGCGGTTAGATTTCGCCCAGTCGAGCATCATTTCATCAAACTCTTTCAATGGATGACGAATATCCATCACGAGAACCACGCCCGCTAATGAACGGCGATTCATCAAGTAGTCTTGCATGTGCGCTTGCCACACTTTTTTCATGGCGATCGGCACTTTCGCAAAACCATAACCAGGAAGGTCAATAAGACGACGATCATCGACATTGAGCTCCAAAACAGTTAATCAACTGTGTTCGACCTGGTGTCTTAGACGTACGTGCCAACTTACGTTGATTCGTCAAGGTATTTAAGGCGGTAGACTTACCCGCATTCGAGCGTCCTGCGAATGCCACTTCGACACCTTGGTCTAAAGGACATTGAGAAAGTTTTTCGGCACTTTTGATAAAATGTGCAGATTGGAAAGTAGAGTCAAAAGGGGTCATAAGTTGGTATTCATCAGTAGATTCGAATTGGCATTTAGGTTTATTTCATTTGCTGTATATAATGCCAGCAAACTCGATGATATGCCATGTTGTTCACAGCAAAAGGAGATGCGTGTAAATTTCATGTAAACTTACTGGAAAATCAGCGCGCTAGAGCCCTGATAGAATCGTATTCTACTGAAATTCTGTGCATCATGTATGAATACCTTATAAACAGATATAACTAGGAGCACTCCATGATAAAGTTTTTGTCAGCACTGATCTTTTCTTTACTGATTCCTCTCTCTGCGGTTGCCGCGGAATACAGTGATGGTAATGGTTATACGACAATCAAAACCCCTGTGAGAACCAGTGATCCAAATAAAATCGAAGTCACCGAAATCTTTTGGTATGGTTGCCCACATTGCTACAGCCTAGAACCTCTTGTCCAAGCATGGAAAAAAGACTTGCCGAGTGATGTTGACTTCAAATTCTTGCCAGCTGTATTTGGACGTGGCTGGTTAGCGCATGCAAAAGCCTTTTATGTCGCTGATCTCCTTGGTATGGAAGATAAAATTCGTGCTGATCTGTTTAATGCTATCCATGTTGAGCGCCGTAATCTAAACTCAGAAGATGCGTTGGCACGCTTTTTTGCCGACTACGGTGTTAACGAAGATGACTTCCGTAAACAGTATGATTCTTTTGCCGTCAACAGTCGCCTAAGCCAAGCCGATGCAAAAATACGTGCCTACGGTGCACGTGGCGTTCCTGGCATTATTGTCAATGGTAAGTATTTAGTCAGTGCGGAAAGCGCCAATGGCAATGAAAACATTTTTAAAGTGGTTGACTTCTTAATCGAGAAAGAACGTCAAAAATAGTAGGACTTAGTGAAATATGACGGAATCATCCAGTGACAAACTGATTGAAGTGTTACGTAAAGCGGTTTCTAGAACCAGCATGCTGGCTGAAGGAAACGACCCAAAACTTGATTCCGTCGTACGCCAAATACGGCAAGCCATTACCAAAGGTGCCAATGCTGAAGAAATACAAGAGGTTCTTAACAATGCGGAACCTCTATTAATTCAAAGCGACGAGGCACAAGCAAGCCGAGCTAGGCAAGTTCGAAGCGTTTTAGAAGAGCTTATCAACCTTCTTGAAAAGCAAGAAAGTAAACGTGTCCCTCAAAACGAAAAGAAACAACTTGAAGCACAAATACGCTTACACTGGCAGTCTGCCTCACAATGGCCTCAACTGTTAAAAGGCTTTCTAACGCTGGCAGAAAACACTCTCAGCCAAGCAGAAGTCGATCCCGCACGCAGTTCGTTTTTTAAACGCTTATTCAATCGAAACCGTAGCACAAGCGATTCACAAAGAAATGATCAAGACATCATGATGCAAATTAGCCATACTCTGGCAGGCCTCATGAATAATTTGTCCTTGCCTAGTCATTACGACGAAGACGTTGTTGACTTAAAGAAAGCACTACTCGGCAATAATAATTTACAGCAACTGCCCAGTTTGCTGGATGAAGTTATCAGCTTGATTATGATTGCGATCGGCAAAAATCAAGAAAGCCTGACCAATTATCTCAATCAACTAAATAAGCAACTGGCCAGCATCAACGAATCTATTTCCAGCAGCTACTTTTCACAAAAATCTTTATCTGAAAGCCGCGAAGGATTTAATACAAAACTACAAAAACAAGTGAGTGATACCTCAAAAGCCGTTAACAGCGCCGATGACCTAGACAGCCTTAAAGCCATTATCAACGATAGGTTGTCGACTATTTCCACTACCATGACAGAATACAAGACCAAAATGGTCGAACAAGAAAAGCATGCTACACAGTCCATTACCTTGCTAAAAAACAAGGTCACTCGAATGGAAAAAGATACGGTATCCTTGCGCTCGTTATTACAAGAGAAACTTGCCCAAGCAATGACAGATACGCTAACAGATTTGCCTAACCGTACAGCCTATCAAGACACCATTTTGCCCTTGTGTAAAGTCACACAGAAAAACCAAAAATCACTTTGCTTAGCCGTTTGCGACATAGACCATTTTAAAAAAGTTAATGACACATGGGGGCATCTGGCTGGCGATAAGGTCCTTAGACTGGTGCCAAAACAAATTCGTAGTGTTCTGGATAAAACGGATCTGATTTTCCGATATGGCGGTGAAGAGTTCGTCATTATTTTCCCCAACACCACGCTCGCTCAGGCCATAGAACGTGCAGAGGCCATTCGCCTTGCTGTTATCAAAACCCCTTTTAATATGCAAGGCGAACCCGTTTCTATCTCCGTCTCAATGGGAGTCGCGGAATTGCATACTCAAGAAGAACCGGAATCCTTGTTCTCTCGCGCCGACAAGCAGCTCTATTTAGCGAAAGAAGCAGGACGAAATAAGGTCATGGCACACAAATAGTACTGATAAAGCAGTACCCGTGCCTTGCCGACACGGTTACAATAACCGCTTAAATAAAGAATATGGCGCATGATACCGCCAGTAGGATGAAGTAGTTTATGCAAGACGATCAGAAAAAAACCACTGACTTTGGCTTTAAAGAAATCCCAACCGACGAAAAAGTAAAAGCGGTCGCACAAGTTTTTCACTCCGTAGCCGCAAAATACGACATCATGAATGACCTGATGTCCGGTGGTATCCATCGCCTTTGGAAACGTCATACTATTAGTCAATCTGGTGTCCGCGCTGGGCATTGCGTTCTTGATATCGCTGGTGGCACAGGAGATTTAACCCTTAAATTTTCTCGTCTTGTAGGTACACAAGGTCAGGTTATTCTCGCTGACATTAACGATTCTATGCTAAAAGTCGGTCGTGATAAGCTTGCTAACCAAGGTGTGGTCGGTAATGTTAAATTTGTCCAAGCCAATGCAGAAGCACTGCCATTTCCCGACGATACGTTTGACTGCATTACCATTGCTTTTGGTTTGCGCAATGTGACGGATAAATCCAAAGCACTCGCCTCTATGTACCGTGTATTAAAACCAGGTGGACGTTTATTGGTGCTTGAATTTTCTAAGCCTGAGTCCGAACTCTTATCACAAGTCTACGATCAATATTCTTTCCGTTTACTACCAGCCATGGGCAAGTTGATCGCTAATGACGCCGACAGTTACCGCTATCTTGCTGAGTCCATTCGCATGCATCCAGACCAAGAAACACTAAAAAGCATGATGGATGATGTTGGATTTGAGCGTACCAGTTACCAAAACTTAACCGGCGGCATTGTTGCGCTTCATAAAGGGTTTAAATTCTAGTTATGCTAACCAGTGTTTTTCGCTTATTGCGTATTGTATTTACCGTCGTTCGATTTCGCCTTGATGTCTTTATTCCTTTTGGTCTACTGCCTTGGTACATTCGTTATACGCTTGGCGCTGTGTGCGCTATTGGGCGTAAACGTGCACAACAAAATAGAGGCGAGCGACTGAGGCTAGCACTAGAGTCTTTGGTACTCTATTTTTGTTAAATTTGGACAAATATTATCCACGAGGCGCGATTTACTGGATGATGACATTGCTGATGAGCTAGCAAAGCTTCAGGACAAGGTGCCGGCATTTCCAGGCCATGTCGCTCAAGCTATTATTGAAAGAGATTTAAAAGCCCCAGTTTCCGAGGCTCTTTGCTAAATTTTCAGCTACTCCATTAGCTTCCGCCTCCATTGCCCAAGTTCACACTGCAACACTGCACTCTGGCGAAGAAGTAGTAGTGAAAGTGATCCGCCCTCATATAGAAAAAACCATCAGCAAAGACATCAGCTTGCTTTACACCTTGGCCCATCTTGTTGCGAATATGAGCGCCGATGGTCGTCGTTTAAGACCAGTAGAGGTAGTAACCGACTACGAATACACTATTTTAGATGAACTAGACCTTGCCAAAGAAGCTGGCAATACCGGTTTATTGCAGCGCAACTTTACTCACTCTGATCTGCTTTATGTACCGCAAGTGTACTGGGATTTCAGTCATCGCAATGTCATGGTGATGGAACGTATTTCAGGTATTCCTGTTGCCGATATTGCAGCCCTGAACAAAGCTAACGTGGACATGAAATGCTTGGCAGAACGTGGTGTTGAAATTTTCTTCACTCAAGTTTTCTCACATAGTTTCTTCCATGCGGATATGCACCCAGGCAACATTTTTGTTGATGTAAGTAACCCCAAAAAACCTAAATATATTGCCATTGATTGCGCGATCATGGGCAGCTTAGACGATGCTGATAAGAGCTACTTAGCTCGAAATCTTCTGGCATTTTTTCAACGCGATTACCGTTTAGTCGCCGAACTGCATGTGGAAAGTGGCTGGGTACCAAAAGGCACTCCTGTACACGCTTTTGAATCGGCTATCCGCAGTGTCTGCGAACCCATGTTTGCAAAACCACTGAAAGACATTTCTTTTGGTCAAGTACTCATTGGATTATTCCAAACGGCACGTCGCTTTAACATGGAAGTACAACCCCAGTTGGTTTTATTGGAAAAAACATTATTGAACATTGAGGGGTTAGGACGTCAACTGTATCCAGATTTGGATCTATGGGTAACGGCAAAGCCCTTCTTAGAAAAATGGATGAGTGAACAAATGGGACCAAAACGTGTCATGGAAGAAGTGCGCAAACAAGCACCACAGTGGGCTGGCCAATTACCACAAATTCCTAACTTGATTTATACGGCATTGTCTCAAATGTCCCATCAAGAAGAACGTATGCAAGCACAAACCCAAGCCATTGAGCAACTTAGTAAGGAATTACAAAAAGGACGTAAAAACACCCCCTTTCGTTTGTTGGGCATATTGAGTTTGGCAAGCGCTTGGATGGTGACAGACCCTGAGTCACTAGAACACTTACAAACCGCTGATATAGCTAGCCTAGGCTTATTTCTTGTGGGCCTTTACCTACTTGTCTTAAAACCGTAACATTCGAGAGATTATAATGAGATCCGATGTATTGGCTGAGTTAGCAGCCACTCTAGAACAACGTAAAACCGCCGCCGCTGATTCTTCTTATGTTGCTAGTCTACACGCAAAGGGATTAAATAAGATCCTAGAGAAAGTAGGCGAAGAAAGCATTGAAACCATCATTGCTGCGAAAGATGCTGTCATCTCTGGCGATAAGTCTGATTTGATTTATGAAACAGCAGATCTCTGGTTTCACACACTTGTCATGTTATCTCATTTAGATATTGGCCCAGAGGCGATATTGGATGAATTAGCACGTCGATTCAACTTGTCTGGCTTAGACGAAAAAGCCAATCGTAACAAATAAAAATGGGAGAAAAATATGTTCGGTGGAATCAGTATTTGGCAACTTTTGATCGTATTAGCCATCCTAATTCTTATCTTTGGCACCAAAAAACTTAAAAATCTCGGGTCGGACCTAGGCGGAGCCGTAAAAGGCTTTAAAGAAGCCGTTGATAAAGACGACAAAGCAGAAGATGACAAAGTCGCCCAGCACAAAGTGATTGATGCTGATGTCAAAAAAGACGATAAGAGCGCCTAAGCTGTGTTCGATATTGGCTTTTCTGAACTGCTTGTTGTTTTCGTTGTTGGCCTGTTAGTGCTCGGCCCTGAACGTTTGCCTCATGCTGCTAAAATGGCTGGGTTGTGGGTGCGTAAAATAAAACGCAGTATTAATTCCGTACAAAGAGAAATTAATGCTCAGCTTGATCAAGAGGAACTTCAGCAAAAAATCAGTGAAACGAATCAACGCCTTTTAAAAGAGGAACGTGCTATTCAAAACACGATTTTACCCGTGGCAACTCAAGAACCAGTTGCTGAGCATAAAGACGCTCAAGCGAACATTGAAGCAGAACAAGCACCGTTATCCGATAAACTAAAAGCAGACACAGCGATAGAGATCGACCAACCGGCAAACCATACAGAGAAAACGCCTGAAGCCACATCTCGTCCTTAACGGAACGAACTTTGACAAACTATACGCGGACATGTGACGCATTATGAGTACAGATTCTTCAAATCAAGCACCATTGGTTGCTCATCTTCTCGAGCTTAGAAATCGTTTACTAAAGTCGGTTTTAGCGATACTGATTTTATTTGTTGGCCTATATGCGTTTGCCAACGACTTATACCTTATTGTGTCTGAACCATTACGACTTTTGCTACCTCCTGGCAGCTCATTAATAGCAACAGAAGTCGCTTCGCCTTTTTTAGCCCCCCTAAAGCTGACATTTTTTGTTTCTGTTTTAATCTCTGTTCCTTATACCCTGTATCAAGCATGGTCCTTCATTGCCCCAGCCTTGTACAAAAATGAAAAACAAATTGCGATACCCTTATTGGTGTCCAGTATTTTCCTTTTTTATGCTGGCATCTTGTTTGCCTATTACATTGTTCTGCCATTGATTTTTGGCTTTTTCACGACAGTAGGACCTGGCGAAGTCACGGTCATGACTGATATTAATAATTATTTAAACTTTGTACTCAAACTCTTCTTTGCGTTTGGCGTCACCTTTGAAATTCCTGTCGCTACCTACTTGCTGATCAAAGCCGGTGTGACAACCGTTGCGGCTTTAGCAAAAAAGCGCCCTTATATTTTTCTAGGTTGCTTTGTCGTTGGCATGTTGATCACACCGCCTGATATTTTCTCGCAAACTTTGCTAGCCATACCTATGTGGTTGCTGTTTGAATTGGGCCTTTTGGCGGGACGCACTGTTAAAGTGGTTGTCGATGGTAGCGAAGAGCGGAGTGAAAGCACTCAGTCGGCTCAGTAAAACCTCAAACTTAACCATCATTTTTTAGAGCACTTGAACCTAATTCAAGTGCTTTTTTTTTATATCACCGCCCTCTCTCAACAAAACGACTCTTCATCGATTTATGCCAGAGTGCTATTGTGCTGAACAACCTAACGTATATTGAGAGGCTTTCCCGCTATGCAGATAATAAATGCGAATGCTGTCAACCAAGTATTGAGCTTTGAAACACTGATTCCAGCGATTGAGAAAACGTTCCAACAGAGTTTTGGAATGCCACAAAGACAAATATACCCTTTACCCAGCGGCTCGTTGGATAAGCATGATACGTTTGCGGTTCTTCCCGCATGGACAGAAGAAGTATTAGGCGTGAAATCCTTCACTCATTATCCGGAAAACCCAGAAAAAGGACGCCTCACTGTCGCCGCCCAAGTGTTACTTTTTTCTCGACCAACTGGCGCGCCGCTCGCTCTGGTCGATGGCACCAGTCTAACGTATTGGCGAACCGCAGCTGTATCAGCTCTGGCTGCTAACTATATGGCAAAGGAAGATGCCTGCACACTTCTCTTGTTTGGCACAGGGGAATTAGCGCCTTATATGGCACTCGCCCACGCCAGCGTTAGACCACTTCATACCATTTATGTTCATGGTCGCTCAGAAGAAAAAATGCGCAAGGTACAACAAAAAATCAAACATATTCGCCCCGACCTTAACGTAGAGGTATGTGCACATTATGAAGAAGTGATTACTGGCGTCGATATCATCAGTTGCGCCACTGGCAGCCCAACCCCCTTATTTAAAAGCGCCTCTCTTGCTGCTGGCACTCATATAGATCTGGTGGGTAATCACCACAGACACTGTCGAGAATGCGACTCCGCTACCGTTAAAATGTCGCATGTCATTGTCGATAGCCTCTTGAATGTATTAAACGAAGCGGGCGATATTTTAATCCCACTGGAGGAGGCCTGCATCAAGGAGGATCACCTACAAGGTGAACTTGCGCAGCTGTGTAATGGGACAATAAAAGGTCGACTCAACAACAGCCAAACCACTTTATTTAAATCGGTTGGCACTGCTCTTGCCGATGTAGCCAGTGCCTATCATGTTTACCAATTGCTGAACCGTCCGTAAATCAACCAAATATAAGACTTAATCAAGCATAAAGGTAACAGGGCCATCATTGGTAAAAGAGACTTTCATGTCGGCTCCAAAACGCCCTGTTTCAACCTTACTGTATTGAGCACGCACTTTATTCACAAAGTCATTAAACAGACGCTCTCCCTCTTCTGGAATTGCGGCTGTAGAAAAGCCAGGACGCAAACCTTTCTTAGTTTCAGCAGCCAAGGTAAATTGCGACACCAATAAGACACCACCAGAAACCTGCTGAACATTTAAGTTCATTTTGCCCTCTTCATCACTAAACATACGGTACTTCAACAATTTATCAGCCAGCCTTTGAGTGTCCGTCTCGGTATCACCTTTCTCAATACCGACCAATACTAGCTGACCATGATCAATTGCGCCGATGATGTCACCATCAACAACAACGCTCGCATTTAACGCTCGCTGCACCAAGACTTTCATCCCTATCTCCTTTTACTTACCAATACTCACTCAGCTAAATAAAACACCTGACTTTAACAAAGTTTAGAAAAAACAAAAGCGCCCGAAGGCGCTTCTGTCGCTCACGAATTCATTTGCATGAATTCATTTGCTGCTGCTCTTTGTAAAGGGTACTTTCATACCTTTTCAAAAATCGCTATTACTTACGACCAGCGCGTTTACGCTCGTTTTCAGTCAATAGTTTTTTACGAATACGAATACTGACTGGCGTCACTTCTACCAACTCGTCGTCTTCGATAAACTCAAGTGCTTGTTCAAGCGTGTGACGAATCGGTGGCGTCAAGGTCAAAGCTTCATCCGTACCAGAGGCTCGCATGTTCGTTAACTGCTTACCTTTAACTGGGTTAACCGTTAAGTCATTATCGCGTGAATGAAGACCGATGACCTGACCTTCATATACTTCAACCGCGTGACCCAAGAACAAACGACCACGGCTTTGTAGGTTAAACAAAGCAAACGCCGCTGTTTTACCTGTCACCATGCTGACCAACACACCGTTCTGACGACCACCTACATCACCGTCTTTTACAGGACCGTAATGATCAAATACGCTGGTCATAATACCAGAGCCAGAAGTGAGCGTTAGGAACAAACCACGGAAACCGATTAGACCACGAGAAGGCGCCATGAATTCAAGACGCACACGACCTTTTCCATCGGGTTCCATGTTGGTCAATTCCGCTTTACGCAAACCAAGCTCTTCCATGATAGAACCTTGATGTTGCTCTTCAACGTCGATAACGACACGCTCAAAAGGTTCGTGGATTTTGCCATCGACTTCTTTTTGGACCACTTCAGGACGGGAAACCCCCATCTCAAAGCCTTCGCGGCGCATGTTTTCAATCAATACAGAAAGATGTAGCTCACCACGGCCAGATACAATAAATTTATCCGGTGTTTCACCTTGGCGAACACGCAATGCCACGTTATGGATAAGCTCTCGATCAAGACGGTCTGAAATATTACGAGTGGTAATAAATTTACCTTCTTTACCGGCAAAAGGAGAATCGTTGACCATAAAGGTCATACTTACCGTCGGCTCATCCACTGACAATGCTGGCAATGCTTCAACACAATCAGGATTACATAAGGTATCAGAGATACTCAAGCCATCAATACCCGTAATGCACACGATATCACCAGCACCGGCTTTATCGGTATCAACACGCGCCAGACCATGATAGCCCTTCACGTTTAACACTTTACCTTTACGCTCTTTGCCATCAGCAGACTTAACAACAACCTGCTGGTTTGGAGACAAACTACCGCGTGTGATACGGCCGATACCGATAACACCGACATAAGCATCATAATCCAATGCAGAAATCTGCATTTGGAACATGCCATCTGGGTCAACATCTGGCACTGGCACACTGTCTACAATCATTTGGTACAGCGGCGTCATGTCTTCCGCCATGTTCTCTGGATCATTACCAGAAATACCGTTGATAGCAGACGCGTAAATAACAGGGAAATCTAACTGCTCTTCTGTTGCACCAAGACTGTCGAACAAATCAAACACTTGATCCATAACCCAATCAGGACGAGCACCTGGACGGTCAATTTTGTTGATAACAACGATAGGACGTAGGCCACGCTCAAATGCTTTTGAGGTTACAAAACGCGTTTGCGGCATTGGACCATCCACAGCGTCAACCAACAAAAGTACAGAATCAACCATAGACAATACACGCTCAACCTCACCACCAAAATCGGCGTGTCCAGGTGTATCCACGATATTAATACGGTAGTCGTTCCACATGATTGACGTGTTTTTCGCCAAAATCGTGATGCCACGTTCTTTTTCTTGGTCGTTAGAATCCATGATTCGTTCAGAACCTTGATCTTTACGATCCAATGTGCCAGATTGGCTTAATAGCTGATCAACCAAGGTTGTTTTACCGTGGTCAACGTGGGCAATAATAGCTACGTTACGTAACTTATTGATATCATTAGACATTTATAGTTCTCTGCGTTTAGCGTGAGCAAAAAGATGTAACGCCGCTTGATACGAACAAGTATGCTCTTCAAGCGTCTCGAATCTTGGTGCGGGGTAAAATTCGCGCAATTGTACCCTGATATTTGTGAATATCCCATTAAAGTGGCTAAAAAAGTCAATAAAATATTCAAATATTCATTTTTTGATGCCTTTTTCACGAACAGGCTGGTCTAGTGTTTGTGACCAAAATTGCGCGGCAAGCTCTTCCATCTGTTGAACCTGCACATTTACCTTATCACACTCTTTTGCGTCTTGCTCACCGTGTAAAACCAATCCATTGACTACTTTTACCGCATTAACCATTCGATTACTGATGTCACCTGCGCAGACATTTTGTTTTAGCATCGCATTCGCCGTTTCTTGCATTTGTTGATGCACCGATTCGATTTCTGCCTGAGCTTCAATCAATTTAAGTTCTGCTGCATTCACTCTCACTTGGCTTTCTTGAGCAACAAGATAGGCTTGCTCCATTTTAGATAATGCTAACATAGACCCTTTTTGCAGACGCTCCATAACAGCAACAATATCTTCGGTTGAATGATATGTACGATTTGCCAGCCCTCTGACCTCATCGGCCACAACGGCAAAACCTCGTCCTTGATCACCCGCTCTTGCGGCTTCAATTGCGGCATTAAGCGCCAATAAGTTTGTTTGCTCAGCAACCTCTCGAATAACAGCCACAACAGAAGAAATTGCGTTACTATCGGCGTTTAAATTCAATAACCCGTCACGTGCTTCTTCAACCTGCTGACAGACACGATTCATTGCCGATCGAGAGGACTGCATTCCCTCTCGTCCTTCCGCCATGTAACTTTTTGCCATGTTAGCATTAGCCTCACTTTTCTGAACGGACAAAGACGCCGCTTCCGTTACCAAGACCATATTTTGTGACGACTGCTCAATTAGGCAAAAATCATCCGATAAAGTATTAAAAGCTCTCTGCTTACTATCAATACTGGCACATATTGTTGACTGCCTTGCCCTCACATTTTTAGCAAAATCACTTATGCGCCCCATAATCGCTGCGGTCTCACCACGTAACCGGATCATGGCAAGGCGCAGCTGACCTACTTCATCCGTCCGGCCAGTGTAAAGATACATAGCCAACGATGAATCTGAGATGATTTTTGCTTCTTCAAGAACGCTTTTAAGTGGTCTTAACACTCTCTCTACACTGATTAAACAGGCAAACAAAGCCCCCCATTCAAATACACTTTTTAACCAAATTAATTGAAAAGCAGCACCAACAAAAGACAAGCCAAAACACAACGAAATAATTAGTGGCAATTTCTGGAACAATGACAACTTCGGCCTTCGTAATTTTCTAAAAGCCTTTTTTTCATCTAATAAGCTGTTCTGGTAGAGCTGTTCCGCTCTGTCGCGAACATTTTTTTCAGGGCTGCGTCGAACAGATTGATATTCTGTAATCACCCCATTACAGCAAATGGGGCTAACATAGGCGTCAACCCAATAATAATCGCCATTTTTACACTGATTTTTTACAATCCCCATCCAAGATTGTCCACACTGTAAATGCCCCCAAAGATCTTTAAAGGCTAATGCGGGCATATCTGAGTGACGTATAATATTATGAGGCTGCCCAATTAACTCATCTGACTGATAACCACTCACCTTTTCAAACTCAGGATTCACGTACTTTATGGCACTATTGAGATCGGTGATCGACAAAATATTCGCATCAAGATTCACAACACGCTCTTTTCTAATCGCTGTATGTGGCATTCCTCGCCCTCTTTAAAATGAACAAAAACCAATAGACTTAAAGGGCAACAAGCATAGGCAGCATAAAAAAAGGCTCTTGATATGAATCAAGAGCCTTTCTGTATTAAGTAATAGTTTGTAAACCAAAAAATAACGACTGTTACCTAATGTAAGTGTTTAAAAGTACATTAAAATGCAGCCAAGAAATTAGAATGACAATTTAATATGTTGTGTGTTTTTAGGGCAAATAGACTCCTACATTTTCGTGCCCTTTGCCTAATAAATAAGACGCTTGCATTCGACTCATAACACCTTTGCCACAATACAATAAATGCGTCACCTCTCGCTCTAAATCGCTCCAGCTGGACTCTAAAGCAAAGAAGGGGATGGCTTTAACAGGCCGACCACTGACTTTTAGTGGACGATTACTTACTTCGTCTGGGTGGCGAATATCAATAATAACTTCGTCACCAACCGGCATGCGGACCACAGGCACATCACCTTGATATTGTTTTGCCACATCGTCCATTACATTCTGGATGGATACAATGCTTGCATTCGCTATGGCCTGTTCCAAAACCTCAAAGTTAAAATTGGCTTCTTGCTTTTCAACACGATGCATTTTTGCTCGTGTTGTTGGTTTCACAGAAATAACACCACAAAATTCAGGCATACTGGCCGCAAAAGGGGCCGTACCAATCTCAATCGCTTTATCAATTATTTCCTGCTTATTCGTGGTAATCAAAGGACGTAACACCAGTTCTTCCGTCACTTGATCAATCACTTTTAAGTTCATTAACGTTTGGCTAGATACCTGAGCCACACTTTCCCCCGTGACTAGGGCTTTCGCACCCACCTCTTTCATTAGCTGAGAAGCAGCACGCAACATCATGCGTTTTAAAATAACGCCCATTTCGGAATTGTCGACTTTGGTTAAAATTTCACCAACAACCGCTTCAAAAGGCACGGTAATGAATTTCACATTTAATGCCGAACCGTATTTTTCCCAAATAAAGTTGGATACTTGCTTAACACCTATTTCATGAGCATCACCACCGAGATTAAAAAAACAAAAATGCGTCTTCAAACCACGGCTCATGGTCAAATAAGAACTAACGGTTGAGTCATAACCACCTGACATCAATGACAACACAGGGTCTTGGGACCCAAGTGGGTATCCTCCGAGACCTTTAACTCGTTGCTCAATCATCCAAACTCGATTGTCTCGAATATCAATAGGCACTAACACTTCGGGGTCTTTCAAGCGTACAGCCAAAGCACCACAACGGGCTCTTAAACAGCCGCCAATGTATCGTTCTGCATCAATGGAAGTAAAATCATGTTGACCAACACGCTTTACTCGAACCGCAAACACAGCCCCTTTAATGACATCCCCATAAGAAGCTGCCGCTTGCTCGACAATATCATCCAAGCCTGTCAGCGGGAATTCGCGAACATACTGAAAATGCGCGATGCCAGCTATATTGGAAAGAGCCTGTATGAAATCCTCTCGTCGCTCATCCCTATCTGAAAACACCTCAATGAAATCCCAATTACCCGAAACAATCACATCAGAGTCATATTTTTTAAGCACCAACTTAATGTTGTGCTTAAGCTGCTTAATAAACGCTTTTCGTACTGGACGACTTTTAATAGTGATTTCTGCAAAGAACTTAACAATAAACTTCATAGGAGATGCGATTCATTCCGGAGATTAAAAAGAAGACAAATATTATAAAGAAAAGCGTCTCAATACGAAAACACCAAAACTGCACCAAAAAAGAACAAAAGCACAACATTGCGCACCAAAATGAATCATTAAGACTTTTTTATAGACCTTTTTTGGCAACCAATAAGTGCACTGTAAAATTAAAAAATTCTATCTTATTGTAATATAAGACTTTATTAGACCGCACAAAATTCTGGCACAAGTTATGCTTTATATTCGACAAATGGCGCTTTATATTGAAGCACTCTATAAACGAAAAGTAATTTCGCTTTCACTACGACTGGAGAACAACTATGTCAAACAAGACCCTTGCCTTGATTGCTGAGCATGACGCGAAGTGGGTTGACCTTCGCTTTACCGATTTTAAAGGTAAAGAACAACACGTAACTATTCCAGCTATTACGGTAGATGAAGAGTTTTTTGAAAACGGTCAGATGTTTGATGGTTCTTCCATTACTGGCTGGAAAGGCATTAACGAATCCGACATGATCATGATGCCACAGGATGATACTGCGATTATCGATCCTTTCACCGAAGAGTCTACAGTAATTGTTCGTTGTAACGTCATTGAGCCTTCTACAATGCAAGGCTATGACCGCGACCCACGCTCTGTTGCGCTACGTGCCGAAGAATTCCTTAAATCAACTGGTCTTGGCGATACAGCATTCTTTGGTCCAGAACCAGAATTCTTTATTTTTGATGATGTTAAGTGGAAAACTGACATGTCAGGTTGTTCTGTAGAGATCAACTCTGAAGAAGCAGCTTGGTCTTCTAACAAGAAGTTTGAAGGCGGCAACATGGGTCACCGTCCTTTCGTAAAAGGCGGCTATTTCCCAGTGCCACCAGTTGACTCTCACCACGACCTTCGTGGCGCTATGTGTGGCGCTATGGAAACCATGGGCTTAGTTATTGAAGTTCACCACCACGAAGTAGCAACAGCTGGCCAGAACGAAATCGGTGTTAAATTTAACACTCTCGTTAAGAAAGCAGATGAAGTTCAAATTCTTAAGTACTGTGTGCACAACGTTGCTCATGCGTACGGCAAAACAGCGACTTTCATGCCAAAACCAATCGTTGGCGACAACGGTTCTGGTATGCACGTTCACCAATCTTTCTGGAAAGATGGCCAAAACCAATTTGCTGGCGATCAATACGCTGGTCTATCTGAAATGGCGCTTTATTACATCGGCGGTATCATCAAGCACGCTAAAGCATTGAACGCGTTCACTAACGCTTCAACGAACTCTTACAAGCGTCTTGTGCCTCACTTCGAAGCACCTGTTATGCTAGCTTATTCAGCTCGTAACCGTTCAGCGTCTATTCGTATCCCATACGTTTCAAGCCCTAAAGGCAAACGTATCGAAGCGCGTTTCCCTGATCCAACCGCTAACCCATACCTAGCATTCTCTGCTATGTTGATGGCGGGTATTGATGGTATCAAAAACAAGATTCACCCTGGCGATGCAGCAGACAAAGACTTGTATGACCTACCAGCAGAAGAAGCATTGGCTATCCCTACTGTGGCTAGCAGCTTGGAAGAAGCGCTAAAATGTCTAGATGAAGACCGCGCATTCCTAACACAAGGTGGTGTATTCTCTGATGACATGATTGATGCTTACATTGCTATGAAATCAGCAGAAGCTCGCCGTGTGTCTATGACAACTCACCCACTTGAGTTTGAACTGTACTACAGCGCATAAGCTCAAAAGCAACTAAATACCAAAAAGCCTCGACCTTGTTCGAGGCTTTTTTTGAGCACATCTCAGCTTTTTTTTGCCCCAAAATAAACACAGTCGCTCATTCGCACTATAATAGTGCAATAGATTTTTTTCTTTACACAAAAACCTTACTAAACAAGCCACTTCACCATGCCCAATGTTGGTTCGTTTTTTGCAATTAATCTAGCATATAGAGAAGAGCAGACTTTAAATAGCAACAAAAATGCAGGAGTCAACAGATGAGGCACATACTGTGTATAGCTTATTAATCGACCATTTATCTACCGCCGTTATTCAGCTGAGTGACAAACTAGAGATCGAGTATTTAAACCCTGCTGCCGAAATGTTGCTCGCCGTCAGTCGACGTCGAATTTATGGCCATGATCTGGGTGCCGCTTTTCGGGAAGACGAGGACAGTATTCAAGCACTGTATGCTGCCATCAAGTCAGGTCATCCATTCACAAAACGTGAAGCGGAAATAGAGTGTAATAACAATAAAAAGCTTTTTTGTGACTACACCGTCACACCGATTATGGGGACCTCTAACGATACAGAAAGTATCATCATAGAACTGTATCCGAGGGACAGGATGAAACGTATTTCGCAGGAAGACGAAATCATTGCCAACCATGAAACCAGTAAAGAACTGGTCCGTGGACTCGCTCATGAGATCAAAAACCCACTTGGCGGCATCCGCGGGGCGGCACAGTTAATCAGCCGTGCTTTCACTGACGAAGCATTGAACGATTACACACAGGTCATCATTGAAGAATCAGATCGTTTACGTGACCTTGTTGACCGACTCCTGGGGCCGAGACAACTGCCAAAAAACAAACCTCTCAATATTCACAAAGTTATTGAACGCGTAAGACAACTCATTTCAGTTGAAACCGACAACCAGGTTGAATTGATTCGAGATTATGACCCTAGTATTCCAGACTTAATTGGTGATGAGTCTCAACTTATACAAGCTTTGCTCAACATCACCAGAAACGCCATGCAGGCACTAATGGATGATGCTGATAATCGCCATAAAACCATTCATATGGTGACACGTGCATTACGCCAATTCACCATCGGCTCTAAACGTCATCGTTTGGTATGCAAAATCAGCATTATTGATAATGGCCCAGGTATTCCTGAAGCCATTCTCAAAACCCTCTTTTATCCCATGGTCAGCGGACGAGCCGATGGAACAGGCTTAGGGCTGTCTATCGCGCAATCCGTTATTCATCAGCACCATGGCATTATTGAATGCAACAGTTACCCGAAAAAAACCGAATTTAATATATTAATTCCCATTGAGATGACAGTCCAAGACCAGGAGAAACACTCATGACACCAGAAGAAACCGTATGGATTGTTGACGACGATCGCTCTATTCGCTGGGTACTAGAGAAAACGTTAGAACAAGAAGGGATTCAATGTCGCCTGTTTGATTCAGCTGAGAATCTTGTCAATATGATTGATAAGGAACAGCCAAGCGCCATTATTAGTGACATCCGTATGCCGGGCATGGATGGTTTAAAACTATTAGAAAAACTGCAAAAAGATCATCCCTACTTGCCGGTTATTATCATGACAGCACACTCTGACCTCGAAAGTGCTGTCGCCTCCTATCAAGGTGGCGCATTTGAATACTTGCCAAAGCCTTTTGATGTTGAGGAAGCGGTCAGTTTGGTGAAACGCGCCATGCTGCACCACCGTAATGCCAGACCTAGCACGGACAATATGGAAATCGAAGCTGAGCCGCAGGTAGACAAAGAAATTATCGGTGAAGCTCCCGCTATGCAGGAAGTGTTTCGAGCTATCGGCCGACTCGCAAAATCGAATATTACCGTATTAATTAACGGTGAATCAGGAACAGGTAAGGAGCTCGTCGCACAGGCTTTGCATACTCACAGTCCTCGCTCTGCCAACCCTTTTATCGCCCTTAATATGGCGGCCATTCCGCACGACTTAATTGAATCGGAATTGTTTGGCCATGAAAAGGGCGCCTTTACAGGGGCCAATACACAACGACGCGGTCGTTTCGAACAAGCCAACGGTGGCACTCTCTTTTTGGATGAAATTGGTGACATGCCAGCAGAGACACAAACACGCCTATTACGTGTTCTCGCTGACGGTGAATTTTATCGAGTAGGTGGTCACACTCCCGTTAAAGTAGACGTTCGGATTATCGCCGCCACGCATCAAAACCTAGAGAATCTAGTACAAAAAGGATCGTTCCGTGAAGATTTGTTTCACCGCTTGAATGTTATTCGTATTCATTTGCCTAAACTCGCAGAAAGACGCGAGGATATTCCCAAATTAGCCCGTCATTTTTTAAGTCGAGCCGCAGAAGAGTTAGCCGTTGAACCAAAGCAACTGACCAAAGAAACAGAAAACTATCTGACCCAACTTGATTGGCCTGGTAACGTTCGTCAATTAGAAAACACCTGCCGCTGGTTAATCGTTATGGCGTCTGGCCGTGAAGTTTTGGTAGAAGATTTACCCCCTGAACTACTTGCCGCCGTTCCTCATGAACAACCTTTTGCTTCATGGGAAGAAGCGCTTAAAAACTGGGTAGACAACACCCTAGCCACAGGACAAAAAGGCATTCTAGATCAAGCTGTACCTAAGTTTGAACGAATTATGATCGAAACCGCTCTTGCCCATACTGGTGGACGTAGACGAGACGCCTCGCTTTTATTGGGTTGGGGACGCAACACCTTGACTCGAAAAATTAAGGAGCTAAACATTGATCACGCTGAACACGACGAAGATTAAAACATCGCTGTGAAAAAAGTAATGCAGGTCAATCTATTCATAAATTGCCTGCATTATCTCAGTTTTCCACTATTTTGGACTTGCTTTTACTGACACAATCCCCTACTAATTAAAGACTATTAAATGATCACTAATAAACGGGAAAATGGTTATGTATCCAACACTTCAGTCCATGGGTATCACCAGCATACAGGACATTGAAAAATTTACTTTGCGTTACGAAGGCGGGCACGACGTACTGAAAATTTATTACCGTCGTGAAAAAGGATCTCTATTACCTAAGAGCAAAAAGTTTAAATTTGGTCGCTCAACCAAAACCGTTCTAGCAGATGGCGGTCAACAAACTTATCGACAAGTACAAGAACCGTCGCTCATTGTTTTACGTGCGATGGAAGAGCTAGAAAAAATTGTTGGCAAACAACATGAAAGCAAAGCCACTAAAGAAGATTTGATCAAAGAATTGGAACATTTAGAAAAAGTGGTGAACAGCAAGATAGAAGAAATAAAGACAAAAATACAAGCTATGGAATAATGTCCTGCTAACGTCTGCGGCAAGCACTTTCTCTTAACGCTGGATTACTTACTCAATCCAGCGTTAAGAGAAAGTGCTTGCTGGCTTGACAATAAAAATCCCGCTACAATCCTACGTTCTGCAAAAGATCATTGTGTGATATTTCGCGTATTTTAGTCCCCCTAAAAATCCCTTATATAAGTTATTTGAGTCTGAATTTATGCATCTTGTTACCTCTACCACTGAGCTTGCTGACATCATCCGCAATGGCGGTGTCATTGCTTACCCAACAGAAGCTGTCTGGGGATTGGGTTGCGATCCTTTTAACGAAGCAGCGGTAAGACGTATTCTCACGTTAAAATCGCGCCCTGAAGAAAAAGGGCTAATCTTGATTGCTGGTGCACAGGAAGATTTAAGACCTTGGCTCGAGACCCTAGACACTCATGCCGCACAGCGCCTTATCAGTGTGAACGACACGCCAACATCTTGGGTTGTGCCTGATACACATATCACACCCAGCTGGGTAAGAGGAGAGCATCAGAGCGTTGCTATTCGTCTTTCTCAACACCTACCAGTGCAGCGTCTTTGTCAGGCTTTTCAAGGGGTAATAGTGTCGACTTCAGCGAACCCTGCCGGGCTAGAACCAGCTCTTAGCGCGGAAGAAGTACACGCCTATTTTGGGGACAAAATAGACGCCATTTATCATGCCCCTTTAGGCGGCGCATCAAAGCCCTCTCAAGTGAGAGATATTCTAACAGACAAACTGTTTCGCGTTTAGCCATTTAAAAAGCCCACTTGCGGTGACGTATAATGACAGTTTCTGTGTAAAAGCGTCTTTTTTATCCACAACTCATATCAACCAACAAAAAAGCCACACAACATTTTTTATGAAATGTTGTGTGGCTTTGCATTTACTCAAACTAAGCTCCTAGGCTTTCATGATAGTCTAGTGACCACCCAGATACGCTTCTCGCACTTCAGGGTTCACCAAAAGCTCGGCCCCTGTGCCTGTTAGCTTAATTTCACCATTCACCATAACGTAACCACGATTGGCCAGTTTTAGGGCATGGTTCGCATTTTGTTCAACCAAAAAGATCGTCATACCAGTACTGGCCACGTCTTTCAGAATCTGAAAAATCTGCTTCACGATAATCGGTGCGAGTCCTAAACTAGGCTCATCCAATAGCAGTAATTTAGGTCGGCTCATTAATGCACGAGCGATTGCCAGCATTTGCTGCTCGCCACCCGACATGGTCGAGGCTCTCTGATTACGACGCTCCAACAAACGTGGAAACATCTCAAACATACGCTGCATGTCTTTTTCCGCATGCTCCATACCTATCGGTATGGTTCCCATCAGCAAGTTTTCTTCTACCGACATACTAGGAAAAATACGACGTCCTTCAGGAGACTGAGCCAAACCATTGGACGCAACATAGTGAGCCGATTTTTGCGAAATATCCTCACCACGATAAATAATTTCACCAGAAGAAATACGCGGTTGCCCAAAAATAGACATCAAAAGTGTCGATTTACCAGCACCGTTTGCCCCAATCAAGGTGACTATTTCACCTTCATCGATCGTCAAAGACACCTTCTTTAGTGCTTGAATTGGACCATAATGCACATCGACATCTTTAAACTGCATTAAAGTAGTCATAGTGTCACCTCTTCACCTTCTTCTGCACCAAGATACGCCGCAATCACTTTCGGGTTATTTTTGATATCGTCAGGACCCCCTTTGGCAATCACTTCACCATGATCCAATACAACAATATAATCAGAAATATCCATTACCATGCCCATATCATGCTCTATAAGCAGTACCGTCGTGTTGTGTTGATCACGTAATACACGAATCATTTTTGTCAAAGCTTCGGTTTCAGACGGGTTCAGACCTGCTGCGGGTTCATCTAAACAAACAATCTCGGGGTTCGTACACATAGCACGGGCAATCTCTAAACGACGCTGTTGACCATAGGAAAGCTCTCCCGCCAAACGATTAGCAGCCCCCACTAAATCAACCACACCCAGCCAATAAAAAGCACGCTCAAGCGCTTCTTCTTCAGATTTCCGGTAGCCTTTCGTATTCAGAATACCCGCAATCAAGCTTCGATTGACGCGCATATGCTGAGCAACCAGCAAGTTCTCAACCACCGACATTTCTTTAAACAAACGAATGTTTTGAAAAGTCCGCGACAGTCCAGCACGGTTTACCAAATGCGAGCCGCCAAACATCTTGTATTTAAGACGAGAAAAAAAGGCAACCGGAGAAAAAAATCTGTCAGTTGGAAAGGCTCGCCCAGCACTTTAATAATACTGGTCTCTTTACCACCCGCAGACAAAATGATCTTGCCACCCGTTGCTTTGTAGAAGCCGGTCAGACAGTTAAACACAGTAGTTTTGCCTGCACCATTCGGACCAATAAGAGCTGAAACCGATCCACGCTTAATGTCAAAAGTCACATCATTCAGCGCCTTAATACCACCAAAATGCATCACCAAGTTTTCAACGGCTAAAATATTTTCTTGGCTCATTTCACTACCCCTTTTCTCGCTGCAAAACCAGTTCGCGTGACACGAACAATACCTCGAGGTTTCCAAATCATCATGACTACCATCAAAATACCAAACATTAAGACACGGTATTCTGCGAATTCCCTCAACATCTCAGGCAATACAGTCAAACAAAAGGCGGCAATGACCACACCCAATGTCGAGCCCCATTCCCCCTAACACGACAATCGCCAAAATAAGTGCCGATTCGAAAAAAGTAAAAGAAGAAGGGTTAACGAAACCTTGATAAGTTGCAAAGAACACACCCGCTAAGCCACCTGTGGAAGCGCCTAGCATAAAAGCAGAAAGTTTCACTAATACATGGTTCAACCCTAGTGAACGACATGCTATTTCGTCTTCGCGAAGCGCTTCCCACGCACGGCCTATTGGCATTTTCACCAGGCGGTGTTTGATGAAGAGCACAGCCCATACGACGGCAAACAAGACGATATAAATAAACATATATCGATACGCAGAATCATAGGGGATATTAAAGAACTCATGAAACGTACTGCCATCTCGTGATCGGCGCGTAAACTCTAGCCCAAAAAAGTTGGCATCGGTGCAGATACACCATTTGGACCGTGGGTAAATGAAGCCCAGTTTGTTAACACCAAGCGAATAATTTCACCAAAACCCAAAGTCACAATCGCCAAATAATCGCCGTGCATACGCAACACAGGGAAACCCAATATCGCGCCTGCAACTGCCGCCATCAGGGCGGCTATTGGCAACATAGACCAAAAACCCAGCCCTAGATTTTCATAGCCCAATGCCAGACCATAAGCGCCGATAGCATAAAAGCCCACAAAACCTAGGTCCAATAAGCCAGCAAGCCCAACGACTATGTTTAGACCCAAGCCAAGCAAAACATAAATCAAACCTAGAATAACGACCGTTAAAACATATTTTGAAGCGATGAATGGCACAAGCAAACCAATCGCTATCACCAAAGGAATAATCCACACCATTTTGGATTTATGCCCTGGTGGCAACACAGTCGCGCCATCATTGCTATTGGCATAACGAAAAGCCATGGCGATGCCTTTTTCTGTTTGAAAAAAGCTAGACATGGCAAAGCGCCCAATAATAACAACCAACACCATCCAAGCTACTTTGCCGAACTCAGCATTGAAGCTATAGCCATCCAACACCACACCGACAATCGGACCGAATAAAATCAAGGCCATAAAACCAGCGATTAAGGCATCGATACTGCTTTTTTTAAAATTAATTCCGACAGATTGGCTCATTTATACTTTCTCCACTTCAGGTTTGCCGAGAAGGCCACTTGGGCGAATAATCAAAATGAGAACTAACAAAGAAAACGAGAAAACATCTTTGTAATCAGAACTAATTAATCCAGCAAACAAGGCTTCAGATAGACCTAAAATCAGACCGCCTAACATGGCGCCAGGCAAAGAACCTATGCCACCCAAAACCGCCGCGGTAAAGGCCTTAATGCCGATAATGAAACCAATATAAAAATCGAACGCGCCATAATCTAACGTAATCAAAACACCCGCTAACGCCGCCATTGTCGCGCCAATAACGAACACAGTTGAAATAATTTTATCGGTGTCTATACCTAAGATAGACGCCATTTTTCGATCTTGTTGAGTCGCACGACACATGCGACCTAATTTTGTTTTTTGAATAACGTAAGTCAAAATCCCCATGCCAGCAAAAGCGGCAATAAGAATAAAGACTTTCATGTAGGTAATTTGTACAAAGCCGTCACCGACGTGAAAACGCAATGCGCCAGTCAACATGGTTGGGACACCCTGTTGATTTGCACCTTGGCTTAGCTGTACATAGTTTTGCAAAATCAGCGACATACCGATCGCCGAAATTAATACTGCTAGACGACTGGAATTACGCAATGGACGATAAGCCACTCGTTCAATCACCCATCCATAAGCACCCGTTACCACAATCGTTAGAAAGAGCGTGCCGATTATGACAATAAGAAAAGATTCAAAACCTAAAAAGGTTAACAAGGCACTAATCAGTGCAATAGCGATCGCAGTAATATAAGAAGACACCATGTAGACATCGCCATGGGCGAAGTTAATCATGCCGATAATGCCATACACCATGGTGTAACCGATCGCAATGAGTCCCATAAACAGAGCCAAGGGTAAGACCGTTTACCAACTGCTGGAGAACGATATCCATCGTAAGACCTCGTGGGGATTTTTGAACAGGAAGAACATGTTTACCAACACAATCCTTGTGTCAGTAAACATGTATTAGTTATGCCTAAAAAATAACAACTAACGTAAAAATCAATCTACTACGCTATATTTACCTTGAGCATCCCACTCGTACATAACGTAGTCGGAAACGGTCAAATCGCCTTTTTCATCAAAGTCTTTTTTACCCATTACGGTATCCACAGAGTGAGATTTCAACCACTCAGCACCTTTAATAGGATCTAGATTATTATTGGCCAATGCGGCAACAGCGACTTGCATAGCGGTGTAAGAGTAAAGAGTGTAACCCTCTGGCTCATAACCCGCATCGCGAAACTCTTTGATTACTTTAGCACCAGAAGGGTAAGACGTTGGTGGCGCACCAAATGTCATTAATACACCATCGACATATTCAGGAGAACCGGCAACAGATACAAACTCATCGGATACGATACCATCACCTGAAATGAAAATGGCTTTAGAGCCTTGCTCACGTAACTGACGAACCAATGGGCCAGCTTCAGAGTGAAGCCCACCAAAATACACAACATCTGCATCAACTGAACGAATCTTAGTAATCAAGGCGTTAAAGTCTTTTTCACCACGAGTCAAACCTTCGTACATGACTTCGTTTACGCCATAAGCATTCAGAGTGGACTTCATGGCATCCGCCAAGCCTTTACCGTAAGTATCTTTATCATGGATGACAGCCACGCGTTTAGCGCCTAGCTTATCGACGATATAGCTAGCAGCCACATCCCCTTGCTGATCATCACGACCACACACACGGAAAACGTTTGGTAAACCTTGGTCTGTTAATGTTGGGTTCGTTGACGCAGGTGTTACCATGATAACGCCTGCTTCTTCATAAATTTTAGACGCTGGAATAGAAGAAGAGGAACAGAAATGCCCCACTACAGCTAAAGCACCGTCAGAGTCAACCAGACGGTTAGCCACAGACACCGCTTGTTTTGGCTCACAGGCATCGTCCGCTTTCACCAATGTTATCATTTCACCATTGATGCCACCTGCGGCATTGATATCTTGAGCGGCTTTTTCAGCCCCTTTCCATAACTGCTCACCAAAAGCCGCATAAGCACCAGTATGAGGACCTGCCACACCGATCACGACGTCTGCTTGAGCCAGTGTCGCCGCACCAGCAACAGCAAGAGAAATTAATGTTTTTCTAACAACCGCATTTGACATAAGAAAAGCCTCTATTCGTTTTGTGTTTTATCGTTATTATTCAAAAGCAAGAAGCGTTCCAATAGTTTAAGCCCAAAGAAAAAGCATAAAAAATGGAACTTTCACAGCAACTATCCAAAAAATGTGCACTGGAATGAAGCTACACATTAATATCAGTCTAAAGTTTGGTCAATAGTAGTGCAGATAAATATTGCAAATAACCTAAGAGAAATCCTGTGATACAAAAAAAACACAAAATAAATCACTAGAATTATTTGAGTTTATGGTTTTTTCAACTTACAGACGAAAGGATGTGCACTAAACAAGAGCGAAATAAGGGCTGGCAAAAATAAAGGGGCATATAGAGGTATCACTAGTGCGATTCTGAAAAAAACCGTACTTCTTATAATTTAGTATAAAAAACCAATAAGAAATTGATAAAAGCTCGGTTTTTTTATCAAAAAACTCCGATTTAATTAAATACCGGAGTTTTACGTCTATTTTGTTTCAGACATGGTCGGTTTAGAAGGAGGAGAAGCGATCAGCAATTCAGAGATCCTCACTAAACGAACACCATCTTGCTCTAAATTCTTCAAACGCTTTTTAAGATATGCCGTGGTTTCTGGATAAGGATGTCCTATGGCCAAAGCACTTCCATGACGTTTAGCTAGTTTTACTAAACGAGAAAATTGCTTGTCTATCGCCTCTTCCGTGCGGATATTGTCTAAAAACACGTCTCTTCCTACCGTTTTTAAACCATATTCTTGTGCGGTTTTTTTGGCCACACTTTGAGCACTGGTTAAACTATCAATAAAAAACAAGGATCGGTCTTTTAACGTTTCCATGACCCATTCCATCGAATGAACCTTAGTGGTTAACAAACTGCCCATATGATTATTTACCCCTTGAATACCAGGCAAACTATCCAAATCCTTGCTTAACGTGCTTTTTAATTCCTGTTCCGTCATGCTCGCATACAAACCACCAGGACCAAGTTTTAGCTCTCGCTGATTTTCCATAGGCGCATGCAAAAGCGTAATACGACTCTGCTTTTGGGAGGTTAGAGCGGTTTGCAAAGCAAAAGGCGTACTTGGCAAAATCGCCAATGCCACCTCCGTAGGCAGCAATAAAGACGATTCCATGCCATCTCGACTGTAACCAAGATCATCAATCAAAATCGCTATTTGTGGCATTTTTGGGTGCACGTCAACCGCTAATATTTTTGCCGGCGTGACTATTTTTTTCGGAGAATCAGTGGAAGCAGGCTTAGGGACTGAAAGCAGGCTCTCATTAGGCACGACATCCAGCAGAACGGGGACATCTAACAAAGGCGCAATAGAAGGTTTCCATGGCGCCTCTTGCGGATCTTGTAAAATGGAAGGGTAAGAATCAGATGGCAGACGAGTCTCAGTTGTGTTTTCTGGTTCTAACAACACCGGCCCCAAATGCTCTGGCAAAATGATCGGCTCTTTCTCGGAAGGCGTCTTGTCTGACGCCACCATGACACCTTCCTGTGACGCCATCATGCCCTCTTCTGACGCACTCACGTCATCCGACGATGCCATAGCATGTTGCTCGACAACCAACTCGCCCGCCAAAGAGTCATCCAAATATTCAGAACCTGCATCCGATGCGTTCCCCCCTGGCAAAGCGAGCAAAAACCCTACAAGCAAACACACTTTCTTAAAATAAAACAAAGGAGCAGTTACCCCAACAATACATTTGTGAAAAACAGATCGCTATTTCTGCACTAATTTAGGCAAGGTTTTCAGAATCGTAACCGCTTGAAACAATTGAAAATCTGTTTTTGCCAATTCACCAATATCGGACAAAACATCCGCACTGGTTCGTTCTTTACCGCCCGTACCATTTCCTAAATGCCCTTTTAGTTCAGACTCTTTAACCAAAAACGGGTCTTTATCAAAGGTTAATGTCGCTTGTGGCACAATCAGATCGGGCGTAATACCCTGAGCTTGGATAGAACGACCATTTGGCGTGTAATATAAGGCGGTGGTTAATTTTACCGCATCACCATTGGATAAGGGAACCACTGTTTGAACAGAGCCTTTACCAAACGTTTCCGTGCCTAACACCACCGCACGCTGATGATCCTGTAACGCGCCAGCAACAATTTCTGACGCCGACGCAGAGCCATCGTTTACCATAACAACAACAGGAATTTGCTTAAATTTTGTATTTTTCGCAGTGGCCTTAAACTGACTTTTCGACATCTCATGACGCCCACTGGTATAAACGATCATACCTTTATCAATAAAAGCGTCTACCACCCCAACAGCACTTTGCAAAACACCACCGGGATTATTACGCAAATCTAAGACAACCCCTTGAATTTTACTTTGTGCAGCGAGTTTATCGATGGCTTCATAAAACTCTATGTCGCTATCACCTTGAAATTGACTGATGCGAAAATAAGCGATTCCTGTATCCAGCCATTTCGCGGTAACACTGGCGTCTTCAACCAATCGACGTGTTAACTCGTAATGTTTAATTTCACCGTCTCGCTCGATATCCAGCGAGACGGTAGAACCCACTTCACCACGCATGAGCGTCACAATATCTTGCATACCCAAGTCAGTAATTAACGTATTATCAATTTTGATAATAACATCACCAGGCAAAATCCCTGCCTCGGCAGCAGCGGAGCCATCCACAGGCGTGACTATGGTCAATCGCTTGTCTTTCATCTCGACTTCAACACCAATGCCCGCATAATTACCAGAGGTCAGCTCATTAAAATCAGCTAATTCTGTTTTCGTAAAATACTCAGAATGCGGATCGAGTCCAGAAACCATACCTTTTAGTGCTTTATGAAGAATGTCTTCATCAGACAGTGTTTCAACGTAACCCTCACGAATAGTTTCGAAGGTTTCAACAAACGATTGAATCTCGGCAGTAGGCAATTTAGATGCTTGTTTAGTATCCGCAGAAAAAGCCGGCTGAACCAATAGCACCATAAACAAAACGGGGATTCGTTGACGCAAAATATTGATCATATTTCTTCCTATGACTTTTTTACTAGCAGCGGTACTGGGACTGTCATGAACGTTACCCAGCATCTATCCAAGAAAGTGGTTTTAATGGCGTACCATTATGGCGAATTGCAAAAAATAAAGCAGCATCAGGACGACCACCAGTACTACCAGCCATTGCGACAGTATCATTGGCCCTCACCCATTCTCCCACTTCTTTCAATAAACTTTGGTTATACCCATACAGTGACATGTAGCCGTCACCATGATCTAAGATAAGTAAAAAGCCGAAACCACGCATCCAGTCAGAAAATACGACACGCCCTGAAAATATAGCGTGAACGGACTCGCCTTCTTTGGCTCTAAGCGTCACCCCACCCAAATTTATACTGCCCGTTGCAGGCAGCGTCGCCAATGTCTTTAACGGCCTCACTAACTTGCCTCGTTGGGATGAAAAAGGGACATCTTGATCTGGGATTTTCACATCAGCCAAGGCTTCTTCTAGGCGTTGCAACATATCCTGTAAATTTTGTTGATCCTGCAATAATTGCTTAGAACGTTTATCACCTTGTGCTAGATCCTGATCAAGTTTTACCAATAAATTACGACGTTCAGCTTGTTGACTTAACAGACGACTGCGTTCTTCTTTAAGCTGAATTTCTTCTTTGGCTTGTTGAGGCTCGATGACTGCGAATGCTGTTTTCAACCAAACTCAGATCATTCACTTCATTCACAAAACCGTTGATCAAGGACTGCCTTGCCGTAGAAAAGTAGCGATTATATTGCACTAAACGCTGCGCTTCTTCTGAGGTATTACCATTTAACAATAACTTAATGCTTTCTTCATTACCGGAACGATAAACCGCCCTTAATTGGGCGGCTATTTGTTCATTTTGCTGTTGGATACTAAGCTGAAGAGAACGCTGCTGAACTCTCAATTCGCCCAGCTGCTCGTCACCTTTTTTTAAGCTTTCCTGAATTTCTTGGATCTTCTTAAGCAATGCCTGAATGTCTTTTTCTTTGCCTTCAAGTTGCTTCTCTACATCCGATCGCTCAGACTTCAAGTCCTTTAACCAACTATTAAGCTTTTGCAAATCCTTTTGCAATGCTTGAATTTGTTGCTTAGCTTCTTCAGGCGTTTGCGGTTCACCTGCTGTCCAACCTAAACTAGGCAGCAAGCACAAACACAAAAGCAAACTACGAAATAGTAAGACCATTACCGCCTCATGCCCGTGTGAGCAAGCTCACACCTGTCATTTCTGCTGGCTTGTCCATTCCCATCATATCGAGTAACGTCGGAGCAAGGTCACACAATGCGCCTTCTTTTATACCCAAACCTTGTGTAGGAGAAAACAGAACAAGAGGCACAGGACCAATCGTATGAGACGTCAACGGCTGAGAACCATCATCACTTAACATTTGCTCTACGTTACCGTGATCGGCAGTAATCAAACATTGACCACCATTCACTTTCAACGCCTCAATGATCCGACCCAAGCAAGCATCTACCGCTTCTACGGCTTTAACGGCGGCTTCAAAAATACCACTGTGTCCAACCATGTCACCGTTAGCAAAGTTACAAATAATAGTGTCATATTTGCCCGCTTTGATGACTTCAACCAGTTTGTCTGTCACTTCTGGTGCACTCATTTCAGGCTTCAGGTCGTAAGTCGCCACATTAGGTGAGGGGATCAACTCACGTTCTTCACCATCAAACAGGGCCTCTTCACCACCATTAAAAAAGAACGTCACATGAGCGTATTTTTCGGTTTCGGCAATACGTAATTGTTTTTTGCCATGCTTGGCTAGCACTTCACCCAAGGTATTGGTTAACGCCACTGGAGGAAACGCCACATCCACTTGAATATCAGATGAAAACTCAGTAAAAGTCACAAACGCTGCCAGTTTTGGATAAACGGCACGAGTGAAGCCATCAAAGTCGGCATCGGTAAAAGCACGCGTTAATTGACGCGCACGATCCGGACGGAAGTTAGCAAAAATAATCGCATCACCATCTTGAACAGGTGCCGATTCACCAACGATAGTGGCTTTAACAAATTCATCATTTTCGTCACGATCATAAGCCGCTTGAATTGCACCTTCAGCGGTATCCGCTTGGAACTCACCTTTACCTAACACAATCGCATCGTAAGCAGTTTGAACACGATCCCAACGATTATCACGGTCCATTGCATAATAACGACCAGTCAGAGTAGCGATTTTGCCTACACCGAGTTCCGCAAGTTTGGACTCTAATTCAGCCACAGGCGTTTTAGCAGAGCGAGGTGGCGTATCACGACCATCAGTGAAACCATGCACATACACAGCTTTGGCACCACGCTTTGCTGCTAATTCGCACATTGCCATAATTTGCTCATGATGACTATGAACACCACCATCAGACAACAATCCCAAAATATGCACCGCTTTGTTAGCGCCGACGGCTTTATCAACCGCATTAACAAGGGCTTCGTTTTCAAAGAACGAACCGTCTTCAATGGCTTTGCCAATGCGAGTAAAGTTTTGATAAACCACTCGACCCGCACCTAAGTTCATGTGCCCCACTTCGGAATTACCCATTTGGCCTTCTGGTAAACCGACCGCTAAGCCAGACGTTTTGATGAGTGTATGCGGATGACCATTCCACAACGCGTCCCAGTTCGGCGTATTTGCGGCGGCAATGGCATTAGAAGTAGAGGTTTCACTGTACCCCCATCCATCAAGGATGAAGAGAGCTGTGGTTTTTTTGTTCATGTTAATCTATCCCGTAAATTGATCATGAGTATGGCTTGATACTATCACAGGCCTGTAATTTAGTTACAGACTAGCGTGCCTATTCGGACTATTAATTTCACTAATAACAGGCTATGACTCATTTCGCTTTGACAATAGCCAGTCTCGAAAAATCACCACTTGCTCAAGATCGGCTTTATCGGCCGGATAAGACAAAAGGTACTCATGTGGTGTCGACACCGCTTTACCAAAAGGCGCCACCAACTCACCATTATGCAGACTCCGTTCGGCTAGTATGGTCGGCATAATGGCAATTCCCATACTGTTTTTAGCGGCTTCTAGCAACATATGAAAATGCGCGAAAGACGCCCCTGCAAAAGAGCCACTCTCTAGCCCTTGTGCAACCATCCAATCGGGCCACGCATTAATACGTGATGATAAATGCAGGAAAGGAAATAAAGTAACGTCTTCGGCTCGCCACTCAGTGGCTAATTTATCGGCAACCCGTTTCAATAATTCAGGTGCTACCACCGCGACCACTTTTTCTTTCATCAATTGATGAGAAATCGCGCGAGGCCAATGATCTCCACCATAATGCAAAATAATATCGATGCTTTCTGGGTCTATCTTGGCTGCATCGTCTAACGAACGCACTTTGATTTGAAACTGCGGATGGTCTAGTTGGAACTCAGCCAACAAAGGCATCAACCAATACGATGCCAAGGTAGGTAATGCAGATATCGTCAAGGTAGTTTTTTCATCTTCGCGGTGTAACATCCGCAAACACGCATTTTCCATCCCATCTAATAAAGGCACCACTTCTTTGTAATAAGCCGCTCCCGTTCCAGTTAACACCAAGCGTTTATTAAGACGAATAAACAAATCTCGTGACAAGAATTCTTCAAGGTTACGAATTTGACGGCTGACGGCACTTTGAGTGAGATGTAACTCTTCCGCGGCTTTAGTAAAACTTAAATGTCGTACAGACGCTTCAAAACATTTTAGTGCAGTTGACGATGGGATATAACGGCGCATGTAGGCGTTACTCATTCACATAAATAAAAAGACATAAATAAAAAGACAAAAACGAAAGTAAACACAAGAAGACAATAACTCTACCCTATATCAGATTTATTCCCAACCAGCAAAATAAAAAAACGCACCATAAAGATGCGTTTTATTGTCAGCATTATTCGCTGTAAGCTTATGTGATGGTCAAACTAATCGACACTTTGCATGATGAAGCGAGCGAAACCAAGACGAATCTGTTTTTAACAGAGTATTGGCGAGCCTCTGTAATTATTCTAATCCAAAGCGTGCGCCTGCTGTCCCAAATGGTAAGTATGCGCCCCTACTTCATAAAACAAACGCTTTAACTCTCGAAACGAAATATCTCTGAGTATCGTGGTCGGTATGGATAAGCTTTCTCTTTGACCTGATAACCATTGCGCCAACTCGGCACCAACCACAGTTCCTGGTCCAATACCGCGACCGCTGTAGCCGGCGACACTGAATAGACCTTTTTCTAGCTGCTGGCAATGGGGCAAATGATCCTCACTGTAGGCAATTTTGCCAGTCCAGCAATAATCCCACTCTACTTTACTTAGGATCGGAAACAATTCGGTGACGCGCTGAGTTGCCCAATTTGATAACACACTGCCCTCGCCGCCCATGCCGCCAAAGACTAAGCGACCTTGTTGATCCAAGCGAAAAGAACTCATCACGGTACAAGTATCCCAAACGCCTTCTTTGTTTGGCAAAACGCTGGCAAGCTGCACATCGCTTAACGGTTTGGTCGCCAATTGAGAATAAAAAATTGGTACAAACTTACGCGCCTGCTCTTTTAGCCCAAATCCACTGTAGGCATTGGTCGCAAGAATCACTTTTTCAGCGTGCACCTGCCCCTTTTCGGTGTATAAAACCCAACCGTTATCGGCTGGCTCTATTTTACTCACTGGTGACTGATCAAAAAGTTTAGCACCTTCTTTTAGCGCTGCGTGAGCCAATCCACGAGCATAAGCCAAAGGCTGAATAGTACCCGCTCTTGGATCAAACAAGGCAGAGTTGAACTTATTAGAGCCAATACGCGCTTGCGCTTCTGCAGCATCTAGTAATTGAACAGGTGCACCGCGTTTTTTCATTTGCTCATAACGGCGCAGCAATTGCGCTAAGCCTGTTTTGCCAACCCCAGCATGCAAGGTGCCATTACGCACTGGCTCGCACTGAATGTCGTATTCTTTAATTAAACTATAAACAAAATCAGGCGCTGCCGCCAAAGCCTTGTACATGACACTGCCCGCTTCAGCACCAATGGCTTTATCTAACTGGTCGGGTTCTAGCCAAACACCTGCATTCGCCAAACCAACATTGCGTCCAGAACCACCAAAACCCACTTCTTGCGCTTCTACAACCGCAACAGAGACACCAAATTTAGCTAGATGTAAAGCAGCTGACAGCCCCGTAAAACCCGCGCCGACGATCACTACTTCGACCTCAACACGCCCTTCAAGAGGCGCCAACACAGGCGCCGCTGGAGAACTAGCGCGCCACAAAGAATTGCAGATTTTATCAGACATAAAATGACCTCATCAGGACATTGGCCAGAACGTAAATAGGCGAGAAACATCTCGCCTATTGAGTTACCTAATACTGTGTATTACTCAAAAATGATTCCCTGAGCTAACGGCAAATCACCACCGTAGTTGACGGTATTCGTGGTACGACGCATGTAGTTTCTCCACGCATCAGAACCCGATTCACGACCACCACCGGTTTCTTTTTCGCCACCAAACGCACCGCCAATCTCGGCACCAGACGTACCAATGTTAACGTTGGCAATACCACAGTCAGACCCTGCTGGAGACATGAACATTTCGGCTTCACGCATGCTTTCAGTGAAGACAGCAGACGATAAACCTTGTGGTACTTCGTTTTGAATCTCGATGGCCTCTTCAAAGGTGTTATACGTCAATACATACAGAATAGGCGCAAAAGTTTCTTCGTGAACAATTGGCGCATCATGAGCAATACGAACAATCGCTGGACGCACGTAGAAACCACCAGCCGGAACGCCTTCAGTAACACGTTCGCCACCGCAGACAATGTCGCCGCCTTGTTGTTTCGCAGTTTCTAGGGCCGCTTGCATACGATTAAAGCTGCCTTCGTCAATTAGTGGCCCAACCAAATTGCCTTCAACGATTGGGCTACCAACACGAAGCGAACCATAAGATTTCACCAAACGCTCAACCAAACCATCCACAATAGATTCATGGGTGATCAGACGACGCAATGTTGTGCAACGCTGACCAGCCGTACCAGCCGCCGAGAAAACAATCGCACGCAGCGCAAGATCCAAATCCGCGGTATCAGACACAATCATCGCGTTGTTACCACCAAGCTCTAACAAAGAACGACCTAAGCGACCTGCAACGGTTTTTGCCACCGCACGGCCCATTGCCGTCGAACCTGTCGCGGAAACAAGAGGGAAGATCTCGCTTGCCGCAATCGCTTCACCCAAATCACGACCACCAATCATCACAGACACCGCCGCTTTTGGAATATCAGGCATATCAGCAATGACATTCTGCGCGATTTGGTACATCGCCAAAGCACACAAGGGGGCTTTTTCAGAAGGTTTTAGCAAGATTGGATCACCACAGACAAGACCCAACATCGCATTCCAAGCCCAGACCGCCATTGGGAAGTTAAACGCTGTGATCACCGCAACAGGACCCAGTGGATGCCATTGCTCCATCATACGATGGCCTGGACGTTCAGATACGATAGACAAACCATGCAACATCCGAGATTGACCAACAGCAAAGTCACACACGTCGATCCACTCTTGTACTTCACCCAAGGCTTCAGGAGCAATTTTGCCCGCTTCTAAGGAGATGACTTGCGCCAATTCGGTTTTGTACTTACGCGCTTCTTCGCCAATACGGCGGACTAATTCGCCTCGACGTGGCGCTGGAATCACACGTAGTGCTTTAAAGGCGTCTTTTAGTTCAGCATTTACCTTGTCTAGTTGTGCCGGTGTCGCGTTGTTAAAGGTAGACAATACTTTACCATCGATTGGACTGTGAGCGGAAAAAGTGCTGCCTTCACCCAAAGCAACCGAATTACCCGTTAATACACTGTAAAAAGTATCGCCTTGTTTCAGGCTATTGACGCCCAACGTTTCTAAGCAAGTAAGTGACATAGGAACCTCTAAGATTTATGTATAAAAAGAACTCAACTTCCTCCACCTTAACCAGCCTAGAGCAGAATGAGAAATACCGTTTTCCTGCTAGTGGTCTAGTTTTTACCTATAGCCAGACAATTTCCCTATAGGTATATTAGAAAGGTCTAGAACGCTATTTTTGCAAGAACCACCTTCATAAAGAGTACACAAATGGACATTCGATCATTACGTTACTTTATTGCTGTTTACGAAGAGCGCAGTTTAAGCGCCGCCGCCAAACGTTGCTTCGTTGCGCAACCGTCGATTTCCACCACGGTGGCCCAATTAGAAGATGATCTAGGCACCAAGCTTTTTGTTCGCCATTCCAAAGGCGTATCGCCCACTGACAGCGGTTCACAACTTTATCCCCATGCTTGCAAGATGGTCAGTGACCTTAGCGCCATGCGCAGCCTATTTATCGAAACACCCACACCGTTGGCTCTGTCTATTTCATTAACGCCCTTTTTATCGGGTGTGCTGATCAGCCAAGTCATCAAAACCATGCTGGATGAAGTCCATGGGCTGACCTTAAAGCTTGTCGATGAATCGGAAAGTGCCGACTTGCGTTTTACCTGCCAACGCTATACCAGCGAAGAAGACGTGTTTTATCCGTTATGGGAAGACGACTATGTTATCGCCATGCCGCTGGATCATTGGCTAGCAGACTTCCCTTCGCTATCCATTAAACAAATCGATAAACAGCCTTTTATTTCACGCACACCGTGCGATATTTTGGAATCATGGAACTACTTGATGCAAAAACAAGAACTCACTACAGATGTTCGTGCTCAAGTAAAAACAGAAGAATACGCGCTAGATTTGGTCGCGGCGGGACTGGGTATATCGTTAATCCCAGAACACTCCTCACGAGGCCGCAACGACCTGTGCTTACGACCGCTGAACGATGTGAAATTAAAGCGTGTGGTGGGCCTAGCGCACAAAAAAGAACGCAGCTTTCCGGCACACCTAATCAACACGATTTTGACCGCCAAGCAGCAATTATTAATCAATAAAAATCCGACTGATATTCGGCTCGCATAACTTTTACGCATCACAAGGTGCGTTTTTACCTTTTGCATTACCCCTGACCATTACACTAAAGTAGCTGAATCGATTTAACATTTATGGCAGGAAACCTTATGACTCCAACCGATTTTTTCGCATCCTTGTGGGATCATTACACAGCTGTTACCCCACAGGCTCAACGCATCCAAGCATTATTCAAAAGCCATGGTGAAAACGTACTAAACGATCACGTGGCCTTTCGGACGTTTAATAACTCACCGATCTCGTTAGAAAAATTAGAACCTCAGCTAGAAGCCATTGGTTATAAAGCTTATGGGGCGTTTCGTTTCGAAAACAAACACCTGAAAGCCCGTTGTTACCAACACCAAACGGATGTGGATTCACCCAAGATTTTTTTGTCTGAGGCTCTTAGTAGAAGAGCTGCCAGCGAACTGCCAAGAGATTATTGGTCAGTTCATCGCACAAATCCTGGCCGATGCCGTACAGACACCGGCTATTTTTTGGGCGGGTAAATTGTGGCAAACACCCACAGAGGCCGAATACCTAACACTTGCCGAGCACAGTGAATACGCCGCTTGGTTGTCTACAATGGGATTGCAAGCCAACCATTTCACCGTCAGCATTAACCATTTGAAGACATTCCCAACCATTGAGGATGTGAATACACTCGTTCAAAGCGAAGGCTACGCACTCAACCAAGTCGGCGGTTTGGTAAAAGGGTCGCCTGAACTCTTTCTTGAGCAGTCGTCCACCATGGCTGACAAAATCGATTTCACTTTTGCCGATGGCAAACAAAAAACCATTCCAAGCTGTTTTTATGAATTTGCCCGTCGTCATGTTATGCCTAATGGCAAACTGTTCGACAGCTTCATCGAAGGCAACGCCGATAAAATTTTTGATTCAACCAGCACTAAATAACAAGTCAGAAAATTGGAATTTAAACGAGTCCCAAGTGGCTCGTTTTTGCTTTTCAGCCTAGTCCCATCCTATCTTTGTCACCTTCCTGCGATAAAAATGCTTTGTGATGCGACGTGAAAAAGTAGTCGCCTGAGAGTCTGTACCGATTCGGCTGTCCGTGTATAATGCTCGCAGTTTAAATATGGGCCTTACGATTATGATGAACCAACTTATTGAATTTTCTATCAACCACTGGGAAATGGTCGCTGTCTTTTTAGCGATCCTTGCTACATTACTGTTTGTTGAGAGCAAAGGCGGTGCGCAGGGACTAACCCCTTCGGCAGCAACCAATCTGATGAATAATGAAGACGCCGTTGTTGTTGATATTCGTCCAGAAAAAGAGTTCAACACCGGTCACATTACGGGTGCGCTGAATATTCCTGCCACTAAAATGCAGGACAACTTAAAGCGTCTTGAAAAACACAAAGACACTCCAATCATTATCGTTTGTAAGTCGGGCATCACGTCTGGCGCCAGCGCAAAAGACCTCAAAAAAGCGGGCTTTAGCAAAATATACAAACTTCAAGGTGGTATTGTAGAATGGCAATCATCTAACCTACCACTAGTGAAAGGATAAGAGAGAATATTATGGCCACTGTCACTATCTATTCGAGCGATTACTGTCCGTTTTGCGTCAGAGCTAAGCAATTATTAACGGCCAAAAATGTTGCCTTTAATGAAATCCGTGTAGACGGAGAACGTGAATTACGACAAGAAATGATGGAAAAAAGCGGTCGCCATACTGTTCCACAAATTTGGATCGGTGAACGACATGTCGGCGGCTGTGATGATCTTTATGCCCTTGAGCGTGAGCAAAAACTCGACGCTTTACTAGCACAGTAATGCCTGAAAATATGACTTCATTCACCCAATAATAAAACGAAACCATTAACAAAAAGGAACTAAGATGTCCGATACAGCTGAAACACCAGAAGCACAAGAAGCGCAAACGCCACAACTTTCCATGCAGCGCGTGTTTTTAAAAGACATTTCTTTTGAATCTCCTCGTTCACCCATGATTTTCCAAGAAGAATGGAAACCAGAAGTCGGCTTAGAGTTGAACACAAAAAGCCGTCAAGTAGGTGAAAGCGTCTACGAAATCGTTCTAGAAATTACCGTCACTGTAAAAAATAATGGCAATACAGGTTATTTGGTACAAGTTCAACAAGGCGGTCTGTTCGTTATTTCTGGACTTAACGACCAACAATTACATCACGCTTTGGGGGCATTCTGCCCTGCGACACTGTTCCCTTATGCGCGTGAAAACATTGATGCTGTTGTGGTAAAAGGCAGTTTCCCTGCGATTATGCTTGCGCCTATCAATTTTGATGCGCTCTATATCGAAAGCCTACAAAAGCAACAAGCGGAAACCAAGCAATAATACAATTGAATGGCGAAAGCAAATAGACGTTAAGAAAAAGAGGCTACAGCCTCTTTTTTTGTTGCATAATAAGTATCTTGAGATCATCCAACACAACGGAAGCTGTGATGAAAAAGAAAAAAACCTTGTCCGAATTGTCTAAGAGCCGCTGGCTTATACTCTATTTGGGGTGTTTTGCCTTGCTTACCCTTCTTTTTGCCAATCAATTCTTAGAAAAAGGAATGTGACGTGAAGTGGCTATTCCTTTGGGCAAGCGTTTGCTTTTTAGCTGGCTGCGCCACCTACAAACAAGATATCGATGCGGGTCTAAGCTTAGCCAAAGAAGGCGAATGGAAAGCCGCAGAGAATAAACTTGAAGGCGTATTAAATAACCCACAAGATAAACTGCTGTACTATATGGAAGCTGGCGCTCTTGCCCAAAACCAAGGCGATTTTGAGCGTAGTAATACCTTGTTAGAACAGGCTGAAAAATTAAGTGACACGTTTTTCCCAGAAAATTTTTCCAACCGCTCTTGGGACTCTATTAACCAACCCTAGACAAAGTGATTATCGTGGCAGTGGCATAGAAGGTGTTTACATTAGCTACCTTAAATCCCTCAATTACCTTGCGCTAGCGGAACAAGAAACAGACACACGTCAGAAACGTCAGCTGCAGGATGCGGCTTTGGTTGAAGTACGTCGCATCGACATCAAACTGAATGAAATTCGCGCACAAAATCCAAGCTACCAAGATCTTAACGCGAAAGAAAACCAAGCCTTTTATATGAAAGCACTTAGCTGGTTAGGCAACTTTTACACCGGCGGACGCGATACGGATAAATTTATCTATCGTGATGATGCTTGGGCGCGCTACATGGAAGGTTTACAGTATGAAATAAGCGGTGAATACGACGACGCTCGAATTAGCTATCAAAAAGCCGCCAACCTCTACCAAGATGGCTACGCAAAACAATACGATTTACCCGTTATAACAGCGGAACGCGCTTGGCTGGATACGATTCGTATGATGCAGAAAGGCGGTTACAGCCAAGATGAGATCCAACAGCAAATTAACAGTAAGCTCTCTCCAGCCATGCAGGAAACACTCAAACAGTACCATGATGGAGCGTCTGAGCTGGTGATTTTAGAACATCAGGGATTTGTCCCAGACAAAAGCGAAATGACCTTATTATTGTATGCCGATCCTCGCGCTTACTCTTTGGTTTTAGAACCGCTACATGGCGGTGGAAGCACTCAAGCGAATGATTCGTTCCGTTGGTTTACCATGGTCTATGCAGACATAAACCCGCTTAATCTCATTGCGAATTACAAAGCTGGTGGCGCTTGGGGAACCTTTTCAGGTATCTTTACTAAGCGTGTGATTCTTGGTCAACCTGTTTGGCAGCAACTCAGCGCCACCCATGTCGATAAACTACTTACCGAACAAACCATACGTGTTACTGTGCCTTATTATGGTCGTTTCACATTGGATCAACACCAACCCACATTGCAAGTGAGCACAGAAACGGTCGCCCCCTTTAAAAACAGTATCCGCATGACCTCTCTTGCGGACATCGCCTTTCAAGAGCAGTTGGCACAAGCACAACGAGACATTTATGAGGGCTTAGTGAGAGAACTATTGCGCAGCTGGTTAGCGTATCAGGTATCATCCAATGTGCAGGATCAAAATGCAGCGTTGATTTTAAATCTGATTGGACAAGTCGCTGTCTTTGCGTCTTCCGCTGCGGACACTAGAAATTGGTTGACGTTACCCGCGCAAGTTAGATTAACAAGAGCACCATTACCTCCGGGTGAATACACCCCAGATTATCAGGTAAATCAGAAGACCTTTTCTCTTGGTAAGGTACAACTAGAAGCAAACAAAATTAAAGTGTGGAATCTACGCAACCCTAACTAAATTCGTTAAACTCAGAGGTTATTGGTTACACTCATAACCACAAGCCAAAACGCACGTAAGGAAAATACTCATGTTCATCGCGACACACAGACATTCCAAATGGACAGTCCTGTCATTCAAGGGTCTATTTACTCTCTTTATGGCAATGTTGTTAACCGCCTGCTCTGGTAGTGTTAAACGTCTGGATACGAACGAAGACGTTATGCTATCGGATCGCTGGAATGACACAGATTCCCGTCTTGTAGCAGAAGAAATGATGGGCGACATGCTCACTTTCCCATGGTTCCGTGATTACAATTTTAGTAATAAAGGGAATCCAACAGTCATAGTACAAAGCATTCGTAATAAAACCTCTGAGCATATTCCTGTCGAGACCTTTATTAACGACATCAAACGCAGTTTATTGCGTGCCGGCAAAGTCGACTTTGTTGTGTCTGGCGCAGAGCGAGATGACATTCGCGCGGAACGTGAAGAGCAAGAACTTAATGCCGCACCGGATACTGTCGCGAAGTTTGGCCTTGAGCAAGGCGCAGGGTTCGCATTATCCGGCACCATCAACTCAATTGTTGATTCCAATGGCGATCAGCGTGTTAGTTTCTATCAAGTCGATTTGAAATTGATTGATATGACCACCAACCGTGAAGTCTGGAACGGTCAGAAAAAGATCAAAAAATTGGCAGATAAAGGCTTTTTCTAATTATGCAACGCGTTGCGCTTCCTACTCAACGATACTGCCTGTTATTAGCAGGGCTAGTGCTCTGCTTAACAGGCTGTTCGAGCTTCAATACACAATCGGCTCAAAATGAGGATAGTCTACCCAGCTGGGTCATGTCTCCTCCTCAAAACAGCACACATTTGTATGGCGTCGGCAGCGCAACGCGCATTGAGAATATAGCCTTGGCTTTCACTCAAGCCGAGCAAAATGGTAACTTACAGATTGCACAGCAACTTCGTACTCAAGTCAGCCAAGTAAATACACAAGATACCCAAGTTAGATCCGGACAAGGTGTTGAGCAGGTTTCAAAAACTCAAACGGCCTACACGCAAATCACCACTTCCCCCATAGAGCTAGAGCAAACGGTTAATGAGCAACGTTTTGCTGATAAGAACTATGTATACGCACTACAATCGATTGATCGTAGCCGTATTGTTGCCAAGCTAAAAATCGCCATTAACGACACAGACGACATGATTCGCAAACTGGCGACGTCATTGACGCAAACAGAAGACCAATATCCTGCACCGCAGGACTGGCAAACCTTTATGCAGCTCATTCCCTACTTTGCCCAGCGCAAATTCTATAAAGATGAACTCAGTCTGTATTCAACCGAGCGGCTTCCATCTGGCAAAGCCGATACAGAGATACAAGACATAGAACAACGACTCAACCAAGCACTGACCCATTATGGTTTTGATGTATCCACCACAAAACAAGCCGATCATCTTGCCAGTGCACTTTCCAAATTTGGACTAACGCCAAAAAGCGGCTCTTTGTTCCAACTTAATAGTCGAACAGCGCAGCATCACGAAGAACAAGATGGACGTTTTTATGTGTTTGAAGATGGCACATTGGAGCTAATAGATCCTGCTGGCACACGACTAGCATCTTGGACAGTAAGTGCAAGAGGCATTGCTAAGAATCTAGACAAAGCTCAAGAGCAAGCCACCATAGCTTGGTCAAATCAAGCCATAGAAGCCATGTTTACTTGGTTGACACGCTTGAATTAATTGACTGATTTAAACAGAACAGCCCAGCACAATACCTACTATCTTGTATGTTGTTGATCATCGGCATGCTAGACATTTCTGCCCTAGTGGATAACAGCCGAGTCTCCTTTATGCAAAGCCACATCGAATACGCGCTAAGCACTCTAAACTCTGTTAAACTGCGTGGCCTTTAGTTGCTCACTGTGAGTGGCTTTACACATCATTAGGAACACCAGTGTCAAAATTCTTTTATCGCGGCAAACCCGATATTATGGGAAAACATAATTTAGGCAATTATCAACCTAAGCCGAAAGTAAAATATGGTAGCGAAGAAAATCCGCTGGTTTTACAAGTGCAAAGCGCCGAGCGTGAACAAGAAATAAGCGCCATACTGATCGCTAACCATTTATTTGCAGAGATTCGCATCGACAGTGAAGCCGCAGAGGACATTACAGCTTTAGATGTAGCGCTTAACAAACCCGCCCCTCAAATTGTTGAGAAAACGCCTCAGCGCAACGACCCATGCCCATGTGGGAGTAGCAAAAAATACAAAAAATGCTGTGGTTAAACACACGAAACAATTTTCTTATAAAAATTAGCGACCGCTATAGCTATTATAGGGCCGCTAAATTTTAGCTATCTGTCAATATTAACGCTCAGGACAAGTCTTCATAAGGCAAACCAACATATTGCATCGCAATAATACGGCGGCCCGCTTCTGTGTCCGTGTAAAAGTTCAACTCAGAACTCATAAACTTCTCATAGGTAGCCGCATCCGTGTCATGCACATCACCCTGACCAAAATCATGCAACATGCTCGTCATCCACCAAGAGAAACGTTCTCCGTGCCAAACACGACGCAAACATATGTCTGAGTATTGAGAGATACAATCTTTGTCACCGTCTTTGTACACTCGCTTCATCACTTTATTCAATGTCGCTACGTCGGATGCCGCTAAGTTCAGCCCTTTAGCGCCGGTTGGTGGCACGATGTGGGCCGCGTCACCGACCAAAAACAAATTTCCGTATTGCATTGGTTCGCAAACAAAAGAACGCAATGGGGCAATACTTTTCTCGATACTTGGGCCCGTTACTAGCTTCGCGGCCACGTCATCAGGAAGACGACGTTTTAGCTCTGTCCAGAAATCATCATCGCTCCAATCTTCCACTTTGTCTGTAAGAGGGACTTGAAGGTAATAACGCGAGCGCGTTGCCGAACGCATGCTGGTCATGGCAAAACCACGGTCTGTTTTACAGTAAATCAATTCATGATTAACAGGAGGCGTATCGGAAAGTACGCCCAGCCAACCAAATGGATAAACACGCTCAAACTCTTTACGAGACGACTCAGGGATGGTTTGACGTGAGACACCATGGAAGCCATCACAACCCGCTATATAGTCACAGTCGAGTCTATGTTGTTCACCATTTTGCTCAAACGTCACATAAGGAGTATCGGTTTTTACATCGTGTAACACCACATTGCTGGATTCATAGTAGGTCGTGAGGCCAGCTTTCTGACGCGCATCCATCAAATCACGAGTCACTTCCGTTTGACCATAAACCATGACAGTACTGCCGCCGGTGAGTTTTTCTAACTCAATCTGTACGCGTTTATTATTAAACGCTAACTCAACACCAGTATGAATTTGACCTTCCCGATCCATTCGCTCACCGACACCAGCTTCACGAAGTAAGTCCGTCATACCCTGCTCAAGCACACCAGCACGGATTCGTCCCAAAATGTACTCTCCGGAAACGCGCTCAATAATAACGTTATCAATGCCTTGTTTTGCTAACAATTGACCTAGCAACAACCCCGATGGACCTGCGCCAATAATCGCCACTTGTGTTTTCATCATGCTCTCCAATTTATTGTTATTTTTCGACAAGGGATTAGTCCTTATCTAGTGCTATCCATCATGAAAGATTCAGCGCGATTTCGTTAGGTGATTTATGATCAAAAAATTGTACTTTTTGATCATTTTTCATTTTTAAACGCAGCACTTATGTTTCAATAAAAAATGACTTCATCATGATTTTGGCTTATAAAAGTCGCTATATATCCAATTATTTTGTGTTTTTTTACACCATTAGAAAGAGATTATTCCATCATGTCACGCGCCTCCAACATCCCACACTTTGGACTTTATGGTGAATCCAGCTGGATTAATGATCCGGAGTTTTTTCACATTGAGGACATAGAGTCGCGCAGTAGTCACCTTGGCTGGAAAATAAATCCACATCGACACGCACAGCTTTTCCAGATTCTTATTTTGAAATCCGGTGAAGCCAAAGTTCAGCTAGACGAGCAGCAATACAAACTACAAGGAGCATGGGCTATTATTGTACCTGCTGGGGTAGTGCACGGTTTTCGTTTCGCCCCCGACACCGATGGACGGGTAATTAGCATCGCGGAACCTTTACTTGAAGACGCTTACAAAGAGAAAGCGGCCAAATTTATCCAACCGCTGCTCAGCCAAGCGTGTTACATTGACTTTAATGATCATCGCAATGTCTTTTCTGAGCTTTGGCCACTGATTCAGCAACTCGAAAATGAATCAGCGCTCATTCGCGAAGGGAGAGGTTTGATGAGCGAATACCTCATTAAAGCCATCTTACTGTTACTCTATCGTCAACATGCCAACGGCAAGGTTGGAAGTGCAAATAAAACCGAAAGTAGTCATGCACAATGGTTAAAAGAATTAATCGAAAAACACTATCGCGAACACTGGACCAGTGATCAATATGCCCAAGCTTTAGGCACCTCCACCAGCCGTTTAAATAGACTCTGCAAAACTACTTTTAATCAAAGTGTTCTAGACCTGATTCATGACCGCATTCTGGTAGAGGCCAAGCGCAGTCTGATTTATACCGTACGTTCGGTGGAAGAAATAAGCTACGACTTGGGTTTTAAAGACCCAGGCTACTTTTCACGTTTTTTTAAACGCTCGACCGGCCTTCCCCCTGGGAAATTCAGAACATTAAGTAACCAACCATCGATATGATGAATTTTTCTAACCTATTAGCTGAAAATTGATCGTTTGCTGAATGATTGGTCAAAACCTAAAATAACAAGTGTCAAATATAACTGCATTTTTTTAGGAGAATGACCATGAAAAACGATATGAAATTCGACACATTCGGCAACCTTGATACAGATTACTATGTAGAAAAAGCCTATGAATTACGTCGTGCTTACTATGCAGCAGCCATCAAAAAAGCCAGCGCTAGTATCAAAGCATTGTTTGTTAAAATGACGGCAAATCGCTCAGTAAAAACCTCCGCACAACCACAGCACTAACTCGCTACGTCAACGTTATTTGCTTTTTCATCGCCGTTGTTAATTGCACTAAAATAAACAGTCAACAGCCGCTGCCGAAACAAATAGCCGAGTGACAGACAGTACCCCATGTTTCCGATGATCGAACGGCAAGAATAAAAAATCGATCCGGTAACAGGGCTCTCACTTTACAACCTTTTCCTTAAAGTCCCTCCAGAGCCTATTTTTTCAGTCATCAAAACGTCATAAATATGACATAAAATTCTTTTCTAGATACTTCTTTCACTAAGATAGTTTTGAGACGAAATGAGCCAAATTGACGACCATGCTCTACTTGAGAAAATCCTTTCAAATGGATTAATCACGCCATACTTCCAGCCTATTTACGATTTAACAAATGGTGAGATATATGGTCATGAAGCCCTTTCTCGTGGGCCAATGAATTCTACACTGTTCTCCCCAGACCCCTTATTTACCTTGGCTCAGCAGCAAGGAAAACTGCATAAATTAGAGTTACTTTGTCGTGAAAAAGCGCTCTCAAAATTCGCGAAATTAGCCCTAAAAGGACGTCTGTTTTTGAATGTCAGCGCCTCCCTACTGGCTTCACCTAATCATCAGTCAGGCATGACCTTAGCCATTTTAAAAGACTTAGGTTTGGATCAAAAAGACATCGTTATTGAGTTATCCGAACAACACCCATACGATCATAATGGGTTACCACGCAGCAGCGTTGACCATTATCGTGAAATGGGCTTCCAAGTTGCAATTGATGACCTAGGCGTTGGCTATTCAGGTCTACAACTTTGGTCTGAATTGCAACCAGATATCGTCAAAGTCGATAAACATTTTATTAAAGGCATCGACAAAGACGAGATCAAACGCGAATTTGTGCGGTCCATACTGACGATCGCTCAACGACTAAACTGTATCCTCATCGCTGAAGGCATAGAAAACCAACAGGAACTCGATCAACTGATTGAAATTGGCGTCACACTAGGACAAGGCTATTTTCTCGGCCGACCTACAGAAAACCCCGCTTTTTCAACACATCCGTATTTAGTGAAACAAGCCCAAAGACGCTCTCAATTCCACATTGATCATACTGAGACGGTACAAACCTTATGTCGACCAACACCAACCTTGCACGAAGATTGCCTCTTAGATGACGCGTCACAATGCTTTAAAAAACAACCAGATCTTGTAGCTATCCCTATTTTAAACGATAAACAAGAACCGCTTGGTGTCGTACACCGCAATCAATTGCATGAACTGTTTTCCACGCCCTACGGACGCGCTCTATATGAACATAAATCCGTCACCAATTTACTCAGTAACGATGCGCTTATCGTAGAAAGCAACGTCAGTTTGTCGAGTGTGTCAGCCTTAATAACGGACCAAGAAGCCGACCGACTCAACAACGAGATCATCGTCGTTAAAGAAGGTAAGTTTATTGGCACAGGACACCTGAGAGACTTGCTTAAACGCATTACCGAATTAAAAATCCAAAACGCCACGTACTCGAATCCGCTCACGTTATTACCTGGCAACGTTCCCATACACAGAGAAGTGAGTCGACGCTTGGCTGCGAATGAAAACTTTTATGTGGCGTATTTTGACCTGAACGATTTCAAACCTTTTAATGACTTCTTTGGTTACTCAAAAGGCGACGCGGTCATCCAATTGGTCGGTTCGTTGATTAAAGAGTGGGTTACCCCAGACAACAATTTTATCGGCCATATTGGTGGTGACGATTTTGTGGTGATTTTTGGTGATCACGATTGGCGCCCTCAGTGTGAAGCGATTCTCCTTGCTTTTGATCAAAAAGTACGTGAATTTTATTCTGCTGATACGCTCCAAGAAGGGGGAGTTTGGACAAAAAACCGTCATGGCGAAGTGCTTTTCCACCCTATTTTAAGCTTAGCCATAGGCGTTGTGCACCCAGACCCACAACAATGCAGTAACCATCATCAGGTAGCAGAACTGGCAGCACAAGCCAAAAAATCGGCCAAACAACAAGGTGGCAATCACATTTACCTACAGCCTTATCTCACACAAATAACCGCAACAGGATAATGTGACCTAACTGTCACAAAGACCTCATAACTCTGTCACAAAAGCACTTTAGTCTTGGGGTAGACCATAGAGGAGGCGTTTATGCAGACCACATTTCGATCCGTGTTTATTTCTGATGTGCATTTAGGTACCAAAGCCTGCCAAGCCGCACATTTATTGGATTTTTTGCAAAGCATCAAGACTGACACCTTGTATTTGGTCGGTGACATTATCGATCTACAGGAAATGCGTCATAAAGCCTACTTTATCGACACACATCATCAAGTAGTCGAACGTATTCTTGCTATGGCAAAATCAGGCACCAAGGTCATTTATATTCCAGGTAATCATGATGCGTTTTTTCGTCAATTTGCCGGTCAGACGCTTTCTGGAGTTGAGATAAAACTCAACGCTCGCCACAAAACTGTCAATGGCCGCACCTTTTATGTCAGTCATGGTGACGAATTCGATCAAATGGTTAAAATTAGCCCACTGATGCTCGCCATTGGCGACAAAGCCCACGGACTAATGTTGTCACTAAATCAATGGATAAACGGCGTCAGACGCTTCCTTGGCCTGCCTTATTGGTCTTTGGCTGGCTATGTAAAAAGCCACATTAGCAAAGCAAAAGAGTTTATCGAACGCTTTGAAACCGCCGCGTTAAAATCGGCCAAGAACCACAAAGTCGACGGCTACATATGTGGTCATATTCACTTTGCTTCCTTTCGTATCAAAGACGACATTCTTTATTGCAACGATGGAGACTGGGTCGAACATTGCACAGCGCTAACAGAATCTGCCGCAGGGGAAATGAGCCTAATACACTGGTCAGAAAACCCAAAAATCTTAGCCACGGAACCCAAAGAAGAGAATTGGGGATTGTCGCCAATGCCTACTCGGAGTTAGTGACGCAGGACATCGAAAATATCAGTCACTTTTATTCTGCAAACAACTAACGCGTCGTAAACTTCACACGCCCGCCGCCCATTTGGTTTAGGTCGTGCAATCGACAGTCTTTGCCTTGGTAGGCGATTTGTGCGAGTAGTAATTCAGCGGTGGCTAAGGCATCGGTAAGCGCATCATGACCTTGATATTCAGGCAAGCCGTAACGTTCACGGCAGGCGCCGAGGCGAAAGCCACCATCTTGTATCGGTTGCTGGGATCTGTGTGCCTTTGCCCTTTCTATGGCTAAAGTGTCTAGCCAGCTCACTGAAAATGCTGGTAAGGCTTCGGTTTGCCATGCGTGCTTTAAAAAGCCCAGTTCCATAGGGGCGTGGTGCATAACCAAAACGCGCTCGCGCAGTAGATGCCTTAGATAACGCAGCACACTTTCTTGGCGTTTCCCCTGTTGCTGCACGTCCGAATCGGTGATCATATGAATGCCAACGCTGTCACCAATTGGCGCGCTATCCAACACAATATGTCGCGCCGTATCTAATTCGATTACCCCCTTATAGATGCACACCCAGCCAAAGCTAACAATATGATCGTTTTTTGGATCCAAGCCAGAGGTTTCAATATCCAACACTAAATAATTCCACTCAGTCCAAGCACGCTGCATCGCTTGACGCGATATGTGCCACGCTTTTACTTTTTGTAGGCAGCGTAATAGCATCTAACTGTAGCCTCTTAGAAAGCGTTGTTGAGCCACATCTTGCACATCACTGATGATACCGAATGTGGTTTTCAGGTGCTTACGCTCCAAGGAGCTGAGATTTTTCGGATCCAAATAAGCGCTGGCTTTACCGGTCGATTGCCAGTGTTGGCTTTGTACCTCCAAGCGCAAACCGTTTAGTTTATCCCACGCGTCGATCAAATTACGGGCCGTATCGGTGCTGATCAATTTTTCTCGAATCGCCTGTTCGATACGATCTAATGTCGCCGCTCGGTATGTTTGACAAGATAAACCATACAAACGAGCTAAATCATTAATCAGTGCTAAACCTTGGTGTTTCAGATCCAATTGATGCTTGTGTTCACCAGACGATTCCAGCAAAAAATGTCGGAAAAAACCTAATGGAGGCTTAGTCGCCAACGCGGTGCGTGTTAGGGTCGCCAGGAAAACACTATTTTTCTGAATGTCCCGTTGCATCGATGCGATAAGCGCGTCAACAGGCGCTTCACTTCCATAGACACAACGAATATCAAAAAAGATGCTGGCATGAAGCAAAGCACTTGGGGCACCACTTTTAATCCAAGCCGAAAACACCTGCCGCCAACCAGCTTCTGTCTTGCGCCACTCAGGGTTACTGGCCATGATATTGCCGGGACACAAGCGAATGCCACACAAGGCAAGCCCTTGGCAGATAAACTCCGCTAAATCAGCAAAGTACTGACTTTCTGCTGCCGTTGGTTCACGCTCTAACATTAAGCCATTATCTTGATCGCTCCCCAATGACTGGTCACGGCGTGCTTGTGAACCAAAGACTAAAAACTGGAACGCCATGGGCGCCGGACCAAATTTTTCCAGCGCCAGTTCAATCACTCGACGCGTCAAGTTATCACTGACCGTCGCTATGACCTTCCCTACGTCGGCCGGTTTCATATCGGTCACAATCAGGTTAATGATCAAGGTCGGCCATTGTTTGCAAACATTGGCAAGGCTGTCTAAAGCATGTTGACGATGAATTTGGTTAATCAATAGCAATGGACTGAGGCTCTTGATGCCGCAGTAAGTCTGCCGCGGTGAGCATTCCCACCGCTCTTTGTTGTTCATCGACAATGGGCAGGTGATGTATATTACTCTCACTCATCAGAGTCTGCGCCTGCATCACTAAAGCATCTGGCGTCAAACTAACGGGATTTAGGGTCATAATATCTCTGACCAAGGTATCTGAAGAGCCGCCTAATGCCAAAATACGTGAACGCAAATCTCGATCTGTCACTATGCCCAGCAAGCGTTCCTCTTCAACCACTAAAATCGAACTAACCCGAGCGTCGGTCATACGCATGGCAATGGTTTGCACCGTCTCTTCTGGCGTAGCTAAAATCAGCTGGCGGGTCATAATGTGGGTAACTGGGGTAGATAACTGTAATGCGGGCGACGCCAGTTCGTTACGTTGACTGCGGGAAAGTTTGCGTAGCCGGTTATGCCGCGTGTGCTCAAAAAAAGCCCAAAGGCGTCACTCTTCTCCAGCGTCTCCATAAAGTGCGCTTTGTCGAAACGATAAACGAGGCTATCTTCCATGGCGACCACTTGTAAACCATCAGGGTTTTGTGCCATCACACTGGACACACCAAAGCATTCACCATCGGCTATTTGATCCACCAACCCGCCTTTTGGGGTACGGATTTCACACGCGCCACGACGAATCAAATGCACGGTTGCCGCATCACCTTTTAAGGTAAGCGTCTGCCCCTGACGCACATATAACATTGTCACCCCCGTCAGTAAGTGCTTACGTTCGAGCAAGGTTAGACTTGAGAAAGGTGGTATGGATTCGATAAATTTATGTACTTCAGGGATGTCTATAGCAGCCATTTTATTATTCTCGTTTTATCGACATATAAAAGAGTGTGCGCTTTTATCATAGACAACAAAACCCTTCTTAGACCAATGTCTAGAAAGACGAATAAGAACTTGCCCTAGGCAAGCAATGAATGAAGGTGGACGATTATGAGCTAACCAAGTATCACACTGTTGCGGCCATGTGATTTGGCCAAATATAACGCGTTGTCTGCTCTCGATAATAATGCATCCATGGTGTCTTTGTCTTGATAACTCGCGATGCCAATACTGACACTGGTTAAGACAGTTTTATCGTCCGCCTTAAAAGAATAGGCATTCACTTTGGCACGCAGAGACTCCATTAGAATAGAGGCGTCCTTGATGTTATGGCAGGGTAAAATCACTAAAAATTCTTCGCCTCCCCAACGCCCAATAATACCATGACCATCCACCGATTTTTCCATTAGCTTACCTAGAGCGATCAGCACATCATCCCCTACTTGATGGCCAAATTCGTCGTTAACCTTTTTAAAATAATCAATATCAATCATCGCCACCGTCAGATTCTCAATGCACACACCTTGTTGCGATTCGTCTTCCAGCTGGTCATCAAAGGCTTGAGATAAACGCTTCATCATCATTCGTCGATTCGGCAATTCAGTTAGCGGGTCAATCAGTGAGGTTTTTTCTAATTCAATATTAAGCTGTCTTAAACTGCGTTGATAACGATCCGATATTCGGGTCATTTTTTCCAATTGACGTAAGTGTTTATCAAAACGCTCACTGAGACTTCTTTCCCGTTGAATCATCATATCTTGATACGAATCAGACAACCGAGTTAAACGCTCCATACGATCCCATTGGTCTTGATTGATTTCCCATAACTGTTTTAACGCTTTACTAGCAGGGTGATCCTGATATTCAGGCACAGATAAGATGCCATGAATGGTTTTTTCAAGCTCAGTGAAATCGGTTTTCATTTATTTGCCTATGATATTAAAAGGAAAAGTACAGTCTTCTTTGAACTCTTCAGCCAACTCAGCAACACGTTCGTTTTCTGCATCAAAATACCAATTAACCGCCACTTGACGACCTTCCTGAAAGGCCTCTTCCATTTCATCAAATATATCCATCATCACTTTAATACTGCTTGTGTTGAGATAGAGTAAGGTCAACTCTAGAGTCAACGGTGCAGAGGTTTCTTTTAAATAGCTCATCACCCAAGCCATCATAGAGCTGTATAGCTCATAAGAATTCTCTGGGTAAGAGTCTCCTTCCATGTAAAGTATGCCGTTTTGCCAATCGCCTTTTATGCTTGGAGAAGACACGGTTCCTTCTATAACTAAATCATTCATTGTGATTGTCTCAAATTTGTATACTTAGACTAAAATACGCTGTTTCATCGTCTATATTTTTCAGTGATGCTTCCATAGGCTTTGATGATTTTCGCGCCATATCAATCAACCCCAATCCAGCGCCAGTCACAGCCGCTTCATCGCGAGGCTGACGAAGCTGGGTCTTATAAGCCGCTTTCAACTCTGACTTATCCATTTTAGCAAGAGATTCAATTCGTTCCACTAATGCGTAACCATCCTGTGCACGAACAATGTTTCCAGCAGCAACTCGGTAACATCCCTCATAATGACTGACAATCACCGTCGCGGTATCCGCGCCAGGTAATTGCGATGACACTGCATAATGACGAATATTCTGCGTCAGCTCGATATACGCTGCAAACACATCTAATGCAGACGCTGGCGACAATTGCTCAGACTTCAAGTAATTCTTTAGCGCATTGCCTATTTCTTCTATCAAACTTCGAGAAATGGGCCCATTGAAACACAATAAAATATTGTCTTTTTCGAAACGCTCTCTTAACCCGTATAAATCCGGCGAACTCATTTCACCTCCCCTTATAAGTGCGTATTGTTAACGTCAAATCGAAATAACAACAACGTGATATCGTCTCGTTGTGGCTGCCCTCCCATGTATTGGTCTAGAGCAGACTCAAAAGACTCAGCTTGTTCTTTTAACGACAAAGCCGCATTATCTTTAATCAAGGTTTCAAAGCGTTGATTACCAAAACCAAAATTTTTCTCTCCGCCTGATTGATCCAAAAAACCATCTGTTGCCATATAGTAAGTCCAACCAGACATTGGCAAATCAGTGTTATCGTATTCACCTAGACGACGATCTCCAAGAGCACGGCGGCCAGCATGATACTTCACAAAGTCCTCACCGTTACTGCCATACAAAGCAATTTTAGCGCCTGAAAAACGCATTAGGTTACCGCTTTTAGGAACAAAGACCAAACCAACATCGGCATTAGTCGCCACTTTGTTGGCACTGACCTCTTCATTCAACATGGAGCGCAAGGTTTCATCAATAAGCTTCAGTAAAGCGGCGGGGTCTGAAATTCCTATTCGGACAATAGAGTAATCTATCGCGGCTCTGACTAACATGGTCATCAAAGCGCCAGGGACACCATGACCCGCACAGTCCACTATGCCTAATAAAAACCCATCATCGGTAGAGTGAAAAACATAAAAATCACCGCCTACTACATCTCTAGGCCGCCAAATAACACTGTGATCATCCCCTAAGAAATGACGCATCTGACGGTCTGGCAAAATGGATTTCTGAATCAAGCTTGCATAGTCAATCGATGCACCGATTTTACGCTGGGCTTCCAGTATTTTTTCGTGGCTTTCTTCTAGCTTAGCGGTTCTTTCTTGGACGCGTTCTTCTAATTCCTTTGTGTGATTTCTAACTTGTTGAGCCATTTTATTAAAGGTTTGACTCAAATCACCTATTTCATCATTACCACCCACATGAAAAGACACGTCATAAGAGCCATTAGCAATGGTTTTTGCTGATTGTTGTAATTGACGAATAGGCATAATTAACAAACGCTCTACCGCAAAACCAAACACGATCAACAACAAGATTAACAGCAATACAAACACGCTCACCGCAGGTAACACGAGACTGGAATCAAAAATGCTCACATTCTCCAAATCCACATTGGTTACCACAAACCAATCCAGTAATGGAAAATACACAAAAGACATGAGTTGCTTATGCCCATCTTGCTGCACTCTCACTGTCACCACATTGCCATCGATATTACGTGCGCTTGCTAAGGCCGCTTTCACCCTATGTTGGGATGGCACATCATCTAACAGGCCATAAACAGAGCCTTCCATAGATCGATCTCTGCGCACGTTATAAGAAGTGAGCTTTTCATTAGGATGAATTTCGATATCACCATTAGCGTTGATGATAAAAGGCGTTACACCTTGTGCTTGGTTTTCCAAAAATTGTGCGACAAAAAGGTCCAGTGAGAATCCTGTTCCTGCCAAGCCAATAAATTGCTCTTGCTCACGAACAGGAACGTTGATCCACACTTTCATAACCTTTAATACTTCATCGTAGTTCACATTAATATCAAAAGGTGCCTTGGCTTGGCGCGCAGAAAAATACCAAGTGTCTGCCGTCTTTTGAGCATTTAGTCTATACGTTGGCGTAAGAGATAAGCGGTTATCTTGATCGGCAAAGTAGTATTGCTCTGTCGCATCATTCACGATAAACATGGCATGATTTTGAAACGCATCTAGATAGCCTTGAGTCTCTTCCAACCAAGCATTTGCCAATACTGGATCATCAGGGCGCTTCAACCACGCCTTTACCACCATTGAATTGGCAAAGCGTTCTGCTAATGCCACTTCTCTTGATACAGGCGTCAATATTCGCTGGTAGTTTAATTGCGTAAAACTGTTGGCATAATTTGCTGCCGACAACTCTTGCCCTTTTTGCACAAAAGACCAACCAATAACCGTAATTATTAATAATGCAAAAAGACACGTACTCGCCAAAGCAAACAACGACTTACCACGCAATCCCCAACGGGCCATTCCAAAACATCCTTCATTTACTAAATAAAAATACTCCCAACATTAACCTGATCTCGACAAAAAAGGCGTAATATTTTGTAAATCGACACTAGGTTTTATCGTGCATTCAAAACACATGCTCTATTCATCACTTTCAACATGATGAAAAATATCTTTCAAAATCAATAATCTAAAAATTAAGAACAAAATTACCTGCACAAACACTTGACGACATAGAAATGTTATCGGTAACATCGTATCTTAGTTACCGGTAACATATACCGCAAAATCAGGCACTTTCCTACAAACGGTTCATAGAAAAAAAACAATAGGAAGCAACACCATGAATAAATTCAGCACCACCTTACTAACAGCGACTATGGCTGGCATCCTTTCTACCTCAGCGATTGCAGCGGATTACAAGTTTAAATTTCAGTCCTCTGACCCAGCGGGTGATAAAAATTTCCAAGTTCAAAAAGAATGGACACAACGTGTCGAGGAGATGACAGGGGGACGTGTACAAATTGATTTACTTCCAGTAGGCAGTATTTTTAAGCACACAGAAACCTTAGACGGTATTAAAATGGGCATTTTAGATGGCCATATTACGGCTACTGAATTCTTCTCTGGTAAAGATCCAGCCTTTGGCCTAATTGGTAACACAGTGGGCGCATGGTCAAACACCCAGCAACTACTTCAGTACGTTAACTACGGTGGTGGTTACGAGCTAATGAATGAACTTTATGCGCCTTATGGTGTGAAATTCATCGGTGGCTCTACAACTGGAGTTGAATCTTTAGTGTCTCGTGTTCCGCTAGACAGTGTCGCGGACTTAAAAGGCCTAAAACTGCGTGCGCCTGAAGGACTTGTTCAACGTGTATTCGCTGCTGCGGGTGCCGCTCCAGTAAACCTGCCAGGTTCTGAAGTATTCACAGGCCTAAGCAAAGGCGTTATCGACGCCGCTGACTACACGGTTTTCTCAACCAATCAAAAAGCGGGCATGAACGACATTGCAACACACCCTGTTCAGCCTGGTTTCCACTCTTTACCATTGATCGATATATCAATGAATAAGAAAAAGTGGGACGCATTACCAGCCGATATTCAAGCAATCTTAACGGTTTCAGTACGTGACTTCTCCGAAGACATGACAACGCAATTACGTATTGCTGACCAAGCCGCGGTAAAAGCAGCCAAAGCGGACCCAAACATCACTATCCATGATTGGTCTGCTGAAGAACGTAAGAAGTTCCGTGAAATTGCTCGCACTCAATGGGCTGAATTCGCCAAAGGTTCGGCTAACGCACAAAAAGTGTATGACTCAATTACCAAATACCTAGAAGAAAACGATCTCCTCTAATCTGAGACAAACCTTTTAAACCTGCAAACAGGCGTCCTGCAATGACACATTGCATCGGCGCCTGATTTTCATTGGATTATGATCATGAAAAACGAAATTCATCCAGAGACGCCTGATAGTTCAGAGCGCCCTAGAAATGCGTTAGATAAGGTGATTTATACTTTTGGCAACACCATCAGTCTATTGTTTCTTTTTACCGTAGCCATTTCTTTTTATGAAGTATTGATGCGCTATGTGTTTAATGCTCCCACCATGTGGGTACATGAAACAGCTTCTTTTCTTGGCGGTATGTTATTTATTTATGGCGGTATTTACGCCCTATCTATTAATAAACATGTTCGCGTCGTACTCATATACGACCTCGTTTCTGATACAACACGCCGTTGGCTGAATGTTTTTCATCACATTATGGGGCTATTATTTTCTGGTCTGCTTAGTTGGGCGGCCTATCAAATGGTACAAGACTCTTGGTTTACACCATTAGGAGATTTGCGTTTAGAAACGTCTGGGTCAGCTTGGGATCCGATGTTCCCTGCCTTGGTAAAAGGTATGGTGTTTGCCACTTTGTGCATCATGTTTGTGCAGTTTTCCTTGCACTTAATACAAGAATTAAATGGCTTAAGGAAACGTAAAGATGTTTGATTTGTCCGCGATTGGAATAGGCTACGGCAGCCTACTCATGCTTGGTTCGATGATTTTATTGTTGCTAACTGGCATGCAATTGGCCTTTGTTACCGCTTTGGTTGCCCTTATTTTTGCGATTGGTTGGTTTGGTGTTGGCGCCTTACCTTTGATCACCAGCCGTCTATACAGTTTTGTTGGTGACTATGTTTTCCTTGCCGTGCCCATGTTTGTATTAATGGCCGCGTTATTAGACCGATCAGGCATTGCTCGCGACTTATTCGACGCCATGAAAGTGTTTGGTCGTAAACTCCGCGGTGGCGTAGCAATACAAACTTTATTGGTTGCCGTTGTTTTGGCGTCAATGTCTGGCGTGATTGGTGGTGAAACCGTCCTGCTAGGTATTTTGGCGTTACCGCAGATGCTACGCCTTGGTTATAACCGTAAATTGGCAATTGGTACGACCTGCGCCGGTGGCGCACTGGGCACCATGTTACCGCCTAGTATCGTTTTGATTATTTACGGTTTGACAGCCAGCGTTTCCATTGGCGATTTGTTTAAAGCCGCCTTTTTGCCTGCTTTTATTCTAGCATTTGCCTACATGGCTTATGTACTGATCTTGTGTCGTATTCATCCAGAATACGCACCACTTCCTAGTGCAGAAGAACTCGCAGCAGACGAAGATATTAATTATTTCAAAGCGCTACTGTTTCCATTGCTTACCGTGATGATGGTATTGGGCAGTATTTATACAGGTATCGCATCGGTCACTGAAGCCTCTGCCCTGGGCGTTGTTGGTATCCTCATTAGCGCGGCGATTCGCGGCGAATTGAATTTTGCCATGCTAAAAGACAGCGCCAAAGCGACCATGAGTACTTGCGGCATGATCATCTGGATCGGTATTGGTGCCACGGCGCTGGTTGGTGTTTATAACCTCATGGGCGGTATCGATTTCGTTGAAGAAATCATCCTGTCATTAAGTGGTGGCAGCGTCATGGGCACTGTCATGATCATGATGCTGATCTTGTTTGTTCTAGGTATGTTCCTAGATTGGGTCGGTGTTGCACTATTAACCATGCCGATCTTTGTCCCAATCATCACCGGACTTGGCTTAGACCCTATTTGGTTTGGTGTGGTGTTCTGTTTGAACATGCAGGTATCTTTCCTATCACCACCTTTTGGTCCTGCAGCGTTTTATCTTAAGTCTGTGGCACCAAAAGATATTAGTCTTGGCGAAATTTTCAGCTCCCTGCTGCCGTTTATTGGCCTGCAAGTTTTTGTACTCGCCTTGGTCATATTCTTCCCTGAGCTGGCCCTTTGGTGGAAATAACCCATTGCGACCATGCCGTTCAATACGGCTTTTTGAACGACACAACCTTGCTGGTAACAGCAAGGTGATGAGGAAACCAGAAAATGACAAAAAGAATTGTAGTGCTAGGCGTATCAGGCTCAGGAAAATCTTTGATAGGCAAAAGCATCGCTGACAAACTTGGCTATCCATTTTTTGATGGCGACGACTTTCACAGCCAAGCCAATGTAGACAAAATGCGCCAAGGCACGCCGCTCACTGATGAAGATCGCAAGGATTGGTTGGCAACACTCAACACCATCTTGATCGACAACCCTACAGCGGTAATCGCCTGCTCTGGATTAAAACCAGAATATCGCGCCATGCTGCGAAATGGCTTAGACGACGTCACCATGATCTACCTAAAAGGTGATATAGATACCATTTGGCAACGCCATCAAAAACGTGATGGTCACTATTTTAATGGCCGCAACATGCTTGAAAGCCAGTTCGCCACCCTGATCGAGCCAACTGAAGACGAAGCCTTCGTAATCGACATTTCTCAAGAAGCAGACGTGGTGTTAAATGAAGCGCTAACACTTTTGGCGAAAAAATAAGAGATCCCTTAAAACAAGAGGCACAATCATATGTTGTGCTTCTTTTCATAAAATAAGTAAACACTTACTCTCGATATGAATCTTATTTTTATTAAAAAAACAACTCAATAACGGCTATTTTTTGTTTCTAGCCATGAATGGCTTATGATAATGTTACGTGTAACAAAACATGGATACGTCACTGGTATGAAAATCTCAAATACAAAAAATAAGCGCCCTACTTTACAAGACGTGGCTGATTTGGTTGGTGTCACTAAGATGACCGTGAGTCGTTTTCTTAGAAACCCAGAGCAAGTCTCTGTACCATTACAAACCAAAATAGCGGAAGCATTAGAAGACTTAGGCTACATACCAAACCGAGCCTCCTGATATTTTATCCAAATCAAAAAGTCACGCGATTGGTGTGTTACTGCCCTCTTTGACAAACCAGGTTTTCGCTGAAGTTATCCGTGGAATTGAATCGATACTTGAACCTGCTGGCTATCAGACGATGTTGGCTCACTATGGTTATAGCAAAGAAGCAGAGGAATCCCGTATCGCTACCCTGCTCTCCTATGGTGTCGATGGCCTGATTATTTCTGAAAGTTACCATACTGAACGTGTTAGAAAAATGCTTTCTGTCGCTGGTATTCCAGTGATTGAAATCATGGATTCGGTTTCCCCTCCTATAGAACAAGCCATCGGCATAGATAATCAAGCCGCCGCTTACGCTATGACGGAGTTCATGATTCAAAAAGGACGACAAAAAATTGTTTATTTTGCGGCCCGCATGGACCAACGCACCTTATTTAAAATTAAAGGCTATGAAACCGCCATGCACGACAACGGCTTAGTGCCTTTGTGCTTAAAAACCAACAGCGCTTCCTCCTTCACATTAGGGGCGAAGTTTTTAAAAGATGCCCTACAGCAACAACCTGATACTGATGGTATTTTTTGTACCAATGACGATTTGGCTATCGGCGCACTCTATGCTTGTCAAAAAGCGGGAATTAACGTGCCACAAGACATTGGCATCGCAGGCTTTCATGGTCATGATATTTCCCGTGCTATGGTACCTTTACTCGCGACCGTTATCACACCCCGCGAAGAAATGGGACGCCTTGCCGCCGAGCACTTACTGTCGCGCTTACAAGGAAACCCCGTTTCACAACGCATTATTGATTTGCCCTTCCAAATAGAAGCCGGCGAGAGCATATGATGCCATGTTCATTGCTAGGCTACAGCATATGTTTAAACACAGATCTAACAGTGAAAACGAGCCTCCCAGACTGGCGCGAAAAACACTTCAAATATAATTGATAAGTGTTATCATTATTGTGTTTTTTCTTCATACTCAAAGGCTATCTCATGAAGCGTTTTTTCGCTATTACCCTCTCTACCCTTATACTGTGTCTCTCTTTCTCTGTCCCCGCCTTTGCTTCTACACAAAACGGTATTCACAATAGTGTAGAAGACAGTAAGGGCACATTTAGCCTAGATTACATTCCAAAACGCATTGTCGTATTAGAGCTTTCCTTTGTAGACGCATTGGCGGCTGTTGGTGTCAGTCCTGTGGGCATTGCCGACGACAAAGATCCTGAGCGTATTTTAAAAGAAATTCGTGATGTAATTGGCGATTGGACATCCGTCGGTACACGCTCTCAGCCCAGCCTTGAAACCATCGCATCGCTTAAACCGGACCTCATCATTGCAGACATTTCTCGCCATGAAGGGGTGTATGCGGATCTGCAGAAAATAGCACCGACCTTAATTTTGCCGTCACGTCGAGCTAACTATGAAGAGAACCTTCACGCCACCGCTATCATCGGCAAAGCCATTGGCAAAGACAACGAAATGCAAGCGCGCTTAAAGCTGCATGCTCAAAGAATGGCCGATTTTGCAAAACAATTACCAGAAGGAAAAGAAGTGCAATTTGGAGTAGCGCGTGATGACGCACTGTTTTTGCATACCGCCGATTCTTACGCTGGCGGTGTGATTCGAGCCTTAGGCTTAAAAAATGCCAACACAGGCAGAAGCGACGACGCTTATCGCCAAACCAGCCTAGAGCAATTCCTTGCAGTAAATCCTGACTACTTTATCGTCGGCAATTATGTCACTCCAAGCATCATCGATAAATGGAAAAATGAACCACTGTGGTCTGTGTTAAAAGCGACCAAAAACAAGCATATTTATTCTGTTAACCCTAATACTTGGTCTCGTTGTCGCGGCATTATTTCAGCCGAAACCATGGGGCAAGATCTTATTAAGGTCTTTAACACGAATAAATGATCTCAATACGCCTGCCTTTTGTCGGCCAATGCCTAGCATTGTTGCTGCTTTTATTAATTTGTTCATGGATCAGCTTATTTAGCTGGTCGGTAATAACTATTACGCCGATGGATGCTCTGCACGCTTTATACGATATGAACGCAGAAAGCATCGCTCAGCATATCGTCCACGATTTAAGACTGCCCAGAGTCCTTATCGGTATTATGGTGGGAGCCAATCTCGCAGCAGCGGGCGTGATTATGCAAGGTTTAACACAAAACCCTCTCGCCTCTCCTTCTGTTTTGGGCATCAATGCTGGCGCAGCACTGGGCATGGCAACGGTTTCTACCATTGCTCCTTGGTTTGGTTTACTCGGCACGTCAGCCGCTGCCATCATTGGCGGAGGTATTGCATGGGCTTTTGTTATGCTACTGGGTAGCGCGTGGCGTGGTGGCAATGAACATGGCCGATTGGTGCTAGCAGGTGTCGCTATCTCCGCATTGTGTGCGGCTTTAACCAAAGCGGTGATAATTATCGCAGAGGACCAAGCCGCTGGGGTGCTGACTTGGCTTGCAGGTAGCTTGACCGATGCCCGATGGCACACCTTTGACGCCTTATGGCCTGTCTGTATTATCGGATTATTAGGCGCTCTTTTTATTGCCCCCTCGCTCAATCTATTACAGCTTGGCGACGATAATGCTCGCAACCTTGGCGTATCGCTTATGTGGGTGAAATTGGGCAGTAGCTTTCTGGTCTTGCTGCTAGTGGGCAGCGCCATCAGCAGCGTAGGCGCCATTGGCTTTGTTGGGCTACTTATTCCTCATATGGCTAGAATGCTGGCGGGGCAAGACCATCGCAAATTTTTGCCCATTGCCATGATACTCGGTGCTTGCCTAGTGGTTTTATCGGATACCGTCAGTCGTGCCATTATTTATCCCGCAGAAACGCCCGCTGGGGCAATTTTGGCGCTCATCGGCGCACCGTTTTTCATCTATCTCGTCCGCAAGAGGACCTTATGATAGGCTCGCGCTCACTGCCACTATTGTTGCTTATCTTGTTAGGCTTGCTGCTCGCAAACCTAATGTTTGGTGCGGTATCACTTCCCTTTAAACATATTATAGAAGGATTTCAAGTCGGTAACGCGAACTACTTTACCGTTCATGAATACCGTTTTCCTCGTACTATTTTGGCTATGTTAGTGGGCGCCATGATGGCCCTTGCTGGCGCCTTGGTTCAAGGGGTGATTCGTAATCCCTTGGCATCACCGGATGTGCTTGGTGTCAGTCATGGGGCGGGGCTAGCCGCTGTCTTTTATATGACGTTTTTTCCCAGTGCAGATATCGGTTGGTTGCCTGCTGTCGCGTTAATCGGCAGCTTGATTGCCGCGCTGATGCTCTGGTGGCTATGCGGTCGACACAGTAGCACGATTAAACTGGCCATCACCGGTGTCGCATTAGCCGCGCTCTACGCCAGCTGTGTCGATTTTTTGATGCTGGTTAAACCCTTAGAAATAAACAACGCATTATTATGGCTGACTGGGAGTTTATGGGGACGCGGTTGGAATCAACTTGCTATGTTATTGCCTTGGCTACTGCTTATTCCTTGTGCGCTTTGGCTCGCTAAGCCACTCAATCTTATTCATCTTGGCGACGACAGCGCTATTAGTCTTGGCGTTAAAGCAAGCACGTTGCGCTTAGTCTCGCTAGCTATTGCCGTTGGACTCACTGCCTCATGTGTCGCGATTTGTGGTCCAATCGGCTTCCTAGGCTTAGTAGCCCCTCATTTAACTCGTAAACTGGTTGGTGGACGCCATCAATTGCTCTTACCTTCCACCATGTTGGTTGGCGCCATTTTGCTGCTGCTGGCCGATCTCGCGGCTCGTACCATTGATCCACCGATTGAATTACCCGCTGGTATTATGACCGCCATTATCGGCGCACCGTATTTTCTTTGGTTACTCTTTAGGACAAAATAATTGATGTCTATTAGCACTCACAATTTATCCATTGGCTACCATGATAAAGCCATCGTAAAGCAGGTTAATTTGAGTATTCCTGAAGGGAAAATCATCGCTCTGCTTGGTCCAAATGGCTGCGGGAAATCCACCTTGCTAAAAGCCATGGCGCGCATTCTTTCCCCGATGGAAGGGTACGTTCAGTGGCAGGGGAAAAATCTTCATAGCATAGCGTCCAAAAAATTGGCTCAGCAATTGGCATTATTGCCGCAAACTCAACCTATTCCGGAAGGGATAAAAGTAAAAGATTTGGTCGCCTATGGGCGTAGTCCATATACCGGTTTTTGGGGACGACTTAACAAGCAAGATCAGCTAATAATAGATAGCGTCATGCATGAAACAGGCATTACCGAGCTTGCAGATCAATTGGTCAGCGAACTCTCTGGTGGTCAGCGCCAACGCGTTTGGTTAGCGATGACGTTGGCTCAGGATACGCCCTACTTACTGCTCGATGAAGCTCCACCACATACATGGATTTAAGTCATCAAGTCGAATTGATGCACTTATTGCGTAAGCTCAATAGGCAGGGCAAAACCATCATTACTGTACTGCATGATATTAACCAAGCCGCTCGATACTGTGACCACCTCATCGTGATGAAACAAGGCAGCATCATCACCCAAGGCTCACCTGAATCGGTTCTCACACAAACACTGCTGAAAGACGTTTTTTCATTGAATGCCCAAATCCATCAAGACCCAATTGCCAAAACGCCTATGTGTGTCGTGGAGTAATTCACCAGCCTAATTGACAAGCGATGTCGATTCTTTGGGCCGCTATTTAATGCAGTAATGCAAAGGCTTCATCTTGGCCAATGACGGTAGCGTATTCGCCATGCAAATTTGCCAATGACATAGCATGAACCTCATCGGCACTACGGAATTGACCAAAAAAGTCATCTTTTTCAAAAGCAAAACAGGCACTACCAACCACATACGTCTTAAAACCTAAATTGCCAGCACTTCGCACGGTCGATTCCACTGAATTATTCGTACTAACACCGACTACCACCAAAGCTTGCGCTTCTTGCTCGCGTAGCCACATATTCAAATCAGAATAGGTAAAAGCATCGGGGACCGATTTATCAATGACTTTTTCATAGGCTAACGGCTGAAAAGCATCCTGAAACAAGACTCCTTCTTGCTCAGGCCAAAACAACGACTCAGGTTCTGTAGATAAATGTCGAACATGGACAATCGGTGCATGACTGGCGCGCCAGTGAGCAAGCAGTTCCGCTATTTGATGCTCAGCATCAGGGTTATTTCGCTCACCCGCTTGTGGCCAAGACATGCCTTGCTGCATATCTATAATAATCAACACAATGGGGTTAGACATGGTTCAATCCTTGTAAAAACACGCTTATTTCACGTCTTTGCTTTCTTGTTGGTTGCTCTTTTCAATCTCTCGTTGTTCAAGTGCTAATAGTCGTTTTTGCTGATGACGCAATTTAAAAAAGAAAACCACTAAACTCATGAACAATAAGAACGTCAGGTTACCAAGAAAATTCACTCGGTATTCCAATGCGTTAACGTGAGCAATCTTAGTAGCAAGAGACTGGTAATCTCCCAAAGAGGCAGTGGATAACTGCAAAACGGCCACGCTGCGCTCTAATTCAACAACGGTTTTTGCGAGTTTTTTCTCATCCTCTGCTGACATTTGCTCAGCCATCGAAAACGAGGCCAAAAAGCTAAGAAACACACACAGCACTAATCGATACAACATAACACCTCCTCAGTATCACCCATACAAATTTCAATCATCAACAAACCATTTGATATACGCACTTTATCTGCTTTTTTAGTCTAATGCTGCCCACTGTCATAAATAAAATATCTATTTCCAACCAAGCAAATGACAAAACAAAATAAATCCTTGAACTACACTTTTACCTTATCTAAATAAAAAATCCCACCCACGAGATATAAGGATGTTTGTCATGATAGTAAACTTTACAACTGCGACCAGACTTTGGTTATTTGCCGTTATCGCTATCCTAGGTTCAGCCTTAATTGGAATAAGCGGTGTATTCACTATTTCTTCCAGCGGTCAAACGACTCACAATAATCTCGAAACCATCCAACGACAAAGCAACACCCTTCTCGCCATTGAAAACGCAAAAATGAATTTACTCCTGCAAGTAAAAGCCTTTAAGGACACTTTAATCCGAGGCAATGACCCTCAAAGCTATGAAAAATACAAAGCGGAATTCAAACAGCATCGAGCTGACGTTATTCATGACTTTGTCGTCGCCAAAACGCTTATGCAAACACTAAATGTCAATACCAGAAATCTAGATGAATTAGCGGTATTGCACACACAACTCAGTGACCAGTATCAAATAGCATTAGACACCTTTGATCCCAAAGACAGTGCCGCAGGACAAAAAATAGATAAAATGGTTAAAGGCATAGATCGTCCAGCCTTAGCCGCCATGGATACGCTCGTCGAAACCTCAGAAAAACAATACAGCACCTTGATTACAGAACAATTAAGCTTTCTGGATGAGACCAGCCATACGGCTTTAAACCGATCTATCCTCATCTGCTCTGTCATTGTATTGCTGATTGTTATTTTAGCACTTTGGATCAATCGTCATGTCATGAGCCAGCTTGGCGGCGATCCTGCCTATGCGGCAAACATTGTCAAAAGTATTTCAGAGGGAAACTTAACCACAGCTATACAGCTAAAATCCGACGATCAGACCAGCTTGCTCGCCCAGATGTATAAAATGCAGGTCGCACTTCGACAAGTCATAGAGCAAATTCGCGATGCCAGCCACTCCCTAGTGACGTCTTCTCAACAATTGGCTGCCTCATCGCATCAAGTCGCAGTCAGTAGTACTCAACAAAGCGATACCTCAACCACTATTTCAGCCTCTGTAGAAGAACTAACCTATGGCATTAGCCAAGTATCAGGTAGTGCAGATGAGGCTCATCAGCTCTCCAGTAATGCTCGTGATGCCTCCTCTAATGGCGCAAAACAGCTGCAACAAAACATTATCGATATCAAAAAAATTGCCAAATCAATTCAAGAAGCAACTCAATCTATTCATAAATTAGGGTCTCAATCTGAAAAAATATACAGCGTGATTGGCGTCATCCAAGAAATTGCAGACCAAACCAATTTATTGGCACTCAATGCCGCAATAGAAGCCGCCAGAGCGGGAGAGACTGGAAGAGGGTTCGCTGTGGTGGCCGATGAAGTTCGCACTCTTGCTGAAAAAACAGGCCAATCAACCGCAGAAATATCCAATACCATCAACACGATTCAAAGAGACACTAAGCTAGCGATAGCCGTAATGGAAAGCAGTGCCAGTCAAATGCAGCCCGTTATAGACGGTGTTGACGCAACAGGCGTTGCTATGCGTGAAATAGAAGACAGCACCAGACAAGTCCTAACCTCACTGGATCAGATTACACTGATTCTAGCCGAGCAAAGTAAGGCGAGTAATGATGTCGCACAAAGCGTCGAAGAGAGCGCTCAACTCAACAGGTCGAACAGCGAGGCCGTTCATGAAGTGTCTAACGCCGCCCATCATCTCAAAGACATCGCTCAAAGCTTAATAATAAGCGTGCAACGGTTTTCGATTTAATTCACAGCTTATCAGACAGCGAGTCATCTATCATCCGTAGGCTAGCTGACTCCAGAAGCTCCAAGTTTTACACTAGGAGCCTCGTACACTAATACACTGGAAGTTTTCACACTTTAAAAATTGAAATACTGCGATTCAAAGAGTCCGCCTGAGCGGCAATCGCTTGGCTTGCTTTCGAATTTAGGGCCACAGACTCAGTGGTATCTTCCGTAATTTCACGAATAGTATCGACGTTTTTACTAATTTCGTTGGCGGCAATGGTCTGCTGTTCAATGGCTGTTGATACCGCCCCTGCCATGGTCGAGATTTCCTCTACATCCAACACGATCTGATCAAGCACCACGCCTGTAATGGCGGCTTCATCACGGCTTAAGACACCATCTTGGCGGCAATCTTCCATTAACACGACAATGCTTTTTGTGCGCTCTTGCAAAGTAAGAATGATATCAGAAATTTCTTCTGTTGCAGAATGTGTGCGGCTGGCTAACGCACGTACCTCATCAGCGACCACCGCAAAGCCACGCCCCTGTTCACCGGCTCTCGCCGCTTCGATTGCCGCATTTAATGCCAACAAATTAGTCTGCTCAGCAATGCCCTGAATCACATTTAATACCGTGCCAATGCTCTCACTTTCTTTAGCTAATTCGCTGACCGTTTCAACAGAACCTTCTAATCGTTCCGAAAGCTGGCGTATACGACCAATGGCTGAGGCTCACTTTCAACTGACCTTCACGAGCGTTTTCTTGAGTGGATAAGGCTTTCGACGCGGCCATTTCCATATTTCGAGATATATCCTCCACAGTGCCGACCATTTCCGTGACCGACACAGCAACCATATCAGTTTCCGCTCTTTGTTTCTGGGCATCGTCCGACGTACGCGCGGCATTTTTTGACAACTCAATAGTAGTCGTATTCATATTTTTAACCGTTTGATCGGCGTTTGCTATAACACGACTAAAGTCCACCAGCATTTCATTAATACTAGCCGCAACAAAACCAATCTCATCTTTTGCAGGCAGATCAACACGCAGACGCAGATTATGCGTAGTTTGAATGTCTCGCATCGTCGTTTGAATTGTATTCAAGGCTGAACTGATCGTACGATTTATTATCCAAGCCACAAACACCCCAAGCACAATAATAACACCGCACAGAATGGTCGTGATCATCATAGCAAAAGAGGCTTTTGCCTGAATAACTGCGTTTAATTGTGACTCTAAACTATCGAGCGCAGTCTCCGTTCTATGAATAGACTCGCGCATCGCTAATAGCTTACCTTCTTGGCTATTCAAACCTAATGCTTTTTTCCCATCTGCGTATTGATTAAAACTCTGACTATATTGTTCAGCAAGGGAAACCAGTAACGACACTTTGTCCTCAGGCAATGAAGCTGTTTGCACGTTACTTTCTAATCGGTCTAAGGTTTGATTAAAAGAAGCTATGTACTTAGGATCTTGGCGCAACATAAAATCCTTTTCATGGCGACGCAGCTGTAACATGGTTACTAATAACGCATCCTGGTTTAGCGCAGACAATTCACTTTCTATATTGTGTACCGCTCTGCGTAATTGTCCTTGCAAGCCTGTCTCTGGTGTTAAGCCTAGCGTTTCAGAAGCCGTCACGACCGACGTAAAACTCGTTTGATATTCTTTAAAATACACCATGAGTTCCTTTAAACTATTTGTCTCGATGGAAAACTCATTCATCATACTTTCAAGTAAGGACTGATCTTCAAGAAGAGACGTCATAGTCTCGTTGAATTTTGTCTCGTAGGAAAGATCAAGACGGGCAAGGAAATCTTTTTCATTACGACGCAACGTCAACATATCCACTTTCTGCTGCAAGACTAAGCTCTTGGCATATGTTAGTTTTTCAAGATTGCTCTGGGTGTTGTAAAAAAGTCCTAACATGGCAACCAGTGCAACAATCAGCAAGGCCGTATTCAAAATTAATTTGTGTTTAATCAGCACAAGAGGTTCCTATCATTTAAATAATCATTCCTTCTCATATAAAATTTCATCCGTAGTCGTACCATGATAATCAAAATAAAACAGAAGATCCTGTTCACACACAATTCCCTAAAAAACATCACAGCTTGTAACAATGCTTTGCGAAACTTATTACAAAACACATTCTTCGATCAAAACCGAGCAAACGACGTTTTCATAAAATCTAACAGCAAGCGAAGTTTTTTAGACTCTGCGGTTCCTGGTGGAAAAACCGCATAGACATCAATTCCCGTACATTTATAATCGGGCAAAATTCGCTCTAAACTGCCATTAGCGATACGCGGTAGCGCGTCGTACATGGGAATGCGCCCTATGCCATTACCGCCTTCCAAAAAGATGGTTCTCGCTGCCGCATTGTTCGTGCTGACGGCACCATGGACAGACAAGCTGAACGATTTATTCCCTTGGCTAAGGTGTACTGTATTCGCCGCTGGTGTATAAACCACCCAATCATGGTCATAAAGCTCTTCAGGCTGTATTGGACGACCACGACGTCGAAAATACTCTGGCGAACCACACAGACAAGTTTCAAAAGTTTTTAATTTGCTGGCTTGCAGCCCCGAGTCTAGTAACGGTGCACCGCGAATTGCCAGATCGACACCATCTTTAATGATATTGACCACTTCATCACTTAAGGAAACATTCAATTCGATTAAAGGGTAAAGCCTTCGAAATTTATTCAGCGCTGGCACAATCACCTGCAATCCTAAATTAACCGGACAAGTAATTTTCAATTTGCCTTCGGGCTCTTGTTTGGCTTTCTCTATCTGTAAATTCGCTTCATGGGCCTGAAACGCAATCGCACGGCAACGCTGATAATAAGCCTCGCCCGTTTCAGTCAATGATAAAGAGCGAGTGGTACGATTCAGCAGTTTGACACCCAGTTGTTCTTCTAATTTTTTCAGGTGATAGCTCACCACACCTCGGGAAATCCCCATAAACTTGGCCGCCGCGGTTAAACTGCCTTGCTCCACCACTTGGGCAAACACCACCATGCTTTTTAACTGTTCAAAGGACACATCCATAGTAATGCCTCTTATTTGTCACTAAGGAATACGTTTAATTGTATCAATTATTAAACCAATTAAGTCAAAAATCCTCCCATTATATCCATTAGATAAATTAGATAGACTAATCGCAAGTTAATTAATCAACCACTGACGCATTCAGGAGGTAAATATGAGTACGAAGAAAATTCTAGTCGTTCTAACATCACATTCAGATTTGGGTGATACAGGTCACAAGACAGGCTTTTGGGTAGAAGAGTTTGCCGCTCCTTATTATGCGTTTCTTGATGCTGGCGCAGAAGTCACGGTTGCTACGCCAAAAGGCGGCCAAGCACCTATTGACCCAAACAGCACAGCGCCAGATGCGCAAACCAAAGCAACGGAACGCTTTTACAAAGACCAGGCCGCGCAAGACGTGATCGCTAACACGGTAAAACTTAGCGATATGAAACAAGAAGACTTCGATGCCATCTTCTATCCAGGCGGCCATGGCCCACTTTGGGATTTGACTGAAAACGAAGAATCCATTGCCTTGATCGAAAGCTTCATCGCAGCGAACAAGCCAATCTCTTCTGTGTGTCACGCACCAAGCGCTTTCTTAAACATCAAAGACGCTGACGGCGAGTACTTCATCAAGGGTAAAACCGTGACAGGTTTTACTAACAGCGAAGAAGCGGCTGTGCAATTAACAGAGGTTGTGCCTTTCTTGTTAGAAGATGAAATGAAGAAACGTGGCGCGGATTACAAAAACACAGCAGATTGGACACCTTTCGCGGTCCAAGATGGCTTGATGATCACAGGTCAAAATCCTGCAAGTTCTGAACTAGTCGCTGAGAAACTATTGGCTCAACTGGCTAAATAAACCTCCTTAGTCAATTAAGATAAGCGATAAAAAGCCCGCCTCAAGGAAACTTAAGGCGGGCTTTATTCTTATAAGGCGTAATCGAAGACGATAATGTCTTCTAAAATCGGCACAAGCTGTGCTTTTAAAGCGTCGTGATCTGGATGCGGGATATAATGATCCAGAGCCGCATCATCAACAAAGGTCATAAATACGCAGTGGGAGTAGTCTTTATTAAGCCCCTCTTTACTCATGTTTACGCCCCATTCAACCGCTTCAATACCGGCAATCTTGCTTTTAATCGAATCAAAATGATTGAAACACCTTGAGATGGCTTCTGCGGTCGCATCTGCCTTGAACTTTATAAACAGTACATGACGAATCATGAGAACTCCTGATGAAATAAGATGATTTCGCAAAATCATACTCCGCCTTTGTCGCTAAAAATATGCCATATGCGAAACAATCCTTAAAAGGTCAATTTTGTTCAATACGCAAGACTTCTAAAAAAACGATAGTAAACACCTGTTTATTATCTTTTTAGGAACACCTAATGACTCTTTCACTTCTTGCTTCCATGTCTTTATTTGCTTTAGCAGCGTCTTTATCACCTGGACCGGTTAACCTGCTTTCACTGAGCAGCAGTGCTCGTTACGGCATCAAAACTGGGCTTGTTTTTGTCACAGGGGCGACACTCGGTTTTATTGTGCTGTTTTTGCTGATTGGCTTTGGTCTGCATTATCTAATTGACCAATTAAGTTGGATTACCAAAGTACTGCAATGGCTAGGTATTGCCTTTCTGGTGTATCTCAGTTTTCAACTCTTCACCGATCACGGTGAACTCAATTCAGACAAACACAACAAAATCCCCAACTTTATGACAGGTGCCATTATGCAATGGCTCAATCCAAAAGCTTGGCTGGCATCACTGTCTGGCATTGCCGCGTATATTCCCAACGCCGAAACAACGCAAGTGATGATTTTTGCGAGCTTATATCTACCTATCTGTTGGCTGTCTTTAGGCGTTTGGGTGTGGGTAGGAAAAATACTCGGGCAGTATTTCCAAAGCCCAGCCAAGATGCGCTTGCTAAATAAAACCTTAGCAATATTACTGGCAGGAAGTTGTGCGCTAATACTGATCTAAGAGGTAATAGCTCTAAGAAGAAAGCGAACGACGATATTGATCAGGGGTAGCGGCTACTCGCTGTTTAAACACACGCTGAAAATGGGCTTGATCGCTAAAGCCAATAGCCTGAGCCACGTCTGCGATGGCTTGCCCTTGCTTCAACGCTTGCTGACCAAGTTGAATACGACGATTCAAACGATAAGCATGAGGCGTCATATTAAAATGACGCTTAAATGCACGCACCAAGTAGCCAGTGCTGAAACCAAATTCGGCACTTATCTGCTCAATAGAGGTATCTTGTAGACAGTGTTGATGCAAATAATGTGCGACTTGATACAAGTTATTGGCCGGCAAAGTGGTAGCCGATTCGCTATTGTCAGATGCTAACTGAGTAAATACATCCACCAGCACGGCTTCCAACCTTTGCCTCTTTTCAGCAGAGGCAAGATCCGTTGCCATTAAACATTCACACACTGCCACAAAACTTTGATATATCTGAGCGGATAACAAGGTATCGGCGACGCTATTCTGCCAACATTGCGTTTTCCTGATACCATGAAAAAATAACAAAGAAGCCAACCAGTTTTTATCAAGATGCATCATGTAATAGGCCCAAGGGGAATCTTGGCGAGGATTACACGCATGCACCACATCTGGATTCATCATCACCAAAGCACCACGCTCAACGCTGTACAATCGATCTGCACACAGAAATTCACTTTGACCTTTCAGAATAGCACCAATAGACCATTCTTGGTGGGAATGCGGTGCGTAGCTCACTTTTCGGCCATCTAATACTTGGCGAAGCTCCACAAAAGGCAAAGCTGGATCTCGCCAGAAAAGCGGATGTGTAGAAGGCGTCATTTCGTCATCCTATCAATATAAAATTACGGCACACAGCTTAGGCGAAATTGATCATCTAACATTTTGGGCAAAACCAAAGTGCTGAACGCTAAGCGCTGAGATTGCTGACACATACTGTTACGCTCTGACTCATCGTCCACATAAATTCTACGATATTCAGCGTTTAAAACTGGCTTCCCAGCTTGAATAAAGCCCAAGTAAGAACGACACTCAGAATATTCAAAACATTGCTCTGTCACGGCAAAATCAAAGTCACTACTCAAGGTTCGGGCCTGGTCTGGATTGTTCTTCAAACCAATCCCTAAGCCTAATTGATGGGCTTGCGTCGCCAAAAATCGATTATAATCCAGCTGATCATTAGCTCGAAAAGAAAAACCTGTATTAGTGCGGTAACTGTCCACGTTGTCGAGCTCCACACCATCACACCCTTTTTCAGTAGCCAAACGAAGCCGGCGAACCATCACATCACGCACTTGACTGGAGCGAATATCTAACCAGCGCTCATCGTCCCAACCTTTCAAAGTTTTGCCTAAGTCTTGCGCGGAAAAATCTGCGGCATCCGGTCGCCAATCTTCGTATGAAGCCGCGGAAAAATAACAAATGACTTTTTTACCGGATGCTTGTAGACGTTGAATCAGTTCAACAGACGAATCAAATAAATCGATGTCATATAAATCCACATCGTAATCTTCATTAACGACACCATCTAATTGCCATTGCCAAGTTACACCAACAGGCGGACGATACCAATCATCAGCGGCGTACACAGTCGAAAAAAAAGACGAAAAAAGCAAACACATTACAATGAATGGAAAAAGTAAAACACGCATAGTGGACTCCATTTGTCAGAAAAAGCTTACTAAAAAGCCCACGACACGGTTGCCGTAGTCCTACTCTACCTTGTTATGCAAAGAAAGGCTTACAATCTAAGAAAACATTCCATTTGCTCTTGCTTACAAGGCAAGCACCGTTAATCAATTAACTGGTGAGCGAGTGCATATTTCACCAAACCAGCGGACGTGTGAATATTCAGTTTGTTTTTAAGATTTTGCCGATGGGTTTCAACGGTCCTCACACTGATGTTTAACGATAAGGCAATTTCTTTATTAGACAAACCCATCGCAAGTGCTTTTAAAACTGCCATTTCCCGTTTACTCAATTCTTCACAAGATAAGTTAGGAACTACCTGAGAAAAAAGAGAATCAGACGCACCAGAACTAAAATACGTTCCTCCCTGATACACAGTATTAATCGCTTGTACTAGCTCTTCCGAAGACACATCTTTTAACACATACCCATTCGCACCAGACTGAATTAAAGACAAAATATATTCTTTATCATTGTGCATACTGAGCATCAGTATTTTGACATGGGGTTGTTCTGCTTTAAAACGCTTAGTGGCCTCTAAACCATTTAAAACAGGCATAGAAACATCCATTAAAACCAAATCTGGCTCTGTGTCTTTGGCTTTTTCAAGCGCTTCCAAACCATTTGACGCCGTCGCAATGATGTCAATATTGCCTTCTAACTCCAAACGCGCTTGAAGACCATCCAACACCAACATATGATCATCTACCAACAGCACTCGAATCTTTTTTATCATTATTATCACTCTTCTCTAGGCGGTTAAAATCCTTGCTCCAAGGGTAATAATGCCTGCACCTTTGTGCCTTTGCCACGCTGGGACTCTAATGTAAAATCGCCGCCAATTAGTTCGAGCCGTTCTCGCATATTGATCAAGCCAATACCGGAAGACAACACACTCTTCTGAGAAAAACCGCAGCCATCATCCAAGCACTCGAACCCAATGTGTCGATAAGACTGCCAGACATGTAAGGTAATATTTTTGGCTTGGGCATGTTTTTCAATATTAGTTAACGCTTCTTGGGTCAAACGATAGATAGTAATTTCAATTTCATCCGGTATGTTTGATACCACCTCAAAACGATAAGCTACTTTTATTCTGGTACGCTCCATAAATTGATCAACTAGGGCTCTCAGGGCTGTATCTAAGCCTAGATCATCTAATAGAGTCGGTCGTAAATTATGCGAAATTTGACGCACTTCGCTGATGGTTTGATTAATCAAATCCCCCGCTTTGGCCAGTTCCTGATGAATCACTTCTTTTTCATGATCACGTTTTAATTTATTTTCTGCTAATTCAATACGAAACTTACAACTTACCAATAGCTGATTAATACCGTCATGCAACTCTCGAGAAAAACCTCGCCTTTCATTGACTTGCAAACGCATAAAGCGCTGCGCTAACTCTTTTAATCTAGAATCGGCTAATTTATGTTCATGAAGATTAATCGCAAGACCCAGCAATATGACCAGCACAACCGTAACAACAACCACTTCAATCACGGCAAAAAAGCTGCGCTGAATATTGTCATTCATAATGCTTTTTGTTTTAGCAAGCTCGGCGTAAATATCATCTAAATACAAGCCTGTGCCCATCATCCAATCCCAACGATCAATGGCGACCACATAACCTAATTTGTCTTCTTGTTTCATTAGTGGCGGCTTCTCCCAGATATATCGGTGATATCCACCACCCGCTTGAGCCGCACGAATTAAGCCCTGAATCAAATAATTCCCGGTGCGATCCTGAAAGTTCCATAGGTTTTTGCCCACAAAATCTGGCTGTGTTGGGTGGACTAGATTCACGCCGGACATTTCATAAGCAAAAAAATAACCATCGTCCTCATAACTTAATCCGGCCAGAATTTTTTTTACCTGATATTGCGCTTCCGCATCCTCTAATTGATCGTCTTCTAAGATGGGACGAATGGCCGACATAGCAATATTGACATGATTTTTTAAGGCTTGTTTTTTAGCATCGACTAAATTGAACTCGTAAATAGCCAGCTCTTGCTCAGCCAAATCACGGGCGGACTGAAAGCCCAAATAGGTAATAATTGTCGTGGCGACAATTAATGGCGCGACAGCAAGCAAGATAATCTTACTTTTTAATCTCATGGAGAAAGACCTTTTTTATTATTATAAGGTCACCGAATAAAACGGCGCATACGAGAAAAGCGGACTCTTGTCCGCTTTTCTCTATTACATAATAAAAACAGAATTAGTGCATCCCATACCATTCAGGAAAGATCATAATACTGACTAAAACTAAGATCTGGATCAAAATAAACGGCGTTACGCCTTTATAAATATGCATTGTACGCACCGACTTAGGAGCGACGCCTTTTAAATAAAATAAGCTGAACCCGAAAGGAGGCGTTAAAAAAGAGGTCTGCAAATTCATCGCAATCAAGATCGCGAACCACACCATGTTAATCCCTAATGCTTCCGCCACAGGCACCAAGATTGGCACAATAATGAAGGCAATCTCAACAAAGTCGATAAAAAAACCCAACACTAAAATGGCAACCATCGCTAAGATAATAAAGCCCCATTTTTCGCCGGGTAGATTAAGCAACACTTCTTCAACTATTGCATCACCACCGGTATAACTGAAGGCCATCGAGAAGGCCGTTGCCCCCATCAGGATAGCGAACACCATGGCCGTTACTTTGACCGTTTCTAAACCACTGTCATAAAGCATTTTCCAGCTAAATTGACGGTAAAAAAGCGCCAAAATAATAGCACCCACTCCCCCCAACGCAGATGACTCTGTTGGCGTCGCAATACCCGTAAAAATAGATCCCAAAACGATTAATACCAAAGCCAATGGCGGAATAATCGCTTTTAAAGCACTGCGAATTTGTTGGGCGCGAGTCTCACCATCTAGCTCTTGTGGCATAGCAGGCGCTAATTCAGGCTTCAAAAAAGTCAAAATCAAAATGTACACAATATAGCAGCCGATCAGCACCATACCTGGCAGCAACGCCGCTTGAAACAAATCCCCTACTGGAATACGAATAACATCGCCTAGGATGATCAAAATAATCGAAGGAGGAATAATTTGCCCCAGCGTCCCTGATGCGCAAATCGTCCCACATGCTAAAGATTTACTGTAGTTATACTTCAGCATCACAGGTAGAGAGATCAATCCCATGGCCACCACACTGGCCCCCACCACACCGGTAGACGCCGCTAACAAAGCCCCCACTAACACGGTAGATATCGCCAAACCACCACGAACGCCACCAAACAGTTTGCCCATGGCTTCTAGCAGCTGTTCTGCCAATTTGGTTTTTTGCAGCACGATGCCCATGAAAACAAACAAAGGCACCGCCATCATTACGGTATTTTCCATGTAGCTCTGAATGCGAAACGGCATAAAGGCAAACATATCAAAACCTTCCGCAAAAACACCGAAGATTAAAGCGATACCACCAAAGGTAAAGGCGACAGGAAAGCCTAGTAACAGCATGACTAGGGCAACAAAAAACATGATTATTCCAATCATAAATAACCTACAAGCTTAAAATGGTGACAAGAATCAATGTTGAATCGGCGGATGTGAAAAGCCTTCTTCACTGACGCCACGCAGCACATTAATGCAGCGAATAATCATCCCCAAACCACTGATCGCCATAGAAAAAAAGGCAAACGGAATCACCGCTTTAATAATCCAGCGATAAGGTAACCCACCCGGATCACCACTGGTTTCACCAAGCGCATAAGCTTCATGAGCAAAGCCTACGCCGTAATAACCAACCAGCAACGCAAAAGGGATAAGAAAAAACACACAACCAAATAAATCAATCCATGCTTTGCCACGGATTGACAAGTTTTCATAAATCAAATCCACACGAACATGGCCGCCATGCTGAATTCCATAGGGAATACCCAACAAAAAAATCGCTGCATACAAATGCCACTCCAACTCTTGCATCCCGATCGATACATTATTGAAGGCATAGCGCATCAAAACGTCATAAAAAACATTAAAAAGTAAGGCGATAAACAACAGGGTTGATAGCACGCCAAGGAAGTTAGAGAAACGAGTAATGCCTCGTTCTAGACCGATCAAAAACATAACAAACTCCTAGCAAGTTCTGCAGAATGTGTATGCTTGTGGCATGTTGCAAAAGTTGCTTCTAGAAAAAAGCATGGCGAAGGGTTCTTATTCGCCATGCTGGGAGGTTTTAGTCCGCTAAACTGTCAATACTGTCTAGGTAGGCACGGTCAGAGATATTGGTCCAAACGCGAACCTTTTTAAGATAAGCCGCTTGAGAATCCAAAATTTCCTTAGCCAACGGGTCTTTAGCTGCCGCTTCTTCAAGCAACTCTTGGTTGGCATTTTTCATTGCCTGTAATACTTCTTTTGGAAAAGTTTTGATTTGCACATCTGGGTATTCTGTTGACATCTTAGACCAGTTCTCAGCACTTTCATGATAAGACTGAATGTACATGTCGTAAGACGCGAGCTTCATAGAAGTACGCAAGATTTCACGAAGATCGTCGGGTAATTTTTTCCAAGAACGTTCGTTAACCAAAAATTGCAGTTCTGTTGCTGGCTCATGCCAACCAGTGTAGTAATAAGGCGCGATTTTATGGAAGCCAAGATCCATGTCCAATGACGGTCCTACCCACTCTAGGGCATCGATGGTGCGACGCTCCAAAGCGGTATAAAGCTCTCCAACCGCAATATTGGTCGGACTAGCACCCAACTTCGCCATGACTTCACCCGCGAAGCCTGGGATACGCATTTTTAAACCTTTAAGGTCGTCAACGCTGTTGATCTCTTTTTGGAACCAGCCGCCCATTTGGTTGCCTGTATTACCACCAGGGAAAGACAGCAAGCCAAACGGTTGATACACCTTCTGCATCAGATCCATACCGCCGCCATAATAGAACCAACCGTACTGCTCAGGCGTGATCATGCCAAATGGCATGGTAGTAAAATACAGGGTATTTGGCACCTTGCCTTTCCAATAGTAAGACGCAGAATGGCCCATGTCGTACTGACCAGAACGCACCATGTCAAACACACCCAAAGGAGCTTTGTGTTTGTTGGCAGAATCAATGGTGATTTTTAAACGGCCGCCAGACATTTCATCCGCAATACGCGCCATGTTTCTTGGTGCATCACCAAAGATAGGGAAATTAGAGGCCCAAGTTTCAGCCATGGTCAGTTTGTATACTTTTTCCGCTGCCAATGCAGGCAAAGAAAAAGCACTAAGTGTTACGGCCGTCGCCGCAACCAGCGTGGTGAGTTTTAAAGATTTCATCAGTTTTATCGTCCTGTGGTCTTATTGTTTTTTTTAAGATCGAGCAGGACAAATAATCACGCGAATGAAAAGTGTAAACAATTCGTAAGAATACCGAATAAGAAAGCGGAAACTACGTAGAAGACTCCGTATTACTACTTAGATGGTTTAAAGCATTCGACAAATCTGACGTCATCAATTGAGCAACATAAGGTTCTATCGCCTCTGCAAAAACCTGATATTGACTCGAGTTGGGATGCAAAAAGTCATTCATTACATCACTGATTAGATGACCGTCTTCATCTAAAAAAACAGAATTTATATCACGAAAAAACACTCTTTTATCATCCGCATAAGTGCAAATAATCTGATTCACTTCGTCATTCAACTTACGAAGCTTTTGCGTTGGTTTCGCGCTACGAGGGAAAATGCCCAAAAGCAATACTTTAGTCTGTGGTAGCTTTTCTGCCAATACAGACAGGATCTGCTTAATACCTAACGCCGTGTCTTCGGCCTTGTCCATGCGATGACCAGAGTTGTTTGTACCGATCAACAATACCAACAGCTTAGGCGCAATATTATCAAGCTCCCCATGGGCAAGTCGCCATAATACATTCTCTGTTTTATCCCCGTTAAAACCCAGATTTAGCGCATTCCTTGGGCGATAATAGACATCCCACGCATCCGCCCCTTCTTTCTCCCAAGCTTGCGTGATGGAATCCCCAAGGAACACTAAATCCACTCGCTCCATGGCATCTTTTTCTGCGAGCTTTTCCTCATGGCGAGGTAACCACCAAAGGGTTTCTTGTGGCATGGCCTTGATAGATAAAGGCTCCGTCGGTAATTGCTTTGCTGCTTTCATCACAAATCACACCCTAAAAAATGCGTTCCTGGAATGGGGTTGTAACTCACCGGATCACAAGGTTCAAAACCCAAGCGGACATACAAACGTCGTGCAGTGTCAAAATCCGCCAAAACATCAAGACACATACGCTGATAACCATGTTGCTTGGCGCATTCCATTAACCTAGTCACCAGCCTCTCACCTAATTGATGGCCGCGCTCGCTAGGACGAACATAAACACGTTTCATTTCACATACCTTCTCGTCTACTCGACGAAAAGCCCCGCAGCCGACGACCTCATTATCTTTCCAGATCAGTAAAACCATCCCCTTAGGATGTGAGTATTTTTCATCTAAAACAGCAAACTCTTGTTCATTTTGCTGATAGTCCAAGCTAACTGGCGCCGACGTAATATACTCACGAAAGATAGCCAATACATTGTCATTGTCTTGTGGAAAATCGGCAGGGCGAATGGTAAACATCTTGTGTCCTTACGTTGAAACTGGATAGGCAAAATAATACCGACAAAACACAATAGAAAACAAAGCTTAATACAATCCTTTAAGCGAGCAGCATACTCCTTTATGATCCCTGCATGCTAAAATGACCTGATTTAAGGGATATCAAACCGTGGGCATGGCACTTTTTTACCTCAAGAAAATCATCGGCATGATGCTGATGCCTATTCCCCTCACTTTACTGGCGATGTTACTAGCGTTTTTCTTGATGAAGAAATGCCCGAAGTTCGCCAAGCTACTTCTATTCTGCGCCATACTTTTATTAGGCTTGACCAGCTGGTTCTCGGTGGCGGATAAACTCATCGCTACGGTAGAACATGACTTCCCTGTGTTTGATATTCAACAACCCGTGGATGTTGTTATCGTCCTAGGCAGCGGCCATAAAGACCTCAGCAACACGCCTGAAATTATGCAGCTAGGCAACAGCGCCCTATTTCGCCTCGAAGAAGGTCTGCGCATTTTAAAAGCCAACCCCAACGCGCAATTATTCGTGTCTGGTTACTCCGGAGAAATGACCGAACCTCACGCAGAAATCATGCGCCGAGCAGCCATAGAATTAGGCGTACAACCCAACCGAATTAAAGCCTTCCCTCTCGCCAAAGACACCGAAGAGGAAGCCAAGAGCATGAAACCCTATCTAGATGGAAAACAAGCCGCGCTGGTTACCGAAGCGTCACACCTGAAACGTGCGTCTATCTTCTTCGAAAAAGCCGGCATCAACATCATTCCTGCGCCCGCCCTGTACTTAGGCTCAGAAAAAAGTGACTGGCAAATCGACGCCAATGCCGCCTACAAAAGCCAACGCGCCTTTTACGAATGGCTTGGACGTGGCTGGCAATGGATTAAGGAGTAAGCAATGACATCTAAAGTGACATTTGAAGCGGATAAAATAGATGACCCAATATCTCACGATACTTGGTTAACACAACAAGTTAACACCGCTTTCGATCGTATGGAAAACGGCCTTGCTGTATTTGTGTCGAACGAAGAAGCCAATGCTCAGATGGAAGATTTTAAGGCAAAAGTTCGTGCTAGGAATAAGAACTTATAGTTACACTGCCTTATAAATTAAACCCATAATGGCTGCCATCTGGCAATTCGACATCCACGGTTAGTTTGCCACCAGCGCCTTCTACATAACGCTTTAAAGTAGATAGCTTTACATCTCGGCCTTTGCGTTCCATTCCCGCAATCGTCGGTTGCTTCACGCCCAGCGTTTTTGCCATATCTTCTTGAGTGATTTGCATGCGTTCACGTAACTGGGACAGATGAATGCCAAGTACCATATCCTCTGCTTTTTTACGGGCATTTTTTACTATTTCAGGCTTCTGATCTGAAATTAATTTATCAAGTGTTCTAGCCATTACTCACCTCGACTTTTTAGGTCTAGTAGATGTTTTTCAAATTCTTTATCTGCAACTGGAATCATCTGCTCATAAAATCGCTTATCTTTCCCTGTTTTCTCACCAGCACACAATAAAATACCCGTTCTGCTTGGATTGAAGGCATAGAACGAGCGAATAGGATTCCCCTTACTTTGCGTTCTTAGCTCTTTCATATTACTGAACTTCGAGCCATGCACGGCATCAGCATAAGGCCTAGATAATTGCGGCCCTTTTTGCTGTAGCAAAAGTAGTGTTGCTAACACGTTTTCTTTATCAATATCATCTAAGGCTTCAAACCATTCATCAAACACATCCGTTGTTTCTATACTCCACATAAATTCCCTTTCATACAAAATAATAGCTTATAAACTATATAGCCTTAAAGCTGTATTTTCAATTCAAAAAAACAGCACCCATCAATGAGCACTGCTTTTCGATTACTTCAAGAGTCGAGTCTTTTCGAACTCATCAAACCTGAAATAAGAAGTTTTTGATCAGGTCTTTTCCGCCTTCTGTTGCGAAGGATTCTGGGTGAAATTGAATGCCTTGGATCGGGTATTCTTTGTGACGCACGCCCATCAGCTCAAACTTGCCGCCTTTGTGGATCGTCGCGAGGTCCTTGAAGTCAGCTTGTTTTAACTCACCAACGGACGCGGTGACCTCTAGCACATCAGGGAAGCTTTCTGCTTCGGCAATAAGCGAGTGATAGCGCATCACTTCCAGCTGGTCAGGAATGTCATGAAAAATACCTTCGCTATTGTGAGTGATCGGGCTGGTTTTACCATGCATTGGCAAGGGTGCTTTAACCACTCTACCACCAAATACGTGACAAATACCCTGCATTCCCAAGCAAACACCCAACAATGGAATGGTTTTGCCAAATTCCAAGATTACGTCTGCACACACGCCAAAGTACGCCTTGTCGTCTGGGGAACCTGGCCCTGGGGAGATAATAATGCGATCCGGTGCGGCGGCACGAATGTCATCTAATGTCACTTCATCGTTACGTTTTACGATCACTTCAAACGCGTCGATTTCGCCACGGCTTTTTTCGGTTTCTAATACTTCACCAATAAACTGATACAGGTTGTACGTGAAGGAATCGTAGTTGTCGATAATATACACTTTCATGTCGGCTTCCCTTACGCTTTGTCTTGTGTGTTGGCTGGCGCAAAACTGTCTAACACCCGCTTGGTGCCAGCAAATTTACGTTGGATCTCTTCGTATTCGTCTTCGGCGTTTGAGTCATATACGTTACCGCCACAGGTTTGCACATAGGCTTTGTTGCCCTTGGCAAACACAGTACGAATCGGAATCGCAAACATACAATCGCCATTAAAAGAGAACTGACCCACCGCGCCACCGTAAGGGCCACGGCCATCGTTTTCCAAATCATCGATGATCTTCATCGCTTCGATCTTCGGTGCGCCAGTCAAGGTTCCCGCTGGAAAGTTACTCGCCAATGCCGAAAACATGTCGTGATCTTCCGCCATAATGCCGACGATTTCGCTAGAAATGTGCTGAACATGACTAAAACGCTTAATGTCCATCAAGCTACGTACTTTTACTGTACCGAAGCGCGCCACACGGCCAATATCGTTACGATGCAGATCGACAATCATATTGTGCTCAGCAATTTCTTTCGGATCGTTCAACAAAGCACGGGCCAGTGCCGTGTCTTCCACCGCGTCTTTACCACGCTTCGCCGTCCCTGCTAATGGGAAGGTTTCCATTTCCCCTTGGCGCACTCGGAACAACAATTCTGAGGCTCGCGCCGATCACCTTTTGCTCACCAAACTTGATGTAATACATTTGCGGCGATGGGTTCACTTCACGCAACTGCTCATACAAATTAATGGTGTCACCTTCCATATCGAACCATTTTTTAAAGCCCACTTCGCACTGGAAGATCTTACCTTCAATGATATCTTGCTTCACCTTAGCCACGGCATTCGCGTGATCCGCCTTGCTCATAGACTCACCTGTCGGCGTGACCACAAATGGGCCGTTTTCTGGCGTTGGCGCAGACATCATTTCTTGTACCAGATCAACGCGATTGTCGTCGTAGTAGAAGTAGAAAACTTCACCTGTCATCTTGTCCAGAATCAGACCGTCTTTGTACAAACCAAAACGGAAGGCATCGAACATCTCGCTCGATTGCAAATCCAAGGTTGGCTCAAAATAGTTCATGCTGTCGTAACCGATATAACCCGTTAAACCACCCGCAAAACCACGCGACAAAATATTCTGCGGCACGATGTCACGCAGCAAATAATACGGATTGTCGGATTCATAAGACTCAGTGCTGCCGTCACGCTCTTGGATAAACAACTGCTTGCCTTCGGCCCAGATCAATTTTTCGGGGTCAAAACCAATGATCGAATGGCGGGAAATAAAGCTCTCTTCACCAAGGGATTCCAACATAAAACAGTGATCGAAACGCTTCTCGACCTTTTTAAACAAGTCAAAAAAATCGCAATCGGAACTGATAGTGACGTACTTAGGCTTACGCGGCAGCGTGATGCGCTGCGGTTTTTTATTGTATGAACTCATATCTCTTTTAATTCCTTCAATGCTCGGGAACCACGGGTCACAGTGGCAATACCCACACCTAATTGTTTCGCAATGTCTCGCTGCGGCACGCCTTCGTCTAACAAGGCAATGATTTTCAAACGACTGACCATTTCACTGATTTCATTCGGTGTCAGCAGCACTTTTAAACGCTTCTCCAACACCAATTCATCGTCTACTTCGGTTAAAAACTGGATTAAGTCCTTCATAGGATTCAACTCTCATAAGAAGGTTTGTATTCATGTACTAGTACGATATAGATTTCAAAGAAGAGAAGCAAGAAAATAAACATGCGATTTTCATCAAATAATTGTATATTCTTTAGTTAGACAGATAGCGTCATTGGGGGATTCTTATGAGTAAACGCTTTTCAAGCATAACAACTCTCGCAGTAAAGAGGGCAGCCTCAGGAGAGATTACTAGCAGTAAGAGAGGCACATACAACCGAGCTATTTCGTTTTATGGGCTTAGTAACCACGCATTAAACAAAACAGGCGCAGAGCCTCAAAGAAGCATGGAAATCTGCATCATCAAGCACAAGAGACATAAAGGCATAGGGATTTGGCTTACAACTATATTTACGACCAGCTTGTAGAAACTGAAGATGATATACATGGAATAATTGCATATTCGGTATACAAACGACAGAAAATTCAGTTTATTAGGGACTTTAAAAGCTCTCATAACAACAATGATCCAACTGAAGAAGATCTCAGACCATTTAACAATATATCTACTTCCACTGCTCAGCTAGAATTTTATCGTAGTGAAGCGACAGTCCTAACACAAAACTTTCTTGAGAATGTCTTAATAGCAGACCTTGAGGAGCGTGAAGCCCTTTTTTCGGCAAAAGTTCATACTGAACTTGCAAACGTTCAGCCTAGAAAGTGGTATCTTGATATTTTAATTGGGGCTTCTGGATCACTATTGTTTGTGATGCTAACGGGAGTTCTTTACTTTGCGGTATGGTCTTTATCAACATCACCCAAAATGGTGATAGAACAAATGTTCGATGTAACAATAATACCAACCGATACATCTAAGTAAAAATCATTACTGCATAGTGGTTATGACCCTTTTCAAAGAATTCAAATCTTCTCTAGAAGAAGCGGTAGAAATCCACCAAGGCCGTAAAGCAGCCTCTCGTATTACTCGCTTTGAGATCGCTGATGTAAAGTCTATTCGTGATAGTCTGCAAGTATCTCAGGCTGAATTTGCCAAAGCCCTTGGCACCAGCGTGGATACAATAAAAAGCTGGGAAAGCAGACGCCGTAACCCAACAGGTTTGGTGACTAAAGTGCTAGCAACCATTCAAGACAATCCAAATTTTTATAAAGAGCTATCGGTTCATTAAAATGATCACAAAATTTTTCCGCGTTGAAATTTATCCTGAATATCGAGAAGAATCTGAAGCTAAATTCCGCAGCTTATCTGTCGGTGCCCTTGAGACTCAAGAAGGTTGTGAGTCTATCGAAATTGGTTTTCCTGTTGAGTCAAATCCCAATGAGTGCTCAATGATTTCCAGGTGGCAGAGTAAAGGCAAGCTGATCGAGTTCTTAGGAGAAGGCTGGCATAAAGCATTTATCCCAGATTGCATGGAACATTACGCCAAGCAATATTCTGTGCATCATTATGAGATCTAAAAAGGTCTCACGGTATTATTTTTCCGCAGTTTAGGCTTCTAAACATGACAAAAAATGTGCGCCCTTTTTAACCAAGATTAATAATAGAAGCCTCTAATAAACTAGGTTATTTGGGATCTGCATACTGGCTAAGAGAATCAACATGAGACACAAACCAACGCTATCATTGACTTCTAAACAGCAAGCTTAAACAAGCAAAAAAGGCGATAACTTTGTCGAAAGCATGCGTTTAGAGGGTTGTTCAGTCGATAAGTCCTTACTGTCTTTCAGTGCATCAGAAAGAAAAGCAAAGAAAGAAAAGCAAAGAAATAAGAAATCTTAGAAAAGTATTCCGCATCAAAAAAATAGCAAGTAGATCGTTTTAAAACGTGCTCCAATCAACACTTTGCCGTATCCAGCCTGCATTTTGACTTTTATCGCCGCCGTTTTAACCTAAGCGAAAATACTATCTTGCCTTCATTGCCATGACATTCTAACGTCGTGTTGTATCTCTCATTCAGGAATAAAACAATGACATTCATCAGAGCCAAAGACTTCACTGCCGATCGTGCTTGGGGCGCGTTGGACATTGCCAATATGAACGGGGTCACAACGCGTTTGCATTGGACGGATAAGCCTTATAAATGGCACATCAATGATGGTGAAGAAGTGTTTGTGGTATTAGATGGCGAGGTGCATATGCATTATCGAGTCGATGGCAAAGAACATATTCAGTTGATGACGGTAGGTGATATTTTCTACGCGGCCATTGGCACAGAACACGTTGCGCATCCTATTAGTGAGGCGCGCATATTGGTGATTGAGAAAGAAGGCAGTGTGTAATGAAAAACGCTTTATCTATATTCCAAAAAAGTTTATTTAAAGACATTGTAATAACTAAATCTTTTAAGTAACCTCACTCTTAATGAAATATTAAGCTTCCCAGATGAGGTCACTATGAAATCTAAGCCACGCTTTTTAAAATCTATCATTGGTACATTATTGCTGAGTGGCGCCGTACAAGCGTCAGCGGCAGATCAGACCATTCTGAACACGTCTTACGACATCGCTCGTGAATTGTTCGCTGCTTACAACCCAACCTTTGAGCAACATTGGTTAGAGAAAACCGGTAAAACGATTGAGATAAAACAGTCTCATGCAGGCTCTTCAAAACAAGCCAACGCCATCATGAACGGTTTGTCTGCCGATGTGGCGACTTTTAACCAAGTCACTGATGTACAAATTTTACATGACAAAGGAAACTTGATTCCTGCAGATTGGAAAGAGCAATTCCCTAACGCAAGTTCGCCTTACTACTCAACGATTGCTTTTCTTGTGCGCAAAGGTAACCCTAAAAACATTCAAAACTGGGGGGATTTAGCGGCAAAAGATGTGGCGTTAGTGTTCCCAAACCCTAAAACTTCTGGCAATGGTCGTTATACCTTTCTAGCGGCTCAGGGTTATGCTCAAAAAACCTTCGGCAAAGAAAACGAAGCGAAAATAGACGATTTCCTCAGCACTTTCCTGAAAAACGTCTCCGTGTTTGACACTGGCGGCCGCGGCGCAACCACCACTTTCGTTGAGCGAGGCATTGGTGATGTGTTGATTACATTCGAATCTGAAGTAAACAATATTCGCAACCAGTACGGCGCAGACAACTACGAAGTGGTTGTACCAAAAACGTCTATCTTGGCGGAATTCCCAGTAGCGGTCGTTGAGAAAAACGTGAAAAAGAATGGTACTGAAGAGGTTTCTCGTGAGTACCTAAGCTACTTATACAGCGAAGCATCTCAGCGTTTGTTAGCGGGTTTTAACTACCGTGTACACAATGATGTCGTGAAAAAAGAGTTCGCCGACACCTTTCCTGAAGTGGATTTGCTAACCGTCGAAAATATTGCCGGTGGCTGGCCTAAAGCAACTAAAGACATCTTTGCAAATGGTGGTAAACTAGACCAACTTCAGCGTCGCTAATATCAGAAGAGATAACAAACTAGCCGGATACGCTCGCGTGTCCGGCTTTTCTGTCTCTGGATCTACTAGCGCCTTCATTACCACATTGTTAATGAGACCATAAGACATGGCAACACATTTAAGCGCGGCCGACACGCGACCTCGTCACAAACGCGTCTTACCCGGACTGAGTTTAAGTTTAGGCACTTCTCTGCTGTTCATTAGTTTGATTCTTCTCTTGCCAATGGCAGGGCTTGTAATGCAGTCTGTCGATATGGGCTGGGATCGATATTGGCAAGTCATCACTGACGAACGCGTGGTAGCCAGTTATAAAGTGACCCTGTGGGCCGCCGCCTTAGCGTCTATTTTTAATGGTTTTTTTGGCCTCTTACTCGCTTGGGTGTTAGTCCGTTATGACTTCCCAGGACGCCGTATTTTGGATGCTCTAGTTGACCTACCTTTTGCGTTACCAACCGCGGTGGCGGGTATCACATTAGCCACCTTGTACTCTCAAAATGGCTGGTACGGCGACATACTTGAAGGTATCGGCATCAAGATCGCCTACACACCTTGGGGTATTGTGCTTGCCATGGCCTTTACCAGTATTCCTTTTGTGGTTCGAACCGTTCAGCCAGTTCTAGAAGAATTATCCCCAGAAGAGGAAGAAGCAGGAATGACGTTAGGCGCGTCCGATTGGTCGGTGTTTCGTCGTGTGATTTTCCCTGCTTTATGGCCGGCTTTAATGACGGGGATCGCCCTGTCTTTTACGCGCAGCTTAGGCGAATTCGGTGCGGTCATTTTTATTGCTGGTAACATGCCGTATGTCAGTGAAATTACGTCTTTAATGATTTTCGTCAGTTTACAAGAGTTCGACTTCCCAGCAGCCAGCGCCATTGCATCTGTTGTACTGATGGCGTCGTTGATTCTCTTGTTCGCCATTAATATCTGGCAGGCGCGTTATTTACGTCGCCTTCATGGACGCAGTTAGGAAAAAATTATGTCATCTACAAAAAACACCTCTAGCCAACTGAGAGTCGGCGATAATCCTTGGGTAAAATGGTTGTTGATTGGTTTAACGCTGTTGCTAACCGCCATATTATTGGTGGTGCCGTTAATCAGTATTTTTCAACAAGCCTTTATGGAAGGTGCTGCGCATTATTTTAGCAGCTTGCTTGAAGCCGATACCTTACACGCCATCGGTTTAACACTACTGGTTGCCGCTCTTACGGTTCCCATTAACTTAGTCTTTGGTGTCATGCTGGCATGGGCTGTGACCCGTTTTGAATTCCCCGGTCGTAAACTGCTCATGACCTTGATGGATATTCCCTTTGCGGTGTCCCCTGTGGTCGCGGGTCTGCTTTATCTTTTGTTGTATGGCAACAACGGCTGGATTGGTTCTTGGCTTTACGACCATGATATTCAGCTGATGTTTGCGTGGCCAGGTATTGTTATGGTGACTATTTTTGTCACCTGTCCTTTTGTGGCCCGCGAATTGATCCCTTTAATGCAACAACAAGGTCGAGAAGACGAAGAAGCGGCAGTGATTCTGGGCGCTTCTGGCTGGCAGTTATTCCGCCGCGTCACGTTACCGAATATTAAATGGGCGCTGATTTATGGCGTTATCCTGACCAATGCTCGTGCCGTGGGTGAATTTGGCGCGGTATCCGTCGTATCAGGTAATATTCGTGGCGAAACCAATACCTTACCTTTATTAGTGCAAGCACAGTACGAGGACTATCAAGCCGCCGCGGCCTTTGCCAGCGCGTCCCTACTGGCCTTACTTGCTTTACTCACCTTGCTGCTTAAAGCCTTCATCGAATGGCGTCTGGAACGCAGTATGAAACTTGAATCCGATAAAGAGAAAAAGACAACAGCATGAGCATCCTTATTGAAAACATCTCCAAAAAATTTGGCCACTTTCAAGCCTTGTCCCCTTTGTCATTGGATATCAACGAAGGTGAAATGATCGGTTTGCTAGGGCCATCTGGTTCTGGAAAAACCACGCTTTTACGCATTATCGCTGGACTCGAAGGTGCCGACACGGGTCGCATTCAATTTGGTGATCGAGATGTGACCGACTTGCACGTGCGTGACCGCCGTGTGGGATTTGTGTTTCAAAACTACGCCTTGTTCCGCCACATGACAGTGGCTGACAACGTAGCATTTGGCTTAGAAGTCTTACCCCGTAAAGAGCGACCAAGTGCAACTGAAATCCAAAAACGCGTCCAACATTTGTTGGAAATGGTTCAGCTTGAGCACCTTGCAAGCCGTTTTCCGTCACAGCTTTCTGGTGGTCAAAAACAACGTATTGCCTTGGCACGTGCTTTAGCGACGCAACCAGAAGTCTTGCTGCTAGACGAACCTTTTGGTGCCTTAGATGCCAAAGTACGCAAAGAACTGCGTCGTTGGTTGCGCGGCTTACATGATGAGCTTGGATTCACCAGCGTATTTGTGACCCATGACCAAGAGGAAGCGTTAGAATTATCAGACCGCGTTGTGGTGATGAGCAACGGACACATTGAACAAATCGACCAACCGGGCGCCCTCTACGCCTCACCAAACAGCCGATTCGTCTTCGACTTCCTTGGTAACGCCAATGTCTTTGAAGGCAAAGTCGCAAACGGCAAATGGCATAACCAACAAGCCAGTATTGTCTTGCCACACTCTGTTATTGAACAAGAAAGCGCAGAACAGAAAGACGGTCAACTGTATATTCGCTCCCATGAGTTCTTTGTCTCAAAAGAACCCACAGCGCAAGCCAACTTGCCATTACGCTTGATTGCCATCAACCCAATTGGTGCCGAAGTTCGCCTCGAACTCACTCCGATTGATTGGCAAAGCAACGACGTTTGGGAAATCGACCTACCTCACAAAGCGTTTGACAAAAACTGCTTCGAAAAAGGCCAAACCTTATACGTCTCCCCAAAAGCCGCTTACTTTTTCGCCCATGACGCGCAACAACCAGTGCTATTGAATTGGGAAGCAAGCAAAGCTTAATTCGCCGTAACCACAAGAGCAGCAGACGATGATACAAGCCGTGATTTTTGACATGGATGGATTACTGATTGATTCCGAGCCTTTTTGGAAGCAAGCGGAATACGATGTATTTTCGTCGGTTGGGGTTGAAGTGACGACGGATTTGACCAAGGTGACAGCGGCCATGACAACGAGGGAAGTAACCGAATTTTGGTACGCGAAACAGCCTTGGCTTGGTGCGTCTCTTGAGGACGTCGAAAATCGTGTCGTCGAGCGAGTCAAATACTTGATCGAAACGCAAGGGAAAGCTATGCAGGGCGTTCATGATGTACTCAACTCACTACAACAAGCCAAGGTAAAAATTGGCCTTGCCACCAATTCTCCAAAAGACATCATTCCTAGCGTATTACACCGTCTTAATATTGCTGACTATTTTATGGCTTACAGCTCAGCTGACAAAGTAAATCGAGGCAAACCTGCTCCTGATGTTTACCAACTAACACTGAAAAAGCTTGGCACTGAAGCTCATCAGTGCATTGCGTTTGAGGATTCACTTGGCGGTATAAAAGCCGCCTTGGCCGCTGGTATTAAAGCCATTGCCGTACCGCATGCAAACGAATTTGATCATGACAAGTTTGATCTCGCACCGCACAAACTCAGAAGCTTATCCGAGTTCAATCATCACATAGGCAATGCGCTTTTGAGTCAGCCCTAAAGCCTCATTAAGCTTTTTATATGACAAAACGCAGCGCGGCCTAGGGCGTCTATGTTGTAACCGCCTTCTAATACCGACACCACTTTCCCACCACAGTGACGATCTGCTACTTCCATCAAACGATCGGTAATCCAAGTAAAGTCTGACTCGCTTAATCTTAGTTGTCCCATCGGGTCTTCTTTATGAGCGTCAAACCCCGCTGAAATCATAATGAGCTGAGGTTTAAATGCTTCAAGTGCGGGCAGTAATTGCTCACTAATGATGGTTTGAAAAGCCTCACTACCAGACCCAGCCGCCAAAGGCATATGGAGAATATTATCGTAAGAAGCCCCTGGATCGCTGTAGGGATAAAACGGGTGTTGATAGCTGGACGCATAAAGTACTGTCGGATCGGCTTTAAAAATATCCTCTGTACCATTGCCGTGATGTACATCAAAATCAATAATCGCCACACGCGCCAAACCATAGCGATTAATGGCATGGCGAGCACCAACAGCAATATTGTTAAACAAACAAAAACCCATGGCTTTATCGTATTCTGCGTGGTGCCCTGGTGGACGAATGGCACAAAACGCATTGTCCATTTCTCCAGTCATGACCAAATCAACCGCTTTCACAACAGACCCTGCCGCAAACAGGGCCGCATCCAAAGTATGAGGCATCATGATGGTTTCAGGCTCTAATTCGACATGGCCTTCTGCTGGCGCGCGCGCAAAAATAGAATCCACGTACGCAGTATCATGCGTGGCAATCAGTTGATCGCGGGTCGCCGGATCCGCTTCTATACGACGGATAAAGTCCATCAACTGCCCCATGATCAAGCGATTTTGAATCGCACCAAGCCGCAGAGGCGACTCTGGGTGATCTTCTCCCATATCGTGCCGATCGCAATAAGTGTGTGTGATGTAAGCCGTTGTCATTGGAAGTCTCTGGATTATTATTTTTTGCGATTATTTGCTCTCACTGTGCCTTATATCAAGCCACAAAAACATCAAAACAGTCTATCCTACCATGGTCTACCATTCATACAGATGAAGACTGTGCTACTGTCATAATACGTTTATTGAGTTTCTGGAGAAGACCAAGTGAGCCAACATGCTTTGCAATCCCTACTCGCCCCAAGATCCATGGTCGTGCTCACGGGCGAGAATGGACACGATCCGCTCATGCTGGCGCTATTACAATCTCTTGAGAACACACACAAAACTTGTCCTGTTAGCCTAGTCGGTGTCAAGCCAGACTTCCCATTCAGCTTTGATCATTTTACGGCGCTTAGCGCATTAAATACCTGTCCAGATCTCGCCGTATTAGCAGGCACTTATCCGAACACAGCGATGGAAAATATCATTGCGGATTGCGGTGCAGCAGGCATTCACTCACTCTTAATGCTGTCTTGGACAGAAGAAAATGCAGACAAGCTGATACCCGCGTTGCGTCAACACAATGTACGCTTGCTTGGCCCGAATAGCTTTGGCATTTGTCGCCCCAAACAAGGCGTGTTCGCTTGGCTTGGCTTAACACAACCCCTCACCGGCAAGTTAGCACTGATGTCACAATCAGGTACGGTTGCCAGTGCCTTAGTGGATTGGGCCACGTGGCAAGGTATTGGCTTTTCCCAAGTGGTGTCCATGGGTACCCCAGTTGATGTGATGCCATCACAAGTGTTGGATTATTTATCCAACGATTTCGACAGTCAGGCAATCTTGATGTATCTGCAAAAAATTGGTCGCCCAACACGCTTTCTCAGTAGTTTACACGCCACTGGGCGAAGCAAACCCGTTGCCGTTGTCACTGAACATTCCGTCGGTGCCGATGAGCGAGTACTCGACGCCGCGCTCAGTCGGACAGGGGCAGTACGGGGTCGACGTTTGAATGATTTAATCGCCGCCGCGTCGGTGATGACCAATGCCCGCCGAATCAAAGAAGGTTCGCTATTAATTATCGGTAACGGCGCAGGACCGGGTGAACTTGCCGCCCAACGAGCAATGGAATTGGGCATTGATCTACTGACGCCAGCAGACGAACTACACGACACATTAGAAGCCACTATGGCGGGTCGTGGTGGCATTGGCCCGGTGACTACGGTTTGGGCAAGTTGTGCAACGGATCTGTTTATCGATCTTGCTGCGAATGCCTTACAAAGTGATGAGTGTGGTGCGGTATTACTGACACTCAGCCCAACCGCACTGATCGACATTGATTCCCTCTACGACCTCATCATTAAATTGCATCGAACACAGAAAAAACTCGTCATGGTCTGTTTGCTTGGCGGTGGCGGGATGACCAACATGCGCACACGCATTAATGAAGCAGGCATTCCAACGTTTAGAACCCCCGAAACCGCCATTGAAGGCTTTCAGTTCTTAGTACAGTTCCAGCGCAACCAATTGCTCGCAAAACAGTCCCCCGATAGCCATGCGTTTCGCTTTAAAATCGACGTCTCCGAGGCAACAAAAACTCTCAACCACTTGTTTAAAAAAGGGGAAAAAACACCTCATGCGGACGCATTACGAGACATTTTTGAACTGTTTCATATTCGCCTAATTACTCGTCGTCAAGCGTCGAATCAGTTGTCTGCCCCTATTCATTTACGCGTTTTTCAAGATAACGTATTTGGCCCCGCCATTGGTTTGTCGTTAGAAGGCGCCCAACAACACAAACAAGCCGAAGCTGTCGCCTTGCCGCCGCTTAATACCATTTTGGCAAAAGACTTAATACAGCGCGCCTTTCCTGGCGAAGAATCCTTTGAGCTAGAAAGCCTACTGCGCAACTTATCCACCATGGTGTGTGAATTGCCCGAAATCGAAAGCTTAGAGGCTCGCCGATGTGCGACTTCACGACAGTGGCAGTGTTTACGCTGACGTGACGGCCAACCTTCGTCTTTGTAAAAATTGGCGTCGATATGAACATCTTGCGATTCACCCTTACCCAAGACAATGGGTATCGGAGCGAGTATTGAAAAACGATGAGATCGCTACTGTTAGGCCAGTTTTACCCAGAGATTCTGGTATCTTGGCCGATTTTGTCCGCAGCATGTCCCATGAAACACGCTATTTTCGTTTTATCTCCAACATCGAGGAATTGACTCCTCGCATGCTCGCCAGCCTTTCCCACATCGACTATGACCGAGAAATGGCTTTGCTCGCAGTGATTCAACGGGACGGACAAGATTTACTCATTGGCACAGCACGATATATAGATAACTTTGATGATCAAAGTTGCGAGTTTGCAGTGGTATTAGGGGACGCATTCCAAGGCTTAGGCTTGGCGTCGTATCTCATGCGACGACTCATGCAAGTCGCCGCGGATAAGGGGATTCGAGTGATGAAGGGCATCGTCCTTGCCGAAAACAAACGCATGATCGACTTTTGCAAGCACTTAGGCTTTACAATCCAACGCGACCCAGACGATTTCGGTCAAATCATTGCCAGCATTAAACTGACGCCCGCCCTACTAGAAAAATGTCAGGCGTCGTCTTAAGGTAATACTTCAATCTCCACCTCAATCACACCTAGGTTCGTATTAGCAATACGCTGAAAAGCCGATTTGCTCAGATCAATAATCCGGCCACGGACAAAGGGCCCACGGTCATTGACTCGCACCACAACACTTTTACCATTATCAACATTCGTCACTTTGACTTTAGAACCAAACGGCAAACGCTTATGGGCGGCCGTCATGGCTTTTTGATCAAATGGCTCTCCGCTTGCGGTTTTACGCCCTTGGTACTTCATAGCGTAATAACTGGCTTTACCGCTTTCTTCGAATCCTACTGAATCGGAACGACTGATTGGGCCACTTGCACACGCGGTCAACACAAGAGACAAGATTACCCAACACAAGGTACTGATTATTCGCATCGTTTTATCGTTTCCTTTAAGCCACTTTGATGTTTACACACCATGATAACAGATAGCTCTCCCCAACAAACTCAAACTGGATAAAACCTTGGTCAGCGTCTTGTCAGATTTTTGCGCTATGTTTCTTTTCATCCTTTTGATGCACCAACATAAATTCAGAGTATGGTTAACATCACCAGAGATACCAATAATGCCAGCATATTTAAGGTATGCTTTGCGCCATTAAAAACCACGATTTTTTTGATTTATACACATGGCTTCATCTTTTTTATCACTTATCACCACCCCTTCTCGCTGGACGACACCGTGGCGACTCACGGTATTGCTCGTTGCCTCGTTTGTGTTGGTGGTGATATTCGAACTCTTTCGGCTACCGGCTGCATTACTGCTTGGCCCCATGATTACCGCCATTATTTTAGCCACCAGCGGTGCAGGGATGAAACTACCGAAACCCATGTTTTTAATGGCGCAAGGCGTTTTAGGGATGATGATTGCAAACAGTTTACCATTAACTGTCTTCGCAAAAATTGCTCAAGAATGGCCACTGTTTCTCATCGGTACGGTTTCGACGATTGTCGCGTCTAGCTTTTTAGGCTGGCTGTTGAGTAGAACTGGTTTGTTGCCTGGTACCACAGCCATTTGGGGCATCGTCTCCTGGTGCCGCATCGGCAATGACCATCATGTCGGAATCCTATGGCGCAGATATGCGACTGGTCGCCTTTATGCAGTATTTGCGCGTGGCCTGTTGCGCCATTGCTGCCACGGTCGTCGCCAGCGTGTTTCATGTGGATAATTTGGCTATCGAACCCGTAGATTGGCTAGGCGTGTCATCATGGCCGGCCTTTGGCACCACCTTAGCTATTATTCTAGCAGCCTGCATGGCTGGTGTGATATTACGCTTACCCAGTGGTCCCATGTTGATTGCGTTAACGGTTGGCTTAGTCATTAAGTTTACTGGCATTATGCCCATTGTGTTGCCTAATTGGTGCTTGGCCATCAGTTTTGCGGTGTTAGGCTGGTCAATCGGCTTTCGCTTTACTCGACAAGCCTTGCAACACGCATGGCATGTGTTTCCACATGTATTAGGCGCCATCATTGCGCTCATTGCGATCAATGCTTGCTTGGCCATGCTGTTGATTACTTTTGCAGATATCGATCCTCTCACCGCGTTTTTAGCCACCAGTCCAGGCGGGGCCGACTCTGTTGCCATTATTGCCGCCTCCACCAATGCGGATGTTTCTTTCGTTATGGCCATGCAAGTAGCGCGTTTTTTATTGGTACTCATTGCTGGTCCTATGCTCGCCCGCTGGCTTTCAAGCCATAAAACCGCCTAAAACGAAAAAACCACCCGCAGGTGGTTTTTAAAATAACGATTGAACACTAACTGGCCTGTTCCAGATTTTCTGGGCCAAATGAAAAAGGCAATAATTCATTCATAGTGAGTGATTTCCTCACGCCTTCTGCACCACAAATATGGATTTTAGTATCCACAGAAGAGAACTCACGAATCTTTTGGCGACAGCCACCACAGGGAGTCACCAAACCATCGCCTTTGCCAATGACGTAAATATCTTGAATGTGTGTTTCGCCATCAAGCACCATGGCCGCAATCGCGCCCGCTTCTGCGCAAGTGCCTTCTGGGTAAGCCGCATTCTCAACATTACAACCAGAATAAAACTTACCTGTCTTGGTTAAAATCGCCGCACCAACTGGAAAGCATGAATAAGGCACATACGCCTTACTCATGGCATTTTTCGCCAACTCCAACAAGGTTTCGTTGTATTTTACAGTCGACATATCAAGCCCGCTCTTTCACATAAGGTCGACCAATTGCCTTGGTACTCTATGGCTTTGCCAATGAAACCAGCAAGCAACAAGACAGTTAACACATAAGGCAAGACTTCAATGGCTTGGACTGGCACTTGACCAATACCTGGAATCTCAACACCTTGCATACGCACAGCAACCGCGTCTAAGAAACCAAACAATAAACACGCAAGCAATACTGGGACGGGACGCCATTTACCGAAAATCAGCGCAGCTAAGGCCATATAACCTTTACCCGCACTCATGTCTTTCAAGAAACCTGCGTTATGGGCCGTCGACAAATAAGCCCCAGCAAGGCCACATAAAATGCCGCATACAATCAACGCACGATAGCGAATGAAGGCCACGGAAATGCCCGCTGTATCCACCGCATGTGGGTTTTCTCCCACGGCTCGCAATCTCAAACCGAAACGGGTCTTATAAATCACCCAATAAGTCACAGGCACCATAACAAAGGCCAAGTAAACTAAGATGTTATGACCACTGAGCAGATTCGAATAAATCGCCCCAATCACAGGCACATCTTGCAAAACCTCGGCGAATGGGAAAGTAATATCCAAGAAACGCGCATCCCCAGCCAAGGCGGGAGTTTGCCCCCCATACCAAACCAATACATAGACAAGGTCACCGTTAGACCTGCCACAATGGTATTAATTGCCACACCCGACACAATGTGATCACCACGATGTGTAATACAAGCAAAGCCATGAATCATTGCCAAGGAAACCGATGCCAATATACCAAAGCACAAACCAATCCATGCAGAGCCAAACACCGCAGCGCCTGCAGCGGCAGCAAACGCACTGCCAAGAATTTTACCTTCCAAGCCAATGTCTACAATGCCCGCACGCTCTGAATACAATCCCGCTAACGCTGCCAAAATCAGCGGTGTAGAGACACGCATCGTCGCGTCTAACATGAGTATCAATGTTTCAAACATAATCTTCCCCTACGCGACCGCTCTGCGAATAAAAAAGCCTTCAATACGATCTTTAAACATATGTTCAAGCGCACCAGAGAACAAAATCACCAAACCTTGAATCACCACAACGATTTCAGGTGTGATCGTTGGGATTTCAAAAGCAAGCTCAGCACCACCTTGATACAAGGCACCAAATAGAATCGCTGCCAAGATAATACCAATTGGATGATTTCGCCCCATCAAGGCCACTGCGATACCAGCAAAACCATAACCTGCCGTAAAATTAAGCAATAGGTTATGGTTGACCCCCATAATTTCGTTGAGACCCACGAAACCAGCCAAACCGCCCGAAATCAACATCGCCCAAATGGTGACTTTTGCCGTATCAATACCCGCATAACGAGCTGCGGTTGGATTCGTTCCTAGTGTACGCAGTTGATAACCCCAACGCGTATGCCAAATCAATCCCCATACAAACACACAGCACAAAAGCGCCCAAATGAAAGCAAGGTTCAATGGCGAGTCACCAATATCAATACCTAACGGCGAAAAAACCTCATGCAAGTAAGGCAACCAAGCACTTTCTTCAAACGTTCTACTATTGGGAGCCATACGACCATCTTCTTTCAGCCAATTGACAATCAAGTAAACCATCAAAGAAGACGCAATAAAGTTAAACATAATGGTCGTGATGACAATATGACTACCGCGACGTGCTTGTAAGTAAGCTGGAATATAACCCCACGCAGCGCCAAACGCGGCTGCACCAATAACAGCCAAAGGGGCAATCACATAAAAGGGCATGGTGTGATCCAGCGACAAACAAATTAAGCCAACACCCAAACCACCAATATAAGCTTGACCTTCCCCACCGATATTGAACAATCCACCTTTAAAAGCCACCGATACAGCCAAGCCGGTAAAGATAAGATTCGTTGCGTAGTACAAGGTATAGCCAATCCCTTCGTTATAACCCAACGCACCATAAATGAGGTAGCCTGCGGCTTCGATAGGGTTCTCACCAATGGCGAGAATCACCAAACCTGAAACCAGAAACGCCAACAAAATATTTAAGATAGGAATAAGGGCTATATTTACCCAAGCCGGAACTTTTGCCTGACTCATGCGGACACCCCTTCTTGCGCTTCACCGTCTTGTTCTTTGTAGTGGGCATTGGCCATCATTAAGCCGAGGGTTCGCTCATCGGCGTCTTTTGCATCAAGCTCGCCAACAACCGCACCATCAAACATCACAATGATGCGATCACTTAGTGCCATAATTTCATCCAATTCAACAGATACCAGCAAAATGGCTTTGCCAGCATCACGTAGTTTAACAATTTGTTCGTGAATATTTTCTATCGCCCCGATGTCAACACCACGTGTCGGCTGACCAATCAACAACACATCAGGGTTTTGCTCAACTTCTCGAGCGATAACAATTTTTTGCTGATTCCCCCCGAAAAATTCGCCGTTTTCAAATGCGGGTTAGGCGGACGCACGTCCCAAGCGGCCATGCGCTCATTGCATTCATCTAACATGGCTTTGCGATTCATCAATACCTTGCCGTTATACACAGGCGAATTGTGGTATCCTAAAACAGCCGCTTCATACGCTTCAAAACCCGTCACCAAGCCCATTTTATGGCGATCTTCAGGAACATGAGCCATTTTCAAATCACGCATCTGTGCTGCATTTTTAGGTGCTTTTGCACTGATAACCTGACCGGCGAAATGAATTTCCCCTTCGTCCATAGGCGTAATACCAGAAAGGACATTTAACAATTCACTCTGTCCATTTCCCGACACACCAGCAATTCCGAGAATCTCACCGGCACGCAGCTCTAAACTGACATTTTTTAAACGCTTCACGCCCTGACTGTCCAACTGAGACAAATGGTGAGCGGACAACAAAACATCACTGGGGTTTGCTTCGTCTTTATTAACCGTTAAACGTACTTTTTTACCGACCATAAGCTCAGCAAGCTCTTCCTTGCTAGTATGAAGCGTTTCACGGTGAGCCACCATTTCACCTTGGCGCATCACCGACACATTGTCGGTGGAAGCCATTATTTCACGTAATTTGTGGGTGATTAACAATACGGTAACGCCCTGATCTTTTAGGGCTTTTAGAATACGGAACAAATGGTCCGCTTCTTGAGGCGTTAACACCCCTGTGGGCTCATCTAAAATAAGAATGCGCGCACCACGATAAAGAGCCTTTAAAATTTCAACTCGCTGCTGAAGACCAACAGGCAGTTCTTCAACAATGGCATCAACATCAATGTCCAAACTGTATTCTTTTGCTAGCCGTTGCAACTCGACTCTTGCTGCCGCTACGCCGCCTTTTAATAGCGCACCACCTTCGGCTCCTAACATCACATTCTCAAGAACACTAAAGTTCTCTACCAACATAAAATGTTGATGCACCATACCTATGCCAGCATTGATGGCATCTTGAGAACTGCGAATATCAACACGCTTGCCATCTACTTCAATATGACCCGTATCAGCTTCATAAAAGCCATAAATGATACTCATCAAAGTGGATTTACCAGCACCGTTTTCACCAATAATGCCGTGAATCGTGCCTGCTGGAACTTGTAAGCAAATGTCTTTATTGGCCTGAACGGCGCCAAAACGTTTACTAATGTCTCGCAATTCAATTGCGTATGGCATGGTTTTATTCGTCATATCTAAAAGGAATTCATCTGCTTATGAGTAAAAATGCTAAGGTAAAAAAAACAGTTGCCCACTCAAAGCAGGCAACTGTTTTTTCATGCAACTTAGTAGTTACAAGTATTATCAGACATGTAATCGTGAACCTTAATGTCACCGCTGATAATCTTAGCGCGAATATCATTCATCTTGGTTTTCATGTCAGCAGTGATCAAGCTGGCATTATTTTCATCTTGAGCCCCAGTCAACACCGCCGTCAGCCAAGCCTAATACCACCATACCTGGCTTCCAAGTACCTGCGGCCGCGTCTTGATAAGTCTTGTACGCGGCTTCATCTACGCGTTTTACCATGGAAGTCAACATGGTACCAGGTTGTATGTGGTTTTGGTTTGAGTCAACACCAATCGCTAACTTGCCCTCGTCTTTCGCGGCTTGGTAAACACCGATACCAGTACCACCAGCTGCTGCAAACACAACATCAGCGCCTTGAGAGAACTGGCTCTTAGCAAGTTCAGAACCTTTCGTTGGGTCATTGAACGCGGCGCCAGTTGAGCCTGTCATATTCTGTAAAACCGTTGCGCTAGGAGAGGCATACTTAACACCTTGCTCATAACCACAACCAAATTTACGAATTAGAGGAATGTCCATACCACCAACAAAGCCTACCGTATTGGTTTTAGACGCCATAGAAGCAAGCGCTCCTACCAAGAACGACCCTTCATGCTCTTTAAAAACAACAGACTGAACGTTTGGCAGATCAATCACACCATCGATAATCGTAAAATTAATTTCAGGGAAATCTTTCGCTACTTTCTCAACCGCAGACGTCATGTTAAAACCAACCGTTACGATTGGAGAGTAACCACGCTTGGCAAGACGACGCAAACCTTGCTCTACTTGAGCTTCGTTTTTCGGTTCAAATTCTCGCACTTGAATACCGGTATCGGCTGTATATTTTTTAACGCCGTTATAAACGCCTTCGTTAAAAGATTTATCGTATTTACCTGCTTGATCATAAACCACCGCAGGTTCTGTTGCCGCATGAGCCATGCTTGATGAGATGGCTAGCGCCGTCACTGATGCAAGAAAGACAGCTTTCATTCCAATTCCTCTTATGTATGTAATTTAATCTAGGCACAATTTAACCTAGGTGCAATTTACCCTAGATAATATAAACCTTGCCTAACTGGTCAAAAATAAACCGATTAACAGAATACCGCAATGTAATCTGCACAATTTAAGCAACATTTTTACGTATATAGCCCATCATCATGTCAGTTTTTGAAAGGCATATATTTAACACTAGCCTGTAGCAATTCTCGTGCCGCTACTATAAACAAATGGTCAAGATTGGCAATTGGTACAAAATACCGTACTGCGTTGCGCTTGGCGAATTTCTTTCAAAGCCATACCACAAACTAAACAAGGCTTTTCTGCTCGGCCATAAACGGCCAATTCCTGCTTAAAATAGCCAGGTTTGCCATCACCACCAACAAAGTCTTTTAACGTGGTACCGCCCTGTTTAATGGCAGCCGCCAGCACCACTTTGATGCATTCAACCAAACGCGCTAAACGTGCTTTACTGATACCACCCGCCAGACGATCAGGGCGAATACCCGCTTTAAAAAGCGCCTCATTGGCATAAATATTACCTACCCCTACCACGACCTTGCTGTCCATAATAAAGGTTTTAATCGGCACCTTTCGGCCCTTTGCCCGAGCAAATAACATATCAACATTAAACGCGTCTGATAGCGGCTCTGGACCTAAATGTTTGATTAGTTCGTGTTGTTGCCAGTCTTCTGTTGTCCACAAGATCGCCCCAAATCGACGCGGATCCGTGTATCGTAGCCACAGCCCCCCATCAGCAAACTGAAAGTCCACATGATCGTGAAATAATGGCGGCGTTTCAGCTGGCACAAAATACAAACTACCAGACATACCAAGATGAACGATCAAAGTACCTTTTGAGGTATGAATACCAATGTATTTACCACGTCGAGAAAGATGAGTGATTTCTTCTCCTACCATCTCAGAGCTTAGTTCAGATGTGATCAACCAGCGTAGTTTCGGCTGACGAATATCGACTTTTGCAAGCGTGCGCCCTATTAACTTGGAGCTCTATACCACGCAACGTGGTTTCAACTTCTGGTAGTTCAGGCATAAATACTCTCCAGCAAACCTCAAAAAAAAGATCACCTCACCATTTCATGGGGTTCTGTATCATGTAAACACACAAGTCATATTGACCAAACGAACAAAATGTTTCTATTACTATCTTTTACTAGATATAAAAAAACCGACTCAATGAGTCGGTTCCTTTTGACAAAGATCGAAAATTATTTAATTTTCGCTTCTTTGTACATAACGTGCTTACGTACAACTGGATCAAACTTTTTCATTTCAAGTTTGTCAGGAGTATTTCGCTTGTTCTTGTCAGTTGTGTAAAAGTGACCAGTACCAGCAGAAGATACCATGCGAATTAGATCGCGAGCGCCTTTAGAAGCCATGATTCAGATCCTTATACTTTTTCGCCGTTGGCACGAATTTCAGCAAGAACTGATTCAATACCTTTTTTATCGATAATACGCATACCTTTAGAAGACACACGTAAACGGATGTAGCGGTTTTCACCTTCGACCCAAAAACGGTGCCAGTGAAGGTTAGGAAGAAAACGACGCTTAGTACGGCGTTTTGAGTGAGAAACGTTGTTACCTGTAACAGGGCGCTTCCCAGTAACTTGACATACGCGAGACATAATTAAATACCTTTTGCTATCCAGAAAGATTATTGGAAGTGTTTCACTTCCTCAGGCGGAGCATGATTCCTTATGAATCAAAAAAATCCCATACCGAGGATATAGCGGCGCGCATTTTCCCATAAGCTAACCCATTGAGCAATTCTTTTGTTAAAAAAATGACCAACTAACTGCCACTAGAGATGAATAGCAGCCATTCAGCCGATCATAATAGTCAATACAACATCGTTAACTTGGCCAATGCCACACAGGAATATCGAAGCGCTCTAACGAAGGTATCTGAGTCTGGCCTAGGTACTTTTCCAAACGAATTGAATTGCATTGCCCATGATCTTCTAGCCATTGGGTTAATATATCAGAGTGGGAAACAACCCACACTTGGCTACGCTCTGCAGCATACAGAATTAACCTAGCTAATGAAGGTATAAGATCTGGATGCAAGCTAGTTTCAGGCTCGTTTAAAACCATCAGTTCTGGCGGGCGCGGTGTAAGTAATGCAGCGACCCAAAGAATATAGCGCAAGGTACCATCCGATAATTCAGCGACAGATAAGGGCCTTAATAATCCTTTCTGATGGAACTCTAACGAGAATATCCCCTCATCCGAACGCCGAATAGTAAGATAAGCGCCAGGGAAAGCATGATCAATCGCTTGAACTAATGCATCAGGATCACCTGTTTCGAGAATGGTTTGAATGGCGGCCGCGAGGTTTCGACCATCATGATAAAGTACAGGGCTACGAGAACCTAGCTGTGACTGTCTTGCGGGTGCATTTCTATCAGTACGGAAATGATCATAAAACCGCCACTGGCGCATACGCTCTTTCATTAAATATATTTCTGGAACGGACTCAATATTAGACACTTGCTCAAACAAAGAGTCGAATGTAGATATATGATTCGAAATAACTTTCCAATGTCTGCCCTCTCGAAGAGTAATCACATTATTTTTACGTTCAACTAAGGCATTTTGAGGACGGTAGCTGCCTGCTGGCCAAATAGATTCTCTAACAATACCTGGATCCAAAAGGAACATGGAAGTAGAGCGGGGTTCGTATTCTGGCCGCCCAAATGCCACTGAATAACTATAAGAGTCCGAGGAAAAACCTAGTCTTAGCTGATTATTAGACGGTTTCTGTTCACCGACAATAGGCATTTTATCATTTGGCTTAGATTGTCCCGCCCAAAACGCCGAATCCAAACCGCCATCTATAGCCAAGGACTCTACAACACTCCCTCGCCCAGCTCTTGCCAACAAACTCAGTGCTTTATATAAATTAGATTTACCGCTGCCATTGGGACCAGTAACGACATTGAGCCGATCAAGTGGAATGATCAACTTCAAAATAGAACGGTAGTTTTCAATGGCAATGGTTTCAATCATAAACAATCCATCTAAAATTTGTATTTATACCAAGCCTCTCTCCGCCAAGGAAACAGGCGAACCATCGCCGACCACAAAGTGATCAAGCAATCGCACATCGACGAGATCAAGAAGCCCGCTTAATTCTTTCGGTAATGCTGATATCGGCCTGACTAGGCTCCGCCACGCCGCTTGGATGGTTGTGGGCGAGAATCACCGCGGCGGCATTATAATGCAAGGCCGCTTTAACGACTTCACGTGGATACACAGCTGCGGCATCGATGGTGCCCATAAAAAGTTCTTGATAGCGGATTAATCTGTGCTGGGTGTCTAAGAAAAGCACTGCGAATATTTCTCGTTGGGAATGACGCAATTGGGAAGAAAGGTAAGTTCGGACGTGTTCTGCGCTGGTAAACACGGTTTCGCGCATCAGTTGTTCTTGTAAATGTCGTTTGGACATTTCTAACACGGCTTGTAATTGCGTGTATTTTGCATCACCAAGACCAAAGCCTTGACAAAACTCCTCGCGGCTGGCTGACATTAACGCACGCAAACCGCCGAATTGGGACAATACCTGTCGAGCCAGCTCAACGGCACTGATACCTTGTGTACCAGTACGAAGAAAAATCGCCAATAATTCCGAGTCACTCAGTGCACTCGCCCCCTGATGAATGAGTTTTTCTCGAGGTCTTTCTTGCTCTGGCCAATGTTTAATACTCATGATCTACTCCTTGATCCATGTTAATCTTGCATTCAATTTCAATGAGAAGGGCGTCCTGCCTATTGCTCACTTTATCGACCACAGCACGAATTGAGAAGTTTTTTATGTCAAATCTCGCTCAAAAACGCATTCTATTAGGCATTACTGGTGGCATTGCTGCTTATAAAAGCATCGAGCTGATTCGTTTGTTAACCAAGGCGGGCGCTGACGTTCAGGTCGTGTTAACCGAGGGTGCAAAAGCCTTTGTCACTGAGATGACCCTACAAGCGATTTCTGGTCACCCAGTTCGCAGCACCTTATTAGACCCGAATGCCGAAGCAGGAATGGGACACATAGAATTAGCGAAATGGGCAGATTTGATTGTCATCGCGCCCGCCTCAGCGGATTTCATGGCACGTTATGCTCAAGGCATGGCAAACGACTTATTAAGCACCTTGTGTTTGGCTACAGAGTCCCCGGTTTTACTTGCTCCTGCAATGAACCAAGCCATGTGGAAACACCCCGCTACACAAGCCAATGCCAAGCTACTCACCGAACGTGGTGTACTCAACATTGGCCCAGCCGATGGCGCTCAGGCCTGTGGCGACATTGGTCCTGGGCGCATGAGCGAACCGAGCGACATTTTCAACACCATAATGACGCACTTCGATAAGGCTCAGGTTACACAAGATTTGACTGGCCAACATTGGGTCATCACCGCCGGTCCAACCATGGAAGCCATCGACCCTGTTCGTTTTATTAGCAATCACAGCTCTGGAAAAATGGGTTACGCTCTCGCTACCGCAGCCATAGCCCGTGGTGCGACAGTCACTTTAATTAGTGGCCCGGTGCAAATCACCGCACCGGCTGGCGCGAAAATCATTGCCGTAAAAAGCGCTGATGAAATGCTAGCAGCCTGCCAACAGAGCATGATCACACAAGCGGATGTATTCATTGGCGCTGCTGCCGTGGCCGACTTCAAAATGAAGGCCGCCTGTGATCAAAAAATGAAAAAGCAATCCGACACCGATGAGATCACCCTGACCCTCGTTAAAAACCCAGATATCATCGCCACCCTGGCCCAACAAAAACGCGCCAAAACCCTGGTTGGCTTTGCGGCAGAAACGCAAAACGTGATCGAATACGCAAAAAGCAAACTTGAACGAAAAGGCTTGGACATCATCATCGCGAACGACGTGTCACGCGCGGATATTGGTTTTAACCAAGACGACAACCAAGTCACCGTGATCACCAAAGACAAGACGTGGTCACCTGACAAAACCACAAAAAATGCGCTTGCAGGACAACTCGTTGAATTTATCAACGAGTATGCCCTACAAACTTCTATTTCATAGCAGTAGGGCCACTGGAAGACTGATAACGACCATCATAAGGCTCTACACTTTCGTCAGTATTAATGATAAATAAAGACGCAATTGGCATTCCCGGTACAAGTTTGTAATAAAACGAACTCATGTTTACGAGCTCTAACGTTACTTTTCCTTTGTAACCGGGATCCACTTGCCCATCACTCATATGGACCGAGATAAACCCTCTAGCAATAGAACCTTTCGTTTGAACTAAACCAAACTTATTATTTGGCATCGTTATGTACTCCTCAGTACAAGCCAGCACACTGCCCCCGGAGGTAAGACAAAAAAATCATTTTGAGCAATGGTTTTCATTGTGCTGGGCATTGCCTTTGGAGGGGTAAAAGGTTCTCCTTCGTAAGGATCATACACGGTAAATTGATTGTCTAACCGCAGACAAATAGAAGACACGTCAACTTGCACAGCATTATTTTTATTAACGACTAAACCCGCTGTCACCAAAGTCTGCAACGCATTTTTTGTTAAAAGCATTATTCCCCCAAAATGAAAAAGGTAGTTAACGATGCTGCTACAGACACAACAAAGGTCAAGACAGAAGCTACTATTTGAACAGAATACCTATTCCAAAAGCTACTGGCTCGCCCCTCTGTTACAGGCTGTATGTTAATAGCATGCCGAGCCTCACCAACAATCGGCGCCTCAGTACGCCAAAATGACATAGAGCAAAATGCTTGACCTTTTTTTAACTCAACTTTTCGACCACTCACATTGAAGACAGGGATATTTAGTTCTCCGTTAAATAGAGGATCTAACTTAGTATTAGCGGTAATGATGCCTTTAGCTCCAATACTGCCTTTAGTTGAAAGAAAACCAAATACATCATTTGGCATATTAATGGTTTCTTTAGTCTGGATAATCACACAGCTATTCGGCTGCAGAACAATAGAGCCATTTATTGTAAGCCAGTCTGTGTCTTCACTTCTTCGGTATAAAGAACCAACAGAAAGGTCAACAGACACCTTTTCTTTACCTTGTTCAACTAGGGGGGTTATACGGACTTTACTAGCCCCTAAATTACTATTCAAAATCAAAACATCACTCCTTAAAATAAAAATCCCTTCAAAGCAAATGAAAAGTAGGGCCTTCTTTCATGTCAGGTACTCACAACAGACTTGGCGCCATTAAGTTCAAACATGATATATTACAAGCGTTGATATGCTACAACCGCTAGTGAGGCTATTTTAATGCATAGACAGATCGAAACCAAAATTGTTAATCCGCTACTAGGTAGCTCAATTGAACTTCCAAAATACGCAACATCGGGGTCAGCAGCTCTAGACTTAAGAGCGTGTATTACTGATTCAGTGACAATTCCAAGCGGTGGACGTCATCTTTTTCCCTCTGGCTTAGCGTTTAATATGAAAGACCCTAACATTGTGGCAATCATCGCCTCTCGATCAGGGTTAGCACTAAAGCATGGCGTAAGAGCGCATCCAGGAGTCATTGACTCAGATTATCATGGAGAACTTGGCATTCTTATACACAATGATGGGCAAGAACCTTTCACCGTAAATCCGGGAGACAGAATCGCACAATTACTGTTTCAGCCAATTGTAAAAGTTGATTTGGATTATGTAGATTCGTTTTCTAACAACACCGAACGCGGCGAAGGCGGCTTTGGTCATACAGGCACCAAATAAGCAGAAAATCGGCTAAAAAGGTGAGAATATTTCATCTTTTTAGCCTTCGTTACCACATTCACTCACCCATCTTTTCCCGTGAAACAGAAATTTACTTTCATAAGTACAAACTTCGTAATTTTCATACAAATTTCTATAGTTAATCCGCAAAGATCACGTTATTATTTTAACCATAAGTGGTTGCTTACACTCGTTGTTAGCCTTGACTGTCATCGTTTTGCCACAGCAACCAGATAATCTAGTAAAGAATAGAAGTGTTTTCTATTTATACAGTCTGTTTTTTTATGCGACCCATTTTTGTTTACAGGAGTACGTAAAACGTGGCTTTTTCTCGTGAGTCTGCTTTAGATGTTGCTAAGGTTTTAAGCGAATCGCTTCCTTACATTCAACGCTTTGCTGGTAAAACGCTGGTTATTAAATACGGCGGCAATGCCATGACAGATGAAACTCTACAAGCGGGTTTTGCAAGAGACATCGTTTTAATGAAAGCCATTGGTATTAACCCAATTGTTGTTCACGGTGGTGGCCCACAAATTGGTGAAATGCTAGCTAAACTGAACATTGAATCAAAATTCATCAATGGTATGCGTGTCACTGACACTGCAACCATGGATGTGGTTGAGATGGTACTCGGTGGCCAAGTAAACAAAGAAATCGTTAATTTAATTTGTGAAGCGGGCGGCAAAGCCATCGGCATCACAGGCAAGGATAGCCGTTTTATTAAAGCGAAGAAGCTATTTGTAAAACACCAAGCGGAAGGCATGACAGCACCAGAACAAGTGGATATTGGCCACGTTGGCGAAGTCGCCAGCGTCGACACCGGCTTCCTAAAGTTCTTTGAAAACAGTGATCTGATTCCTGTTATTGCACCAATTGGTGTAGACGATGAAGGCAACTCCTACAACATCAATGCCGACCTTGTGGCAGGCAAAGTGGCAGAAGCGGTTGGCGCAGAAAAATTGATGCTGCTGACCAATATTTCTGGCGTACAAGATAAGCAAGGCAATGTGTTAACTGGATTGAGCACGGCCCAAGTCGATGCCTTAATTGCGGACGGTACTATTTATGGCGGTATGTTGCCTAAGATTAGCTGCGCTCTGTCTGCCGTTAATGCTGGCGTAACAAGCGCGCATATTATCGATGGCCGTGTACCGCATGCGACTTTATTAGAAATCTTTACCGATACGGGTGTAGGCACACTCATATCCAACACGAAAGTGGGCGAATAAACACTGCGCTGTTATTGATATTATCACTTAACGATACTGGCAATTAACAATACTGGTTAGTAACTGGGTACGACAAATGAGCAACAAGAAACACGACCGTCGCACAGAAATATTGCAGGCACTGGCTCAAATGCTAGAAAGTAGCCCTGGAGCGCGCATCACAACTTCCGCTCTAGCGAAGCAAGTCGGTGTATCGGAAGCGGCTTTGTACCGCCATTTTCCCAGTAAAGCGAAGATGTTCGAAGGCTTGATTGAGTTTATAGAAGAAACGCTTTTCACACGTATCAACCGTATTGTACAAGACGAAAGCAATGTAGTGACTCGGATCGAAATGATCATGACATTGGTTTTGGGGTTTGCCGAGCAAAATCCAGGTATGTGTCGTTTATTAACGGCAGATGCTCTGGCTGGTGAGACCGAACGATTGCGCGTCCGTATTGCGCAGGTATTTGATCGTATTGAAACCCAACTGAAACAAGTAATGCGTGAAGCCGATTTGAAACAAGGATTAAGACCAGCAATGGGCGTTGCACCTTGTGCAAATTTCCTGATCGCTGTGATCGAAGGCAAAATACGCCATTATGTGCGCAGTGAATTTAAAGTGAAGCCAATCGACATTTGGCAAGAACAATGGACTATCTTGGCACAAAACTTGATGTTAAATCGCTAAGGCTTGAGACTAACCCTCAAACCTTAGCTTTTTTAACACTGAGTTAAATACCATACTGAAGACGATACGCTTTAACCGCATCAAGATGTTTTGCAAATTCAGGAGAATCCTGTTCTGCCAAATACGTCATGATGTCATTTAACGATACGATACTTATGACGGGCATACCAAAGTCACGTTCGACTTCTTGGATAGCCGATAATGCGCCTTGTCCCCGTTCCTGACGATCCAAGGCAATCAGAACACCAGCAGGAAGGGCATTGGCTTGCTGAATAATAGCCATCACCTCTCGAATGGCTGTTCCCGCAGTAATAACGTCGTCAATGATCATGACGTTACCCGCTAAAGGAGCACCAACAAGAGAGCCGCCCTCACCGTGAGTTTTTGCTTCTTTACGGTTGAAAACGTATGGTGTGTCTACATTATGATGATCATAAAGGGCAACGGCGGTAGTGGTTGCCAATGGAATGCCTTTATAGGCAGGGCCGAACAGAACATCAAATGGAACATTTGCTTCCATTAATGAGGTTGCGTAAAAGCGCCCTAACTTCGCTAATGCTTGGCCTGAACTAAACAAGCCGGCATTAAAAAAGTATGAAGCTCACACGGCCTGATTTAAGCGTAAATTCGCCAAAGCGCAACACGTTTTGTTCAATAGCGAATTCAATAAAGTCTCTTTGGTAAGGTTTCATGCCAACTCCAGAAAGATAAAATAGTACACAACAAAGCGCCGCCAAGAACGAGCGAAGCCATGCCAACATTGGATAGGCGCTAATATAACACACGGCTAGGAATTGTAGGGACCAGAAATGAAGGTCATCAGCCTTAATGTAAACGGTATAAGACAAGCAGCGGATCGCGGCTTTTTTGAATGGATGGTTCGTCAGAACCCAGATGTTGTATGTCTGCAAGATATACAGGCAGATGAGCGCAGTCTAAATGACAGTGTTTTTTTCCTCCAGAGTTCAATACGTATTTCTTTGACTCGATGGAAAATCCTGAACAAGCAGGCGTAGCTATCTATTGTAAAACCATGCCTAAAGCGATTATGACAGGTATGGGGTTCCCTGAATGTGACTTCGAAGGACGCTTCATCCAAGCTGACTTCGATAAAGTCAGTATTGGTGCTTTTTTAACACCTCATGGCTCAAATCACGAAGAGTCACTACAAGAGCACAAATATCGCTTTATGGAAGGCTTTAAAAACCATTTGATAAAAACCCGCCGTAAGCGTCGTGAATTTATTTTTTGCGGCACAGCAAATGTGGCACGCTCTCCTATTGATGTGAGCAGCTGGTTTGTAAATCAACGCAACTCTGGCTTTTTGCCAGAAGAGCGCAAATGGATAAACGAAATTTTCAATGAAATGGAATACGTTGATGCATTCCGTCAGGTAAACAAACAAGACAAGCAATATACTTGGTGGCCTGACTATGAGCGCGCTTGGAAATTAGACGAAGGTGGTCGTTTGGATTACCAAATTACCACACCTGGTATTAAAAACCTGATCCAAGGTGGCACTATTTATAAAGGACAGCGCTTCTCTGATCACGCACCTTTGATCATGGAATACAATATCGACTAAGCGTTATCCAGACTCTCATAAAGTCATTACCTAAAAGGCCCGCTCGTTTTATCACTGGCGGGCCTTTTTACTATTTACGTCTATCAACTCAACGGATACGCTTATGCGTTCACTAGAGGCTTATGCTTCACTTTTAGCTTCAATTGATGAATGCCACCAGGTGGAATCTCGTACGCATCACTGAGCGCATTAGCCGCTTCCACACAAACAAAACGACGGTAATCCTCATCTTCCATATCTGTTCGCTGCTTGGCAATGTCAGCACCTGGGTTCCAGAGCACAGTACTATTACTGCCTTCGGTATGAATAATCAGCTTTCTTCGTAAACCCGCATCTAGTATTTCGCAGGTATCTGGTGCCGATAAATAGACTCGATCCATATGATCGCAGGGGGATACTATACCTTGTTGTAATTGACGGCTGCCATTATCAAACTTATCAACATAACTAATCTGGTCCAAACCCTGTACAGCGGCAGTTTGGTTGTCCGATACATTGAAATAAGTATGAAGTGCCTCACTCACTGGCATGGGTTTATCCGATAGATTCGCCGCCGAAAAATTTATCCGAAAGCCTTTACTCGAAAAACGAAAGACCTGACGTAACTCAAAAGCCAAAGGCCACATCTCTTCAATTAAAGGGTGGTCCTCTGAAGCCAAACGAATCACAATTTTTACATCGCCATTTTTGAAACGACCCGCCTCAATGAACTCCCAGCGAAAATAGCGCGCTAAGCCATGAGCAGGATAATCATTTTGCGTCTCGTGAGCACCAAACCAAGGCCAACATACCGGCACGCCAAAATGTCGGCGACCAAAACGCCCTTCCCCACCAGGGTTGCTAGACTGAAACAATAGATCTTCTTGACCCACTGGAACAAAACTTTCTAAATGCCCACCCCATAATGCAATCGTCGCACTAAAGCCTGGTTGATCAATGATAATTTCATCACATTTTTTTAAGCTCGCGGGACGGATTTCTCCCCCAACTCTTCAAGCTCTCTCATCAATCGGCCATTCATCTACAACTCCGTCAAAGTAATTTCGTCCCCCCATATTAGCTACAGATAGCATGATTACAATAGCTTGAGTTTATATCGACAATTCAACAAAGCAGATAACCGAATAAACACTTAACCTGACCTTGGTTTTACGTTATAAAACACAGCAATAACGAACACTTTGTTAACCGACTTCTGTTTTCATTTTAAAAGGTACTCTCTTCTTTATGAATCAACAAAACGAACCAAAAATGATCATTGGTTGTGACGAGTGGTGCGCATTTCCCTCCCTTGACATTCCAGCCATCAAAGCACGAGTAGACTCCGGTGCGAAAACCTCTTCTATGCACGCAATCAATATTGTTCGCTTCACTCGTGATGATGAGCATTGGGTGAAATTTGACGTACATCCATTACAAAAAAATCGTAAGGTGACAGTGCATTGTGAGGCGCCCCTTATTGACCAGCGAGTCATCAAAAGCTCGAGCGGTGATAAGGAAAAACGCCCTGTTATCCGCGTCCCTCTTTCTCTTGGCGGTACCACATGGGAAGCAGAAGTTACACTAACCAATCGTGACAGCATGGGTTACAGAATGCTGTTGGGACGAGAAGCAATGAACGGTCGAATCTTAATTGATCCAGAGAAAATGTGCTTATTAGGAGATAAAACAAAAAGCTCGTTGCAATCGCTCTATAGCACAACAAAAGCATCATGATAGGTAGAGATTAAATGGCTCCCTAATACCTCAGAGTCATTGAAAGGCCGATGTCTTTTTGGCAGAGCATCGGCGAATCTAAGTGCGATCACTACGGGGTTTGTATATGATCGACAGACTCACCTGTAACGTCAGTATATGGATCAAAATCCAGCACGTCTGTGGACACAGTAAATGACTGATTTTGTGTCACAGCGATGCGTTGCCCATCATTAGGAATATCTATTTGCCTTCTATCCCATACCTTGAGCTGGTAGTCTCCAGCAGGAAGATCAACCGTGGCATTCCCTAATTTGTCGGTTAAAGCAAAATAAGGGGTATCAACCACCACAACCCAAGCGATCATAGTGTCATGAATGTTACACCCTAGTGCCACCACACCAGATTGATCAAACAATTCACTGGAAGGAGGCCCGTCCAAGATACAACTTGATATCGAATGTCTTTGCTTCTGAAAACGAATAGACATGATGACGAACCGTATCAAGATTAGGGAATTCAACACGCGTCCCGGTTTGCAACATGGTAATAGCCGGTAAAAACATTTGTTTTTTTTGAGAGATCACTACAGCAGGCAAATCTTTGCTCACCGCTTTTGGCTTAAATGAAAGCGGCTCAAAAAAAACAGCGCTATAATCCAGCGGCGTTCCATCTGGCGATGTTAGCGTGACCGATACCGTATGCGCGCCAGCATAGGGCAACCACGATCCACCAAGAGTCACCCAGAAACATAAAAAAACACGCTTAAGGCTCAATTGCAATCCCCACAATAGGCTGGCCTGAAGCGATCTCACCAATTTTTATCAGCTGCGCGTCTTCCAAGCTGATCTTATACAGAATATAAGACTGATTCTTTTCTGCACTGAGCGCCACATAAGCCGCATTGGTCACATCAGCAATATCAAAATGCGCATCAGCTACTGGCCCAGTTGCCAATTTACCAACCGTATAAAGCCGACCAGTATTAGGTGACACTTGCTCCTTATCTGTTTCACGTGTCCCTTGAGTAACCAAAGCCCCTTGCACTGCATCAATGGCAAAATTGGTCGTCAATTTGCTGTTTTTTGCGTTATAAGTATAAGCGGCAGCGACCAAGTGCGGCGCTAAACCATGGGACACATCATCAAGGTTGTACTGCAATGAACCATCAAGCTGCACACCCGCCAAATCTGAGTTATTATCCACATAAAGACCCATTTCAGGGTGCATTCGACTGTTTACACCCGCATCAGTTACGACACGAATACGATCGGCAGCTGGATTAAAGTCTACCCCATAAAGAGCGCCCTCTAAGACAACTTGCTGTGTTGGCTCACCAATCGGAGTCATCTGACCTGAGTCTGTATTAACAGTGTACACCTGTCCTGTATTGGAAACGGCATACAAGACACCGTATGCGACGCGATAGTCAATGCCGACAATGCGCTCATCTTGTTGCTTAACCCCCTGTAACGTTACGCGACTGATGATCGAATCTGGATGCGCCACGTTAAATTTGATCAATCGATTATTAGACAACAGAGCCAGCATATTTTCTGGTAGTTCAGCATCAGGTGCTATCTCTTGTATCGATTGTGCCTGCAGAGAACCGGACAACATTAGCATGGCAAAACATAGGGAACGAATTTGACGCATTATGTATTCTCTTTTAATTTATTGAAGCAATCAGACACCGCTCACAACTACGGATCGATTTCGACCGCCCTCTTTTGCCTTATATAGAGCCTCATCAGAGCGACTTAACCAATCATGTACATCTTCATCTGAACTACAGGCTTCTGATACACCAAAACTTATCGTCACGGAAACGACAGTGTCAGCAGCTTTTATTTTGATCTCTGCGATTTTCTTACGTACTGTTTCACAGAAAAAAACGCACCAGCCGAGTCTGTATTGGGCAAAACAATAACGAACTCTTCGCCACCATAACGCCCCACAAAATCCGTTTTTCTGGCACCAGAAGACAACACTTTAGCGACCGCTTGCAATACCTGATCACCTACAGGATGACCATATCGATCGTTCACTTGTTTAAAGTGATCAATGTCAGCCATCACCAAAGAATACGAAGCATTACTCTGTTTAAACACCTCGAAAGCATTATTTAACACCTTATCCAAACTGCCTCGATTATGCAGAGAGGTTAGAGGGTCAGTTTTACTTAAATAATCCAATTTACGATTTGCATTAGACAATGATTCTTTATTGGTAGCGACATCAGTCACATCGTAAACCACCATACAAACATACTTAACCGTTCCATCAGCATTAGTAATGGGTCGTAAAGCAACATTCTGGTACATCTTTTCAGCCATCCCCGTTATAGGGCGATAGCTTTTAAAAGGAAATAAATGTGGGCGTTGTTCCCAGGAAATAAAAATGGGCGTTCTTAATGCAATAACATTATCTAATTTTTGCTGTAGCCAATTACTATTAATCGTCGGGAAAATGTTAAATAAAGACTGCCCTTTAGCAATAGACGAGCTCACGCCACTGTGATTTTCTATGAAACTATTCCAGAGCTTGACTTCATATTTATCATTTAAAACCACTAAACCTACATCAATATGCTGAAGCATATCGAATAGCCAATGCAGTTCCATGATATCTTCTGGGTTGCTGCTCATTTATTTAATCTTCCTCAACCAAATAGGACAGTAAATTTTCTAGCTCCGATACAGAATCCTCAGTGAACAGCATCATCAAGTCACAGCTAATTTGATAATTTTCTACTTCATAAACAATCTCAACCACCAGTGTACGTTTCCACTTCGCTTTTTTGATATTTACTAAGTCCGCCACCTTAGCGTGTTGTGCAAATAATGCAGGGTGGCTATGGCTAAAATCGATATTCAATTGCTTACCAAACGCATCAATAAATGGACCAACCAATACAGATGACACATCCATCAACAGCTCAACTTCAACGACAGAATCAATAGTTTCTGTCATACCGAGCAGTTTTGCCATATCCGGAAAGCTCGAATCACTAAAAATAAGCAAGGTCTCAAATGCAATCCCGGAGCCAACAAAGCCCTGCGAGACAGCAGAACAGCTGTCATCCTTGACACTGTAATCAAGCGCCATTTGTAGCTCACTGACTTCCAAAATATTGACTCGAGGAACAGGCAATTTTATAAACACATTGAGCATATCCGCTAAAACGCTAGCAGCACGCCCCATGGCAATATTAGAAATTTCTTGCAAACACTCATTGAGAGTAAATTGCTCAGCCGCTGTTGTTTGTTCAATAATAAAAGGCTGCTGATCTTCGGTGCCCTGAACAGAGAAAAGCCCTAAGGATATCAATAACCTTCTTAACTCTTCCGCAGAGGCTGGCTTTTTATGGAAAGCCACGGCACCCATTTCTTTTACGCGTTGTATCGCCTTAGGCTGAACATCGCCAGAAACGACAATAACAGCCGGAGATAAATCAAAAGATTGAAGCGCTTCAAGTGTCTCATAGCCGTCTTTAACTGGCATATTGAGATCTAGAAATAAAATATCAAAAGCAGAAGCCGATAATTTCTCTAGTGCTTCCTCTCCATGCTCGGCGTATTCAACATCAATATCCCAATCCGCCGGTAACACTCGTGTTAATTGCTTACGTGCAATTTTTGAATCATCACAAATCAGTACTCGTGTACTCATTACCCTTCTCTTTTTGATAAGTGCCACAGGTGTATACTATGACACTTAAGGCAGCGTTTCTAAAACCAAAAAAATGTTATTTCACGTAACTAAATCAACATAAATACAGATACCCCCCTTGCGTTACTCGTCTTCAAGCCTTTGTATTAAATAATGTCGTAAACTAAACGAACGATAACAATGCTTTAGCCACTAAACGTTCATCATACTTGTGCTGTTTGTCGGTTATTAACGGGGTTTTAATCACGGTCACCTTAAGCGCCGTCAACGCAGAAACATCAATATCACCATAATCATATTTATCATCAAGCAATAAATAATCCAAAGCAGAGAAACATTCAACGGATTTATCATCAGCACATACTGTCTCTATTAAGCGCTTAACCCTTTCCATTAAAGACAAGCCTTGCTGCTCTGGATCCTCCCCCAAATTGGGTAAATATACTTTTGGATTAGCATTCTGACGAATGGAACGGCCAACCCCCTGGCAAAAGATTCGCAAGCAAGCTGCTGTAAAAACTACCAGGCGGATAGCAAATCAAATCAGCGCCTTCAATGGCATCTTTGCGGTCGTCGGCAATATAACAATTCGTCGGCACAATATGACGCAAGCCCTTATTTAACCAAATTCGCTTTATCGGACTCGGCAACACCTGAGTTTCTTTACCGGTAATGTTGTGCTGTCCTAAGACAGTCTCTCCGTTCTCAAGTTCAACCCCCAAATGCAAACTGGCATCCAGTGTGGTTTTTACCTCTCCTAACGCTTTTACTAAACGGGAAAATAAAAAAACAATCGGGTCTAACTGTTGTTGATTATTCAAATACCCACCGGCCATAATCAGATTGCCAATACTGGCACCACGCAAATCAAAATTGTCATGAATGCGTGCTTGAGTCACGGCCAAATGCATTTGAATTAATGCTTTCATAGGATTAGGAATACACGCAATAAGTGGATGCTCTCCCGCAACTAATTGTTGTAACTGCGCCCTTAACACTGACAACTCTGCTTGCTGTGGAAGGCGATGAGTAAAAAGATTATACACCTCCGGCTGCCCCATAACTGTTTCATCCGCCAACGCCATCAAGCGGCTACGTAAATCGCCCACGGCCGGAATATCAAACTCGGCCCGTAACCGTGCGGAGCTACCACCAGAATCAAACGGTGTCACCAGATGAATAGAGTGATGGGTGTATTCTTTAAACACTCGACTGACTTTATTTAACGCCGAACCACCGCTAAAAAACAGCACTTTTGGCCCTTGTTCAGGTAAGCTCTGGTAACGATGAACGCGAACAGGATCTGGCATGACCATACGACGCCAAACACGCAAAGAGCTTGTCATAAAAACCTCATACAAATAAAAAAATCGCCACCAGAAGCGTTAGGAAACACGTAAAATTGGCTTAATATTACCTTCCCATGATACACAATGCTAAAATGCTCGCCATGCAAAAAATCATTAAAACAATAGCACGTATTACTTTCAGGAAGCGCCATGGAAACCAAAAATTCTGGGTCATCTCTTAGCAAAGCACTCAATATGCTGAACCACGTTTGCACTTCCCCCGTACCACTAAGGTTTGCGGAACTGGTCGAGCTTTCCGAGTTGCCCAAAGCCACCGCTCATCGTCAATTAAACACATTACTTGAGCATGGCCTAGTACGCTTTGATGAGCACAAGCAAGCCTATTATCCGGGTTATGGGTTACTGGCTCTCGCTCACCGTACCTGGGCTAATTTGGACATTCGTGACGTGGCAGCCGCCCCGATGCGAGAGTTATGGTCAAGCACACAAGAAACCATCCACCTCGCGGTCTTAGATGGCGCAGACGTGATTTATATCGACAAACTGGAAAGCCCTAAAAGCTTACGGCTTTATTCAGCAGTGGGAAAAAAAGGCCCTGTCTATTGCACCGGCGTTGGTAAAGCCATGTTGGCGTTTTTACCCGATGATAAACAAAAAGACATCATCGATCATCAAGCCTTTTTCCGCCACACAGAACATACTCTAACCACGCCAGAAGCCCTAAAAGCCAACTTGGCACAAATTAGAGAAAAGGGAATCTCCCTCGATTTAGAAGAGCACGAGATGGGCATAAAGTGCGCAGCGGCACCCATTTTCAACTCACGCCATGAAGCCGTGGCAGCCATCAGTGTTACCGCTCCGGCTTTCCGAACTAGCGATGATGTCTATGAGGACATGAAAATCCAAGTAAAAGACGCTGCCAATACCATATCAAAACGCCTTGGGGCGTGTGATTAACCTATCATTGCAAGAGAGAAAACCATGGCCACCGGTCTATTAGCACTACTTGATGACATCACCACACTGCTGGACGATGTAGCGGTTTTTTCTAAAGTCGCGGCGAAAAAAACCGCTGGCGTCTTGGGAGACGACCTTGCGTTAAACGCAGAACAGGTATCTGGTGTAAAAGCAGACCGTGAATTGCCCGTGGTCTGGGCCGTCGCTAAAGGTTCTTTTTTAAACAAATTGATTCTCGTGCCGCTGGCATTAGCCATCAGCGCCTTTATCCCTTGGCTAATCCAGCCCTTATTAATGGCTGGTGGTCTGTATCTGTGTTTTGAGGGGGTGGAAAAAGTCCTTCACACATTTAAAGACAACCATGAAGAAAAAGAAAACCTAAGAAAAAACGTCAAACAGGCGAACTCAGCTGCAGAGATAGTTGCATTGGAAAAAAGCAAAGTGAAAGGCGCGATTCGTACCGACTTTGTGTTGTCAGCCGAGATTATCGTTATTTCCCTTGGCACCGTAGCGGGACAAAGCTTATTAACCCAAGCCATTGTCGTTAGCCTGATAGCCTTTATTGTCACGGTTGGTGTGTATTTATTGGTTGGCTTAATCGTGCGTCTTGACGATATTGGCTTACACCTACATCAATCAAAAAACTCATGCATCAAACAACTTGGTTTAGTCATATTAAAAGGCGCTCCCACGTTGATCCGACTGCTGTCCATTGTCGGTACCATTGCCATGTTTTTAGTGGGCGGCGGTATTTTTGTTCACGGCTTACCCACCTTGCATCACCTTGCTGATATGGCCGTGTCTGGTGAAATTGCCCAAATTCCACTTGTTACAAGCTTAATAAACACAGGCATTAGCTTCTCAGTTGGCTTAATTCTGGGTGGTGTTGCTGTTGCTATTGCGTCTCTTTTCAATAAAAAGAAAGCCTAAGAACACTTAGGCTTGTCGTGCAGACAAAATAAACTCGGCGAGTTCGGCAAAACCCAAGCCGCCGGGTTGCGTCGTCTGATAACGAGGATGGTGACGCATAATCGACAAGTGCTCGGCAATATTCGCCACCCCGACACTCAGCGGAAAACGCGCAAACATGCTTTCATCGTTAGGTGCATCACCAACGTAAAGCACTTGCTCTTGCTGCTGCGCGTCACTTAATCCATACACATCGACTAACACACGCTGCGCCATAGAAAATTTATCGTAACCTTGAGAGCACACGTTAATATGGATCGAACTTGCCTTCGCATTTAAACCCAGAGCAATGAGCGCCGCCAAACACGCGTCTTTGTCTGCTATCGCAGCTGGCTTCACATCTTGCGCATAATCGATCGCCACATCGGTAAGACGATAGGCCTGATCTCGCGCCAAACGCAAACGCGGAAACTGCCTTAACACCTGATTCACCTGAGCCAGTAAAAGCGCCTGTTCCGCTCGCATCGCTGACTCTTCTCGCCAGAAAGAATAGGTCAAGTGACGGTCTGCCGTTCTACCAATAAAGCAGGCACCACCTTCAGTAATCACGCCATCCACAGGCAAGGCCCTAGCAATCATGTCTGACCAACCAGCACAGCCACCGGTGACGGGAATCACCTTAATGCCATTGGCCTGTAACCGTGCCAAAGCCTGCAAAGTATCGACAGGCAATTGACCTTCCCAGGTCAGCGTGTCATCAAAGTCCGTTAAAATAAATCGTAAGTTTTGACAGGCGTTGTCCTCTAAAGCAGACAAAGGCTGCGCAGAAAAAGCGGATATCGACATATTCGTCCTACGAGCAAAGTTTAATATGAACACCATGAGAGGTGAGTAATTGGGTTTGCGACTCGGTGAGTGCATCACTAAAAAACCAATCAATCGATGAAAAGGGCTGCACTCGCGCCATTGCTTTACGCCCCCACTTGTGTTGATCCGCCACCAACAAGCTATAGCGACTTTGCTCCACCAGAACGCGACTTACCGCCGCCTCTTCTGGGTCAAAATCTAATATCCCTTGCTCTTCATCCATGCCACCACAGCCCAATACGCCATAATCAAAATAATATTGACGCAACCCATACAAGGTCTCTTCGCCGACCAAATCATGGTGTTGATGACGCAATTTACCGGCTAATACCCGCACACGAATATGCGGATAATTCCCCAAAATACTCGCGACCGTCAGATTATTCGTGAACACCTGCAAATCATGGTGAGAAACCAAGGCTTTTGCCACGTACTCCACCGTTGTACCAATGCCCAAAAAAACCGACGCACCACTCGGAATCATCTGCGCTACTTTCGCCGCAATGGCCTGTTTCGCATCACTGTTCAAAAACTGGCGATGATCAAACGGCAGATTTTCGGTACTAGAAACCAGGGCAATACCGCCATGGGTACGACGAACTAGATGACGCTCAGCCAGCTGATTTATGTCTTTACGAATGGTTTGTGATGACACATTGAAACGTGCCACCATCTCCTCCACTAGCAAAGCGTCTTCCTGCTGTACCCAGTTTAAAATCTGATTTTGTCGCTCGTTTAAACTCACAAAACAACCTTAATGCCACAAAGCATGGTTATTCCGACAAGAACGCGAATTTCGTCGGATCGTCGGTAATAACGGCATCCATGCCCCACTCCCAATGTGCTTCCACTTTTTGGGGATCATTAGCGGTATAACACAGCAATTTATACCCCGCGGCTTTAACCGCACGCGCTTGCGCTTCGGTCAAACGGGAGTAATCACAATTCAGACTGTATGCTTCAATACCTGCAAGCTGCTCTTGCCAGTCGTCTGGAATCTCTTCATACAAGGGCGCAAGATAACGCTGAGGATCAATCTCGTAACACAGCTCTAACGCCGCCAGATTAAAACTGGAAATCATCAACTTGTTGTTGTCTTCCCAGTGATCACGCAACATCGCCATCACCGCCGGTACGATATTTTCCACATCGGCGCTGTCGTGTTTAATCTCAAGATTCAAACCCAGATTCAACGACTGAATGCATTCCAATGCTTCCAACAAGGTTGGCACTTTCTCGCCCGCAAACGCATCAGAGAACCAAGATCCTGCATCCAATTCCGCCACCTCGGTTGGACGTGCTTCACGTGTCACACCCGATCCATTCGTGCAACGATCAAGGCTGTCATCGTGGAAAATGATTAACCCACCTTCGGCGATCAAATACACATCAATTTCCACCCACGTCGCACCCACATCGGCCGCGGCACGAATCGACGCCAAGGTGTTTTCTGGCGCCAATAATGCCGCCCCTCGATGACCCATTACTTTTGTCTTCAAAATATCCTGCTTCACAAGCGTGTCATTTTGCATACCAATCTCACAATCTCTGTTGAGTTACTGCGTCGAATAAATGCCAGTATTGAGCTGGCGCCTTGAGCCACATAAGGCTATTAATATCCGGTAAATGCGGCCCAGAAAGACGTACCACCATAGCATCGCCTTGACCAGACGGCGTTTCCACCTTACCGTGAATTAACGTCTCGGCTCCTAACGATTCTACTGCCTGAATACGCAAAGCGAAATCGGCATTATGCTCGTCACTGACGTCTAAATGTTCAGGACGAATCCCCCAGACAATCGCCCCTCGATGCGGATGAGACAATGGTAAGGTTAATTCATCGGATACCGTGATGCCTTGCTCAGTCAAATGAGCATCAAGCAAATTCATCGAAGGCGAACCAATAAACGCCGCCACAAATGGCGTAGCCGGTTTATTGTACAAATCCATTGGTGTACCGATCTGTTCAGCTTTGCCTTTATTCAACACCACCAAGCGATCCGCCAAGGTCATGGCTTCTACCTGATCGTGGGTCACGTACAAGGTCGTGGTGCCTAATTTACGCTGCAATTGACGAATCTCAACACGCATCTGCACACGCAACTTTGCATCTAGATTAGACAAAGGCTCATCAAACAAGAACACTTTCGGATCTCGAACCATGGCACGTCCCATGGCAACACGCTGACGTTGACCGCCGGATAACTGACGTGGTTTACGCTGCAGCAACTCCGTTAACCCCAACATAGCCGCCACATCACTGACTTTTTCCGCAATCAGGTCTTTTGCCATGCCTCGATTTTTCAAACCATAAGCCATGTTGTCATAGACCGTCATGTGTGGGTATAAGGCATAGTTCTGAAACACCATCGCAATGTCACGGTCCGCAGGCTCTTTTTCATTCATACGCTCGCCACGAATGCGCAGCTCGCCTGTGGAAATACTTTCCAACCCGGCCACCATACGCAGCAGAGTAGATTTACCACAGCCAGAAGGGCCAACCAACACAATAAACTCACCTTCTTCAATCGATAAATCGACGCTTGGAATCGCGTGATAACCATTAGGGTAGGTCTTGCCCACTTTTTCTAAAATAACGTCCGTCATGACTACTTCTCCGAATCCACTAAGCCTTTTACAAACAGCTTCTGCATACCAATCACTACTGCAACCGGTGGCAACATCGCTAATAAGGTGGTGGCCATAATTTGGTTCCACGCAATATCACCGTCTGTTACTGACAACATGCGCTTAATACTCATTACCAAGGTGTAATAGGCATCGTCTGTGGTGATCAACAAAGGCCAGAGGTATTGATTCCAACCGTAAATAAACAAAATAACAAACAACGCGGCGATATTGGTTCGAGACAAAGGCAACAATATGTCAAAAAAGAACCGCCATGGCCCGGCGCCATCCATCCGAGCCGCTTCGACTAACTCTCCTGGAATACTCAAGAAACACTGACGAAACAAGAAAGTCGCCGTCGCACTGGCAATTAAAGGCAAGGTTAATCCAGTGTAACTGTTAAGCAGATCCAGATTCGCCACCACCTCGTAAGTGGGCACAATCCGTACTTCAACAGGCAACATCAAGGTCATGAAAATGATCCAAAAGCACAAGTTACGAAACGGAAAGCGGAAGAACACAATGGCGTACGCCGACAACAACGAAATAGCAATTTTGCCAAAGGTAATGCCCAACGCCATAATCAGGGAGTTCAGCATCATAAACCACACTGGCACGTCGACACCGTTACCGGCTTTGTCGAATAGCACAGCGCCCCATGTTTCTGCACCAGCATTGCCAAACCACAGAGGAATATGCCCAACGCCAAACGCCGACGCAGGATGAGTCGAGGCCACCAAGGCCATCCACACAGGCAATGCCACCAAAGCAATCCCCGTCAATAACGTCGCGTGGCTTACAAAGGTTAACCAAGGTCGATTCTCGATCATGAGTACTGCACCTTACGCTCAATAAAGCGAAACTGAATGACCGTCATCAGGCCAACAATGCCCATCAACACCACAGACTGCGCCGCCGATCCACCAAGATCCAAGCCAACAAAACCGTCATCAAATACCTTATAAACTAAGGTCGTCGTACTTTGCCCTGGGCCACCTTTGGTGGTCGCATCAATCACCCCGAAGGTTTCGAAGAAAGCGTACACAAGGTTAACAACCAACAAGAAAAACGTCGTCGGAGACAACAACGGAAAGACAATGGTCCAAAAGCGTTTAAACGGACTGGCACCGTCAATCGCTGCCGCTTCAATCAGCGAACGCGGCACGGCTTGCAAACCCGCTAGGAAAAATAAGAAGTTGTAACTGATTTGCTTCCAAGTGGAGGCTATCACCACCAATATCATCGCTTGGCTACCATCAAGATAATGGTTCCAATCGACACCCGCAGACTTCAACCACAAGGCAATCGGCCCCATGCTCGGATCAAATAAAATCCACCACAACACACCCGCTAATGCCGGTGCCACCGCGTACGGCCAAATCAATAAGGTTTGATACGCCAACTTGCCGCGAATCACCCGATCCGCCATCACCGCCAACAACAAGGCCACCGACATGCCCACAATGGCCACAGAAAAACTAAACACCAAGGTGGTTAAAATAGATTGGTAATATAAGGGGTTTGAAAATAAATCAGCAAAGTTTTCCAAACCAATAAATTCACGACTCAGACCAAACGCGTCTTCTTGATAAAACGCTTGCTCTAAGGCTTGCTCAGCAGGCCAAAGAAAGAAAATGGCGGTTATCAGCAACTGGGGCAAAAGCAATAACCAAGGTAAGCCCTTTTGGGGAAAGGTAACTGTCATCGGACAATCCAAACAAAAGAAAAAGACAAATAAAAAAACACACCATCGCAGCAATAAAAAGTGCCCTCACGCATGACACATGAGGGCACTGCTTTTATTTAATCATTCGCTTTTTCAAAACGGCGAAGTTGCGCATTACCACGCTCAACCGCCGTATTAAGAGCCGTTTGAGCATCCACATCTCCGCTCCATACAGACTCTAATGCTTCATCAATGATGCCGCGAATCTGCACAAAGTTACCCAAACGCAACCCCTTAGTGTTTGCCGTAGGCGTGCCCGTTGTCATTTGCATGACACCCGTTTCTGTACCTGGATTTGCTGCGTAGAAACCTTGTTCTTTGGTCAAATCATACGCCGCCTTAGTAATTGGCAAGTAGCCTGAAAACTGGTGCCAATCCGCTTGTACAGACGCTTTAGACAAGTAGCTCAAGAAAGACGCCACACCTTTGTATTCTTCTTTGGAATGGCCTTGCAATACCCACAAAGACGCACCACCGATAATGGTGTTAGAAGGCTGCTGCACCTTACCTTCCCAATAAGGCAACTCGGACACACCGAAATCAAAAGTCGCATTACGCTTGATACCAGCGTAACCTGCTGACGATTCGGTAAACATGGCACACTCTTGGCTGTAGAACTTCGCCGCACCATCGTTGGTACGACCAGAATAACTAAAAATACCGTTCTTTTGCCATTCGCCCATTTTCTCAATGTGAGCCACTTGCAATGGGCCATTGAATGTAAGCTCGGTTTTCACACCCGCAAAACCGTTTTCCAACGTCGCAAACGGCACATTATGGCGAGCACTTAAGTTTTCTAACTGAACCCAAGACTGCCAAGCAGTCGTAAAGCCACAGCTCACGCCAGACGCTAGCAGCTTTTTAGACACACTTTCGACTTCTTGCCAGGTTTTAGGCGCTTGATCAATGCCCGCTTTTTTGAACAAATCTTTGTTGTAATACAAAACGGGTGTTGAACTATTGAAAGGCATGGAGAGCATATGCCCTTCGCTGTTAGAGTAATAACCGGTAACAGCGCTTAAATACGCACTTTCATCGAACGGCTGACCTGAGTCTTTCATCAACTGATACACAGGATAGATCGCGCCTTTGGCCGCCATCATACTGGCTGTACCCACTTCAAATACTTGTACGATAGCTGGTTGTTGCTTAGCGCGGAACGCCGCAATCGCCGACGTCATGGTTTCCGTATAGTTGCCTTTATAAACGGGCTTAACTTCGTAATCACTCTGAGAATCATTGAAGGCCTTCGCCATTTCATCAACCTTCTCACCATTGGCACCACCCATAGCGTGCCACCACTCTATTTGTGTTGCCGCAAAGCCCGAACTTGCCATAGCCAACCCAACAACCACCGACGCTAACTTCAAATTATGCATTTCCGTGTTCCTCACAATGAGTTTTTATTTGAAAAGAAAGAACCACTATAGAAAGAAAATGTTTCACTTTGATGATAGTTAGGTTTCATTTGAAATACAATTGCAATTCAAATGAAACCTTCCTTGCGTCGAAAGGGCAAGATATGAAAGGAAATAAAGATCTCTTAGAGAAGATTTAACGCAAAATTTCTTGTTTGAAAACAAGCCTCAAAGCCTCAAAGGCCTATCTCAAAGCAGTATAACGAATAGGTAATTGATCGCCCTTACCTTGTATCGCTACACGTTCCATTTCAGTGATTAGTTGACAAAAACGATAACCAGACACTTCCAAAGCAGCGCCTTTTAAACGGTGTGCGACCAAAGCAAAATTTTCCCAGCCCTCATCCATCATGTGAGCTTGTAGCATGTCTAGAAAGACAGTAGCTTCTTTAATAGACTCACTGGCAACCAAAGTCATTAGTTCATGGTTATAGGTCAGACGAGGCTCTCGTAGAGCTGTATTATCAAATACCTTAGGCTCAAGCATGACAAAGAATCTCCATTTCAATCTTATCCACTAAGAAAGCCATTTTGTGAGTATCACTACTAATTTATCTTGTGAAATTGGTTTAGCGATATGGTCATTCATCCCTGCCGCAAAACATTCATCTTCATCACCTTTCATGGCATTGGCACTAAGTGCAACAATCACTAAATCAGAAGGCGTTTGTCCATCGGTAAACTGACGAATCGTTCGCGTCGCTTCATAACCATCCATGATTGGCATCTGGCAATCCATGAAGATCAGATCGAATTGAGTGGATTGGGCTTGCTCGACCGCTTTTTGACCGTTCTCCGCTACCACAACCTCTACGCCATATAAATTCAACAGACCACGAGCAACAATCTGGTTGGTTAAATTGTCTTCTGCTAGCAATACTTTGGCCTTAAATATTGGCCGACCCTCAGAGGCTTTCTCTACTTCGCTCGCCGCCATCACTGGCTCTCCTCCCACTAATGGTTTTAGATTTTCAAGCACGTCCACCAATGGTTGATGAAAAACAGGTTTCGTTAAAGAAGCAACATACACTTCTTTATCAAAATCCATACTTGAACGTCCTTGTAGCAATATTCGCTTAACCGCATTCTTCCGGCAAAATGAATCCAACTCAGTCACATCAGAAGTAGCCGAAACGACATCAGAGTCCAGTAGTATACAATTTCCGATCCATTCACTGTCAGCAAGCGCGCTGGCAATACTATCGTAAGCATTGCAAATGACCCCTAACGAATCCAGCAATGCGCTAACATACTCACGACCAATTTTATTCGCATAAATTAACGTCACTCTAATAGCTTGTTCTGTGCCATCAGTCACCACGGGGATATGCTCTGCAGTTGAAACCACAGTGAGTGGTATACGAAACCAAAAATCAGACCCCTGACCTTCCACTGAGTTTAAACCGATCTCTCCATCCATGGCTTGGATAATTTCCTTACTGATTGCCAAACCCAATCCTGTGCCACCAAATTTGCGTGTTGTCGACCCATCCGCTTGTTTAAAACGCTGGAACAAATGCCGTTGATTAGTTTCAGACACACCAATTCCTGAGTCTTTAATACCAACACTCAAAACAACACTGTCATCCGCTAGCGGCTCAAGCGTAAATCGCAACGCCACTTCACCTTCTTGGGTAAATTTAACCGCATTCCCCATCAAATTAACCAACACTTGTTTGAGGCGCAATCTGTCGCCAAAGAGTAATATATTAGGAACTGGAGTGGTTGGTGAATTCAGTACGATGCCCTTCTCTTCGGATTTTAAAACAAAGATATTGGTTACTTCTTCAATTAACGCCCGTAACTCAAAGTCTTGCTTGTATAACGCTAAGGTTCCCATCTCAATCTTAGACAAATCTAAAATATCATTAATAATATCCAACAAGGATTCCGCACTCTGCTGAGACATTTTTGCTAAATTCGACTGTTCAGGCTGCAATTTCGTATTCATCAACAAAGACAAACAACCAATAACGCCATTTAATGGCGTACGAATTTCGTGACTCATATTTGCCAAGAATTCACTTTTAGCGCGGTTGGCTTCTTGCGCCTCTTCTTTGGCTTTGCTTTGTTCCAGTTCAGACGCTTTTAAATGCTCGTTTGCCAACTGCAAATCTCGCGTCCTTAATCTCACTCGATTTTCAACTTCCGCCGTATGGCTACTCACAATCAATAAAAACCAACCAAATAAACCAGTGAATAAAAAACCACAAGCTAGAACAAACTTCACGATCCAAGGCTGTTTGAAAAAGTAGTTGTCACTAACTTGATACAACTGCCAGTTTTTGCCACCCACATTAATAACGAAATTAACCGCATGATGAAATTCACCGGCCAGGTAACGAGTAACCAAGTCTTCTGCAGACAAATGAGCTGCCGTATTTTTTGTCACGATAATCGGCTTGGATGTCGCGTTATCAGTATCGACCAAGTAGAGCTCAGTATTGGGGAGAAGCCCTTGCTTAACAATGGTATCGGTTAACGTATCAATCTCGATGACCGCTGTCGCAACACCTAAAAAAACATCGGTGTCTCGATCAAAAAATGGCAAAAACAATAATACAGCATTCGAATTTTGAACTAGCTTGAGTGGAGCCGTGGGGTAAACTTGACGTGACGAAATAGCCTGATCTAAGGCAAAACGTCGATCGGCTTGCGAATAAACGTCGTAACCTAATGCCGCTTTATTGCTCTGTAAGGGGCTAATAAAAGTCACCACAATGTGCCTATCTCTTGGCGTAACGGTCTTAAGTTTGCCCTCGCTGTCCCTTTCCTTCACACGAAAAATATCGTCTGGGTAATTTTTTTGAATCATCTGTTCAAAGCTAGCAATATCTTTTCCAGCCACGACAAAGTTTAATGACACCCCCAAAATAGAATCATCTCGACGCATCACACTATCTGCAAAAAGCTCAAACTCATTCGCTTCAATTTGCTCACTGCCGTTTATCAAGCCGACAAAGCTGTGCAACATATCCACGCTGTTTTTAATACGATTATTAAGCAGCACTTCTAGCAATTCGGCGTTGGAACGAAACTCTTTCGATTGTTTATTCCATTCCGAATAACTGCTTCCCCAAGACAAAACAATCGTAAGCACCAAGACAAATATAAAACCACCCACTAAACGCAGCGGATGTTCGAATTTATTACCAAAGTACTGAGGGAAACACACTGCCAACCAAGGCACCATGACCAACACCCCGATCATGTCACCGCCCCACCAAACCAGCCAATTGGTTAGAAACTCCGCCTTATTAATGATTCCAAAAGAAAGTAACGACGTTGAACCAACACTGGCACTAATCAAGGTGGACAAGACACCGGCTAAAAAGACAAACCTAACCACTAAACCAGTACGATGAAATTGAAAAGGCACACCTACAAAACGGCGAACTAAATAGCCACCAACAAAAGATTGTAACGTTGAACCAAGGGCAATAAGAACAGGAAGAGACCAAGCAAAAACATGATGATTAACCCAAGTCGCACCCATGTTTAGCAACATAGACCCTAGGAAAATACCGAACGGCGCTTGCTTAGGAAAAAAGATAGACGCCGCCACCGCCAAACCAGAAGCTGGCCAAATAATCGTCGAATAGCCCGGTGAAATCGCAACAGCCAACCCCACAACGCCAAGGATAAAATACCCCAACGCAGTTAAGGCGACTATCGTCATCACTCTCATCATAATCACTTGCTCCATCAAAGATAGTTAAAGCATAACTAAAACAACGAGTGTTTAAGATTTAATATTGGTTACGTTATGTAATAAAAAGCTATTTTATGGAGAGTTTATTATAGAGAAAGATGAGGAATATATGGTGCCCAGAGACGGAATCGAACCGCCGACACGAGGATTTTCAATCCTCTGCTCTACCGACTGAGCTATCTGGGCAAATAAGACATGACCGGTCATTTTGAATAAAAAACCGATTTAACCAAAAAAAGCCTGCTAAAAATAGCAGGCTTTCTCTTAATCATGGTGCCCAGAGACGGAATCGAACCGCCGACACGAGGATTTTCAATCCTCTGCTCTACCGACTGAGCTATCTGGGCAAGTGGGGCGTATTATAGAGAAACCTTTTTTCTGGTCAACAGTTTTTTTGAAAAAAAATTAAAAACTTAGTTTCTTCTGTTCCTCTGGTATTATCTTCCTATATCAAGGAGATAAACCTATGCTGCATGTTGTGCTTTACCAACCTGAGATTCCACCCAATACGGGCAATGTTATTCGTTTATGCGCCAATACTGGCTTTCATTTGCATCTGATTGAGCCTCTCGGCTTTGATCTAGACGACAAAAAGCTACGTCGGGCAGGTTTAGATTATCATGAGTTCACTCGTTTAAAACGCTATCCAGACTTTCAATCCTTTGTTGATCAGAACGAGATCGCCACGATTTACGCTCTAACCACTAAAGGCAGTCGTACGCACAGCGAAGCGCGCTTTGTTGAAAACGATGTGCTGGTTTTTGGCCCTGAGACACGCGGCCTGCCTGCTGAGTTTATTGAGGCGCTGCCACCAGCCCAAAGACTGCGTTTGCCCATGCAAGCCAATTCTCGCAGCTTAAATCTATCGAATACTGTCGCGGTGATGGTATATGAGTCTTGGCGTCAATTAAATTACGCCATGCCAATCGATAATGAGTAACACAGAGGTCCAATGAACTCTCTCGCAATGATGCTAAGGCGAAATAAAAATCGTCATCAATTCCGCAAAAAAGTTCACCTGCATGAGACGAGTGATTTAAAAAAGCGCCTCGTATTGATTGCTTGTGTCATCGCCTTGCACAGCTTGGCGATGGTTTTTTTCGAAGATTTGGATTGGTGGCAAGCCTTCTGGCTGACCATGACATCGGCCAGTACAACGGGTTATGGAGATATCTCAGCCATCACTTTTTGGGGACAATTTTCAACCATTCTGTTAATTTATGGAATGGGGATCACTCTGCTCGCCCAAATCGCCAGTGACTATGTCGAAATCAGGCTAATACGCAAAGAGATGCGTATTAAAGGCCGAATGAAGTGGGACGATATGCAAGATCACATACTTATTGTTAATACCCCCAAATACGATGCAGAACGCTACTTACGCTTACTGATCAATCAAATTAGTGTCACACCAGAGTTGACCGATATCCCGGTCCAGATCTTAACCACGGCCTTTCCTGAGGGTTTACCTCTGGATTTAAGATCACATGGTGTGGTACATCACACAGGCGACGCCTTAGAAGATGGCATGCTCGAATCCGCAGGTGCACACAAGGCTAAATACATTATTGTGCTTTGCCAAGACTTACAAGATAGCCACTCAGACAGTTTGACCTTTGATATTCTGCATCGCATTCACGCACTACAATCGCCAGCATTTATTATAGCGGAAGCGATTAACGACACGAATCGCCCGAGATTTAAAGCCGCCAGGGCAAACGCTATTATCAGACCCGTTCGTGCCTATCCAGAAATGCTTGTACGCTCGTTAATCGCTCCAGGAACAGAGCAAGTGTTAGAAGATTTATTCCGACACCAAGGAGACCACACAATTCGTTTGAATGTGCGTTTAACGGGAGTGACTTGGGCTGAGGTGGTCACCACCCTAATTCAAAAGGACATTGGCACCGCGTTGGGTTATGTGCGTAAAAATGGTGAGATTGTCACCCACCCACAAACCTTCTCTTCCATAGAAGCCGAAGGGTTGATCATTCTGATAAACGACGATCAGGTGATCCCTTCACTAGAAGAAATAGGCCAGTATTTTACGTCTTAAGGTAAAGGTTGGGCTTACGCTTGTTTGTCTTGAAGCTTAAGCCCAATGATCTCAATTTGGTTACCGTCCATTTGGCGAATGGTTAGGCGAATGTTACCAAAGCGCACTCGATCCCCTACCACCAAGTGCTTACCAAGCTGACGCTGTAGCAGCTCAGCGGCCGTGTCTTCAGGCGCGATGCCCTCTAGCGGCACACCATATACTTTCGCTAGATCAATCAAAGGCGCATCACCACGAATAGCAAATTCACCAAAGAAATTCTGCAATAGGAAAGAGCCAGACGCTTGCTGAGAAAAAATCTGCGCGACATCATTGACATCCTCCGGGTGCAACAGCATCCAAATTCTATCCCCTAGCTGCAATACAGTATCCGCGTTCACTACGATGGGTTTTTGATCACGAACAAGCGATACCAACTGCGGTGTAGACACGGTTGCACTGGGTACATTTTGCACAATCGAAGCGGGAATACGCACTTTTTCAGTCTGTACAAGAAACTCATACAATTCTAATGAGTGGTGCGAATCGGCATCATCAATCAAAGAAAAGCGCGTCGTTGGCGCAGGCGCAGGCGGCACCACCACTTTCAACCAGCGCGCGACAACTGGCACTGTCGACCCTTGTAGCAACAAAGAAATCAGCACCACGGTAAAGGTAATTTCAAACAATAATTCCGAATTAGACAGGCCAGCAATAATCGGATAGAGCGCCAATACAATGGGAACCGCACCTCGCAAGCCAACCCAGCTAATGTAAAAGCGTTCGGGCCAACGGAAATCAAATGGCAGCAAACAGACCATTACCGCCAAAGGACGTGCAACAAAAATCAAAAATGCGGCAATCGCAATCGCCTGCCAACCATGGGTTAACAAACTGGATGGCGTAACCAATAGACCAAGCAACAAGAACATGCCAGCTTGTGCCAACCAGGCCAAACCGTCCATCACCTGGGAGATAGCATCAAGCTGTTTAATGCGCCCATTCCCAACGGTCAAACCCACTAAGTAGACGGCCAGAAAACCACTGCCGCCAATCATATTGACACCAGAAAAAATAGCCAGACCAAAAGAAATAATGAGAAGTGCGTATAAACCTTCAATCAAAGGCACACGACGCAGGATCATTAATAGCAGTTTACCACCTAGCAAACCAAGCACACCGCCCACAGCAAATTGCTGCAGCATTTGCCCTAAGAAAGACAAAATACTCAAATGATCCGCACTTTGCAGCAAGCCCGTTAACATGGCCACCAGCAAAATTGCCATAGGATCGTTGGCACCGGACTCTATTTCCAATGTGCCGCCAACACGCTCATTAAGCTTTACGCCACTGTTACGCAACAAACTAAAGACGGCTGCAGCATCGGTTGAACCGACCGTCGCCCCCAGTAGCAAGCCATAGATCAACTGTACATCGAGCAACCAAGCCGCAAACATGCCGACGGCCCCGGTAGTAAAAACCACACCCAACGTAGCCAAAGACAAAGATGGCCATAAAGCCACACGGAAAGTACTAGTTTTGGTTTGCATACCGCCATCCAGAAGGATAACGGCGAGAGCGAGGTTACCGACAAAAAAGGCGAGGCTTGGGTTGTCAAAATCCAGTTGGCCAATTCCCTCTTCACCTGCCAACATCCCCATTCCGAGGAAAACAAGTAACAAAGGTAAGCCAACACGTACCGTAAAAGAGCTAGCCAGAATACTGACTAACAACAATATTCCGGCTAAAAATATAAAACTATTTGTGTCGATAGCGGCAACACCCTATTGGTTATAGCTGACCTGTGAGCACTAAGTATTTTTCCATTAGCTGCTCTTCCGTTTCTTTGTGATTCGGATCCAAAGGAATACAGTCAACAGGACACACTTGCTGGCATTGAGGCTCATCAAAATGACCTACGCACTCTGTACATTTGGATGGGTCGATCACATAAATCTCATCTCCCTGAGAAATCGCTTCGTTCGGGCACTCAGGTTCACATACATCACAGTTGATGCATTCATCGGTAATGATAAGAGACATTTTTCTCTCCTAAGACCGCTGCGATATTGGCACAGGCGCTAAGCAGCAGAACTAAATAAAACAGACATTAAATCGTTTGGTAGTGTTCTTGTAGAACACGTTTTACTTCTGGATTTACAAACTGACCAAAATCGCCGTTTAGAGACGCAATTTCTCGCACTAAGGTCGACGAAATATAAGAATGTTTTTCAGAAGGCGTCAAAAATATGCTTTCAACATCCGGAGCAATCGCACGATTCATATTGGCTAATTGAAACTCGTATTCAAAATCTGACACAGCACGCAAACCACGGATCACGACCTTGCCATTGACGGAACGAGTAAACTCGGTCAATAGGTTATCAAAACCGACCACTTCCACATTAGGCAAATGACCCAATACTTTTTTCGCCAATGAAATACGCATTTCATGGGACAGTGCTGGGCGCTTTTTAGGACTCGCAGCCACCGCTACGATAACCTTGTTAAATAGCTTTGATGCGCGTTCAACCAAATCCGTATGGCCGTTTGTAATAGGGTCAAATGTCCCCGGATAAACCGCAATCGTACTCATAGCTTTCATCCAAAAAATTAATAAGGGAGAAGGAAGCGGGCAGCTGACGTTTTTTTGTCCGCTCAAATTCCCGTTTAGGGGTCGCATCATATAGGAATACGCCCCTGTTCTCAATTCACCGAATAATATCCAGTATTTTTATTGCCTTATGCACAATGCAGATAACTGCACTAAATACTATACGGTGCTAACACTTGCTTCAAAAACGAAATCGCCAAAAAGATAAAAATGGGGGATAAGTCCAATCCGCCCAAGGTCGGAATTACTCGCTGACAAGCACGATATAGAGGTGCCGTAATTTGCCCTACTAGCAAGGCACCTGGGTGACTCGCCGTAGGAGCGACCCAGCTCAGAATGACCGAAATAAGCATGGCCCAAAAATACAAATCCAACAAATGGTATAACGTGCCTGCCACGGTAAAAATAGCATAACTGACCGGAGAAATCCCCACGCCATTAATCAATACCACCAAGAAGACCGTCAGTAACTGCACACCTAATGCTAGCACTAGGGATGCGGTATCCAAACGACCAATCGCTGGAATCACCTTGCGCAAAGGCAAGACAATCGGGACTCGTTGCTTTAACGATGCCTTGGCTAATCGGATTGTAAAAATCCGCACGAGTCAGTTGAAGCACCAAACGTAACAACACAATAAATAGATAAAGGTTACAAACAACCTTTACTAGCATGACAAATGGATCCGAGTACATGTTCAATAGTCCTTAATTAAGGTTTTTTCACAGAAAAGCTTTGCGCCATTTCTTTAGATCGGTTGATACAAGCCGTCATTGCATCGGCTACCATTTTATCAATATCGGATGCCTCCAAAGATAACAACGCCTGTTCCGTTGTCCCCTTAGGTGAGGTGATGTTCTTACGCAATTGGGCAATAGGCTCATCCAGCTCGATTACCATACGGGCTGCGCCTAACATAGTTCGACTGGCCAATTCACGGCTGGTAGTTTCATCCATGCCTTGTTGCTGTGCATGTTTAATCATGGCTTCAAGGAAACGAAAAAAATACGCTGGCGCACTGCCAGACAAGCTAGTCACTGTGTGCATATACTCTTCATTGTCTACCCAAACAGAATGGCCAATACTAGAGAATAGTTCACTGACCCATGTTTTTTGCTCATCATTGGTATACTGATTAGCAATTAATCCTGTCATCCCCACGCCTAGCTGCGAGGGTGTGTTTGGCATACTGCGAACCAAAGCAACAGGCTTACCTAACCAATGGGCCATCGCGTCAAGCTCAACACCCGCGGCAACTGAAATGAACAGCTGATCTTCTCGTACAGAGGCCGAGAAGGCTTCAATTACGTCTTGCATTTGTGCCGGTTTAACGCACAGCACTACCACATCGGCTTGACTCACTGCTGAGTCATTATCGGCCAGCATGGTAATTCCGTACTGCTGCTGATAATAATCACGTTTTTCAGGTGTTCTAGAAGTACCGATAATGTTTTTAGCTGGATAGCCACTCGCAAGCATGCCACTAAAAATCGATCTTGCCATATTACCCACGCCAATAAAGGCGATATTTGGTGTCATGTTATACCCTATTCTGTTCGTTATTTAAGCAGACATTCGTCTACCTATTTAAAATACGCTGTCGTTATCTCTCACGCTTTCGCTGAGGCTCTCTCACGCTTTCGCAGAGTAATCACGCTCGCCAAAAATAGCGGTTCCGACTCGCACCATGGTGCTGCCGGATTCAATCGCTGCTGCTAAGTCGCCAGACATGCCAATCGACAGCGTGTCTATCATGCTATCGGATGTCGATAAATCAACAAAAGCCTTCACCAGTGGCGCGTAAACGGTGCATTGCGCAGCATGGCTTTCCTGTGGTGCAGGGATAGCCATCAGGCCTCTAAGTTGTAAATTCGGCAACGATTTTATCAAAGCCACCATATAACCCAACTCCGACAAGGCGATACCCGCTTTGCTCTCTTCACCACTAATGTTCACTTGAATACAGACATTTAATGGCGGTAATCCTTCTAAACGCTGCTCACTCAAACGACGCGCAATTTTCTCTCGATCAAGCGAATGTACCCAGTGCATTGTTTCCGCAATCAGGCGTGACTTGTTAGACTGAATAGGGCCAATAAAGTGCCACTCTATGTCGGTTAAATGCGCTAAAGCGTGGTATTTATCGACCGCTTCCTGCACATAGTTTTCACCGAACGCTCTTTGCCCTGCTTCATAGGCCGCACACAACGCTGACACGGGCTTAGTCTTACTGACCGCCAATAAACGTACGCAGCCTGCGGCTCTATGACATTGTTGAACGAGCTGGTCAATCTGCCCTGTAACCTGGGCTAAATTGGCTTTGATATCGGCCACTTCAAGGCTTTCGATTTTCATCGACATATCGCATTATGCTCCTTATATTCACCCACCATAGGCTCATTTTTTGTCTGCATTTATCAGCCCAAATATACTAAACAAGCTTAAAAGCCCTTTATAGGAGGCATGATATCATTATTTTAAGGGACAAATAAAAGTGACGTGACGACTTATTGAGCTTTACAAGGTATAAAAACCGGCACTTGACTCATAGCATTCTCCATGAAATTCGAGGCGATATCCGGTGACATTTTTCAGCGAGTGCGCGGCAAACGAAGCCGCCTGATAAAGCGACTCCAAGGATGAATGCTCTGGGTAGAAAGCAATACCGATAGACAAGCCACTTCGTATTAATCGATTTTTTGAAAATGCGGGAGCACTGAGCGATTTTAATAATTTTGCCGCTACCACTTCTGCATCCTCTAAATGTTGAATACGTATTCCCATCACCAGCTCATGCTCATCGTAATGGGCAATAAGATCATTATCCCGAACAGTATCTCTCATGACGTCGGCCAGTACTTTTAGATCAGCATCATTCACTTTTGAACTAGAGTGCAACAAAATTGAAAGCAAAGCCGCTCGCTGAAAGTGGCGACGAGAGTCTTTTAGTACAATACCAAAACTGTTTTCAAAACTGTAACGACGTAATAATCCAGTGGAAGGATCTCGATGACTGTCTTCTAGCAACAATTGATCGGCTTTTTCACGTTCAAAAATAGCACATAGCCAAGCTTCATACGCATTGAGTGCAAGCATCATCAGCTCATTTTCTAAGCGATTTCTTTCTCGCTGAAACGCCAACATGAGATATATAGAACCTTGGTCGTCCGACACACTGACCATGGATACATGGGTAAATTCGTGATCATGCAAAAAAGGTTGCCAATGTTTCCAGCTGGACATGGTTTGAATATCAACATCATGGCGCTTAGGACACGAAGGTGCTCGCGGCAAAAGTCACCAAGGCTTGAGGAACGCTGATCAACTGGCCATTACGATTGGGCAGACCTTCATTGATCGAGTCTGTGAACTGTATACGCCACTGCAAACACTCCTTGTCACAAACAATAAAAAGGCAATATGCATTGGGCAATAGAGATTGCAACTTCTGTTTAGAACAATTCAGTAAAGTACTTAAAAGCGCTCCTTTTGCAAGTAGCTGCAACATCTGAGGCATGTCACCGTATAGCTTTTTAACAAAATCTCGCTCTTTTTCAAGAAAGACCACACGCGACAGTAATGCCTGTTGTTCCTTGAATAATGAGTTTGAAGAATCGATAGACATAAAATACTAAAGCCAAAATAATCCGTAATACAAACTAGATTAACGGCCTAATATTAAAAGTAAAGGAATAGTAAGGCCAAGTAAGCGAAAAACCCTACTTAGCCTTACTTATTGACTCAAACGACCTGATAAACACGCTGGCCTGAGATATAAGTCGCCATAACCCGACCGACAAATTCCTCACCGAGGTAAGGAGAATTGTGGCCTTTTGTCTTGCGGTTCTCAGAAGACCATGTCCAACGCGCCGTACTATCAAACAAAATAAAATCTGCGAAACTGCCCACGGATAAGGAACCCGCCTCGAGACCAAAACAGGCTGCAGGCCCTGAAGTTAGGCAAGTTAACAGCGTCAAGAAGTCTAAGTCGCCTTCATCGATCAATTGCATCGCCAAAGGCAACAAGATTTCTACGTTCGCCATACCTGGTTCAGTTGCAGCAAATGGTGCGATCTTGGCCATTTTTTCATGTGGCTGATGATCAGAACAAATGGCGGAAATAACCCCCGCTTTGATACCCTCGATCAAGGTCAATCGATCTTCATCACTACGCAGTGGTGGCAATACATGATAATGACCGTCAAAACGATTCAACACCTGATCAGTAAGCAACAAATTGTGTACTGCCACGTCTGCGGTAACATCCAAACCTGATGCTTTAGCATCGGCAATCATTTCAACCGATTTTGCACAAGACAAACGAGCAAAGTGTGCACGAACCCCTGTTTTTTGCACTAGCAATAAGTCGCGCATCAATGCAATGGTTTCTGCTTCTTCTGGAATACCTGGCAAGCCATGCATGGTCGACATTAAACCTTCATGGGCACACCCCCTTCCGAAAGACTGGTCTCGTCAGGATGAAATACCACCAACAAATCATGCGTTGCCGCATACTCAAGCGCACGAACCAATACCTTAGTATTCGCCATAGGATGGCGATGGTTCGATAGCGCCACGCAACCTGCATCAGTCAGCGCCACCATATTACTAAGTTGAGCACCTTCTAACCCCTGTGTTAACGCGCCAAGAGGAAATACGTTTGCCATTCCTGCATCGTCAGCCTTGTCTTGGATCAAAGCCGCTACCGCCGGTGTATCCACAATAGGGCGAGTATCTGGTGCACATACTAAGGTAGTCACACCACCGGCAACCGCCGCACGACCTTCCGTGGCAATGTTACCTTTTTGAGTCAATCCAGGCTCACGTAGAGACACTGCCAGATCCACTAAACCAGGCAATATCCAATGGCCCGATGCATCTACGACTTCGGCATCATCAAACTCTTCAGGCGCCTCGCCAATCGCGACAATTTTTTGATTATCAATAAACAATTCTGTGACGGCATCGAGACCTTGACTAGGATCGATCACACGACCATTTTGAATACGTAATTTCATGCTATTTATCATCCCCCGCTGCTGACGATTCGGCACTTTGCAACTGCCCACTCATCGCCATAGACATCACCGCCATACGCACCGCAATGCCGTTAGTTACTTGGTTCAAAATAACCGAATGTTTGCCATCAGCAACTTCAGAGGAAATTTCCACGCCTCGGTTAATTGGGCCTGGGTGCATCACGATAGCATCCGGCTTGGCCCAAGAGAGCGTTTCTTCCGTTAAGCCGTACAAACGATAAAATTCACTTTCACTGGGCAACAATCCACCCTTCATGCGCTCTTTCTGCAGACGCAACATCACCACGACATCTACGTCTTTTAGACCCGCTTCTAAATCATGGCAAATCGTAGCGCCCATTTCCGCAAAGAAACTGGGCACAAGAGTCTTTGGTCCGACCAAACGTACATCACTGACACCCAATGTCGTCAGAGCCTGCAATTGCGAACGCGCCACACGAGAGTGCAAAATATCGCCCACAATGGCGATTTTTAAGCCTTCAAAGCCCCCTTGTGACGTCGAATAGTCAACATGTCTAGCATGGCTTGCGTTGGATGGGCGTGACGTCCATCCCCTGCATTAATAATGGCCACGTTAGGCGTACAATGCTCGGCAATAAAATGTGCCGCACCACTGTCTGAATGGCGCACAATAAACATATCGCTTTGCATAGCTTCTAAATTTTTTAAGGTATCCAGCAAGGATTCACCTTTGGATGTGGCGGACGTTTCGATATTAAGGTTGATGACGTCAGCCGATAAACGCTTCGCAGCCAATTCAAAAGTTGTGCGAGTTCGTGTGGAATTTTCGAAGAATAAATTCACCACGGTTTTGCCGCGTAGCAAAGGGACTTTTTTAACCGATTGCTCTCCCATCGAAAGAAAAGATTCCGCCCGATCAAGAATCTCAGTCAAAATGGTTTTATCCAAGCCATCCAACGTTAAGAAATGTTTAAGCTGCCCGTGTTCGTTTAACTGTAATGCCCGAGGTTCGGATCGCATCATGGTTTGCTTTCCTCAAACTGCAAAGACGGTATCGTCTTTCTCTTTTTGCTTAAAAAATAAAACGTCTAGATAGGAAAATGCCCGGTGCAGGCGTACTGCAACCGGGCATTCATGACAGTAAACAGCTGTCTCACCTCATTCCCTCGGTAAGATATCGTTCTTATCACCACTGTAGAGTCAATTTTATCCATGCGTTAATTGTCGTATGTGTACGCGAAAAAATAAAGTCTTGTTGTGTATAATTAATCGGTATTAATCACCGAAAAACCAAGCGGTTGTGGTCCAGTCAGCTTAACTCTTTGGTCAGGATTAAGCGTCAACCGCTCACCAACAATGTCCGCCGCAATCGGTAACTCATGTTGCCCAAGATCATAAAGAATCGCTAAGGTGATACTGGCAGGTCGGCCAAAATCAAATATTTCGTTCATGGCGGCTCGGATCGTTCGACCAGACATTAATACATCATCAACCAAAATAACGTGCCGATCTTCAATCGCTGGTAACAGGGTTTGGTTTACCTTAGGGTTTAAACCCGCTTTGGTAAAGTCATCACGGTAAAAGGTAATATCTAAGGTGGCGAGTGGCTCGTTTGTTGGCACAGCAGACATCAAATGCTCCGCCACCCAAACACCACCGGTATGAATTCCTACAACAATGGCATCTTCAATCTTTTTCTTTTCGCAGTAAGACGCTAATTGTTCCCTCATAGACGCCAGCGAGCGCTCTAAATCTAACTTCATTATTTCCTCATACCTTGTTGTTAAATTCATCATAAAACAGGACGTAATCTCTGTCTTCTATTAGCGATAAAGTCCCTAGAAAGATTCTGCAAACCAAGTTTCTACAATCATTTGGGCCGCCAAACCATCCACAGAATTCTCTTTAAAGTTACGGTTACCACCACGTGCAATAACCTGCCCTTTTGCCTCATAAGAGGACAGTCGCTCGTCCATCATATGGTAAGGAAGGTTGAAACGTCCATGCAGTCGTTTGGCAAACTTACGCGCCCGTTGACACATCTCATTTTCTGAACCATCCATATCCAGTGGCAAACCGACCACAAAAGCGTCCGGTTTCCATTCTTCCACAATACGCGTGATTTCATCCCAATTCGGGATGCCTTCTTTTGCTTTAAGAGGATCGAGCGGCTGCGCCGTCCCCGTAATACTTTGCCCAATAGCCACGCCAATACGTGTCGTACCAAAATCAAAACCCAATACTGCGCAGGCAGCATTGGGTTTTTGGTTAGCATTCAAAGACGATGTTGCCGTCATTAACCATGTCCTATATCCGGTGATAGTCTTGTCATATCAATTCCCAGCACTCGTGTCGCGGCCGTGAACTGCATGTCACTTGGTGTATGAAATAATACGTCTAAATCCGCTTCACATACCAGCCAATCGTTATTCGCAATCTCGGTTTCAAGCTGCCCCGCATCCCAACCAGCGCATCCCAGAGTAATTCGGAAAGCGTGTGGTCCATTACCTTGAGCAATGTCTTCAAGTGCTTCTAGGGAAGCCGATAACGACACTTCCTCAGTGACATGCAAGGTTCTATCCCAGGATTTGTCCGTGGTATGTAAAATAAAACCTCGTTCTGCCTCCACCGGCCCACCAGTATAAATAGGGGCAGCCGCTAAACGCGAACCGTGAATTTGGATGCCGAGGTGATCGGCTAACTCGGTGAAATAAATATTAGAGGGACGATTAATTACAATCCCCATGGCCCCTTCTGGTGTGTGCTCACAAAGATAAATAACCGTGTGTTCAAGGTGGGGATCGTCTAGATGTGGCATAGAAATCAAAAAGTGATTTTTAAACGAATCGAAATATGCATTCATAGTCATGAAGCCTCTTTAATTGATGACAACGCAGTAAGCGCGTTGATTATTTACACTTAAGAAGTACTTGGAGCTAAAAAAACAACATGCCAAAAGGCTGATATAGACGGTAGAGCTGTAAAGAAGATCAAAAAGAAGACGGTAAATTTACACAACCGACTTATGCAGTATAGAGGAAGATGAAAATTAACCCACCCCTAATACACAAATTATTACTAAATCCCTTCAAAACACACATTTCAAGCAGTAAACTAACGATGTTTTCACATTTGAGATAGCTAACATGTCCATGACTTCATCATACAACGCTCATCAAAGCTCGGTTCAGACCAAGTCATTTGATTGCGTTCGCACGATGAGCCTGGCGCAATGGCTAGAACATTATCAAGCAGAAACCGTCGACTTACGCTATTTTTTCCACAGCGGTTGGTCCTCTTAGTCTTACGTATCTTGCTCTAAAGAATCCATTGTTTTCAGAATCCGGCCCCATGAGACTGATTGAAAACATATGAAAATTTTTTTGCACTATTCGATGAAGACAAGACTGCCAATAACTGGCAACAGGAAAAAACATGCAACTACAAGCCATTGATTACACCAGCAGCACTGCACAAGAAGATTTCGTTAAGTCCCTACGCGAAACAGGATTTGGTGTACTAAAAAATCATCCCATCAAAAAAGAATTGGTTAGCGCTATCTACCAAGATTGGCAGGAATTCTTCGCGGATGACAGTAAATACGACTACCGCTATAACGTCGGTCCACAAGATGGTTATTTTTCACCTAAGGTAGCGGAAACCGCCAAAGGTCATACCAAACGTGACATTAAAGAGTACTTTCATTACTACCCTTGGGGTCAGTGCCCTGAAAAACAAAAGCCCTTGTTAGAACAATACTATGGCGAAGCCTCTGCTTTGGCAAAAGAGTTGCTCGCTTGGGTAGAAAAGCACTCTCCAGCAGACGTAGCAAAACATTATTCACAATCGCTCTCCAGCATGGTAGATGGTAGCCAACAAACCTTGCTGCGCGTCTTACACTACCCACCACTCAAGGGCGATGAAGAGCTAGGGGCGATCCGCGCAGGTGCCCATGAAGACATCAATTTGCTCACTATCCTGCCTTCCGCCAATGAGCCTGGTTTACAGGTTAAAGCCAAAGACGGCACCTGGATGGACGTACCTTGTGATTTTGGCACGCTTATCATCAATATTGGCGACATGCTACAAGAAGCATCCGGTGGTTATTTTCCATCCACTTCCCACCGTGTAATCAACCCAGAAGGCGCAGACAAAACTAAGTCGCGCATCTCTCTACCGCTGTTCCTTCACCCTAAACCGGAAGTGGTGTTGTCAGAACGCCACACGGCAAAAAGTTATTTGCATGAACGCCTTGTTGAGCTAGGCGTATTGCCAGCCTAGTAGAAAAAACACGGTCATAACCGTGCCTAAGAAAACGCCCTACATAAAAACGCGCTTCACTGTCTCCATGTGTAGCGCGTTTTTTTATTGTGACATTTAGCTAGCTGCCCGTTACCCAAATAATCAAAGGAATACCCACCACAATCACCACAGAGGACACCAACGTCGTACTGGCAATCGCGTTTGCCGTTGATTTACCATCATCGCCTTTCGCCACCGCCGTTACATAGGCGGAGGCCGCCGTAGGAGCCGCTAAAAAGATAAACAAAAACAACAATTCTTTTTGACTAAAGCCCAATCCATACCCAATCGCCGTAAACACAAGAGGACTCAATAGGACTTTACATAACATCGCCATGGAAAAGTGTTTTGGCAAGGTAAATCCACTGGTCGCTAATGATCCCCCAATACAAACCAATGCCAAGGGCAAAGACAAACCACCAATTAAAGAGCCGGTTTTCATCACAAAAGCAGGCAACGTCAGTCCTATCATATTGGCCCCGACACCAAGCACTATGCTGACAATAAGCGGGTTCTTCAGAAGGCTTTTCAGCACTGGAACCAAACGCAATTGACCGTGGCTATAACGTGTTAATATCACTTCGGCCAAAATATTAAACAGCAACACACTCAAGCCAGACATCACGCCACCCAGCGCCACGCCTTCCTGACCAAACATATTGACCACTAGCGCAACACTGAAAATCCCACAATTGCCTCGAAAAGCAATCTGAACAAACACTCCACGCTGCCGTTCTGGTACATTAAGCTTGACCGCTAACCACCAAGACAGTAAAAAAGTAAGTCCTATCGCAGCCAAAAAATAGGCCGCCAAATTAAGACTTATCAAGCCACTTAAATTATTACCCATCATGCCGAAGAAGAACAAAGCGGGCATCGAGACTTGAAAAACGAAACGCGAACTCACCAAAATAAAACCATCATTGATCAGCTGAATTCGTCGCAGCAAAGCGCCCATCGCAATCATTAATAGAACTGGCGCAGCCACATCCAAAATCACGCTTTGTGTTTCTAGCAAATTGAACTCCCTAAAACAAACACTCTACAAGCCAGTTTGGCCAATAGAGTGTTTTTTATCAATTGAAAAGACTTATTTATACCAATTTCCCATTCACCAATTGAGGAATGTTTAGGGGATTTTGATCTTGAATGGCGTCTGGAATCAATGAGCTAGGAAAATCTTGATAACACACTGGTCGCAAGAAGCGATCAATAGCAGCGCTACCAACAGACGTTGAGCGACTATCGGATGTCGCAGGGAAAGGACCGCCATGTACCATGGAATGGCACACTTCTACGCCAGTTGGATAGCCGTTGCATAGAATGCGACCGACTTTACGTTCTAGGGTTGGTAGCAAGACTCGAACAGCGTCCACATCTGCATCAGACATTTGTACCGTCGCGGTCAATTGACCTTCTAAATGCTCAGCGACTACTTTGTATTCATCCAAGGTATCGCATTCGATGATCAAAGACATTGAACCAAACACTTCATCTTCCATTGAGGCATCCGCTAAGAACGCTTGTGCACTAGTAGCAAACACATGTGGGCAACACTGGTTTGGTTGATCACTGTCATTGCCTTTCGCCAAAAGTGCCGCGGCTGAGTTGTTGCTCAACTTCTCAATACCTTCACAATACGCTTGGTAAATACCTGGTGTTAGCATGGTTTGCGTACCCAATGCTTGTACTTCGCTAGCAACCGTCGCTTTAAAGCGATCCGCCGCTTCACCTTTCAACAGCACAACCATGCCTGGGTTTGTACAGAATTGACCTGCGCCCATGGTAAGAGAACCAACAAAACCTTTTGCGACCGTTGGAGCATCATTCGCCAATTTATTCGGCATGATAAAGACAGGGTTAATACTGCTCATTTCGGCATAAACAGGAATGGGCTTCAGGACGATTTGCGGCGATGTTCATCAGCGCTACGCCACCACTACGAGATCCTGTAAAACCAACGGCTTTAATCGAAGGATGTGCCACCAGAGCACTACCGATTTCACGACCAGAGCCATACAAGAGAGAAAATACGCCAGCAGGAAGAGCGCATTTTTTCACCGCAGCAGTAATCGCACGCCCCACCAGCTCAGACGTACCAGGATGAGCAGAATGTGCTTTTACAACAACAGGGCAACCTGCCGCTAAGGCCGACGCTGTATCCCCACCCGCAACAGAGAAGGCTAATGGAAAGTTACTCGCGCCAAACACCGCTACTGGGCCAAGGGCGACTTTTTGAAAACGTAAGTCTGCACGAGGCAATGGCGCGCGATCTGGCATAGCAGGATCAATACGCGCATCGGTTGCTTTGCCCAAACGAACCACGCCTGCGAACAAACGTAACTGCCCCATAGTACGACCACGTTCACCTTCTATACGCGCTTTGGGCAAACCAGACTCCGCCATAGCACGCTCTAATAGCACATCACCGAGCGCTAAAATCTCATCGGCAATACATTCAAGAAAAGCTGCACGTTTTTCTGTACTGATGGCTCGATACATATCAAAAGCTTGCCAAGCAGCGCTAGCCGCTTGATCGACATCGGCTTTTGTACCGCCATGATAAGCGGGTTCTAGCATTTCGTTGGTGGCAGGATTGATTGCGTGAATAGCTTGTTGAGTCCCAGTAATATCGTTACCGGCTACCAATAAAGTGCCTTTAAGAAGCCCTTTCGTATCCATGTTTCCCCCCTCAGTTTTATCGAAAAATAAAAGTGAGCCAAACTCACTTTTATTACGTTATTCTAGATCAAACTTATTATCGCTCTGGTAGCGTTCATACAGATGGTAGGCACGATATAAGTGATTATGCATGGCCTGTTTTGCGCCTTCTGCATCTTGGTTTTTGATACAATTGAGTATTTCAAGATGCTCTGATCGAATGCGGCGCAAATATTCGTCTGTAGCGACCTGCTTCAAGTTTGTGTTTATTAATTTTGCTCTGGGGATAACGTTCTTATTAAACTGCTCATAAAACTGTTTAAGGAAAGGGTTACGAGTAGCAGTGCAAATCGCTAAATGGAAAGCATAATCTTCTTTTCTCGCCAATTCGCCCTGGCTTAATGCCTCGTCAAACTCATTGAAGTGCTTCTCAAGTATGGCAACGTCTTCGTCTGAACGACGCAATGCCGCCAATTCACAAGCCGTTGTTTCCACACTCAAGCGCATTTCTAAGATATGTAGAATATCGGCAATCGCCGTAGGATCGATTCGATAAGCAAACAAGGTTTCGCTTGATTGAGCACGAATAACACTCGTCCCCACGCCACGTTTTGTCTCCACCAAGCCTAACGATTTCAACTGGGTGATGGCTTCTCGAATAACAGTTCGACTCACGCCAAATAGATCGCATAACGCATTTTCTGTCGGCAATTTATCTCCCACAGAAATGTGCCCAGCCGAAATCTGCTTTTCAAGCTGTTTTGCAACATTGCTTGCCAAGCTATCGCCTTTGCCTACTCGTTCTATTTGTAGTGATTTTGCCACTGTTTTCACCCTATCCATATCTGATTGCGCCGTATATTCTAAAACCCTGAACATTACCCCAGCGCTACTTATCTAACAAGCGCTGGTTTCTTAGGATCAAACGTCCAACCGGGAATAAGAAACTGCATTGCCAAACTGTCATCACGCTGACCTAAGGTGAGCGTTTTATACAGTGCATGGGCTTCCATTAGTTTTTCACGATCCAGTTCAATACCTAAACCCGGTTTCGTTGGCACTGTAATTTTACCGCCACGAATTTTTAAGGGTGCTTTGGTTACTCGTTGCCCATCTTGCCATATCCAATGAGTATCTATCGCTGTAACCTCTCCTGGACACGCGGCGGCAACATGCGTCATCATCGCTAACGAAATATCAAAATGGTTATTGCTGTGAGAGCCCCATGTCATTCCCCACTCATTGCAAAGCTCGCCCACAGCAACCGCGCCTTGCATGGTCCAGAAATGACAGTCGGCGAGCGGAATATCAACCGAATCAAGACGCACGGCGTTTTTCAGCTGTTTCCAATCCGTCGCAATCATATTTGTCGCGGTTTTTAGGCCGGTTCTGCGTTTGAATTCGGACATGGTTTCACGGCCAGACCACGCTCCTTCTTGGCCGCAAGGATCTTCTGCGTAACTCAGCATGTGCTTCACTGGCGTAAGGTATTCAACCGCTTGATCCAGCGTCCACGCGCCATTTGGATCCAGCGTTAAACGCGCATCAGGAAAAGCCTCGTATAAAGCAGCAATACACTCCGCCTCTTGATGACCATCCAACACGCCACCTTTTAATTTGAAATCTTTGAAGCCGTAACGGGCATAAGCCGCTTTCGCTAATGTCGCAATGGATTCAGGAGTGACGGCTTCCAGACCGCGAACCCGATCCCACTCATCTACTGGGTTATCATAGGTTGGGTAAGGCAAATTTGTTTTGGTGCGGTCCCCAAGAAAGAACAAATAACCTAATGCTTCGACTTCATCCCGCTGTTTTCCATATTGACCAAGCAAATCAACCACAGGCAAGCCCATATTCTGACCGGCTAAATCTAATAATGCAGATTCAATCGCGGTAATAACATGAACCGCTGTTCTTAGATCAAATGTTTGATTACCACGCACATCATCCGATTTGCCAGATGTAGCTTGCCGCACATCACTGACAATACTTTTCCATTTTCCAACGTTTTTGCCTTCAACCAGCACGCGGCACTCTTCAAGTGTAGAAATAATTTTATCCGTCGCCGGCACTTCACCTAAGCCGATATTGCCGTCATTATCTTCCAATACGACAACGGTGCGAATAAACCAAGGCGCATGTCCACCGCTTAAATTTAATAAAAAACTATCGTATCCAGCCACAGGTATCACCTGCATCTTTTTTATTGTTGTAAACATAATGCGAATCTCAGCGTTGTAAAAAGAACAAGAAGGTTGGACAGTCCAGCCCAGCCTTCTCTACGATATTAAGAATTTTTCTTGATAATAGCGTCTAACTCAGCCACTTCACTTGGCGTTGGCATCGTTAGTGGAGCACGAACATCACCAGCACTGTGCCCCATCAAGGTAGCGCCAGCTTTAATTAAGCTCACTGCGTAGCCTTTTTTACGATCGCGCAAACGACAGAATGGAATAAAGAAATCTTTGATAATCGCCGTGACAACCGCTTGATCGCCGGCACGTAATGCTTTGTAGAACTTGTTAGCCATTTCCGGCATAAAGTTAAATACAGCAGAAGAGTAGGTATTCACGCCTATCGACAAATAGGCTTCAGCGAAAATTTCCGCCGTTGGCACGCCACCAATGTACACCAAACGATCGCCGACAGTTTTAATTGTGTCGTTCAATGCTGCAATATTACCAACGCCGTCTTTTAACGCCACCATGTTTGGATTTGCAACCGCCAACGCTTTTACATTTTCAGCAGTCAAAATGCCATTTCCACGGTTGTAATAAATAAAATGTGTCTTACTAGAGGCCATGATTTGGCTAGCGTATTCAACAATACCGTCTTCAGGACATTCTGTTAGGAAAGGAGGCATCAAAAGAATGCCGTCACAGCCAGCTTCATCGGCAATCGCCACAAATTTCTTCGCATCAGAAACACTGCGACCCGCCGAGGCAATAACCGGAACACGGCCTTTTACGGTCGCAACCGATAATTCGACGATCTGACGATAATCATCTTCGTCTAAGGAGAAAAATTCACCCGTTCCACCAGCAACAAAAATAGAAGAAACACCATGTTCAATAAAAGACTCAAGACGCTGACGGAATGTCTCTGCATTAAATTTACCATTTGCATCAAAATCCGTTACAGGAAAGGACAACAGTCCATCACTCAATGCCGATCTCATTTGCTCAACCGAAAAAGCCATGCTTTTTTTCCTCTTTATTATATTAATAACACCTTCCTTGTTCGGAAGATTTTCTACACAACATGTAATACATCATACAACTAAACAGACGAATAACAAGCCCAATTTACGTTTATCATTCTCTGGACTCAGGTCACTGGGGCTGGGTTAAACAACACTAGGTCGTTATGTAGCCCCAGTCGATCTGCTGCCACCTGTTTGCGTCCGCTTGCCACATCTAATATCAGATGGAACAACTCCCAACCCGCTTCTTCTAACGTGATTTCCTTGGTTGCCATACGTCCAGCATCCATGTCGATTAAATCATGCCAGCGGTTTCCTAATGAACTATTGGTCGACACTTTAATCACAGGTGCCACTTCTAAACCGTAAGGCGTACCTCGCCCTGTAGTAAAAACTTGCACATTCATACCAGAGGCAAACTGAAGCGTACCGCATATAAAGTCACTGGCAGGGGTCGCGGCGAAGTTCAAACCGCGCTTGCGAATGCGCTCCCCTGGACTTAACACATCCACGATTGGGCTATTACCAGACTTGGTGATCGACCCCAATGACTTCTCTACAATGTTATTCAACCCGCCTTTTTTATTGCCTGGGGTCGTGTTCGCACTACGGTCCGCTTGCCCCTGATTTAAATAATCGTCGTACCACTGCATTTCGCGCAGCAAGGCTTTGCCTACTTCGACGGTTTCAGCTCTTGGTGTTAACAAATGAATCGCATCGCGCACTTCAGTGACTTCTGAAAACATCACCGATCCACCTGCACGCACAATCAGATCCGAGGCATAACCCACAGCAGGGTTTGCAGTAATGCCAGAAAACGCATCACTGCCACCACATTGCATACCAACAACCAGTTCAGAAATAGGACAAGGCTCACGACGGCGTAAATTTAAGCGTTTAAGATGTTCTTCGGCCATCACCATAATATGGTCAACCATATCTTGAAAGCCGTGATGTGATTCGTCTTGCAAACTCACCACGCTGTCTTCAAGTCGTTTCGCCGTTGCCGAATTAGGCAAAATATTGACCGCTTGCGAATCATCGATCTCTAACAATCGATGAGGTTGTAGTTTTTCACAACCCAAACCAATCACCATGATTTCACCACCAAAATTGGGGTTCTTCGCCATATTTTGCAAAGTTCGTATTGGCACGATCGCGCTCGGTGCGTTAATCGCCACACCACAACCATAGGAATGATTCAGTGCCACCACACCATCCACGTTCGGGTATTTTGGCAACAAAGTCTGCTTGATCAGCTTAACTACATAGTCTGTGATACCGGCAACACACTGCACACTGGTACTGATACCCAAAAGGTTTTTTGTACCAGCAGAACCATCAGCATTTTTATAACCTTCAAAGGTATAACCCTCTAATGGTTCAAATTTAGGTTTTTCTCGGGTCGCCAGTGGTAACTCGTCAAGATTTGGCGGCGTCGGCATCCGCACCACTTGCTCAGAGACCCAACATCCAGCATCCAGATCTTTATCCGCATAACCAATCACTTCGTTATAACGAATGATCTTCTCACCTGCTTTTATTGGCTGCAAAGACACTTTATGACCTTGTGGTACCGCCTCTTTTAGCACCAAACCATTATCTAGCTTAGCATCCGCTGGCGCGCCGCCGTGATTCAAGATGATCGCAACATTGTCATTATCATGAATTTTGATTAACACATAGGATGAACTCATTTACTCTCCCCTGAATGCTGCTTGCTTTTTTTATGTATCATGAATGAGACAACAATAGACAAGACAATCAATCCCCAAAGCACCATGGCAATCGGGCTTTTAGTAAACAACACGGTGTATTCTCCGTAGGACTCTAAACTCTTCACAAAGTACACTTCCGCACTGCCACCCAAAATAAAACCAATCACCAACGGTGCCACTTCAATGCCAATCTTGGTAAAAATCCAACCCGCCACACCAAAAATAAACAAGGTCCAGACATCGAACATAATGCCGTAATTAATGGCATACGCTCCGACGGTACACATCATGACTATAATGGGATAAAGGATAAACTTAGGGATCAACACCACCTTAGCGATGTAGCGAATGGCATAAAACATCACCACAAACATCACCACATTGGCAAACATCAAGGCCGTTATCATGGAATACCATGTCTCGATGTTTTCCCCGATAAACAATGGACCGACTTGCAAACCTTGCAAAGTAAACGCACCGATCAATACAGCCGTGGTACTGTCTCCCGGAATCCCTAGAGACAATAGCGGTATTAAAGCGCCACCTGTCAAACCGTTATTGGCAGACTCAGACGCCACCAACCCTTCAGGCTCACCGGTGCCCATTTTGTGAGGCTGTTTGGAAAGGTTTTTTTGTTGGGTATAGGCCAAAATCGATGCCGCACTGCCCCCTATTCCCGGCAACATCCCAATAAAGGTACCAATCGAAGAGGAGCGCAATAAATTACCCACTTGCCCTTTGAAAACAGAGAAGCGAAATGGCTTACCTTTTGTTAAGTTCACTTTATCTTCCTGGGACGACTCTTTTGCCCCCTTTTCTGCTTCTTCTATGATGGTCGATATTCCAAACAAGCCGATCAGGACAGGCAACAAGGAAAATCCGAAGGCAAGGTAAGGCTCCATAAACGGCAGCATCAATCGATACTCACCATTACCACCATCTGACACATCGTAGGAGCCAATTAAACTGAGCAAGACCCCCAATAAACCACTAAACACCCCCATGACAATATTCTTCGATAAAGAAGCAATCACCGTCAGAGCAAAGAAAATCATTAAGAATTTTTCAACATAAGAAAACTTAATGGCAAAATCCGCCAACACTGGCGCAAAGAAAAACAACACCAAGGCACTAAAAACACCGCCAACCAAAGACGCCACAATGCATATTTTTAAGGCGCGTTCAGCTTCTCCTCGCTGCGCCATTGGGTAGCCATCAAAGGTCGTCGTGATAGACGAAGGGGTTCCTGGGATATTGAGCAATATGGCAGGCACCAAACCACCTGAAATCCCCCCCACATATAGACCCAATAATAAAGCTAAGCCTTCTTGCAAACCCAATGTATAGGTCAGCGGTAAACAAACTGCGACCGCCATTGTTGCAGTCATTCCAGGGATAGCCCCAAAAACAATACCAATAATTGCCCCAGCGGCGGCTAGCAAGAAAAAAGCCGGCGAGAGTAATTCTAAAAACTCCATAACATTTACTCCTGATAGCTAAGGCATAGACACAAGGAAAAGATGGTAAAGCACGCCCCATACGACAGTAGGCGCAATCACAGCATTGGCAGTAATGATGGTGACATTCCGGCGAGTTCTTTCATGGCAATAAAGCATCGACATCAGAAACACAAAAGGAATCGACGCCAGCAAAAAGCCCAATCCCATATTGGGCAGCACTTCACCTATCGCATCCATCGACCAGAAATACACAGGAATCAGCACTAGGGTTACCAACAAGCGGAAGAAATCCGCGTTACGCACAAAAAACTGATAACGGCCAGAACGCATTGCTCGCCAGACAGGACGAATGTTAGCAAGAAGAATCAAGCTCCCTAACACCAGCAACAGCGTAATGATAATTCGAGGAAAGAACTGATGAGACGTATCAAAATCGATCGTCACCGAATTCAACGATATAAACCAATCAAACATATTGACCCTCACACGCGAGATACCATGGCGTCGCAGGCACGCAATACCTACGACGCCAATCTAAGAAGATTATTTGTGCAAACTATTAATAATCTTCGCGTAGCTGTCACTTTTCGCTTTTAAGTGCTGCTGAGCTTCAGCAGAAGTTCGGAAGTTTGGGATGAAAAAAGACTTTTTGAGGGTTTCTTGCACTTCACCATCGGCAAACACTTCAGCCAAGGCATTATCTAAAAACTTGATAGCTTCAGGCGACATACGTTTGTTATATAAGAAGAAAAACTCCTTATCGAAAGTAAAGTCATTATCGGCATCCATGGGAATATTCACCCCAAGACCTGACGCATATTGCATTAACTGATCACGAGAAGTTTCCCCCATGCCATTAGGATTGGCTTGACCAATCGTCGACGCTTTTGCCGTTAACCAGACAAAGTTCATTGCCTTCTGATCATCCGCTGGCAAGCGTGTATATTGCTCGTTAGCTTGTACACTACCATTGATAACATCAGCCAAACCATCAAACAACGCTTGGTTTTTGTCTGACTGAGAAGCCCGTATTCAATGCCACTAGATTGTCTTCTTGACCTGGGTATGCCAAACGAACAGCATTTTTCATCGCGGTATAACCAATTTCGGACACACCACCAGGCTGAATAGCAACACGAACTGTTTTGCCATTGCCCGCTGCGTTTAAGATCTCATCCATATTTTTGTAGGGTGAGTTTTTTGACACTAAATAACCGTTGCCTGGATTGATGGCAAAAGACGGTCCAATATTCCACTTTTCAAACGGATCTTCGTAACCTTTTTGTCCATATAAATAACCAAGATAGGCTTGGTCATGAAAAATCATCAAGGTATTGCCGCTTGGCACTCGCTCAAGCGCCTGATAACCAGCTGAAAAACCAACCGCATCGACCTTAATGTTTGTATCGATTTTCTTGGCTAACGCTTCAGTAATAATAGCCGCTGCCTGATAAGTATCACCACCCGTGGATGTAGAGCCAATCACCACACGAATATTGCCTCGAATTGGGTTCTCAGCAGCATAGGTTACTGCAGGAGCTAAGGCACAAGCTGCCATCAATACAAGGCTAGAGCCTCTGAAACAATTTTTTCATAACCGTATTCCTATCGTTGTTTTTGTAGTTAGGACGTATTTTTATGACCCCATAAAGGAGCTAAAAAACATCATACATCATACAACTAACATTTCAACTCAGAATTGGATTTTTTTGTCCTCCTGTAAACATCCAGTATTTAGTTTCATTTGGCACAAAGCAAAAAAAAGCTCAAGTTTGCTAAACAAACTTGAGGCTCTAGTTTTGGCCTTATGTCATTTATTACAGCTCAATCCCTTTTGATTTAAGCAGTTCAGCCACATCGATAATCTTGCCTGTTTTTACCGATTCCTCCGCGGCACACCCAACTACAACAGACCAGAAGCCTTCTTCGACTGTCGCGCTGTTGGTTTTTTTGCCAGCCATTTGATCAGCAAAAGCAATGTGTTCAAACCACGTCGCACCGTTATGACCAGACGCTTCGATCAATTTAGGGTAGCTTGGCTGTGATGTTTTAGACGGACGATTCTGACCACAGAAAACTTCCATTTCGGTACGCAAACGTGCGTTTTCACTGAAGTCTTCGATCTCAGCCGCTTTCACACGACCTTCATCACCGCACACCAATAGCTCTTCATGGAACATAGGGGCAAACATGCAAAGGTTGAAACCTGCGCGAACGCCATTTTCATATTCTACGGTAACAAACGCGCTATCAAGAATGTCGGATTTTTCGCCTTTGAATTCAAAGTCACGGAAGTTGGTAGACTGGGAACCATTGGCATAAACACGAACAGGACGAGACTGTGCGAACAAATTCATTAAATCAAAGTAGTGGCAGCATTTTTCCACCAGCGTACCACCAGAGAATTTAGAGAACTTGTTCCACTGGTTTACTTTATCAAGGAAGGGAATACGGTGTTCCATGATGTTGATCATCTTCACTTCACCCACAGCTTTGCGCTCTAGTACTTCGTGAATGGCTTCGGAATAGATAGATTTATAACGGTACTGCAAACCGATCTGCAAAACAGCGCCGTATTCTTTCGCCATTTTGGTGATTTCGTAGGCATCTTCTAACTTGGTCGCCATCGGCTTTTCCATGAAGATGTGTTTGCCCGATTTGATCGCTACTTTTAGAACATCAAGGTGAGTAAAATTAGGCGTACAAATTAAAATACCGTCAACTTCTGGGTCATTACAGGCTGCTTCTAGGCTGTCGTAGACTTTGAAATCTTCATCAGTGATTTTAGCGAACTCTTCTTTGGCTACTTTGACGCTGCGCTCGTTTAGATCGAACACACCATGAATAGCAGAACGACCAACGCGAGTCGCCACACGCATGTGTTCCATACCAATCATGCCGCAACCAATCAGGTTCACACGAAACTGCGCTGGCTCTTTGGCGAAGAAGTGACGTTCTTCTTCGTTGATGTAATGAAAAGCTGGGCCAGTGTAACTGAATAGCTGTCCGTCGATTTTTTCTCTGCTCATGGGGTCTCACCTAACTTAGAATTATTTTGTAAGGCTAAGATAGGAAAAGCACATCATTATGTCTAATATATGTTAATCACATGCTTAATATGAAAAAGATATCATGCGCTTTAGAAAACTGAATTATTTTATTACCGTGGCGGAAGAGCTGCATTTTGGACGCGCTGCGGCTCGATTGCATATTGCCCAGCCACCGCTGTCGCAACAAATCAAAGCCATTGAAGATGAACTCGGCGCCGTACTGTTTGAGCGCAGCAGCCAAAAAGTCTCTCTGACGCCTGCAGGAGAAGCTTTGCTACCTCAAGCAAGAGCACTGTTGCAGAACTGGGAAAAGATACAAGAACAAGTTCGCAGTGTTGCCAACGGCACAGCTGGTAACCTATCGCTTGGGTTTGTTTGGGCGGCTGGCACACCGCATTTTTCCAAAGGCATTGCTCAGTTCAAACAAGACAATCATGGCGTCACTTTGAATCTAGAAGAAATGACCACGACCCATGCCTTGGATGCGCTAAGAACAGAAAAAATCGATTTGGCGATGATCTTCCTCAACCCCTTGATGGACATCACCGACCTAGAACACCAAGACTATGAAACACAAAAACACCTTCTCGCTTTGCCTGATAACCACCCTCTCGCGCAAAAAGACAGTGTGCCACTGAGTGACTTACACCAGTTGCCGTTTATCTCCTTTGTTCGACAAGCTCACCCATCGTTATACGATCAAATTATGCACTCTCTTCATGCAGCCGGAGTAGAACCCAACATTGTACAAATTGCTCGACTGACCCAAACCACTCGTACGCTAGTCGCCGCTGGTGTCGGTGTGGCACTTGTGCCTGAATCCACCCAATTCGATCAACGAGAAGGCTTAACCTACCGCCCGATTGATGGCGTTTTACCAGAACTCGATATCCACTTTGTATGGCGTAAAAACAGCCTAACGCCCTTGATGGAAAGATTAATCACTCATCTTCAAGCGCAAGTGCCGAGCTAATCTAGCCCAACACATTTCTGAAAAAAAACACTCAGACCCAAATCCACGCAAAAAAAGACAAAAAAAAGCCAGTGCAAGCACTGGCCCAACGGAAAATCACCGTTCAGAAAGATTTATTAAGATTAGTTCTGCGCCATGTAAGCTTCATCAATAGATGCTTCACATGATTTAACCGCATTCTCTGTGGTTTCTACCCACTTAGCGCCATATTCGTTAACGAACCAAGCACGAACTGGTTTCGCTGCTTCTTGGAACTGAGCTTTTTCTTCAGCCGTTGGCGCATAAACGGTACCGCCAGACGCTTTAAACTCGTTATACGCTTCTATTTGACGACGTTTTGGCATGACGGTTGTCACTTCACGCAAAGCATCAAAGCCGTCCATCATGATGTGCTGAAGATCTTCAGGCATATCTTTCAAAGAATCATTATTCATCCACCACATAGACGCCATATAACCATGGCCATCTAGCGTCATGTATTTAATATGTTCGTTAAATTTCATGCCCATGATGTCGGTAATGCCGTTTTTCGTACCTTCCACCAAGCCAGTTGCCAATGAGGTATACACTTCTGGCCAAGGCACAGCCGTTGGGCTGCCACCCATTGCTTTCACAAGCTGCATTTGGATTGGTGAGTTGATCGTACGGATCTTCAAACCTTTCACGTCAGCTGGTGTTTTAATCTGTTTATTGGTTGTCGCAAAGTTACGCCAACCGCCCGTATTACCAATCGTCATTAAACGCATGGTACCAGTGCGATCCAATAGTTCTTTACGAATTGGCCCAACTAGCATTTCATTGTTTAAGGCACATTCCGCAACACGATCTGTTGGGAATATGTAAGGAATATCAAGCGCTTGAATCTCTGGAAAGACATTAGACAAACCACCAGTCGTGGTATTAAATACTTGGATTAAGTTCGCTTGTAGCGCTTCAATACATTCTGTTGGGTTACCACATAACTGACCGCCAGAATAGATATTCACCTGAATACGACCGTTAGATTGCGCCTCAACGTAATCTTTCAATACCACCGCACCGTCATAATCTTCATCACTGGTATTTGAAAGGTGCACAATATTGAATTCATAATCCGCCGCAAGCGCAGGTATAGCAGCAAGAGACAAACTCGCCGCCATAAGCGTTGGAACAAAAGCAGCTGTGGTCTTTTTGAGTAAATCGGTGTTTTTCATTTCGAAGGCTCCGTATTTTTTATTCTTGGATCACGTATTTTTATTCTTAAGTCACGTAAGTGGTAAACAAGCCAACAGAACATTTATTAACGAATTGTCATACGATTATTGATAGTAAATGAACGCTTATCTTGTTATAACTTGTTTTATATCTTATATAAGACATGAATTACAAGAAAATAACCGTTTTTTTACCTCGTCTGGTATTCTAAATTGATTCGAAATACGGCAGGACCAAACATGACAGACAAAGCACCGCAGCCATCACCTATCTTCAAACCTCTGTACAAACAAGTCCAAGAGCTGATCACAGAGAGGATTATTGAAGGCGTTTGGAAACCTGGTGAAATTTTACCCAGTGAGTTTCAACTGGCGGACCTACTGGGTGTCAGTCAAGGAACGGTTCGAAAGGCACTCAATGCACTCACCGAAGACAACGTATTATTTCGTCGCCAAGGCGTTGGTACCTTTGTGTCGGAACACACCTTACAAAAAATGATGTTCCACTTTTTTCATTTTAAAAGTGATAGTGGCGATATTCCCGAATTACCGTACGCACAGTTGCTCGAAACACGCTTGATCACACCGGACGACAGTCTACGAAGCGTTTTTAATATCGCAGCAGACGAAAAAGTCATCGAAATTCATCGTGTTCGATCCATTAAAAATACGGCCTCCATTCGTGAACTGATCTATCTGCCACATCGTTACTTTATGGATTTAGACAAAGAAGAAAAACTGCCGCATTCCCTGTATCACTACTATCAACAGCACTTTAATATTACTGTCCACAAAGCCACAGACAGACTTAAAGCGGTGTTGGCCGATGAGCAAGACCAAAGCATCCTAAACGTGGCTGCAGGAGAGCCCTTGTTAGAAGTGACACGAACGGCTCGTGCATTAGACGGACGTACTGTCGAATACCGAATCAGCCGAGCCAATAGCCAAGATCTGCATTATCTTGTTGAACTGAATTAATACACAGCTTCTGAAAACACTATAAAGAGCGCGCTGAGCCGAAAGCCAGCGCTCTTTTTTTAAGCTTACTAAAGTCCTTGCCACATCAAGCTAACACCAGACAGCAGCAACAAGCTAAACGCCACAAAACGCATCGCTCGACCGGAAATAGGTAATGGAAACGTCCTAGCGACCAACGTCGCTATAACGACCACAGGAAAGCCAAGCGCGCACAACAACCAAGTCTCGGTATCAACGCCTTGTGTCATGCTGACAGACCCCACACGTAATGCCGCCGTACAACAAAAGATCCCTAACAAGGTCGCACGTATTCTGGCCTGATCGTCTGGCTGGCGATACATCATAAAGGTAATTGGCGGGCCAAAAGTCGCAAACATGCCGCCCATCACACCACCTATCACGCCACTGACAGCAAAAGCCCCTGCAGAAGACGCTTTTCTCACTTTATGAGCTTGAAGCATCATCACCAAACTGCTAACGACAATGCACAAACCTAAGCTAAATTTCAGCCATCCCAGTGCATTTTCACCAAGATAGTCAAGCAACCATACGCCAAGAAAAATAGCTGGCAGACAAGGCAAAATAAAACCCCAAAAAGCACGGCGATTTATCTTTTTCCACCCCCGCCATAAAGCCCAATGCCAGCATTAATAAGGCTTAACACACTCACTGCAAACGCCGTCACTTCAATGGGTGCTAAACCCAAGGCAGACACACTACTAACAACAATCAGCCCAAAGGCAAAACCAGTCGTCGCTTGAATGTAACTGCCGAGCGCAAAAAACAGTAATAGAAGCAGGCTCGAACTATCCATAAGCATAAAAGCCTCCCTCATTTGTTACCTTCTTAAATACTCCGAGAACTAATTGCTTACGTCCCATTAGGAGGCAAAGCCAAGCAAACGAGGCAAGGTCATGGTCAATGCTGGGATATACGTAATCAGCAGAATAACCAGAATATGCACGGCCAAATACGGCAGCATTTCACGGCTGATCGTCTCAACTCGCTCACCACTCACACTGGACGCGACAAACAGCACCAAGCCCATTGGTGGCGTCGTCAAACCTATGGTTAAGTTCACACACATCACGATGGCAAAGTGCAATGGATCAATACCAAATTGTGTCACGATAGGACCAAGAATCGGCCCCAATATAAGAATCGCTGGGCCTGCATCTAAAAACATGCCAACAAATAACAACAAAATGTTAATAATCAATAGAAGCAACAACGGATTTTCCGTTAATGTCACCATGATACTGGCTATTTTCTGTGGCGCACCGGACAAACTAATTACCGCCGAAAATGCCACAGCACTGCCGACTAGGAACAAGATCACCGCAGACGATTTCGCTGTTGCATAGAATAAACTCGGCAAACTGCTCATTGTCATGGTTCGTGACAAAAGGCTGACTAACAAAGCATACGCCGCCGCAACTGCAGCGGCTTCGGTTGGTGTAAACACCCCAGACAAAATCCCACCGAGCAAGATAACAGGTGTCAGCAGAGGCCAAAAAGCCTGCTTAACCGCCGTACCACGCTCTTTCCATGTGGCTTTTTCAGAGGCCACTTTGTATCCGCGGCGACGAGCCAAAAACCAGGTCATGATCATTAAGCTTACGCCAACCAAAATACCTGGAATAATGCCTGCCGCAAACAAACCACCCACCGATACGTTCATCACAAAGGCGTACAAAATCATGATGCCGCTGGGTGGAATAATCGGACCAATCACCGAAGAGGCCGCCGTTACGGCCGCCGCAAAACGTCGCGAATAACCGTTTTTTTCCATTGCAGGGATTAGCATTTTCCCTAAAGCCGAACAATCCGCCACGGCTGAACCACTAAGACCTGCAAACAACATGGAAGACAAAATATTGATTTGCGCCAGACCACCGCGCAAATGACCGATAAAGGCTTGGCTTACCTGTACCAGCGACAAAGTAATACCACTGCGGTTCATCACCTCACCCGCCAACATGAAAAACGGAATTGCCATTAGAGGAAAGCTATCGATACCGTTATATAAACGCTGCGTGAGCAAGAGATAGAACATCTCTTTGCCTTCCAGAAATAGACTCAGACCCGGCGCAAACAATAAGGCAAACGCGACAGGCATGCCCAAAAACATGACAGAAAGCAAAATCCAGAAAAATGAAATGCCCATGGGTTATGCCTCGCTTTCGCTATCAGACAACACAAACTTGTCGCCATTAGATTCATTAAAAAGACGCGTAATACCAATCAAGAAAAGCTCGGTATACACCAACATCATGACGCCAAAACCAACCGGCATCGCCATATAAGACCAAGCTTTGGTAATCGGCAGCGCCGTGGCTAACATACGCGTTCCCTTTAGGGCGAAATCTAAGCTTTTATTAAAGGCGTAATACAAAACGATTCCGACCAACACATACAACACCAGCTCAAGTAACAAGCTCAATCGTTTGGGCAAAGACCCCAAAATAATATCGAGGGCCGCATGTTGTTTCGTACGGGACACCACAGGCAACATCAGAAACGTCATCCACACCATCAAATAGCGGGCAAGCTCTTCCGACCAAGGCAAAGAATCATTCAGCACATAACGACAAAAAACCTGTACTAAAATGGTCGTTGTCATAATGGCCACGGCACCGATCGCCAAATACTTAAATACAAATATCAAGGCCGAATTCAGCCGCCCTAATAGCGTTATTATTCTTATTAATAAAAGCATAGAGACACCTTTATGAGTTTTTCATTTGCGCTAAATGCGCCTTACACTGTCCCAACATATTGGCGAGATCATTGGCAATCGACACAAAACTAAAGCCAATTTCTAACGCCCACTTTGCATCGTCAGGGGTTGGCATCACGGTTCCTACGGGAATTCCAGCTTGGTTACAGGCGGTCACACAGGCCACGATTTTGGCACGCACATCAGGATGATTAACTTGTCCTGGCAACCCCATGGTCATCGACAAATCTCCTGGGCCAATAAATACCGCACTGACGCCATCAAGCTGACCTATCTCGACCGCCAACGCTAACGCTTCAACAGTTTCCAATTGGGGAATCAAACACACTTGCTCATTGGCTGCCGCAGGGTAATCTTCACGAGTGGTATAACGCGCCGCACGATGCATTTTGGCAAAGCCACGTTTGCCCAATGGCGGATACATGCTGGCCTGAACAATGGCCTTCGCCTCTTCCACCGATTCCACAAATGGGAAATACAAGGTCATACCGCCTTGATCTAATACCTGTTTAATGGCAATCGGATCATGGCTGGGCATACGAACCACGGCGGCTGTTGGTGTTTGCTCAATCGCACGTAAAATGGGCGTCGTGTCATGTACACTGGCTGGGCTGTGTTCTAAATCCACCACCAAGTAGTCATAATTCAAAAACGCCATCGCTTCTGCCACCGTCGGACTACCAGACAGCGTCCAACCACCAATCAACTTCTGACCGTCCAGTAAACGCTGTTTAAATGGGTTAATCGTCTTGCTCATTTAGAATATCTCCGGTTCATCGATGACAGCGTCACCTTGTAAAAAGTCAAAATCGCACCCTTCATTGGCTTGGGTGACATGAGTTGAAAACATAGCGCCATAACCACGGGCAAACTTTGGCGGTGGCGGTGCCCAAGCCGCTTTTCTTGCGGCCATTTCTTCATCACTAATCTCTAAATTCAGCGTGCGTTTTTCTACATCCAACACGATCCAATCGCCGGTTTGAACAAAGGCCAACGGCCCGCCAACATAAGATTCAGGCGCGACGTGTAAAATACAGGTGCCATAGTGGGTGCCGCTCATGCGGGCATCCGAAATGCGCACCATGTCACGCACACCTTTTTGCAAAAGCTTTTTCGGAATCGGTAAACCGCCCCACTCAGGCATGCCCGGACCACCAATTGGCCCCGCATTTTTCAGCACTAAAACGGTGTTTTCATCCACATCCAGATCCGGATCGTCGATCTGTGCGTTCATTTGCGCGTGGTTTTCAAACACCAAAGCTTTGCCACGATGATTCAATAAATGCGGAGACGCCGCAGACGGTTTACACACCGCGCCATCTGGACAGAGGTTTCCAGTGATCACGCCAATCGTGCCGCGGTCATTAACCGGGTTATCTAGAGAACGAATCACGTCTTCGTTGTAAATTTCCACGCCTTCCAAGTTCTCACCCAAGGTACGACCATTCACATTGCCTTGATCCAGGTGCAGAAAATCTTTTAAACGCGTTAATAACGCCGGCAATCCACCCGCGTAAAACAGGTCTTCCATTAGGTATTCGCCAGCAGGCATTAAATTAGCAATAACAGGCACTTTACGCGCCCATTCATCAAACAAGGACATAGGCAAATCAATGCCCGCACGCCCCGCCATGGCGATCAAATGAATAATGCCGTTGGTGGAACCACCCAGCGCAACATAAGTGACAATGGCGTTTTCAAAAGCTTCTTTGGTGGCGAGGGTTTTAGGTGTCAGGTCTTCAAACACCATTTTGGTAATGCGTTCGCCCGCAAGAGAGCAAAGACGTTGGTGAGCCGAATCGGCCGCCGGAATGGTCGCAGAGCCGGTAAACAAAAGCCCAAGACTTCCGCCATAGAAGTTAACGAAGACGCGGTGCCCATGGTGTTGCACGTTCCCACCGAGCGCGTCATTTTGGCTTCCAATTCAAGCCAATCTTCATCACTCAAATTACCCGCGCGTTTTTCATCCCAATATTTTCGGGTATGAGTGCCCGTACCAATTTTTTCGCCTTTGAAATTACCGTTTAGGCTCGCACCTGCTGGAATATAAATAGCAGGAATATTCATACTGATGGCGCCCATTAATAGGCCCGGTGTGGTTTTGTCACAACCGCCCATTAAAATCGCACCGTCAATAGGATGACTACGAAGCAGTTCTTCGGTTTCCATCGCAAGGAAATTTCGGTACATCATGGTGGTTGGCTTCACCATCACTTCGCCAAGTGACATAGCTGGCATTTCCAATGGATAACCGCCAGCGCGAATGATGCCTTCTTTGACAAACTGGGACTCGTTCTCTAAGATGGGTATGACACGTACTGATATCGCTCCAAGTATTAATAATGCCAATAACGGGGCGATTCATGAAATCGCTGCGCTTATAACCCGTTTGCTGGGTTCGCTGTCTGTGCGCAAACGCGCGCATATTGTCAGGCGCAAACCAACGCTGACTGCGCAGGTCTTCGATACGTTTTGCCATGATGTAGTCCTGTTCTTTTCTCTGTTTATTTTTATCATTTGCCGTATTAACGATTGCAGCTTGTTTACGGCTTCTTAAAACTTGTGATATAACTCTTATATAAGACATAAGAGAATATATAGGACATAAAAAAAGTCAAGAACTATCCCCTTACCCATGAAACATAGTGAGCAAAAACAGCGACAAAAAAATAATCACTTGAAACAGACAAAATCGTAACAACCTAAAAATAAGACGTATTCAATAACGAGAGGTACCGCAATGCTTGAACTAAAGAACAAATCACTCCTGCAAACAAAATGTTTAATCAATGGAGAGTGGGTTGAGTCTTCTGAAGGCAACACATTGGATGTGTTCAACCCAGCAACGGGTGAATTAGTCGCAACCATTGCCAGTGTTGGTCCTGCTGAAACACAACAAGCGATTGCTGCTGCTGAAGTCGCGCAAAAAACTTGGAAAAAGAAAACCGCCAAAGAGCGCGCGACATTATTGCGTCGCTGGCATGACCTATTAATGGCCAACCAAGAAGATCTTGCGACATTGATGACCGCTGAACAAGGCAAACCCTTAGCAGAATCTCGCGGCGAGATTGGCTATGCCGCCTCTTTTATTGAATGGTTCGCCGAGGAAGGCAAACGCATTTATGGCGACATGATTCCAACTTACGCACCAGATCGTCGTATTCTTGTGATGAAAGAACCGGTTGGCGTGTGTGCGGCGATTACGCCGTGGAACTTCCCTGCGGCCATGATCACTCGTAAAGCCGGTCCAGCCCTTGCTGCGGGCTGTACCATGATCATCAAGCCTGCTTCCGAAACACCATTAAGCGCCTTAGCCATGGGGGTTCTTGCCATTGAAGCCGGCATCCCAGCAGGCGTGATTAATATTGTTGTGGGTAAAGCGAGCCAAATCGCCAAAACTCTCACGGACTCTTCCGTTGTTCGTAAGCTCACGTTCACAGGCTCTACGCCTATTGGCAAATTGCTGATGAAAGACTGTGCCGACACCATAAAAAAGGTCTCTCTTGAACTGGGTGGCAACGCGCCTTTTGTTGTGTTTGATGATGCCGACATCGATGAAGCCGTTAAAGGTGCCATGATGTCAAAATACCGCAATGCCGGACAAACTTGTGTTTGTGCCAACCGCATCTATGTTCAAGCTGGCGTATACGATACCTTTGTTGAAAAATTCGCGGAGCAAGTTGCCGCCATGAAAATCGGTCACGGTACTGAAAGCGGTGTCGAACAAGGCCCGCTGATTAACCGCGCCGCCGTCGACAAAGTGGACGAACACGTACAAGACGCCATCAAAAAAGGCGGTAAAGTCGTCACTGGTGGCAAACGCCATGAACTGGGCGACAACTTCTATCATCCAACCGTTATCGCTAACGCTACACAAGACATGCTGTTTGCCAAAGAAGAAACCTTTGGTCCTTTAGCACCTATCTTCAAATTCGAAACAGAGGACGATGTGATCGCGATGGCGAACGACACAGAGTACGGCTTAGCGTCTTACTTTTACTCCCGTGATATCGGTCGTATTTTCCGTGTAGCGGAAGCGTTAGAAACAGGTTTGGTTGGTGTTAACGCAGGTATCATCGCCACAGAAGTCGCGCCATTTGGTGGCTACAAAGAATCAGGTCTGGGTCGTGAAGGTTCTAAATATGGCATTGAAGACTACATCAACACCAAATACGTTTGTGTTGCCGGTTTAGATAAATAGCAGATAAATAACGGATAAATCAAAACTTGTAGGGTGTGTTCATTTAGATATGAGCACACCCATTGTTTGTCGATCGGAGAATAATACATGCCGACATTAACCAACCAATACCCTTCCTTAAAAGACAAAGTCGTGTTTATCACTGGCGGTGGCTCAGGGATTGGCGAATACCTTGTTCATCACTTTATAAAGCAAGGCGCACGAGTTGCTTACATCGATATCGATGAGGCCAGCTCCGCTGCCTTAAATCAGAAACTCAGCGACGAATTCAACGTTACCCCTTGGTTTAGACAAGTCGACGTCCGTGACATTGCCTCCTTACAATCTGCAATAGACGACGCTGCTCAAGAACTGGGCCGCTTAGATGTCTTAATCAATAACGCGGGCAAAGACGACCGTCATAAAATCGAAGACGTCACACCGGAATACTGGGATAACTGCCTAAACATCAACATGCGCCCGCATTTCTTTGGCATGCAAGCGGCCGCTAAATGGATGAAAGAAGGCGCCAGTATTATCAATATGGGATCGATCAGTTGGATGCGTGGCCGTGCTGGTATGGTGGGTTACACCACATCAAAAGGGGCGATTCACACCATGACGCGAACCATGGCACGAGAGCTTGGCCCACGCGGTATTCGTGTTAATTCGATTGTCCCAGGAGCGGTGGTGACAGAACGTCAAAAAGCACTTTGGTTAACCCCTGAATTGGATCAGGAGTTTATCGATGTGCAGTCGCTTAAATTCCGCATTCAACCGGACGATATTGTCGCCATGGCGTTATTCCTTGCTTCTCAGGACAGCCGTGCTTGTGCGGGACAAAACTTTATCGTTGATGCTGGGATTGTCTAGCAAACAGGTGATTCTCCCGATCCCCAAAGCAGCGGCACGTAAATCATTATGAGCCGCTTTTCTTTTGTATTGTTTGACACCCTGTCTAGATACCTTATAAATCGCTTAGATTCTGTAAACAAAAAGCATCTGCCTTGTTTTCTCTCGTCAAACGCTTTTAATTTCCGACTCTGCCCATAAGAATAGTCATTATTAAACATCGAGGACATAGCCATGAAAGAACCATTGGATATTCAATTTGTCTCTGACGTCATGTGCCCTTGGTGCGTGGTTGGTCTAGGCAATCTCAATAAAGCACTTGAGCAGCTGAATGACACAGTCGATGCGACCGTAACTTTTCAGCCGTTTGAACTGAACCCCAAGATGCCTCTTGAAGGTCAAAATTTAGACGAACATATCACCGAAAAATATGGCATCAACAAAGCTCAATCTGAACAAAACCGCGCCATGATTCAAGCGCGCGGCAAAGAGATCGACTTTGATTTTAACTTTACAACGGAAAGCCGCATGCGCAATTCATTTGACGCGCATCGTTTGTTGCATTGGGCACAGTTAGAAGGCAAGCAGGCGGAACTCAAAAGCGCGTTATTCAAAGCGCACTTTACCCACAATCAAGACATCAGTGATCACACCATTCTCGCCAACTTAGCGGCCAGTGTGAACCTAGACCCTGCTGCGGCAAAAGGCATTTTAGAGAACAACCACTTTGCTGATGACGTGCGCCAACAAGAAAAGATCTGGCAACAAAACGGCATCACATCGGTACCAACCGTCATCATCAACAATGCCTACGCGATTTCAGGTGGACAACCTGCAGAAGTCTTTAAAAGCGCGATTGAAGAAGTTCTAGAGAAACTAAAAACAGAGCAAGCACCAGCTTAGCATTGGTTGTTTCAGTTCAAATAAAAATGCCCATGTTGTCATAACATGGGCATTTTTTATGCACAATACTCAGCCAAACATGGTATTTGGAAGGAAGAGTACAATCTGTGGAAAAAGAATCAACAAGGCAACCGCCAGTATCATCATTAACCAAAAAGGCAGCACACCACGGAAAATATCACCTAATTCCACATTCGGTGCGACCGATTTAACAATAAACACATTGATGCCCACAGGCGGTGAAATTAGCCCCATTTCGAGCGTCAGAACCGTCAGTACACCAAACCAAATTGGATCAATGCCAAGGGCCATAATAATGGGAAAGAAGATTGGCAAGGTCAGTACCAACATGGCAAAGCCTTCCAAAAAACAGCCTAAAATTAGATAAATCGCCAGAATCAGAATCAGTGTTCCCGTGACACCCAATCCTAACCCAGACAATACCTCTCCGACCGCAGTAGGAATATGACTGAGCGCCATAAATGGGTTGATCAAATGCGCGGCAATCAAGATCAACATGACTGTCGCTGTTGTCACTACCGCATCGCGAGCGGCCCGCCACAGTGCCTGTAGAGATAAAACGCGTGTGAATAAGCCCACCAGTATTACCACGCCAGCACCGACAGCGGACGCTTCAACGGGCGAAAAGAGCCCACTGTAAATGCCACCGATGGTCAGTAGTATCACTGCAATAATTGGCCCCGCCCCTAATAGCGCCTTGCCTTTATTGCGCCAGCTCGTGGCAGGCCCTGCTGGACCAAATTCGGGACGAAACCAACAAATCACCATGATGACAAAGATAAAGAGAAGCAACATCATGATGCCCGGCAAAACACCCGCCAAAAACAAGCGTCCGATACTCTGCTCAGTGAGAATCGCATAAATAACGAAGCCGGTTGAGGGCGGAATCAAGATGCCCAAAGTACCGCCTGCCGCCACCACGCCAGTAGATAAGCGCGTGTTGTATTTAAAGCGGTCCATCTGCCCTAGCGCTACTTTCCCCATGGTCAAAGCCGATGCCACAGATGAGCCAGACAACGCGGCAAAACCACCACAACCAATCACGGTCGCCGATGCCAATCCGCCACGGAATTGACCAATAATGGCATAAGCCGCATCGTACAGTTTTCGACTCATGCCCGTTTCTGAGGCGACATTCCCCATCAGTATAAACAGCGGAATAACCACCAGCTCAGGCGAAGATGCCAAAGTAAAGGTTTCCGATGCCAACAAGCTCAGTGCAGATCGACTACTGTCCAATATAGTAATGCCGACAAAACCCACCGAAAACATGGCAAACGCCACCGGCACCCGCAGCACCAACAAAGCAAACATAACCAAGATGCCAATAAATCCTATCATTGCCGCGCTCATGCCATGCCTCCTTTATCCGTGTCTACTTTACGAATGTCACGACCTGAGAGGATCAGCTCAATGGCACGTAGTGCCATTCCTGCCGCCGTCAATAAGGCCAAGATAGACAAGCCATTTTGAAACCACGCTTTAGGCAGACGCAAAAGGTTAGTTGATAAATTCAGCATCATTGAGATTTTAGCGCTTTCATTAACGGCGTAAGCAATACCGAAAAAAATAACCGCGCCCAACAGCGCCGAAAAAATATCAATCATACGATTAAGCCATGCGGGATAACTGCGTTCAAAAAGATCAACGGAAATATGCCCCCCTTGGCGATCACACAACGCCATTGCGCCAAAAACAACGATCACCATAGTCATAGTAATCATGTCTTGCGAGCCGTAGATTGGCGCGCCAAAGGCACGACCAATGACATCGGCTAGCAAGATGATGACCTCAACGATCAGCCCTAAAGCCCCCACTGCAGCGGACAGGGCAATGAGCCTGTCCGCCAGTTTACGTGTTGCGTTCAGCATAAATTACTTGCCTTGCATGGCGTCAAGCGTGGCAGCACCACCGACACTTTTCACATAGGACTGAATAACACCAGAAACCGCCTGCGCAAACGCCACTTTTTCGGCATCCGTTAGTTCTGTGATGGTGTTGGCACCATCCGCTCTCGCCGTTTCAAGCGCAGCGTTTGCCGTACTCATCCAAGCGTCTTCGGCACTCTTGGATAATCCGGCTCCACTGGCAGCATCCACTGCGGCTTTTTCTTCCTTAGTTAACCCATCATAAACACTACGGTTTAATACCGTATAAAAAGCCAAACGACCTAATGGTGCTCCTAGCGTTAGCGCATCCGCCACCTCATCAAGCTTAAAATCTGTCAATGTCGACGCGCCCGTGATAACGCCATCAATCAAACCAGTTTGCATGGCGTTATATATTTGGCTTGCTGGCATTTGCACAGGCGTTGCGCCTAATGCCTTTGCCACCTCAGCAGCGGTTGTTCCCGCTACACGAATTTTAAGCCCAGCAAGATCAGCAGGCGTGCGAATTACCTTGTTGCGCATGATGAAAATATTGGGTTCAGAAGTCCACAGTGCCAATGGTTTGGTACCTGGAAACTCTTGGCTTAGGTGTTTATCGTAGGCACGCCATAACGCTTCATATCCGGGCATATCTTCAGGAATTGCCCCAGGCAGCTCAGCGATCATGGTTTTACCAAATTGTGACGAGGTATAACCCGGTAAGCCCCAAGACATATCTGCAGCGCCTTGTAACACACGAACGTATTGTTCCGCAGGGCCGGCTCCGAGTTCCCCGCCATGATAACCACGCACGGTTAAATTGCCATTTGTGGCCGCAGAAAGATCCGTATTTAGTTTCTCAATGACGGACGCATTAATGGTATGAAATGGCGGAGTAAAGCTGGCAAATTTCAACTCCTCTGCAAATACTTGGCTGGATAGCGTGATCGCTGCTGAAGCCGCAATAACCAATTTATTGAATGTCATGTCGTTTCTCCCAATGCTACTTTAGTGCCTCTGAAGGCTTTGTTATTTTTGTAACGGACAGACCGAATCAACGGAGCGCCCTGATTCCATAGAAAATGCTGTATCCACTGTTCTCAAGCATGAGCTTTCCGCCCATTACCTAACCTTTCAATGCCCCCTTATTCAACATGCAGTGCCTTTGTAGTGTAGTTCAATCGAACCTTGTCTTTTGGCAATCAGCCATTCACCTTCAATCATTTTTAGTTCATCGACAAAACGACCAATGAACACATCCGCATTGGCTTGCACCATGCTCTCAATGTGATCCACTTTTTTATTCGCGGCAAACAACACCACTCTCGATGTCACAACAGCGTGTTTTGCATTAATAATTTGAGTTTCTTGATTGGCCAAAACATGGCAGGTTTCTTTGGCCGGACGCGATGTAAAAGACGCTAAAATCGCCTCACGCCCTTCGATTTTGACAGTCGGTGCACTGGGACGAAACAAGACACCATCCTCGGTATAACAATTGGCTAACGCTTGCCAACGCCCTTGATCCAACAGGTTAATCGAATGCGTAACGCGTTTTTGACATTGCCACTCAATCAGCATGTCTTCTATTGTTTGATCGCTTCGGGCTTGGCGGTTTTTTTGTAGCCAATGTTTCAAGGCATTAGCAACTTCTACCGGCTCTTCCACTGGGGCCATGTGCCCAGCACCGTCAATCACCACCAGTTCGCTGCCATGGATCTTTTGTTGCATTTTTTGATGCTGCTCAACAGGCTTCCACGTGTCTTCTGTACCAGACAAAAGCAAAGTAGGCACAGATATCTGCGCAAGCTGTTCTTCCGCATTCGGTCGATTAAGTAAGGCATGAATCTGCTTTTCGAAATCCTCAAGCGAATAGGATTCCACCATGTGCGTTAACGTCGTCATCAGTTCTGCATTACAACGCCCTTTAGGTGACATCATGGGAACCAACCATTGCTCAGCCAAGGCTGACATCCCCTGGTTTTTTGCCTCTTCAAGCAAGCGCATGCGCCCCGGAATTTCCTTGTCTGACTTTGGGTGCACCCCCGTATTCAATAGGGCTAAGTGCGTGATACGTTGCGGCGCAAGACGATGAATTTCTAATGCCACACGCCCGCCCATAGAGTGGCCAGCCAAGGCGAAATTCCCCTCCACATTGGCCAACACATGCTGCGCCATGGCGGTCAAATCATCAAAGCCTGCGAAGCTTACAACCTTAACGTCGGCCTCTTTTTCTAATTGAGCAGCAATGCTTGCCCACATCCGTTGATCACATAGCAAACCAGCTAAACAAACCAGTTTGGGTCTAGTTACGCGCACATTCATTGTGATTTATTCTCCCTTTTCATTAACATTTTCGTATATCAGATGACCCAACGCCGTGTTGGATACCGGCACATGGTAGTGGCGATGAATTTCTCTCACATCGTGATTTAGGGCACCGCGCATGATCAACCACATTACCATTTCGCTCCCTTCTGTACCGGACTCGCGGATATATTCCACTTGAGAGATCTTAGCTAACGCCTCATAGTGGCTCTGTAAGTCGTCCATAAACGCCAGATCCCATTCCCGATTGATTAGGCCAGCACGTTCGCCCAATAACTGGTGACTCATGCCGCCCGTTCCCCAGACTTGAACATTTAGATCTTCTGGAAATTGTTCAACCGCCGCTCGAATCGCTTTCCCTAAAGCAAGGCAACGCTCTCCCGTTGGTGCGGGATACACGACGGTATTCACCGCCAAAGGAATCACTTGGCAAGGCCATTCCTCTACCTCACCAAACACCATAGACAGTGGCACCGTAAGGCCATGATCCACGTCCATCTCATTCACGATGGTCATGTCAAACCCTTGCTTAATCAGCGACTCAGTAATGTGCCATGCTAATTTAGGAGCACCTTTCACGATGGGCACTGGACGAGCACCGTAACCCTCATCCGCAGGGCGATATTCTTCTCCACAACCAATGGCAAAGGTCGGAATAATTTTCATATCAAACGCTGTTGCATGATCGTTGTACACCAAGATCACCACGTCCGGTTTTTGCTCTTTAATCCAACGTTTGGTGAACTGGAAGCCATCGAATATTGGTGCCCATTTTTCAGCGCTGCTCTCACCTTTATCAATAATGTGTCCAAGCAAGGGAATGTGAGACGTCCCCAATCCTGCAATTATTTTGGCCATTACTGCTACTCCTTGGACGATTTTTTGTCAGATTCTTTTTCGTCAAACTCTTTATTATGAGTAAAGCGATTGCCTTCTGGTGAACGACCGCCATTACGCATCATTTCCATGTAATCTTCAGGAGATAAGTCGGTCATAGTGGAAACGGCGGCAGCGACACTAAGCCCGTCACTTGAACTGAGTTTAACGAGGTAATAGATATTGCCACCAAGAGCGATTAACTGAGTGAAATCCCGCGCGAGCACGGCGTTTTTCTGCGCTTGAGTCATTGGCCATTGATCTAAATAGGCACGCTCATTTTGCTTAAACGCGTCACGGTTGGAGGCTTGCATGAGCGACATACAAAATTGATTAAGGTGAAAACCGACTCTGGCCATATCCCCGTCAAATACGGTTGTACCGGGAATATTGCTGTAAGGTTTATTGTTATTATTCATTCTCATCTCGCCTAAACTGAATGTGTGAAATGAACTGCGTAGACTGTGTTTTATTCAAAGATACACAGAAAAAAACCGACCATCATATGCACAATTAAAAACATAGCTTTAATTTTAGTTATATCTTACGTTATGAGTTTGAAAACATTATCTTGATAAGACGGACAAAACGCTTATATAAAGGCCCCAAATGAACAACCCTATTGCCAGCTTTCCACTGTCGCTCAAACAATGCCGTGTAATCACTGAGATCATGAAAAAAGGCACAGAAAAAGACGCTAGCGTTTCGCTTAACCTGAGCCAGTCCAGCGTGTCTCGAGCTCTGTCTCAAGCAGAACAAGCCTTACAAATGAGTGTATTCACTCGTGGTTGGAGTGGCGCAGAGCCAACCGCTAAAGGAGAAGTAGTGATCTCATCGTGCAACAATCTCTTACAAGCCATTGCCGATACAGAGCGCCATTTACAAGAAAATACCACAGCATTGCTCAAACTAAGAGCCTACGTGGAATGGCGTCATCTGGTGACGATTGAAACCGTGGTGAGAGTCGGTAGTGCCTCGCTGGCCGCGCAAACCTTGGGCATGACACAACCAGCGGTCAGCAAAACGCTAAAAGAAATCGAAAACATGGTACAACAGCCGCTTTTCTCACGTGCACGCCATGGGCTGATACCGAACACAGCAGCGAAACAACTCGCTTCGTTATGGCTAAGAATCTCTCCTATCGCCCAATCCTTTCAGCAAACATTGCAATCCTTACCCAACGAACTGACAGGAAGGTTGTCTGTCGGCATGCTGTCCTTTTCCTGCCAAGATATCGTTCCCATCGCGTTTGCTGCTATCTTTAAAAAACACTCGGGGATTCGTTTACAAGCCATGCAAGGCCCTTATCACATGCTGGCAAATGCCCTGCGTCAAGGAGAAATAGACTGTTTTCTCGGTCTCATGAGAAAAGGCCCGATTCATCCAGAATTAATCGAACTGCCCTTGTTAGACATTCAATATGCCTTAATCGCACGGGCTGATCACCCCGTACATGACTACGCCAAAACCCTCAATGATTTAACCAACGAACGCTGGATTGTCGCACGCCATGGCACCCCAATTCGGGATTATTTCGAAAGCTTATTTTACAGTATCGATAACAAACCACCGATCCAAGCCCTTGAAATGCTCACCTTTGCCTCATCAGAAGAGCCTCGTCATTCACAGCGATGCCATAGCGCTCCTTTTCTACGATGACTGGAACATCAAGCAACTCAATCCACGCTTAAAGCAAATCCCCATTCGCTTACCCAACCCAGAATGCACATTAGGCATCACACTACACAGAGAACGCCAATCAACACTCATTCAAATGTTTATTGAAGAATTACAACTGACTATTAACAACAAGCTAACAAGTAAAAAAAATAGCCCCGCATGATGAATGTGAGGCTTTACTATTTGTTTGATTAAAAAGGATAAGGCGTAGCAGATTGCTTTACTGTCACCCATTGCCAATGGGTGTATAGATCCCAATCTGCGAGCCCACACACCGCACTGCCATTGCCCGAAGCGCCACAACCACCAAATGGGTTGATGCATTCGTCGTTCACGGTCTGATCATTGATGTGCAATAAGCCAACATGTAGCTGAGCACCAATGCCTTGTGCGCGAGAAAGATCATTCGAGATCACTGCGCCCGCTAGGCCATATTGGGTGTTATTCGCCATTTCAACGGCTTCGGCATCGCTTTCAAAGGTGACAATATTCACTACTGGACCAAAGATCTCTTCATCAAAAGAACGCATACCGGGTTTGACATTACTCAATACCGTTGGAGCATAGAAAGGACCTTCATACGTCCCACCCGCTTCTAACTTAGCGCCAGCCGCTACAGAGTCTTGAACGATAGAATGCACTTTTTCAAGTTGACGAGAATTAATCAACGGCCCCAAGGCTACTGTCCCAGAGACTGGATCACCTACAGGTAGGTGTAGGGCTTTTTCGACTATTTTTGCCGTCAATGCTTCCGCAATACTTTCTTGAACGAGAATACGGCCTGATGCCATGCAAATTTGACCTTGGTGGAAATACGCGCCCCACGCGATATTACTGGCTGCCACATCTAAATCGGCGTCTTCCAAGACAATCAGCGAACTCTTACCACCTAATTCAAGAGAGACTTTTTTCAAGTTACGTCCGCAAGCCTCGCCCACCTTTCGACCCGCTGCTGTCGAGCCAGTAAAGGCCACCATACCAATTTCTGGCGCATTACAAAGCGCTTCGCCTGCTTCAACGGTACCCGGTAGAACCTGATATAAGCCTTTTGGAAAGCCTGCGGCTTCTAACGCCAGAGCAAGAATAAAACCACCAGTGACTGGCGTTTGTGGATCGGGTTTGGTGACCACCGCATTACCGGTCGCCAACGCGGGGGCAATGGAACGAATAGACAGAATTAATGGAAAGTTAAACGGAGAAATAACACCAATGACGCCGATAGGTTTGCGTGTTGCATAAGACATTCTTTCTGGTACAGAAGGCAAAGTTAAACCATTTGGTTCCAAGGTCATATTGGCTGCCAATTGCAAAATGACAATGGCTTCTTTTATTTCGTGCTGACCTTTGGGGATGATCCCGCCCGTTTCTCGCGCCACATACAGGGCCAACTCATCAAAATTGTCTTGCATGAAAGCCGCGGCTTTGTGGAATAACGCCGCTTTGTCTCTAGGAGGGACATTGAGCCACTCTTTTTGCGCCTTCGTCGCCTGCTGACACGCCAAATGCACGTCGTCTGCCGTAGCAATCCCCACTTCGCTCAATACTTTCCCGGTTGCTGGCTCCATAACGTCTTGCTTGTTTGAAGCAGCAACCCAGTCGCCCGTGAAAAACTTACCCGACCATTTTTTGGATTCAAGTACAGATATCGTCATGTGTATTCTCCTGTTTATTTTTATTAGGTTTCCACATCAATCACTCATCCCACCTGTTCAAGAGAACGACTTAGTAGATAACAAAACCAGAGCAATACCTATGCCGATATATTGTGTCTATTTTTTTATCAAAATAAAAAAACCTCAAACTATTGATATATAAACAATTAATTCTAATAAACCAAAAATATTACAGGACGTTGAAGGATACAACTGAATCAATAGACTTGACGATATCGTTAAATTCAATCAAAACTAAAGGAAAAGCAGTTCACCATTTCATCAATTAGGTGAAAGAGGAAAATAATAATGACAAACTTGCAGCGCATCTCATTGGCAGATATGGCCAAGAGCAACCAAAAAATCCTCCTTAAAGGCAGCTCCCGTGAACTAGACGGTCAGCACGCGCCCACCGTAGAAGAACTCACCGAGTGCCTATTTTTCTCGCCCGGCGATGGCCGTATTTGGTTAGACGATCAACGCATGCTGCTGATCCATAGCTCGTCATTTGGATTGTTACGTCGAGAAATGATTGATTCACTTGGCCTCGATAAATCGCGCGATATTCTTACTCGAACGGGTTATTTATCGGGTCTAAGAGATGCTGAACTGATTCAAAAACGTTGGCCAGATTCTGACCCTGCGTCCATTTTCACTGCTGGTACGCATCTTCATGGGCTAGAAGGCGTCGTCAAAGTGGAAACTATTCACTTTGAATTTGATACCGAAAAAGGCTTGTATGATGGTGAATTTCTTTGGCATCACAGCAGTGAAGATGAAGAGCATATTGCCGCTTATGGCATTGGCAGTTCACCCGCTTGCTGGATGGAATTAGGCTACGCCATCGGCTATGTCTCGGGTTTAGTCGGTTCTTTGGTTATTTTCCGCGAAGTGGAATGCCAGTCCATGGGGCATTCAATCTGCCGAGTCATCGGTAAATCGTCAGAGCTTTGGGATAATATTGAAGACGACATTCGTTTTCTCAATGTCACCACCAACGATGCCAACATCAGCGTCAGACCAGACCCACAGCTCGATAAAATGGAGCCAGCACCGCTAGACGACCAACCAAAAATGATTGGTGTTTCCGCCGCCTTCACAGCCGCAAACCATTCTCTACAGAAAGTCGCACCAACCAGCGCCACCGTGTTATTCACAGGAGAGTCTGGTGTGGGTAAAGAACTTTTTGCCAGTATGCTGCATAAATTCAGTCGCCAATCGGGTCCTTTTGTCGCATTTAACTGTGCCGCCATTCCTGAAAATCTCATGGAATCCGAGTTATTTGGCGTCGAAAAAGGCGCCTTCACTGGAGCCACTATTAGCCGTCCGGGACGTTTTGAACGAGCCAATGGCGGCACGCTTTTTCTTGATGAAATTGGTAACCTGAACTTAGCAGGGCAAAGCAAATTACTGCGCGTTTTGCAAGAAAGAGAAGTAGAGCGAGTCGGAGGCATCACTCCTATCAAAGTCAATGTACGAGTCATCGCTGCAACCAATGTGGACTTGCGCAAAGCCGTTGAAAAGGGCGAATTTCGTGAAGACTTGTTTTTCCGTTTAAACGTATTCCCTATTCATTTACCACCATTAAGAGAGCGAAAAGCCGATATCCCACTGCTCATTAATCACTTCTATCATCACTTTTGCCAATTGCATCAAAAAGCGCCATCTGGCATGACACAAACAGCGCGACGAGCGCTATTAAATTATGGTTTTCCAGGTAACATTCGTGAGCTACAAAACCTAATGGAACGCGGCGTGATCGCATCAGAAGAAGGTGAAGCCCATTGACCTTCCGCATTTGTTTAGAAATGAGTCCCATTCCTGACGAAATTATTTATTCGGTCAATAACCAAGGAAATTTGAGCCATTCAAAGACACAGACAGAGCCTACAAGCTCGTTGCTAGAACACATTTCTCAATTCGTAGGCGGCAAGGATTCTATCGATATTGAAATGCTAGAACATAATCTTTTGAAAGAAGCCGTAGACAATGCGCAAGGAAACTTATCTGAAGCCGCAAGACGAGTTGGCCTAAGCAGACCACAATTGGCTTATCGCCTAAAGAAGAATAAACAAAACTGAAAAGTGATCATTTAAAAAACACATAAGCCTGCGATATAGCATAATCACAGGCTTATTAGCTTTCGTCGATCTACCATATTCTGACTTTTTAAAGATAGGTAGACGCCAAACCACCATCGACCGGAATATTGACACCGCACACCCAACGGGAAGCATCAGAACAAAGAAAAGCGATGACTTCTGCCACCTCATCGGAATAAGCAGGACGCAGCATACGCTCGGCGTCTTTTTGAACTCTTTCCTCACCCAACATGGACACAAAATCGCCTAAAATGGGCGTAAAAACAGGACCCGGAGCCACGCAATTCATACGCACACCATGATCACGGAACCAGGTAAAAGCTTGCTGAGTAGACCAAACAATCAAGGCTTCTTTGAAATATTGGTAACAGGTTTCTTGAGGGACGGGATTTTTCTTTAACCAAGCCACACCTTCTTCAAAATACGAAGTGTCAGCCAGTGCTTTGTGTTTTTCTAAACGCTGAGGCCATTCAATGCCCAACACAGAAGCCACATTCACGATGCTAGCATTCGTGTTGAATCTCGGTATTAGTGCTTCGGTTAAATGGCGCAATCCTAAATAATTTACCCGCCCGACCAGTTCAACATCCGCCGTGCCAGGCACACCGGCAATGTTACACAAAGCGTCGATTTTTTCAGGTAAGGCAACCAAAGCGGCATCAATCGCCGTTGGATTACCAAGATCAATTTGAACAAAACCATCCAGCGTCATACTGGGCTCATGGCGATCAATGCCAATAACCTTAGCTCCATGAAAGCGTGCAAGACGCGCAACGTCTGCACCGATACCAGATGATACGCCGGTAATGACGATCGTTTTATTCGCTAACATCATAGTGTTTCTCCTTATTTTTTTATGAAACGGTAAGCCGTCACTAAGTAGACACCACGTCTATTTGACTAGGAGGGGAGCCTAGTCAGATAGGTAAAGTGTGCTAAATAGGTTATTTCTCACAACAAGGAGAATTGCATGGAGCATGCCCAAAATGAAAAAGCACTAAAATAAAGAGTTAAAGTATATTCAAGACATTGATCTATAGATTATTTTTATGTTTTAGAAAATATAAGGAGGAGTATAGCCATACACAAACACATGTATTCACTTTACCAAATGATGAAATGACGAAATAGATAATGGCTAAGAATTGATTATTTCAGACACCAACAATCAACGATGACCTAACTTCAGTTTTTGTCGAATCCGGCTCAACGCCACCGGTGTAATACCAATGTAAGAGGCGATCTGTTGCTGTGGAATAGAATCCTTTAACTCAGGATACGCGGTACAAAAATCTAGATAACGCCGCTCTGCGGAGTGCTTTACAAAAGCATTCTCGCGCTCTTCTTTCGTCATAAAAATACGCTCTAAAAACTTAGCGTAACACTCTAAAAAGCCAATATCATGACGCATTTGGGCATAAAAAGCCTGCCAAGGATAAGAAGACATCATGCAATCCTCCAAGGCTTGAATACCAAACAAAACACGTGTTTCGGTCACCATCGCCTTGGTCGAGCCAATGATCCTCGGGGCTCTTCGCAAAAGTTTGTGTGAACTCCTTCCCCTCATCGGAAACACTCACATAACGCACTAGTCCAGAATGCAAAAAGTACAAACGATTTGCGGTATCGCCTTGTTTAAAAAGGTAATCACCTTTGCGAATCACATGCACATCCATTGGCACCGTCAGTCTTTGCCAATCAATATCGTAGCCAAATTCGTTAAAATACGCTTCGAAACTATTTTGCAGTTGAGTTCGATCCATGGACGATTTTTACCTTACTTACATTACCATCAATAAGAAACAATGCGATGCCTAACAATACAATGCCAGAAGCAAAAGGCCAATCGACCAAGCTTAACAACCGTGATTGCGTTAACCCGGTAAATAACGCAACCCAAACCGGTATGGTATAAGATATCGCCAGCAAGCGACTTGCCCCCACCGTCATCACCAAACGTTGCTGCAATACAAAGGTAAATAAGGTGGTAAATACCGTCAGATACAAGATATTCACCCAAAAACCTTGCAACGCCCATTGCACTTGATCCAGCTCTCCCCAAATCAACGCGATAGGCAGCAGCCAAAGTGTTCCAAACAGCATAATCATAAAAGCCCCAGACAAGGCACCTAACGAACGCCCCCATTTCTGTACCGACACCACGTGCAAGGCCAATAAAAAGCACGATCCAAGAAAAATATAATCCCCCGAATGCCACTGAAATCCGTCGTTGCCCTGAATAGGAAAGTCTTGTGTAGAAAAGCCTTGAGTAGAAAAGCCTTGTGTTGAAAACAGCACCGTCATCGCCCCGACAGAGCCAAGAACAAAGCCAACCACTCGCCATAAAGGCGCGACTTCTTTAAGCCACACCCTCGTTATCATCACACCAATTAAGGGAACCAAGGTGTACAAAACAGAGGTATTCAACGGCGTTGTCGACTGCAAGGCGACAAACAATCCGATAAAAAACCCCACCAGGGCACCACTTATCACCACATAATGACAAAGCCGACGACGGGAAGCGAATAACGCCTTAAACTGCTCGGTTTTATTCAGCTTAGCTCGCTGCCAACTGAACAATAGCGCTGGCAACATAATGAGCATCGCCAATAAGAAACGAAACGCCGACGTAGCAATCGGGCTAGCGTATGCCACCATATGACCCGAGACGATAAAAGAAGACGCCATCAACCAAGCCCATAATAACAAAGTAAAAAACGAACTCATGACCTCGCCCCGACTTCATCCATTGTCAACATAGGCGCCACAAAACGGATAAAGAGATGCTCAACCACAGCAGCTTCAAGGGCAATACCAAATTCAGAGTTCAAAATATTTCCGAGTAATTCAGGGCTTTCAATCAACTGCTTATGCTCGCCTTGTCGGTCTCTCCTAGTAAACTCAGCATTCACCAAGGCAACCGTCTGATCTTTCTTTTTCAAGGTCACCATAAGATTTTTTGAAAACACCGCCTGCGGATGTTTATGAGAATAAAAATGCCCAAGCGCACAATCCGCATCCGTGTAAGCCGCATTATCAAAACGATAAAGGGTAAAATAATCTTCCCCTTTCATAACCTGCAAATCGTATTCACCCTTGCCTTTTGCCAACAAACGATAGCCATCTAAACCAGCCATTTGCTTCGTATTGCTATCTAACCGCAATGGCGCAATCGGTCCATTACCACCAAAACCAGTATCGACTAAATAACTGACGCCTTCTAAAGTTAACAAAGTCACTCGATGGGTTCGGCCCGCTTCACGCTCGAAGTTATTATTCAGTACTCTTGCCAACTTAAGCTGCACGTCATAACCCAAGGCTTTTAAAAGCTCAAACGTTAACTTGTTATGCTCAAAGCAATAGCCTCCGAGACCACGAGTCACTATTTTCTGACTGATCGCTTCAAGCTCCAACGAAATCTCTTCACCCAACACCACCGCCAAACTATTAAAGCTATAACGCGCCACATGGGCCGACTGCAACGTCTGAACAAACTCAATATTCAATGGCTCAGGTACGACCAAACCTAGGTCAGATAGATAATTTTGTAGACTGGATGATAACGACATACTGCGCTCCCTAATGCTCAATCAATACGGAATACCGTTAAGCTTACAGGAGTGCAGAAGAGAAGGAATTAACCTAGGTTAATAAGTCATTGTTATTTTCTAATCGCTCCCCACCTCTTTCTCGAACCATTCCACATCCCAGTATTGTCCAAATTTTCGGCCTACTTCTAGGTAAACACCGACGGATTCAAAGCCGAACTTTTCGTAGATAATACGGGAGGCCTCATTGGGTAAGGTGATGCCAGCATAGGCGCGGTGCACGTCTTCAGTTTCCAGTTGCTCAAACAATTCAAGGTACAAGGCGGTTCCCAAGCCTCGGCCTTTTGTCTCGGGTTTTAGATAAATACTGACTTCCACCGAGGTTTCATAAGCGCGTTTGGGTTTGAACGGTCCACTACAAGCGTAACCAAGAATGTTGCCGTCTTGTTCCGCTACCAATAAACGATGTCGGCCTGTGGTCGCAAATTGTGCGAACCAAACCGCTCGACCTTCTAATGTGTAAGGCTCTATATCAAACGTTGCTGGCGTGTTTACTATGTAGTGGTTATAAAGATCCGTTAATGCGGGTAAGTCGCCAATCACGGCTGGACGAATTTGAACGCTCATTTTATCTCCCAATGGCAATAATCTAAGGCTGAAGCGATGCCCTATTTTTACCACGCTTCACATTGCTGTAATAGACAATTTGTGGTGGTACAGCGTTTAACTGCCTAGCTTGTTTATATCGTGATAAAAAAGATCGATACACACCGTATTTAAAATACACAATGTCTGCGTCCATCGTCGGGCCTTGGTAGTCGACTTTTTGCTCGCCGTTTACCCAAACTTGGAACACACCAGAATCGTCTTTTTCCCAACGAGCATGCACTTCGATTTTATGCCACCGACCTCGAAGGTCAGCCTCATTAATCAGCTCGTAGTTTTTCTTAGTTCCAGAAATATGATCGTCTAGGTGATAACCGCCACGGCCATTTTGAAACATCCAGATAGGATGAGAATTGGCTTGATGAAATTGCCCTAAAGCTGTTTTGGTGGGATACACATTAGGAAAGTCTTCTGGAAAGTAAATCGACCAACCGTACCAAGCGTCACTGCCTGCAGGTGTTGTTTTCTTTTGCTCGGATAACTCACTGCGTTCGCGATCTTGCTCGCAATCGTTCCAGCCTTTATTCCAGTAGCAGTCTCCTGGATGCACCTCGAATTTCTCGATTAGTTTGGTTGGTGCACTGTTAATGATGGCAGTCCGAGTAACGTCCTCAATAACTTGATAACCATAGCTCGTATTATTTAACGAACGCATAAAAGGACCAAAATCCCCATGATCCATTGTGTTCTGTACAGCATCGGCTTGAACGCAAAAACTGAACAGAGCAGACAATAACAACACCCAGTATCGAGTCACCGTTCGCTCCAATTATGACGTTTCACTCAACTGATCATACATCAAAATGATGTATTCGGCGTTATTGCACTCTGCATCAATCCCCTCGAAAAACACGCCTTACAACCAGTAAAGCGTGTAACAGGATCAAATCCATTCAGGAAAAGGGTTTGTCCAAGTCTTCCAAACGCTGGCACCTAGTGCCATTTCGTCATCAGTTAATAAGCAGGCATCTAGGTTGGCTCGCAGGGCGGATTCGTCCATGTCCATACCGATTAAAACCAGCTCTTGGCGCGCATCGCCCACCTTGTCATGCCATTTTTCATGGATCCACTCGACCGACTCTTCATCTTGTGGCCACTGGGCTTTGGGAATAGACACCCACCAATATCCGGCAGGGCCGTGCCTTGCCGCCGCGCCTGCTTGCGACCAATTACCCGCTTTCGTGGGATCACATGCTAACCAAAAATAGCCTTTGGAACGCACCACACCGGGCCAATCCTGATTCACAAGCTGGTAAAAACGACTCGGATGAAAGGGTCTACGAGCGCTGTAGACAAAACTACTGATGCCATATTCCTCGGTTTCTGGCACATGGGTTCCGCGAATTTCTTGCAGCCAAGCGGGCGCTAAAGACGCTTGTTCAAAATCAAACAAACCTGTATTTAAAACACGATCTAATGGCACCTTACCAAATTGAGCCATCTCAATTTTCGCCCTTGGATTCAAGCTACGCAGCATGGCAATCAATCGATCTCGATCTTCTTCCGTCACCAAGTCCACTTTGTTAATGACCATCACATCGCAAAACTCAATTTGCTCAATCAATAGATCCACCACGGTGCGGTCGTCTTCTTCGCCTAACGACTCGCCGCGCGTTTGCAAATCGTCGTGCGAACTGTAATCACGCAAGAAATTAAACGCGTCGACCACAGTGACCATGGTATCGAGTTGCGCCACTTCATTAAGGCAGCGGCCATCTTCGCCTTCAAAGGTAAAGGTTTCCGCAACAGGCAATGGCTCTGAAATACCTGTCGATTCGATCACTAGCTGATCAAATTTTCTCTCTTTAGCTAAGCGTTCCACTTCAATCAGCAAGTCTTCTCGTAACGTGCAGCAAATACAGCCGTTGCTCATTTCGACCATTTTTTCATCCGTACGAGAAAGCTCTGCCCCGCCCTCTCGGATCAACGCCGCATCGATATTGACCTCACTCATATCATTCACAATCACCGCAACACGTCGACCTTCGCGATTATTCAAAATATGGTTTAACAAGGTGGTTTTACCTGCCCCCAGAAAACCTGATAACACAGTGACGGGAAGCTTTTTGCTCGGTGGATTATTCATTAGCTGTTCATTCATATAATGCCCTACATGATGAGGAGTCGTTGACTGGTCTGACACTAACGCTATTTCAAAGCGTTCATTACAACAGATAAAATATGTTATAACATAACAATACAATCTAAAACAAATATCTCGATAATTTGGTAAACTAGCTCACAAGAAAAAGGCAATCTATTGCTAGACTGCCTTTGGTTTTTTCTTACTGTGAGTGTAAAAACACCCTTCGCAATTATTGACCGCCTGAGACGGCAAAGCCGCTAAAGCCACCCATTGGTAAGTCGGCCATTAAGGTTGCCGCGCCTGTCGTCAGATCTATAGCATAAAGCCCAGCTTTTGATGCCCCTTCAAGCTGTAATATGGCATAAGCGGCGTCAGAACCTTCTTCGGCAGAAACAATATCGAAGCCACCCATGGATGAGAGGTCAACGGCCTTACCATTGATGTTGATCTTAGCCACGGTTTTTAGTTCGCCTGTATTATTCGCAAGGCTGACCAATGAGTCTGTTTTACTGTCTAACGCAAACTGAAAAGTGCTCGACGCTTTTGCACCGACAATGGCGTTAGTGTACGCGTTCGCAAAAATTTCAGGCGTCATGCCTTCGTTGCTGTCGCCTTGTACATAGAATGTGGAGGTAAATTTTAATACGGAATTAGCACGCTTATCTTCATTACCAAAACCGATTGGGAAATACACCAAATTTGTACCGTCAGAACCCACCATACGAACAGCATCAATGGCGTTATTAAAGTCCATCGCGGTGGCTGACGCATTCTTGGATATCATGGCGCCATTTGTGAAGGCCGCACCAAGATCGGTTAGCTTGCCCGTCTTAGTATCCACAGCATAAACCGCGCCGTTGGAATAGCCCAACAGCTCACCAGTGACGGGGCGATAAGCCACGGCGTCCAGCTTATTGCTTAACATAAAGGAGTCCATTTTAGCGGGAGACGCGATAGATTCCATTGTGATCAAGGTCGTTCCGTTGTTAGCAAGCGCGTATCCAGCAATATGGCTATCTTGGTCCGGTGTTCCGTAAAAGCCAGTTGAACAAGCAGAAACAGCGAAAGCAGTCGTGGCAGCAATAATCGTCTTTTTCATCATAATCATCCTATATGAGTTGTATTAGTAAACTAGGTGTCACCCAATTGGGCGGCTCATACAGAGATACTCATCTTGTAAAAAAAGGTTTCAGATAAACGATATTTTTTTGAAAAATAATTTTTTGGATGATGGAAAGGCAAGGATTAACGACGTCCACTCGTAACGAATCGGCTTACATTGCTTGTAATCTCTGTTAATTACGGCTCGATATTGTCGTTTCATATTCAAACAAGTACGATGGAAATACCGTAGTAGTTGCCTCGATCGTAACACCTCTTTTGTCTAAATATGTACGTTTTATATTCAAACCAGCTATACCTGAGTCTGTTTTTAATACTTTAGCAAGATCATCACCGATAATCTGTGCAGAGATCTTTTGCCGAACTTCCACTGGCTCTAGTTGATGGGTTGTTTTCAACCAAGAAATGATGGTGCTCCCCAAGTTATCCAGCTGATCTAAGCTTGAGGCGTATTTAGCATCGATCCAAACAACGATAGAGCACAGAGGAATCTCGGCATTGGCTGATTTTCCAAAACGGACACCCTTGAATTCACTTAATTTGGATCCCACATTAAAACCCGTTTTTGCTGATAACTCTGCATCTACAAACACTGTTTTTACAGAAGTAAAACTCACTCGAACTTGGTTCGCATGTTCGATCAGCTCATCGATAGTAGACCAGGTACTGTTAAATCTTACCGGTCGGTCCGCCAACACCACACTGCCTTTACCTTGTTGGCGCTCAATCTTACCCACTTCCTCAAGTTGCTTGAGGGCGTTTCTCGCCGTAAATCGGCTAATACTAAATTCTTCACACAAAGCAGCTTCCGTAGGTAATAAATTCCCTACTTGATAAAGCCCCATCTGAATCCTCTGCTCGAGAATATTGGCTACTTCGACGTACCTTGCAATCTTGCTCATTTATCACCTTTGGCAACTGTTCTCAAAACAATGCTAGCGGATCCACTGCATTCCGAAAAGAAATTTGTATGGACAATCCAATAAAAGCACTCTATATTGTCCATACAACACAAATTTGTACGGACAAATAGGTGTTGTCGCTCTCTTTCAATAACAATAAATGTAACTGGAGCCTATCCATGAAAGACCGTTTACGTATGACTAAGAAAATTGGCATTATCGCATCCCTTACCAGCATTCTTTTAGCAACATCTGCCACAGCAAGTGACTTCCCATCCAGCATGAAATTAGGCACGGCCTCCCAAGGCGGCACGTATTTCATCTACGGCAGCGGCGTTGCCAAGCTCATTCAAGAGAAGCTGAATATTTCTACCAGTGCAGAAGTTTCTGGTGGCCCCATTCAAAACCTAGCACTAGTGGAAGCTGGACAAATAGACCTAGGACTCACTAGTACAGGGCCTGCACAACAGAGTGTTGAAGGTAAAAACCCACTAATGCCTGGCAGTCAGCTTCCCAACTTAAGGGTGCTTTTCCCGATGTATCAGTCTGCATTTCAAATGGCATCACTCACCTCTTCAGGCATATCAACTTTAGAACAGCTAAACGGCCGAACCATGGGCGTTGGACCCAAAGCAGGCACCACTGCCACCTACTTACCCTCCATTTTGCAAGAGGTAGGCATTAACGTCACACCACGCTTTGGTGGCGCGGGCGATCAGGCTGGGCAACTTCAAGATGGCATGATTGATTCGTTAGGCCTGGCGGCGGGTATTCCTGTCACAGCCTTCACACAGGTTGAAGCTCAAAATGCCATCACACCGTTAGGTTTTAGCGACGCACAAGTAAAATCACTTACGGACGCCTTTCCTTCCTTATCACCCATGACCATCAAAGCCGGTACTTATAAAGGACAGGGCCAAGATATCCAAACGGTTTCAATGTGGAACTTTGTTGTGGCCAACAAGCAGATGTCAAATGACCTAGCTTATGCCATCACCAAGACTATTTTAGAAAGTAATGACGAGATGATGCAGGTTCACAGAGCCGCCGCAGAATCACTGGCTAAAAATATGCTGTTTAACGGCGTGCTGCCAATTCACCCAGGCGCAGCTAAGTACTACCGAGAAATCGGCGTCGATGTATGTTGTGAAGTTGAGTAGCGAGTAAGTCATCATGTCTCAACCACTTTCAAATCAAGCAGCAGAATCTGTCAACCTGGATTCTGCTAGCACTTCAGATGAGCGCGTTAGTGCGCCCATTTGGGTGATCGCCGCCTGCGCTGGCTATGTATTTATTCAGCTACTGGTACTCAATTTTTATCCTGTGGATGCTTGGATCCAAAGAATACTGCACCTGTTAGCTGGCCTTGGTATCGGTGCATTTTTATTTCATAGCGAAACACAGGCACCTGCCAGCCGTTTACGTAAATGGCTTGCTCTGCTCAGCCTAGCTCTGTCTGGCTGCGCACTGGCCAGCTACCTCGTTTTAGATCGAAACCTGTTTAATGCATCAGAGTTGAACCTATTTACTGGGTTTTACTTAGCCGCGCTGATCTGCACGCTGGTGTCTGGCTGGCGCAGCACTCATTCCAACACAGACCTTGCCAATGCCTTTAGCTTCGCCGTCTTAGCGGGTGTCACCGCAAGCTACTTAGTGGAGTTCTTGGATCTGTTGCAATTCCGAGCTGGTGCCTTTCCAACTACGTCGGATGCGGTCATTTCTATCGGTGCTATGGCGCTGTTACTTGAAATGACGCGCCGTACCACCGGTCTGGCGATGGTTATTATTGCAGCGGTATTTGTCTTGTATGCCTTCGTGGTCCTTGGATGCCAGGCATATTGCATCACGATGGTTACGACTTGGCTCGCCTTACCACCTACTTGATGACCGATAACGGTATCCTAGGGCCAACCTTAGGTGTGTCAGCGACCTATTTGATTCTTTTCATTGTTTTTGCCGCCTTTTTGCAAGCCTCTGGGGCCGGTGACTACTTTGTCAAACTCGCCTTTGCCGTAGCCGGCCATAAGAAAGGTGGCCCGGCGAAAGTAGCGGTGATTGCATCAGGTTTAATGGGCACCATCAATGGCTCCTCAGCGGGTAACGTTGTCTCGACTGGCGCCTTTACTATTCCGCTAATGAAAAAAGTGGGCTACCAACCCAAAGTAGCAGGAGCAATCGAAGCGGCGGCGTCTTCTGGTGGGCAAATTCTTCCTCCTATTATGGGGGCTGGTGCTTTTATCATGGCCGATGTGACAGGGATTCCTTATACCGACATTGTGCTAGCTGCGACCATCCCTGGCATTCTATATTTCTTATCGGTCTTTTTTATGGTCGATTTTGAAGCCTCAAAATTAGGCATGAAGGGCTTAAGTAAGGATGAACTCCCCAATAAAGCGCTACTGCTGCGCCAACTTTACTTATTTTCGCCCATTATCATCTTGATCGTCTGTTTAGTACTGGGTTACTCAGTCATACGTGCCGGAACCCTCTCAGGTATCTCCGTCATCGTTGTGAGTTGGCTGGGGACTAATAAAATGGGCCTTGGACGTATTTTTCATGCATTGGCATTGGCTGGCAAAATGGCGATACCACTTTTGTCCGTGTGTGCAACCGCCGGCATCATAGTTGGCATTATTAGCCTTACTGGCGTGGGCTTACGCTTCTCTACTATTTTGTTAGCGGTAGCCGATAACAGTACGATTTTGGCATTGATCTTTGCCATGTTGATTTCTGTGGTACTCGGCATGGGCATGCCCACTACGGCGGCTTATGCCGTGGCAGCAGCCGTGGTCGCACCTGGACTTGTTCAGTTGGGGCTTGAGCCGTTAGTAGCGCATTTCTTTGTGTTCTTCTTCGCGGTGATGTCGGCCATTACCCCTCCGGTTGCCTTGGCCGCGTTTGCTGGTGCCGCGATCGCAGGTTCTAACTCCATGCAGACGGGCGTGCAATCTTTCAAAATCGGTATTTCCGCTTTTATTGTGCCGTTTATTTTCTGCTTTAACCCAGCGCTTCTGATGCAAGGCAGTGTCCTTGAAATTGCCATGGCAACGGTAACCGCTGTGTTTGGCATTTATCTACTCAGTGCGGCGGTGCAAGGCTGGTTTATTAGCAAGGTGGGGCTGCCTGTTAGAGCACTACTCATGCTGGCGGCATTACTCAGTATTGCCGGTGGCTGGCAAACAGACCTAGCGGGGATTGCCCTTTTCACCCTACTCATCTTTTTTCAAAAGTATCAGTCTCGTAAAAACGAGCTTAAAGCAAAGGTACAATAAAAATGTCTTCTTCAATTATTGACTCAAAACTGTTCGCGCCACTGTTCTTGTCTGATGCCATGAACGCCGTGTTTTCTGATAAAGCGCGTGTGCAAAGCTATGTTGATGTGGAAGCCGCCCTCGCTCGGGCACAGGCTTCCGTGGGGATGATTCCCCAAGCCGCCGCAGATGCCATCAACCGTACAGCTGAGACCGTATCATTAGATATGGTGCAACTTGCCATTGATACCGGCAATGTCGGCTACCCCATCTTAGGTTTGGTAAGACAATTAAGCGGCGCAGCAGGTGACGCTGGGCGTTTTGTGCACTGGGGAGCCACCACTCAAGACATCATGGATACCGGCTCCGTTTTGCAAATCCGTAACGGTATTCAACTGATTGAGCAAGAGCCTCACACGAACCCTAAAGGCTTTAAGCAAGCTAGCCGAGACCTACAAAAACACGGTGATGGCTGGACGAACCCATATGCAACATGCGCTGCCGATCACCTTTGGCTATAAAGCAGCCATTTGGCTTGATTCTTTAATACGCTGCCAAGCTCGTTTACAGGAAATGAAAGCGAGAGTGTTGGTTGCGCAGCTTGGCGGCGCATCGGGCACACTAGCATCCATGGGCAAAGGCGCGGAAAAAGTGACCGAGCAATTAGCAAAAGAACTTGATTTGCAGTGTCCAACGGCACCTTGGCATGCCACCCGAGATAACTTTGCTGAAATCGCAACGACATTGGCAATACTGTCTGGCTCTTTGGCTAAAGTTGCCTTTGATATCATGATCATGTCGATGACTGAGTTAGGAGAAGTAAGTGAACCATTCGTGAAAGACCGCGGCGCTTCCTCGACCATGCCACAGAAACGCAACCCTATTTCCTGTGAGGTCATCCGAGGTTGTCATAAAGCTATCGTGGGAAATACGAGCTTGTTACTTGGCGCTCAAGAGTCTGATTTGGAACGTGCAACGGGACCTTGGCATGCTGAATGGATCGCCTTGCCGCAAGTATTTGTGTTAACACACTGCGCGCTCTCGCAAGCCTCGTTCCTATTAGAAGGCTTGGAAGTTCACCCTCAGCGAATGCTGGACAATCTTTACTCAACCAATGGCTTAATCATGGCAGAGTCCGCCATGATGACGTTGGCTCCATATTTAGGCCGACAAGAAGCACACGACGTTGTCTATGATGCCTGTCGTATTGCAGAACAAGGGTCACAAGACTTAGCGCAAGTATTAGCTAATGACCCAAGAGTGACGCAACATTTAACAGAAACCGCTGTGATTGAAGCCCTCAAACCGGAGAACTACTTAGGATTAGCCACCTACTATGTGGAGCAAATCTTAAGCCGTTTCAAATAAGCAACTTATCGAGCAGCAAAGCCACACTGGAAGCCAGTGTGGCTTATTGAGCGCAGTCTAAGATTGCGCTTTTTTATGGCAGAACCTTACTTAGCAAACAGTTGGCCCATATCTTAAAAGGCTTTGAACTCTAATGCGTTGCCACATGGGTCGAGCAAGAACATGGTCGCTTGTTCACCGACTTGGCCTTTAAAACGGATGTAAGGCTCGATCATACATTTCGTATCGAATGGTTGTAAGCACTCTGCTAAGGTGCATGAGATTAAGTTATCGGCAAGAGGCAATCTGACCGACTCAAGCTAGTCGTCCCTGAATAATGGCGTTTCAAGCAAGAAGCGCCATTCTATTTTTGGGTCTTTCAAGTGGAAAAGTTATTTTCAGCCATAATCGTCTTAAAAATGCTCCAAAATATGGGGCACAACAAAGCCACTTCAGTAGCTTACGTAGGTTCTGACCACAGGCACTTAAGATCACGTTGATCGCATCGCCTAGCACACCTTTTAAGAAGCATAGTCTGAGTTTTCCATCGGATTTGAGATGCCCTATGATGGGTTCTACGCTGTTTCGTCTTCCCATCCAGCGCTTCTCTTTCTTGGGGACTCCGCGTTTTTGACCTGCAATCAAGACGCTAATGTCTTCCACGCCAGACCCTTTATACCCTCTGTCAACAAAACAGCTGTCCGGTTTCGTGCCTGTCAGGGTTTCTACTTGTTGCAGTTGATCTTTTAACGTATGGCCATCATACGGATTGCCAGGATAGCTTCTTGCGCCCACGATGAAGGATTCTTTCGCGGTAACGGCTACACTGGCTTTTACGCCAAATTCGTAGCGTTTATGCGCTTTGCCTTTAGATATACAGTCCACATTGGGTTCATGTAGGCTGTACAGTTTATTCTTGCTCTGGCGAGTTTGTTTTAGTAATCGATAAGCTTGGTTGAGTATATCTTCCTGTTTTTGGGTGAGCGTTAATCCTTGTCGCTTTACTTGCCGATCTATGTCACGCAATACTCGCCCTAAGAAGCCTTTGACTTGCTTAATCGCTTTTCTCATCCGCTTATATTGTTTGGCGTGGCCATAGCGTCCAATTTTTGGCATTAACTCATGGCAGACTTTGTCGTAGGTTTGTCTTAACGTGATATTTTGTTCTTTGGCTACCTGCGTGAGCTGTTGTCGAGCCTTGTTGTAGAGCTTGGCATCTGTTGGGAAGGTGATGTTTTTTTCTTGTACCGTGGTGTCTACTACGACTCGTTTTAAGCTCGCTGGTTTGATAACTTTTAGTTTTAGCCCTGCTTGTATCGTCTGGGTAAGCAGCCATTCGCAGCCTTCTTCTCCTAACCGTTTTCGCCATTTAACAAGACTCGTTGGATGGCACGGGAAGTCGTGTTGGAAAAAGGTTTCGCCACAAAAATATTGGTAATAAGGCGATTCAAGCCATTGCTCTAATACCATTTCGTCAGACAAGTTATGCAAGTGTTGCAAATACAGTAACCCCGTCATAAGGCGCGTTGGCAACGCGGCTGCACCAACCGTTGAGAAGTGTGCCCCCAATTCGTTATCCAACAGGTTCCAATCAATGATCTTAGCCAGTCGAACTAAAGGATGATTGGGATTAATGATGTCTACGAGCTGAGGTTGGAACAAATCTTTTTGCGGCATGGTCTTTCTCTGACGAGGCTTCATAAAACTCACCCATTCTGCAACTTTTTAGGTCTAAAGGCGTATTTATCGTAAGGTTTAAGCATTAACTATCTTATAAAAACCTATTAGATTCAATAGGTTGAGAGTTTTTCAGGGGCGACAAGCTAACTTTGCTTCTTTTATGAGCCAGCTTTCCTTCGCCGATACCAAATTAACGAGCAAATGTAGTAAAGCCCGCAAAGAGCTTTTCCTTGGTCGGATGAATGAGCTGATCCCATGGCAGTAGCTTGAAGCTCAAATTGAACTGTTCTATCCAAAAACTGGCAATGGTCGGCGTCCATACCCTCTCGCTACCATGCTACGCATTCATTTTATGCAGAACTGGTACAGCACAAGTGATCCAGCGATGGAAGATACATTCTACGAGATTACCTCAATGCAATTGTTTTCTGGCCTGTCTCTAAACGGCACGATCCCAGACCATACAACCATAATGAATTTCCGCCATTTGCTTGAGAAGCACAAGCTTGGGCGCAAGCTCTTTAAAGAAGTGAACAAATGACTGTCTGACTCAGGGATTTACTTTAAGGAAGGCACCATTGTTGATGCGACGATTATCGAAGCCGCGAGCCTCAACCAAAAATAAAGCCAAGTCACGAGACCCTGAAATGCATCAGACTAAGAAAGGCAATCAACGATTCTTCGAGAACAAAGCACATATTAGCGTGGACGCGAAACGCGGTCTGGTGCACAGCTTTAAGGTATTAGGGCCAGATGAAAAGAAAGTTTAATTTTCATCTTCCCCTAATTGTTAACCTATCCCACACCTTGCTAAACACATCATTTCCTAGAATTTCTTCAACTTGGCCCAATCTGAGTTCAGAAAGACGACGTTTCGCCTCATTTGCCTATTGTTTGTCTATCTCTGACTCTGGCTGATTTAAACTGCGAAGCAGTGAGTCCAAAACAATGGCACGCTCTTCTACCGGCAGTGATACTGCCTCTTCGATTAGTTGCTTTGTATTCATTTCGCCACCTTTATATTTGCAGTGATATAAATGTAGCTGAACATTTTGATAATGCGCACGAGCATCCTCATCATATAAAAACAACCTTCGCTCAAAAAGCATTTTTCTACGAATGCCCTCCCTATACCACTTTTAAAAAACTAAATTTATTGTTTCTCTCAACCACTCAACCCCGTGAGTGTTTTTGAGGGCGTTTCACCAAACAATTGTTTGTAGTCTTTAGCAAACTGGCTTAAGTGCCAAAATCCCCATTGGGCGGCGATGTCGCTGACCGATTGCCCTTTTTCGGCTTGAACTAGTGAACGACGCACGCCGTTTAATCGACTGATGCGCAGGTATTGAATCGGGCTGATTCCGAGGATGCTTTCAAAGCTGTATTGTAAGGTTCGACGGCTGACGTTGGTCACTTCACACAGTTGTGTCACGGTGACCGGTTCATCAAGGTGGTGGTCTAAAAACTGACGAGCACAGTCGACGACTTTTTTACGGTGATAATAGCTTTGTGTTTTGGCAGGCTGCGGCGTTTCTTCTTTGAGTACTTCCAGCAGTGCCATCATCACGATGTCTTGCTGCAAGCGCGGCGGTGTTGTTTTGTTTTTCATAGAGAGCAAACGCGCGAGCACAAAGCGCACTTCCTCCAAGGTTTTATCGGGTACACCAAGGCGACCATATTCGGTGAGCCTCTTTCCAATTTAGGTCGACACCATGAATCGATGCCATTTTGATCAGCTTCAGACGATCCACGACCAAGCCGTATAAATCGTAATCCTGTGGCGTAGAAAGTTGAAAATCACAGCTGCCGGGCCGACACATGATGGTATTGCCTTTAATGGTTAAGCCATTAATGCGACTCTCTTCTTGTCCTGCGAGGGGAATACCGAGCCAGACCGAGTTCGGCCACACTACGCATTTTTGTTGCAAGGCTTGGCTAGTGTGCTCACAAAACACCTGCAAACCATCAAACGGCAATTCGACGATCCGCCCATAAAAAACACCTCGGCTAGTTTGATCGTACTCTTGTTGCCAGCCTGTCAGGTTGCTGGCATGCAAATCCGCATCATAAGCTTCTGACACACAGACAGAATTGCTCTTTTTTGGTGCATTCATCGCCAAATTCAACATATTCACACCCACTGTTGTCTTTTTTCTCACAAAATACGCAAGATATAAAACACAAACCATTGAAAAATATAGAATTTATTATTTTTGCCATTATTCGATAACGTCAGTTTATGGATTTCCGTACTGTTAACTCATGTGATTTATCAAACCATGGACTCGAAACATAGACTCAGATAAAGACTGCAAAATGTATGCCTTTTAGCCTGACTCTGTCTTTTTAACCAATACCGGACCAAAAGCGTGAGCAAACATAATGAATAATCCACATTCCGCTTTTCAATCTCGCCACTTTCAGTTTACAAACACAGTTGGCGGGCGCACCTTTGGCTTTGACGATCTTGCCGACTTAATGGCCAAAGCCACCCTGGCTCGTTCCGGTGATCGCTTAGCAGGCGTTGCCGCTGAAAGCGCTGAAGAACGCGCCATCGCGCAGATGACACTGGCCGATGTACCACTAAAAGTTTTCCTTGAACAAGCTCTCGTTCCCTACGAAGAAGACGAAATTACCCGACTAATATTAGACGATCATGACAAAAACGCCTTTTCTTTGATTTCACACCTGACCGTGGGGGGCTTTCGTGATTGGTTACTGAGCGATTTAGCCACCAGCGAGGTACTGACGACCATTCGCCCAGGTGTGACACCGGAAATGGCGGCGGCGGTTAGTAAGATTATGCGCAACCAGGATTTGATCTTGGTCGCAAAAAAATGCCATGTAAAAACCGCGTTTCGCAACACCATTGGCTTGCCGGGGCATTTGTCGACGCGCTTACAACCAAATCATCCAACGGACGATTTAACGGGTATCGCCGCCAGTATATTAGACGGTTTGCTGTACGCTTGCGGTGATGCCGTTATAGGCATCAACCCTGCTACAGACAACGTGCAGCAAGCCACACGCTTGATCAAGATGATGGACGAAGTGATCCAGCATTATGAGATTCCCACTCAGTCTTGTGTGCTCACGCACGTGACCAACACCATCGAATGCATTGAACAAGGCGCACCCGTGGATTTGGTGTTCCAGTCCATTGGTGGCACTCAAGCGACCAACGATAGCTTTGGTTTTAACCTCGCCACACTGGCCGAAGCCCAAGCGGCCGCTTTGTCACTCAATCGTGGCACAGTGGGCAACAACGTCATGTACTTTGAAACGGGCCAAGGCAGTGCGCTGTCGGCGAATGCCAACCATGGATTAGACCAGCAAACCTGCGAGGCACGCGCTTATGCGGTAGCACGTAAATTCAATCCGCTATTGGTTAACACCGTGGTCGGTTTTATCGGCCCAGAATATTTGTACGATGGCAAAGAAATTACCCGTGCAGGGTTGGAAGATCACTTCTGCGGCAAGCTACTTGGTTTACCTATGGGCTGCGACGTCTGTTACACCAATCACGCCGAAGCAGACCAGAACGACATGGATAATTTACTGACACTGTTAGGTGTCGCGGGTTGTACCTTTGTGATGGGCATCCCAGGTTCCGACGACATCATGCTGAACTACCAGACAACGTCTTTTCACGATGCGTTATATGCTCGCAGAGTGTTAGGGTTAAAACCTGCGCCGGAGTTTGATGCTTGGCTTGCGAAGATGGAAATCTTCAAAAATAACGAGCAATTCACCCTCAACCACAAGCTACCTGATGCGTTCCATAAATCACTCAATCGTATGATTGGAGGTCGCTCATGAGCCAAGACATCCCTAAATCCGACATACCTAAACCTGATAAGTCTTTCCCAACACACCCACACACGCCTCTTATAACGGAAAAGGAAGAACCCGTTACGGAAAACGCGTGGAGAAAACTCAATGCCTTTACGGACGCGCGCGTTGGCTTGGGGCGGGCCGGTGTCAGTGTACCCACCAAACATTTACTCGCATTTCAGCTCGCCCATGCTCAGGCTATTGATGCGGTGCACACGCAACTCGACACCGATGCTTTGTCGAAGGCTCTGATGGAACAAGACTGGGCAAAAAATTGGACAAAAAACTGTGCCCCCTACTCTTGCACAGTCGCGCGACGGACCGCGCAACCTATTTACAGCGTCCAGATTATGGTCGCAGATTGGATGACGAATCCGCCCACCAACTAGACGAACACCGAGATTCCACTTCACAACATTACGACCTCGCCATTGTGGTGGTCGATGGTTTGTCATCGCTGGCAGTTGAACAAAATACCTTGCCGTTTTTACAAGCGCTTTCTGACCATATCAACGGCTGGAACCTCGCCCCTATCTGTTTTGTGAAACAAGGCCGCGTTGCCATTGGCGACGATGTGTGTGAACGCCTCAACGCCAAATGCGTCTTGGTATTAATCGGCGAACGTCCGGGGTTGAGCCTCCCCGATAGCTTAGGCTTGTATCTGACTTGGGGCGGTAAAGTGGGGTATACCGATGCTTATCGCAACTGTATTTCCAACGTGCGTCCGGCCGGCTTGGTCTACCAAGAAGCGGCGCGCAAAGCCTTTTATTTATTAAACGAAGCACGAACCCTGAAACTGTCTGGCGTCAAACTCAAAGACAGATCCGACGATGATTTAATTGTAGACACCTCCAAGGAGTCAAAAAACTTCCTCATCTCCTAATACGAGGAAAAAGATAAGTGAAAAAAGATAAGTGAAAAAACAAAACGCACGAAGACGCACAAACAGAAAAGCAAGAAAACTATAAGCCCACTGGGCAAAAAATGACGGTTAAAAACTCAACCTATAGAGCACAACTGGAACAAAAGGAAACTAAAATGTCTGATCAAATTAACAAAGAATATCTGGCAAAACGCCAGCTAAAACGAGGCTCCGCGGGCTGGATTCTACTCGCGGGCTTGGGCGTATCTTATGTCATATCCGGTGACTTCGCGGGCTGGAACTTTGGTATTGCCGAAGCGGGCTGGGGCGGTTTTGCTATCGCGGCGGCGCTTATGGCGGTGATGTATTTCACCTTGGTTTTATCCTTGGCAGAAATGTCCGCGGCGATCCCTGCGGCGGGTGGCGGTTATAGTTTTGCGCGTCAAGCCATGGGACCAACGGGCGGTTATTTAACTGGCCTAGCGGTGTTAATTGAATACGCTTTGGCGCCTGCCGCCATTGTGATTTTTATCGGTTCTGCGGTAGAAGCCTTGTTGGGCTTTAATGGACCTTGGGTCTACGCCGCGTTTTATCTGGTCTTTATCGGCATTCACCTAGCCGGTGCGGGCGAAGCGCTCAAAGTCATGATGGTGATCAGTGGTTTGGCTGTGATTGCGATCCTAGCGACAGCGGTTGCACTGATTGGCGATTTTGATAGTAGCCGTTTATTTGATGTGGCCGTAACTGATGCGGCTGGCGCGTCTGAGTTTATGCCAATGGGTTGGTATGGTATTTGGGCAGCGTTGCCATTCGGCATGTGGTTATTCTTGGCGGTTGAAGGTGTACCTCTGGCAGCAGAAGAAGCCAAAGATCCAGCGAAGGACGTGCCTAAAGGCATTATCGGCGCGATGATCTTTTTACTTTTCACGGCACTTTTGGTGGTGTTTTTATTAGCCGGTGCCGCTGGTGCAGATGCGATGGGTAAGAGCGCGGTGCCTTTGGTTGATGCCTTAAACTTTGCAGGACACAGCTCTTTAGCAACGGCAGTAAACGTTCTAGGCCTTGCTGGTTTGATCGCGTCTTTCTTCTCTATCATCTACGGTTACAGCCGCTTGGTCTTTGCCTTGTCTCGTGCAGGTTACATTCCACAAAGCTTGTCTGTTACCGATAAACGTAAAGTCCCTGCACGTGCTTTGATCGTACCGGGTATTTTGGGCTTCCTAGCTTCTTTGACTGGCGAAGGCGATCTTATGCTTGCCATGGCTGTGGTTGGCGCGACGGTGTCTTATGCTTTGATGGCACTAAGCCACATTTTGCTTCGCATCAGACAGCCAAACATGGAACGTCCTTATAAAACACCTGGCGGTATCGTTACCTCATCCATCGCCTTTGTTTTGTCACTGTTAGCGCTGACTGGCGTTTACGCTTACGATCCACGTGCGTTTTTCTACACGCTAGTCTTATTCGCCATCGGCGCCGCTTACTACTTCTTGTATAGCAAAAACTGCCTTGTGGCGAAAACACCAGAAGAAGAGTTCGACATGCTGGCGGCAGCGGAAGCCGATCTTGCTGCAACGGCTTAACAAGCCTTTTCACTGAGTAAATAAAGAAGCCCCGCATTGCTATGCGGGGCTTCTTTATTTAAGTGTCTAATGATCCACTCTTAGGACTTGGCTAACACGATATTTTGCAACGCCACACGCTCTGGCTCCATCATGTAACGATAAGACAAGGCCGCTACGATACCGCCAATAAAGATGGCGTAGTTTGCCAAGGCATTGAATACGAAGGTCGCCAAAATAGACACCACGCCCGCGATGATAAGAGCATAGACGCTTTTCTTGTTCACGCCATTCTCATACCAATACGCGCCTTTCGGAGACTCTGTATACAAAGCAGCGACGTCAATGTGGCCTTTTTTGATAAAGAAGTAATCAACGATAAGAATGCCATACAAAGGCCCAATCATCGCCCCCAATACGTCCACCGTGTAGTGAATCACTTCTGGGTTATTGAATAAATTCCAAGGCGTTAGCAACACAGAACCAAACGCGGCAATAAAACCACCTGCCTTAAAGCTGATTTTCTGTGGCGACACGTTAGAGAAATCAAACGCAGGTGCGACAAAGTTCGCCACAATATTGATGCCTACGGTCGCAAAGATAAAGGTCAGAGCGCCAAGCACGGTAATAAAACCAGAATCCAGACGTTTTACCGTTTCCACAGGGTCGGTAATCATCTCACCAAATACCGGAATAGAAGCCGATACAATCACCACACTGAACAAAGAAAACAGCACAAAGTTAACAGGTAAGCCCAATAAATTGCCTAGCTTGAGTTTTTTATAGCTGCCGCAATAACGAGAAAAATCACTAAAGTTCAGGGTTGGTCCAGCAAAATAGCCTGCTACCAAGGCAATCGCGATGAACATCTGCACATACACATCCATGCCAGTCAGATTGTTGGAACTCAAACTGAAACTAATATTTTCCCAGCCAGCACGATCTACCATATAGATACACAAAGCAAACATGGCGACATAGATAGCAGGACCAGACCAATCAATGACTTTGCGAATCATGTCCATACCAAACATGAACACGACACCTTGTACCACCCACATGGCTGTAAAGCCGATCCAACCTAAGTAAGACAGCCCGATAAACGACTTATCCGCCAAAGACGCCATGTCAGGAAAGAAATACAGCAGCAAAATAATAAAGGAACTGGACGCGAGAAAGGTTTGAATACCGTACCAAACCACCGCGATCAATCCTCGAATAATAGCCGGGATATTGGCACCGAATACACCAAATGACATACGCGCTACCACAGGAAAAGGCACACCGGCTTTTTGTCCTGGTTTGCCCATCAAATTGGCAAAAACTAGCACAATGGAAATGCCCAACAACAGACTAATAAAGACCTGAATACCATTTAGACCCAGAGCAAACAAACTGGCAGCAAACACATAGCCACCCACACTGTGCACGTCCGACATCCAAAACGCGAAAATACTATACCAGCCCCATTTTTGATCTTTCTCAGGAAGAAGATCGCTGTTTGCCAGCCTAGGGCTTTGTTCAAATACTTGTTTCATGATTGCGTTCCTTTTTAATTGTATACAATGATTAATACAATTAATGTGCCAGAAACCCAACCCTAGACATTTAAGAGTAAAAGCCGAAAAACAGCCGTAAAAATGAGGTTAAGCTGCACCAAACCTACTCAATAAATACAAAAACTCACCAAAATTGTGCACAAAAAATACTTTTTTTGTTTAAGATGTATGAAACAAACGGCCGTGTTATATTGTCTTATTGACGAATTATAGAAAGACATCGTATACAATAATTAGGAACAACCTATGTCGAATGATGAGATCATTTACCGACAAATGCTAAACGCCATTGTCGAGCATCAATTACCGCCCGGAGCGCGTCTGCCAGAAGACCGCTTATCAGAGGCGTTTGGTGTGAGCCGAACGGGCATACGCAAAGTCTTGCAACGACTCGCCCTAGAGCACTTTGTGGTGATAGAAAAAAACAAAGGGGCGCAAGTAAACCATCCAAGCAAAGCGGAAGCATTAGAAGTACTGGACAGCCGTATATTAATTGAGCCGCAACTCATTCCTGATCTGCTTACTCATTGGAATGCGGAACATTCTGAGCGTTTTCGTATCATGGTCACTGAAGAAAAACACGCAGAAGACAGCAATCAATTAGCCGATTCTATCCAGCTAACCGCCCGTTTCCATTATGAATTGGCCACGCTGGCAGGCAATAAAGTACTGGCGAGTTTTGTCCAACAACTCTGCTATCGCTCCTCGCTCATTCTCGCTGCCTACGGCACACGCGGCAGTGTCGGTTGCGAATGCGGCGACCATTCAGAGTTGCTTGAGCTGTTTGATAAAGGCCACGCAGACGAGGCACAAAACTGGATGACTCATCACCTTAAACACATCAAATCTTCACTTATTCTTGAAAGCAAAGCAGATGAAAACATCGATTTTCAACGACTTTTTGGCCGCTAGGAGCACCATGCGAATTCAGCTCATTAACCCAAACACCAGCGCCGATATGACTCATGCCATGGCGCTGAGTGCACAATCTATTGCACTCTCTACCACGCAAATCATCGCCTGTACGCCAGAGCACGGTCCTAAAAGCATCGAATGCGCTTTTGATGAAGTCATTGCCAGCGCCGCCCTGCTCGATCTTATCGAACAAGGTAAACAGCAAGGTGTCGACGCCCACATCATTGCCTGTTTTGGTGACCCCGCGTTAGACGCGGCCCGTGAATTAGCTGACGCCCCTGTGATTGGCATTGCCGAGGCGGGGTTTCAAATGGCCAGTTTAATTGCCCACCGCTTTGGCGTCGTCACCACGTTATCTAGAACCTTACCAGCGAGTGAACACTTACTGCAAAAATACGGTCATCAACATAAATGCAGCGGCGTCAGAGCCACCGACATTCCCGTTTTGGCTCTGGAAAATATTGATCCTGCGGCCTATCAGTTACTTAAACAAGAATGCCTTGCTGCCATAGAACAAGACGGCGCGGAAGCCATCGTCTTGGGCTGTGCTGGCATGTCGAGTTTGGTTGAAAAGTTGTCTGCAGAACTGCCTGTGCCCATCATTGATGGCGTCGTCGCGGCGGTAAAATTGGCAGAATCATTGCATCAACTTGGCTTACAGACTTCCAAAATAGGTCAATACGGTCAACGTGTTAGTAAAAACTTCACTGGGCGCTATGCTCACTGGAGCCTATAACCGTTCCCACAATGCATAACAAAGAATGGAACACACACCATGAAACACTATTTAGAACGAGATTACGCGGGTTATGGCCGCCAAGGGCTGCCAAACGTAAAATGGCCCAACAACGCCCGAGTCGCCTTACAGTTTGTATTGAACTTCGAAGAAGGCGGTGAAAACTGCGTTTTGCATGGCGATGAACACGCAGAAACCTTTCTATCTGAAATATTCGGTGCGCAGCCTTTTAAAGATCGTCATATGAGCATGGAATCGCTCTACGAATACGGTTCTCGTACTGGTGTTTGGCGCATTCTTAACGAGTTCGAAAAACGCGGTTTACCACTGACTGTTTTTGCCATTGCCACCGCATTACAACGCAACCCAGAGGTAGCAAAAGCCTTTGTGGAAGGCAAACACGAGATTGTCTGCCACGGTTTAAAATGGATTCATTATCAGGAAATGCCGATTGAGCAAGAGCGCGAGCACATGCAACAGGCCCTCGCCCTAATCGAAGAAGTCACTGGGGTTAAACCCGTTGGCTGGTACACCGGACGCGACTCACCAAACACTCGTGCCTTGGTCGCAGAGCAAGCGCAACTTAAATACGACTCAGACAACTACGGCGACGACCTACCCTATTGGGTAAAAGTCGATACGCCAGATGGTGGCAGCAAACCGCATCTGATCGTGCCTTACACGCTTGACTGCAACGACATGAAGTTTTCTTCGCCATACGGCTTTAATCACGGGGAAGAGTTTTTCCAATACCTGAAAGACAATTTTGATTGTTTGTATGAAGAAGGCGCCACCGCACCGAAAATGATGTCCATCGGTATGCATTGTCGAACGCTAGGCAAACCCAGCCGCTTTATGGCATTAAAGAAATTCCTAGACTATGTACAATCCCACGACCAAGTCTGGATTGCCCGCCGCGAGGACATCGCCGATCATTGGATAGAAAATCATCCGCCAAAATAATACGTCATTGGTCTAACTCAAAAATCGAAGCGCCAGTCAGTCTTGTCCTGGCGCTTTTCTTTGTCTTTGCAAAGCAAAAACCCCCTACATTCCAGCACCCTCTCTTGACAAGGAAACCATAAAGATTTTTAATGATAGTAATTATCATTTATATTAAATAAGGCCCAGTTTCATGCCGCACAATGTGACTCCCAGTGTGCAACATGACGTAATGCACTCGCTCTATGTCAATCATCACAATTGGCTGTACACATGGATTCGTAAACGTTTAGACAGCCAATACGATGCCGCTGATTTAACTCAAGATACTTTTTTGCGCATTCACGCAAAGCAAAATGCGACAACCATAAAAGAACCAAAAGCCTATTTAGCAACCATCGCCAAAGGTCTTGTGTGCCATTTTTATAGACGGAAATCCTTAGAGCAAGCGTACCTAGAGCTTTTAGCGAAACAACCTGAATCCTTCGTTATATCACCTGAAAATGAATTCATTATTTTGCAGACCTTGGAGGAAATAGATGCTTTGCTGAATGCGCTTCCAAGTCAGGTAAAACAGGTATTTTTGCTGTCGCAAATTGAAGGTAAAAAATATCAACAAATAGCCGATGAAATGCATCTTTCTCTTGCCACGGTGAAGCGCTACATGAAACAAGCTTATGTAAAGTGCTTCATTTTGATGGGAGACGATTTGTTTGAATAAAATATCAAAAAAAGCCTGCACGAAGCCGCTGATTGGTTGATCAGACAACAAGAGCAACCACTAAGCGATGACGAGCAAAAGCAACTGCAACAATGGCTAGCGTTAAACAAAGACAATCAGTGTGCATGGCAACGCGCCCAACATTTTATAAATCAAGTCGACACGCTGCCAAAAGGTATCGCTTATGCTGTACTCAATCGACCTGATGATGAAACCCGCCGATTACATCTTGGCAAACTAGCATTACTTCTCGCCTCTGGACCATTCATCTGGGGAAGCTACAAAGTGGTCGACAATCAACAATGGAACGCCGATTACCGCACAGCGAAAGGGCAGCAAAAACAGGTCACTTTACCAGACGGAACCACGGTTAAGCTTAATACGGCAACGGCATTTGATATTTCTTTTGATGACAAGGCGCGCTTATTATCATTGAGAGAGGGAGAAATCCAAGTTCATACTACATCGACGCCTTCGCAAAAGCGGAATCCCTTTATCGTTAAGACACGGGACGCGATTTTATCGCCCTTGGAGGCGAACTTCACCGTACGTCAGTATAGTGACTTAACACGAGTAGGAGTCATTCAAGGCCGCGTGAAAGCGTCACCTAAATTTGCAGAAAATACACAAGACAATATCATTAAAGCCGGTTATCAAATCGAGCTATCAAGCCATGCATTTTTATCTCGTCAGGCACTCGAATCCAACACGACGTCTTGGCTAGACAAAATGATTGCCGTTCACAATATGCCATTAAATCAGTTTATCCAAGAAGTCTCCCGCTATCATAGCGGCTTATTACGAGTTGCCCCTGAGATTGCCAATATTGATATATCGGGGGCTTTTCCTATTAAAGATATCAACATTATTTTCAGCATGCTGTCGCACACTTATCCTATCCAAATAAACAGTCATTTAGGGAATTATTGGGTCACGATAGAGGCTGTTTAATGACAGTAAAAACACTTAATCAAAAAAAACGACATAATTCCTATTTCTGCTGACACTTTTTTTCTTTTCAGGTGGCTTAGTAGTTAAACAACTCATAAGTACCATAATGTTAAAGAAGGAGGTGGCTGTGTCTACCCGTAAAAAAACACATTTAAAAACACAATTTCAGAAGGTAATCAGCACCACATTAACGTGCAGTGGGCTAATCATCGCGTCTGGTCTTAGCCCATTTACCGTCGCGCAAGATACCACGGATCAAACTATTAGCGAGCCATTGCGCATCGAAGCCGGCAACCTTGGAAAAGTCCTTACTGAGTTTGCCGCTCGTCACAACATAGCACTCTCGTTTAACCCAGCATTAACACGACACCTTAATAGTGAGGGTATTTCTGGCAACAGCAGTCCGATAGAATTAATTGAGCAATTACTCTCTAATACTGATTTGGTGGTGATCGCTAATCAGGACGGTACCTACAGCCTAACAGAGCGCACCCAAAACCTGACAGCAGACAATCAAGCGATTAATCTAAATACCTTGATTATCCAAACCAGTCGATCAAATACCAAAAAAGAAAACAGCCCTCAAGTCGTTACGGTAATCACTCGACAGCAAATTGAGGATCAGCTTTCCATCAGCTCCGATAGCTCTCAGGCGCTCGCCAGCCTCTTACCCGCTTACTCGCCGAATACGCAAAAACTAAATAATAGTAGCCAAACCTTTCGTGGCCGTTCAGTGTTGTACATGGTGGATGGTGTACCGCAATCAAATCCGATTCGAGAGGGTAGCCGATCTGCCCATACAATCGACCTAGCTATGGTTGATCGTATCGAAGTCATTCATGGCGCCAGCGCCGTACACGGTCTAGGAGCTACGGGTGGTATTATAAACTTCATCACCAAGTCCAACCGCTCAAACGAGGTGAAGCAACATGTCGACGTGCAACTCACAACACCAACAGATGAGATTAGCAGCGATTCTCTAGGCTATAAAATTGGCTACCAAGTAGAGGGTTCTGCAGGCGATTTTGATTATCTTGTAGGATTAACCAACGAAGTACAGGGCATCTACCTTGATGCTGACGGCAATTATGTTGGCGCAGCAACGGTTCGTGGTGACATCATGGACTCTAACAGCCACGACGTCTTTGTTAAACTGGGTTACTGGCTGACTGACGACAAAAGACTAGAACTGGAAGCCAACAAATACCGCTTAAAAAGTCGCATGAATTTTACTGGCGTTGATGGTGACAGAGAAAATGGTGTCGCAACCAGCTCCATAAAAGGCACCCCGCCAAACGGTGTAGCACCTTACAACGATGTGCAAACCACCAGCCTTTTCTATACCGACAGTGACCTTGATGGTATGGAATTTAAAGCGCAAGTTTTCCATCAAGACTTCGAGGGACGTTATGGCGCGTCAAACTCAAACAGCTTTCAGGACGTCAGTATTGCCCCCGTTGGTACGCTCTATGATCAAAGCCAGAACCAATCTGAGAAAGTTGGTGCTAAATTCAGTCTGACCAAAGATGACCTGTTAAATAGTAATTTAAGTATCACTACTGGGTTAGATTTACTGCAAGACAAAACCAGTCAGACATTAGTATTGACCAATCGTACTTATGTTCCTGAGACGGAATACACCAACTACGCGCCATTCATTCAATTTGAATACAAACCAACGGACCGCTTAGTTCTGCAAGCAGGAGCCCGTAATGAACACGCTAAATTAGATGTAGATACTTATAGAACTGTCGCAACGAATAAAAATACATCGGTTTTAGTAGATGGAGGCTCACCAAGCTTTAGCGATACGGTTTACAACGCTGGCGCCGTGTTCAAGCTAACACCTTCTATTAGTGTGTTTGCCAACTACTCGCAAGGCTTTGGTATGCCTGATGTCGGGCGTATACTCAGAGGGGTATCAACCGCCGATCAAGACGTTGATACACTTATTGATCTGTCTCCCATTCTGACAGACAACTATGAGGCGGGCTTTCGTATCCATCGCAATGCATTCGACTTCGAACTGAGTGCCTACCAATCCAATTCTGATTTAGGTAGCCGAATTGAGAACCAGAATGGACTTTACGTCGTCAAACGTGAAAAGAAAGAAATTCACGGTGCAGAAGCGTCTTTAGGGTTCCAGCTCAACAAAGACCACAAGTTACAAGCTAGCTACTCTTACATCCAAGGCAAGTCTGATACGGATGGTGATGGTAAAGTAGATACCAAACTGACTGGCGCGGATATTCCGCCTAATCGCTTAGTAACATCATGGAATGCTCGTTGGGACGAAAAACTGTCTTCTTTATTGCAAGTAAGCCATGCTTTTAGCCGCAGCTTTGATGATGAAGATTTAAACTTTGACGGATATACACTGGTCGACGCATCTGTCGGTTATAAGCTGCCAGTTGGTAAAATGAGTGTCGCAGTGGCCAACCTATTTAACGAAGATTATTTCACTTACTATTCACAAGCGGCCTATGCTAATGACAGTTTTTACTTCAAAGGCCGCGGTCGTACTCTGACATTGGCTTACGGTTTAGACTTTTAACCCCCCAAAAACGACGAGAACAATCTCCTCCCCTTATCTTCAAGGGGAGGATTAAGGGGGGTTGTTTTCTTTTTCAACGGCAAAGGACACGAACCGCAATACACTGGCGGTTCAGTGGCTTGGTAGTAAAAACAACAGGTACGTCGAACCCGAACAGGATTTTCTGACAGTGCCGTTAACTGCTTGTCTCGATAAAACATCGTCAAAGGATTTTCGTTTAAACCGAATAATTTCGACATACTTTTATCTAATAAACATGCGTAATCCGCTTCTGCCGTTTCTCTCTTTTCTTTTGAAACACTCGTTAAAATACGCTGTTCGTAAATACTAAATACTCTTACAGCCACATTTTCCCAAAGCACTCGTCGCGACACTTTAGTTAAACGATAGAAGTGTTCGACCAATAAAGTTAGATGCCCAGCAAACACCTTCGTCAAAATGCCATCTCGCCAAGTGTCTCGACTTTCTTTATTCGAACTATTCCAAACCGACACCGATGTGTCTTTTAATGGCATCTTGGATTGCCAAATTCTGTTATCTAACGGGTATTCAAAGACGCTATTTTCGAGCGAGCCATCAAGGCCCTTATCAAAACTCGACATGGCGTATAAAACAGGGGCAAGTGTGAGAAAGGCCACACGTTTTATCACCAGTGACGCGGTCACTTTAATATTCGGCGCACCGAGCTCTGGCAGAATTTTTTGTAGGGTTTCCAAACACAACGCATCATCCAATAGTTTGGTAGAATCGATAGCAAGTGGCTCGTCTTGTTGATAGGACTTAAGCCCAAATGCCGCCAACACCTCCCACTCTTCAGCAAGAAGCTCATGCTTGTTATCTCGCTCAAACATGCTTAGCCGCCTGAAAATCGACCTTACGACCTTTTCCATAAGGAATGCACATTGGCGTACCAAACAAGGGGTCGGCGCTGATATGGCATTCCATATCAAACACCGCTTTCACCATATCATGGTCTAAAATCGCTTCTGGTGGACCTTGGCAAAATACCGAGCCGTCTTTAATGGCGATCATGTTATGGGCATAACGGGCGGCAAGATTCAGATCATGCAACACCATCAAGATGGTCGTTTTCTGCGTCGCATTGAGCCTCGAACAACAGATCAAGAATCTCTATTTGATGGGTTAAATCCAAATAGGTTGTCGGTTCATCCAATAACAAAATATTGGTATTTTGCGCCAGCGCCATGGCAATCCAAGCTCGCTGTCTCTGACCACCAGATAAAGCATCAATGGAACGATTAGCAAACTCGGTCATGTTGGTGTCTTGCAAGGCTTTATGCACTAACCGCTCGTCGTCTTCCGTCCAGCTTTGTAACCAATTTTGGTGAGGGTAACGACCTTGGCGAACCAACTGCTCAACCGTCAATCCTTCTGGTGCAACAGGTCCTTGAGGCAGGATAGCCAACTTGCGAGCCACGTCTTTACCAGATAAGGAATGAATATCTGCGCCATTAAGGAGAATCTGACCAGTCGAAGGTTTCAACAAGCGAGCAAACGACTTCAACAAGGTAGATTTACCACAACCATTGCCGCCCACCAGCACGGTAATTTGATTAGGTTTAATGGCCAAATCCAACGATTTGATAATGGTCTTTTTCTCGTAGCCTAAAGACAGCGCCACGCTCTCCAATGGGCTATGAGCGAATATATTACTGTCTGCTAAAGAATGTTCGGACATACTCATCGTTAAAAAATCCCAATATAACCAACCGACTTAGAAACGCTGTCGATAAAGTAAATAAATAAAGAATGGTGCGCCAATAGCGGATACAAAAACACCAGCCGGAATATCCAAAGGCTGGAATAACAAACGACCGCATAAATCCGCTAACATCACTAAACATGCGCCAACCAAGGCCGACGTAGGCAATAAAAGTGCGAAACTCCGCACCACAAGACGACGAGCAATATGGGGCGCGATCAACCCCACAAAACCCACCGCCCCCGCATAGGCAATCGCGGGGGCTGCCATCATCACACTCAAAAACAACAGAGCTAAACGCAAGCGCTGAACAGATATACCCAATCCAGTTGCCAGTTGATCACCTAATTCTTGGGTATTCACTCGGCGCGCTAAATAAAACGCCAAGGGCCAAGAAATCAACAGCCACGGCAACAAGGCTTTTACTTCAACCCAACTCGCGCCATACACACTGCCCGTTAGCCAGATATACGCGGTAATACTGGTCGACAGTGGGACTCGCTGCAATAACAAAGGTCGTCACCGCGCCCATCGCCGAGGATATACCAATGCCAACAAACACCAACCGCATCGGCGTCACGCCACTGTTCCAAGCAAGCGCGTAGATCAACAAAGCCGCTAACAAAGCGCCTGCAATAGCAAACACAGGCAACCAGATCATTCCCATTGCCGTCGCAAAAAATGATAGGAAGCACACCGCTGCAGCGGAAGCACCGCCCGTAATGCCAATAATATCCGGAGACGCTAACGGATTGCGTATCATGGATTGCAACACCAACCCAGACGACGCCAACGCAGCGCCCACCATGGCCGCCATCAACACCCTAGGCAAACGCAAAGTTTCCACAACAAACTGCAAAGCCTGATCCCCTTTGCCAAGCAGCACCTGAAGTACTTGCGGCAAAGCTATGAACTCTTCGCCTAAACACAGGGAAAATAGAATAATCGAAAGAAAAAAGGCAAAGAGAATGAGCATCGACCATAAAGAACGAACTGGCGTCGAAAAAGAAAATAAACGATGGCGAACGCTGAAAAACTTACTCACGCTTGCCTCCTTTTCGCGCTAAATAAATAAAGAAAGGCGCCCCTAGAATCGCTGTCGTCACACCAATTGGCACTTCTTCTGGCATAATCACAAAACGACTGATCACATCCGCGCACAACAACAAAATTGCCCCCCACAGTGCGCTCAACGGTATTAGCCACTTATGATCATAACCCACCAAGGAACGCACCATATGCGGCACCATCAAACCGATAAAACCAATGCTGCCACCCAGCGCGACCGAGCCACCCGCCAAACCAATAATCAGCAAACTCAGCACCACCTTAATCAGCACAGTGTTCTGCCCTAATCCTTTCGCAATGTCGTCGCCGGACAACAAAATATTGATCTGTGGTGCTGCCAGCATCGCCAACACGATGCCAACAACAAAAGCGGGCACTAATGGCATCACCATAGACAAATCACGGCCCGATACAGAACCCGCTACCCAAAACAACACACTGTCTAAGCCTTCTTGACCAATCACCAATATGCCTTGAGTAAAGGCCATGAATAGCGCCGAAATCGCTGCCCCAGACAAGACAATGCGTACTGGAGACAATCCGTCTTTTCCTAAACTACCCAGCCCATAAACCAGCGCACCAGCGACGCTCGCGCCCAAAAAAGCCAACCATAAAAACGTATTCAAGGAAGTAACGGAAAAGAAAGTCGAGAATAAAACGATAGAAAATAGAGCGCCCGCGTTAACACCAAAGATAGACGGTGAAGCCAGCGGGTTCCGTGTTAAGGCTTGCATCAAAACACCAGCAACCGCCAACGCCGAACCAACTAGACAAGCAACAAGTGCACGGGATAAACGCGTGGTACGGATAATAACGTGATCAATAGACTGGGGATCAAACGCCCAAAACGCTGTCCAGACGGATTTGCTTGAAATAACGTATTGCCCATAAGCAATGCTCCCCAACAAAGAGAGCATCAGGCATACAATAGACAGAGCAAGAAGGCTCCATTTAAAAGTGCGACTGCTGTATAAGTGCATAAATGCTCTAGTGATTAGCCTGAGGGAGTTGATAGATTTGGTACAACTGATCGAGGATTTTTTCAGCTCCTAGAATCCCACCAGACAACAACCAAGCGACATTATCCACTTCAAATACTTGCTGATTTTTAGGCGCCGTTAGCATTTTCCATAGCGGATGAGCACGCCACGCGTCGTAATTTTGCTTCACAGCTGCATCATCAGACTGCAAAATAATAAAAAACACATCCGCGTTAACACTCGGCAAGGCTTCCTTAGTCTTCAGTTTAACGCCCCAACCATTTTCATTCGGCAATGGAAATTTAAAGCCTATTTCTTTCAACACCACACCAGAAAAACTTTGATTCAAGTACAGACGCAAATGATCGGCACGAATATTTAATACTGCCGCCGTTAAAGGCCAGTTTGGCACACGCTTTTTGATAACATGATGAAAGTGGGTAATACGTTGTTGAAAAGCCCCCCAAACTTGTCGGCCTTCCTCTTGCTTGCCTAATGCTTCAGCGGTTAGATCCAAGGTGGTTTTAAAGTCATAGACATTTTCTGCCATCACAGTGGGCGCGATCTGTGACAGCTGACCATAGATCTTTTCATGACGAGACTTGGTGCCAATAATCAAATCTGGCTTTAACGCCACAATCGCCTCAAGGTTCGGTTGAGTTTCCAACCCCACATGAGCAACACCTTTCAAAGCATCTCGCAAATACTCATAGGTTGGCGGCTGCGCCCACGAATCCACCACACCAACTGGCGTCACACCCAGCGCCACCACAGAATCGGTTGCTCCTTGAAACAAGGTCACCACACGTAAGACTTTTTCAGGAACCTCAGCACTGCCCATCGCATGGATAATCTCTTTATAAGCATCGCTTTTATGGACAGTGTTACTGTCAGACGCCATCACCTGATTAACAGGCGCTAACATCAACAAAAATGCTATCAGTAGAAATACCCGTTTTCTTACTTGCTTTACCATCATGTTGAAGTGTTTCCTTCTATTGTTCTTACTAACGAATAACGGCGTTAAAAGATACGAACAGCCAAAATCGTTATAGTAACAATTATCATCCTCACAATCATTAACAGTATTGGGAAAACCTCACAATGAAAATTAAAAATGAACAGTGAAGGTCAGGGTTCTAAAAAAAGATGATTGAGAAGAATAGAAATACTTGCTTCATAAAGCACAATCCGTCGCACTAACCTGGTGCGACGGATTTAATAAACGAGCTGTTTTAGCTCAAAAATATCGCAGTCTTCCAACATAGGTTTCGTGTTTAACTCGGTTCAAATAATCCAAAGGTGTTGCACTGACCAGCTTTTTAAATTCCCTGAGAAAGTGTGATTGATCACTGAAACCGAGGTCACAAGCCAAATCAGAGAAAGTAACGCCCTTGTTGTGATTAAGGTCATAAACGGCAGACTGACATCGAATAATGCGGCTAAACGCCTTCGGGGACATTCCCATGTCGGCACGAAATTGACGTTGTAACGTTCGAGTACAATAGCCCGTCGACGCTTCTAAGTCCTGTATTTGTATATTGCCTTTTTTGATAAAAACTTCGTGTATTGTCTGTTTTGTTAATATTGATAGCTTCCTAGAAAGCTGATTTTTATAAAATTTTTCAAAAAAACCAACCTGGTTCGCAAACACTGAGCTACTGACAATTTGTTCAAAAACTCGATCCGCATTGGGCATGATATCTAGCAAGTTAAGCTGATGTTCAATCAATTCTTGCGCGGATGCCTTTAAAAAGTCAGGGATAACACCAGGAACAAACCGTACGCCAAAATATCTATGATTATGAATAAACTCTGCGTTTGTCGCTTCTAACGTCGTGCCACATACTTTTGCCGTTGGCCTTTGTTCATCACAATCAAACAAGATGTCCACACAACCATCTGGAATCGCTAAAACTTGCTCTGTGGCAGGGTCAGCTTCAAAGCTATAAAAGTGAGAAATGCTAGGAATATCAGAATGATAAAGTAGAAACTCCTGAGCCGCACCCAGTACAAACCAAGGCTGTTTGGAGTGAATTCCTGAAACTCGATCGTATACAGAGTCTTTTAACATGACTCGCACCTGCTTACTAAAATACCCAAAATGATCTTTCATTTTTGCAAGCCCGATGCCAACTCTATGGCGATCAATTTCTATTACGCCATGTCGCAAAAGTTCAATACTCAAAAAATCTGACCGTCTAGGATCGAAATTATCCGCTGTGAGCTGAAGCGCTTCATCGAGAAGCAATGTCGTCCTATTAGGCAACTAACACCGACACGAGCTAAACACGGAAACACATAATTTCTCCCCTCTGTATGAAGGAATACGCTATGTCAGAGAACACAAAAATCGATTTTATTTACCTGTCAGAACAAGACATGATTAAAGCTGGTGTGATGGATATGCCTCAGTGCGTAGACACTATGGACGAGATGTTTACCCTGCTCTACAAAGGCGACTACAGAATGGCTGGACCTAACAGCGATTCCCACGGCGCCATGATCACTTTCCCTGATGAGTCGCCCTTTCCAACCATGCCCAAACCAACAGCCGACCGTCGCTTAATGGCGATGCCGGCCTACCTTGGCGGAAGCTTTCAAACATCCGGCGTAAAATGGTATGGGTCGAACATAGCCAACCGAGAAAAAGGCTTACCACGCTCGATCTTGATGTTCACATTAAGCGATACGGACACTGGCGCGCCAATGGCGTATATGTCAGCCAACCTACTTTCTGCTTACCGCACAGGCGCTGTTCCGGGTGTCGGTGCACGTTACCTTGCACGTAAAGATTCCAAAGTCATTGGTTTGCTTGGACCAGGCGTCATGGGCAAAACAGCAGTCGCGGCCTTTATGGCGGTATGCCCTGAAATAGATACCATCAAAATCAAAGGCCGCGGACAAAAAAGTCTCGATGTCTTTATCGAATGGGTAAACGAATCCTTCCCGCAAATCACCCATGTTCACATCGTCGATAGTTTAGAAGACGTGGTACGCGGTTCTGACATCATCACCTATTGCAACTCAGGTGTGACTGGTGATCCATCAACGTATCCGATCGTGAAACGAGAATGGGTAAAACCAGGTGCCTTCCTCGTAATGCCAGCCTATTGCAGCCTAGACGATGGCATGGAACAAAACGACGTTCGTAAAGTACTTGATAACACAGGCTTGTACCAAGCTTGGTACGAAGAAGTACCAAAACCCGCTCACAACCATATCCCGCTGCCAGGCGTTCGATTCATGGACATGATCGCTGAAGGCAAAATCACCCTAGATGACCTAGAAGACATTGGCAAAATTACCGCGGGTGAAGCACCAGGGCGTAATAACGATGAGGAGATCATCATTATGTCCGTTGGCGGCATGCCAGTAGAAGATGTTGCTTGGGCAACCATGGTGTATCGCAACGCCATCAAACAGAACATTGGCGTGAAATTAAATCTTTGGGAAACACCGGTTTTGAGATAACCACATAGTCCTTTATTTCTGTTATTTAATTTTTTGGAAGACTCACATGACAAAGATAGTAAAAGTAAAAACCGGTTCAAAACTAGAAGAACTCAGCAGCTACTCACGCCTAGTGTGCGTAGACAATTGGATATTTGTGTCCAATACCGCAGGTCGAAATCCTGACACCAAAGAAATTCCAGACGACGTACTAGAACAAACACACCAGGTATTTAGCAATGTCGAAGCCGCACTAAAAGCCGTTGGTTCCAGCCTTGCGGACGTAGTGATGTCGCGTGTTTTTATCCAAAACCCGGCTGACACACAAGCCGTAATGACGCTAATCGGTGACAAATTCCGCGGTGTCGATCCCGCGACCACAGTGACCTGTCCGCCACTTGGCTCAACCATCTACAAAATGGAGTTGGAAGTAACGGCTTTCCGTGGCGCCGCCAGCGCAGAAGTTGAAGTCATTAATACCGCCACCTAACAGCATATTGCGTCCAATTTTCAGGATTTGAGTCATGACAAAAACACTTGATGCAGTTCATACCACAGACCAATTACCCGAGTCCACAACCGTGGTAATCATCGGCGGCGGCATTATTGGTGTGACGGCCGCATTAACGCTAGCAGAACGAAATATTCCCGTTGTATTGCTCGAAAAAGGCCACATTGCGGGTGAGCAATCATCTCGCAACTTGGGCTGGATACGTAAAACCAGTCGTCATTTTGAAGATGTTCCTTTGGCTTTGGCGGCGGATAAACTGTGGGCGGAAATGCCTGAACGTATTGGTCAATCCGTTGGCTACAAACAATCAGGCATTATGTTTTTAGCCAAAACAGAAGATCAAATGGCGATGCATGAAGCATGGTTGAAGTCCGTCGATTCTCTGTCGCTGGACTCGAAAATGCTCAGTTTAAGAGAAATTAACCAGCATGTTCCAGGCGGAAAAGGCCACTGGCAAGGCGGGATCTACACAGCGTCAGACGGTCGTGCGGAACCCTCTATTGCGGTTCCTGCTATGGCCAAAGCTGCCGTGAAAAAAGGCGCGATTATCGTTCAACAATGCGCCGTGCGAACGCTATCAACCACAGCGGGAAAAATCAGCGGAGTGGTCACAGAAAAAGGCGAGATTCGCTGTGAACAAGTCTTGCTCGCGGGAGGTGCATGGTCACGCCGTTTCCTTGGTAATCATGGTGTGTCCTTGCCGACGCTTCCCGTCATTGCATCCGTATTAAGAACAACGCCTATGGAAGGTCCTACGCAGATTGCTGTCGGCGGTCCAGATTTTTCGTTCCGCAAACACAAAGATGGTGGTTTTATCATCATGCAGCGCGGCAAAGTGGATGCACCAATTACCTTAGACCATCTAAAAATCGGCGTAAAGTTCAGAGACCAACTCAAGCATGGAAAGGACTCTCTGAATATTGCCTTTAACGGTACCTTCTTTCGTGATTTAGCCATGCCTAGATCATGGCGCGCATCTCAAAAAACTCCGTTCGAACACGTTCGCGTGTGCGAGCCGAAGGTTAATCATGGCCTCCTTAACGACGCTATGAATAACACCATCAGTGCTTGGCCCATGTTTAAAAATACAAAAATAGAAGAATCATGGGCAGGCTTAATTGATGTTACACCGGATTCAACGCCGATGATTGACCGTATCAAAACATTGCCTGGGCTGACGGTAGCAACCGGCTTTTCCGGTCATGGTTTTGGTACTGGCCCTGCAGCTGGACAACTGGCTGCAGATATTGTTTCGGATGTCCCCCCATCGTTGACCCAAGTCCCTATCGGTTTGATCGGTTCTAACGTCTACATGATGGTTCCCTATTAACAAAAGGAACAAAAAAATGAGCAATATCACAAGTTCAGGAACGATAATGACAGCTGACTTATCAGCGACAAATCCAAGTAAATCAAAAATGAGATTGCCAACTATGATGGCGATTTGTATCGGTTTGGTCATTGTACAAGGTTCAATGATCTCAGCGTTACAAGGCATAGGAATCGGCGGTATGGGGTTTATTGCCGCGATGGTCGTAGCGCTCATTCTAGCTCAATTCAACGCCATGAGTTTTTCTGAACTCTCGTTAATGTTCCCGCAAGAAGGAACCTTAGCAACTTATACTCAAAAGGCGATAGGCCACTTTCCCGCTATTGTATCTGTGTTCGCAGGCTATGTTGTGGTGGCTGTACTTGCCATCCCAGTAGAAATGTTCTTAGTCGATGCCATGCTAAGTCAGCTTCTACCAAGCGTATTACCTGAAAATACAATCCCTTTAGTTATCCTATTTGTGTTCACCCTGACTAACTTAATTGGGACAGATGTTTTTGCACGTATTCAAAACATCCTCGCTTTTATCTTGGTTAGCGCGCTTATTCTTACTGGCATTGTTGCCATAACGGGTTCCAACGAACCTCACCCTGTTCTCACTGGAACGACGGTAGACTGGGAATTTGGCGGCGTAATGGATGGCAGTTTTATCGGCTTGGTCGGCTTAGCATTATGGATGATGGTCGGGGTAGAGTTTATTTGCCCTATGATTAAAGAAGTCAAAGATCCTCATAAAAGTATTCCTCGCGCTATGCACTTATCTTTATTTATGATTTTCTTCATCTTCACTGTCTTTGTCTATGGAGCAAGCCTTTACTTAAACGTCGATCAACTCGTCGGTGCACCTCTACCTTTCTTAGATTACGCCAATGCAGTATTTGGCAAAGGTGGACTGATCATTGCGACGGTCATGGGCTTAGCAGCAACCTGCTGCACCATGAATACCGTGCTCGCAGCTGTGCCAAGAATGCTACAAGGTATGGCCGAACAGGGCCAAGCTTTCCCCCAGTTAAAAGCCAAAAACCGCTTCGATGCCCCTTGGGTTGGCATACTCATGATCACAGGTTTAACGACTATTCCCTACTTCGCCTTGGGGATTGATTCGTTAATCACCCTAGTCATTGCCGCCACCACCAGCTGGCTATTGGCTTACATCGTCGCCCACATCAATGTCATCGTATTACGTAAACGTATGCCAAATCACCCTCGCCCATACCGCACACCCTTCTATCCTTTACCACAAATATTGGGCATTGCGGCCATGTTATATGTTGCCTTAAACAACTCACCGTCGCCTGAAATGACCGAGATGGTATACAGCATTACCGGCGGTATATTACTGGTGCTGTGTATTATCGGTGCGATATGGGTGAAATTTTTCATGAAACGAGGCTTGTTTGAGCCTGATAACCAGTAACCTCTAATGGTCCTCCTGTTCATGGCTTAATTTGTCCACTTTAAAAGTGCCAGTGTCACCGCCTCCCAACAAAGACACTGGCGCTTTTTTTAACAATGTTCTGCCATTGGCAAACACCAACCGTTTTCACACATAAAGGACAGTGCCTATGTGGTTTGGCAAAAAGCGCATTCAAATACTAGAAAATGAACTGGCTATAATCCACGCTGAAAAGCGAGTTTTAGAAAAGGAAATCACCAAATTAACAACGGATATTGCCTCACACGAGGCAAAAGCGCTATCGACTCCCCTAACGAAAATCGATGAGCGATTTTTAGCGCCTCAACAAGACATCATTGAAAGTGCCTTGTCTGCGCTCAACCAAATATCTGAATTATTGTTTGAACCAATGAGCGCGTCAGAAGGCAGCAATCAAGATATTGAGCAAAACAAAGAAGTAATCAACAAATTAACCAAAGCACTCGCTGAGATTGCATCCCAAACTCACCTCAGCCTAGAAGATGTCAATGGACTAAAAGACATAGCCAATGAAATCAAAGGCTTCACCGATACGATTCAAAGTATCTCTGAACAAACTAATCTATTGGCATTAAATGCTGCCATTGAAGCCGCACGAGCAGGTGAGCATGGTCGTGGTTTTGCAGTGGTCGCAGACGAAGTGAGAACCTTGGCAACCAAAGCTAAAGATTCCAGCGAGCAGATTTCTGCCCTTGTTCATCGTATCGATAACCGAACACTAAAAGTCAGTCAACAAATAGAGTCACTACACCGCGCTACATTGGATGTCAGTCGATCTTGTAACGACCTAGATACATCTTTTCAAAAAACCGCTGAAAGCTCTCAAACATTAATGGAAGTTGGCTATAAATCCATGGCGTTTGCACACACATCATCAGCGCTTCTTGAACTAAACTGTTGGAAGTCAAACTACCTAATCTCTGCATTAAAAGGCAATATTCAGACACAACCAGTCAACATAAAAGAAACAGCTTTTGGGGATTGGTATTTCAACGGCACAGATAACGAATTCGATTTTAGAAAAACACCGGATTTTATTCGTATTGGTCACGAGTTAGAGCAAATCAATCAACTCACCCAAAAGATGACTCAGACAAGCACAGAAAAGATAGATAACTTAGCCGAATTAGAGAACTGCGTAGTCAAACACATCAAAGCCATTCACCAAGGCTTAAAAGAGTCTCAAAAATTCCTATTCTCGCACCTCTAGTCAAAGGGCTTTTAGCCCTTTGACTCTTTATTCCTAGTAAACAAGCGAGGCTCACTTAAAACACCACATCTTGCGGCACAGTAACAAAAATCGAGTGTCTGACTTCGTTAAACAGAGCTTTACTGCAATGGCCTTCGCCTTCTGTATCCTCCAACAAGACAACGTCACCTGCACCAAATTGACGGGTTTCACCAGACGATACGGTAAATTCACAACGACCTTTGATGATGAACAATAATTGACGCTGCGGTGCTGGGTGCCATTTAAAATCATAGTCACTTGGGGTTTCACGAAACATCATTTCCCCCACTGGAAAACGCGATGACAAAAAACCAATTGGGCCACCATCACGAACATCAACATTCAAATCACCGAAATGGCTCTTGCCCTGATCGTCGTTAAAAATGCGTGTAAATTGCATCGAATATTCCTCTATTTACCGTAAATCATCAGCGTCCACGCAATTTAATTCACTTGCGTTTTCATATTTTTTCTATCGAAGACAACGCCACGAGCCTGCTCGTTTACCGCCATCATAAGCGTCCATGCGATTCGATTGGCTTGCGTATTGTCTCGTTCCTCGACACGTCAACGCCAATTAAACGCATGGAAGCTTTTAGTCGCGTATACATCGAATGCAAACCTACTCACTTAACCCAGAATTACGCCAGAGCGATTCTTCGAGCCTGCTCGGGGAGCGAGGCGTGATACTGGGTAAAGTACAACAGGAGCGAGGCGTGATACTGGGTAAAGTACAACAGGAGCGAGGCGTTACACCGCACACAACCAGCTATTCAGCATAACGCCAGAGCGATTCTTCGAGCCTGCTCGGGGAGCGAGGCGTTATGCGGAGTAGCCACAAACAAACCTTTAGGTTAAATTCTGTAATGTGCGGCTCAACACGGCCAAGGTTACCGCCACATCTGGCGTATCAATGGCTTCCGCTGGGTGATGACTAATGCCTTTATCGCAACGCATAAACAACATGGCCACGGGGCAAATATCGGCCATCGCCATAGCGTCATGTCCCGCGCCAGAGAACAAGGTATGTACGGGAATATTTTGTGTTTCGATAGCATTGCGTAGCACGCTTTGCAATTTTGCGTCACAATGCACGGCGTTGGCGGCGTGGGTCGCTTTACGCTCAATGCGCACATTACGACGAGCCGCAATAGCGTCTAACTCCAGCAAGATTTCGTCTAGTGCTACGTCGCGTTTGTCATCAAATTCACTACGAATATCGAGAGAAAATCCAGTATTACCAGAAATCACATTCACGCCATTGGGTCGATTTTGAATACGTCCCACAGTGGCAACAATGCCATGATTTTGTGCAACTCTTTCTACTGCAAGAATCATTTCACTACTGGCACAAAGGGCATCTTGACGCAGATTCATCGGCACAGTGCCCGCGTGGCCTGCCATGCCCGTGATATTAAATTCAAAGCGTTTTGCCCCTGCGATAGCACTAACCACACCAACGGGCAAATCCAAATCTTCTAGTACTGGCCCTTGCTCAATGTGCAGTTCAAGGTATCCAAGCAAGTTATCCGTTGAAATAGCGGCATTGGGAATGCTCGCAAAGTCCGAACCGAAATCTTTAAGCGCTTGTGCTAAACTAATACCGTCGCTGTCTTTTAAATCCGCCCAACTGCTTGGCCATTGACCTGTCAGCGCACGACTGCCTAACAAGGTCGAACTAAAACGCGTGCCTTCTTCGTCACCAAATCCCACCACATCAAGGTGAAAAGGCAGACGAATACCTGCTTGGTTCATCGCTGCAATCAAGGTAACAGGCGTAATCACCCCTAACATGCCGTCATATTGACCGCCGTTTGGTACGGTATCCAAATGGCTGCCCATGATAAAACGCGGCGCGTCTAGGTTAGCCGCTTGCCAGCGCCCCCAGAGATTCCCCGCTTCGTCTTGCCATGTTTGCATGCCTGCGTCTTGCATCCAGCCGCCTACCAATCCATTGGCTTGTTTGTGTTCTTTGGTGAGATAACGACGATCTAGGCAATCATCGCTTTGACTGATTTTGCCAAGTTCGTCACAGCGGTCCATGACCAACTGAGCGAGATTGTTATAATCAATCTTTAGACTGTCAATTCCTAGACCACCATTCATCACTTTTCTCCACTGTAAACAGCCATCGCTGCATCCACAGCAGCACCTGCTGGTAAAGCAAATCCTGCACGGCGCAGCACGGTTTCAAGCGACTGCAAGGTGTGCAATACCGCATCTTGGCGAGCGTTATAGCCCATGGTGCCGATACGCCAAACCTTGCCTTTTAATGGACCAAAGCTGGTACCAATTTCGATGTTAAAGATGGTCAATAAGTCATGACGAATTTTTTCACCATCAACATTAGCTGGGATATGAATTCCCACCACATTGCTCATTTTATGCTTCAAATTACCAAATGGTTGTAAGCCCATCGCCTGCACGCCTTTTAACATGGCTTCACCCGCTAACCGATGACGCTGGATGACCGCGTCTTGGCCTTCACTCAGCAATTGAATGGCACATTCGCGGGAACCAAACAACATGGTCGCAGCTTCAGTATGATGGTTCAGACGCTCTTCGCCCCAATAATCCATGATCATGGGTAGATCAAAATAGTTCGAGCGAATACGCATACCAGACGAACCTTGGTGATGCGCGTCACGAATTCCCGCTTCCACATGAGCACGTTTGCGTACACAAGACACAAAACGATCACTTAGCGTAATCGGAGCGCTGCCTGATGGACCGCCAAGACATTTTTGCAATCCCACCGTCACCGCGTCGATTTTCCACGCGTCGACTTCCAATGGATTACCGCCGATAGAAGCGGTGGCATCGGTGTAAAACAACACGTCATGGGCACGACAAATATCACCCAACTCTTCTAATGGCTGAAACATGGTGGTCGACGTATCGCCTTGTACAATCGCCAACAATTTTGGTCGTACTTTTTTGATCGCGTCTTCAATTTGCTGCGGATCAAATACTTCGCCCCAGGGCACTTCGATGGTGTGAACCTCGGCATCGGCGCGTTCAGCAATTTCCGCCAACAAATGACCAAAGCGACCAAAAATAGGAATCAACACTTTATCGCCCGGTTCTAAACAAGACACCAAAGCGGCTTCGATGCCAGCACGAGACGTACCATCGATCAAAAAGGTTTGTTGGTTCTTGGTATTAAACACGCGACGATACAACTCCATGACTTCATTCATGTAACTGGTCATGGTGGGATCGTATTGCCCTACCAACTGAGTCGACATAGCAGACAACACACGTGGATAGCAGTTAATCGGGCCTGGGCCCATTAATAGTCTGGGTGGAAAAGAAAGCGGCTGCATGAATAATCTCCTAACCTAACACTTGATAAAGCATTTTTACGCCAGTGAAAATCAACACCACTGCGAAGACCTTCTTCAATTTAGCGGCGTCTAAACGTTGGGCTAATCCCGCGCCAACTGGTGCAAACAATACCGTCAGCGGAATAATGCAGGCGGCGCCAATAAGATTCACTAACCCCACGGTTCCGTAAGGAGAATCTTCTGGGCTTTGTCCGAAAATCAACATGGTCAAAGCCGCAGGCAAGGAAATGATCAAACCCACCGCAGCCGCTGTTCCAACCGCACGGTGTGCTGGATAATTACAGAAAGTCAGCAAAGGAACGGTTAACGTACCACCACCAATGCCCACCATAGAGCTAAAAAAGCCCACACAGGTGGCCATCACACCCTGGCCTGCATTACCCGGTAAGGATTTGAACAGACTGTCTTTTTTACCTAACAGCATATTTAACGCAGACAAGGTAGCAATAATACCGAATAGTAACGTCAGCCATTCGCCATCAACGCGTGTCACAACAAAGCTGCCAATCATCACGCCTAAGAAGACAAAAAAGCCCCAACGCTTCAATAAGTCGAAATCCACATTACCTTTGGCTTTATGCGAACGAATAGAGCTGATCGACGTGGGAACTATGGTGGCCAATGACGTGGCCGTCGCCACCAACATAGCCGTATCCGCACTAACACCTAACCCTTGATACAAGAAAAACAATACCGGCACGATAACAATACCACCGCCAACGCCTAACAAACCGGCTAAAATCCCGCCCACCACACCGGTGGCCATCATGGCGAGAATCATGGAATAGTTTTCCATTATGAATGACATCTTTCTGTTTGCTCCTAAGTGAGATTGTTACGTAAAAAAGTATGACTAACGAACCGTGCTATTAACGCAAAGCACCACTAATGGCAGAACCATCACTGCGTGGATCTGTCGCCGCATCGGTATGACCATCTTGATGCAGCACAACCGCACCGGCGTGACCCATTAATTCATTACACGCATCGACGATCACCAAATCGTGTCCACGTGCGACCAATTCTTCGGCGGCGATATCAGCAAAGTCTCGTTCGATCTTTAAATTATGACTGACATCACCCCAGGTTCGACCAAGCAACCAACGACCTTCGCTGATGGCTTGATCCAACGGCAGATTGTGATACACATAACGACTAAACAGGGCCGCTTGCGTCTGTGGCTGACCTTCGCCCCCCATGGTGCCGTAACTCAGGCGACGACCGTCGTTTAACTCGGCAAACGCCGGATTTAACGTATGAAAAGGTTTGAGGTTTGGACCAAGCTCTTGCAATGAGCCTTTTTCCAGTGAAAACGACGAGCCACGGTTGTTCCATACAATGCCAGTGGCAGGACTCACCACGCCACTGCCGAATTCCCAATACAAACTCTGAATGTAGCTGACCATGCGACCTTCACTGTCACAGGCGCCCATCCAAATGGTGTCGCCCTGTTTGGCTTGATGCGGCCAAGGTTGCGCACGCTCTAAGGCAATCTCGTGACACATTTTTTCCAGTTGCTCATCATCCAGCAAGGACGCCAAATCCATTGCTAAACGCGATTCGTCAGTGACAAATTGATTACGGGCAATAAAGGCTTGCTTGGTGCATTCAATCAACAAATGCGCCATGTCTGTGGCGGTTTTGCCCTGTGTATAAAGCTTGTCATACAAAGCCAAGATCAATAACGACGCGATGCCTTGCGTCGGTGCAGGCAAGTTATACAGAGTGCCAACGCTGGTTTTGACCTGCAAAGGTTCTACACGTTTTGCCTGATAAGAATGAAAGTCCGCCAAACGAATCGGCGAGCCTGCGGTCGCCAAATCTTTTGCCAAACGTGCAGCAATATCGCCATGATAAAAATCGTCTAAACCTTTTTCAGCAAGCTGTTCCAGCGTGTTTGCCAACACCGGCAAGGTCAATGTATCGCCTTCACGGTAAAGGCTGCCGCCTTTCAAAAACGACGAAGCAAAACCCTGCACACTGACCAAATCAGCAAAGGTTTTCTTACTGGCGTCAACGTAGGTTTTCGTCACCTCACTGCCGTTTTTCGCTAATTGAATGGCATCATCCAGCAAGGTCGATAAAGGCATGTTTTGTGCGTTGGAGACGGCTTGCCAAGCTTGGCTCACCGCCAAGGCTTCTTGCCAACCCGCTACAGCGCCAGCCATAGTCAAAGCGGCCTTCCCACCACGAGCGGGAATACTGTCGTGACCGCAGTAAAATTCCAGTGTCGCTAACTCCGCTGCTTTACCAGACGCATCTATGCCAAGCGGCGCTTTGCCTGGTTCACTGATCAACCAAAAACCGTCGCCACCCAAGCCATTCATATGCGGATACACCACGGCAATCGTCGCCGCAGCAGCCACCATGGCCTCTATCGCGGTACCGCCTTGCTCAAGGATTTTTTGCCCCGCTTCCGTAGCTTTAAAGTGCGGCGCCGTAAACGCTATCTCGTTCTTTTTCATGACGCTACTCCATTAAGGTTTTTGCGAATTCAATCAGCGCCAAATCTGTGCCTTTTGAGTCCCACTAAAGACAAGCCACAGGGCGCACCATCTAAAGTACAAACAGGTAAATGTAACTGTGGAAGACCCGCTAACCCAGCAATGGCAGTAATGTCCATCAACTGATTACGATAGGCCGCAAGTTCCTCATCAGCGGCTGTAAACAAAGGCGCTAAGCCGGGTGTGGTCGGGATAATAAGCACCGACCCTTCTATTTCGCTTTCAAGCCAATCTGTGAAACGCTGTCTTTGTTGTTGCGCTACCGCAATATCCGCCTCAGAAAGGTGTTTGCACCAATCAAAGCGTAATTGAATATCAGGGGCAAAAACCGCGCGATCTTTATCCAAACCGGAGACATCATTTACCCACTTGCCATGTTCGTGCCAAATCTCGGCGCCTTGCAAGGTGCGGAATGTCTCACTGGTTTTCCATGCTTTTGTGTCAATGAGGATAGACGCTTCTTTGGGAAAACAACCGTGTTCACGCCATGTTTGCAGCTGAGCTTTTAGTTCTTTTACATGCGCCACTTGATCCATTAAATTCTTTGCAATCAAGACGTTAGTAAATTCTCTTGGTGGCTTACTTTTCAACAGAATACTGGCGGTTTTGGCCAGCGTGGTTAAGTCCTTGGTAAGCCAACCCACCGTATCAAATGACGGTGCCAGCGCCACCATGTTATCCGATGGAATCACCCCATGCGTCGGACGCAATCCGAATAATCCGTTGTAGCTTGCTGGCACACGAATCGAACCACCGGTGTCTGTTCCTAAACCAATATCAGCAAGGCCTGACGCCACCGCCACCGCCGAACCCGATGACGAGCCACCTGGGAGACGATCTGGTGTCATCGGATTTGAGGGTGTTCCGTAATGAATATTCTGACCGTTGAGGCTGTACGCCAACTCGTCCGTCATGGTTTTACCGCAAAAATTGGCCCCAGCATTAAGCAAAGCAGTGACACTTGACGCGGTTTTTGTCGGAATCGGATGAGTCGCAAGCCAAGTAGGATTTCCCGCAGAAGTCGGCAGCCCCGCCATATGAAACAAGTCTTTCACCGCCAAACGTAAACCGCTTAACGATAAAGCATTATCAGTGACCGCAGACTCACTCCAGACGGCGTTGGAGAGTGTCAAAAAAGGATTGTCTACCATGAAATGTTTCATATGTCCTCCGCTTGATTAATACATATGAAACAATCGTTTCACCAATCTGTCAACTGAAACAAAAAAAATAAATCTATTTTTCCTATCGCCCTGTCGCAAAACCACTCCGAATGGTGCCCTACAAAAAACATCGCGACGTTTGTGCAGTAAGCTGAAGAGGATTTCCCCCTAAGAAATTAAGGTTCGAGCTCGTCCAAATCTTCATACAATGCTGAAATCGCCTGCGTCTGACGGCCCGCCGCATCGCCTCGAAAACCAAACACGCGATTGCACAACATTGAGATTAGACTCATTGGCGCGGCATAACTATCGAACGGGCTTTCATTACCAAGATGGCAGACGAGTACATGAGAGACTTGTTGATTATAAATCTGTCCTGTTGGATCAGTAATCAACACCGTGGTTCGGCCTTGCAAGGCTTCAACGATTTTTTTGAATTGACGAGTACGGCGCCTAAAACCTAATAAGACAATCACTTCATCATCGAGAATATCGTGTAGATCTTCCCCTAATGTTTGACCCGGTTGCGGCAGCAAACGAACGGAATGACGCACTTGTTGCAGCTGCTGACGAAAATGCAACGCCAACGGATACGCATTACGAAAACCAATCAAGGTGACGCGTTTCGCATTGGCCAAGCGCTCGCTGATCTCATTGAGGGTATCTGGTCGCAAGCCTTCAAAGGTTAAAGACAAATTTTTAAGCTCTTGCGCCGTTTGATCCAAGGACGAACCTTGAGTAAAAATCGGCACACCACTTTCGCGCAATGCCAATTGCGCCTGCTTCGCACCTTGTTGGGAATCATAACCCAGTTGACGAAAAAAACGACTTACGGTCGCTTTTGACGTATTGGTATTTTCCGCAATCTCTGCGGATGTTTGACTCACAATCGCCAAAGGATTTTGTTGTAAATAGTTTGCTATGGACCGCGCTGATGGAGACAGTGTTGGGTAAGTCTGCTCGATCAGGGATAGCACATCCTGCTTTGTCGCCACGTATTAACCTCAATTCGGAAATATTTTGCTCTACGGTAATGGATTATCATTCTTCTGCCAACTTAGATTATCGACTTTAGGCGCCTTAGAGATTGTTGCACCAAAAAATCAACTTCGCCCTATATTGGCGCACAATATAAAAACAGAACGCCCTATTTCATTGCTTAGCCTTGTCGTAATCGAGCTTGATAACGAGGCACTTTCCGTCTTATTTGCTGTTATTTGTTACATAAATCAATAGTTAAGAAACTTTTGTTTCATGTTGGCATGGGTGTTGCAAATTGTGTTTCAGGCATTCACAAACACAAATAGGAACCCCTCTATGAAAAGATTGAGCAAACTACTCAGCAAAACCCTAATCATCGCAGCGAGCTTTAGCGCACTCAGTGCCAATGCTGACGTACTGCAGGATATAAAAGACCGCAACTTGATTCGTATTGCCGTGCCGCAAGACTTCCCGCCATTTGGTTCAATTGGTACAGACCTAAAACCGCAAGGTATTGATGTGGACATGGCCAATTACATCGCGAAGGAAATGGGCGTAAAAATCGAAATCGTTCCCGTCACCAGTGCCAACCGTATTCCTTACCTACAAACCCAAAAAGTCGATTTGGTGATTTCTAGCCTTGGTAAAAACCCAGAGCGCGAAAAAGCCATCGATTTTTCGACGCCTTATGCGCCTTTCTTTTTAGGCGTGTTTGGTTCTAAAGATGTGGCCGTCACCAAAGTAGACGACCTGGCCGATAAAACAGTGGGCGTCACTCGCGGTTCAGTGGAAGATTTAGAGTTGGAAAAGAACGCGCCAAAGTCGGTGAACATCCGTCGCTTTGAAGACAACAATACCACGCTAACCGCTTATTTATCTGGTCAAGTAAACTTAATCGCTACGGGTAATTTAGTGGCAGCTGAGATTGCGAATCGTCAGCCACAACGTGCCCCTGAAAACAAATTTATGCTGAAAAACTCGCCTTGCTACATCGGCATGGCCAAAGGTGAAACGGCTTTACAGGCCAAAGTAAACGAGTTAATTCAAGCGGCGTTAGCATCTGGTGAACTTAATAACATTTCCATGAAATGGTTAAAAGCACCATTACCTGAAGGCTTCGGCGCATAAGGGTTTCGTTATGTTGTATTTCTCTGATCTATTGCAATACAGCGACGTGTTCTTCAGTGGTTTAAAAACCACTGTTGAGCCTCACTGTACTGACGACGATCTTGGGAGTGGCATTGGGTACGGTCTGCGCGACCGTACGCCAATACGGCAACCGAGCCAGTCAACGCGTTGTCAGTGTGTATGTAGAGCCTCATCCGTAACACGCCGTTCATAGTGCAATTATTCTTTATCTTTTTCGGCCTTCCCGCCATTGGCATGATGTTATCGCCATGGCAAGCCAGCATGATCGCTCTCACGATTAACCTTGGCGCGTACAGCACTGAAATCATCCGCGCAGGCCTTGCCAGCATTTCAAAAGGTCAAGTGGAAGCCGCAAAGGTATTGGGTTTGAACTTTCGCCAAACCCTGACTCGAGTGATCTTCATTCCGGCATTTGAAAAAATTTACCCAGCACTCACCAGCCAATGCATTATCGTTATGCTGGGTTCTGCGGTGATCTCTCAGATCTCGGTGCAAGACTTAACCTACGCTGCCAACTTGGTGCAATCACGTAACTTCCGCGCATTTGAAAGCTACTTGGTAACAGCCTTGTTGTACCTTGGTTTGTCTATTCTGTTGAGGTTTGCTTTCAACGCACTAGGAAAACGCCTATTTGCTTATCGAACGTCAAATTAACAAGCATTCAATAAGTAAAATGAGGGAAACTCAATGATCGAATTTTCTAACTACGACATTCTGCGCAATCTACTCTTTGCGACACAATGGACCATTTTATTATCACTCGCCGCGTTTATCGGCGGTACCACTGTCGCACTGACATTAACCGCCATGCGTTTGACGCGTAATCCAGTTATGCAACGTATTGTAAAAATCTATGTGGAACTGTTTCAAGGCACACCGCTACTGATGCAGATGTTCTTGTGCTTCTTTGGTTTATCCATGCTGGGTTATGAAATTTCCGCTTGGAGTGCGGCGATTTTGTCGCTGACGTTTTTTACCAGTGCTTTTCTAGTGGAAATCTGGCGTGGCTGTATCGACACATTACCAAAAGGCCAATGGGAAGCCAGTCGTTGTTTGGGTTTGAGCTTCTTACAAACCTTGCGCTTTATTATCTTGCCACAAGCGATTCGTGTGGCGACAGCACCAACGGTCGGCTTTTCAGTGCAAGTCATTAAAGGCACAGCATTGGCATCGGTGATTGGTTTTGTCGAACTGACTAAAGTCGGCACCATGCTAAACAACGCAACTTTTGAGCCATTCAAAATATTCACACTGGTCGCGCTGATTTATTTCATGCTCTGTTATCCACTGTCTTTGTACAGCAAGCATCTGGAGAAAAAATTCAATGTCTCTCGTTAACTTACATCAAGTCCATAAATACTATGGCGATCACCATGTGCTCAAAGGCATCGATCTAGTCATCAAAGCTGGCGAAGTGGTGTCTATTATCGGCAAAAGTGGCTCTGGCAAAAGCACTCTATTGCGCTGTATTAATGGCTTAGAACAATACCAAGAAGGCGGTATTACCGTTGATGGCAAAGAAGTCACCACAGAAGACATTCAGGTGCGTCGTCTTGCCCTAAGCGTGGGTATGATTTTCCAAAACTTCAACCTATTCCCACATATGACGGTGGGCGAAAACGTCATGCTTGCACCGACGATTGTGTTGAAGAAAAGCAAAGCCGAAGCCGAAGCCACCGCTCGCGCCATGTTAGAGAAAGTAGGACTGGCAGAGAAATTCGACAGCTACCCAGAAAAGCTTTCTGGCGGTCAGCAACAACGTGTCGCCATCGCCCGCGCCTTAGCGATGTCTCCCAAGGTATTGCTGTGCGACGAAATCACCTCGGCCCTCGATCCTGAATTGGTTGGTGAAGTATTAAAAGTACTCGAGCAACTAGCAAAAGAAGGCATCACCTTAGTACTGGTTACTCATGAAATGAACTTCGCCCGCGACGTCGGCAGCCGAGTTGTCTTCATGCACCAAGGCAAAGTCTGGGAACAAGGCGACCCAAAAACCGTCTTATCCAACCCACAGACCGACGAACTGAAACAGTTTATGGGGGCTGTGCTTTAGTTTTCGACCTCTTAACATAATTCCAAAAAAGCCAGTTTTTTTCTCTTAATGTAAGAGAAAAACTGGCTTTTTCACTTGGGTAGTTCAAATTAGTAATAGAAGATCAGATTAGTATTCAAACAGAAATCTGTTTTGCTGCCTTAGTAAATTGCATGCCTTTAACAACAATACGTTTAGTAACACCTCTCCATAAAAAGCTTCCATCAATGATATCAACACATTGGAAGTCTGTTTTTGAATTATAACAATGAGACAATTTAGTTTTAATCTCTTGAGTATCTCTATTAAAAAAATCGGTTGGATTGGGGTATTTTTTTGAATATTTTCTATCAGATGTCCAAACAAAAAACACCCAGCCATGATAACCAACATATTCATTGAAATTTAGCTGTGATCCATGAAGTTTATTCACTAATAAGTCAAGCCAATTTACTTTATGGCTTAACAAATATTTAGGATAAACTACTTTCACTTCTATATGCTCAAGCAATTTCTCAGTGCCATTCTTATCCCATTGATAAATAGACAAGTCTCTTTTCTTATCTTCGTTATAAATAAACTCATTCTTTTCACTAAATACACCAGTGCCAGCTTCGAAATTCAAAATTTTACATAATTCATTGCATAGCCAAAGCTCGCATGCTGAGAAATTAAACTGGTAAAGATACTGTTCTGAATTTTTCATTATATGTTTAATTGCATCATCGAACGCAACACTTGCATCGGCCATCTTCTATTCCTTTAATATATTCATATCTTTATGAGCATTCTCTTTTTTTAACCTAAAACTAATAAATATCTCATCCTACACATTGAAAAAAGTGTGTATCGATAGCAATAGGCTCAAATCTAATATCCATCTAGATACCCTCCATCAGGCATGATCCAAACCCTATTGAGTGACTGTTGATATGTCTAATACGAATCTATTAACTACGCAGCATGTCCTTTAATTTTGGAGAACAGGGTATCCAGCTCTGACTCAGAATTAATGACTTGGCTTTCACTTGCTTTAGTTATGCTCGTCAACATCAAAAGATTCTCTATCAAACAAGGTAATATAATCACTTTCTGCAAACAGCCTTACAAAGATAGATAGCGTAATCTCGTCTTGATCATTAGGTAGTTTTTCAAGTTCGGCATCAATATTCAAACGGTAGCTTTTAGGCTTTTCCAACTGCATTTTCTCTTGCAAAGCTTGAAAGTTATGAACAGCCTCATCTGATAGAACAAACTCATATTCCGTAAGTTCCGTCGCCGATGTAAACCAGTTGTTGTCATCTTTATGAATATTTTTAATAGAGAGAACCTTCAATGGATAATCAAAAACTAGCCATCCAGTCGATGTTTCTAAATTCAATGATAACGCTGTTTTGGATATGTCTATTTCAACCGGTTTATCGATCTGAATTCGACTTCTCAATTCATGTGGGTTTAAGCTTAAAAAACTATTTTCATCAAAGGCACTCAGTCTAAGCATGCTTCCTAATGGAACATGAGAGCAGCCAAAAAGCAGGAGGCAAATCATCACAGCTATTGTCTTTTTCAAATCAATTCCTTTTTAAAATAAATATGTTATCGCTTAAAAAGCGGCCAGCACAGTGAGATGTTCATCCGTTAGCTGATACCCCAGCCATTCACTCTTAGGCTTTGCGCCTAGTGATTCATAGAAGTCGATAGCGGGTTTATTGCAATCCAAAACGTTCCATTCAAACCTTTCGCAGCCATTCACAATAGCAATTCCTGCCAAATGTTTTAGCAAGGCTTTGCCTGCGCCACTATCTCGCTCCGACGGTGCAACATACAAATTTTCAAGATATAGGCCATGTTTTCCTATCCATGTGGAATAATTGAAAAAATACACCGCAAAGCCAATTGGATGCCCTTATTCCTCACAGATTATGGCTTTTATTGTGAAATATTCGGAAAAATAAAAGATGCAATTGTCTGCTCGGTGGCCAGGACTTCATGTTCCGCTTTTTCATAAGCGGCCAACTCTTTAACAAATCTAAGAATGATGCTTGAATCACCTCGATTGGCGTCACGTATTAACACTGTCATAAAACTCCTTTTCAAACATCGGATTCAAGAATAAATAAATTGTTACTCAGCCCCATGACAAACAACACAAACCTTATTGCCATCTAAGTCTCTAAAATAAGCACCAAAATAACTTTCATGGTATTCGCTGCGCAGTCCGGGACGGCCTTCACATGTGGCACCGTTTTCAATAGCTAAATCGTAGGCTGCCGTGACGGTGGCTCTATCTTTCGCACTGAAGGCAATCATTTGTCCATTGCCAGCATCGTGTGCTTCACCATTAAAGGGTTTGCTGATAACGAATAAAGGTCGACCGTTTGAGCTATCGCTATTCCAACCAGCCCAAGGTTTGTCTCGATCACAAAAACGCTCTTGTATGGCCAAACAAGCCATTAGCTTACTGTAAAAACCATAAGCTCGTTCGAAATCACTTACACCGTAATAAATATGCGAAAACATGTTATTCCTTTTTACATTAGATAGACTGTCTAGGAATTGAATCATAACAGCCATCGAATCCTAAATTTGCTCTTTAAAATGAGCAATCTTTATATCCTAAGATCCTACTTCGGAAATTTGGATAAAAGACTTTTATGTCGATCTTTCGCGTTTTCTCTTACTGCCTTGTAGATGTGCTCACAAAAGTGATCTTAATTTGAATCGACAGCGTATAAATTAAATTTATTGGAGTGGATGAAAGACACAAGTATCGTTTGCTTTTATTCATACTGGACTCGTATTTTGACACGAAACGACAAATACAGAATCCTTTCTCATAATTTTATCAGTGAATTTTATAGGCTTTTCAGATAAGGTCATAGTGTGTCTAAACAAGTCAAAATGTGCTTATTTCGTAACGGCACTCTTAATTCAACTAGGATACGCTATCATTTTTAGCATCGGCCATTTTAACGGGACGAGACATGGAATATGACAAAAGAGATCATTGAAACACGCAAAATTACGAGTGACGAGGCAGCACAATGCGCGTCGGAAGCGATTCAAATCATAGGTTCCATCCAACCACACGGGTTTCAGTTAGTCCTTGATGCGGACACTTTACAGATTGTCCAACATTCCAGTAACACCTTGGATATTTTAACAGCGGGCTTCGTCAGCTAGCCGCTATCCTGAGCTGATCGGTAGTCACATTACTCAATGGGTTGAATTCTCCGATATCAAATCTATCGCACATTTGTCGTCTAAAAAATCGGTGGTGCTTGAAATCAAAGAATCAGGCCTTGTTAAATCATCCGATTGGGGCTGTTTTGCCCACCGAGCTGACGGTTGGATCAGTTTAGAGTTTTCACCCAATACGGGGTCTGAGTACGATAGCCGTGTCTTATTATCACAAATTGATAATATGGTGGCCTTGCTCAAATCGTCCCATGATGAAACAGCTCTGTTCCAAACATTAGTCGGTCAATTACAAAAATATACACAATACGACCGAGTGATGATGTACCGCTTTTTACCCGATTGGTCTGGAGAAGTGGTCGCCGAAGCGGTCTCTGAACGTGAAGAGATAAAATACAAAGGGCTGCGTTTCCCTGCGGAGGACATACCCAAACAAGCACGGGAGCCTCTATACACTCAGCCCTATTCGCCTTTTTGCCGATATAGATGCCAAGCCATGCCCACTAGAGCCAGCGCTCTTACCAAATGGGCAACCTCTCAATCAAAGCTTGTCTATTTTGAGAAGTATGTCACCGGTACATCGCCACTATCTCAAAAATATGCAGGTAAGTGCTTCATTATCGCTTTCGATAAAAAAAGGCGACACACTGTGGGGCATGGTCGTTTGTCACCATAATGAGTTCTCAAAGTGCCAACCAATGACGTCGTGTCACAACTTCGTATTTCAGGGGAATTGTTCAGTGAAATCATCACCTCGTATCTAATCCCTGCTGAAAAAATCAAACGCCTGACCTACCTAATGAACGCGCAATCTTATATTGAAGCATCATTCAATCAGGCAAAAATGGCCAATATCTCGGCCGCTCTATTTGAGTCTGTTTTACTTAAAATACAAACCATCACTCATTATCATTTTATTGGTATTATCTACAGAGAACAGTCTTATATCCTAGAAGGAAGTTCTTTTTTACGTCTTGGCGATCAAACTATCGAGGCATTAAAAAATCTGTTCTCAACACAAGATGCCATTTACTTTCAGTCCGAAAAACTCCATCAAGAAAAAGGCGAAATCCCAGGTCTGCATAGCATGGTCGGGATTGCCATGATAAGGGCAAAAGTGCCCAATGATTTTTATGTCTTTATTGGCAAAGAGGAAGTCGCTAAGAGCATTCAATGGGGAGGCGCACCACAAACCGTCAACATTGTGATCGAAAACAATGAAAGACACTTAGAGCCTAGAAGTTCATTTGCGTTATGGCGCCAAAATATCGCTGGTGAAAGCTCCCCTTGGCAAGAACAAGACCGACACTTATTAGAAATCATTTTTAACGCAGGGAAGGATTTTTTTAGTACCAAACACAGTCAAATGCGCATCAACCAACTCGAGCAAAGTGTCTATTTTGACTCCCTAACGGGATTGGCAAATCGAGAACATCTACGGTCTTTTATCGAAGGATTGAAGGAACAAAAACACATTACTCATGTTTCTGTTCTTTTTATCGATCTGGATAATTTTAAAGACGTTAATGATTTCATGGGCCATGAAACAGGAGACAGGCTACTCATCACCATCGCGCAAAGACTAAACGAATGTGCAACCGCCAACGATTTAGTGGCACGTTTAGGTGGCGATGAATTCGTAGTGGTTCTAACACATCAAGTACTGCCAGACCCAACCTTAGCCGAACTGATTGCCGATAAAATTATTCAGCGTATTGGTGAGCCAATTTTGGATAATGCACACACCTTAGTGATTACACCGAGCATGGGCATCATATCGGAAGACGTCAAAATGCTTGATTTTAACGAAACGCTCAAACAAGCCGATATTGCGATGTACTCCGCAAAAAACAAAGGCAAGAATCGTTTCCATATTTTCGATCACAAAGACCAAGACCTATTCAATAAAAAAACCATCTTAACAATGGACTTACGTGATTGCATTGCCGAGAACAGTTTAGACATTCATTTTCAACCGCAAATGAATGCTCAACAACACGTCGTTGGTGTAGAAGTATTGGCACGCTGGAAGCATGAAAAATTTGGTTTTGTCAGTCCAGACGTCTTTATTGAAATCGCGGAAAAAAATAACCTTATTTATCCACTTGGTTTGCAAATAATAGACAAAGCTTGTTTTCAACTTGCCAAATGGTTTAAAAGAAAACCATCCGTTGATTTCAAGACACTGTCTTTAAATATCAGTCCTATTCAATTAATTGAGCCAAAATTTGAAAAAGACCTACTGAATCTCCTAGAAAAACATAATATTCCGGCAGAAATGATTTGTTTAGAAATCACCGAGTCTGTTTTCATGAAAAACTATCAAACAGCTATTACTGCTTTAAACAATTTAAGGGAACATGGTATTACTATTTCTCTTGATGATTTTGGTACAGGGTTTTCCTCTCTCAATTCACTATGGAAGCTCCCCATTGATGAAGTCAAAATAGATAAATCCTTTGTTTCTAGTATGAGTAAAGACGATAGCTTATTCACCATGGTAGAGAGCGTTATCTCCCTCTGTAAAAAACTTAACTTAGAAGTGGTCGCGGAAGGTGTTGAACACAGTATCGAGTTCAATATTTTAAAAGGCTTAGACTGCAATATTTATCAAGGTTACCTATTCAGTAAACCGCTACCTGCAGACCTGTTTGAGAAAACATTCCTGGATAAATAAAGACGTGCCTCTGGAAACAACATGTTTCCAGAGGCTTTTTTAAAGTGAACTCAATCGTTCACACCCAATATCTTCATGATCCAACCCAAATACAGACGACCAAGACCACTCCCCAGGATTAAGCACAAAGCCATAATTGAGTGTTAAGCCGGATTCAATTTTGATGTCCCCCAATTTAGCATCGCTTTGATCAGTGATGACATAGTCTTCACTGACCACTTCATCGCCGCCAATCAGTTTTTCTACCACCTTGTCTGAGTAAATAAACAGTCGAATGGGTTCAATAGATTGAATGCCAATACTGTCGCCCCCGAAGTCTCCCGCAGCGAATCGAATCGGAGCAGAAACACAGCGGTAATTATCTGTTTGGGCTGTATTTCTTTTCACAATAAGCTCACCTTTCCCTGCGATACCTCGAAGTGACATTAATGTACCAACTTTCGGCGACTCAATGTAAACCACGGCTTTTTTGCCATCTGAAAATGTCAAATTACTCTGATCCACGTTTTTTGCTTCACGGCTGCAGGCAGAAACCGATAAAAGTAGCAAGATTGAGCATAACATGGTGGATAAGTGGGGTAAGTTATTAACATCTTTCATGTTTGGCTCCTGTTTATAGCATCAGATTGTTTTGTCGATAATGTCCAAAATCGCTGTCTAGCTCACTTGGTAAAGCCAATAACACCAGCAAAACAAGCATGCCTATCGCGGGAATCAAAACCACCAGCAACCACCAAGCGGAGCGGTTAGTGTCATGTAATCTACGTACAGTCAGAGACAGCATGGGTAAAAAAACTAACACGCTATAAAGCGCTTCTATTTGCCACGTGGCTTGAAAAAAGATTTCCAACAAGACAAACACTAGCGAGATCACACCATTCACCAAAAAGAACATCCAAAATGCTTCCAGTGATGCTCTTCCTGAAAATTGTGCATAACGTTTCCACGCATCCAGATACCCGTTCATACTTTTCTCCTTTTATTAACCCAAAGTGATACTGAAGGCTTAAAGTACGTTGCGAATAAAAAATTCGCGTCCTAAATCAGGTTTGAGGACGTTCTTGATAAGGATCTAGGACATAATACAGATCTGAGCGGTAAAAAAATGGAGCCAAAATGATCGCTATTCCCTTACCTTTTGTGATTGCCCTATTGTTGTCTATCTTGGCGATTTTGTTGTTCATTCGCCGAGAAGAAACGACGCAATCGGCGTTTGTTTTTATCGCCTTATGTGCGCTTACAACGACCGTGGTAGGATTACGTTGGACGTTTGATTATTCACTCTTTCGTCTTATTCAACCCATCTTGGCATCGTGTATTCCCGTTACGGCTTGGTACTGTTTTTCAAATGCCCACCAACGCCATAAACTGAAAGTTTGGCATTTATTGCCGCCTGTTTTTGTCACCTTGGCGTCTTTTACCTATCCGTTTTGGCGGCCGCCTTTGGACCCAGTGTTAACGCTGCTTTATGTGGGTTATGGCGTTGCGCTGATTCGAGCGTCTTTCAAAGCGTCAAACCTTCCTGAACAAGTACGCTTATCGGATATCGACAATGCTCTAAAAGCCGAGCGGATTGCAGGCATCATGTTGTTAATGTCCGCTATGATTGATGGTGCTTTGGCGGTCGATTTTTCTTTTTTGCTGGCGAACATGCGCTGATCATCCTCTCTATTGGTCATGCGGTATTGCTGCCAGTGCTGGCGACCGCTGTCATTATGATGAGCCTCAGTATCGCACCCAGTGTTAACGAAACGTCTGATCAGCATGAAAAACAAACGCCCGTAGAAGAATCAAAAGACAAAAATCCGCATCCATTAACCGACGATGAAGTAAAAGACATAGTACACAAAATAGAAGTACTGCTTAGCACCAAAGAAGTGTTTCTCGATCCTGATTTAACCCTCGATAGACTCGCTAGAAAAGCCTGTATTCCAGCCCGTCAGATATCTGCTGCCATCAACCAAGTTTACGGACGCAATATCTCACAAGTGGTGAACGAACATCGTATTGAACGGGCCAAAACACTGCTACTGACGACCGACAAAGCCATCACCCAAATTTATATGGATTCTGGCTTTCAGACGAAATCTAACTTTCATCGAGAGTTTTCTCGGGTGACACAACAGACGCCGAGCGCCTTTCGGCGCGCAAATATGAAAAGCTAGAATGCTTGGATAAATCGAATGATGTCTTGATACATCACTTGATGAAGGTCATCCCGAGATTGTCCATTACCGTCTTGGCAAACAATACCATCGCCCGGTTCTTCCTCTTCTATCATCTCAATGGCGCCGGGCTTGCAGAGTTGCATAAAACTAAAGTGCGCCGCGTCTGGATAGACAATGTATTGACGATTATTCGAAGGGATATACTGTGCGAGAAAACCAGACTCTTCCGCTTGTGGTAAATCGCCAATATCAACGCCTGCGGCTAGGATCAATGTGGGTGTAGTTAGAACCCGTAAACTCTGACGGGAAAAGCTTCTCGCCAAGCCCAAATCCAAGGAAATAACTCGCTTGATTCGCGCATCTTTTAAACTGCCAGTCTGCTCGCCAATTTGTGGTTGATCCAAGCCCAGTTCAGGCATCAAACCACACATTCGAGGATTATTTTTAAGCACGCATTCGTGCTTTAGTTGGTCACGATCAAATTGCGCGCCGGCTAACAACATGACAGTCCAACCACCCAATGAATGGCCAATCGCGGTGACATTGTTAGCATCGATATTTGGCAATAGGTAAGACTCGTTCAATAACCAATCCAACAAACGCGACAAATCCCCAGCACGCAGCCACCACTGAGCTGCCGCTTGTGCAGAATGATCAAAAGACGTGGTCCCAGGATGATCAAGCGACGCCACGATATAACCATCTTGCGCTAATTTCGTTGCTAGCCAATTTTGGTTACGCCAGTTGCCACGATAACCATGAGAAATCACAACTAATGGAAACTGACCCGCCAGCGGCGTTCCCACTCGAACCACGTCGGTTCCCAAAAATGCTGCGTTTTCTGCGATTCTTTCCAAAAGAAGTGGTGTCTGTGATGGATACCACACACTGGCTGTTAACGGCCTATCACTGTCCATGTATAACTGAATCTGATCAAACCCTACCGAATACGCAAAAGTGTTCGCTGTCCCGCAGGCCGCCCATAAAATAAAAATAGTTAATCGCTTCATGATGTCTTCCTTAGAGCACGTTAAAAACGTCACTATGTAAGAAAGACATACACGAAGCGTCCTCGAACAGGATTGAGGACGTTGTAACACCTGTTAAATACTCACTCTTATAAAACAAAGTGGTTTTTAGCATTATTGTTACTTATCTGTCATATTAACTCTGTAAGCTCATTTTATCCGAGGTATTCAAACTCGCTTACCTAAGGCAGATGGAGACAATAAAATGAAGATGAAAGAACAATTAGACAGTGCTCAACCCCTAAAAAAGCATAAGACCAAAACGAAAAAAAGTGAGCACAAAAAGAAGCAAGCAAAGTTGGATACTAAAAAAGAAAGTAAAGAACAAAAACACCACAAAGAAAACACGTCTAAAAAAACATCATCCGCCAATTTGCCGAAAAAACAGTACAAGATCGACTCTGTTGTTACAAAAACAGAGGAAGCAAAATCGTCAAACACATTAACAAGACAGCGTGTGTCAAAAAATCTACAGCCGATGAGTAAAGAAGATCAACTGATCGCCATTAACCAGATCATCAAACGTTTGTTATTAGATGAAATGACGCAAGGCGAAGCTCTGCGCGAGTTACGAGTGGATGTGCTGGGACTGAGACAAGACGCCTATACTAAACTGTCAGGCGTTTCTCGTAAGACATTGTCTGAGATCGAAAACGATAAAGGCAATTACACTGCAGAGATTATCAACAAGGTGTTCAAACCTTTCGATATCAAGCTTGGTCTCGTACCCACGTCAAGCCAGCTATTGGCCGCCATCCTGACGCATTAAATCATAACGGCAAGCCTACGTATCGTCGTGAGTTATCGGTTACACCGACAATGCAAAGGCTGCCATTTTCTTAGCAAGGTCGAAATCTTTTTGGGAAATGCCTGACACATCGTGGGACGTGAGTTGAATACTGACTTTATTGTAAACATTAAACCATTCAGGATGATGATCTTGCTTTTCAGCGTAGATCGCACACATGGTCATAAAACCAAAAGCATGCTGAAAGTCTTTGAATTTGAAGGTTTTACTGAGTTTTTCGTTTTCTACCACCCAGTCCTGTGACGTTTCTGCATTTAATTGGCTAAGCGCCTGCTCTATCTCATGCGGTTCAAGCTTTCGATGTGCCATGCTTCTACACCTCTATATCAAGTAAAAATAGTATGATTCGAAACATCAGTGTAGCGGCTTGATGGCTAAATTGATATTAAACGAAGGTAGCTCCTCGTGTATTAACGTACAAAGCATAAATAGAGTGGGAAGATGCCATAAACAAACGATTGCCTTTTGTGCCTCCAAAGCAAATATTGGCACAATATTCAGGCAGCTTAATATGACCAATCGGCTTACCGTCTTTATTAAAGACCATGACACCATTGAGGCTCGTCGGGATGTTGACCTTTAGATCCGTCACTCCCCCAACCACACCACAGATTACCGTCTTGATCACATTTAATGCCATCAAACGCAGCATGAGGAATATCCGCAATAATGGCTTTACGGCGGCCTAATGTACCATCGGGCATCACATCATAAGCCCATACTTTTCTAGGTTGTGACAAGCATTCAACCACGTATAAAACAGATTCATCTGGCGAAAAGCACAACCCATTTGGCCCAGCCAAATTATTAATGACTTGAGTTAACTCTCCCGTTTTACCATCAATACGGTATACCGCATCGGGGAGCCTCCGTCTGGACAATATGACCTTCATACATACTACCAGCCTGAAATGGTGGATCCGTAAACCAAATAGAAGCATCCCGCTTCACCACCACATCGTTGGGCGAGTTAAAACGCTTCCCTTGAAAATTATCGGCCAATACCTTTATCGTTCCGTTGTGTTCCGTTCGAGTCACACGACGGCCTTCAGTCTCCGTTGTGGACCCCTCACAAACAATCAATCGCCCTTCAAGATCTCGACACAAGCCATTCGAATAATTGGATTGGTGGCGATAAACATTAAATTGATTGGTGATTTCGTCCCAACGCATGATGCAGTTATTGGCAATATCGCTGACCAGTAAATAACGACCATCACCACTCCAAACTGGGCCTTCCGCCCAACGCATTCCCGTCGCTAACCGCTCAACACTGGCGTTAAAAAGGCGGTATTTTGAAAAGCTCTCGTCGAGTATCTCTACATGCTCATCAGGATACTGAAGACTTAGCGGCTCAGCGAACAACTTACTCGAAAAACCACTTAACGCAATGCCTGACAACATTGCACTTTTTTTAAAAAAATCACGACGACAATGAGATGTTTCATCTTTCCCAAATACGGTTTCATCTTTACTTTCCATTCACCCTAACTCCCTATTCAATCCATTGTGACATCACACAAAAATAGACATATAGTCAGACCATCTTTTTAATGCTTAAAGAATGACAGCGTCTCTTTTTGACTCAGGGCCAACTGAGCAAGCTCCTTGGCGGCCTGTTGTGTTTGATTAATCGCAGACACATTCTGATTCACCAAACCAACCGTATTTGCGGTATTTTTATTGATATCAGCGGTGACATTAAACTGTTCCTGAGAAGCGGCGGCTACCAGGGTATTAATATCTGAAATAGCGCGGACATAAGTAGAAAGCTCATCAAAAGAACGCTTAACATTTTCTGATAACTCAACCGATGATTGAATTGCCTTAACGTTTTCAACCATGTTGTCATTGGCTTTCTTGGATTGCTCTTGCAAGGTCGCGATAATTGCCTGAATGGTGGCTGTAGACGCTTGTGTTTTCGCCGCAAGACTACGAACTTCGTCTGCCACAACCGCAAAGCCTCGCCCCTGCTCTCCGGCTCGTGCGGCTTCAATTGCCGCATTAAGAGCCAGCAAATTAGTCTGTTCAGAAATGGCACTAATGACATTCGTCACTTCGCCAATGTTCAGTGTTTCATCCCTTAATTTGGCGATCATAGCGGCCGTATCATTAAAGGTCTTATTAATGTTATGAGTTAAATCAATGGATTTTTGCAGACCCTGATGGCCTTTTGTCACGCTTTCAATCGCCTTATTCGCTTTGTCTTCCGCCTGAACAGCATTCGCACTGACTTCTTCAGAAGCATTGGACAATTCATTTACCGCATTGGCAATCGACTCGACTTCTTTTAATTCTTCTGCAGAATTATCGGCTGTGCTCTTCATCACCAAGGTCAACTCTTCAGAAGCCGAAGCCACATTGTCTGAAATAGACAAACTTCCGCGAATGATCTCAGAGAGTTTCTGATTCAGAATAATGATCGATGCATAAATACCGGTTTCATGACCGTTATTTTGTAATTTTTGCGACAAATCCCCTTTCGCAATACGAGAAATAATGTCGGATATTTCTTCAGGCTCACCCCCAATAGGTTTGTAGACGAGATTAACCACACCGTAGTAAACAATGCAAAGAGAGGCGATCACCAAGGCAATAAAAATAGAAATAGAGCCAAGCAGCATGCTTTTACTGGGTGCTGAAATCTCGTCATCCCAATTAAAGGAAACCACTTTCCAATCTCGGTTCTGCAAGCGGCCTTCAAACGCCGTCACATCACGATCATTGACGCTGTAATGCAGTACAGGGTTATTGTTATTAAACTTAGAATAATCAGGACGTATTTGAAAAATATTTTTACCTAGCAAATCCTTGTCAGGAGCAGATACAACATAACCACTGTCATCAAACACGAAGAGCTGATTCTTCTCCGTCAAATTTTCAATGAAAGTGGTTAACTCAGACACCTTGAGAGTGACACAAACAACGGCAATAACATTACCGTCTCGATAGATAGGCGACGCTAACGCAAAAACGTCAGCTTGCTCGCCCTCACCAAAGTACGCTTTCGTTATGATGTTTTTTTCACCAGAAAAAGCCCTCACATACCATTCTTTTTTTAGTTCTTTGGCATTAAACCCAGGAAAGAAACGATCACCTTCAAAAGACAGGCCACTTTTTAGCGCCACAAAAGCGGCCTGAATAGCAGGGTTGGTGCTTTTTAATAACGCCAGAGCTTCCGTTACTTGTTTTTCATTGGCAAAAGTCAAGTCGTCGTTAAAATCGACATGGAAGCTTTGCAAAGCCCCAAAGTAGGAATTGATATTTTGCTCTAAAGCAGCGGCAACCAGAATGGTTTCCACTTTTTGATTTTCTAGAGCATATTGACTATTGAATGAACTGAACCGGCTGTATCCATTCCAAGTTAAAATCCCTGAAATGATAAGAATAAGACACAAAGTAAAAAATAGAATTCTATTTTTTAAGGTAAATTTCATAGACCATATCCTTATATGTTAATTGTCTTTAGACACTCATCATTATTTTCTGACAGTAAGAAAATAACAGGCACTCAATCATTCAAATCTTATGTATTAAGCGTGACAATAAAGTGAATTTGCCACGCGTCATAAAAAAGAAAAGAGTTAAGGTAGAGTAACGAAACACACAAAAGGAATATAATTCGCGCCATCAGGGCAGAGAGAATGAAATTTACTCTCAGAAAAACGAGCCATGAATATGTACTCAAAAGTCCGTTTTGAAGATGCTTCCTTAGCCTAACCTTTATGGAGATTACATTACTTTACATAGTCTTCATAGTAGGTTTTACAGGCATTTTGAGTACATTTTAACAAATACTGATCTATCTCTATCTTTGACGTATTTTACTTGATCGTGAAGTTCACATCGATGTTGCCACGTGTTGCATTGGAGTATGGGCATACTTTGTGAGCGGCTTCAATCAACTGTTCAACCACGTCTTTTTCAAGTCCTGGTGCGTCTACTTCCAAATCCGCACTGATGGTAAACCCTTCGCCTTTGGTGTTTTCACCAATGCCGATGGTCGCTGTCACACTCACGTCGTTTGGAATTTTAACTTTTTGCTTAGACGCCACCAATTTGAAAGCGCCAATAAAGCAAGCAGAGTAACCTGCGGCAAACAACTGCTCTGGGTTAGTACCTTCACCGCCCGCACCACCCAATTCTTTTGGCGTGCTTAGAGCAAGATCCAATTTATTATCAGATGAGATAGAACGACCATCACGGCCACCAGTTGATGTTGCTGTTGCGCTATAAATAGGTTTCATAATATTGCTCCTTAATGACATCATTGATAAACATTATTTATTTAATAGTTATCGCGATAACAATAATATTAAAAATAAAGGCTCTGTAAAATGAGCCTATGGATTTATGTTATTGCAATAACTATTATTACGCAACCCCTATTTTGTCAATTTCTTACGCAGCGCCACCAGCTGCTCACGTAAAGCCACTACTTCATCCATACCAATTCCGCAGGCTTCTGCCACACAACGGTTCACTTGCAAACCTTGTTCACGTAGCTGCTCGCCCTTCTCTGTGAGACAAATACTCAAGCTACGATCATCGTCCACTCCACGCAATCGCTGAACCAGACCATCCGCTTCCATACGCTTAATCACTGGTGTTAATGCGCCAGACTTTTGTCCCAACGCATCACTAATGTGCTTCAAACTCACACCATCCTGTTCCCACAGAATCAGCATCACCGTGTATTGCGGGTAGGTTAAACCAATGGCAGACAACGGCTCTTTGTAGAACTGAGTCATCGCTAAAGAAGTGGAGTACAGCGCAAAGCACAATTGGTTATCGAGTAATAAGGGATTGTCAGAATTCATAAGCTCTCATTGATAGTTACGCGAACAGTTATAGCGATAATAATTCGGAATTCTACCTTTTTTTGTACACTAACAACACACCTCACACCAACAAACGTCGAGTCACTGGCGTAGATTTCACAATCGCGGTATTGGTGTCCGCCAACTCAGATACTCGGTCTAGAATTGGGTCAAGCTCACTGATATTCTTTAAATACAAGCGTGCCACGTAGCAGTCTTCCCCTGTGACTTTGTCACATTCGACAAACTCAGGAATCGAGCGAATCAAGGCCTCTAAGGCTTTTAATTTACCAGGGAGCTGACGCATACGCACAATCGCCATTAAACTATATCCAAGCACTTTAGGGTTCACTTCCACTCGATAGCCAGAAATCACGCCACTTTCTTCTAATCGCTTGAGTCGTTCATTAACGCTGGGGGCGGTCATTCCAACAGTACGAGCCAACTCGCTTACTGGTGTTCGTGCATTCGCGTAAAGCAGTTCAATTAACTTTGTATCAATGCCATCTAAAACACATTCTTCTTTTTTAAGGTTATTTCGCATTTTCACCTCCGATACATACAGTACTTTGCTGTATTTATCTCTTTTTGTATCTGCCAAAGTCAGGCTTTCAGCTTTATTCTATCCACCATAGAACACTTCCTCTTTAAAAGGTACTCACCGGAGCGCTTTAAATCAGAGGACACTACGAGGAGTCGGCAATGAATCGTTCCAGCAATACTATCGGCAGTATCGAGCCTCATTCTAGCCATGATACTGTCTGGCACCATCGGCTATTTTGTTATCAGTTCAGGTCAAGCTTTTTGGAATGTGGTGTTTTTCCGCTGCGTCATCGGGGCGATTGTTCTAGGTGGCTATGCTTATTATGCGGGATTCATTCGTCGAGAATACTTCCAGCCTAGCGTCTTGTTGATGATTATTTTGGGCGGCATTACTTTAGTAGGTAACTGGATATTTCTGTTTGCCTCGTTCAATTACATTCCCTTCTCTATCGCCACTGTGGCTTACCATATGCAGCCGTTATTTTTAGTACTAACAGGTGCGTTAATCACCAAAGAGAAGCTGTCTGGCAGCTTATTGTTTTGGCTCGCCTTGGCGTTTATCGGACTGTTTTTAATCGTAGAACTGGATCTGAACGAGATAAGCGCACTCTTCTCAGGTGAAGCAAGCAGCGACGGCTCTTCTGCATTATTTGGCTTATTACTCGCTTTGGGAGCCGCACTACTTTATACCGTGACCACGCTTGTGACGAAAAAAGTCAGCCAAGTGCCCTCCACTTTTGTGGCGTTGATACAGGTTATCGTGGGTGTTTTTATGCTCCTACCCTTTGCCGATTTTGACAATTTACCGACGCAAACCAGTCAGTGGATCGATCTCTTGATTCTCGGTGCCGTTCTCACAGGGTTTATGTACATTATTATGTACGACAGCTTTCAAAAATTACCCACCAGCTTGATTGCCTTGCTGTCGTTTATTTATCCGATCACGGCTTTGTTCGTCGACCACTTTGCCTTTTCTACACACGTTAGCCTAACGCAAATACTTGGTGTCATACTGATATTACTGGCAGCGAGTGCGGTGAAATTTAATTGGGCCTTTTCACGACATAAGAGCGAAAAAGTAAAATAGGAAAAAATCATGTCAAAAGTAACCCTCAGCGGCCATATTGAAGTGCCAACAGAAGATCTCGATTCAGTGTTAGCAGAACTGCCAAACCACATTGCGCTGACCCAAGCCGAGGCGGGCTGTATGACGTTTAAGGTCACTCAGGACAGCGGCAATCCACAGCGCTTTGAGGTGTATGAAGAATTCACTGACAGAGCCGCATTTGAGAGGCATCAAACCAGAGTGAAAGCATCTTATTGGGGTGAAGTGACAAAAAATATTGAACGATTTTATAGCATCACAGATCATTCCGTTGAGCAATAAAAAACCAGCGCCGAGTAACAACGCTGGTTTTAAAGATGAGTTGTAAATCTATCGCTTTAAGCCTCAAGGCTTAATCACTTAATGAATGCTAAGCTTGGGTCGCTCTTAGCATCCATGCCGTTTTTTCATGCACTCGCATACGATCAGAGACCAAAGACGCGGTAGATTCGTCATCAGCCTCTTGCGCTACTTTCAATACTTTTCGTGCGGTTTTGACAACTTGCTCATGCCCTTTGGTTAAATATTTTACCATCTCAGCCGAAGTTGGCACCCCATCGACTTCCTTAATGGAGCTCAATTCAGCAAAGGCTTTGTAGGTACCTGGCGCCGCAACGTCCAAAGTGCGAATACGTTCTGCAATATCATCAACAGCAAGCGCTAGCTCTTGATAGTGCTCTTCAAACATTAAATGCAATTCGCGAAATTGAGGACCCGTAATGTTCCAATGAAAATTATGTGTTTGCAGATACAAAGTATAAGTATCCGCTAAAAGACGCTTGAGTCCCATCAGAAATCTCCGCTCTATTTCTTTTGCTTATTCCTATATCGATGTCGGTCATGTTATTACCTCATATTTAAAATTGTGATAACTCCTTCATGACCACTGCAGAATACAACGAACTGCAGTGCATCATTTATTTCAAGCTTTGCCAGTATTGCACACGATGCTGGGATGATCACCTGTGCTGGCGTATTTATATTATTACAGTAAAACAATCCGCTTCGAAACCCACGAATTTCTAGGAAACAAGGAGATAATAAGGGAAGAAAATGATTATTCTCTTAGAATAAAATGTTCATATATGAAGCCAAAGGCGGTATTTTTCTTACCATACACAAGCGCCTAAACAGCATTTTTTGTCCAATCAAAATCCATCTGTCGCGCGGTTTTTTCAGCGAGTGAAAGGCTATGAAGCCGACTCACAAGATGCAAACTCATATCGATGCCTGCCGAAATACCCGCAGACATGACCACATCACCAGCATCCACCCAACGCACACCGTCCACCACATCCAACGTTGGAAATTGCGCCCTTAAATCCGCAATGTCCTCCCAATGGGTAGTCACTTGTTGCCCTTGAAATAACTCCGCTTTTGCAAGTAAAAATGCCCCCGTGCAAACAGACGCAACCAAACTGGCTTGTTGAGCTTGTTGATGAATCCAGCTGATCACCTTAGGTTTGTGAATTTCTTCAGTGTGATCACCACCCACGACGATAAAGACATCAATCTGAGGATGATTGTGAAAACCATAATCCGGCATCACTTTATACCCCGCCCTAGCGACAATGGTGTCACCCGACTCACCGATTAGAAACACATTAAACGGTGTATCGTTTTGGCAAACACGTGAAGCGGTTGTAAACACCTCAAATGGGCCGGAGAAATCCAATACTTCCGCTTTATCATAAAGATAAATACCGACATTCATACGTTAGACTCCTTTGAAAAGACACACTCAATGTATAGGCAAATTTTTCTCATTAAAACACACTATACGCCATTATCACCCAATCACCGCTTCCATCTGGGGCTCTCTAACCTTCTTCCATTTATCAAAATTCGTTATGCCTGCCATCAATTTAATTGGCTTTTTTCTGCTGCTTGCTTGGCGCAATATCAGACTATCAACTAAAAAGGAAAGATTTATGATTCTGCACGATTTTTTACCCTCTGGAAACGGCTATAAAATCCGTTTGTTATGCGCTTGTTTAGGCCAGAAAATAACATTGAAACAATATGACATTACCAAAGGAGAAACGCACACAGAATCCTTCTTGGCGATGAATCCAAACGGTAAAATTCCGGTATTGGAATTAGATGATGGACAATGCTTGAGCGAGAGCAACGCAGTACTTCTGTATCTTGCAGAACAACACAAATCTGCCTTGTTACCGATCGACCCAATCCTGAGAGCTAAAGTCTATAAATGGTTATTCTGGGAACAATACAGCCATGAACCTAACATTGCTTCGCCGCGTTTTTGGTTAACTCACAACGCTATGACAGAGCTAAAACAACTAATGTTGCCAGATCGCATTCAACAAGGTTGCGCGGCGTTAAAACAAATGGAAGAGACGTTAGCCACGCAAACGTACTTAGTCGGAGACACCATCACGCTAGCGGATATTTGCTTGTTTCCTTACACCCATGTGGCGGAAGAAGGCGGCGCTTATCAATTGTCTGAGTATCCTAATATTCAACGCTGGATTAAACAGATTGAAGCGGTGGATTGGTTTATTCCGATTACACACAGCTGATGCCACGTTACATCCATACGCTTATGCACAACACGTATGACGTCTAAACGTGTGGATGCCACCTAGTTAAACCTTGTTTTTTCCCATTATATTTTGCTTAAAAAAAACACTTCAAATTGTTTTCCTAACTACTTGCACATTTCAACCCTGAGTGCCATTTTTATAAACGACGCTATTGTCTTATCCATGTAGTTCCTAGATATAAAGACCGCTGTATAGCACGGAAGAAGTTATCAATATTTGATTATCAAACATTGTTTTATCAAGGATTATTTCATGAAGATATTTCGTACCATTCGAGGCCGCTATACTCTCGCGTTTGGCGGTTTAGCACTGATCTTTTTAGTGGTTGTGATCTCAACCGAGGCATTGGTTCATTATTTACAAAATAGCATGGGCAAGTACGCTTCTGGCGCGTCGTTAATTCAGAACGCTGATAGGGATTTGTACCAGTCACGCTTAGCGCTATCGACGTTTCTTTTTGCTCATGAAGCGCAGTCAAAAGAGGACGTATTACTCAATGCACAGCAAGCCTTTGATCGAATGCAGCAATTTAGACTGCTCACAGGGGATATCACTGAAATCACCAACTTATTGGCAAAGTTTGAAGCCACTTACCAGCATTGGTTCTCCAACACGACAGAGATAATGGACCAAAATAATGATGTCGCCATGATGCGGTTTATCGATGAGAACCAAACCGCTTTCATCAACTTACGCAGCTTGTATGATGAATCTGAAGGTCTTATTGGCAAATATGCCACCCTTGAAAGACAGACAATCAACGAATACACCAATCGCTTCAAGCTCATAGTTGGTGTATTGGCTATAGGCGTTCTACTGCTCAGCATCTCGCTGGCTTGGTTTGCGCCACGCAATATTTCCAGAGCCATTAAACAAGTCACCTTTGGAGTTCGACAAATAAGCTCTGGCGACGGCGATTTAACCCGCCGTATTAACAGCACCAAACTAGATGAAACAGGTGAATTAAGCCGCGAGACTCGACAGTTTTGTCGCCCGTCTTGGTAGTTTAATTGGGCAAGTACGTTATGGCTGTGAGCACATACGTCAAGAAATGTCTCACTTAGGTGAGTCGGCTTCATCATCTGCAAACCTTAGCGAACGGCAAAACCAAGCACTTGAATTCATCGTCACGGCAGTTGAGGAAATGGGCGGCGCCACTCGAGAAGTCGCGCAAAATGCCGCTAATACAGTAGCTGAAGTGGAAGAATTAAACCGCTCAGCCGACAAGGGCGTCATGCAACTGGATAATGGCATTGCACAGTTAGACCGCCTTTCAACACAAATCCAGCAAGCTGCCATAGTCATCAATCAACTATCTGACCGCTCAGATCGTATCGCTTCAGTCTTAGATGTCATTCTAAGCATTTCGGAACAAACCAATTTATTGGCCCTAAACGCGGCAATAGAAGCCGCAAGAGCGGGCGAACAGGGTCGTGGATTTGCTGTTGTCGCCGATGAGGTGCGCAACCTCGCCAGTAAAACCCAAGCGTCAACCGAAGACATTCAATTCATGATAAACGATCTACAATCTGGGGTTCGCAACGCGGTTTCCTCCATTAAAGAAAGTGTCGAGATGACACAAGTCAGTGTGGAGCTATCCCACAAAACCATGAATTCTATCGCGATTGTAAAAACATCAGCAGGGCGCATTTATGATTTTACAGCCCAAACCGCCAGCGCCACGGAAGAGCAAAGTAAGGTGACGGATGAAATCAATGAAAACCTATCCAATCTATCTGCAATGTCTAAAGAGGTAATGAATATATCCAAACGTATCAGCCATTCTGTTCATGAGACCCTAACCAATTCAAATGAGCTAGCCGGACAAGTAAAGCGTTTCACTGTATAATACTTATGAAAATTGAAATATTAAAACCATCGAAATATGACGATCAACTTCATCATTTCGATGGTTCTTTATATTTTTCACGCTATCTAAAAGGCGTCGTATAGTGCGGATTTTCAATAAACATCGTATCTGTCAGGCTATTCAAAAAAGCAATTAACTGGCGTTTTTCAATCTCTGTTAACACAAAGGGGTGTAATTTTTCAGAGATCAAAGGAGACGCTTTACCTTGCTGTGCAGCACGCCCACCAGCAGCGTAATGATCCAGCACATCTTCTAATGTTGCGATAGAACCATCATGCATGTAAGGGGCGGTTTTCGCGATATTGCGCAAGGTTGGCGTTCTAAACCGTCCTCGATCTAATGCATTTCCTGTGTGTTCATACAAACCTTGATTACCTTCTGGATACGCACCTTGTCCGTCTAGATTATAAAGCCCGGTATTATGAAAAACAGGAGCTTGCGTCGCGTCGGAAAAATGTACCCCCGAATGACAAGCAGAACACCCAACTCTGTCACTCATAAACAACGCTTCCCCTTGTTTCGCCTCCTCACTCATGGCGCTGTCATTGTGATTGTACTTGTAGTCATCGTAAGGGGATTGATAGCTTATTAAAGTGCGTTCAAAGGAAGCTAACGCTTTAGTAATGGTATCGAAGCTAATTGGGGGATTTTGATTAGGAAATGCTTTTTGAAATAAATCTGGATAAATAGGATCTCGCTGTAAAAACAAAATTACTTTACCTTCTTGGCCCTTGGTATCCATTTCAATAGGATGAGTACCAAAGATAGGAACCTTTGCTTGATCTTCTAAACGAACTTCATGAGGGTTTGCCCAAGTCAGCGTTTTCATATAGGCCACATTCACAATCGCCATGGCATTCCGGCTATGAAACTGTCCTGTAACACCAACAGAAACAGGTCTTTGCTCTGAAAATGAATGTTCAGGCATATGACAAGTAGAGCAAGACATATAGCCCGGCCCAGACAAATTGGCATCATAAAAGAGACGCTGGCCGAGTGTGACTTTCTCAGCCGTCATAGGGTTCTCAGCAGGTACTGGTGGAGGGACCATCCATTCAGGCAGTCTCCAGGTGTACTCACCAGCATGACTCCAAGAAATACAAGTCAACAATATCAATCCCAAAGCAAGATGCTCAACGTGGAATGAGAAATAGCCACATTTAACCTTCACCACATCTCCTAAGAATTTTTGTTTCAAATATAAAGCCGCTTTGATAATAAGCGCCCTAGGCTATATAAACTAACAGCAACAGGAATATTCAATAACAAAACTAGCAGGCAATCCATCGCCACAGCCAATACAAAAGCGAAGACCGCATCCAAATATAGGCATACATTTCCCAACAACAAGAGAAAAAAAGAAACGTTTATCTGCATGGCAAATCCTCCCTATGTCATAAATTAAAGATTAGTCCCTAAGTTTTGAGAATTCACGATCTAGATCGAATTTTTTAGATGTAACATGTCGTTCTATTTCGGACACTCGCCTTGTTGCATCATCCAATTTTTCTTTAGCACGACGCAATCTTAAGTTAGCACTATCAGCGTACTTGAACATTTTCTTTGGTCGGTAACTTTGTTGACGCTCATCGTATTCATATTCGTACCCGTTCTCGCCACTTGGTCGAACATCCAAAAACCACCACAGCGCGATATAAGCAATCACTACAAAGCTGCCGAGAAATAAAAAACCGCCAAAGGTAAAAAGGCGAACGACCCATGTATCCACATCAAAATGGTCTGCTAGGCCGGCACACACGCCCCCAAAATAACCTTTTTCTTTATTACGATATAAATTCAAATCCCAACCATGAGACTTTTTGGCTCTGATACTTTCCTTTATTTTATCTTTCATCATTGCATTCCTCTTACCGAGCTAATCTTTTGTGAACAAACCACCCGAAGATCATCGGTATTCATCATTATCTCTATTACGCCAATCAGGACTTTCCACATCTAAAATTTTTTCTAATGCTTGTACGCGATCGGTCAATTTATCCGCCTGCATTAATAAAGACTCTAATTCGCGCTTATCACCTTCACCCAACCCTTTTACAGCACGGTTCTTACTTCGGTAATGCAATAGCAACCAGATAGGCGCCACTATCGACATAAAAATGATGGTGGGAACAAACAAAAATACAGCCATACTCATAGCACAATTCCTTTTTACACACTGACACAAATTCAGCTTAGTTGGTCTTAATCATTTTCTCTTTCAAACGAGCCAACTCATCATTGATATCGTCATTTTCTGCCAAAGCGTCAATTTGTGACTTCAAATCTGCTTTTGGTTGCATGCCGATATCCATAGATTCAAGTTGACCTTCTAAGCTATCAACACGACGTTCAAAGCGTTCAAATTTCTCAAAAGCATCATCTAGCGCTTCTTTATGATTCTGGCGTTTTACGCGTATACGGCTTTCTACACTGGATTGGCGTAACAGCATGGCTTTTTGTTTGGCTTTGGCATCATTCAATTTGATTTGTAGCTGCCCGACTTCTTCATTCAAATGCTCAAGGTGTTCATCCAAAGCAGACAATTCTTCCTCAATCGCATCCGCATCTTTTTCTATCTGTTGTTTTTCTGACAACGCTGCTCTAGCTAGGTCTTCACGCCCTTTATTGATTGCCAACATGGCTTTGCTTTCCCACTCTGTGGCTTCGCTGCGCATACGCTCCAAACGTCGCCCTGTGGTTTTACGATCGGCAATCACACGAGCAGAACTAGAACGTACTTCCACTAATGTTTCTTCCATCTCTTGAATCATCATTCGGATCATTTTTTTGGGGTCTTCGGCTTTATCCAACAACGAGGTTAAGTTGCTATTAATAATGTCCGTCATTCTTGAAAAAATACCCATAATTTATCTCCTGTTTCCTATGCAATTAATGACTTTCCTCTCTTGCTACTACAGCATTCGTGCCAAAATCAGTAAGCCAATGATTATTAAGATATTATTTATTTTATAGCGCTATCACCCCAACCTTTAGTGGCGAAAAAAACTATTTATTGGTATTTTAAACCACACAATTTTGGCAAATTAAACCAACCACATTAAGAACAATCGATACGCTTATGAAAAATAACCAAAGAGTCATTGGTAGCTCTCAAGCACTGGCTGATGCACTTGATCATGCCTCAGTTCTAGCGGAAATTAATCGACCTATCTTAATTTGTGGTGAACGAGGCAGCGGCAAAGAACTCATTGCAGAACGATTACATTATTTATCACCGCGTTGGGACCAACCTTTTATTAGCGTCAACTGCGCCGCTATTAGTAACAGCTTGATGGAAAGTGAATTGTTTGGTCATGAAGCAGGGGCTTTTACTGGCGCTACCAAAGGATATCAAGGTCGCTTCGAACGTGCAGACGGCGGCACCTTATTCCTCGACGAACTTGGCACCATGTCATTACGAGTACAAGAGAAACTGTTACGGCTAATTGAATATGGTGAGTTTGAACGCCTTGGCAGTGCAAAAACTCAACGAGTTGACGTTCGCATTGTCGCGGCAACAAACGCCGATTTGCAGGATCTGAGTGAACAAGGTGTATTTCGCGCAGACCTACTCGACCGCCTTACCTTTGATGTCATTCAAGTCCCGCCATTACGGGATAGAAAAGAAGACATAGAAGAGTTAGCCAATTTTTTTGCCATGAAACTTAGCACAGAGCTGGGCTGGGAATATTTCCAAGGGTTTAGTCCTGAAGCCCTAACGTCATTAAAAAATTATGATTGGCCAGGCAACATCCGAGAACTAAAAAACGTCATTGAACGCTCGGTTTATCGCTGCGGCTTCCAAGCCGACCCTGTCGATAAAATCGTAATCAATCCTTTTACTCGTGCAAATGAAGAAGCAAGCGACAGCCTCATCAATAAACACGCCGTACAGACAGAAACCATAGAATCAAAGTCGACTGGCTTTTCCCTTAATTCTTCTTTGGGCTTGAAAGAGCAGACCTTTCAACTGCAACAATACTTAATTCTGCAAGCTCTTAATGAAAATCAACACAACCAACGACTCGCCGCGCAATCATTGGGACTCACTTATGATCAATTTAGAGGTTTGTTCAAAAAGCTCAAATAACCTCTTAGTTATTTGAAAAAAATCTTGTTTCACTGTATTCAATTCACACATGTGAAGATGAAAATTCACCAGTCAACAAGCCTTGTTGCGCTCGACGTGCTTCCGTATAGTTCGTGCTTTATCCCATCAAAATTCTACTCTGTGGTTTTTTCGCCATTGCAGAGAAAGAGTAAGTGATGAAAATGCGATATAATGTTACATTATAACAAACCAATGACGGACATTGATTCACCTTGATTAACCCAACCGCCTTAACGGCCAAGAACCACGATCATAAAGACGATTCATCTTACTCGTTTTTTGCCGACTGCCAGCCTGCCAGCATACAGCTGAAGGACGTTGCGTGGTCTCCTTACCGTAACAAGCCATTGCTAAAACCCATCACGATCGAAGTTCATGCAGGTGAGTTTCTGGCCATTGTCGGACCTAACGGATCAGGAAAAACCAGTCTATTGCGCTGTCTTTACCGCACTAATAAACCAAGTAGCGGAACGGTTTTACTCGATGACAAAGACATTTGGTCTTTGTCGCCACGCCAATGCGCTCAACGTATCGCGACGGTTTTACAAGACACTGGCGGCGAATTTGGCCTAAGCGTTTTTGAAATGGTGGAAATCGGCCTAACGCCAAAGTCCCTTGTGTGGGGCCGCTCCGACCAAGATTTCCAGATCGTCGAAAGCGCACTAACTTTGGTTGATGCCGCGCATTTAGCTGAACGCTCTTTTGGTTCTTTGTCCGGCGGCGAGCGTCAACGAGTGATGATCGCCAGAGCCCTAGCACAACGCCCTGATGTATTGGTTCTCGACGAGCCAACCAATCATCTAGACATTCGCCACCAACTTGATGTCCTCACTTTACTGTCAAAACTGCCTTGTACCATTATTGTTTCTTTACACGATTTAGCCCTCGCCTCCGCTTATGCTGATCGAGTACTAGTGATGCAAAATGGTGAAATGCAGGCCTGTGCACCGGCTAATGACGTTTTTACCCAGCAACGCATAAAACAAGTATTTGATGTGGACACCATCATTGATGAGCATCCCATTACACAACGCCCAAGATTCTCTTTTTATATCAATGATTAACAGGACAAATTCATGACAACGAGTGTTACTACAAACATCAAACACACATCATTACTCGTTAGTGGCGCATTGTTAGGTTTTTTACACACAGGCTTAGCGAGTGCCTCTGAGTACCCTGTCACCGTACAAAGCTGTGACCGCCAAGTTACCTTTAATCAAGCACCAAAAGCGGCCGTATCAAACGACGTCAACTTAACCGAGATGATGCTGGCCCTTGGCCTGCAAGATCATATGGTCGGCTTTACTGGCGTATCTGGCTGGAAAACCTTAGATCCAACATTGCGTAATGGCATCGGCGAATTACCTGAACTGTCACCTAAATACCCCAGTAAAGAAGTGCTTTTGGGTGCTGATGCGGACTTTTATTTTGCGGGCTGGAACTACGGTATGCGAGTGGGTGGTGGCGTTACGCCTGATACCTTGGCGCCCCTTGGCATCAAGGTATACGAATTGACTGAAAGCTGCATTCATATCATGGACAAACCGAAAGTCTCCATGAATGACCTTTATGTAGATTTGCTCAACCTAGGTCGTATTTTTGGTAAAGAAGAGCAAGCCCAATCCTTGGTAAAAGGTTATCAACAAGACCTTGAGAATTTCCAAGCTGATCTAGCGCCATTAAAAACAGCACCGAAAGTCTTTGTTTACGATTCCGGTGAAGAACAACCCTTTACCTCCGGTCGCTTCGGTATGCCGACCGCCTTGATCGAAGCCGCAGGCGGCAAAAACATCGTCGACGACGTGCAAAAAAGCTGGACTCAAATTGGCTGGGAAGCCGTTATTGACCGAGCACCAGAGTTTATTATTATCGTTAATTATGGCGACGTTACCGCAGAGCAAAAGATCAACTTCTTGCGCAGCAACCCAGCTTTTAAAAACATTCCAGCAGTGAAAAACAATCACTTCGTGGTATTAGAATACGTCGAGGCCACACCGGTCCTCGCAACATAAATGCGATCAAACGCTTAGCCGAGGCTTTTAGAACGGCGTTATGAAATCTACCAATAAACAACTCACCATCATGGGGCGCGTTCCCCTGCCCGCACTGTTAATTTTGCTGAGCATTTTGCTGTTGTTATTAATGGGCGTGGCGATTGGTGTTGGGTCTGTGCCTATTAACCAGTCCACCGTGTGGAGTGTGATTGGTCACAAATTATCGATCACCAATACACCGCCAAACTGGTCGATGGGACGCGAGAATATTATCTGGGCCGTGCGTTTACCGCGCACCTTGCTAGCCGCCATGGTGGGCTCCGCCTTAGCCATTGTCGGAGCCGCGTTGCAATCCGTCACTCGTAATCCTCTGGCGGATCCGCATTTGTTAGGCGTGTCATCTGGCGCGGCACTGGGCGCGATTATCGCACTGTTGCATACAGGCATGATTCTTGGCGTTGTCACCGTACCTGTCTTTGCTTTTCTGGGTGCTTTGTTTGCCATGTTTCTGGTCTTGGCGGTAGCGAACTTTTCGTCGGCGCACAGTGCAGGTCGATTGATTCTAGCAGGCGTGGCCGTGGCCTTTGTACTCACGGCCTTGGGGAATTTATTCATCTTTATGGGCGATCATCGCTCGTCTCATACGGTGATTTTCTGGATGCTCGGCGGCTTAGGACTGGCGCAATGGGGACAGCTTTGGTTTCCGCTAGTAACGCTCTTACTCGGTTCCGGCTATCTGATCTACAACGCTCGTTATCTTAATGCCATGACTCTTGGCGATGAAAGCGCCAGCACATTAGGGGTTCCGGTCGAGCGATTCCGTCTAATTGTGATTGTTGTCTGCGCGCTACTGACTGGCGCGGCGGTTGCGTTTTCTGGTGTCATCGGCTTTGTCGGCCTGATGGTGCCGCACATTGTGCGTTTACTGGTTGGTGGCGATTACCGCAAAGTCTTACCTTTGTCGGCTTTGATAGGCGCTCTTTTTCTAGTTACTGCTGACATTGCTTCCAGAGTTCTTATTCCCCCTGAAGACATGCCCATAGGCATCATCACAGGACTCGTTGGCGGTATCGCCTTTGTCTTCCTGATGCGACAAAAACGTAACGTCTCGATATAATCTGCATTTTCTAGATGGCTCTGTCCATTTTGCGACGATAGTTGTCAATTACAGCTCAGACAGACAAAAAACTTCTCTTTAGCATAAGGATTCAATGTCTAATGCTAAAGAGAAAATATCATGCTAACCCAGCCTTCTATAAAATATCGCCCTGCTCAAATTATCGATTTTCCAGCCCGCACTTGGCCTTCAAAGCAGTTGAAGGCTCCGCCTCGTTGGTGCTCAACAGACTTACGCGACGGCAATCAAGCGCTTGCTAATCCGATGGATCACGTGAAGAAAATGGCTTTCTTTAAGCATTTAATTGAATGTGGTTTTAAAGAAATCGAAGTCGCCTTTCCTGCCGCGTCGCAAACGGATTTTGACTTTGTTCGATTATTAATTGAAGGCAATCACATTCCTGACAACGTGACGATTCAAGTCATGACACAGTCTCGTATGGATTTGATTGAGCGCACCATAGAGGCTCTTGTGGGAGCTAAAAGAGCCATCGTGCATATTTACAATGCTACCGCGCCGATCTTCCGAGAAGTCGTCTTTTGCCAAGACAAAACAGCAACCCTTGAATTAGCCGTGCAAGGCGTTAAACACATTCGCCAATTATGCGAGCAAAATCCAGATACTCAGTGGACTCTTCAATATTCGCCAGAAACCTTTTGTTTTACCGAACCTGACTTTGCCTTAGAAGTGTGCGAAGCAGTGAAAAAAACATGGCAGCCAAGCCAAGAACGCCCGATGATTTTGAACCTACCAACTACGGTAGAAGTAAACACGCCCAATGTGTTTGCAGATCAAATTGAATATTTCATGACGTCTTTTTCTTCTCTAGAACACATTACCATCAGCGTGCACCCTCACAACGACAGAGGCACAGGCGTTGCCACAGCAGAAATGGCGATACTCGCTGGTGCAGAGAGAGTTGAAGGCTGTTTATTTGGTAATGGAGAACGAACTGGCAATGTGGATCTCGTCACCTTAGCGATGAATCTTTATAGCCAAGGAGTTCATCCTAATTTGGATTTTTCAGACATGCGCCGCACAGTGGAGTTGGTCGAAGAGTGCAATGAACTTCCCGTTCATCCTCGGCATCCTTATGCTGGCTCATTGGCTTTTACGGCGTTTTCAGGTTCACACCAAGATGCGATCAAAAAAGGCTTTGCCGCACAAAAATTAACCTCGTCGACTGTTTGGCAAATCCCTTATTTACCATTAGACCCGAAAGATATTGGCTGCTCTTATGAAGAAGTCATTCGAGTAAATAGCCAATCTGGCAAAAGCGGTGCTGCTTGGTTATTACAGGAAAATCATGGACTGTTTTTACCACGCAAACTACAAATAGACTTTAGCAAAAAAGTCAAAAATCATACGGATCAAACTGGTCACGAAATGCCTCTAGCCGATGTTTGGCGTTTATTCAGAGAATCCTACAGGCTGAACTCAGATGACAAAGGCCAAATGACATTAATGACTTATCGCAGCCATAGCTCAAACGGATTACAGGAAATTCGCGCTACCTTACGCTACCAGGAAAAAACATGGCAACTGGTTGGCGAAGGCAAAGGATTGTTGTCCGCCATGCTTGATGCGTTAAGAAAGCGTTTTAACTGGCAGATAAACATCAGTGACTTTCATGAACACACTTTAGGGCAACAGACGAAAAGCAAAGCGGTGAGCTATGTTCAAATTGAGTCAGATCAGGTTACACCAAGTTTTGGCGTTGCTATTAATGAAGATTTGACTAAGGCCTCGCTACAGGCACTAATCAACGCTTGCCATCCTTTATACAAAGAAGCTTAGCGAGACGGTAACTTTCATTACGTCTATTGAGATTGCAGTAAATAGTCAGTCGGTGAAACGCCGACTCGACTTTTAAACATCGCACTAAAAGCACTGGGACTATCGTAACCAATCAGAATCGCGGTATCTAAGACGCTTTTTCCGCTGGCAAGATACTCCAGAGCCAATAATAAACGCTTCCTACGCAGCCATTCTGCAAATGTTAGCGACATTTCTTGCTGGAACTTTCGAGTGACAGAACGCTCGCTTATGCCCAAAATATGAGCACCATCGGCATTTGTCCAATCATGAGCAATGCGTTGACTGACATGATCACACAAAGAAACCAAAGCAGCAGAGCCTCGGCAATGGCACATAGAAAGACACGCTCGATAATCGACGTAATTCGTCCAAAATCAATTCAATAATTCGCTCATCACGACCTCCTGAAACAATTTCTTTAGGAAGCTCTAACGCTTCAATAATAAGTGCCTTTAACAACATGGATACGTCAATGACAGAGCAATCATGGGGCAAATCGGCCCGAGCAAGAGGGTCAATAAATAGCGTTCTCACTTTTACCAAACCGGTCATATAAAGACTGTGTTCAATTCCTGCAGGAATCCACATTCCCCGATTTGGAGGAATCACCCAACTACCCAAACGAGTCTCTACACGTATCACACCACTTAGTGTGTGAATCAGCTGTGCGCAGTTATGAGCATGATAAGGCTCAAATTTACCGTGTTCATAATCTTGTGCGTAAGCCACAACACTATTTGGTAAATAATTGTTTTGAAACAACACGCAGTTCTCCTAGAAACCCATCGATCATTCAATTGAGTGTACCTATCAATAAGCAGATCTCAACACACTACGCGAACAAACTTAACACTCCACAATAACAAGCTTGCTTTATTGAAATCTAACGACCAAAATACTGTTTATACATACAGTATTTTCAGGTGTTTTTATGTCTACTTCTTTTATCAATAACAGCGATCAAAAAGGCGAAAAATCTCCTTTCAATCATCCTATCAAGGGGCGCGGCACAGCCAATAATATGGCGGGGCGCTTTGCTATTACGCTGGTAGAAGTAGATGAAAACGACGAAGCGATTGCTTTGCTGGAAACATCATCGCCCAAGACGGAAGTTCGTCATGAACGCGCCAAAAGCATTATTAGTCGCAATTCGTCTCCTGATATTCCTTTTCGCCTGTCGGTGAATCCTTATAAAGGCTGCGAGCATGGCTGTGTATATTGCTTTGCTCGCCCTACTCATGCGTATTTAGATTTGTCGCCAGGGTTGGATTTTGAGACCAAGCTGGTTGCCAAAACCAATGCGGCATTTTTGTTTGAAGAAGAACTGGCGCACCCAAACTATCGATGTGAACCCATTGCATTAGGTATTAATACCGATGCTTATCAGCCGATTGAAAAACAGCTCAAGATCACTCGTCAATTATTGGAAATCGCCTTGGCGCATCATCAGCCAATCTCGCTAATAACCAAAAGCACCTTGATACTCAGAGATATAGATTTACTCACTCAAATGGCAGCAAAAAAGCTTATTCATGTAGCGATCAGTGTGACGACGCTCAATAACGATTTAAAGCGTATTTTGGAACCCAGAACAGCGTCTGGAAAAACACGTTTACAAGTCATTAAAACCTTACGTGATGCTGGGATTCCTGTATCGGTTTTGGTTGCACCCGTGATTCCTTTTATCAACGATAACGAGCTAGAAGAAATCGTCGCTGCTTGCTCTGAGGTCGGCGCACAATCCATCAATTACATTATGTTGCGTTTGCCTCACGAGGTTGCGCCTTTGTTTTCGGATTGGCTCCACCAGCATTACCCAGATCGAGCCGAACACGTTTTACAACGTATTATGGACATGCGTGGTGGCAAACTCTACAACAGTCAATTTGGCAAGCGCATGACAGGTGAAGGCATCTTTGCAGATTTGATTAACCAACGCTTTCACGTAGCGCGACGCAAATATGGATTGGATGACAACAGACTGAGCTATCTCGATTGCCGCCATTTTGCCGTTCCACCAAAGGAAGGCGATCAGATGGCGTTGTTTTAGTAACTTAAGCAGTCTGCTTAACGCAAAATTCCCTAAGAGCAAAACTCTTAGGGAATTTGAATGTCGAGTCTTTGTTTCAAGAACAACTATAGTTTGTTGTTAAATTGGCCCACCGCATCAACGACTTGTCTTGCACCGATCTGAATATCATTCATCACATTACCCGCTTCGGTAGAAAGGTCTAATGCCTTATGAGCTTTATCCATGCTTTCTTCAATAAGAGATACAGCTTTTTCTGTGAGGTTTTTATTTTCCCCAACCACCTTGATAATTTCTTCGGTGGCAGAGCTTGTTCTAGAAGCAAGTTGTCTAACTTCATCAGCCACCACAGCGAAGCCTCGGCCTTGCTCGCCTGCTCGCGCCGCTTCTATTGCAGCGTTCAGAGCAAGCAAGTTGGTCTGATCTGCAATACCGCGGATACTTTCTACCAAAGCAGCCACTTTTAATGACTGAGTATTGAGGCTCGATTATTCCTTTGCTAGCACTACTCATTTGCACTGAAAGTTCATCCATGGTCTGAATCGTCGACTCGATGACTTTTTTACCTGTAATAGCGTCCGCATCACTTTTCTTGGAGATGTCATAGGCGATCTCAGAGGTTTCCGAAATAGCGAACTCTCGATTCATTTGCTCGGTAATAACCGTCGCGAATTTAACAACTTTATATAACTCGCCACTTTCATCGTGTATTGGGTTATATGAAGCTTCCAACCACACCGCATTTCCATGGCTATCAAAACGTTTGAAACGTTCAGAAACAAATTTACCCGACCTAAGTTGACGCCAAAAATCCTGATATTTTGAAGACTCAACTTCTTTCGAATCACAAAACATTTTGTGATGTTTACCAATAATTTGGCTTTTTGAATACCCCATACTTTTAAGGAAGTTGTCGTTAGCATTTAAGATGATGCCATCTAGACTAAATTCGATCACTGCAGACGAGCGGTTCAATGCAGCTAACATGTCTTCAACTTCTTTAGATTGAGAAATCGTTCGCGTAAGCTCAGCAGAGTAGACTTCTAATATCACGCGCCCATCTTCTGCTTGTTTTCTTGGCTGGATAATCGAACGATACCATGCTTCTTGACCTTTTTTGGTCTCTAGCTGTAAAGCGCCATGCCAGTGCTTTTTCTCGCTAATCGCAGACAACATTTTTTGGCAATGCTCTTTTTCTAAAGACTTTTTAAGTATCAAGTCTTTAATATTTTTGCCTTTTAATTCTGCTTTCTCAAATCCACAGGACTTTATGAAAAGCGAGTTTGCATCTACTATTTTTCCTTCTAGGGTCATAGAGAAATACAACATTTCTTGTCTAAGATCAGCCTGAGTTTCTTGAAAAGAGGCAAGCTCTTTTTCTAACTCAGTAATTCTGGTCAATAATTTGTTGTTGCCAAATAGCATTTGCTTCTTCCTTTAAGTATCTCAATTCGACTTTATTAAAAAGAGTAGCGGATGCTTTGCCCAAACGCGATAAAATTTTTTGTAGCATAAAGAAAACATCGCTTTATATGTACAAAAATATTATGTACTTTCATTAAGCTTGTACATAACTCCCCCTTTATTCTATCTACGCAACCAGAAAAAGAACCGTTTTTGCAAGCTTGCCAAAATAACACTCATAATCGGTACTATAATGATCGTCATAATCAATAGTCTAATAGGTAAAGAAAAATCACTTATATAAGGGGTTAATAACGGGAAAAAAATATTCAATAGTGGATAGATAGATACCCAAACGAGTAACATCATCTTCCATTTTTTAGGGGCAACTTTCATTAACTCTTGCCCTGTCGGTTCATTAAGCACCAATGAGTCTAATTGACTATTGTTATCGTTTATCATGATTTTTCCTTTTTAAACATCCAATAAAATGACAAGCCGCAAACCACCAATGCCCCAGCAACAAGCCAGGAAAACATACCAACATACCCCACTAGGTCGAGAATTATGCCAGCAGAAATAGGTACCAAAATACGAGATAAAGAAAACAAGCTGGTCTGTAAGCCATAATCGCTGGCAGAAAAATGTGGACGGCTGTGAATCATAATCAAGCCAAACAACACACCAGATGAGAGGCCAAGCGCGATTGCCACAATAAAAACAGCACATATAAGACGCCAATCGGACCACTCCAGAGAGACGGCAAAGCACATGCCTAACAATGCAATCACATTCACCACAGAGAAGATAAATAAGGCTCGATAAGGCGATAGACCAGCAATACAAAGGCTATAGAAAAAGCCTGAGAGCGCGGCGAACACACCACTGCAACTAGCAATCCATGCAATGTTATCTATGCTTAGCCCTAGGTCTAACATAACCGGTTTAAGATACAGCCAAGCAGCACCAATAAAAGGAAAGTAAAGCACAAGGATAATGTTCCACATCACCATATCGGATCGTTGAAAATAGCCTTTCCAGATGGCAAAAAGCGACTGTAATGATGTAACTATTGAGGCATTTTCTGAATGAAAACGTTCACTGTCTATCATCGGATAACGTACATGGGCTATATACAACAAAACACCGCAAAGTAAAGCCATGAGGCTAAAGATATAAAAAGGCCACGCCCAACCCAAACGAGCGTACACCAATAACATGAGCCTCACCACCAACAACCGACGCTAATGCCGTCACAGCAGAACGTATAGCGCCCGTTTTAGGGCGTTCAACTTCGGGGAAACGCTGAATAGCAAATGCGTTAATGGGGACATCCAACCAAGAAGTTATCAAGGTGGTACACACGGCAACAATAAATAGTGTCTTAAATGTTGTTATTTCAATATTTAAAATAGACAACACCATCAAACAACATAGAAAGCCCCCACCAAGTAACACACTCCACTTAAAGTAGTTAGATTGCCGAAAGCGGAAAAGATCGATCGGCGATGCCATTAAGAATTTCAGAACAACCGGTAGACCAGAAATTTGAAACAAGCCAATTTCTGTACCACTCCAGCCATACTCTCTCATCATCAATGGCACTCCAAGATAGAGATAAATTGATGTCATTGTCAGAGTAAAATTACACCACCCAATGACCCAATGAAGATAAAAGTAAGGGGATGTCATCACAATGTTTTTCTCCCGCAGTAAAGCCTCACAGGGGCCATTGGGAAGTCTATTACGTCTTCTGTTTGTATGACCTCTAACCCGTTTTGATCTAACAACGCAGCAATTTCACCTTGCTTTGGTAGATAGTTGCCTTTCATAACCATAGGTAAATAAAAGGGTAAAACACCTTCACACTGTTTCTTTTCAGCGGTTTGCTCGGCATGAAGAATCAGTAAAAAGCCATTGGGCTTAAGTAACGCTGAAATGCGTTTTATCGCCCCATTAGCATCCTCTATGAAATGCAATACAGAAGAACACCAAATCAAATCAAATCGCCCAGTTGGTGATTGCGTATTCAAATCACCTGACTGAACGTCAATACGGTGCTCCAACCCCTCTGCCATAACATTTTGATAAGCTATGTTCGCCGTTTCAGGGAAATCAAATAACACGCCTGTGGAGTTAGGAAAACGTCGTGCAAGTGACAGAGCAACCAACCCAGGTCCACCACCTAAATCTAAAAAATGCAGTGGTGTTTCTTCAGCAATAGTCACGTTTAGCACACGACCAAGGATACGATCGAGTGCTGGCACAGTTACTGCTCGCTGCTCTTGAAAAATCTGTGCCTTAGCCGCTTTTGCCCACAATGGCGCCATCGCTGAAGATAAAGCGGTATTGTTCTTTGACACATACAGCAGTGCTTCAAATTGTTCAGTAAAGCGCCTTAACGTTTGAAAGCGAAATTGCAAAGCTTGTGAACAATCCATTGATGATGTACTGGTCATATAACGTTTTGCTAACGCACTCGCTACGTATTGATTATCTGTGACCTTATCAATACAGCCCATACTCCATAAGAGATCTAGCCATCCTTTGATATTAGTGGATGGCATCGCCAATTTATGGGCTATTTCTTCTATCGAGCAAGGCTCTAGCAATACATCAAACAAAGATCGAGATAATGCCACTTCAAGCGCTTTCATCTTCACTTGAGAACCAGCAAGATCCCAAAACGTTTGTAATTCATGATAATCCAATTGAGTCATATCCCTATCTCCGTTAAAGTTCCAAAGTAAATTTCACACCGTATTCTCTTGGCGGGCTGTAAACCGTCACATAGCCATTTTGATAACCAACAGCATCAAATTGACGATCTTGCAGATTATTAACATACGCTGATAAAGACGCCTTATCCGTCAGTGGATAACTCGCGGAGACATTGACAACTTCATACCCCTTTTGTTGATACTTGTTCGCTGCATCAAGATAGACCGCGCTGCTTCCAACTAAACTAGCTGCCACAGACCAGCCACCTACATCCTCATAACGCAGCGATAAATGGCCATTCATTTCAGGAGCAAAAGGATTTCGATTACCTGAATAGTCATTGTTACCATCAATAAAATGATCGAATCGTGTTTTATTCCAAGCCACACCAATCTCTGTACTCCAGTTTTCATTGAAGTAATATTCAAGTGATGCTTCCAAACCATCTGAAGTGGCATCAGCCGCATTAGTCAAATAGATCAAACCGACGGTTGGCATCTGACTAACTTGCATATTTTTTATATCCATATGATAAGCAGACAGGGTGTAACGTAGCGGTTTATCTGATAGATCGCCCTTTAACCCGAGCCTCAAAACTTTGGTTTTTTTCTGGATCATAAGATGAATAATTAACGGCTGGAGAAACAGTATTAAAACCACCAGAGCGAATCCCCTCTGCATAGCTGGCGTACAACATATGATCAGTATTTATGTTGTACTTTAGGGTTAACTGAGGCGTTAGATCTGTCCAGCTTTCAGACTTTTCTTGTGCCATAGAAGGATTAAGCTTTACCTCATCTCGCGCAGCTCGAATACCCGCGACGACAGAAAGATCCGAGCTGATCGGCATTGTCCAATTAGTAAAAAGCGCATAGGAATTGCCCGTTTGCTGGGCTTGTAAATCACTTAAACCTAAAAAAGTTTTGGAAAGTGTACGCAAATCATGATCTTGGCGTTCTAAATAAGCACCGAATAACCAGTCTGCCTCGCCTAAGTTTCCCTCTAGACGAAACTCTTGGGATAAGGTCCGAAGATGATGATCTCGACCAATATAAGTGTTTTCTGCTGGTTGAAAATCCGTATCTTGCTGTACTTTATCTCTATAATCGTTATAGGCCGTAACCGAATTAAAACGCATACCTGATGACAATTCATGATTGGCATTAATCGAGAAGGTTTGACCCACAGAATGATTCCAGCTATCCGTTGCTGATGCTACCGTGGCCCGTTTTCCACTAGGTGAACCCCATAACATCGCACCATCGTCATAGGCTTGTCGGCGATAACGAACAATTACATCTGTTTTGTCAGAGATTAACCAACGTAACCCTGCGTTTAAGTTCTGCCGTTCTTTATCATCCGCCTTGCTTCCCGTCGTGACGTTATCAATAAAACCATCTTGTTGAAGAAACTCCCCTGACAAGCTGATATAGATCTCATCTTCAACCAAGGTCTGGCTAGTTGAAAGCTGCACCCTTTGTTTATCTCGGCTGCCAACTTCAACGCCCAATATTGTCTTGTCTTCACCGATTAGATCGTTACTAAAGATAGAAATCACACCAACTTCAGCATTGCGACCATACGCTGTTGATTGTGGGCCACGCAGCACCTCAACCCGATTGATATCAACAAGATTATTTTCGAACCCCTGAGCGGTTAACGTAGGGACACCATCAACCATGAGCAAAGTAGAACTAGATAGCGCATTAAAATTTGCCGTCAAGCCCCTAATTACCGGAGAATTAATACCAGACTGCCCAAAGGGTTGAAAGCTCAAGCCTGCGACTCGTCCTTCCAATTTAGCTAAACTATCTATGCCATCTTGCAGCAATACTTCGGTATCGTAGACAGTGGCATGCGATGCTGTTTTTGATAAAACTTGCTGCTTCTTATCCGCTGTTATCTTCAACTCAGGTAACAAAACCATACGTTCTTGTTCTGTACCTTCTTGAGCAAGAATAGATACAGGAAGTATTGCCAAAACCCCTATCAGTAACTCAATACTGGATAATTTTTTTTGTTTCATCTCACTCTCTCTTTCTCGTAATTAATCCTTTACGCTATAAAGAAAGATGATAATATTAGTTGAGATTGATTATCATTTAATTACTTATTCATTTCGTTCAAATTCATATTCATTACGTCCAAATCACATAAAGAACGGGAAACACCATGGCCTTTCTAGTGAATAAAAATGCATTAACAGAAGTCACTGACCTTCAATCTGGCTGGCAGAGACAAGCCATTTCCTCTCAGCTAGGAGAATGTTATATAGACAGATTTGTTATAGAGCCTGGACTATCGATCGCGTATTCACGCTATACACCAACGCAAGATTTAATTGAAGAAAGCACCATAGAAAAAGACTCATCAACGCTTAGCCTTACTTATGGTTTAGAAGGGCATTCTCGTTATCAGACAAAGCAGAACAATACAGAAGATTTCATTTTTGAGCCTAATTACACCACCATCACCACCTTTGGTAACAGCTCTGGAAAACGTCTGTACGCCGCGCATAAAACCACTAGCCAATTAAGAATATTAGTGGACGGCAGTGCCTTTAAGCGCTATCAAATCCCTTTCGAATTTCAAGCGGATAAAATCCCTTTGCCTCGCCAACATCAGCATATAAAAACGTCTAAAAATACCCAACACTATATTAATAGACTGATGCAAATAGCATTATCCAAGCATACCGAACGACCTTTAGAAAAAAATATTCTGGTACTCAACTTACTTAGCGAACAGCTTGAACGACTTCAAACAAACACAGGAAAAGAGCGTCAAAATCTAGACATTAACCTTGGGGATGAACATAAAATCGCGCAGGCTCGGTTGTTCATGATTCATCACATGAGCCAACCTTTGAGTATTGCTTTTGTCTGTCAAAAAATTGGGATTAGTGAAAGCAAACTAAAACTGGGGTTTCGTGCCATTTATAATACCAGCCCGTATAAATTGTTATTAGAAGCCAGAATGCACAAAGCATGGGAATTGCTCACATCAGGCCATCAGGTAGCTCAAACAGCCTATGCTGTAGGTTACGAACACCCCTCCAATTTCAGCGCGGCTTTTAATCGTTTTTACGGCTGCCCACCAAAGTCTATAACTTCATCAAAATAAATAAAAAAACGTTATGTAAATCACACATTAACGTTTATAAACAAGATTCCGATTTCCCCCTTTTTATTGGAACCTATTTGCATGCCTAGTGATGATTTTATTGATGTACTGAAACTGCTAATTCGCGCCCCCAGTGTAGTGGGTGCAGAGCATTCATTTTTTCGTGTATTACAACGTGAGCTAGAAGAGCGAGGCGCAAAAGTTACTTGGTATGAAGGTTTACTGGTCGCCCAAGGCAGTGACCCATTTAGCACCATGTTTTCAGCGCACATTGATCGTCATGGGTTGGTGTGTACGGGTCCGAATGAATTCCAATACGCGGCATTTGTGTCGGCAAACCGTACGGATTTGCTGAATAACTCGGTGTCTGAAGAGTTGATGACCAAGGTCACAGAGCGCTTCAACCACGAAGAAATCTATGCGTACGAACCTTGGTCTGGCGTCTACCGTGGTAAAGGCACCATTAAAAGCTCTTATGTTTGTGAATTTCGTAATAACTTAATTTTTGAAACTGAGGGTTTAGAGGGGGTAGTTGCCGGTACGCCAATCGCCTTTAAAGACCAACTGCATATTGTCGATCATCGTTTAGAAGGTCAGCTCGATAACGTGATTTCAGCCGCGGCTTTGGTGCATCTTTTTGATCATGGCTTTAAAGGTACGGCCTTTTTTACGGCACAAGAAGAAGCCGGAAAAAGCTGGCGGTATTTGCTTGAGTGGTTCCGCCGTTTTGGTGGCTCAACCAACCGTTTATTTGTGGTAGATACTAGCCCGTTTCCCAACGTAGAAGCCGCCAATGAACAGCTTCTCGTGTTGAGGGAAAAAGACGCCAACGCGACCTTTAACCAAGACAGCACCAAATTACTCGAAGAACTGTGTGTCAAAAACAACATCAGTTATTTGTACAAAAACCGTTACGTGGAAAACGAAAACGCCAAACGGGCTGAGCAAGGATTGCCGCCAAGCTCTCTAGGCAGTACGGAACTTGGGCGTATTATCGCCGCATCTAATGGTTTGGTGGATGGCACAACCATTCAGATCCCCACCATTGGCTATCACACTATGCATGAATCAGCGGCAGTAGAATCTGTGGATGCGTTTCTGGATATGCTAAAAGTTGTGTCGAATATTTAGATTCACCAGATTCTATTTATTACTACCTGAAGCAGCACATAAAAAAGTCCCGTTTCGATATATGAACTCGAAGCGGGATTTTTTTATAGATTAAGACAAATCAATACTACAAAGAGAGGCTCTTTTCGGACGATTTCTGCACCCGCTGTTAAGGCATTTAGCTTGCCTCTTGCCACCTCACGCGGCAATGGAGCCATGCCACAGTTAGTACAAGGATAAAGCTTGTCAGCATCGACAAACTGTAATGCTTTGCGCAGAGTATTGGCGACTTCTTCTGGTGTCTCAATGGCATGGTTTGCCACGTCGATGGCGCCGACCATGACTTTTTTACCGCGAATCAGTTCGAGCAATTCCATTGGCACGTGAGAGTTATGACATTCAAGGGAGATGATATCGATATTAGATTGTTGCAGCTTAGGAAAGGCTTCTTCATATTGTCGCCATTCAGACCCCAACGTCTTTTTCCAATCCGTATTGGCTTTGATGCCGTAGCCATAACAAATATGTACTGCGGTTTCGCATTTAAGGCCTTCGATGGCGCGTTCTAAACACGCGATGCCCCAATCATTCACCTCATCAAAAAACACATTAAACGCGGGCTTCATCAAACTGGATGATATCCACACCAGCGGCTTCTAACTCTTTGGCTTCTTGATTGAGAATCTTGGCAAATTCCCACGCGAGCTTTTCGCGGCTTTTATAATGATCATCATAAAGCGTATCAATCATAGTCATCGGCCCTGGCAGCGCCCATTTAATCGGTTGCTTGGTTTGCTGACGTAGAAACTTAGCATCTTCAACAAACACTGGCTTGATGCGACTGACAGGGCCAACAACCGTCGGGACGCTCGCATCATAACGATCACGAATTCTCACCGTCTGACGATTCTCAAAATCCACACCGCTGAGGTGCTCAATAAAGGTGGTCACAAAGTGTTGGCGCGTTTGTTCACCGTCACTGACAATATCAATACCCGCCTGCTGTTGCTCTTGCAGCGAGATGCGCAACGCATCCTGTTTGCCGTCCAGCAATTGGTCACCTTCTAATTTCCAAGGCGACCAAAGGGTTTCTGGCTCTGCAAGCCATGTGGGTTTAGGCAAGCTACCTGCCGTTGATGTTGGTAGAAGTGTGTTATTCGTCGCTGTTGTCATAATAAAAATACCGTCTATTAAATGTAATATTGACCAAGTCGTCATGGATTCTAGCGTTTATGCGTAATTCGCAGCCCACTGCTCAAGTAGCCTTTGGTGAGGTTTTATAAAGTGCTGTTCAGCAAATTTGCCTTGCTCACTCGCCAATTGACTACGTTCTTCACGGTCATAAACAATTTGCGTTAGAGAGTGATCGAGGTTGTTTAAGTTGGGTTGATAGCACTTTCCAGCGACCGCGTTAGCATTGTAGATTTCTGGCCGGTAGATTTTCTGGAAGGTTTCCATCGTACTGATGGTGCCAATCAACTCAAGATTGCTGTAATCGTTCAGCAAGTCACCCACAAAATAAAACGCCAACGGCGCTGCACTGTTGGCAGGCATAAAATAGCGAACCTGTAAGCTCATCTTCTGAAAATAATGTTCGGTCAAAGAGGGGCCACTTGGCTCATATTCAACGCCCAATACAGGATGCTGATTTCCTGTTCGCTGATAAGTTTTGTTGTCTGAAACACTCAGACAGATAACTGGCGGCTTGGTAAAGTTTTCTTTGAAGCTGTCTGACTTCACAAAACTTTTAAAGAGCTTTCCATGTAGATCACCAAAGTTGTCAGGAATACTAAATTGCGTTTGGTTTTTGTTATGGTTTGGTAGTAATACGCTGAAGTCATAATCACGCACATAAGAAGAGAAATTGTTTCCTACAATTCCATCGATACGCTGCTCAGTGTGGTGATCAACAATATTCGTCTTTAACATTTCAATGGTTGGAAAGGTCTGGCCCTTCCCTTCAATATCGACATCAACTGAGATGATTTCAAGCTCAACAGAATAGCGGTCTCCCTTTGCGTTATCCCAATGCGCCAAGGCATTAAAACGATTGTTAATCATCCTTAATGCGTCACGTAAATTCTGTTGTCGTCTCGCTCCTCTAGCCAGATTCGCAAAGTTGGTTGTGATGCGAGTATTGTCTGAAGGGCGGTAGCTTTCATCGAAGCAAATGCTCTTAATGGTAAAGGTAAAATCGTTGTTCATGGTGATCTGGTATCCTATTTTCTGAAGTGAAATGGAGATCCATTCCTTATTCTCACTTGCCCGTTTTTTGCTTGTTGGCGATCGGCCTAACTATTCTTTGAGTACTGTTATACGCAACTATAAACATGAACAAAAATGAATTTAATTTCATAGAATTGAATTTTGCTCATGATTAAGAATAAATACGACTCTTGATTGAATATTTTCACTCAAAAATAGGATGGGTAATGAGAAGTAAGAACGCCCTCAACAGGGCGTTATTTTGTCGGGCGCGAATCAGCAAGAGAAAATGGAATGACCGGACAATTGAGCACGATATTGGTCCGTTCTATAGTAACCAAGCCCTGGTCTTCAGCCGTAAGAATAGCTTCTTCAGACCTTAGCTCTGTTGCCTTGCTTGGGTCTTTCCACGCTACGACGTACATCAACCACAGCGGCGAGTAATGGGTATTTTGACTTTCATAGCCTAATGGTTCGGGGACAGAAGCAAACACGCTCCGCGCTTGCTCTTGATTCGGAAACGCATACACACGTTCTAGCACAGTTTTCACTTGGGGTGGTTTTGGGTAATTCGGCACAGCATCACGCAACCGAGGCACATAATTGGCATTTTTGGCTTTTGCCACAGCCTGATCAGATACATCTGTCGTAATGTAGCGAACTTCTTTGCCCTCATGCCAACCGTGTAACAAAGGCATACTGATCGTAGCCTGCTGAGAACTTGTATCTTGAATAGAATGAAGGCTGCACGAAGCCAATAAAAAAACACTAACAAGTCCTAAGAAACATTGACGCAACATATCATTCACTCCAAAGTGTTTTAAATAGAAAGAACATTGAAAACCACCAATTAACGACTATTAATACTAACTTTCTACCTATTTAGGTCGTTAATAGCCAACGAGATAAGCATGATAAATAAGCTTGAAATTAATCATCTAAGAACATTAAGCGCTCTCTATCAGCTCGGCAACATTTCGGCGGCAGCAGAACATTTAAGCGTTTCTCAACAGGCAATCAGTCTTCAACTTAAAAAGATAAGAACCATTCTTGGTGATCAACTCTTTGTTAGAACAGGCCACGGAATGATTCCAACACCCTACGCCAAAGACATTGAACAACACATCGAGAAAATATTAACCCACATAAATAACATCCCTCTGGCAAATGCATTTTTACCACAGGAAGTAGAAAGAACACTGGTCATCTGTGCAACAGACTACACCCAAGAAGTCATCGTCACCGAGCTAATTAAAGAGCTTAGGCAGTACGCCCCTAAAATAAAAGTGATCGTTACCAATATCGAACACGCGAACCTAACCAAAAAAATCCATCAAGGCTCAATAGACATTGTTTTTACCACCAGTGCCTATGTTCCCGAAGGGTTGATTTCCACGCCATTATTTATAGAAAAGTACTTATGCGTGACAGCGAATAAAACCATTGAACGTACTCATGACCTATCACTACAACAATTAACCAAACATGATTTTGTCATCACTTCGCCTGGTGTGGGCAGCTTTATAGGCTCTGCAGACACTTGGTTTGAACAACAAGGATTTCCACGTCAGGTTGCCGTATCCGCCCCATCCTTTCATATGGCGAAAGAAACCTTAAAACATTCAAACATGGTGGGATTTATTCCTTCGAGACTATTACCGTACGACGGACTATTTGAGCTTCCACTAGAAAAATACCCACCGGGTTATCAAGTCGTTGCGGCCTATCACCCAAGCGCAAAACATGACCTATTAATTAACTGGTTACTGGATAGCGTCCAGAAGAAATTTACTCATTAAAGAAGCATCAGCTTGTATGAGTAACAAGCTTAGCTTTATCGTCAACCACGTCATTCACCTCTACTCTATCGTCACTTTAAACACTATGTAGAGGTCATTATGTCCATTAAACGCATTAACCCATCATCTTTGTATGACGGCACGGCGACTGGCATGTCACAAGCAACAATTGATACCGACACTGGGTTGATTTTTATTTCAGGGCAAGTCGATTGGGACACCGGTTTTCACACTCATAATCACGACATGAAAACGCAAACCGCCAATGCGGCAAAACATTTAATCACGGTACTAAAAGAGGCAAATTCTTCGGTAGAGAATATCTTACAGTTACGTGTCTATGTTCGCGGTGAGGTTGCTGACCATTTGGAAGACATCGTCCCTATTATCGCCAGTACATTAGGCACATCACGGCCAGCATTAACAGGGATTGGTGTCGCCTCTTTGGCAACACCAGAGACCTTAATTGAAATTGAAGCGGTCGCAAAAGTGGCTCGATAGAACACTAGTACCCATTTTAACCAAGAGGGTAAAATCGGGATTACCTTGCATGTCTATACATCATTTCCTTTCCCTTTTGCGTATTTATACACCGTATTACGGCTGACACCAGCCGTTTTTGCGGTTTGTGAAACATTGCCTTTAAACTCGCTTAACAGGCGAGGAATCAGTCTTTCTAAGGGCTCATCTTGTTCTGTCGATGCAGGCGCTGTTAGATCAAATGATGCGGAAGCATCCAGATCATCAAAGAAATCATCAGGCAAGTGCCATTCTTCCAGCATTTCTTCATCCGCCATGGCCATGCCAACTTTCAGTACATGAGCAAGTTGACGCATGTTCCCCCGCCAAGGATGTCTGACCAATAACTCAAGCATATCTGACGATAAAGCAGGGCCAGGCTCTTCTTTGCGTAGACGTTCATGTAAATAACGAATCAATTCAGCCTTGTCGGTACGTTCACGTAATGCCGGTAATTCGATATTCAAACCTGAGATTCGATAGTATAAATCTTGGCGGAAACGGCCTTCTTTTACTTCATCTTTTAAGGTGCGATTAGTGGCTGAAATGAGTTTAATATCAACAGGAAAGGCTTCCGTTGAGCCTAATGGCGTCACCACTCTTTCTTGTAAAACACGCAATAAACGCGACTGCACCGCCATCGGCATTTCACCGATTTCGTCCAAAAATAACGTGCCTCGATGTGCACGACGAATCAAACCGATTGAGCCTCGATTTTGTGCGCCAGTAAAAGCGCCTTTTTCATAACCAAAAAGTTCAGACTCTACCAACTCAGCCGGAATGGCCGCACAATTTACCGCCACCAGCATCTCTTTGGCACGAGAGCTGTGATAATGCAAACTGCGTACGAATATCTCCTTCCCCGCCCCGGTTTCCCCATGGATTAAAATTGGAATGTCTTTTTCCATAATTTTATGAGCTTGACGCACCAAACGCTCTACTCGCTCATCTCCATGTTGCAATTCAGCCATTGGAATAACGTTATCTGGGATAGCGATTGATGACGGTTTCTCCGTATCCTTCACCTTCTCCGGTGACGAATTTTCTTTATTCATAACAATGGCTTCTGATTGAGGCGGGGCAACGTAATCAGCACGCTGACGAAAGTCTGGTACACGCATAATTTGCTGTACTGGCGGAATCACTTTGACATAAAACTGATAACGCCCCATGGCAATCAGTTTCATCGGCAAACTATAGGGATGATGTTTGATTTCACGCATTTCAATATCAAACACTTGATTGATGTTCAACAAGGCTAAGTCTCGTGCCAACACCACCTCCGCGCGACGATTTGCCGACACAATGGTGCCGTTTTCGTCAAGCACCAAAATACCGGACCAATGACTGTCCAAACTGACCACATTGGTATTAAAGCTGAGAATAAAATGTTCTTGCTGAAAGGCCGAAAATATCAGACGATTTTCCACACTCAAAGACATGAGTTTGACCATGCCAAAAGTATGATCTTGGGGTAAATAGGCGTCGGAAGAAATATCCAACACTCCGACTAAATCGTTTTTGGTGTTGTAAATAGGCGACGCTGAACCAACCATAAAACGATTGGCACGCAAAAAGTGTTCATCACGACCCACTTGAATCGCTTCACCCGTGATCAAGGCAGTACCGATGGCATTGGTCCCGGCGCCCATTTCACTCCATTGATTGCCACCCACCAAACCATGTTGCGCAGCACTACCAAAACGCGGCTGCCCCCATGTGTTCAGCACATGACCTTGACGGTCTGCCAAGACAATCATGCAAGCCGAATTACTCAGAATATTTTCATAGTACGGCAGCACTTCGTTTTCTGTCGTTTCTAGCAAACTACGATGCTGGTCTATTAGGTCACTTAGGGTGCCTTTTGGCAGAGTCGCAAAATCTGGTCGACTACCATGATCCAAACCGAACTGTTCACAACGATACCAAGACGCTTGAATTCTCTCTTTGTGAGTCTGTGTCAGCCCCGCCTCCGCAGTGAACGCAATGTCTGTGGATATGGTCGCAGTTTGTGGTTGTTTTTGTTCTTTTTCATCTTGCATTTCCAACTCCAACACAGCGGTGTAAACATCAAAACTGTGCATGAAATGTTCATTGTAATGAGCAGACTGTAAACACTTTGAACACTCGTGAACAGTCCTTTTTCAAAAGCGAAAACTACCAAAAGCAATACGGAAATATAATAAAAATCATATTTATCAATAATTTAAACAAAATTAATGCAGGAAAATTATTTTTGGCACAGCTTTTGTAATGTACTTATCCATCAAGGTGCGTTCGCTTTTGAGCTTTTAATGATCAACAAGACGATCGCACTTAAAAAAACAATAACAACAAAAAGGTACTCACAATGTCTCTGACGCTGCAGAATGTATCGCGCGTTGTTGAAGGTGAGACGTGGATCGATCAGGTAAACCTGTCTCTCGAACCCGGCTCTTTCAACGTTCTACTTGGACGCACGCTGTCCGGTAAAACCACGCTGATGCGCCTTATGGCCGGTCTTGACCGTCCAACCAAAGGGAAAATCCTCATGAATGGGGTGGACGTCACTGGTGTGCCAGTGCGCGAACGTAACATCTCCATGGTGTACCAACAGTTCATCAACTACCCCAACCTCACCGTGTACGAAAACATCGCTTCACCTTTGCGTTTGGCAAAAATGGATGAAAAAGAAGTCGACCGCCGTGTACGTGAAACCGCGGCGATGTTGCGCATCGATCCTTTTCTTGATCGCCTTCCATTACAACTCTCTGGCGGTCAACAACAACGCACCGCCATGGCGAGAGCCTTAGTCAAAGATTCACAAATTATCCTCTTCGATGAGCCATTAGTTAACCTTGATTACAAGCTCCGGGAAGAGCTTCGTCAAGAATTACGCGCCTTGTTCAAAGCACGTAATTGCATCGCGGTATATGCCACCACAGAGCCGAATGAAGCATTGGCGTTAGGTGGCAACACCGCCGTCTTAAACGAAGGTCGTTTGCTGCAAATGGGACCAACCGCTGAGGTTTATCATCAGCCAAAAGACATCATTACCGCAGAAATGTTCTCTGAACCACCCATCAATGTGGTTCCTGGTCGCGTCAGCGAAGAAGAAGTCACCTTCGACGATACGGTACATTTCCGTTTAAACAGCGATTTGCGTCGTCTTACACCGGGTGAATATCAGTTTGGTGTACGTGCCTCACACATTGGTCTCGTCCCTCATTCAGACGATGATTTGGAATTGCCCGTTCGCGTTGATCTGGCAGAAATTAGTGGCTCGGAAACCTTCTTGCACGTCCATAATCCGCATTTTGATTTGGTACTGCATCTATCTGGGGTTCATGCCTACCAAGTGGATCAAGAAATTAAAGTCTACTTCCCAACGCACAAGCTTTACGCCTTCGATGCCCAAGGCAAGATGGTGCATTCCCCCGCTCGCATGAGGGATCAATAATCATGGCTTCTATTACCCTAAATGCCTTAGCGCATACCTACACAGAGAATCCAACCAAACCAGAAGACTACGCGATTCGTGAAATGACTCACGTTTGGGAACAAGGCGGTGCCTTTGCTCTATTGGGTCCGTCCGGTTGCGGAAAATCCACCCTGCTGAATATTATTTCTGGCCTGCTAAAACCGTCTAATGGTGAGGTCTTGTTCGATGGCAAGCGCGTCAATGAGCTAAAACCGGAAGAACGTAACATTGCACAAGTGTTTCAGTTCCCTGTGGTATACGACACCATGACGGTGTTTGATAACTTAGCTTTTCCGCTGCGGAATATTGGCGTGCCGGAATACAAGGTGAAATCAAAAGTCTATGAAGTGGCTGAAATTCTCGAACTGTCGGACCAGCTAAAACGCAAAGCCAAAGGCTTGTCGGCGGATCAGAAACAAAAAGTCTCTATGGGTCGCGGCTTAGTACGTGACGATGTATCGGCGATTTTGTTTGATGAACCCCTCACCGTTATCGACCCTCAGTTGAAATGGAAATTACGTCGTAAGCTCAAACAAATCCATGAGCAATTTAACATCACCATGGTGTATGTGACCCACGATCAATTAGAAGCCTCGACCTTCGCCGACAAAATTGCCGTCATGTACAACGGGCAAATCGTCCAGTTCGGCACACCTAGAGAGTTATTCGAAAATCCAGCGCACACTTTCGTTGGCTACTTTATTGGTAGCCCTGGCATGAACTTTTTTGACGCTGAACTGAAAAATCAAGGCGGGAAAGAAGCACTCATGTTTGGCGACCATGAAATCTCCGTCAGCGATGCCATGCTGACACGCTTAAAAGCCATGGGAGCCAATAAAGTCACTTTGGGCATTCGCCCAGAATTTGTCCACGTCTGGGACGGTAAAAACAGCGATGCGTTTCATGTTGATGTGGACTACGTAGAAGACCTAGGTACTTACAAGATTTTGTCTTTCTTGTTTCATGGGCAAGTGATGAAAGCCCGCCTCAGTGAAGATCAGAAAGTTCCTTCTGGGCAAATTTATGTGAGTTTTCCTGAACAGTGGACCAAGGTCTATGTCGACGATTACTTGGTTGACTTAACCGATTCTGCTGTCGATCACGACAAGACAAAGGAGATCCAGCATGCAAATTAAAGTCGAAAACAACAAGGCATGGTTCCTTGTTCTGCCCGTTTTCCTGATTGTTGCCTTCTCGGCCATCATCCCCTTAATGACAGTGGTGAATTATTCGGTACAGGATATTTTTGACCCCTATACACGTTACTTTGTTGGCACAGAATGGTTCAAACAAGTGATGCTGGACAGCCGCTTGCACGAAGCCTTACTACGCCAATTCCTTTACTCTTTCACCATTTTGGCCATTGAAGTGCCGTTGGGTATTTGCGTGGCATTAATGATGCCAACCAAGGGTCGCGGTGCGTCATTGGCTTTGATCTTGGTTGCGATTCCCCTGCTGATTCCATGGAACGTAGTCGGTACGATTTGGCAAATATTTGGTCGTGCCGACATCGGGTTATTTGGGGCATTTATGAGTAGTATCGGTGTCGATTACAACTACGCCTCTGACCCAACCGACGCTTGGTTAACCGTGGTATTAATGGATGTCTGGCACTGGACTCCCTTGATCGCGCTGTTATGTTACTCCGGTTTGCGAGCCATTCCTGAGGTGTATTACCAAGCGGCACGTATCGACCAAGCCTCTCGCTGGGCTGTATTCCGCTATATCCAACTACCTAAACTCACTAACGTGCTGATTATTGGTGTGTTGTTGCGCTTTATGGACTCTTTCATGATTTATACCGAACCCTTTGTGCTTACAGGGGGCGGCCCAGGCAGCTCCACGACTTTCTTGAGTCAGTCGTTAGTACAACAAGCCATCGGCCAGTTTGACCTTGGTCCTGCGGCCGCGTTCTCTCTGGTGTACTTCTTAATCATCTTGCTCGTGTGCTGGGTGTTCTACACCACCATCATGAACATGCAAAAAGACAAGTAGGAGCGGATCATGACTCAATCGTCAACAAAACCCATAGAACACGCTTATAAAGTCACCAAAGAACAAGCCCCCGTGTATAGCCACGCGGAACGCAAAATCCGCAACGCGAATCTACGTGGTCGCTTTGGCCTAGCGCTGTACATTGTGTTGCTGTTACTGCCAATCTATTGGCTTGTAAACATGTCGTTCAAAACCAATACCGAGATTCTCAGCGGGTTGTCCTTTTTCCCTGAGAATTTCACCCTAGATAACTACGCCAAGATCTTTGGTGATCCAACATGGTACATGGGTTACGTCAACTCCATATTCTACGTATCCATGAACATGGTGATTAGCTTATTAGTGGCTCTACCTGCCGCTTATGCGTTTAGTCGCTATAAGTTCATTGGTGACAAGCACATGTTCTTCTGGTTGTTGTCCAACCGAATGGCACCACCAGCGGTATTCCTATTACCCTTTTTTCAACTGTATTCCTCAGTCGGTCTGTTCGATACCCATATTGCTGTGGCCTTAGCGCACTGTTTGTTCAACGTGCCATTAGCGGTATGGATTCTAGAAGGCTTTATGAGTGGTGTGCCTCGTGAAATAGACGAAACGGCGTACATCGATGGCTACTCCTTTCCAAAATTTTTCGTGCGCATCTTCATTCCTTTGATTCGCTCAGGCATCGGTGTAACGGCCTTCTTCTGCTTCATGTTCTCTTGGGTAGAGCTACTGCTAGCACGAACGTTGACGTCGGTCGATGCCAAGCCTATCGCGGCCATCATGACACGAACCGTCTCGGCGTCGGGCATGGATTGGGGGTTGCTCGCCGCCGCAGGTGTACTGACTATTCTGCCGGGGATGCTGGTCATTTACTTCGTTCGTAACCATGTGGCGAAGGGCTTTGCCCTTGGTCGAGTGTAAGGAGAATTATTATGGCTTGGATGTCTTGGACATTACCGACCGCCCTGTTTTTTATCGGCATTGCTGTGATCTTGGTCGGCATGACCACATGGCAAATTATCTCACCTTGTGTAGAACGCCGTGGCTTTTTGCCTCTGGCCACGACACGTGGTGACCGTTTGTTCATTGGCCTGCTAAGCAGTGCCTTTATCCACCTTGCATTCGTTGCACTAACGGATGTGAACATCGCGGTGGCAACCGTCCTGTGCGCATTCTGGATGGTGATTCTAATGCGCTGGGGCTAGTCAGCGTCCCTAATCAATAGGAACGATGGATTATCTGGCATGGAAGCCACATAGAAAAACTAAACTTTGTTGAGGTAAATTATGCACTACAATAAGAAAAAAATTGCACTCGCCGCCTTACCCTTTGCTGTCATGATGCACTCGGCTAGCTTATGGGCCGACGCGTATTCTGACGCTGCCAAGAAATGGGTAGACACGGAATTCACAGTTTCGACGCTGAGTAAGCAACAACAGTTAGACGAATTACAATGGTTTACCGATGCTGCGAAAAAGTTTCGTGGTATGGAAATCAACGTGGCGTCTGAAACCTTAACGACTCACAAATACGAGTCACAAGTGTTAGCCAAAGCCTTCCAAGAAATCACGGGGATTAAAGTCAACCATGACTTGATCCAAGAAGGTGACGTCGTTGAGAAACTGCAAACGCAAATGCAGTCTGGCCGTAACATTTACGATGCCTATGTGAACGATTCTGACCTGATCGGTACACACTTCCGCTACGGTAAAGTGGTGCCTATTTCCGACATGATGACCGGCGATGGCAAAGAGTTTACATCACCCACCTTAGATCTTGCCGATTTTATCGGTTTGGATTTCACTACAGGGCCAGATGGCAAGCTTTACCAATTACCAACCCAACAGTTTGCTAACCTTTATTGGTTCCGTGCTGACTGGTTTGCGCGTCCAGATTTGAAAGAAAAATTCAAATCCATTTACGGCTATGAGCTAGGTGTGCCTGTTAACTGGTCCGCTTATGAAGATATTGCCGAGTTCTTCACCGATAAAGTACAAAATATCGATGGTACACGTGTTTATGGCCACATGGATTACGGTAAAAAAGATCCTTCTCTAGGCTGGCGCTTTACCGATGCTTGGTTCTCTATGGCAGGTGCTGGCGACAAAGGCACACCAAACGGTTTACCTGTAGATGAGTGGGGCATTCGTATCAAAGACGCCTGCTCTCCAGTTGGATCCAGTGTTTCTCGTGGTGGCGCAACCAACGGCCCAGCTGCCGTATATGCGACGACCAAATACGTTGAATGGTTACGTAAGTACGCGCCACCTGAAGCACAAGGTATGACCTTCTCTGAATCTGGCCCAGTGCCAGCGCAAGGTGGTGTCGCTCAGCAAATCTTCTGGTATACCGCGTTTACCGCTGACATGACATCGCCAGGCCTTCCTGTTGTGAATGAAGATGGCACGCCAAAATGGCGCATGGCTCCTTCTCCAGTGGGACCATACTGGGAAGAAGGCATGAAGAAAGGTTATCAAGATGTGGGCGCTTGGACCTTCATGAACTCAACACCAGAAGACCGTCGTCTAGCCGCGTGGTTGTACGCTCAGTTCACCACCGCAAAAACCGTTTCTTTGAAGAAAACCTTGGTCGGTCTAACGCCGATTCGTGAGTCGGATATCAACTCTCCAGAAATGGCCGCTGCCGCGCCTAAATTGGGTGGCTTGGTTGAGTTCTACAAAGGACCAGCCCGTAAACAATGGTCACCAACTGGGATTAACGTGCCAGATTATCCTAAGCTAGCGCAACTTTGGTGGCAGTACATTTCCCAAGCCGCAAGCGGGGAAGCGACACCACAAGAAGCACTTAACGGCCTAGCGGAAGCACAAGACAAGGTAATGGAACGTTTGGAACGCGCTAACGTACAACCAATATGCGGACCAAAAATGAACCAACCACGTGACGAAGCTTACTGGTTAGCGCAACCTGGTTCTCCAAAACCAAAATTGGCTAACGAAAAACCACAAGGCGTCACTGTCTCTTACGACGACCTACTTCGTTCTTGGGAATAAGATCTTTTCGTTATTGTCCACAGCACTCTGAACCTTTGACCGGCCTAGGCCGGTCTTTTTTTGCTTGGTAAAAAAACAAGAAGCTAATAGGATTTAGAATAATCAATAAGGTAGGCTAAACAAGGTATCAATGCGTCATGGGTTGATCATCTGCCATCAAGGCTTTCAGCTCATCCTGCAAGCTTTCGATTTTTTCCACCAGTATATGCTGCTGTGAAGGTGGTATTTGGGCAATATCTTGAAGCGATACTTTTTCTAAGTTTTCAAGCAGACTAACCAAATGCTGTATGCGGTCATCTTTTCTGTTCATGCGGGTTCTCTCCGTAGATGCATGGTGACTACATAACCATAGACAACTTTTTCCATTTACTCTGTCATAAATGAGAAAAGTTATGTAAAAAATTGAAGTATTTATTGGACTAGAACACAAAACGTTGATTTTCATCTGCTTATTAAATTCTTGTCGAATCATCAAAACGCTTTCATTAGATCGATTATTGAAATAATCATGTTCTAATTAGACTATAAATGAATCATCTTAGCGGCGGTATAATCTTTAAATGAAAGTAGGATAATGACGTAACTTAGTTCGTCAAGCATTGCTATCAATCACATACGGCAGAGGTTTTACCATGACATCACTGGACAAAAATGCATTAGATCAATTGTTTTTAGAAGCACGAAGCTACAACGAATTCTTAGATACACCGGTAAGCGAAGACACAATTAAAGCACTGTACGATGTCTTCAAATGGGTACCAACTTCAATGAACACACAGCCAGCACGCTTTGTTTTCTTGAGCAGCGCAGCAAGCAAAGAAAAACTCTTACCAGCTTTGGCTCCAGGTAACGTCGAAAAAACGCGTAACGCGCCATTAACTCTGATCGTCGCGTTTGACACTAAGTTCTACAATCACTTGCCAACGCAATTCAAAGCGTACGATGCGAAACCTATGTTTGAAAGCAACCAAGCTTTAACCGACGCTACCGCATTCCGTAACAGCAGCTTGCAAGGCGCTTACGTTATGATGGCAGCTCGTGCATTAGGTCTAAGTGTTGGTGCAATGAGCGGTTTTAATCCAATTGCTGTTGATGAAGCATTCTTTGCTGATGGCGAATACAAAACCAACTTCATCATTAACCTAGGTTACGGCAAGCCAGAAGGTTTCCACCCACGAGGCCCTCGCCTTGCGTTTGATGACGTTGCTGAAATTCTATAATTTTCGCTTACCGTCTTATTAAAAAAGCGAAAGCCCCAATGCCATTTATCATGGAGTTTTCGCTTTTTTGTTTTATCGCAATGCATAATAACTTATCAAAATGTGGCACTGAGCTAAACATAACACCTAATGATTTTGCTGGAAGAAGCGCTGACTAATGTCGGCTGCCAAATGAGAAGCAAACATAGGATGAGGAATAGGCGCAACAGCGAGCACGATATCGACAGTGGGTAACGCGGGAAGAGTAGAATCTTCAATAATACTGAGACCATAGGAAACACTGGATCGCGCCATCGCACTGATACCTTGACCTTTGCGTAGCAAACCTTTAATCGCCGTTGCACTGGAACTACTGCACATCAATCGATATTCTCGCCCCTGTTTCTCTAGCCCATCAATGGCCGTGCTGTGAAACTTACAGTCGGGTTCGTACAACACCAAACACAAGGGATTTTGCTTTTCTATTAGCTCATCCGTTTGAAGATTTTCTCCTTTCACCCACACACCAGAATCGTGCTTTAGAAGATAGCCTTCTTCAGCATCAGGCGAACGGGTCAAAATGGCGACATCTATTTTGCCTTGATCTAGCATCAAGCGCAGTTGGGTACTGCAATCACAAACGATTCGAATACTCTGATGAGGTAAGGTTTCACGCACCAATGCTACGATGGAAGGCAATATCGATTCGGCATAATCGTCAGGACAACCAATGGTCAAAGGTGGATGTCGAAGATGAGTAGAAAAATGCCCTAACGCTTCATCATGCAAAGAAACAAGTCTTCTGGCATAACTCACCAACTGCTGCCCTTGTTCCGTCAATCCTAGATTACGACCTTCCTTCACAAACAACACATGCCCCGTTTCTTCTTCCAGCTTTTTCATCTGCATACTGATCGCACTTTGCGTACGAAACGTCTGCTTTGCTGCACGGGTAAAACTGCCCGTATCAACAAAAGCGATAAAGCTACGGAGTGCATCAATGTCCATAAATAAATCTTCTATCAAAGTTTGGAATAGGAAACATCAAAATTATTCGTTAGTCGTTACAAAAACAAGCTGTAACAATACTTTTCATTGAAAAGGAGGTTTACTAATATGAAAGTACTTATTCTTCCGGGCATTGGAAATTCAGATGTAGATCACTGGCAAAGCCACTGGGAAAAACTAAATAAAAATTACACTAGAGTTAACCAGCTTAACTGGGATCATCCAGACTGTTCAGAGTGGTGCGCTTCACTAGAAGAAAGCGTTCGATCTTCAGGACCAGATACCATATTGGTGGCGCATAGTTTAGGGGGGTTACTCGTTGCCCATTGGGCCGCAAAAACGCACCTAAGGATCAACGCAGCTATGCTAGTCGCAGTACCAGATCCGAACGCTCCTATTTTCCCATCTCAAGCTATTGGATTTAAAGAGCCACCAATGAAGCCTCTACCGTTCAAATCCATTGTGGTTGCTAGCATCAATGACCCCTACAGCAACATAAAATACTCCGAAGAGTGTGCGTCTATTTGGGGTAGCGATATTGTGAATATAGGTGAAGCAGGTCATATCAATAGCGCGAGCGGCTTAGGCTCTTGGTCAGAGGGACATACTATTTTACAAAAGCTAATGGACTAACATTCAAATTTAAATTGGCATGAACTCAGGCAATATCAAACACCATTCGTTAGTCACTGGAAAGAAAGGAATAAAATGCAGCTCATCATTGGCAATAAAAATTACTCATCTTGGTCTTTACGAGGTTGGTTGGCGTTAAAAGCCTTCAACATTCCGTTTGAAGAAATAAAACTCAGCCTGTTTAGTGATGAATTTCATCTTGAACTTGCCAAATACTCTCCCGTTGGAAAAGTGCCCGTTTTAGTGGATGGCGATTTGAGCGTGTGGGATTCACTCGCCATTTGCGAATACATCAATGAAAACTATTTGGATGGAAAAGGCTGGCCTGCGGACAAAAACAACCGCGCCGTGGCTCGTTCTATTGTGGCCGACATGCACTCTGGACTGTTTGCTATTCGTAACGAAATGCCAATGAATTGTCGAGCAAAACGTCGAGTAGAACTCAGTGACAAGGCAAAACAAGAAGTCTCAACCCTAGAGACTATCTGGTCCAATTTACGCACCAAACACGCTAAAGATGGCGACTACTTATTCGGTACTTTTAGTTTGGCTGACGTTTTCTTTGCTCCTGTTGTCTTTCGTTTTTCGACCTACGGCACCCAGCTGTCAGACGCAGCCAGTGCCTACTACACAACCATGCTCGCGCACCCAGACATGCAAGCATGGTTAGCTGACTCAATAGCAGAAACAGAAGTCGTCGCTGCTGGTGAAACAGGTGAATCTGTTTAACTTTCCACCACTAAGAGACCTATGGCGTTTGTCCCAAATAAAAGAGCGAAAGCCCTTCTTACTCGAGAGCCCCAATGGTATTATTGGCCATAGATAAAAAATCACTAAGACTCTAACGCTGAACGGGAAACCAACTCGATGACATTTTCTAACCGTGAAGACTTCCGAAACAAGGGTGTCCTTAAGCTTTCCAGTGTCATCGATATTGAAAAAATTCTTGATGCACAAAGCTACCTTTGGCAAGAAGTGAAACACAAATTTAGCATTAATATCGACGAACCTAGTACATGGTTTTCCAATGCTCACAACCCTGTCGGAGACGCTGGTGCAAAACGGCTAAACGGCATGGGGTCGATAATGCGAGAGGCTCAAAGCCTCGGGGAAATTAGACGAGATAGAAAGAGCGATACAATCGTCTATTGATCAGGTATTCGGCACTCACACTTGGCGCCCGTTGGATCTTTGGTATTCTTTATTGAGTTTTCCAAGCTCAGAGTCGGCTTGGAATGTGCCTCATAAATCTTGGCACTGCGATGAACCTGCTGTAGTGGGAGATGCCGAGCCGTGGAGCCTATTTGTTTTTGTATTTCTTGACAATGTCACTGTCGATATGGGGCCAACAACGGTCGTATCTGGCTCTCATCGACGAGCGGAGCGTCTTGCCAAAACACTCGGTACACAGAATCACGAAGCCTTAATAAACGCCTTTGAATCGGTGAACAGCGGATTGTTTGAGAGTCCGAAAGAGGTCACCCTATTGCCCATGGATCAGGTTTTAGACCTCCTCATTCAAGAAGACCCTTGGTTCCAAGAGCTGGTTGAAGAGGGTTCCCCTGACCAGAGAATTCAACGATTCATAGAAGAAGACAATTCGCTGTATGGCATCAAACAAAAGGTTGTCACATTGACTGGCACCGCTGGCGATATTATTGTGTTTGATCCACGCTGCCTCCACACTTTTTCAGCCAATGTGTCAGACCGTCCTCGACAAGTGTTGCGACTCGATTTTAGGCGTCAATTATAACCTACCAAAAAAACAACCCTGTTTGCCTTTTATTCATACCATTAATAAAAATGCAGACATTATTATTTACCAGTAAAATGCGGTGCGGACTCAACTCACTATTTATAAGGTTTTCATGGCAACATTTACGCAACCCACCCAATCTGATCAATCCGATGAGGCGTTAGAAGAAGCAAGAAACGCGTTTAAAATGCGTCTTTCTGACGTCACTGCTGACCCCACTGAAGTCATCACGAGTATGCAGAAGCTGGTTGAAATATTGCTGCTCAAAAAGCAGTTCGCCGAGGCGCTAAAAGAAATCGAACAATTAAAGACGCTGGCGGCTTCGAACAAAAAGATAAAAATCGCCATGTTGGAAATGAAAGGTCGTATCAAACAGGTTGGCGCTAGATCAGGCTTTCGATCCAGAGCCACCAAGAAATATACGACCAAAAAACCTAATAAGGCTTAATCAAACCGAAAGCTAGACGCGGTCCAACCACCGAAAAGTCCTTCATCGTGGTAAACACAGGTTGCCTTGGCATTTTCAGCCGCTCCAAGGGCCACCATTAGCGGAATCAAATGATCTTCTCTTGGGTGAGCAATACGAGCATAAGGCGCTTTGTCCCACTCGACCAATCGACGGCTTCGCTCTGCTGGTGCTGATTCCAGTAATGTTTCTTGTAACCAAGCATCAAAGCCATTCGAAGGCTTGATGGCTTGTGGGCCTCTTAAGCCAAGATTATGAAAGCTCAAACCGCTGCCAACAATTAATATGCCTTCTTCACGCAATGGCGCCAAGGCACGGCCTAACGCCATGTGTTCTTCTGGGTTTAGATTTGATTTAAGTGACAACTGAACCAGTGGCATGTCCGCTTCAGGATACATCACAGCCATGGGTGCAAATGCGCCATGGTCGAAACCTTTTTTGTCATCCAGATCCACAGCAAAGCCTGCACTTTTCATCAGTTCAGCCACACGAGCGGCGACGTCTGGCGAGCCTGGAGCTTGGTATTTCACCTCATAAGTATGAGCGGGAAAGCCGTAATAATCGTATTCCATTCCTGGAGCTGGGCTAGACTGAACACCAAAGGTTTTGCGTTCCCAATGACCAGAAATCATCAAAATCGCTTTGGGTCTTTCGGGTAAATCTTGCGTCATCTTAACCAAAGACGCTTCAAGATTCGAAAACATGGCGCGCATGTCTGACATATAAGGCCAAGGGCCGCCGCCGTGGGAAATAAAATAAGTGGGTAACATCATCATTCACCTCTAAAACTGGAATAATTAGCCAACTCACTAAAAGCTGAATTGGCTTTATTTGATATCAGCAGTCTAGGCTTGTGACCTTGCTTGATCAATATGCGTCCAGTTAACCCATCATTTCATTTTGATTAATAATCCAAGAAAAAATACCACTTGAGTTTCCTCTCGATTAAAGAAGATACCTTCATAGATCAAATAATGAAGGTATCTTCTTTGTCATTAGGCTTTCTCATGCCGGTCTTTTTCATAGGTATAGACACGCAAACGATGGCCATCAGGATCGAGCGCGGTGAACGTCGTACCAAAATCTAATTCAATTGGCTCTTGAATGATGTCAATGCCCAACTCTTGCCATTTGCTGTAATGGATTTGCAGAGTAATCAGATTATCAAGGGTAAATGCCACCTCCATACTGCCCGCTGGAACATCATTGGCTTTTGGCAATACACTTTTTCGCGCCCATAAGCCAAACTTCGCCCCTGTTTCCGAGACAAACAAAGCAAAGTCTGCGGTTGATTCCACAGGTTCACGGTCAAATAAAGGACGATAAAAATCCACGCTACGCTGCACATTATCCACATATAAGATGGTGAAGTTTGAAATTTCCATACTGACATTCCTATTCGCTGTTTATATTTCACGTTAAAAGTTTAGTCGTTCACATCAGGCTTTGGCCCAATAAAATGAGAATAAACAAACCGAGTGTCAGATCATGTCAGCAGTGATAGAAAGCAACGAAGGTTTTATTGAGAAGGCTTTGACGCATGTAAGGTAGCTCGCCACCGTTTGAGCAATACATGACGCGGCGTTGCATAGCAAGTATTGATTAGCTCACTCGATAGAATTCGGTCAGTACGAAAATTACGAATATCTTGGCGCAATTCACACCAAGCGACCAACACACGAACTTCATCAAAATAACCCAAAGCGAATGGCCAGATGCGTCTCTGAGAATGCTTGCCCTGCAAATCTTGATAATCAATAAAAAGAATCTTTTCATCTCGAATAGCTTGGCGAACTTCGGCCATATCAACGGTATCAGTGGTCGACTCTTTGCTCGGGCCAATCAGCAAAGTCGTATCATCAAGGATGTCTTTCAATTCTACTGGTAGTACCGCAGCAATTTTATTCAAGGCGTTTTGTGCACCATCGCTTAATTGACTATCAGTACGTTGCGCCACCCAACGGGCGCCCAGTACCAAGGCTTCGATTTCTTCCTCGGTGAACATTAATGGTGGCAGAAGAAAACCTGGTTTAAGCACATACCCCACACCCGCTTCGCCTTCAATATTCGCGCCCTGCTCTTGCAGTGTCGCAATGTCTCGATACAAGGTGCGTAAGCTCACATTAAGTTTTTCTGCCAATATTTTCCCAGACACAGGATATCGATGGCTACGCAATAAACCAATTAATGCAAGTAAACGCTGGGAACGAACCACGTTTTTACTCTCCGCTAGAAGCTTGTTGATTAAGTGAATAATCTGCAAAACCAACGGCTAATACATCTAATGTGACATCTCGAAAGCGTTCTAACAATAACGCTTCGGCTTCAATTAATACGTCACTAATAGCTTGATTAACGGCAATTTCAATTGGACACGACGTGTGTTCATCAGACAGGCCAATAGTAAACACGGAACTTTCACCAAGCGCGTTATGAATATCCAGCAGGGTAATGCTTGATAGTGGCGCTACCAACGACCAACCGCCGCCATGGCCTTTGACCGAGGTAACGTAACCTTTGTCTCGCAAACCCGCCATGGTGCGACGCACTACAACAGGGTTGGTGTTGAGCATGCTGGCAATTTTTTCGGACGTCGCCGGTGCATCTAACTGGTCCATGTGAATCAGTACGTGCAACATGCGGGATAAACGGCTGTCTTTTCTCATCAGTAATCTCATAGCGAATAACGATGCGTGCATTCTAACTCAGTTTTTCATGAAACATTAAAAGTATCGTGAGTTGACTTCAGTATTTCATGTAACTTATGATGTTTCATAATGTCATTATGTTTAACTAAACTAAGGAACAGCTCATGCAACTTGACGTTATTGTAATTGGTGGAAGTTTTGCGGGGCTATCTGCCGCCATGCAGCTCGCAAGAGGACAAAGAAAAGTCACCGTAATCGACGCTGGCGAACCCAGAAATAGATTCGCAGATGAATCCCATGGTTTTTTCGGGTTGGACGGCGTATCTCCGTTCACGATTCAACAAGAAGCCTACCGTCAACTGCTTAAATACCCGACCGTAGACCTTGTCAAAGGTAAGGCGGTTGCTGTTGAAAAGCTCGCACCAGGATTCCACGTCACGCTTGAAGACAACACTAAACTTCATTGTAAGAAGCTCATATTAGCAACGGGCTTAAGGGACGAGTTGCCCAATATCCCTGGCTTAAAAGAACGCTGGGGGGCGACGGTGATTCACTGCCCTTATTGCCATGGTTATGAAGTGCGTAATCAAGCACTCGGCGTTCTAGCAACCAGTCCTTTGTTTGCTCATCAGGCAGGTATGATTCCAGATTGGGGACCCACCACTTACTTTACTCAGGGCCTATACGAACCAAATGATGAGGAACGTGCGTTTTTATTAAAACGCGGTGTCACTATTGAAAGCACCCCCATATTAGAAGTACTAGGGCGAGCGCCGGAAATTTCCTCAGTTTATCTTGCTGATGGCCGAACTATTCGGTTAGCAGCAATATTCGTTGGACCCAAGACGCATATGGCAAGCCCATTTGCCGAGCAATTAGGATGTGAATTTGAAGAGGGACCGCTTGGTTTGGTTATTAAAACCGATGCCTTTAAACAAACATCGATAGAAGGCGTGTTTGCCGCCGGTGATGTGTCTAACCCAATGCAAAATGCCACATTGGCATCGGCTTCTGGAGTCATGGCGGGCGTGGGTGCTCACCGAGCATTGATGCGAGAGTAAACGCTACTTTTCTGTGCTTGAGGTGATGGATTTCTATCTGACACCTCTTATTTTTGATTTTTTATGTGAAAATCTCGTGTAATGAATATCTCCTTTTATACGCTTTTAAGAAGTGACTTAACCTCTAAACAGCGCTGAAAATGCCTTCTGAGTCAACACTCTGTCAGGATTGCGCAATACCATATGAAGTAAGTCGTCATTATTGTTAATGAACCATGATAAATGGGCCTTCCTCCATTTTTCACGCTGTAGAAAAACGAGAGACAAACGCGTTATGCTGATTAAAAGAACAAGCAACATAGAAACAAATCATTCTTTATCAGGAGATAAAATATGTCTTTTAACATCGCAAAACGCACGCTTCTCAGCAGTATTATTGCAGCGTCTTCACTGTCAACATTGGCGCTTGCACAGCAACAGGAAGGTTTTACCGTTACACCAAGCATTGGTCATTACAATATGGATAATGATCGTAATACTGAAGACGATACCACTTACTCATTAGGTCTAGGTTACCAATTTAATAACCCATGGGCGGTCGAGTTTGTTTACCTAAATGCAGACTCTAAACAATCTGGCGGTGGTGACGTAGATGTAGACCAATATCGATTAGATGGTTTGTATCATTTACCGAATGTAAGTTCACTTAACCTGACTCCCTACTTAGCCGCCGGTGTGGGTACAGCCGATTTCAGCAATGGCGAGGATAACAACACGCAGGTCAACGCCGGTGGTGGTTTGAAATACGCGATTAATGACGCAGTGTCATTGCGTGCGGATTTCCGTCTAGTCAACGACGTTGAAGACCATCATTTGGATAATGTCACCTCACTTGGTGTGCAAATGACATTCGGTGGCTCTTCCTCCAATTCATCTTCCGACAACCAAGGATACACTCCTGTTGAACAGACTTACACACAAGTAGAACCCGAACCGATTGTTGAGACACAAACAGCTGCTCAGGAACCCGTGGAACAAGTTAAAGAGGAACCTGTTGCGGCAGCCCCTGTGGTAGAAGAAGCACCTAAACAGGCCGATGTTGTGGCTGAACCACCAGGTAAAATAAACATTCAATTTGGTATTAACAAAACGAATGTAGAACAGAAGTATTATCCGGAAATCGCAAAAATCGCTGATTTCCTGAAAGAAAATCCAGGCAGCACCGTTATGATAGAAGGCCACACTGATGACACTGGGACAGCAAGCTACAACCAGATGATCTCAGAAAAACGCGCCAAAGCGATTGCCGATGTGCTCACACAAACCTTTCAGATTTCAGCGTCACGAGTGGATTCCGTTGGGTATGGTGAGGAAAGACCTTTCGTAGAGAACGATAGCGAAGAAAACCGTCAGATCAACCGTCGTGTTGTCGCTATTATTTCAACCAGCGAAGCCTAACCGTTTGATTCAGTCTCCCAAATAGCCTATGACTAAGGCAACGCCCGATATTTTATATCGGGCGTTTTTTTGCCTGTCGCTCTGGCTTTGAAGCTTTCTTGTAGAATAGCAAGTTTGAACCGTTAGCCTTTGTGAAAACCGCGTACTTACTTTGATCACAATAATTTTTGTGCATTTTTAAAGTGAAAACTTACTGTAATAAACGGCGCATTTCCTACACCCTTTAGGGTAGTTTTTGATCAGCTAATTGCTTGAATACACACACTTTAGTAAAGCTTACGTCATGATTGGGCAGTAGCGGTTCATGTCCCATTTTTTACGCATTTTCCGAGGGGTTTTCAATCGAAAAAATCAGCGTAATCTGGATAGCGAACAACAAAACGTTATGTTCATTAGGAGAAATTAACATGTCTACATCTTTTAAAAAACGTACTCTTTTTAGCGGTGTTCTGATTGCTTCATCCCTTACAACAATGGCATACGCAGCACAACCTGAACAAGGCATCACAGTCACACCAAGCATCGGCTACTACAACGCTGACAGTGATCGTCAAGCAGGCAATGATACGTCTTACTCTATCGGCGTTGGCTATCAAACCAACAGCGCACTAGCATTAGAAGCCGTGTATCTTCACTCCGATGCCAGCAAACGTGGACGCGAGAACGATCTAGACCAATACCGAGTGGATGGCCTATACAGCCTACCAGCCTTCACCACGGTCAACCTAACGCCTTATGTTGCAGCTGGTGTGGGTATAACGGATGTCGATGGCGATTCAACTAATCTACTGGTGAACGCAGGCGGTGGTGTTAAATATGCGATCAACAGTGATGTGGACCTTCGTGCCGATTTCCGTCTAGTAAAAGACATCGAAGATAACCATTTAGATAACGTGACTTCTGTCGGTGTACAGTACAACTTTGGTATGCCAAATCAACAAGCCTCTAATTAGGCTTAGGCGATTAACAATCCAGTCATCATCGAAAATGAGTCGATGTTCTTAGGCTAGAAGATTCAAATTAAAAAAATGCCCAATGGCAACATTGGGCATTTTTATATGTGTACAAAACTTAAAACACTAATGTGCGCACACTACGTTAAGAATTTATTCACACCCTGAGCGGCCCAATGCCCCGTAGCAAAGCACGCGGTTAACAAATAACCGCCCGTTGGCGCTTCCCAATCCAGCATTTCACCCGCACAAAACACACCGGGCATGGCTTTTAACATGAGCATGTCATTCACACTGCTTTCACACACCCCACCGGCACTGGAAATAACCTCGTCAATGGGTTTCGTTTTATAAAAGTGAACCGGCATGGCTTTTAAGCATCGCGCGAGCGTCTCTGGCGTCTGAAAGGCGTCTTTAGGAAAAGATTCATGTAACAACGCCGTTTTTACACCCGTTATGTTCAGCGTACGTTTTAAGTACTTGCTAAAAGATTCTTTTGGTTTGATATGACGCAATTTCTTGATGACTTGCTCTTCGCTTTGCAAAGGCAAAAGATCCATCAATAAAGACGATTGACCTGAATGGTTAATGCCATCACGCAAATATTTAGAAAATGCATAAATAAGACTGCCTTCCATACCATCCTGAGTGACAATGCATTCTCCCTTTTTCGTCACCACTTGTCCGTCTTCAAATGTAAAAGAAAACGCCACATCTTTTAATGGACTGCCTGCAAATTTCGTTTGTAAATGCTCACTCCACTCACAATAAAAACCACAATTTGCACTTTGTAATGGCGCAACGGTGACGCCTTTTTCAGTCAATACCGGAAGCCAAGCACCATCTGAGCCTCAACTTTGGCCAACTGGCTCCCCCATTGCGAGGACAATGGCATCGGCCTGAACAACAACACTGTCGCCTGCATGATCAAACACCACTTCATTAGCCGACAAGCCAACCATCTTATGACGCATATGAAACTGCACACCTGAATCACGCAAGCGCTTGAGCCAATTGCGCAGTAAAGGAGCGGCTTTCATATCTTTAGGAAAAACTCGGCCAGATGTGCCAACAAACGTCTCGATACCTAAGTCATGAATCCATTCACATAAGGCATCGGCATTAAATTGGCTGATTGGTGTGCTAAGCCATTCCGCTTTGTCGTAATAACGCTGAATAAATTCTGAGTAAGCTTCGGAATGCGTAATATTCATACCACCAACCCCCGCCAGTAAGAACTTACGGCAGGCACTGGGTTTTGCATCGTACACATGCACCTGATGACCCGCGGCACAAATACCCTCTGCCGACATCAAGCCCGCAGGACCAGCGCCAACAACAATGACTGTTTTCTGCGTTTGCAACGCATCTTGCATACTAACCAACATCACTCTAAGGAGTTACTAAAAAAAGAAGCGCATGATAAAGAGTTTTAGGCCAATTCCCAATGATCTCTATAAAGAAACTGGCATTATTTAGCCTTGGAGGATTGCACTCCAGCGGTCAAAGCAAGGCGCATGGCTTCTTCAACGCCTATGTCTAATTCCGTCAAACGATCCCGTGAAATATAAAGAGTCATACCGCCAATTTGGTAACTTAACGGTACGTAAACACCAACCAGATCTTGCTCTTTGAAGAGCCGCTTTCCGGTTTGTTCTCCGGTGATAAAACCAATCACTTGCGCACCATTCCATTCGATGGATACGACACTCTTCATTTCTTTTTTTCTGCGAGATTGAACACCATCATCATGTCTTTGATGGCGCCATAAATGGACTTTACTAACGGAATGCGTTCAAGAATGTTATGGCTTAACTTCACCAAATAACGAAAGCCATATAGATTCACTAAAAGTCCAGTGAGAACCAGCAACGCTAAACTGGCCAATAAACCTAATCCTGGAAAATACAATGCATCCGGAATCAGCAACAACAATACAGGTTGAGCAATGGCCTCGCCCGTCGCCAACAACCAATAGATCAAATAGACAGTCAAACCAATCGGTAAAACCGCTACCAACCCTTTGAGCAATAATGCAACCAATTTGTTCATGATTAAAATGATCCTATAAAGATGCGTATAGCATACCGCAAGCTTTATGCCACTCCTATGACTCTAATACAACTTAAGGAAAAGATTGCTGAAATCGGATTAGCCTTATACCCTTTTAAATCATCTTACAATTTTATTTTTTCATGACTCTGGAGGTAACCACAACGTGAATTACAAACGCCTTGAAACCTTTGTTTGGGTTGCCTCATTAGGAAATTTTCGCAAAGCGGCTGAACGCTTACATACTACACAGCCCGCTATTTCCGCTCGAATTTCTGGATTAGAAACCGAATTAGGCGTTAAACTTTTCGACAGAGAGGGCGGCTCCAGCCCAATTACGTTGACTTCAAAAGGCAAAGAATTACTGCCTTATGTGGAAAAAATTCTTTACCAAACCGAGCAATTACGAAAACGCGCCGGTCTTTCTACCGCCTACTCGGGCATATTACGTTTAGGGGTTTCAGAAACCATAGTGAATACTTGGCTACCCGATTTTCTATCTCGACTTAACAAAGACATGCCCAATCTCGACGTCGAAATGACGGTCGACATCACCGCCAATTTAAGCAATGGCATCAAGGACAGGTCACTGGATTTGGGATTATTAATGGGGCCAATTTCCGAGCCAAACATCGTTAACCGAGAGCTTTGTACGTTTTCCCTGTCTTGGGTAGCGAGCCCCAAATTTAGACCTACCTGATCGACTTTTATACTTAGAAGAATTAGCCAAATGGCCCATCATTACTTATGCTCGTGCCACCAAACCCTATGTCGAAATCAGTCAAAAATTCCGCGAGGCTCGATGGGCCACCTGCGCACTTTTTTGCGTCAACGTCATTGGCCGCCTGCCGTAGCTTAGCGATTGACGCGGTGGGTATTTCCACATTGCCTAACATCATGATTGCAAAAGAATTGGAAGCGGGAAGCCTGCGAAAAATCAGGGCGGTTTGGACACCCAACGATCTCACCTTCACTGCGTCTTATTCAGACGAACCCTTTAACCCTATTGCCGAAGTGGCCACCAACATTGCCGTCATCGCCGCCGAAGAGTACAACAAGAAACAAGCGCCATGATTAGCCTTTTATAATAGACGCTAATTGTTTCGCTAAATCCAATAGCACCTGATCCTTACCGTTGCCAGCCGTTAACATCAATCCCATGGGCTCTTGCTCAAAGCAAAACGGCAAGGAAATACTGCAACCGTTTAACACATTGGCCAACGACGTATTGCGTAAGCACAGCAAGTTTAAGCGATCGTATTCTGAGTCTTGGACTAAATCAGACAATTTTGGCGCAACAACAGCCACCGTCGGTAGCAAGAAAACGCTATGTGGCTCCTCTTTGACCATTCGCTCAATAAAAGCCTGCCTAGCCGCTTTTGTCTGCTGAAAATCCTCTGCATGAATGGTTTTCGCGCGAGCGATACGAGAGGCCACGCGCGGATCAATATCGGCTGTTTCCAAATCATAGTTCTGACAATAAAACGCCTGACTTTCAAAAGCCGAAAACTGCCAAACAGGTAAGGTTTTGTAGGTTTCTAGCGCGTCAACAAACCGTCTTTCAACCACCACACCAGCTGCTTCAAGGTGAGCCAATTGATCGGCAAAACCTTCCTCAACCAACGCATCTAGATCATTCATACCAAAGTTGCTTGGCACGACAATGCGCAGTCCATCCGCGTTCATACTGTTCTTTATGTCAGCTGACAGCGCAGTGCCAGACAATACCTGCCAGAGCAATTCACACTCTTCTACTGTTTTCGCTATTGGGCCAACCGAATCGAGTGAATCAGACAAGGGCAAACACCCCTTTCTGGAAACAGTGTGTTGCGAGGGCTTAAAGCCAGTCAAACCACAAAACGCTGCCGGTATTCGCAATGAACCGCCCGTATCGGTGCCAAGTGCTGCATCGGCGATGCCTAGAGCAACCGACGCCGCACCGCCACTGGTGGATCCGCCAGTGATACGACCCGCATGAATTGGATTTTCCGGCGTGCCATAATGAGGGTTTAGGCCTAATCCCGAATACGCCAGCTCTGTCATATTGGTGTGACCCAACAAACTCGCACCGGCTTTTCTTAGCAACGCCACGGCGGCAGCATCTTGCTCAGCAGGGCTGGCATCAAGAAACACAGATCCAGCTTGCGTCTTATAGCCTCGAACTTGAAACAAGTCTTTGATCGAGACAATCGCCCCGTTTAATGGGCCTTGCTGGGGCTCAACATAATCAAACAGCTCAGTAAAAACCGCTTGGCCTTTTGTATCAATAATATCTAAAGCCCTATTCCACTTGCTAACAAGCTCTCTATCCTGCCAAGCAAAATTCGGTAGTGTTGGTTGCGTCATATGTTCGCTCGCTACTAGACGTTTAGGGATGTGTGTTGACCGATAGTCGCATGCAATAACATCCTGATTTAGTCTAGGAAATTACCTCGCTTGATCCGTTCCGTCAAAGAGAGAATAATCATCACCGCAGGCTTGATAAAAAAATTGATCAAAATACCCAAAAAAACACGATTAGACTTTTCGTAGGTGCTGGATCTACTCTTAATAAAACACATTGTGGCAAAAATAAGGAAAACGAAAATGAAACAAGCCCTGTCACCCTTACTGCAACAAACATCTGAATTGCGCCGAGCCATTCGTAGTAAGGCGCATACTGGCGTTACCAGTGGTTTAGCACAGGGCGCAATGCAAGGTAATGTGGTAATTTTGCCAGCCGATTGGGCGAATGACTTTTTGCTCTATTGTCAAAAAAATCCAGTATCTTGCCCTTTGATTGGCGTGTCTGAAGTGGGTGATTTTAGCATGCCAGAACTCGGTAACGACATTGATATGCGCCATGATATCCCTGAATACTATGTGTACCGCAATGGCGTGAAAGTCGAAAGCCGCTCTGATATTGAAGATTTATGGCAAGATGACATGGTAGCTTTCGTACTGGGTTGTTCTTTTTCTTTTGAACATGCGTTATCACAAGCAGGGTTAACACCAAGAAACATTGAAGAAGACGTCAACGTGTCCATGTTTGAAACCAATATTGCCACCGTGCCAGCCGGACGTTTTTTTGGTAATACCGTGGTAACCATGCGCCCTTATGTACCAAAAGACGCCATTCGTGCCATTCAAATCACCACTCGCTTTCCCAAGGCCCATGGTTCTCCACTACACTTTGGTTCACCACAAGACATTGGCATCAAAGATTTAGGCAAACCAGATTATGGTGATGCCGTCAGTGTAAAAGACGGTGAAGTTCCGGTCTTTTGGGCATGCGGTGTAACTCCTCAAGTGGCGATTCGTAATGCCAAACCACCGATTTGCATTACTCATGCTCCCGGAAAAATGCTGATAACGGATATTTTAGACACAGATCTCGCAGTGTTTTAGCTCTCCTTGGACGGAGTAAAGCAATAAGCACAAATAACACGGCTTCATTGACAATAAAAAACGCATAATACTTAGAAGAGGAACAAAACCATGTCAAAACTTAGCAATGCACTATTAATAGGGGGCGTCGCGATTAGCGGCCTTACGTCGACGGCGAGCTTTGCCGAAAAATGGCACATGCCAACCCCGTACGGTGATGGCAATTTGCCTACTCAAATCGCCTACGACTTTGCCAAAGAAATCAAAGACAAGACCAATGGTGAGCTGGAGATCACGGTTCACTCTGGTGGCTCTTTGGTCAAACACACTGAAATCCCCCGCTCTATAAAATCTGGACAAGTACAAATGGGAGAGGTGTTTTTAGGTATTTTGGGCAATGAAAACCCTATCTATAAGCACGATAATATCCCATTTTTAGCGACCTCCTTTGAAGACGCTAAGAAACTGTGGGAAGCGGCAAAACCAGCTATTACACAACAATTAGATAAAGACGGCATGATGCTGCTTTACACCGTTGCTTGGCCCGCACAAAGCCTTTACAGCAAAGATCCCGTAACAAGCCTGGCGGATCTGAAAGGCCAAAAAATGCGCGCCTACAGCCCATCGACCTCTCGTCTTGCAGACTTAATGGGCACCACGCCCACTACCATTCAAGTGCCTGACATTCCCCAAGCATTTAGTACGGGGATTATCCAAGCGATGATCACGTCGCCATCAACTGGTGTGGACAGTCAAGCATGGGATTATGTAAACAACTACACTGACATCAAAGCATGGATTCCTAAAAACATCATAGTCGTAAACAAACGTGCTTTCCGCCGTTTGGATAAAGCCACTCAACAAGTAGTACTCGATGCAGCGAAAAACGCGGAAGCCGCAGGCTGGACAAAAGTGGCTGCGCGTGCAGAAAAAGACAAGGCAACCTTGGTAGAAAATGGTATGACTGTGTCAGACCCATCGCCGCAACTCATTGAAGAATTAAAAGCCATTGGTAAAACGATGACGGAAGAATGGAAAGCCGAAGCACCAAAAGAGATTGGTGACATCCTGACCCGTTACCAAAACTAAGTCTCTATAACGAACCCCACCCTAACCCCCTTCAAAGACATAAGGGGAGTGATAGTAAATACGCCTTCCCCGTTAAGGGGGAGGCTAGGTGGAGGTTCTCTCATTGCTCCTCAAAAAAGTGAACACTATGAGCCAATTCAAAGACAAACTTTATCAATGCTCTGGCCTGTTATCCGGTTTGTGTATCGTTATTATTACCTTACTTTTATTAGCACAAATCGTCGGTCGTTTATTCGGTTTTATTGTGCCCTCTGCGGAAGACTTTGCTGGTTATGCCTTAGCCGCGTCCACATTTTTGGGCTTGGCTTACACCTTTCGTGAAGGTGGTCACATTCGTGTTACCTTACTCATACAACGATTTTCTTCCACACCTCGCAAGATACAAGAAGGCATTATTTTAGCCTTATCTTTTGCGCTGCTGTGCTATTTGTCTTACGCATGCGGTTACATGGTGTATGAGTCTTATATTTATAATGAAGTCTCTTATGGCTATATTCCGATCCCCCTTTGGATTCCTCAAGTCCCCGTTGCCGTTGGCGTCATTGCGTTAACACTGGCCATTTTGGATGCCTTAGTCATGCTTATCCGCGGTAAAAAGCCCACTTACAGCGAACAAGAAGACGCTCTGTCATTGGAGGAAATCTAATGGACATGATGTGGATCTCTATTTTATTGGCGTTCGCTATGCTCGCCCTTCTGTCACTGGGTGTTTGGGTGTCGTTTACCCTTATCGCTATTGGGGGGTTAGGCTTAATTTTGTCTGAAAATTATCAAGTGGATTTGCTTTTTGCCACCTCTAGCTGGGGCGCTAGCACCGCATGGTCACTGACCGCTTTGCCACTCTTCATTTGGATGGGGGAAGTCTTATTTCGCACGCGTTTGTCTGAGGATTTATTTAAAGGTTTATCACCTTGGCTAGGCGGCGTGCCGGGCAAATTACTGCATGTGAATATTCTCAGTTGTGGCATTTTTGCCGCGGTGTCTGGGTCTTCGGCAGCAACCGCAGCGACCATTGGTCGCATGACCTTGCCAGAGCTGCGCAAACAGGGCTACAGCGACCGTATGGCCATCGGAACCCTAGCTGGCTCCGGAACCCTAGGGCTGCTCATTCCACCATCGATTATTTTGATTGTGTATGGTGTAGCGGCAGAAGTGTCTATTGCGCGTTTGTTTATCGCCGGAGCCTTGCCAGGCTTGTTATTAGTGTCTCTATTTATGGGCTTTACCATGATTTGGGGCTATTTACACAAAGATGAATTGCCCAAAACAACAGGTCATGAAACCAGCTGGTCAGCACGCATCAAAGGCTTGCGTAAACTTTTGCCAGTGGTGGGCTTAATCGGTTTTGTTCTGGGTTCTATCTATGGTGGTATTACTACACCAACGGAGGCAGCGGCCATTGGTGTCACAGGGGCATTGGTGCTGGCAGCCTGTACTGGATCCCTTAGCCGTCATAGTTTTATGGACAGCCTATTAGGTGCAGTAAAAAGCTCCTGTATGATTGGTTTCATCCTAGTTGGCGCACACTTTTTGACGCTTGCGATGGGCTTCTTAGGCATACCTAAAGCCTTGGCATTATGGATTTCTGGCATGTCTTTATCGCCAATGGAATTGATCTTATACCTCACCGTATTGTTTGTGATTTTAGGTTGTTTCTTAGACGGTATTTCTGTTGTGGTACTCACTGTGGCAGTGATATTGCCTATGGTACAAGCCGCCAATATTGATCTGTTATGGTTTGGTATTTTCATTGTGTTAGTGGTGGAAATGTCGCAAATCACCCCGCCGGTGGGCTTTAATCTCTTTGTAATTCAGGCACTGACTGGGAAAAACATCTTGTATGTGGCAAAAGCGGCACTGCCTTTCTTTTTGCTCATCGGTCTGGCTATTCTGTTAATCAGTATCTTTCCTGAAATAGTCACTTACTTACCAACGACCATGTCTCAAAACTAGACACTAGAAAGGAGTCAATTATGAAACTAAATTGCGATATGGGCGAAGCGTTTGGCGCGTGGAAAATGGGTTTAGACGACAAAATCATGCCATTTGTTGATCAGGCCAACATCGCCTGCGGCTTTCACGCTTCTGATCCGCTAACCATGGCGAAAACCGTTGCCTTGGCAAAACAACACAATGTCACTATTGGCGCACATCCCGCTTACCCAGATTTGGTTGGCTTTGGTCGTCGCAATATGGACATCGCGCCAGCGGAGCTAAAAGCCATTATTCAGTATCAAATTGGTGCATTAAAAGGCCTCTGCGAAAGCCAAAATACTCAAGTAGATTACGTCAAACCCCATGGCGCCTTGTACAACACCATGATGGCGGACTTCACCGTATTAGACACAGTGATGCAAGCAGTAAGCGAACTAGACGCTACCATGCCACTGATGGTGATGGCCGTGCCAGAAGCGCCTGAAATACAGAAGATGGCAAAAAAATATGGCCTTCGAGTTTGGTTTGAAGCCTTCTCAGATCGTTTATACACAGACGAAGGGCGACTCATGCCACGCAAAGAGCCAAATGCGGTTCACGCCAGTTTCGATTTGATCGAAAAACAAGTCGAACAATTATGCGAAACAGGCTCCCTGACGACGGCATCTGGCAAACAGCTTGCAATCCATGCTGATACCATTTGCGTGCACGGCGATGGTGCTCATGCACTGGAAGCTGTTACGCGCATTCGCTCTTTAGTGGATCGTTTAAAGCTTTCTCAACCCACCAAAGCAAACGTGAAATAAATCATGAGCCGTGACGATTTTCCGAATATAGAAATGGTCAGTAATCAGGCCTGCTTGTTGACCTTTAGTAAGGTGATTAGCGAAGCAACATCTAACTACATTGCTCAGGTTACGCAACGTTTAAAAAGCCTTGCTGGTGTCATCGATTTGGTCCCGTCTTACACCACACTGTTGGTGGTGTTTGACGACGATCATTTTGATCGTTTCGCCATTTTTAAAACCATCCGCAAAACTATTGAAACCATCGATCCCAACAATTTTTCAATCAAAGATCAGCGTGAGGTGGTCATTCCTGTGTATTACGGTAAGGAAGTCGGGCCTGATATCGAAGACGTTGCCAGCCATTGCAAGCTGAGTATCGATGAGATAATTAAACGCCATCACGAAACAACCTATCGAGCCTACGCCATTGGTTTTACACCAGGGTTCGCCTTCTTGGGTAATACGCCAGATGAGTTGCATGTGCCAAGAAAAACCACGCCACGCTTAAAAGTACCCGTTGGCAGTGTGGCGCTCGCAGAAAATCAAACAGCGGTTTATCCCAGTGTGACGCCCGGTGGCTGGCAAATTATTGGCCGCACGCCCGTGAATCTTATCGACTGGGGCAGCAAAAACCTTGCTCTTATCGCCATGGGGGATTCGGTGCGATTCGAGCCTATTTCTCGAGATGAATTCTTAGTGTTAGGAGGGCAGCTCGATGGCTTTTAAAGTAATCAAACCCGGCTTATTAGCACTGATTCAAGACTTAGGACGACATGGTCATCAATCTATCGGCCTTACCACGGGCGGCCCGATGGACGAAGTCGCCTTTCGTTGGGCCAACGCCCTACTTGATAACGACAGCAATAGTGCGCAGATCGAAGTCACCTTTGGCATGTTCGTGTTAGAAGCGCAAGCCGATACCAGTATTGCTATCACTGGGGCGGATCTTGCGGCGACGCTGAACGATAAAAGCATCACTCCTTGGCAAACCTACGCCATTAAAAAAGGCGATGTATTAGCCTTCCACCAGCCAATTTGGGGCTTGCGAGCTTATCTTGCAGTAAAAGGCGGTTTTCACTGCGAGCCGACGCTAGGCAGTGTCGCAACGGTGATGCGTGAAAAAATTGGCGGGCTTCACAGGCAAAGGCGACAAGCTGCAAAAAGGCGATTTATTAGGGTATCAAGTCTGCCATGAACATGAGCAACGCTCTGTGCCACGCTTGGCGATCCCAAATTATGGCAACAAAGAAATACCGGTCATTTTAGGCTATCAATATCGGTCTTTTTCCTCTTTAGAACGGGCAAACTTTTTCTCGAGCGATTATAAAGTATCGTCGAACTCAGACCGCATGGGCTATCGCTTGGAAGGCCAAGACATTCACAGCGACTTAACAGGGATCATTTCGGAAGGTATTGCTTATGGTGCGATTCAAGTCCCGAAAGACGGCCAGCCGATTGTCTTGCTGCAAGACCGACAAACCATCGGAGGTTATCCGAAAATAGGTTGTGTTACCCGCGTTGGCGGCAGTATCTTGGCGCAACAAAAGCCGGGCGATATTATCCAATTCACGCCCATTACCGTAGACCAGGCCGAGCAGGAACGTCATTTACAAATGGCCCGACTCGCTCAATGGCGCTAAGCTCTCAATAATACGATCTAAAAATCTCCTCTTTAATCACAAAAGAGGAGATTTCACTCGCAAGATCCCCCCTCTCCGCACTCTACGAGATAACAAATCAAGACAATTTCAACACACAACCCACCATGCTATTTTCGAAAAATCTCCTACACTGAAGGCAGTAACGATAAAATATAATAAGCACTCTGAGAATTAGTGCCATTTTAGGGAGTAAAGCAACATTATGATTCGCTTTCACCAAATCATTGTCCCTTTTTTAGTTGGCATAATGACTCTATGTGGCTCAATCTACAGTCATTCGGCTCAAACGATAACCCTAGGAATGAGCAGCGCCTTTTCAGGGGATAATGCATCAATGGGAGAAGATTTTCTTGCAGGAGCGCAAGCAGGATTCGCACGCTTTCATAACAGAACTGGGCACACTATTGAGCTAACAACCCTAGATGATGCTTATGACCCAAGGCAAACAGCGCCTAACACTAGGCGTCTTATTAAAGAAGAAAAAGTTACCGCTTTGTTTGGAAATCTTGGCACACCTACCGTAGCGGTCAGTGCCCCTATCGCGACAGAAACAAAAACGCTGCTTTTTGCCCCTGTCACAGGATCATCCATCATTCGTCCCAAAACCCCAGACCGCTACATCATCAACTATCGTGCCAGTTATGAAGAAGAAATAACCGCCGCTTTCGATGCTTTAATGAAAAAATATTTATTAAAAGAAAGCGACATTGCTCTTTTCAATCAAAAAGATATGTTTGGCAACACAAGTAAAAACCACTTAACTAAACTGATGCAGAAGTATGGTATTCAACACCAAGAAGGTCTATTTCAAATGGAGTATTCTCGCAATACTCTCGCGGTAGAACATGCGGTTGCAGACTTATTAATACGCCACCCAACACCCAAAGTGATTTTTATTGTGGGGAGCGCAGCACCCAGTGCAAAATTCATTCGCTTAACTCGCCAGTATGGCCTGGACCCTTTGTTTATCGGAATTTCGTTTATGAGTAGTCGTTTATTCATAGAAGAACTGCAAGATGTGCCTGCCAAAATCATCATTTCGCAGGTTGTGCCGCATTTTGAAGAAAAAAGCTTACCCATCATTGTCGATTTTCATCAAGATATGACTCGATTTTCACCTCAGAACCCGTTAACCCCTTTAAGTCTCGAAGGCTATATTGCTGCCCGAATATTCACAACAGCACTGCTTAATACTGAACACATAAACCACGAAACCATTATCGACGCGCTTGAATCACTGAATCAATTTGATATTGGCCTTGGTGTACCGCTGACGTTATCACCAGCAGAGCATCAAGCCAGCCACTCGATATGGCTAACGCAATTAAAAGACGGTAAATTAATCCCTATTCCTTTTACCAAAGTACCCACACTTTATTTAAGTGACATAATGCCTCTAGACGCAACAGGAAAAGCACAATGAAGACATGGATCACATGGCCACATACAAGCATCAGATCCTTAGTATGGCTGCTGACTTTTGTTGCTCTGACGATGACCATAGTATTTACCATCATGCTATCAACGGCGTTAACCGAATTAAAAAATACCTATAACAAAGCACGTACCTCTCAAGATGAGCTATTATTTGCCTCAGCGGAGTTACGAGAATTATTACCCGCCCATCAATATCGCCTGCGACAAGCACTAAAAGAAAACTCAGAAGCCATTTACCCACCTGCGACACAGGTCAAACGTATTGATCATGCCATCATGTTACTCAACCAATCCGAGAGCAGAGACTCTGAGCTAAAAAGCTTGTCCATGGCGCTCAACAAAAACTTCACCCAAATATTGCAATTAACCATAGACACGCAAATATGGAATCAACAACGTAATACGTTCAAACAAAACTATATCGATTCTGTTTCTTATAAAAAAAATACCTTAACGGCACTAGAGAATATTCGAGAGCACCTCAATAGCATAGAAGGACGCATGCGTCTTGACGAGGCGGTTATTTTGCACCGTTTTAATAACGGTCCAGAAAACAGCAAAAACGCGCTGGCACTAAAATACATTGAATTGGGTAATCAACGAATTTATCACCAAATGCAGCAAATTCTCTTAAGTCTTTCGGACTTAAGAGTGCTCATTAATTTTATGCTCACTGAAGCCAACCAAGATAATCTCATCGACATTAAAGACAATGGCATAAAACCACTATTAGAACGCCTTAACGCCCTTCCAGAACAACTAAACCAAGACTTCAGTGACACCGCCAAAGACATCGCCAAGCTAACCAATTTACTGGCTTACAGCCTGTTTGGCGCAGACTATTATATCAACCAGCAGCGTGGCATTATTGTGCCCTCTGGACTCAGTCTCTACCAAATGCGCATCAACGAGTTACAACTCGAGTCTGATCGTATTCTTTTAGAACAACGTTTCTACAGCGCATTTCAAGATTTACCTAAGATGTTGGATTCGATTGGTGAGAAGGTACAAAAGCAATCGGAAGAAGTGAATAAAGCCGTTGAGAACCGCCTCAACGATTTTGCTAAAAAAATGACCACTACGGCATTTATTGGCATTATGTTGCTGTTAATTTTGTCTTGGTTAGTGTCTAGACGTGTCAAAAAACAACTGTCTGATCTCGTCGACAGCGAAAACCGTTTCCGCTCAATGTTTGAATTGTCTCCCGATCCTGTGTGGATATTATCAGGACACCGTATTGTCGAATGCAATAAAGCCGCATTTGAACAGCTTGGATTCGACCATGAACAAGCCATAAAAAACAAAACCATGGACGAACTCAGCCCATTGCTCCAAGCCAATGGATATCGCTCTTCTCACAAGCTAGAAGCCATCATCGAGCAGGTTGAAAAACAAGGCTATCATCGTTTCGAATGGCTGTTTACCGATGCGAATCAACAACCCCTCATTGCTGAAATCACCATGGCCAGTATCGCCATTTCCAACCATCCAGCCACCTTATGCACTTGGCACAACATCCGTCAACGTAAGCTGGCTGAAAATGCTTTAATTGCCCACCAAGAGCAACTTGAAGTAGAGGTGAAAAATCGAACCCATGAGCTAGAAATCGCTAAAGACGAAGCAGAGCAAGCAAACCGAGCGAAAAGTGATTTTCTTGCCAACATGAGCCATGAAATCAGAACACCGATGAACGCCATCATAGGAATGTCTCACTTAGCATTATTAACAGACCTAAATGATAAACAACGGGGCTATATCGAAAAAGTCAGTCACTCGGCCAATTCGTTGCTCGGTATTATCAATGATATTCTCGACTTTTCCAAAATTGAAGCGGGCAAGCTAAACATAGAACAAATCGATTTCAGAATAGATGATGTATTCTCTGATGTAGCGAATATACTGTCGTTGAAAGCCGAAGAGAAATCCCTTGAGTTGCTGTTTGATCTCTCTCCAAGCTTGCCATCTTATCTAACTGGCGATCCCATGCGATTAAGGCAAATTTTGCTTAATTTAGGAAATAACGCCATTAAGTTTACCAATCAAGGTGAAATCATCATCTCGGCGCACCTACTCAAACAAAAACAAGAGCAACTGGTGTTACATTTCTGCGTCAAAGATACGGGCATAGGCATAACAGAAGAACAACAGTCGCGTCTCTTTCAATCTTTCTCTCAAGCGGATTCATCAACAACACGTAAATTTGGCGGTACCGGCCTTGGCCTAGCGATCTCGAAGAAAATTACCGACCTAATGGGTGGCAATATTTGGGTTGAAAGTCACATTAATCAGGGCAGTACATTTCATTTCACGCTACCCTTTGAGCGCAGCCAAACGGTCTCTCAAGATACCCCAGATTTACCCTTGAAACACCGAGTTCTCATCATCGATGATAATGACTCAGCAAGAGAAATATTACATAACATCGTCGACAATTTTGGACTCAGAGCGACTTCTGTTAACAGTGGTGAAGAGGCACTACGCATCATAGAAATCAACAAAACAATCGACCCATTTTCTTTGGTATTAGTTGATTGGCAAATGCCCAATATGGATGGTATAGAAACCTGTCGCGCCCTACACGCACAACACCAAGAGATTGAAGACTTTCCAACTGTACTCATGGTGACGGCTTACAGCTTGGAAGAAGCAAGGCGCGCCAGCCAAGGGGTTGACATTGCTGGCTTCTTAACCAAACCAGTGACACCATCATCCTTATTTGATGCCATGATCCAAGCCTTACACTTAGATCATGGCATACCTATCAAACATGCTTTGATCTCTCAGATTGACACTCGAACACTGGTTGGAGCGCACATTTTATTGGTAGAAGACAACCTCCTTAACCAAGAGCTGGCCCAAGAGCTGATGATCAATCACGGTCTCGTCGTCGACACCGCGAATAATGGCCAAGAAGCGCTAGACAAACTTGAAAAAAATACCTACGACGGCATTCTTATGGATTGTCAAATGCCCATCATGGATGGCTACACAGCGACACGAATTATCCGAAAAGACCCCAAGTACCGTGACTTACCGATTATTTCTATGACCGCCAACGCCCTATCTGGTGATAAAGAAAAAGTCTTAGAATGTGGCATGAACGACCATATTTCTAAGCCTATACAAGTCAACGACATGTTTGAGACATTAAAAAAATGGATCAAACCGAGTCAGCTGGCACAAGCTATGGTGCAACTACCGCCCACGTCGCACAAAAAGCATTAAGCTTGGAAGATCAACAAAATTTAAATATGCTGGTTGGCGTTGACATCAAAACAGGGCTTCGCGGTTACACAATACGATGTCGCGTTTTTATGGCGACTTCTATTCCGTTTTTATGACACTCAGCAAGACTTTATTGCTCAATTTAAAGGCTTGATGCATCGAGCAGAGACGCGAGAGGATGCCCTTCGTTTGCTACACACACTAAAAGGTAATGCGGGTAATATCGGTATGCTGGACGTAATGACAAAAGCCGCAGAGTTAGAGACTATCTGCCAGAACCCTGAGGCCAATTATGCAAATGCACTTACCGACTTAGAAGCTGAGCTATTGCGTGTCCTGCCACCGATAAAGGCACAAAAAGAGACACAAAAAGAGACATTAACACTCGCAAAAATAACACAACAACCCGTGTCCACTGAGTATTATCAAGCACTAACAGCCAAGCTGTACGAGCTTTTATCAAATGATAAACTGGATGCCGATATTGTTGCTGTGGAGCTAGAAGCGATCTTGGAAGGAACAGACAAAAGTCACCTTATCCACGCTATCCGTCAAGCCATTACACGTTATGACTTTGACACGGCAATCGACAAACTTAACATCTTGATGGCCGACCAAAACTCATGACTGATAGAGACCTTATGTCTGAACATAGCCCACAAAGACCGACCATTTTAATTGTCGACGATACCCCCGATAATATTGATGTATTGGCGGCGACACTACGCAACGACTATGATCTTAAAGTGGCGACCAATGGTAAAAAAGCACTTCATATCGCCCAAAGCTTTCCCAAGCCAGAAATGATCTTATTGGACGTGATGATGCCAGAAATGGATGGTTACGAAGTCTGCCGCCAATTAAAAGCCAACCCCATTACGTCTGATATTCCCGTCTTATTCGTGACCGCTAAGGCCAACCCCTGTGATGAAGAGCAAGGTTTTGCATTGGGTGCTGTTGATTACATTACCAAACCCATTAGTCCCCCTCGCGTCAAAGCTCGAGTTCGTACTCACATTGCCCTATATAACCAAAATAGACAGCTGCAAGACAAAGTCAAAGAACGCACGCAGTCATTAGAACGTAATCGCTTACGCATCATTCACCATCTAGGCCGTGCCGTAGAATACAAAGACAATGAAACGGGCGCCCATGTGATTCGCATGAGTCACTACTCCCGACTGCTTGCTGAAGTTTATGGCGGTAACAACGAATGGGTGGAAATGCTTTTTAATGCCGCTCCCATGCACGATGTAGGTAAAATAGGCATTGCCGATTCCATTCTATTGAAACCTGGAAAGCTCGATCCAGATGAGTGGGAGATCATGAAACAGCACACTCTTTTTGGTGCCAAAATTTTAGGTGATTGTGATGACGACCCAATGCTAAAAATGGCTGAAGTCATTGCCTTAACTCATCACGAAAAATGGGATGGAACTGGCTATCCATATGGTCTCAAAGGAGACAGTATTCCGTTAGAAGGACGTATTGTCGCTATCGCCGACGTATTGGATGCCTTGTTATCAAAACGTCCTTATAAGGAAGCATGGTCACTCAAAGACACAATGCAGTACATGAATGAAAATGCTGGGAAGCACTTTGATCCCAAACTCATCGAGCTGCTGCCGCACATTTTGCCTGAAATAGAAAAAATCCGTACCGCCTACCCTGACTAAATGGATTGATAGTTTTTAGCAATTAAAACTTTAGATAATAACAATTTTATTAATATTCTCGTTTTCCCTAATATGAGTCCTGTTGGTAACGCACTCAAACACATTAGGAGAAACACAATGATCAACACACAAATCAAACCATTCAACGCAACAGCTTTTAAAAACGGCGAATTCGTAGAAATTTCTGAAAAAGACGTGCTAGGCAAATGGGCTGTATTCTTCTTCTACCCAGCTGACTTCACTTTCGTTTGCCCAACTGAACTAGGTGATCTAGCGGACCACTACGCAGATCTTCAAGCTCGCGGCGTAGAAGTTTTCTCTGTTTCTACAGACACACACTTCACTCACAAAGCATGGCACGACAGCTCTGAAACCATCGGCAAAATCAACTACTACATGGTAGGCGACCAAACTGGCAACATCACCAACAACTTCGGTGTGATGCGTGAAGGCCAAGGTCTTGCAGACCGTGCGACTTTCTTGATCGACCCAGAAGGCACCATCCAAGCGATGGAAATCACAGCAGAAGGTATCGGTCGTGACGCTGAAGACCTAATGCGCAAAGTAAAAGCAGCACAATACGTAGCGGCTCACCCAGGTGAAGTTTGCCCAGCGAAATGGAAAGAAGGTGAAGCGACTCTTGCGCCATCTCTAGACCTAGTTGGCAAAATCTAAACGCCTTCAAATGTGTTAGGCGCCCCACGCCTAACACTGGGCTTTGCCTTCCAGTGCAAGGTAAACACAGCCCAAACACCTTTTCAAGCTATGGAACCTCAGGCCACAACGAAGATGGTCCGACATCTTACGCTCGAAATTTAGCGGCACTGTAATACTGTTCACTTAACGACAAACGGGTTAAACATCATGTTAGACGCAAACATCAAACAACAGTTGGGCACATACCTACAAAACATCGTTAATCCGATTGAGATTACTGTGTCCACAAACGGTTCAGCGAAATCTGAAGAATTACTTAGCCTAGCTCGTGAAATTATCGAGTTACGCAGCGATAAAATTTCCTTGTCTGTAGACGAAAACCCAGCGGGTCGTGCGCCACAAATGGCCATTGCACCACAAGGTCAAGCACCACGCGTTCGTTTTGCAGGCATCCCAATGGGCCACGAATTTACCTCTTTGGTATTGGCGCTATTGCAAGCAGGTGGTCACCCATCCAAAGCGGCACAAACCGTTCTTGAGCAAATCAAAGGACTGGACCGCGAATTAAATTTTGAGGTGTACATTTCCCTCTCTTGTCATAACTGTCCAGACGTTGTGCAAGCGGTAAACCTAATGTCCGTGCTAAACCCTAAAATCACGGCAACCATGATTGACGGTGGCGTATTCCAAAACGAAATCACCGAGCGCAATATCATGGGCGTACCCGCCGTCTTCCTAAACGGTGAGCATTTCGGCCAAGGTCGCATGACATTGGATGAGATTCTAAACAAAGTCGATACCGGCGCCGCAGACAAACAAGCTGCCGAGCTATCTGAAAAAGCCCCATACGATGTATTAGTCGTTGGTGGTGGCCCAGCAGGCGCAGCCGCCGCGATTTACGCAGCGCGTAAAGGCATTCGCACTGGTGTGGTTGCTGAACGCTTCGGGGGCCAAGTGTCTGACACCATGGCGATTGAAAACTTTATCTCGGTAAAAGCCACCGACGGCCCAAAACTGGTCGCAGGTCTTGAGCAACACGTTCTCGATTACGATGTTGATCTGATGAAAACGCAAAAAGCCGTTCGCCTAGAGAAGAAAGACTTGGTTGAAGTGGAGCTTGAAAACGGCGCCATTCTGAAAAGTAAATCCGTTATCTTGGCAACAGGTGCACGCTGGAGAGAAATGAACGTACCGGGCGAGCAAGAATACCGCAACAAAGGCGTGGCGTACTGTCCACACTGTGACGGCCCATTATTCAAAGGCAAGAAAACGGCCGTGATCGGTGGTGGTAACTCTGGTATCGAAGCCGCCATCGACTTGGCTGGTATCGTTGAACACGTGACCGTACTGGAATTTAGTGACACCTTACGTGCCGACGATGTATTGGTGAAAAAAGCGCAATCTTTGCCCAACGTCACCATCATCAAAAACGCCATGACCACGGAAGTATTAGGTGATGGACAACGTGTTATCGGTTTGAAATACACAGACCGCCTAACCGATGAATCTCACCTTGTGGATGTTGCAGGTATCTTCGTGCAAATTGGCTTAGTACCAAACAGTGAGTTCCTGCGCGATACGCTAGAGCTAACCAATCGTGGTGAGGTAGTTGTCGATGCGCATGGTCGTACCTCCATGGAGGGCGTGTTCGCCGCGGGTGACGTAACAACCGCACCGTACAAGCAAATCATCATTTCCATGGGATCTGGTGCCAATGCCGCCCTAGGCGCATTCGACTACCTGATTCGCAACTAAGCAAAAAAGCGCGTTCCAACACGCCAACGCCCTACACAGGTCCTCTGTGTGGGGTGTTTTTGTATCTTCTCTTTGGACATTAATTGGCTCACTTAACCGCCATACTTTTCGCTTTTTCAACCTAAAACACGGCTCAAAATGACTTTGCCCCATCTTCTATAGCAATAGAAAAACTATTGCTTGTGTTAGAAAAGATGACTGTAACTAATGCTTAGTTTTTACTTATCATGGTTTTATCCTAAGTTCAGGCAATACTTGGAGTAATAAAAATAATGTATGATGCTCTATTAAACGTTTTTTCCCTGTCCACGCTCGTCTATTTGTTTGGCGGTGCGCTACTGGGGCTTTTTGTAGGGATTCTGCCCGCGCTAGGCGGTGCTGCTGGTTTGTCGCTGCTCATTCCCTTTATTTACGGAATGGATCCTAATGCCGCAATCGCTATGATTATGGGCATGTTGGCCACGGTGAATACAGGCGACACCATCACTTCTGTGTTACTCGGCGTGCCGGGTTCCGCTTCTTCTCAAGCCACCGTATTAGATGGCTTTCCCATGGCTAAAAAAGGGCAAGCCGCTCGCGCTTTATCCGCAGGCTTTCTAAGCTCCGTATTCGGCGGTCTATTTGGGGGCCTCGTTCTCACAATTACGCTGCAATTTGCGCGTCAATTTATTCTCTACTTTGGCCTTCCTGAAATCCTGATGATGATTATTTTCGGGGTTGCCAGTGTCATTGCTTTGTCTGGTCGGAGCATCACCAAAGGGGTCGTTATTTGTGCTTTCGGCATGATTGTCGCTTCTATTGGCTACGCCCCTGCAACGGGTGAACAACGTCTTGATTTCGGTATTTTCTACCTTGGTGATGGCTTGTCGCTGATTGCCTGTGTAATCGGTATATTCGTCGTACCAGAAATTGTCGATTTGATTCAGCGCAACCGCAGTATTTCTGAACGTCCAACCATCGGCCACGGCACCAAACAAGGTATTTTGGACGTTTTAAACAACAAGTGGATTGTTTTACGCTCAGCCGCGGTGGGTTGTCTTATCGGGGCGATGCCAGGGGTTGCTGGGGCTGTTGTTGACTGGATCGTTTATGGTCAAACCGTGCGTTCAGCAAAAGACAAAAGCCAATTCGGTAAAGGCGATGTACGTGGCGTCATCGGTGTAGAAAGCTCCAACAACGCCGTGCTAGGTGGAGCCTTAGTGCCGACTATGCTATTTGGCGTGCCCGGTTCCGGCACAACGGCCTTGCTATTGTCAGCACTGATCATGATCGGCATTCAACCGGCCCAGCCATGCTTGGTGCGGACATCAACATCACTTACCTAATGATCTGGGCATTAGCTCTAGCCAATATTATTGGTGCGGGGATGTGCTTCTTGTTTGCTCGCCATCTTGCCAAACTAACTCAGATTCCTTTCTCTTGGTTAGCCCCCTTCCTAATTGTGGCTATTTCGTTTGCCACGCTACAAGTAAACCGCGACCCTCGCGATATTCTCATGGTGTTGGCGTTCGGCATGCTTGGTGTGGCGATGAAGCGCTTTGGTTTCTCTCGCCCTGCATTCCTAATTGGGTTTGTGCTGCAAGAAAACCTTGAAAAAACCTTGTATCAGGTGACGCAACTTTACAGCATTGGGGACTTCTTCACGCGTCCTATCGTGCTGGTGTTGTCGCTGATTGTAGCTTTGGTGATCGTAAGATCCGTTATGAGCGCCTATATCACCTCACGCAATCAAAAAGTGAACCCTGAACTGAAACGAACCCGTCCTACTCAAATCGTCTTGCCAGCGCTGTTTACCGTGACCTTTTCGGGGGCTTTATGGATGGTGTCTGACATGCTGCCTTTAGGCCGTATGTTTCCCCAAGTCGTTGCAGGCATTGGCTTGCTGGCAGCGCTTTGGTGTTTGATACAAGTCGCCCGTGGTGCACCTTCGGCCATGGATGACAGTTTGGTCACCGATGAACCTTATTCGGTTTCCTTTGTTAGAACCGCCAGCTGGGTAACTGGGGCCATTGTGTCAATGGTGTGCTTCGGCTTCTTTGCTGGCGCTAGCCTATTTATGGCTGCTTTCCTTTACGTAGAAGCCAAAGCGCGAATCTGGGCCATTGCGCTCGGTATCGTTGGAATTATGGGGATTTACCTGTTCCTCACTTTCCAAGCTGGCACTTATCTACCGGATGGTTGGGTTCTTTCCCTTAACCCTTGGGATTACTTCTGATTTGGAGAATAAAAATGATAGTAAAATCAATTGTGATGGCAACTGCACTGACCGTTGGCTTTTCGCTGCCAGCGCTAGCAAGTGATGTACATTTCGACCGTATTAATGCCACTGTGCCGTTCAGTGAAGGGGGTGGGAGTGACACTCTAATTCGTGCGCTTACGCCTTATCTTAGCGATGCGCTACCGGGCAAGCCGACGATTCTGATTCGTAACGAGCTCGGTGGTGGCGGTATCCCTTCTACGAACCGTTTTGCACGTAGCGCCAAATCAGATGGTACAGACATTATATCTATGTCGTCTTCTCTGTTTATCGCCAGCACGCTGAAAGATCGCCAAATCCGCTTTGACATAGATGACCTAACACCTGTTTTTATTGCGCCTATGGCACCTATTCTGTACGTTTCCCCAGAAACTGGTGCGAAAGGCCCAGGGGACATCGAGGCAGTCTTAGATGATGAGTTAACTTTTGGCGGTGGCCGCCAAAACTCAGCCGACGTTCTCACCGTGCTCATGTTTGATCTATTAGGTGTGAAAATTAAGTCTGTTTGGGGACTTGAGCGTGGTGCCAGTCGTATTGGCTTTGAACGTGGTGAATTCACTGTAGACCATCAAACAACCGCAGCCTATGCCAACTCAGTACAGCCGTTGGTCGATCAGGGTAAAGCCATTCCATTGATGGCGTCTGGCATCATTGATCCTCATGGCAAAATTGTTCGTGATCCAAATTTCCCCAACATTCCGACTTTCTTAGAACTGTACGAAGAAGTACACGGTAAGCCTCTGACTGGCCCAGCTTACGATGCCTACTATGGCTTAACGGCGGCCGCCATCACTACAGGCAAAGTGGTTACATTGCCTTCCTCTGTTAGCCCAGAAGTGCTGGCTACCTATGACAAAGCCTTTGCAAAAGTAGTGAAAAATAAAGACTTCCGTCATACAACAGAGAAATTCTTAGGAGGCTACGAGCTTTATGTGGGTGAGGATGCCCGTGCACTTTGGGGTTCTGTTAAGCCTTTGAACAAAGAAGCCTATGACTGGCTAGCGAAATGGTTCAAAGACAAAGTTAATTTCAATATTTCTCGTTAATAGATCTGCTCCGTGGCTCTAAGCGCTACGGAGACTCATTTTCACGCTAGGAGCAGCTTCTCATGACACAGTCCGATCAACAACATTCCGCACCTCGCCAGCACAACGGCACCCCCATTCCACTTCCAGAAGTACCAAAGGGGGTTCGAGTCATTCGCGATGTAAGCTTTGGACCTCATGAGCGCCAAGCTTATGATGTGTATATTCCCGAAGGAGCAACAGGCCCACTGCCTGTGGTGGTCTTCTTTCACCCTGGCGCTTGGTCACGTCGAGACAAACAAGCCGTGCGTTTAATGTTTGCACTAGAACAAGGCTTTGCGCTCGTCAGTATCGGTTACCGTTTGGCTCAGCACGCACAATTCCCAGCACAGGTACAAGACGCAAACGACGGTATCCGCCACCTTATTGAACATGCCAAAGAGTACCAAATCGATGTGGACCGTATGGTATTAACAGGTACGTCGGCGGGTGCACACTTAGCATCATTGGCGTGTTTGGCAACCAGCGAAGCAGACTTCCACCCAGTGCCAGAATTAAAACCTCGTGGTGTCGTGGGCATTTATGGCGCTTACAATCTAGCTGACATGATCGCAGACCAAGACGCAATGGAAATTGATCACACCAGCATCGATTCACCACTTGGTAAAATGTTTGGCGAGCCACCAGCACAACGCCCAGATTTGCTGAAAAAAATCAGCCCATCAAGCTATGTTCGTTCAGGTTTGCCGCCCATGTTATTGATGCATGGCCATGAAGATATTGTCTTGCCATGGCGACAAACCACGAACTTTGCCGAGCTGCTCATTGACGCTGGCACCGAAGTCACAGTGAAAGTTGTCCCCGGTGTGGGTCACGGTGCAGAAGCCTTTAGGACCGCTCCTGTATCAGATGAAATTATCGCTTTTATTAAGCGAGTAACGGCGTAGCTATTACTTTAAATCAGAGTGGGATTGACGCAAATACGCTTCTGTTCTGTCTCGTAAAACAGTGGCTTCCTTGGTCAGCCAATCGGTGAATTGTGCAATGGCAGGACTCACACGAAAACCAGTACGACGCACCAGATTAATCGGATGAATGTGATTTGTCACAATGGACGAAGGGCGCACCAAGCGTCCTGACTCCAAATCTGCCAAGACCAGCTCCAATTGCGCAATAGCCACGCCAGCCCCGGATAAAGCAGCTTCATACACCAAAGTGGAGTTAGGAAAAACCATGATCGGCTTGCGCTCGTCGGAAGACAAATTGGCGGCTTTCAACCATGTTCCCCAGTCATCCAAACGGTTGCTGGAGGCGATTCTTGGCAAGCTTAAAATATCTTCGGCTGTTTGAATCCGATCCGCCATCGCCGGAGTACACACAGGGCACAAATGAGGAGTAAACAACGGCGACTTTTCCGTGTCGGACGGTATTTCCAAAGACATACTTAACGCCAAGTCATAATCGCTTTGCGGTAAAACAACGCCCGTCTCGAACTCCACGGAAATATCAGGATGGCTTTGTGCAAAGGTCTCAATACGCGGGATCAACCAGCGATTCGCCCACGTTTGATAAAGGTGGATCTGCACCGAACTGCGCTCTTTATGACCGATGTTCGTCTCAATGGCTTCTTCGATCATTAAGAACGCTGCTTGTAACGCCTTAGCCAGTTCCACAGCAATGTGGTTGGCTTTGGAGCGATTGCCAAGGCGTTGAAACAGAGCTACTTCAAGGCGATCCTCAAGCCGACGAATTTGCTGACTCACCGCCCCCGGTGTCACACTTAGTTCACGAGCCGCCGCTTCAAAGCTACCCAGCCGAACGACAGCTTCAAGGTGACGCAGGGATTGCAAGGGCAAGCGAGACAACGTGCTTTTATCGGTTTTCATAAAAAGAGGCCCTGTGGAATGATCGTGTATCGATACGAGCTATAAGTAACAATAATACTAACTAAATACCGTTCAACAACAAAAACAAAGAGGTGATTTATGCAACACGCTCCCGAACTTAAATTCTTTGCCACACTGCAAGTAGAAGTGGCCGTCCCCCAAGAGATTGGACACACCCTGCACGGTGAACGCCGTATTATCCCTATTCTGGGTGGAAAAGTAACCGGGGAAGGTTGGCAAGGCAAGGTACTGGGCGGTGGCGCCGACTATCAAGTTATTGTTTCCCCACGTATGACCCACCTTGATGCCCGCTACGCAATTGAAACCGACCAAGGGGAACGCATCTACATCCACAATGACGCCATCCGCGTCGCCTCGGAGGACGTCACCCAGAAAATAAAAAACGGCGAAGTGGTTGACCCAAAAGACGTCTACTTCCGCTGTGTGCCAAAATTCGAAACCAGCGCAGAACGCTTCCAATGGATCACCGAACGCGTCTTTATCGGCGTTGGCGTGCGCAAACCCGACTTGGTAGAAGTCACTTTATTTGAAGTGTGTTGAAACACGCCCTTAGTCTTGCGTAGAAAAAATAAGTACAAGTACAATTTTAAGTTCTTACTTTAAGGAAGATATTATGGATACGTTAAGTTACTCAGCTTTTAAAGCAAATCTTGCTAGCACGTTTGATAAAGTGAATGACGATCATAAGCCTGTTCTCATTACTCGTCAGGGCGGGAAACCAGCTGTGCTGATTAGCTTGGAAGATTTCCAAGCCTATGAAGAAACCGCGTATCTAATGGCGAGTCCGAAAAATGCAGCGCGATTAAATGAAGCCATTGCCGAAATGGAAGCTGGCAACACAGTAGAAAGGAATCTAATCGAGGAATGATTTTTCTTAAGCCGATCATGCGTGGGATGATCATCTATACTGGCAACAAAAAGATAAGAAGACGCTGAAACGCATCAATACACTTATCAAAGATATCTTACGTCAGCCTTTTGAAGGGCTTGGCGATCCAGAGCCACTAAAACACAATTGGTCTGGCTACTGGTCACGCCGTATAGACCGAGAACATAGACTTGTCTATAAAGTCGATGATAACCAGTTGTACATTGTTCAGTGTCGTTACCATTACTAAAAGACGAACACGATAAACAGCCAATACAAACCTAAATTCGTATTGGCTGTTTATGCTCTATTCAGCGGCTTTTTCATCCCATGCTTTTAGCTCTGACTTCGACCAAGAGCCATAGGAGGCATTAGGCATAACGATCCAATCGTTACCAAAATGCTTGGCTTCTTTGGCAACTAAGCCGCGTTGGTACTCTGTCGATTCCTTATTTTTAAACTCGGCAGCAAAATCATGCAAGCTATCGCCAATCAACATAAGAATATCGTGCTCTTTGCGAACAATATCACGACGTGCTTCTTTCGACTCGGTATACAACAACACATTATCACTGCTTACTTGAGCAACCTTCAGTTTTTTCAGAGTCTTAATCGTGTCGGCTTTGTTCTCTTGAAAACGATCTGAGATATAGTAAATTTTCACGCCTTGCTGGGTAACAAAATCGATAAAATCTTTTGCGCCTGGAATCAAGGTCGGTTCGCCTTTTTTCTCCCAATCACTCCAAGTATCCCAAGATGTATAATCGTGACAATTATTTACATCACGAACTAATAATGGCGTGTTATCTATCACAGTTTCATCCAAATCCAACACCACAGCAGGCTTTTTATCGGAATCATGGTTCGCTAAAATCTGTATAAAACGCTGTGTTGCAAACTGATAAGCCTGTAGTTGGAGTGCCATCACTTCGGCAGACTGTTGCTGATAACGCAGCGCCATATTGTACTCTTTTGACTTACAGACAGTATCTTGATCCGCTGCAAACACAGCACTACTGTTCAATAAAGGCAAGGCAACGAGTAACGATGTGGTGATTTTTTTCATAAAACAAACGTCTCCTTTTTGTTCATAACAAATAAGGCGACATAAAATGACATGTTTTTTTATTAAATGCCAATTTAATTACAGCTCAAACCTATTTTTCTTACCCCTCACTATTTCAATATCGTTATGGAATGATGATCGGAACAACTCATAAATTAGCAAATCGCTCTCTTTCCAATACCTCAATAACGAACTAATTTTACGCAATACCTCTATAAAGAAACCCCGAAAGACACCTAAATCTGAATTGGATAGACGGCTTGATCCAAGTAATACTTCTTTCATGTTTCATAACTTGGATAATGCAGTGACAGCGTTAGGTAAAAAACTAAAATTAGAGCTTATTTGAAAACGTTAAGGACAATGATGACAGTCTCATTCCTCGCCGACAAAAAACAATTCATTCCCACGATTGCTCAGTGGTATTTCAATGAATGGCGGCATTTAACGCCCAACACTTCAATAGAGGATATTGTCCAAAAAGTGACCCTCATGGCAGAAAGTAGAGCGGCACTGCCGATCTCTTTTGTATTGCATGATAATGACGACTTGCTGGCTGTAGCGGAGCTGAAGTTCCATGAACATCCTGATTTTCCCGACTACAAGGCTTGGCTCGGTGGTGTTTTCGTTCCAGCAGATAAACGTGGACACGGTTATTCCAACATTATCCTGCCTCACACTTTTCATCACGCTAAGAGCGTTGGGATTTCGTCGCTGTATCTGCAATGCGAACAACACAATATTGATTTGTATTTAAAGCATGACTTTGAAGTGGTACATAAAATAAATGACAACGGTGTCGGAAAAGCAGTAATGGCACTAAGGCTTGGATAGAAAAAACGCGTTCACACTGAATGACTCTGCTTACATGATTCCACTCTTTAAATAACCAACCTTGGAATGAAATTAAAATGCTATTCTGGGGTCTGATTAGTGCTTGGTACGTTTTTCAACACACTTCAACACAAGAGACATAGTATGAAAATGTTACGTTTTATCTCCATTTTAGAAGGCACATCGCTACTATTGTTGCTCTTCATTGCCGTGCCATTGAAGCGCCTGATGGACATGCCTGAGTATGTGAGCATCATTGGCCCGATTCATGGTGGCTTGTTTATCTTGTTTAATATTCTTCTGGCGTTAAGTGTGTCTCGCTATGGGGTTTCATCAAAACACGCCTTGATGGGTTTTGTTGCGTCATTAGTGCCATTTGGTAGTTATGTCTTTAAAGCGAAGGTCTTAAACAAATACTAAGTTTAAGAAATACATGATAGATAACGTTAGTAAATAAAAGGGCCTTTGTCATTCAAAGGCCCTTTTATTGTGTTTCGCTGGCGTGGTTACGCCTTGAAAAAGCTCACTTTTGTGGTCAGTTTCTTCGATAATTGCGCAAGGCGTTCACTCGATTGAGCCACTTGCTCAGAGCCAGAAGCACTTTCCATGGTGGCTTCGTGTACTCGGGTAATATTTAAGTTCATGTCTTCCGCCACGCGCTCTTGCTCCGCTGACGTTTGCGCGATTTGCGTGTTCATGTCATTAATCGCCATAACCTCAGTACGAATACTCGCCAAAGCGGCACGGGCTTCTTGAGTTTGTTCAACGGTTTTTTGCGCCCGCTCTCGACTGGTGTTCATGATCTCAGCGGCTTTGCTTGATCCTTCTTGTAGACGAACGATCATGTTACTAATCTCGCTGGTCGACTGCTGTGTACGTGTCGCCAATGAACGTACTTCATCGGCCACAACCGCAAAGCCTCGGCCATGTTCACCTGCTCGCGCCGCTTCAATGGCGGCGTTCAACGCCAATAAATTCGTCTGTTCTGCAATGGCGCTGATAACGTCGGTGATTTTTTCAATATTGCCGCTATCAACCGACACTTTCTCGACTGTTGTTGCGGCCAACTCTAATGTCTCAGACAGATGCATAATGGCTTCTGCGGTTGAATTGACTTTTGTGTTACCACTTTCTACTTCGCGATCCACTTTCTGCGTTGCTTCTGCTGCGTGGCCTGCGTGGCCTGCGACTTCAGAAACCGAGGCCGACATTTCGTTGATGGCAGCCGCCATTTGTGTGGTATCGGAAGACTGCTGACGAAGACGACGGTTATTTTCATTTGCCGTGGTGTTCAGTTCAGACGACGCAATGTCGAGTTCATCGGCGGCACTACGCACATCTAGGATAATTTGTTGTAAACGCGACACCATGGTGCGAACACTCCCAATCATGCTGTTGGGATAATTCGTTTCTATTTTGACATTCAGATTCCCATCGGCGATTCGCTGCACTAGCTCGGCAACATCTTCAGGTTCGCCGCCAATTCGCGCTTGTATGCTTCGAATCAAGGTAATCGCTACTAGAACACTGAAGACCGCGGCGATAAGAGTAACGATCAGCATTAACTTAACAAACGTACTGGCAACCCTCATCACAACGCCAATGTCTTCATTAATGACCTCTTCCTGGTGATTAATAAAAGCATTTATGCGTTTTAGCCATTCCGTATAAGCTGGGGATACGTCTTGCATTAACAGTTCAGTGGCAAGCGTAGTATTGCCTTGTTGAGCCAAATCCAACAAGGCTTTCGTCGACTTCTGTGTCGTGACTTCAATATCTTGAATAGCTTTTAACAGGCCTCTTTCAACTGAGGAAGCTTCGGCCAACATGAGTTGACTCATAGATTTCGCCGATTGCTGATAAAACGAGTCTAACTCTTTAATCAAGGTGAGGCTCTTGATTCAGACGCGCAGGATCCGAGGCTAAGACAACATCACGAACGGCAATAGCTCTGTCATGGACGCTGCCACGAAAATTAATCGCATAACGTTGCTTCAACGTAGCGCCATCACGCACACTCGTTAATGTGTTATCAATCACATTAACGCGCTGCATTCCCACTAAGGCAATCAGCAACAATAGCGCAAAGATAAAAGCAAATCCTAACCCCAAACGCTGAGAAATTTTAAGTTGGCTAAACATAGTACCTATACGCCTTATAAAGAATCATGATTGACTAAATATCAACCCAACCAAGGCAGCTTACGCCCCCAAGCAAATAAAAACCAGCCATGCATTGTGAAGACAAAAAGAATCCCTAGAAAGCGAAAAAAACTAAAAAAATCAATCCAAAAGACACATTAATACGTAGACATAAGCGATAAAAAAATGCCTCCTGACTCAATCAGAAGGCATTTCGTTTTAACCAAATACTATTGAATGGCGTCTAACGTATTGTCTGTTGTTTAGACTGTAGACTTTTTCACAAATTGAGATTTCAGCATCATTTCACCGCCACCATCCAATTTGCAGTCAATATCGTGGTCGCCATCTACAAAACGTTTAATCGTCGCTTTGGTGCCAATTTTTAGCACTTGAGACGATCCTTTTACTTTAAGGTCTTTTGCCAAGGTCACCTTGTCGCCTTCTTGCAACACGTTGCCGCCCATGTCCTTGATAATAAGCGCATCTTCGTCCACCACAACTTCATTTGGATTCCATTCGTGCGCGCACTCAGGGCAAATCAGCATGGCTTGATCTTCGTACACATAAGAGGAGTTACATTGTGGGCAATTAGGAAGACTCATTGTTTATCACTACCTTTGACGTTAACAGGAAAATTTCACCCATTATAACCTTATTTTTGATATGGTTTTTATCATCCCCGTAAAATAAACGTGTATTTTTCTATTTTGCTCACTGAAAAAACAAAAAAACGATTTAAAACAATCTAATTGTCTCTTAAATACGTACTAGGCTTATATAGAGAGCAATGTTATAGGAAGTTTATAATGAAAGTGGGCGTCATGTGGTTTGGAAATGATTTGCGTTGTGCTGATCAAGATATGTTGTGGCAAGCAGCACAGGAGGTCGATCATCTGGTTTGCCTGTATTGCGATGAGTCCCCATAACAATCGTCCCAGTCGATATGCCACACAGGGCATGTCTGCGAATCGAAGACGCTTTTTAAATCAAGGACTTAAAGACCTAGCGCAACAGCTACAAGCATTAGGGCAAACCTTATTCATTAGTTCTATGGATGCGGCCACCAGCTTAAACTTGCTGCTAAACGAAGTACCTATCTCTCACCTTTATCGAAACCACCACGGTGGCTGGGATGAACAGCAAGCGCTTAAGCGTATCATCCATCAGTTCCCCGACGTTCGCGTTCATTTAGGACATGATTTGAGTTTGTTTAGACCCTCTCAGCTGCCTTTTGAGATAACCGAACTGCCCAGCTCTTTTTCAAAATTTCGCCGCTTTGTCGAAAACATTCACCCTGCGTCTCCATTGCCGTCCGTGGAAACCTTGCCGCCTGCGGCCATTTTCAATATCCAAAAAATTCGTCCTTGGCAAGATGTCTCAAGCTTGGAAAACGGCGCCTTTACAGGTGGCGAGCAAGCCGCAATGGATCAATTAAGTGACTACTTTTCGACAAATTTGCCCAGTCTTTATAAAGAAACTCGCAACGAATTAGACGGCTGGGAAAACTCCACCAAATTTTCACCTTGGTTGGCACAAGGCAGTGTATCGGTACGGCAAATCAAAGCCAGTTTGGACGCTTACGAGCGTGACCATGGCGCCAGTGAATCGACCTATTGGATTTACTTTGAGTTGCTTTGGCGCGAGTACTTTCACTGGTACGCCACCCGTTACGGCAAACAGCTTTTTTTACCCGGCGGATTATCGGGTAAGCAAACACAAGCCAGTTATTACGCGGAGCGTTTTCGCAAATGGAGTCAAGGCAATACACCTTATCCCTTAGTGAACGCCTGTATGAAACAGCTCAATCAGACGGGTTTTATGAGCAACCGCGGACGTCAAATAGTGGCCAGTTGTTTGATCTACGAACTAGGCATCGATTGGCGTTACGGTGCGGCTTATTTTGAGCAGCAATTGATCGATTATGATGTCGACTCAAACTGGGGGAATTGGCAATACATAGCGGGCGTTGGCGCCGATCCAAGAGGCGGCCGTCACTTCAATTTGCAAAAGCAAACCGAACAATACGACCCAAACCAACATTTTATTCATAAATGGCAAGGCCAAGTCTTTGACACCCAATTGGACTCGGTCGACGCCGCCGACTGGCCGATTTACCCTCATTCATAATGTTGTTATCTACTAACCCAGTCGTCGTTTGGTTAAAGCGCGATCTGCGCCTTACAGACCATGAGCCACTTGCCAATGCGATCGAACAAAATAGGCCGCTCATTGTACTGTATGCTTTTGAGCCGAGCTTGGTGGCAGACCCACATTACGATGTACGCCATTGGCGTTTTGTGTGGCAATCTTTAGAGGACATTAACCAACAACTGGTTGAGGTCGGTGGACGTTTGTACATTGTCTATAAAGAAGCCTTAGAGGCACTAATAGAACTCCACCAGCAAACTCAATTCGATCAACTGTTCAGCAGTGAAGAAATTGGTATAGATCTAACGTTTCAGCGCGATAAAAAAGTAAAGCACTGGTGTCGACTCAACCATATTCACTGGCAAGAGTCGCCAACGGGTGCGGTCATTCGTGCGCTCAAAAATAGAGTGTCATGGGACGATGCTTGGCAAAAAGTGATGCGCTCGCCCATTGTCGACATCAAACTCAACCATCTTTCTTGGTATCCGTTAGAGCATGTGGACATCAGCTTACCGGAGTCATGGAAAACACCTCAAAAGGGCATGCAGACTGGCGGCCCAACGCTGGCTTGGCGTACCCTAGAAAGCTTTTATAACGGCCGAGGTAAGGATTATTATCGCTCTATTTCAAGCCCTCTGAACAGCCGTTCCGCTTGTACTCGATTATCCCCTTATTTGGCGTGGGGGAATATCAGCCTAAGAGAGGTCTACCAAGACCTACTGTCTCGCTGGCAAACTCCTGGCTGGCGTCGAACACTCATCGCCTTAAGTTCCCGATTACATTGGCATTGCCATTTTATGCAGAAATTCGAAAGCGAATGTGCGATGGAGTTTCGACCCGTCAATCGCGCCTACGACGCTTTCCCTTATCGCCAAGATGCACAAGTCGATGCCGATTTACAGGCTTGGCAACAAGGTCAGACTGGCTATCCAATCATTGATGCGTGCATGCGCGCTGTCAACGCAACGGGCTATATGAATTTTCGTATGAGAGCCATGATGGTGAGTTTTTTATGCCATCATATGAACATTGATTGGCGACAAGGTGTGCATCATCTAGCTCGCCTATTTTTAGACTTTGAGCCTGGTATTCATTACCCGCAATTTCAAATGCAAGCCGGCGTGACGGGCGCCAATACAATACGCATCTACAACCCACTTAAACAAGCCCAAGACCAAGATCCCGATGGCGAATTTATTCACCGTTGGGTGCCAGAATTAAAAGAAGTCCCCGCTCCTCTTGTTCATGCTCCTTGGGAAATGACGCCCATGGAAGAAGCCTTATATCAATGTCATGTTGGTGTCGATTACCCAGCCCCTATTGTTCCGCTAGTAGAGGCCGGAAAAGCGGCGAGAGACAGACTGTGGGGGTATCGTCAGCAATTTGAGGTGAAACAGGAAAAGCAACGCATCTTAGCCACGCATGTTAGACCCTCTAAACGGTCTAAAAAAACCAAAGGATCCCCATGACACAGTACCACACCTTACGTTTCATTCTTGGCGATCAGCTTAACGCCGCGCACTCTTGGTTCAAACAACAAGATCAAGGTGTGTTATATGTCATCGCCGAGCTGCATCCAGAAGCTACCTATGTCACACATCATATTCAAAAGCTTTGCACGTTTTTCCTCGCCATGGAACGCTTTGCTAGCGCCTTAAAAGAAAACGGCCATGACGTGTGTTATCTCACTTTGGATGACACGCAAAACCAGAGCCTTGAAGAAGTCATTTTAAGCCTCGCTAAACAACATAATATTGATCGTATAGAGCTGCAGCGCCCCGATGAATATCGTGTGTTGCAGCAATATCACGCCCTGATCACGGACACAGCTAAACTGACTGTCAGCATGGTCGATAGCGAACACTTTTTATTGCCTTTTCATGAGATACCGGATTTTTTTCAAGCCAAACACACGGTTCGTATGGAGCACTTTTACCGTAAGATGCGCCAGCGCTTTAATATATTGATGACAGGCGATAGAGAACCAGAAGGCGGCCAATGGAACTATGACAACGCCAATCGCAATAAGCTAAAAACAAAAGACCTCGCCGACATTCCAGCTCCGCTGTGTTTTCAGCATGATGTGGCACATTTGCTTGAACGCATTCAGCGTCACGAGATTCCGTTTCTTGGAAAAATAGACTCTCGTCTACTTTGGCCTGTGACCAGCCAAGACGCATTGAATTTGCTCGATTTTTTCTGTAAGCACTTGCTACCGAACTTTGGCCGCTTTCAAGACGCGATGACAAACCAAACACCCCATAGTTGGAGCTTGTACCATTCACGTTTGTCTTTTGCGCTTAACGCGAAATTGATCAGCCCAAAGCATGTCATCAAAGCCGCGATTACGGCCTATCAAGAAAACGACACCATCGACATTGCGCAAATCGAAGGTTTCGTGCGGCAAATTCTCGGCTGGCGCGAATATGTCCGCGGCATGTATTGGATCAATATGCCAGATTATCAAGAACAGAATGCGTTACAAGCCCAGCGAAATTTACCCAACTACTTCTGGCATGGACAGACGAAAATGAAGTGCCTTGCCAGCGCCATTGGGCAATCACTCGATTATGCATACGCCCACCATATTCAGCGACTGATGGTGACAGGGAACTTTTGCATGTTAACAGAGATTGAACCACAACAAGTCGACGAATGGTATTTAGGGATTTATGTAGACGCCTTAGAATGGGTAGAGCTACCTAACACACGTGGCATGAGTCAATTTGCTGACGGTGGCTGGATCGCGTCCAAACCCTATGCCGCCAGTGGCAGTTATATGCAAAAAATGAGCGACTACTGCAGCGATTGTCATTACAAGGTGAAAGAAAAAACCAGTGAGGAATCTTGCCCACTCAACAGTTTGTATTGGCGCTTTATGGTCAAGCATAGAGAACGTCTCGCAACCAATCCACGCATCGGCATGATTTATGGCAATTGGGATAAGCAAAACGACGCGCAAAAGCACGCCGTGTTACATAGAGCAGAATGGTGCTTGAAAAACATCGAAGCACTTTGAATTTCATTGTAATGCTTAACCAATCGATGTGGCCTCTTGTCGATTAACGCGTCTTTGTTGCTGCCATTTAGCAAGTCTTGGCAGCAACAAGCCAGCAATCACAATCGCCACACCAAGCAGCTGCAGTTCAGTCACATTCTGTCCGTAAGCAAAAGCGGTAAGCGCGGCAAAAACAGGAACGAAATTGAAGAACAAAGATGCGTTGGCTGCACCGAGTTGCGTCACCCCAGAAATCCACAACAAGTAACCACCCACAGTGCCAAACACACCGATGAACAATAAGTCACCCAAAACATTGCCACTGATCGCCAAACTTTCTTGCAGAGGATGAACCTCAGCACTAAACACCGTGACCAAAGAAATCACCCCTAATCCCGATAACATGCCAACTAAAGTATATGGAATCATCGGCATCCAACGGCTCACACCCTGAGTTAAATAGGTATAAAGGCTCCAGCACAACATGCCTAGAAAAATCATTTGATCACCGTGATTGAACTCAAAACCCAACAAGCGTTTTAGTTCACCATTGGTTAACACCAGCAAGACACCAGACAAACAAACCACCAAACTAAACACGGCGCCGCGAGCAGGCAATTTGCGTTGCAACAAAGAACCAATCAAAGATGTAGCCAATGGGCTAAGCGCCATAATAAGGGCACCATTACTTGCATCGGTATGAGCTAAACCAGTAAACAAACCAAGGTTTAAGCCGCCCACCCCAACAATAGAAATGCCAATCGCCCACGTCCATTGTTTGGTCGTAAGACTAGGCATTGGAATGTTTTTCCACTTAGCATAAATAAACAGACAAATAGCAGCGATAGCAAAACGCCAAATAACCAAGGTAAGCGCGTGTACTTCTCCCAACGCATGTTTACCCACAGGGAAACACGCTCCCCAAAAAAATGTACACAGTAATAATAACAAGACGGCATTCATATTCGCCGAACGATTCATACCTTTCTCCACTAAAAGGACACTTGAAAATATGATCCTTAGTGTATAGATTTTAAATTCGGCATAAATAGACAAAAATGAGATAGTAAATTCCAGATATGAAATTTAATTATTCCCTTGATGACATGCGTTGTTTTTGCGCGGTTGCACAACATGGCAGCTTTAAACAAGCTTCCATTGCGTTAGAAATACCGCTGTCCACATTGAGTCGACGTATTGCCAAACTCGAAGCAGACTTGGCCATTAGATTATTAAATCGAGATGCACACAGAGTACAGCTTACTCACTCAGGACAACGCTATTACGAAAGAAGCTTACCTCTGTTTGAAGAGTTGAACGACGTCGCCGTATGTCTTTTACAGGACAACACCCAAGCCAAAGGCACCATTAGAATATCGGCACCAGTGAATTTCGGTGTTCACGTTTTAGCTCAGCACTTTAATGCCTTTTTAAATCAATACCCTGATATCCATTTAGATTTACGTCTATCGAATCAAACTATCGATATTGAGGAAGAAGCCATCGACATTGCATTTCGCGTCGGCGATCATAATGCCGACCATTGGATTGGCAGGCATTTAACTAATATCCGCTTTGTCATCTGTGGCTCAGTGAATTTAGACCTGTTTAGCATAAAAACGCCCTACGACTTAGACGGCTTTCCCACGGTCTTGTGTTCGCCTATGTCTACATGGAAGCTGCAAAACACTGTCTCTGGAGAGATGCAAGACCACAAGCCAAACAGCAACATTCGCCTAAAAGTAGACGACATGAGTTTGCTCACTCGCGCGATTCAAGACGGCTTAGGCATCGGATTCATACCTGATTATCACGCGCAACCCTTGATTGACTCGGGAGAACTTCGACAAGTTTTACCTGAATGGAGCAATCAACCTCGAGGCTGCCAGATGCTCTACCGTGACCGAGATAATATGCCTTTTCGGCTACGCCTCTTGATTGACTTTATGCTCAAGCGTTTTGATACCCACCGACGTTAAACTAAACGATCAACGGATAATTCAACGATTAAGTCGCTGCTTATTTTCTCGAGAGCAGCTTCCAATTCAGATAATGGCAACCCCTTTGGCACAACCAATACCATGTCGGTTTTAAACAGCATCTCGGAACTCATCGGCGCAGGCTCACAAGTGGTGGTGAGGCTCTTTGACGTTGACCATCAAGGAATGCAGCACTTGCGATACTTCTTTAACAATCCCTGGACGATCGTTGCCGACCACAGACAGCGACAAAGTCGACCCTTCGGTGACGTTCTGTTTCGCCATTTCGACCGTGACACGCAAGCCCAGTTGCTCAAAGTTACGCAATGCGTTAACTAGTGATTCTTGGTGCTCCAAGGGAACAGTCACCGTTAAAATACCAGCAAACTTATCTGCCAGATGCGCCATGCGGCTTTCTAACCAGTTACCATGATGCCGAGCAATCGTGTCAGACAAACGCTCAACAATACCGGGACGATCTTCACCAATAAAACTTAATACCAAATGCTGTGACATAGATTTCTCCTTCGTTTTTTTTAGACTTATGCAAAAGAATATACCGTTTTTAGCAATGGCATCTTGAGTTACTTAGACTACTGCAATTTATCGTGGGACTCCATCTTCAATGGTGCTTTAGCTTGTTGACGCAAAAACCAAAAACCTAACATTGCCGCTACCATACCCGATAAACTGCCCATCCCGATTGCCCACCGAGTCCCCAAATACATCGGCCACCCAACCAACCAAAGGCGCGCCCAACGCGGTACTTCCTAATGCCGTCGCCAACACCACCGCCATCACTCGACCACGGTAACGCTTCTGCGTTGCCACCTGCATATATGATGCGGTGGACGTGGTAAACAATTGCAAACTAAGGCCAAGGAAAATCAGCAATACAGCAAAAGACCAAAACGACGGACTAATAGCGACCAAAAGACAGCTGACAGAAAACATAGCAGCCACATAAATCATAAAGCGAAAAGTCGGTGAAGAGCGGCGACTGGCGGTCACCATGGCGCCCGAAATAGAGCCAATTGCCATCATTGAAATCAAAAAACCATATTGGTCTGCGTGCCCTTGGAAAACATGCACCGTCATAGCGGACAAGTACACCGAGAAGTTCATTCCCAAACTGCAAATCAAAAACGACATCACTAAAATCACGGCCATTTCTCGATGTTGCCAAATATAGCGAAAACCGTCTAAGAACTTCGCCACATCCGGCGTTTTCTTACTGTTATCTGCTTCGACTTTCGGCAATCGGTGTTTAAACAGGTGCAACGCGATTAACAACGGTACAAAAGACAGCACATTGATCATAAATACCCAACCACTGCCAACCGACGCAATTAACAGACCCGCAATAGCAGGGCCAACGAGGCGAGCCGAATTAAACGACACAGAATTAAGCCCAACGGCATTGGACAACTCTTTCTCACTGACAATATCTGAAACGAATGCGTGTCTTGCAGGAGCATCAAAGGCCGCCACACATCCTAAGGCAAACGCACAAACGCACACCTGCCAAAGCACCACATGCCCACTCAAGACCAACAAACCTAATATCAAGGCCAACCCGGCCATCAAACATTGCGTCGTAAACAAGAGTTTACGGCGATCCAGCCGATCCGCCGCCCACCCCGTAATAGGCAACAGCAATATTTGTGGTGCGAATTGCAAAAACACCACCAACCCAACGGCTGAGGCATTCTTATCAGATAACTCGGCAATAACAATCCAATCCTGAGCAGTACGCTGTAACCAAGTACCAATATTAGAAATGACAGCGCCACCAAACCAAATACGATAATTCGGATTGGCAAGAGACCGAAACGTCTTACTCAATATAAGCTCCTTTGATGATTCATGAAAAATGTCTCCCTACTCACTAAAAAGTGTCATTTATTAGTCTTAACATCACAGATTCACAACACTATACAAAAAACACATTTATTATAGGAAGTTCCTTGTATAATTGGAGAGGTACATTCTATTCTCTAAAAAAATAAGCATTGAAGCTTTCACATTAATTGCATGATCAAAAAACAATAGCAGGTAATACATCGTGATTTTTAATAAAATGTCTCTAAAAGTGCAATTTGCTCTTGTGATTGCCCTACCTTGTCTTGCTCTATTTCTCGTCAGTTGGGCTGGATTACAAGGCCTTTCTAACGTGCAAGAGCAAACCAAACAACTCGCTCAAAACACCAGCGCCCCAATGCGCTCACTTGCCGAAGTGGCCTCTCGTATTCCTCGCATGCGTGTCGGTATCGACATTATTTTGTTGCAAGAAATCCCCGCCATGCAGGATAAAAAAGGTGTCCTAACTCGCATAAAAGAAACGCGTACTGAAGACATTCCTGAAATGGACATGGCTTTAAAACAAGCACTAGAGGCGCAAGTAAACCCTCTCATGCGTGCTGAAGTACAAAAGATTATCGATATTTTTGCTAAGGTCAAAAGCGATGAACTCGCTCCCATGTTAACCGCCATGGAAAATAACGACCTAACCACAGCGCAAGAAATATACAAAACCAAATACGCTGATAGCTACGGTGTCATGCGCAAAGCCGTCAATAAAATTTTGGATGAATTATTAGAGCAAGGCAAACAGGGTTACACGCAGAGCCAAATTAACTACGAAGCAAGTCGCAATAACATGATTATATTAATCATTATTGCCTTATCGGCGTCGATTGTCTTAGCTTGGTTAATGTTACGACGTCTTAATCAACGTGTCTCCTACTTACAACAACATATTTCCAGTGCTAGTGACAAGCTGGATCTTGGCACAGTCATCACACTGGATGGCAAAGATGAACTGAGCGACATCGCTCAACACTTCAATCAATTTATCGCCAAAGTGCGTGCCGCAATTGAAAATGTGGCTGAAAACTCTCGCCAGCTCGCTCGTACGGCAAACGATGTCGCAGCCAAAGCCAAGGCGACACATACTAACTGTTTAAATGAACGTGACCGAACCACTCAGATTGCTACAGCGATTCATGAAATGGGCGCCACAGTTGAGAATATTGCAGAAAATGCCTCTCAAGCCGCAAAAGCCGCTCAAGAAGCGGACAAACAAGCGCACCAAGGGGCTGAATTAGTCGCTCGTGCTCGCCAAGGTGTCGCTGCTCTATCCACAGAAATTCAGCACATCAGCTCTGACATTGGCTCATTGGCAACACAAACAGACTCTATTGGTAGCATCCTCGATACCATCCGCAGTATTTCAGAGCAAACCAATTTATTGGCTTTAAATGCCGCCATAGAGGCCGCCCGTGCCGGTGAACAAGGACGCGGTTTTGCTGTGGTTGCCGATGAAGTACGCAACCTAGCCAGTCGTTCTGCTGCTTCTACGGATGAAATACAAAAAATGATCGATCAGCTACAGGAACAATCGGCCAAAACCGTTTCCACGATCAAAACCGGCCAAGACCAAAGCAATACCGTGGTAGGACAAGCCAATGAGGCAAACACCTCACTTGAGCAAATCACCAAGCATATTGGTCAAATCAGTGACATGAATATACAGGTGGCAACAGCCACTGAAGAGCAAGCGCTTGTGGTAAATGACATGAGTAAAAACGTCGAAGAGATTAATCAGCTCACCACGGAAACCTCAGAAATTGCCGATGAGCTAACAGCGTCCAGCAACAATTTACAAAAACTCTCTGTCCAACTGGATAAATTGGTGACCCAGTTTAAGCTTTAAACTAGAAAACCATAGAAACAAGAAGGGGAAGCCAAGTGCTTCCCCTTCTTGTTTTTGCTCTACCGCTGATATTAAGCTAACTAGTTCTTATCATTAGCAAGACAAGCGGCCGCCGTAAACAACACATCTGTCGAGCTATTTAACGCCGTTTCAGCAGAGTCCTGCAATACACCAATAATGAAACCAACCGCCACCACTTGCATGGCAATCTCATTGGGAATATTGAATAAACTACACGCCAATGGAATCAATAATAACGAACCACCCGCCACGCCTGACGCGCCACACGCCGACACGGCCGCTATAACACTTAACAACACAGCCGTTCCAAAATCCAACGAAATACCTAGCGTGTTTACCGCCGCTAACGTTAACACCGTGATGGTAATCGCGGCGCCCGCCATGTTAATCGTCGCCCCCAGCGGAATCGACACAGAATAAGTGTCTTCATCCAAATCCAAACGCTTACATAAATCTAAATTGACGGGAATATTGGCCGCTGAACTGCGAGTGAAAAAGGCCGTAACGCCGCTCTCTTTGAGGCACTTAAACACCAAAGGGTAAGGGTTGCGGCGAATCTTCCAAAATACCAATAAGGGGTTAGTAATAAAGGCAATAAATAACATCGCGCCTATAAGCACAGCTAACAAATGCGAATAGCCAAACAAAGCATCAAAACCCGTTGCAGCAATAGTGCTGGCAACCAGACCAAAAATACCAAACGGGGCTAAGCGAATAATCACCGACACAATATTTGTCACACTGCTCGCTAGATGTTGCAGCAAGGCTTTTGTCGCGTCAGAAGCGTGGCGTAAACCCAAGCCAAAACCAATGGCCCAGGTTAAAATACCCACATAATTGCCTTGAACCAGCGCATTGACAGGGTTATCAACCATTTTGAAGACCAGCGTATGCAATACCTCATCAATACCTTGAGGCGCACTCTGGCTCAAATCTGGAGACACCAAGTTCAAATGGGTCGGAAAAATAAAGCTAAACATAACGGCGGTTAATGCGGCAACAAATGTTCCCGCAATATAAAGCACTAGCACAGGTCGAATATGACTTTGCTGAGCCTGTTTGTGATTCGCAATCGAGGCCATTACCAATAAAAAAACTAAAATGGGGGCAATGGCTTTTAAGGCTTTTACAAAGAAATCGCCCAACAAACTGGTGGACAAGGCGGTACTGGGTGAAACGTAGGCCAATACCACGCCACAAAGAATACCGATGGCAATGTGTAGTACCAAACTGCCGCGTAAATAACGCTGTAACAACGATGGTTTTTGAGCAAATGTCATTAGAAGGGGGTCCATTGAAATTTTCGAGATCGCACCTTACTGCATACCAGCACAAAAATGAACCATTTTAGGGCGTTTTTAAAGAAAATATCGCCCTATATCAACCAAGTTAGCCTTTAACCAATCATTCAACTTTCTCATTAATTGCTGAAATCAAGACTTGTTCTGCACTGACATTGGCCTCATATTACTGGTATAAACATGCTTTACTAAGGATTAAAAATGTCGAATTTGTTAGCAAAATTAAACTGGCGTTATGCCACCAAAAAAATGGACTCAAGCAAAGCCGTTGAGCAAGAAAAAGTAGATCGAATTTTAGAGGCCATTCGCCTAACCGCAACCTCAAGCGGTCTACAACCATATGAAGTCATCGTGGTGAAAAACAAAGCGTTGCGTGAAGCCATCGTGCCTCATGCTTGGAACCAAGCTCAAATCACCGACTGCTCTCATCTGTTGGTGTTTGCCGCGTGGGACAACTACACGGAAGAACGCATCAACAAGATGTTCGACTTAGTAAACGACGAACGAGGCTTTAAAAACGAAGGTTGGGAAAACTATCGCCAAATGATCTTAGGCGCTTACCCTCCACGTGACGCAGAGGTGAATTACCAGCACGCAGCTCGTCAAGCTTACATTGGTCTTGGCACCGCATTGATTGCTGCTGCAGAAGAAGGCGTAGACAGCACACCAATGGAAGGCTTCGACCCTGCTAAAGTTGACGAAATTCTCGGTCTAACTGAACGCGGTCTGCGCTCTGTGATTCTGCTTCCTTTGGGTTACCGTGCCGAGGAAGGCGACTGGCTAAAAAATCTGAAAAAAGTGCGCCGAGCTAAAGAAGACTTCATCATTGAAATGAACTAATGTGTTATTCAGCTCAAATAACCTCTAAAACGCCAGTTTACTGGCGTTTTTTATTGCTTGGTTGAACTGCGCAAAAATCGTGGCATCCACTCGCTAAGCAAAAAATAATGACCCAAGGACACTCAAAATTGCGTATCTTAATTCACACAAAACATTTTAACCGTACAAGGACAAAGCATGACAAGGTTTCTAGGACTCCTTTTTATCACGCTATTTTTAAGCGCCTGCTCTTCAAACGATAATTGGCGTACCGCCAGCCGCGAACCCGCCGGTATCGCGCCATCGCCAGAAACAGAAAAAGAGGCCGTCATCGAATTTTACGCGGCCGATGCGTTTAGCTGGCGCGGCTGGTTTGCCGTTCATACATGGGTCGCAACCAAAGAAAAGAACGCGTCTGAATACACTGTTCATGAAGTCGTCGGATGGCGTGTAGAACGGGGCTTACCAGCACTGTACGAATACCAAACGGCCACACCGGATCGTTACTGGTTTGGTGCAAAACCAGAGAAAGTACTTTCTATTATTGGCCCAAAAGCGGAAACATTGATTCCTAAAATAGAAGAAGCGGTAAAGCGCTACCCTTGGGCCAATGAATACACGGTTTTTCCGGGACCAAACAGCAATACCTTTCCCGCTTGGATTGGATTACAAGTCCCTGAATTAGACCTTGATATGCCTTTCAGTGCCATTGGCAGTGGCTACGCCGATAACGAGTAATCCTGCATTTTCACCTTTGATTTCCGAGGCGCTGACTGTCTCGGAAATTAAGTCCGTTTTTAGAAAGTCCGCATATTGACCCGCCCCAGTCCTTACGCTACGTTTTCCAGTGGCAAACGAGGAACACAAGTCTGTTCAACGATCCAACCAAAATAACAACTTAACTCGAACTTAACGGTGCGAGCCTCTCTCAAAAGGCAACTATATGGTCATGGATTTCTCTTTCGAAGCGCAAAAAACACAGCAACGCCTGTTATCCGAATTGGATTTTAGTCCGCTCACTTCGCAACAAAAAACCACTTTCATCTCTCGCTTAGAAACGAATTTTCAACCATTGTTTGAGCAACTTTTTCCGCTCTACCAGCACTGTTTCGACCTGCACTTTCATCTCAAAGTATTACTGCAGTCTTTCATCGATTTTCAAAAGAAAAAACGCCCAGCACAAATCAAAGACAAATCAGAATTTTGGTTCGAGTCGAATCAGAATGTTGGTATTGCCGTGTATGTAGATCTATTAGCGGATGATCTGAGGCTCCTTAATCGACAAGATTCCGTATTTTGAATCGTTAGGCATCAATTATGTCCATTTAATGCCACTGTATCTATCACCAGAAGGTAACAGTGACGGCGGTTATGCGATTTCAGATTATCGTACTGTGTCTCCTAATTTAGGCACCAACAAAGACTTAAAAGATCTCGCTGCCGCGCTGCACAAGAAAGGCATTCGCATGGTGTTGGACTTTGTGTTCAACCACACTTCCGATGAGCATCGTTGGGCCGAAGCCGCCAAATCTGGCGATAAAGAGTATCAAGAATATTATTACTTCATGGGCGAACAAGACGCCATGGAATACAACCAAACCGTGCGCGAAATTTTCCCACAAATTCGCCGCGGTAGTTTTACCTATTTGCCCGAATTAGACCGCCATGTTTGGACGACTTTTAACTCGTTCCAATGGGATTTAAACTATTCCAACCCAGCGGTGTTTGTCGCCGTCGTAGAAGAAATGCTGCATCTTATTTTAAACGGCTGTGATGTCTTGCGACTCGATGCCTTAGCCTTTGTTTGGAAAGAAAAAGGCACAGTATGCGAGAACTTACCGAAGGCCCACAATTTAATCAAAGCATTCAAAGCCTGCTTAGACATTGCCGCACCACAAGTGGTGTTTAAATCCGAAGCCATTGTCCACCCGGACGAAGTGAACAAATACATTGGTGCCGACGAATGCACCCTGTCTTACAATCCCTTGATGATGGCATTATTGTGGGAAAGCCTAGCGACACGTCAAACCAACTTGTTATACCAATCTCTTGAGCGCAGCTTTGCAATTCCAGAGCATACTACTTGGATTAACTATATTCGCTGTCATGACGATATTGGCTGGTTATGGGATGACGCCATTTCTGATCGTCTTGGCATTGATGGCATCGGCCATCGTCGCTTCTTAAACCAATTCTATACGGGACAGTTTGAAGGCTCTTTTGCGGCCGGCGTCCCCTTTCAAGAAAACCCAGTCAATGGCGACTGCCGAGTGTGTGGTACACTGGCGTCACTGGCTGGTGTAGAAACCGCTATCGCCGCAGACGATCCGTTGCTACTGGATCATGCCATCAAGCGTATTCGAGTACTAAACGGTATTAACTTCGCCATGCCCGGCATTCCATTGTTGTACCAAGGCGACGACCTTGGCGTGCTTAACAACAATGATTATTTGAATGATCCAACGAAAGTCGATGACAGCCGCTGGGTACATCGTAAGAAGCTCACCAACGACGATCTCGCGTTGGCTGCAGACACTAGTACCCCTCAGGGCAAAATTGCTCAGTTAATCCGAGAAATGATTCAAATCCGCAAAGCCAATCCACTTTTTGCTGCGCAAGAGTTTGAGCTGGTTTCTCTTGGCAGCGAACATTTATTCGCTTTTAAGCGACAACAAGGGGACAAAACACTCGTCGTCATCGCCAACATGAGCGAACACCTAATACCGCTGGAGCGCCTTCCTCTTGGTCAATCACTCAGCGAATTAATGGGGCAAGACACCGCCATTAATTTACTCGACAAGGCGTTGATTGATTTACCATCCCTGAACCTTATCGAGCCACTAGATGTACTTTGGTTAACCAAGGCTTAACGTTATATTTACTGTAAGCTTGATTTAACATGTAAAAAGCAAAAAAAACGGACCGACGGTGAAGTGGGTCCGCTTTTTTGTGTTCAACATCACGCAATCAGTGCTTCGCAAATTTCTCAATAGCTGCTTTATTCTGAATATCGACTAATTCACCAATATTGCTCAACTCACTTTTAACAATAGACCAAGCCTCATCAGCTTCTTTCGTCCTATTTTCGCTCAAAGAAAACGGGAGAAGGACTTTCTTGGGAAGCAATTCTAAGCTAGCCATACGATTTAAACGTACTTCATTACCATCAACCACTTCAAAAATTTCTTTTGGAGTAAGTCGATCACTTAGCTCAATAGGTTGAATTAGCTTTAATGGTTCGCCTTTTTCTCCTAATTGCGTAAAGTTATAAGTTGCTTCGAACCCACTTTTTGCAAACCTATGCTGCCTAAACGGTCTTTCTAGGTGCAATAAGTCTAATTGAGACCTTAAAAGGCCGCTGAGTTTTTGCCTACTTTTAGCCTGAGAACTTGAGCTGTGGCTAACCATACGAGCAAATATACTATCAAGTGTTCCGTCAATTGAGTCCGTTATAACGGTTCGAACTTCGCTAAAACGCAGCAAGGTTGCACGAGGCTTCACCAAGAAATCAAAAGCCTCTTGTGCGGTCATGTAATGGTGAGCTACTTGTTCTTGAATAAAAGCTAATTCTTTCTGATAAGAAGCCATTGCAAACTTGAACACTTGCTTATCATCAATATGAAAAAACCTTGATACCCTAGCACCAATATCAGATGTATCTACCTTGAATACAAAGAAATTATGGCTTTTTGAATAAAGAAGTACGCCCACATTGGCAAACTCACCAGTTTCACTGTAGGGAGCAAAGCGCAGAACAACGTATTTGCAAGCATATTTTTTCATACAAAAAACCAAAAATCATCGTCAGTATAACGGCTTAAAGTGTTCTCTATTGCAACAAGATCAATATCTGCTTTAAGGGTGTTGATAGGTGAATCACTATACTGCCACTCTTCTGGCAGAGAACCAATAATGTTATTTAAATTAAGAAAAATATCTTCAATCTGTCCAATAAACTCAGCTCTAAACACCAAATCATTGAGCCATTTTTTGTTAATCTGATCATAAAAAAGATGATTTAAAACATCACTTCTCGTGTATTTTTTATCAAAAGCATTATTGTGATCGATTACTCTAATACGCTTATCACTAACCAAAAGGTTCGTGTTATCACTATTTCTATCAGCATTTTTCACCCAATAATCAAAAAGGAAAATCTTTAACTTTTCCTCTTCAGTGACGATATGCTGCATCGTTTTAGGCTCAAACCACTGCGCTAACTGGATCTTCTTCGAACCAAAAATAGGGCCGCAACCTAGGTCAAACTGAGTATTAAAATCTAATTCAAAATATAGCTCTTCAGGTATTTCAACCAGCTCGTATTCTGCAATAGGAAGACCAAAATCCGTTGCTAAATTAGCACATATCCACTCATTAATTTGACTGGATCGAGGCAAGCCTTTAACAATAAAAGAATTCCCATCCTCATCTAAACACTCATATGGATTGCTATAACCTTGTTCAACCTTTCCAATCACTTCCACTATCATTTTCACAATAAAGATCCCTCTAGCTTGTAATAATCTAGTGCTTAGTCGAACCCGGATTCGGTATAAAGTTAATCACCATTTCTTCCGCTTGCGGCGCACTGCTGTGCGGTTTATTTACGCGAGTCGGAATCTCGGTTGGCTGTGCTTGCACCACAGTCGACTGCTCATCCGTGTAACCACACACTATGCATTCGCGATACTGTTTTTCAACCTCATCATCACGCCATGCACGAATCTTATCCATCTCACTACAACGAGGGCACACTGCCCCTGCGATAAAGCGTTTTACAGTCATAACCCAACTACCTTTAAAAAGTGACGCCCTAAACAACGTCATAAAAAAGCAGCGTCTCACCTGATAGCCATCAAGTGAGACGCTGCTTCCTTGCAAAAACAAAACCTACGCCGCGATGCCGCTGTGTCTCAATAAGGCATCAGTACTTGGCTCACGACCACGGAATTCCGCGAATAATTCTGCGGCTGGACGAGAGCCGCCATTGGCCAATATGGTATCACGGAAGCGTGCACCGGTATCCCTATTGAAGATACCGTCCTCTTCGAATTTCGAGAAGGCATCGGCCGACAAGACTTCCGCCCATTTATAGCTGTAGTAGCCCGCCGCGTAACCACCAGCAAAAATATGCGAGAAGCTATTTTGGAAACGGTTAAACTCAGGCGGTGTGGTTACTGCCACTTTGCGACGCACATCGTTAATAACGGATTGCACAGAAATGCCTTTTTGGTATTCCATGTGCAAACGGAAATCGAACAAAGAAAACTCAAGCTGACGCATCATCTGCATGCCGGATTGGAAATTCTTCGCCGCCAGCATCTTGTCTAACAAGTCTTGTGGCAACGGTTCGCCCGTTTCGTAATGACCTGCGATATGGGCAAGCGCCTCTGGCTCATAGCACCAGTTTTCCATAAATTGACTTGGCAATTCCACCGCATCCCACGCGACACCGTTAATACCTGATACGGATGAAACATCGACTTGGGTCAACATATGATGCAAGCCATGGCCAAACTCATGGAATAAAGTAGTGACTTCATCATGGGTTAACAAAGCCGGTTTGTTACCGATAGGTGGCGTAAAGTTACATACCAAATACGCAATGGGTAACTGTAAACGGTTGTCGCTCAAGCGACGACGAGTACGACAAGAATCCATCCATGCGCCACCGCGTTTTGCTTCGCGCGCGTAAGGATCTAGATAAAAGCGAGCGATGTCCTCACCGTCTTTGCTGATAGTGAAAAGCTGTAAATCCTTGTTATAGCTATCAAATTCTTTTTCTTCACGAATATCCACACCAAATAAGGTTTGTGCCACGTGAAACAATCCAGACAAAACCTTGTTCATTGGGAAATAAGGGCGCAGCTCTTCTTGGGAAATGCTGTACTTATGCTGACGCAATTTTTCTGCGTAGTAAGTCATGTCCCAAGCATTTAATGTTTCCACGCCATTTTCGTCTTTCGCAAACGCTGTTAGCTGTGCAAGATCTTGTTCTGCCGAGCTTTTTGATTTTTTAGCAAGATCTTCCAAGAAGTCGATAACTTGCTGTCCGTTGTCTGCCATTTTTGTCGCGACGGACAATTCAGCGTAGTTTTCAAAACCGAGAATATGAGCCATCTCATGACGCAATGCCAAAATCTCGTCGATCAAAGGCGCGTTATTGAATTTGATGTCGCCACCTTGGTCTGAGGCGCGAGTGGCGAAAGCGCGATACATTTCTTCCCTCAAAGCGGCGTTGTCAGCGTAACTCATCACTGGCATATAGGATGGGAAGTCTAGAGTGAATAACCAACCATCCTTTTCTTTGGCTTCGGCCATTTGCTTCGCTTGTGCTAGGGCCGATTCAGGTAGACCAGACAGCTCGCTTTCGTCGGTGATTAACTTACTCCACGCTTGTGTCGCATCCAACACGTTTTCACCAAACTGACTACCCAGCTCAGACAAACGTTGGCTGATCTCGCCATAACGTTTTTTACTCTCGCCTTCTAAACCTACGCCCGATAATTCAAAATCCCGAATGGTTTGTGTTAAGGCTTCGCTTTGTGCTGTTGTCAGACTCTTGGCCGCATCGCTTTGGGCAAGGGTTTTATAGGCTTGGTACAAGGCTTTGTTTTGCCCAAGGTCAGTGTAGTACTGAGTCAGTTTTGGCAAGCAGGCATTATAAGCAGCTCGCAATTCAGGCGTATTTTTGACTGAATTCAAATGACCAATCGGCGACCAAAAATTGTTTAAGTCATCGTGCAATTGATCCAATGGCAAAACCAGGCTTGCCCATGTTGGATGGGTATTTTCCCTAACACAAGCGTCGATGGCTTCTTGATTGCGCTTTAGCAGTTTCTCTAGATCCGCTTCAATGTTAGCAACATCGACATCGGTAAAATTCGGTAAGCTGGTCGCGTCCCATACAGACTGTGACATATCATGATATCCTTTTATATTAATTGAACGCTGTATTGCATTGGTCAATACTATGCTTACTAAGATAGGTTGTCTTAATACTTTTTCAATGCATAAAACCCTATTGTGCTAATAGTTCCATCATTTATTAACACATTTTACTAGCAATCCCCCTTATAAGAGAGAATTTATGGTGATGAAATCTTTCCGTGGTAAAACACCACAATTAGGCGACCGAGTTTGGGTCGATGACAGCGCGGTGGTTATTGGCGATGTCACCATAGGCGAAGACAGCTCTGTCTGGCCGTTGGTCGCTATACGCGGAGATATGCACCGCATTCGCATTGGTGCGCGCACCAGCATCCAAGATAATTCTTGTCTGCACATTACCCACGCTAGCGCTTACAAGCCAGAAGGTCATCCTCTAGACATTGGCGACGACGTCACAGTGGGTCACATGGCCATGTTACATGGCTGTACGATTGGCAGCCGAGTCTTGGTTGGCATGGGAACCACCATTCTGGATGGCGCTGTGATTGAAGACGAAGTCATCATCGGTGCGGGCTCTTTGGTGCCACCTGGCAAGCGTTTAGAAACAGGCTTTATGTACATGGGATCTCCAGTGAAACAAATCCGGCCACTCAACGAGAAAGAAATAGAATACTTTCAGTACGCTGGACTGAATTACGTCAAATTAAAAGATGAATACTTAGCAGAAGCAAAAGCAGACTCAAAAAATACATAAAAAACACATTTGAAACGTAATAAAAACCACACTCACAGCGTCCAAACATGACAAATACCGCGAGACTGAAATGACTAACGCACATCTTTCTATTGATAGGGACCATTCAGAGGCAGAAAGCCTCTTTCAAGATATAGCGTTTATAGAAGCATTACGTGTTCAGATGCTGAAGTTTGCTAAGCTACAAGTGCGAGATAGTCAATTAGCGGAAGACGCTGTGCAAGAAGCCATGTTGTCCGCTTATCAGCACATTGACCGTTTCGCGCGCCAAGCCGCTTTTAAGACTTGGGTATTGTCTATTTTAAAGAACAAATTGATTGATCTACTACGCAAAGAAAAGCGTCATACCGCCGCCAGTCAACTAGAAGAAGGCCCAAACCTAAGTGGTGATGCCTTGATCGAATACCTATTTGAAGAAAATGGTCACTGGCAGAAAGATGAACGCCCAAAAAAATGGGATCAACCAGACCATGAGGTTGAGAATGAAGACTTCTGGCGTATTTTTGATGCGTGTTTGGAAGTCTTACCCGCAAAATATGGTCGGCTGTTTATGATGCGTGAATTTCTCGAAATGGAAACGCCAGAAATTTGTCACATCGAAGCGGTATCGATCAGTAGTCTTAATGTCACTTTATACCGCGCCCGTCTGCGCTTACGCGAGTGCCTAGAAGATCACTGGTTTCAAAAGGAGACGTCGTAAATGATGAAGTGCAAACAAGCAACCCAAATGCTCTCTGAAAAGCTAGATCGCCCACTCAGCACCAAAGAAAAAATAAATTTGGCCATGCATACCGCCATCTGCTCACCTTGTCGCCAATTTGGCCAACAAATGGAGACATTACGAGCGCTGTCGCAAGCTTATACAAAAACAAAAGAGCCCGAAGAAAAATAATTTTCATTTTTTGTGTAATAAAGCCAAGATCTCTCACGTCAAAGACAATGTAATAACAAGCTATGCGCGTTTCCCTTTATACAACACCGAGGATCGACCCATGAAAAGTACTAAATTATCTTTGTCTCTAGCTCTTGGTTCAGCGATTGCCCTTTCGGCTGTGGCGGTAACCTCTCCTGCCGAAGCCGCCAGTAAAGAAAAATGTTACGGTGTGGCGCTTGCAGGTCAAAACGACTGTGCTGCAGGTCCAGGCACTTCTTGCGCTGGCACGTCGAAAACAGACTACCAATCTAATGCATGGAAATTAGTCCCTGCCGGCACTTGCGTGGAGATGGAATCTAAAACTTCTTCAACTGGCCATGGCCAATTGAACGCCTTCTAAGGCGACTGGTACACCATGGTATTTACGCCAAAACAAAGCCAAGGCGCGTCAGCGCCTTCGAGCTTTATTGAAACCACTGGCATCAGCCTAAAACCTTCCTATTACCATGACATTTTAGACCGTCGTCCAGAACTTGGCTTTTTCGAGATCCATGCGGAAAATTATCTAAGCTTAGGTGGACCAGCACGCTACTATTTGCAAAAAATCAGAGAGCATTATGCGTTCACCATACACGGTGTCGGCTTGTCTATTGGCGCAGACATGCCGTTAGATCCGTCCCATTTACAGCGCATCGCTCGGCTTGTTGATGAGGTGCAGCCCGAGGTGTTTTCTGAGCATCTCGCGTGGTCGACCCACGATAATGTTTTTTTAAACGATCTATTACCCGTGGCTTATAACCAAGCCACATTGAACCGTGTATGTGAACACATAGATCAACTGCAATCGACACTAAAACGCCAAGTCTTAATTGAAAACCCGTCTACCTATTTTGAGTTCCACCGCAGTGATCGCAGTGAAATTGATTTCATTGCTGAAATGGCTCATCGAACAGGCTGTGGGCTGCTGCTAGACATTAACAACGTCGAAGTGTCTTGTTTTAATCATAGAAGTAACCCATTCGATTACATTAATCGCTTTCCAAGTAGCGCGGTGGGGCAAATTCACCTTGCAGGTCATAGCTTGGATGAAAACACCACAATACCACTAAAAATCGACAGCCATGACACCCCAGTTTCCCATGAAGTTTGGGACTTATATCAACATACCTTAACTATAATGGGTGACCGTCCGACGTTAATCGAACGCGATGGCCATTTGCCCACGCTGTCGGTTTTACTGGCCGAAGCACGACAAGCGGACCACATACGAACAAACTTAAGACAGGAAAGCCGTCATGAATAAGGCTTTTAGAGACGCATTATTTCATCAAGATATGGCTTTTTATGAAGAAATCAAAGGCCATTCTGATGAGGAAAAAGCCATTCGTTTCAACGTCTATCGCAACAATGTTTATGTGTCTTTAATCGACGCGTTAGCCGATATTTTTCCGGTCTCGCAAACGCTTGTTGGAAACGCATTTTTCCGCGCGATGGCACGGGAATACCTTCAAGACAACCTCCCTAAAACCCCAATTATCGGAGAATACGGGGCCACGTTTGCTGATTTCATTCGTGCATTTGAACCGTCGAAAAGCGTGCCATTTTTAGGCGATCTTGCTGACCTAGAACACAAACTCTTAACACTGACTCATGCACAAGAATACCCAACGCTTGAACATGAGCAAATATCAGCGGCATTTAATAACACCTCAGACCCAACGAGATTGTTGCTGGGTTTATCACCAAACACGAGTGTGATGTCTTCTTGCTATGCAATTGGTTCGTTGTATTTAGCCCATAAGCAACCTCACGAACAAAATTTAGCCCAAATCCAGCCGTATAATAGCGAGTACTTACTTCTATCAAAGCCTTCTATTTATGGTGAGGTGTATATTATCAGTGAAAACGAAGCGGTTTTTATTCAACGCCTTATGCAAAATAAAACACTTGAACAAGCCATTCCGGATGACGCGACGTTTGATACTGGAAGCAGTTTGGCAAAACTCATTCAATGGAAATTAATCACTAACGTGTCGGAAGCCGATGCCTAAAAGCAAACAGGCTCAAGGAGAAAATTATGGTGTCGTCTATGTTACAAATCAGTGAGCGCTTATTTAACAAAATCCCCGAGTCGATGGTCTTGTTTATCGCACGGTTCGCCATTGCGGCCGTCTTTTGGCAGTCAGGACAAACCAAAATAGAGGGTTTTTCCTTAGATATTATCGCTATGCAAGCCCAATTAGGCTGGCCTCATCTCAAAGAAACAACCTTGTTTCTGTTTGAATACGAATATAACTTGCCGCTGATTCCTCCTATGGTCGCCGCTTTATTGGCCACGTTGGCCGAACATGTTTTACCCATCCTCATCTTAACGGGCCTGTTGACCCGCTTCGCTGCATTTGGTTTAGCGGGCATGACATTGGTGATTCAACTGTTTGTCTATCCTGATGCCTACCCAACCCACGCCACATGGCTAGCCATCACGCTTTTGCTTATGTACCGTGGCGCAGGTGTTTTTTCTTTGGACCATGTCTTATCCAAACACAAATAAAAAGTTCACCCGTTACGCGGGCAAGGTAAACGTAGACGTTGCGTCATGGGTTTGCTCGGCTGCACCCGATAACGCGTCGGTAAGCTTGCTCAAGCGTTTTGATGTTTGCTCATTGCTCGTCGTAACGTCAACAATACGAGTAATGTGCGCCGCCATATCTTGCGCTTCTCTTGCCTGTTGCTGAGCCAATTGTGAAAGACCATCAAGGCTTTTCAGCGAATTGGCTGAATCGGCTTCTAATTGGCTAAGAGGCGCCACCACCGCTTCAATTTGCGCCACACCGTGACGCATCTTCTCCTGCCCTTCAACCATTTCATTAGCAATCTGCATAGACAAACTGCTAATAGTGGTAATTACCTTATCAATAGACGCCGTGACTTGTGCGGTATTAGTCGCCAAGTTACGCACCTCGTCCGCCACCACAGCAAAACCTCGACCACTTTCCCCAGCACGAGCCGCTTCGATAGACGCATTCAGCGCCAACAAATTGGTTTGCTCAGCCACACTACGAATGCTGTTTACAAACTCTGTGACGGTCGCTGCACTTTTATTCAATTCCGCCACAGCATGAGACGTCTCTTCAATATAAGCGGCAACCGCTGTAATGTCTTTCGCCGCAGAAGTAATCACCTTTTTGCCATGTTTGGCTAAATCATGAGCCGCTTCCGCTTGATTGCGCGACACACTGACATGATCAGCCATTACATTCGCGGCATTCGATAGCTCGCTAACAGACAATTGAATCTCACCGGCCATAGAGGTCTGAGTATTGGATCCCTGATTCACATCCGCCACATTCATACGAATGGCACCAACGGCATCAACAACCGTTCTGGCACTCTTATCAATTTGCCTAATGACATTCGCTAAACTGACCCGCATACGTTTAACACTGTCCAGTAGCTGACCAATCTCTCCCTTCTGCGCTGATGTAATCTCTTGAGAAAAGTCACCATGGGCAAATTTATCTAACAGTGCAATCACATAATTAAGCGGATTTACGATACTACGGGTAATCAAAACCGACATGATCAAACCAATGAAAACCGCCAAAAGCCCTACCCCGACTGTGAGCCAAATAGCCAACTCGGATTCAGACAAGACCTCTTTCTGCCGAGCTTGCATCAAGCTACGCTCATACTCGGATAACGCAGACGTTTGCTTTAAAAAGGTTTGTAGCTCATCACGAGTCGAGACCCGCCATCCGTTTTTTTGCCTCCTCTAGCTCACCAAACTCCAAGGCCTCGACGGTAGCCTGAAGTGCATCCTGATATACCTTTCGTTGGATTTTTAAACCCTCAACAACCGCTTTATCCTGAGGAGTTTGTACCAACAGAGCCATTTTTTCCAAACTGCTATCAAGATTGCTATTTCGCTCATCAATTTCTTTGTAAATAGCGACTCGAGCGTCTCGTTCCTCTAGAACAAACAGCAACAACAGGCGACTGGCCAAGCTTTCAGCGTTAACGTTTAGCTCACCGGCCAACTCAACTAAAGCCGCGTTTTCATCCACAATACTGCGGATATTGCCTGATAGGAGCTGAAAACGACTCACTGACAACGCCACCACTAGCACCAGCAATACCAACAACACTAAATAACTCGCCCGTAGACGGCTACGGATACTAGTAAAACTCATCATGAAACGTCCTTCTTGGGAGTAGCAAATGGCAGAAAACCACACAACTTGATCTGAGCTTATTAGACGAAATAACACCCAGTTTTATTACAGATTACAGGTATAAAATAGGAAAATAATAAAGCCACCTAGGTGTGCCTAAGTGGCTTTGATAAAAACGGTTATCGATGAGGTAAAATCTATAAAGCGAGCAATAGGATGAAAAAATCAGACGATAGATGCTAAGGTTTTCTTGTAAAACGTAAATGCATCAATCGCCCCTTGAACAGCCAGCTGTTCCTGCTCTTCTGTTAGTGACAAAGCGTCTAGCTGAGCTACGAACTTACGCCAATGTGGAGGCTCGCCCTTCTGGGTGAGCCGCTAAATGACGAGCGCCATGATTTTCATCAAACGTCAATTTCTGAGTTTCTTTGTATAAAAATGCCGCACCAATATTCGACCCTTCACTACAATACAGCCATCCTATCGCCTGATACGGATCCGTGATGCTTGCCAGTAAAGACGAATCAACCGCCATATTTACCCCTAAATCTCGAAGATCAGACTCAACGGCGGACAGTCTAGGTAAGGCGGCTAATCCAGGAAACAATACTTGTAAATCATCGCGCTGGTACAAAGGCGCAACCGATAAATGGAAAATATGCTGTAATCGCAAAAATTTTATGTAGTTTTCTTTATTGGCAAATGGCTCTGACTTCATCACCTGTGAATCGACACTGTCATGATTCGTACGTGTAGAATATTTTAAACGCTTTGCAAATGTCATGATGTCTTGATCTTTTTCTATTGTTTGCATATTGGGCCTCATTAAAATTCTTTCCATATAATAAAAACACGGCGTATCAATAGCCATCTTATTTATATTAAGAAAAAATAATACTAGTTAACATTATCATTTACCTTATTCGGCCTAGACCACATCCATAAAAAACCGACAAACATGCCGGATAAAGCAAAAAACAAAACGTATGAATTAACCTTGCTATAAAATAGTAAACATGCACAGAAAAACATGCTGAATGACGATAGTATTTTATTACTTTTCGAAATTACCTTGCCATTATTCCAATTATATAAAGCTGGCCCTGTAAAGCGATTATTATGCAGGAATCGATGAATTCTAGGGGAACATTTTGATGACGACCACGCGCACAGCAGTATGAACTCGGTTGCAGGAATACCGGGTACCATAATCCCTACAAAGGCCATTATTAAACTAAGAACAGCAATGATTTTGTAAATAAGGGTTCGACTGCTCACTATCATTGCTCTTAGCTTCAACAAGATTTCCCTCACACTCTATTTTCTCCAAGATACCATGATGTTTAGCATGAAAAACCACATACTCTTTTATAATACCGAAGTATTTATCAGGTCGCCAACAACCTGTCTATATTCATGTTGGAAAGAATTTCCTAGTCCAAAAAAATAAGGCAAAGGCGTTATAAAATTTTCATTAAGTAACAGGCTAATATTTAACATAGAAGTAGAATGGGAATCATCCAGTTTTATATTTTTAGAATAACTAGAAATCGAAAACGTTTGAAATGTTACATCAATGTTTTCTATGGAAACCATGCCATAAGACTGCTTTACAATGTCATGGCTTAACCATTGACTTTTATCCTCTTCTTTCAACGATAAAAATGCCTTCTCTGAAGGAAGTGCCTGAACAACATTGTCTAAAGTACGACCAACAAACACAATCACCACTGCAATTCTAATCAATTCAATTAACATCATTGAGCTAAAAATAATCACGGGGAAAAGCAAAGCAAACTCAACAGATACTAACGCCTGATTATCTTTACTAAAAAGCCGCACTGAGCGCATTAAAACCCTACGTAGATTAAAAAACATGGAAAAGACGAGGCCCAAAAAAACACCCAGCCCCAACGGAAATCGCCACACCATAAGGCACTCCCCTGATACCATCATTGGCACGCGCTACGGGTGCAGGCACACTTAGCCTAGGATACTGGGTTAACACACGCACCATAAGCTCACTTCCCTTTGACTCAATATAAGAAAAAATAGGCGCAGACAGAGCCAGCGTTCCTCCTATTAAGGCGGTTATCATCAAAAAACCCAATTGATCATCGTAACCTACCCACAAACACAACACAGACATCAGCTTAATATCGCCCGCACCAACCTGTCCCACTAAAAATAATCCTCCCCCTACCAGCAAGACACAAAGCGCCCCAGCCACAGAGAAAAGCAAGTAGCGAAATAATTCCGTTTGGCTCATCTGAACATAGGTCCCAAAAGAACAGACAGACAGAAGCACTGCCACTACCCAACCGAACAGCAGACCACCGATCAACACATTGTCAATACGACGATAAAACACATCCGAAACAACGGCCCACATCAGGGCGAAAATCAACGCTGAAAAAATACAAAAATCCGTCATGAGCCTATTCACACAAAGTTCAACGCTACTATTAAGATTCATTCTTATTTTCGACTCAACACACAAAGCATTAAGAATGCTTAATGAATAGAGGCTGGCTCTTTGTAACTCAATTGCTAGGATAGAGGCTAATATCATCAAAAAATGTAATAAAAACCATAAATCAATGATTTGTATAGAAAAAATATATTAATCAACCTTATTCGGTAAGTGGAGACACAACCGATGCATAGATATATTCAAAACACACTTTATTGAATTGATAATCATTATCATTTTATACTATGATTCATGCGTCCTCCCTGCCACTTTTTGTTCTGAGAGATCATAACTATGCGTATTCTCGTTGTTGAAGATGATGCTTCTGTTAGCCATTGGATTAGCAACAAACTTCATGTATCAGGACATACATGTAAGCTGATAGACAATGGCGAAGACGCGCTCATGCTGATTAAAGAAGAAGTTTTTGATGTCATCCTACTAGACCGAATTATTCCTAAAATCGACGGCATTCAACTACTTGGCTTACTAGGTGAAATACCTCACCCTCCTGTACTCATTCTGTCTGCCAACGACCAAACGTCAGATCGCATAGAAGGGTTAAGAGCGGGCGCCGATGACTATCTAGGCAAGCCTTTCGACTTTACCGAACTGCTGTTGCGATTAGAGCGCCTTTATTGTCGTACCCAAAAAATCGCATCAACTAATTTTATTAAAATCAAAGACATGATGATCAACCTTGAACGTCACGAGGTCACACGTTCCGGACAACGTATCGATCTAACCAATAAAGAATTCAAACTGCTGTATGTCCTAGCAGAACACCCAGGACAAACCGTCACCCGTAGCATGTTGCTAGAAAAAGCGTGGGGATATCATTTTGATCCGCAAACAAACATATTAGACGTTCACCTCTCCAAACTAAGACAAAAGTTAGACGGTGGATCAAAAAGCCCCATTATTCGAACCATTCGCTCAGTTGGCTATGCATTAGGATAACCCTGTGTTTATTAAGCCCTTGCTGCACAGCAGCAGCTTTCGACAAGCCGCCACTATCGCTTTTATTTGCTTATTGATTTCCTGTGCCGCCATTTTTATCAGCAACGCAATTTTGGAAAACATCATGAAAAGTCATGTGCGAAGCATGATTTTTGAAAACCTTGAAAAGCAAAAATTAAACATAGCCTATAACAACAGCGTCCAACTGGCAGAGCTGTTAGCAAAAACCAACATCACTGAAAGCCGAAAAGACCACTTCACTTTCATCTTTGATGCCAATAGCCGAATATTATCTGGTGATAAGCGCTATTTATCAGACAGTCACATAGAGGCGTTACAGCAAAACAACACCAATCCACCACGAATCTTGTCGTTAAAAAGCCCCAGTATTGAGCTGCTAGGACTATTGGTTCCTCTGGTCGATGGTGGTATGTATTTTAACGCTTATAACGTACAACCCATGATCCAACAAACGCGTCTTATTCCACTGATGACGGGAGCTGGATTATTGGCCATACAGCTCACTATTTTATTCATCAGCCTACCGTTTAGCCTACATAACCTCTATCGAGTGAATCACATTATTGATGTTTTGGAAGACTACGCCCGCGGCAAGCACGATGTCAGGGTCAGTTATAAAAATAACGGTGATGAGTTTGGCCGACTCAGCCAAGAGATTAACCTCGTCTTAGGACGCACACAAAAACTCATGGAAGAAGTGCGCGACATCACCAGTCACGTCGCACACGAACTGAGAACCCCGCTCACGCGCCTACAGCATAAATTGATTAACCTATCAGAACGGGTCCAAGGCGAAGAGCAACACGAGCTTGAATTCGCGATAAAAGAAACCGAACAAATTCAAGTACTTTTTCGCGCTATCATGCGGTTGTCAGAAGTAGAAACCGGACAAATTTGTCACCAGAAAGACAAGATCAATGCCTATGACATGCTGTATGAGGTCTACGAATATTATCAACCGCTCGCCGAAAATCACGGTATTGAGCTGCATCTCGATGCCCATAAAAAACATGTATTTTATGCAGATCAAATTTTGATTTTCCAAGCCATTGCCAACCTATTAGACAATGCCATTAAATACGCTCCACAAAGCAAAATCATCCAACTCAGCATCGCAACGTCGTCGGGTGATACACTCATCAAGGTCACAGACCAAGGTCCTGGTATACCGGAAGAAAGTCAGCACTTTGTGACACAGCGTTTTAAACGTCTCACCAGCAAAAAAGAAGTCTTTGGGCATGGTCTAGGACTAACACTCGTTCAAGCCATTGTTTCTTTACACCATGGTGATTTAATCCTCACCAACACGCACCCAGGACTCTGCGTCTGCATCAAACTGCGTTCAAATGAAATGCATTAAAAAAGCCACGTTGATTTCTCAACGTGGCTTTTTTAAAGTCGCTTTCGCACAACCTTAACGCAAACGTTTAAACGGTAAGGTATAAGCGATCAAGAACAACAAGGCGGCGCATACGACAACACTTGGACCCGTTGGCGTGTCCCAGCGATAAGACGCCCACAACCCACCACACACAGCCAGACAACCAATGAAGCTAGCGAACGACGCCATCTGAATCGGTGTACTAGAAAGCTTACGCGCGGTGGCAGCAGGAATAATCATTAGGGAAGTAATTAACAGCACACCGACGATTTTCATCGCCACAGCAATCACCAAAGCCACCAGCAACATCAGCAATAAACGAATCGCTTCAACCGGATAGCCTTCCACTTTCGCCAGTTCTTCGTTCACCGTGACGGCTAATAGCGGCTTCCAGAACGTCACCAACAAAGTGATAACCGCCAAACCACCGCCATAAATCCAATACACGTCGGCTTGGTTAATCGCCAATAAATCACCAAACAAATACGCCATCAAATCAATACGAATATTGTCCAAAAAGCTCACCGCCACCAAACCCAGTGACAATGCTGAATGGGCTAAAATCCCCAATAAGGTATCCGTCGCGATAATGTGTTTCTTCTGCAAAGTGACCAATACTAAGGCCAAACCGACACACAGAACGACAATGGCTAAGTTCAGATTGATGTCTAATAAAAAGCCTAACGCCACCCCCAGCAAAGCAGAGTGTGCCAAGGTGTCACCAAAATACGCCATCCGTCGCCAAACAACAAACGCCCCTAGCGGCCCCGCGACGGCAGCCACACCCAATCCGCCTAACAAGGCTCTGAGCAAAAGATCTAACATGCTATTACAAACTCCAAAAACGGCTAACTAGGGTAATATTTAATGATGCTGACAATGGGCGTGAGCGTCGCCATCGTCTGACAAAATACTGCCGTGTTCATCATGCACATGATCGTGCTGATGGGCGTAAATCGCGATAGACTCGTCCGCACCAGGCACACCAAACAAAGCTTGATAAGCGGGATGACCCGTTACATGCTGCGGGCTACCGGAGCAACAAACATGCTGGTTGATGCACACAACGGTATCTGTTTTCGCCATCACCAAATGCAAATCATGGGACACCATCAACACACCGCAATGCAGCTCATTGCGAATGCTTTCAATCAAGTTATAGAGTTCCACCTGACCATTCACATCCACACCCTGAACCGGTTCATCAAGCACCAGCAGATTCGGTCGATTCAACAAAGCACGCGCCAGCAAAACACGCTGCGTTTCACCACCCGACAACACATGCACTTGTGAGTGGAGCAAATGCGCAATGCCAAGTTTTTCTAGCGTTGGCAGAATGTCTTGCTTATTGACGCCTCGAACCAACGCCAAGAAATGCTTAACCGTTAACGGCAAAGTCGGATCGATGTGCAGCTTTTGTGGCATATAGCCGATACGCAAGGTTTTATGCCTGACTATCTCACCAGAAGTCGCGTCTTGTAGACCCAACAAGGTACGAATCAAGGTACTTTTGCCGCTGCCATTGGGGCCAATCAAGGTAACAATTTCACCCTCACTGATGGTCATATCAATGTTTTCGAGCAATACTCGACCATCAAACGCGATGCCAATTTTATCAAACACCACTAAGCGTTTACTCATGCGCTTGTCCCTACCGCCGCAGCGTCCGTTGCCTTTGCTTTGCAATCGGCACACAAGCCTGTCAGTTCGATGGTTTCCGCACGCAACTCAAACCCCTGCTTAGCGGCTTTAGCGATCAAGGCCGCATGGATGTCTTGATAATCAAACTCCATCACATTGTGGCACTCATCACAAATCAAAAAATACCCCTTGTGGGCTCTGTCGGCATGGGCGCACCCCAAATAAGCATTCATCGACTCCACTTTGTGAATGAGACCTGCTGCCAATAAAAAGTCTAAGGCACGATAAACCGTCGGCGGCGCAGAATTAAAGCCTTCTTCTGCCAATTTCGCCAATAACTGATAAGCCCCTAATGGCCGATGACTTTCCCAAATCAACTCCAATGCACGACGACGCACTTTGGTCAAACGCTGGCCCTGTTCAATACACAAGGTCTCCGCCGTAGCAAGCGCAGTATCAATGCAATGATTGTGATTATGATCATGGGCATGACCCGCGTCATGATCATGCTGATGTGAATGTAATTTGGTCATTAAAACGCCCTTCCTGCATTGCTCAAGTAGCTCCAAATCATGGAACAACTGATGATAATCAAAGCGAAAGCAGCAATAAAACCGAAGACACGCGACACTCTTTGTCGCCAAATACGATGCTCACTACTTAACGCTAACCCAGTGTCACGCACCAACACGCTGACCGCAGCCAACACCGCAACCGTAATGGCCGTGCCAAGCGCCATGGCAAAGGTTGCGACGACGCCCCATAAAAAAATGCCCGTGCTTAACGAAAACAGTAAAACCAACACCGCCCCCGTACAAGGTCGAATTCCAACCGCCGCCACCATCGCCCAAATACTGCGACGCGCTGTTTTGGCTTCCTGTTCGTGGTGAGCGCAACAGCCATGACCGTGAGAGCCATGATCATGATGATCGTGGTGAGCGCAACAGCCATGACCGTGAGAGCCATGATCATGATGATCGTGGTCATGGTCATGGTCATGATGATCGTGGTCATGGTCATGGTCATGGTCGTGATGATCGCTAGAATGAGCGTGTAGATGATCTTGAGAGTGGTCATGACCACAACCAGACTGGCCTCGTAACAAACGCACCAAAATCCAAACACCGATTAAGCCCACCGCAGCAAAACTGGCAATCTCGAAAAAACGACTGATTTGCATGACTTTTCCGGCTAAAGAAAAGATCTGACTCAAGACTAAAATGACCGCTATCGCCATCAAAGCTTGCACGCCCGCACACAAAAACGCCAAACTCACACCACGCCGAATCGGTGCTTTGCTTGCCAACATATAGGCTGAAATCACCGCTTTGCCATGGCCCGGACCCGCAGCATGAAATACGCCATAGAAGAAACTGGTGGTCATCAACCCCCACAACAAAACAGGACTACCCTCTTTGCTAATGGAACGCACCAAAGAGACTAATTCACGATGAAATGTCGCCTGCTGTGACAGAATCCACTGAATAAAGTCTTGGTAGAGGGAAAACTCCACCGCGGCATAAAGAGGCGAACTAAGACATAAAAAAGACAGAAGTAAAAAAGCGACGTTCTTCGCCATAATTGGCACTCACCCATGGTTAAAGATAATTTTGTTATGGTATAACAACTCAAACCTAAGGAGAAGCCAAAGCCTAGAAACGTCGCATTTATTCGTTAACCGACAGCGGGTTGTAAAAAGCCCATCACACCGCTCATGAAAATTTGCGCGGCCATAGCGGCCAAAATCAAGCCGGTGATTTTCGATAACACATTTAAGCCAGTACGACCCAGCATCTTCTCGATTAAAGAGCCAGAATACAAAATAATGGTCAAGGTACCCAGTGCTAACAACAAACCACATAGACCGATGAATAAATCCCAACCTTGTAGCTCAGCGCCATAAACCAGAATCGTACCAATGGTCGCCGGTCCGATAATGGTTGGCACGGCAAGCGGCACCACAGACACATCATCGCGCTCTTCACTGGGCATTCCCACCGCATGATTACGTGTGCCGTCACGCACCAAGCTCAGAGCCGACATAAACAGCAAAATACCGGAACCAATACGGAAAGAATCCAGCGTAATGCCTAACACAGCAAACAAGCCGCCACCAAAAAACAGCAACACAATAGAGATCGCCACGGAGGCGATAATGGCCTTATTTGCCACGTGACGACGGGAAGTCGACGATTCGCCACGCGTTAGCGCGAGAAACATAGACAACACAAAAAACGGTGCAAACAGGAAGAAAAACTTAATCCACGTTGAAATCAATAAACTCATTTAAAAGAATCACCAAAAAAGCAGACAGCAAAGCCGAATACTTATTATCTAAAGCCCTATCTTATAGGATAAGGACCCACCCAATTTACCGCGCTTGTGACACAGCAAATAGCCATCTGAAAGCAGTCCCTATTGAAAGACAGTCTCGAAGAGAACACAGATGGGGGAATTCTAGCAAAGAATCAAAAAAATGAGGGAGAAATAACATGTCATGAAAAAGAAAAACCGATACAAAGTGTGACTTTATATCGGCTTCTCCGTTTGCATGGCTGACTACTTAATGCGTTGTATTCTTAGTTTTAAAAAGCCCAAGAACCCAAGTAAAAAACACAGGAACAAACAACACACCAAGAAGGGTCGCCGAGATCATGCCACCAATCACACTCACCCCTAAAGAGTGCTGACTGGCCGCCCCCGCTCCCGTGGCGATCGTCAAGGGTACAACCCCCAAAATAAAGGCCATCGAGGTCATAATAATCGGTCTAAAGCGCAGTTTAGCCGCTTGGATCGCCGACTCTTTGAGCGAATGTCCTTGCTGATAAAGATCTTTGGCAAACTCCACAATCAAGATCGCATTCTTTGCCGACAAACCAATAATCGTAATCAGACCCACTTTAAAGTACACATCATTCGACATGCCCGTTAGGAAAACGGCCAACACCGCCCCCAACGCGCCAATCGGAATAATCAAAATAACCGACAATGGAATCGACCAGCTTTCATACAAGGCCACCAGCAACAAGAACACCACCAAAATCGAAATGGTCAGCAGCATGGGCGCTTGAGAACCCGCGGCTTGTTCTTGGTAAGACAACCCCGTCCATTCATAGCCTATGCCTTTTGGCAAAGTGCTAATAATTCGCTCAATTTCCGCCATGGCTTCACCAGAACTGTGTCCTGGCATTGGGCTGCCTGAAATTTTGTACGCCGGATAACCATTATAACGAGAAACCTGAACGGGTCCCATCTCCCATGAACTGCTCGCAAAAGAGCGCATCGGCACAAGATTGCCTTCGTCATTCAACACTTGTAACTCAAGTACCCGTTCTGGCGTCATACGGTCTGCTACATCAGCTTGCACCACAACACGCTGCAAACGACCCGCATTGGTAAAATCATTTACCGTGGCAGAACCATAGGCCGTAGAAACCGCGTTATTAATGGATTCAAAACCCACCCCCAGCGCCGTCGCTTTTTTACGGTCTATATCAATTCTCAGCTGCGGAGCATCCTCTAAACCCTCCATCATAGCGTAAGCAATGATGGGGGACGCATTCGCTTGACCTAACACCACATTACGCGCATTGGTTAGCGCCTCTCGACCGAGATTACTACGGTCCTGCAAACGCAACGAAAAGCCGCCCGAGTTTCCCATGCCTTCGATTGGCGGTGGTGGCACCGCCATAGAGCGACCATCCGTGATACTGCCAGCGAATTGGTTATAAGCCATGGTTTCATCAAACAATGACTGTTCACGTTCAGACCAATCAGTGAAAGTTGGGAACAGCAAACCCGCATTCGCTCCCATACCAGAGAAACTAAAGCCCATGACGGTGACCACATTCTCAACCGCATCTCGTTGGCCTAAGAACTGCTCAACCTCTTTCATGGTGTCATTCGTTCGAGAGAACGTCGCACCAGCGGGCAGTTGAACATCGACAATCATGTAACCTTGGTCTTCCGTTGGCACAAAAGATTCAGGTAAACGCAGATAGGCATAACCAAGACCAAGAATCAGCACAAGATACACCAACATGAAACGCCCAGAGCGATTCACTAGCTTGCCATTTAGGGCAGAATAGCGACTCGTTAGCCCAGTGAACTGACGATTAAACCAACCAAAGAATCCGCCTTTTTCATGATGCACTTCTTTGTTGATGGGTTTCAGCAACGTCGCACACAAAGCTGGCGTAAAAGTAAGAGCCAAAATCCCAGACAGCATAATAGACACCGCCAGAGACATGGAGAACTGCTGATAAATAATACCCACCGAACCGCTCATAAAGGCCAGCGGCACAAACACCGCAGACAACACCAAGGTGATACCAACAATAGCCCCAGACACTTGCCCCATGGCTTTAATCGTCGCGGCTTTTGGCGAAAGCCCCTCTTCCACCATAATACGTTCGACGTTTTCGACCACCACAATGGCGTCATCCACTAAAATACCAATGGCGAGCACCATACCAAACATGGTCATCATGTTCACCGAGAAGCCCATCAGAGACATCACCGCAAAGGTACCTAAGATACAAACCGGCACCACAATCGTCGGAATCAAGGTGTAGCGTAAATTCTGCAAGAACAACAGCATCACCAAAAACACCAACACAATGGCCTCTACTAAGGTATAAATAACCTTTTCAATTGCGGCGCTGACGAACTTAGACGTGTCATAGGGAAAACTGATCTGAATATCATCTGGAAAGTTGGCTTCCAATTCTGCAGCACGAGCTTTTACGGCCTTAACCGTTTCAATAGCGTTGGCACCAGGCGATAACTGCACTGCGCCCATGATGGCTTTACGACCATTTAAGCGTGTTTCAAAATTATAGTCTTGCTGACCCAGCTCAACACGAGCCACATCTTTTAGATAAACGGCGGAACCATCGGTGTTGCTGCGCAATACAATATTGCCAAACTCTTCTGGATCGTCCAAAAAGCCTTTTACCACCAAACTAGCTGTCAGCTCTTGCACATTATCGGCAGGTCGGGCACCAAAACTCCCCGCTGGGACTTGTACGTTTTGGTTACTTATAGCGGTATTCACATCACCAATTGATAAGCCATAACTCAACAGTTTTTCAGGTGACACCCAAACTCGCATAGCCGCTTCAGTACCAAAATATTGCAGCTTACCCACACCCTCAACACGACGAATATTATTGTTAATATTGCGTGCGGCGTAATCCGCCAAGGTTACAATACTTTTCGCTGAATCATCGCCTTTGAACGTCAGCGCATAGATCATCAAGAATCCAGAACTGGCTTGGTCAACTTGCACACCTTGGGCAATAACACTGCTTGGTAAACGCGCCTCGGCTTTTTTTAGACGGTTCTGAATATCGACCTGAGCCAAATCAGGGTCCGTGCCCGGCTCAAAAGACGCGGTAATCTGCGCGATGCCATTAGCGTTACTGGACGAATCAAAATAGAGCAAACCTTTTGCGCCATTTAATTCCTCCTCGATCACACTGGTTACCGAGTCCACTAACACCTGAGCCGACGCACCAGGGTACGTCGCGGTGATTTCAATTTGCGGTGGAGCCACTACCGGAAATTGCGACACAGGTAAGGTTGGCAACGCCAATAGCCCTGCCAACAAAATAAAGATTGCCATTACCCAAGCAAAATTGGGTCGTGCAATAAAGAAATTAGACATGCATTAAGCCTCTAAAAACGTCTGAACAGTGAAGATAAAGTCAGTAATAAACTAAAAATTAGAGGCCACTTTTGCGGAAGCCATTACCTTCTCTCCCACTTGATACATACCTGCATTATCGATAATCACTCTATCACCTGCGTTTAGCCCTTGCGTAATGCGCCACAAGTTTTGCGACATTGAGCCCGTAACAATAGAACGAACTTCCACGGTATTTTGATCATTAACGATATATACAAATGCCCCATTGTTACTGCGCATCACCGCACGCTGAGGAATCAAGATGGCTTGAGCAGAGTGAGACTGAACCGCTTCAACACGCACATACATGCCTGGTAATAACACTTTATTGGCATTTGGGAACAGGCCGCGTAACACAACATTGCCGGTTTTTTCATCGACCTGACTGTCTGAAAATAACAGTTTTCCTTCAAAGCCTTTGTCGTAACCGTCTAACTTAGCCATCAATTGAGTACTATTAGCTGCAGTGTTCTCTTCTAAAGACTGTCGGTATTTCAAGGTATCTGTCACAGACTGCGTGAAATCCACGTAAACATGGTCAAGCTGCTGAATGGTCGCTAGCAGCGTGGTGTCGCTCTGCCCCACTAACATGCCTTCGCTGACATTCGCACGACCAATGCGGCCAGAAATTGGCGCACGAACGGTCGCGTAGTCGAGATTCAGCTCAGCATTGTCTACATCCGCTTTGGCAGAAATAACCGATGCACTGGCACTCAAATAAGCCGCTTGTGCCGCATCAAAGGTTTGCTTACTGACCGCTTGAGACTTCAACAAGGGAGTGTAACGATCCACCAACACTTTGGCATCAAACAAGGTCGCTTCGGCTCGAGCAAGTTCACCTTTCGCACGAGCAAGAGCAATTTTTAGTGACGCAGGATCAATCTCAAACAACACATCGCCCGCTTTTACATCAGAGCCTTCAACAAATTTTCTGTGTAACACAATACCAGGAACACGAGCACGCACTTCCGCCTCACGAATCGGCTCCACGCGACCAGGTAAGATCGCATTTTCTTCGTACTCAACAGGTTGCACCGTCATCACGGTAGCGGCTCTTACACTTGCCGGCGCGCTGGCTTGCGACTCTGGCTCACTTGGGGTACAGCCAGACACAACAAATAACACCGCCACAACCGGTAGCCACGTTCGCCCATTCTTTAGAATTCGTATCATTGGTAAATACCTTACATTTATGCCAGAGATAAAATAGATTCTAATAATATTAAAACAACTCAAATGAATCTATAGTGATTCATTTGATTCCTATTAAATTCTTTTTATTTCTGCTTTTTACTGGCATATAAGATTTCACATAAAAAAATTCTGCGTAAAATCACTAAGGCTCAAAAAACGAGTAACATAGGCAACCATCAAACATGGTTATTCAAACGTAAATTGGACATTGATATGGCAGAACAGGAAACAAACGAGGCATTACAGAACGCGTTGGCGCTAGCATTGGTGAAACACCCTCGTGCGTCGCTACAAGAGCCTCGCCTGTGCTGTCGGGGTGAGTAAAGCCACCCTGTATCGTTTTTGCCCCACCAGGGAAAGTCTGCTTGAAAGGCTGCAAGCGAGCAGTCTTAACGCCTATAAATTGGCAATCAAGAATGCCAATTTAGACACCGCTGAGCCAAGAGAAGGCCTTCGAAAGCTTCTAGAAAATTGTTATAAAAACAAAGAGCCTCACCCTCTTTACCATCCAACACTGGCAACCAGAGCTATTGGAAAACTGTGAATGCATTCAGATGCAAGAAAAGCTCGACGCTTTTTTCTTGAAGGGGCAACAAAGTGGTCACTTTCGGGTAGACATTAGTGCGGCTGCGATTACAGAATGCTTCCACGGTTTGTTCTTCACCATGATCGAAGCTGAACGTCTGGGACGAGTGCCCAGAACAAGAGTGTTAACCATAATAGAATTGGTATTAATGGAAGGCGTTTGCGCTAAGTCAACCTCGCCTTCCTAATAGGATCATATCAGTCGCAACGTGTTAGCGCTGGCTTAATGCCAGTTTTACACCAAAACCCAATAACAAGACACCCGTTAAGCCGTCTAATACCAACGCCACTTTTGGTCGCGCTAACCAGACGCGCGCCTTATGCACCATAAGCGCCAAAAAGGTTTGCCATACCATGGCGATGATAAAGTGCAAAGAAGCCATGAAAAGCGATTGCGCTAATGCCGAATAACTCGGATCAATAAACTGCGGCAAGAACGCCATATAAAAGATAATCGGTTTTGGATTCAATACGTTAGACAAAATGCCTTGGCGAAAACTGCCCCATGCCGTCAGTGATTTCGGATTTTTGGCGTCTTTAAACGTCATGCCCACCGGCTTCATAGCACTGCGAATCGCTTGCCCCCCTAGGTATACGAGATAAGCGGCGCCAACCAATTTGAACGCAGTAAACAACCCCGCCGAGCCGAGCAAAATTACCGACAAGCCTAAGGCTGACACAGTGGCATGGGCAAACAACCCCATGCAAATACCCAAGCTAGTCAAAAAACCCAAACGCCAACCACCAGACGCCGCGTTACGCATCACCAAAATAGTGTCCACGCCCGGACTCATGGTAAGAACCGTAATAGCAGCTAAAAAAGGCAACCATTGGAAATGCTCTAACATGAACTTCTACCTTTATAAGTTATCAACAAGCAATTGAGTCTTTTTTTTAGTGAGTATTGGTAAGCGTCGTTGTCGTGTAACCATCGTCGTGTCATGGTCTCGACTAAGATTTACAGGTCAAATCCACCCACATCGCCACGGACGTTTCTTCTGCTTCCCGTTCAACTGGCGTGCAGGTTTCAGACAACGAACCCGACAAGCGCACCAAACCCTCTTCCAACGGTTCCATCGCAAAATACAATTCATCGTCACCAAACGCAAAGCTCAAGGTTGACGCCTCAAGATTGACGGGCGCTGGCAGTGCGATACCAAGACGAATCCACAACATCTGATCTCGAACGCGAACATCTAAGACCTGTACGTCGCTGGGCACAATATCAGCACCGTCTTGCTTCATCTTGATAAAAAAGCCGTATTGCTGAAAACTTTTTAAAACCTCGATCATATCGAGCTTTTCTTGACCGGTTAGATCCCCATCGCCATCCACATCGTATTCAGCAATCAAACTCGTTGAGGTAAACAGGTCTAAGCTCCATGTTGCTTCAAGGGTTTCAATGCTGCTTTGATCCACCTGAACGCGATACTGGGAGTCCACCCAAACATGAGGATGGGCCAGAGCCGAAGCGGTAAATAACACACTAACGCACAAACACAACCAAACTCGTATCATATTGTTTCCACCAAGGCCAGGGCGTATCTCACCCGAGCCTCTAAAATACGCTGAAACTCGCGAGGATCATGCTGTTGCGCCAAACGTTCAGGATCATGTTTCGCGCCATGCCATGCTTCTAAACGAGACAACCAAAAACGCAACGCTGCGATTTTCAACATATAGGGCCAAGCCAGCACTTCCTCAGCACTGACTTCTCGCTCATGCAAATAGGCTTTTATCAACGCCTTATATTTGGCTTTATCTAATTCGCCAGTTGTCATGTCGGAACACCAATCGTTCACCACAATGGCTAAGTCGTACATCACCCAAGAATGGCAGGCGTTGTAAAAATCAATGATCGCCGAGAGCTGATTGCCTTCAAACAAGGTATTGTTGTAGAACAAATCCCCATGAATGGTGGTTTTCGGCAAATCGGGTTGCTCGGCGATAAACGCATCAAACTCCGCGATTTGTGACAACAACAGCTGCGCTTGTTCAGGCTCCAATTGTGATGCAATCGCGTCACTCGTTTTATGCCACCACGCCATGCCTCGATGACTTTCTCGGTGCGTGGCAAAGTCTTCCCCTGCCGTATGCAGCTTCGCTAACACAGCGCCCATTTGGCGACAGGTTTCTACATTCGTGCTGTCTAATCCACTACCAGGGAAGCAATCCACGATAATGGTTGGACGGTCTTTCACAATACGCAGGCGCTCACCATGAATATCGATCAAGGCCGCTGGTACATTAAACCCCTTGTGTTTTAAATGCGCGACCACGTCTAAAAAGTACGGTACTTCCTCCGGCTGAAACTCTTCAAACAAGGTCACCACATATTTACCCGTTGTGGTGGTCAAAAAGTAATTGGTATTTTCGACACCACCAGAAATACCTTGGAAGGCAACCAGTTCGCCCAAATAATAATCGGCCACTAAGGCCCGCATGTCAGAGTCAGAGAGGGATGTGTAAACAGCCAAGTGGTACTACCTAATTTATTAGAAAATATTTGCTCAAAAAGGAAACGAAGCACTGAAGCGCCTATGCTCCACAATAAGTACCAAAAGGTCAATTCTAAGTACAGTAAATAGATGCTTTATTGCACGCCCCTAGCCTTTCAAACACTTGCTGCTACAGGAACATTTTTTCACCAAGAGACAACAGAACTTGGCAGTAAAGTATGTATACTTTGCACAAGCAACTAACATCGGACGTAACCATGCCCAATAATTTAAACGACCATACCAATATTTTAATTCCAGCCACGTATCGACTGCTGATCGTCACGATTTTTAGCAGCGCCATTTACGCGGTTTTATTCAACGTTTATTCAACGCCGTTTATTATTCATGCTTTCCAACCCGCGTTTTTCACGCTCTTGCATTTGATACTTTTTATTTATCTTTACAAGAAGCCTCAAAAAAGAATCCATCAAGTCATCAACATCTATGGCGCGATCATCTTATTGACGTCCGTACCAAACACCTTGTACTTCACCATCGGTGCTTGGCAAAATAAATGGCAATTCGTGGAAATATTTCCGCCTATTTCCGGCATGATTATTTTGAGTACTACCTTAATCATGCTCATGCTACCGGAAAAGCTCAACAGATTGGTGGTCGTCACTTGGTCACTCAACGCGCTTCCCGTGCTGCTTTTTTTGTTGACTCATCCAAACGAATTACAAACCCCAAGAGGCTATGATTTACTGTTTTTATTTGGCCCCGCCAGTTTATTAATACTGCTGATTATTCCTTATCAACGCAGTATCAATCACCATATGAACAGTATTAGTTTTGATTTAAAACATTCTCAACAACTGGCTGATCGGGATTTTTTAACCGACGTCCTGAATCGTCGAGGGCTTGAAAACTGGCTCAACAAACTGGATTCTGACAGCAAAATTTGTGTGTTATTGATCGACATTGATCACTTCAAAAATATCAACGACAAGTTTGGTCATACCATAGGCGACCATGTTTTGGTCGAATTTGCGTCACGCCTGCGCACTATTTACTTCAACGACCATGGTTTAGCCCGCTGGGGTGGCGAGGAATTCATCATGGTGATCGTTAACCCAAGCCACGATTTACTCACTACCATTGGTCCCATTTTCAAACACACACTAAATCAACTGCCTTACCGACAAATTGGCAAGGTCACGGCCAGTATCGGCATATCGACCATACAACCCAAAGCACATTTTCTCGACCTAGTAGAAGAAGCTGACAAAGCGGTTTATTACGCAAAAAGCAACGGTCGTAACCAAGTCGTTATTTACTCTAGCGCCTTAATAGAAACAAAAACGCCAGATTAATTCCTTTTTTAACTGTAAAAACACACTCAAACACATAGAATAGAGCCTATAACCGCCGATTAAAAAGAGGTTCTATTTTGGCTACGGATTCTAAAACACACACTCCACCTATGGTTCTAGTAGACGGCTCGTCTTACCTTTACCGAGCATTCCACGCGATTCCACCCATGCACACCAGCGACGGTCACCCGACCAACGCCACGCGCGGGGTGATCAGCATGATCCGCAGCCTAATCAAAACGTACCCGAACTCTCCAATGGTGATCATTTTTGACGCCAAGGGCAAAACCTTCCGCGACGACATTTACAGCGAATACAAAGCCCACCGTCCGCCCATGCCTGACGATCTTCGCCCACAAATCGAACCGATCCACCGCATGGTGGAAGCCATGGGCTTGCCGCTGGTCATCATCGAAGGCGTCGAAGCCGACGACGTGATCGGCACCATCGCCAAACAAGTGGGCGAGCAAGGCCGCGAGGTCATTGTCTCTACTGGCGACAAAGACATGGCGCAACTGGTCACCGAAAACGTCACCCTTGTGAACACCATGAACAACACCGTCATGGACATCCAAGGCGTGAAGGACAAATTCGGCATTCCGCCAGAACTGATCATCGATTACCTTGCACTCATGGGCGATAAAGTCGACAACATCCCCGGCGTACCGGGCGTGGGTGAGAAAACCGCCCTAGCCTTATTGCAAGGTCTTGGCAGCATCAAAGACATTTACAGTCGCCTAGACGAAATCGCTGACTTGGGCTTCCGTGGTTCTAAGACCATGAAACAAAAAATGGCCGACAACAAAGAGATGGCCGAGCTGTCTTACACCTTAGCGACCATTAAATGCGACGTGGAACTGCCCTTCGATCCACAAGATCTGAAAAACGGCGAAGCAGACAAAGAAAAACTGCGTGAGTGGTTTACCAAGCTAGAATTCAAAACTTGGCTAACTGACCTAGACAAAGCGCCAAGCGTCGAAAGCGCCAGCGACACAGTTGGCAACATCGCCGCTGAACAAAAAGACGGCCAAGTCGATACGCCAATCGCATCTGACCTAGAAGCCAACTACACCACGGTATTAGACAAAGCCAGCTTCAACAAATGGCTAGAAAAAATCCAAGCCGCCGAGCTGGTTGCCTTCGATACAGAAACCACCTCGCTGAACTATATGGCCGCCGAGCTGGTTGGTCTATCTTTCTCCATTAAAGCAGGCGAAGCCGCTTACGTTCCAGTGGCGCACGATTACGAAGGCGCACCAGAACAACTGGATCGGGATTGGGTGCTAGAGCAACTTAAACCTTGGCTCGAAGACGACAGCCAAGCGAAAGTCGGCCAACATCTTAAATACGATGCCAACGTACTAAACAACTACGGCATTACCTTGCGCGGCATCGCCTACGACACCATGTTGGAATCTTACGTGTACAACTCCGTAAGCTCCCGCCACGACATGGACACCCTTGCCAGCAAGTTCCTCGGCCACACCAACGTGAGCTTTGAAGAGATCGCCGGCAAAGGTGCCAAGCAAAAAACCTTCAACCAAATCGATTTAGAAGTGGCCGCATTTTACGCCGCCGAAGACGCCGACATTACCTTGCGTTTGCACCAAACGATTTGGCCTAAAATCGAAACCACACCAGAATTAGTCAGTATCTTTAAAGACATCGAATGCCCACTGATTCCGGTCTTGGCGAAAATGGAACAAACCGGCGCCTTGATCGACCCAGAGCTTCTGCATATTCAAAGCAGCGAAATCGCTGGCAAACTGCAAGAACTGGAAATCAAAGCCCACGAAGAAGCGGGCGAAAGCTTCAACCTCAGCTCGCCAAAACAACTGCAAGTTATTTTGTTCGAAAAACAAGGCTTGCCCGTTATCAAAAAAACGCCCAAAGGCCAGCCATCGACCGCCGAACCCATCTTGCAAGAACTGGCACAAGACTACGAACTGCCACGCTTGATCATGGAACACCGCAGCCTGTCTAAGTTGAAATCCACTTACACAGACAAACTGCCAGAGATGATCCAAAAAACCGGCCGCATTCATACCTCTTACCACCAAGCCATTACCGCGACAGGTCGTTTGTCGTCGACTGATCCGAACTTGCAGAACATCCCGATTCGTTCTGCTGAAGGTCGTCGTATTCGCCAAGCTTTTATCGCGCCTAAAGGCTACAAACTGGTTGCAGCCGACTACTCGCAAGTCGAATTGCGCATCATGGCGCACCTGTCCCAAGATCCGGGCTTACTAGACGCCTTCACCAAAGACGCCGACGTGCACAAAGCCACCGCAGCGGAAGTCTTCGAAGTCAGTTTAGAAGAAGTGACCATAGAACAACGCCGCCGCGCCAAAGCCATCAACTTCGGCTTAATCTACGGCATGTCAGCCTTTGGTCTCGCGAAACAGCTTGGCATTGGTCGCCCAGAAGCCGGCAAATACATCAAACGCTACTTCGAACGTTACCCAGGCGTACAGCAATACATGGAAAACACCCGCGAAGGCGCGAAAGAAAAAGGCTATGTAGAAACCATCTACGGTCGTCGTTTGTACTTGCCAGACATCAAAGCGAAAAACGCCATGATGCGCCAAGCCGCCGAACGCACCGCGATCAACGCACCGATGCAAGGCTCCGCCGCCGACATCATCAAACGCGCCATGATCAAAATGCACGACTGGCTAACAGACACCGACCTAGACGTGAAAATGATCATGCAAGTACACGATGAACTCATCTTCGAAGTGGCCGAGAAAGACCTCGACGCCGCCAAAGAAAAAATCGTCGACATCATGCAGAATAGTAGCCAGATTGACGTGCCTTTGTTGGTTGAGGCGGGTGTTGGGGATAACTGGGACGAGGCGCATTGAGCCTCCGTATCATAGTGCTAAAACTAAAAAAGCCATGCTGAGCATGGCTTTCTATTTCGTCTGTCTTCGGTGGGCTGCCTAAGCAGGGATATCCGAAGCTCTCAACAACAATGCTAGTTAAAAAACGTGAATTCGTCAAGATAACATTAGGAGGCAGGGATGCCTTATACTGCGATAGAACACGCCCTTTCAATTAATCGATTCTCAACGTATCGACAAGCGGTTATTCGTTCAATAGGGAAAAGCTGCAATACAACAACGCTGAAGCTTTATGAATGGAACGCCGAGCTTTCCAGCCGCTTTTTCTTTCCTATACATATTTACGAAGTCGCCATACGCAATGCTATCTCTGATGCCATTAGCATTCGTTACGGCAGCGACTGGCCAACCAACGCCGTCTTTCAAAACTCTCTCAATCATTTAGACAAGCACACGCTTCAATCTGCGCTAAGTAACGGTTACCACGGCGTCAGCAAGCTACTCCCTGAAATCAAATTCGTATGGTTTGAGAATATGCTCACAAGCCGACACGATGGCCGCATATGGAAGCCATACATCACCAAAACCTTTCCAAATGCACCGACATACATGACACCACAAGAAATCAGAAAGGCATTAAAAGACGCATGCTACACCATCAGAAAATTTAGAAATAGATGTGGTCATCATGAGCCAATATTTAACAGTGCGAGTTTGCATGATGTATATCCACATATTCGTGAGTCATTAAACTGGCGGTGCCCAACAACAAGCAACTGGATGGATAGCAAACAGTCCGTTAGTGAACTGTTGTGTAAACCTGTGATATAAAGCGGTATGAAGAATTGGAAAGGTAAAAACCCCTAAGCAGATTGGTCGCAAGCAACTTCACTGAAAGGGGCCGTGTTGAACTAATCATGTCTCAACCCCCCCATATAGGCAAATGAAACAAGAGAAAAATACGCCAGAAACTACATAGCTAACCTTTTAGTATAGTAGACATAAAAAAGAGCATAACAAATGCTCTTTTTTAAAATGAAAAATGATAGTTCGTGGCAGCCCTTTAGCTCTTTGGGGTCAGGGTGACTAAACAATGTTTAGTCTAACCATCAACAATGATGTCACTGGCGAATCATTGGTAGCGTGAGAACATATGGACAATCCAGTAATGAGTCATATGTTAAGCCCTTCTACACGATCAATTTTAGTACTGACGCCAGTGCATTGCAACAGACAACAAACAGTCAATGATAAAGAACCTTCAGGCAGGATGTAAAATAACCAAGATAGTCTGATCGAAAGCTTTTTTAAGCATAAAAAAACTCCTAAGCAAATCAGCTACATCAAGTAGCCTCATTGAAAGGAGCCGTGTTAAGAGTAATTATGTATCAGTCGTTCATTCTTCGCAACGCCGAAATAATTAGGCTAGAAATAAGTGCCAAATTATTATCAAATAGATCATGACAATGATGCTCGGCTGCTAGCGAAAACGACCTAGACGTGAAAATGATCATGCAAGTACACGATGAATTGATCTTCGAAGTCGCTGAAAAAGACCTCGACGCCGCCAAAGAGAAAATCGTCGACATCATGCAGAACAGTAGTCAGATTGACGTGCCTTTATTGGTAGAAGCGGGTGTTGGGGATAACTGGGACGAGGCGCATTGAGTGCCTCTTAGCGTCAAAACATAGAAACATCAGAGGGAACTGAATGTATAACAAACCATGGCTCAGTTACGAGCAACAACTTGATAAGCTCATTGAAAATGGGCTTATCATTGATGATCGAAACAAAGCGCTCTCGTTTTTGGAAAGAATTGGGTACTACCGACTCAGCGGCTATTGGTATCCATTCAAGCAAAGGTCTGAACTTTGTTGCGTTTACAACCCAACGATTAAGAAACCTAATAAAAAGCAAAAGCGCGAAACAAGGTTAGTATTTGATAATTTTGTTGCAGGCTTTAGCTTTCAAGATGCTGTGGATTTGTATGTTTTCGACAAGAAGCTAAGAATCCACACGCTAGACGCTCTTGAGCGCATTGAAGTTGCTCTTCGAGTTGACATCTCTCATACACTTGGAAAGCATAGTCCTTTCGCCTATTTAGAACCCGATCACTTCAAAGATTTATTTAGCAAGCAAGTCGACGCCAAAACAGGTGTTATTCCACAGCATGCTTGGCTACAAAATCACGCTAATCTGTTATCTCGCTCTAAAGAAGAATTCATTCTGCATACAAAAGAAAAATACGGTTTACCGGTTCCTATTTGGATCGCTTGTGAAGTATGGGATTTCGGCACATTATCTCGACTCTTCAAAGGAATGTTACCTGAACAACAAACATTAATTGCAAACAAATACGGCGTGACGAAAGGAGAAACACTTGAATCATGGCTACGTTGCTTAAACTACCTTCGTAACGTCTGCGCACATCACAGTCGTCTGTGGAATCGCAATATGATTGAGCAACCAAAGCAAGAAGGCCTAAAGGATATTAAGCATTTCACTGATAACTTGAAGCCCTCATACTCTTGCAAGACCCTTTCTACAACTTTGCATAGCTCAGCACCTGCTAACAAAGGTCAACCCTAATTCCACATGGTGGGATCGTTTAAAAAGTTTACTTAATGAGTTTCCCAACCTTAATGGGCAATGTATAACACTAGAGGCAATGGGAATTATTGAAGGGTACGCAGAATGGGATTGGCAATAAAAAACCCCTAAGCAGATTCGTCGCAAGCAACTTCACTGAAAGGGGCCGTGTTGAATTAATTATGTCTCAAAACGCCCATATAGGCAAATGAAACAAGAGAAAAATTCGCCAGAAACTCCATAGCTAACCTTTTAGCAGACATAAAAAAAGATAGTTCGTGGCAGCCCTTTAGCTCTTTGGGGTCAGGGTGACTAAACAATGTTTAGCCTAACCATCAACAATGATGTCACTGACGACTGCATGAAGTGAATGCGCAACATGGTAGACAAAGAATATGGGCGACGCCCGTTACCTGCTTTTGGATAGAAGGGTTCAATTTGGGCTTCAAGCTGCTGCCAAGGAATCAATTCATCCATTCGACCAAGGAAGAGTTCTTTGCGAGTCTTGCGGCGTTTTCTGGTAAATTCGGTGTCGGCCAAGGAAAGCTGGTTCATGATCGGTAGGCGTCGTAGTTGTCTTAAGTCGGCGAGATTATCTCATGTTACCGACTTAATCGCATGTTCCTTAATCTATCGGGACTTCTTAATCGCAGCTTCCTTATATTTGATGGATTTATGCTGAAACATTCAAATAACTAAGATATAATATTTACCTTTTAAATCGTGGAGATTGTGTATTAATGAGTTCAGAGAAAAATTATTCTGCGATAGATTTGTTAAAGCTGTTGTTATCTTTTGGTGTCGTGTATATGCACACGTCTCCTTTAGGTTATCTCTTACCAGAAATTAACCATGTCTTAAATAATTTGATTTTTAGACTTGCTGTACCATTTTTTATAATTGCATCTGCATACTTCTTTTTTACAAAAAATACAACAGACAGATACAAGCAAATTAAGAGAGTTGCAATTTTATGGAGTGGGTGGGTTTGTATATACTTTTTATATGATTGTCTGGTTCAGAAAAAAATCAGTATCGGTTATATTTTCGATTATATTTTTAATATAAATATCTTCAACATCGGTGGTGCATGGCAGTTTTGGTATTTCCCTTCACTAATAATATTACTTTTATTTTTGTCACATTTTGGGATTAGAAGTTTAAAGAGTCTGGCAGTTATTGGGGTTGTTATTTATATGATAGGGGTTTTTGGCGATTCGTACTATATATTTTCCAATGAGCAAATAAATAAAATAATTAATTTCAATAATCATTATTTCTTCTCGCCTAGAAATAGCCTTATGAACACGCTAATACTCGGAGTTATAGGGGCTTATACTTCAGTATATGATGTTAAGGTTAATTATAAGTTCATGTTTGCGTTTTTGTTCGTTGTTTGTGCTTATATAATAGAGTTTGCATTTATCAATAATGCCGGAGGATGGAAAGATCTTAATATGTACTTATCGCTTCCATTAATTTCTTTATTTATATTTTTATTAGCTTTGAATTCTAGATTTAGTTTATCAAATAACGTTTCTAAATATATTCGCTATACTTCAACTATTGTATTCTCAAGCCACTTTCTATTTATGAAGATATATGACGATTATAAACTTTCTGCACTGCTGCAAAATAATTATCTTAAGTTTCTGTTTGTTATGTTTTTTTCTTTAGCTTTATCACTATTTATTATTGAATTATCAAAAAAAACATCTTTTAAGCTTTTGAAATCTTTGTACTGACAAATTTAACAATTGGGGTCAGATGCTGAGGTATCCCCACGAATTTACTCATAAATAGCTTCCTTGTTCGAGCTGCTGAACGAGTTGCCTTATGCCGTCCTGCCATTCCTTTTTTGGTATCTGGAAACGGGTCATAATGGCTCGTTTCCCAAGGTAAAAGTGTGACAGAACTCTTCGCTTACGTAGAGTGTTCACCTGAAAGCGTTTTGCATAGCCTGCCAGTTCTATGACTTTACCGATTAAAACAAGCAGAAGCGCAGTGACAGTTGTAAGCAGGATTAAGTTGCTCAGCCGCTCTATCTTTGATGTAAAATTCAACTCAAATCCTAGTCCGAATCGGCTGCTTTTTATATCGCGAAACCCTTCTTCAATTTGCATTCTCGTTTCATATGCTCTGACGCAACGCTTCGCAAAAAGACGGTTCACAGGAAGAGAAGACACTAATAACCAAGGCTCTTTTGCTCCTCTGGCTGCGGTAAGCGAAGATAAAGAAGCACGTCTTTTACCTTTTTGATTGATGGAGTGACGCCCTTTAGGTGGGGCTCTTGTAAAGGACAAACTGATTAGTGATTGGGCTAGATTGACGATGTTTAAGCTCTAGATGCTTAGGTTTTTGATTAGCACTAGAGAACAAAGTGGATATGCAACGCCAGGCTTGAAGCGAGTCATCCATTAACAGGCCACCCACCTTAAAAAGTGATTCAGTACTCAGTTCTAACAAGCTAGCCAGTTTTAAACAGAACTGGCTTTTTCTAGCTTGGCTAGCATCCATATCGTAGAAATTATCGAAATTTAGTGATTTTTAGGTGTGCATTAACAGGCCACCCACCTTAAAAAGTGATTCAGTACTCAGTTCTAACAAGCTAGCCAGTTTTAAACAGAACTGGCTTTTTCTAGCTTGGCTAGCATCCATATCGTAGAAATTATCGAAATTTAGTGATTTTTAGGCGTGTGCATTAACAGGCCACCCACCTTAAAAAGTGATTCAGTACTCAGTTCTAACAAGCTAGCCAGTTTTAAACAGAACTGGCTTTTTCTAGCTTGGCTAGCATCCATATCGTAGAAATTATCGAAATTTAGTGATTTTTAGGTGTGCATTAACAGGCCACCCACCTTAAAAAGTGATTCAGTACTCAGTTCTAACAAGCTAGCCAGTTTTAAACAGAACTGGCTTTTTCTAGCTTGGCTAGCATCCATATCGTAGAAATTATCGAAATTTAGTGATTTTTAGGCGTACTGTACTCTTACCAAATCAGGCAATACTGGGTGAAAAGAGAGTGAGGGGTTACTAGGCGAGTAACTGTTTCGTTTTACCTATTTTCGGTCGGCGCTTATAGCCTGTATTCTGGTAGTAGTTAGAGAGAATCCGTTCTGTACCAACCGCTGCATGGGTATGTTTCTCAAATTCAATCGCGATGGTAATCCAGTTTTCGGAAGGAATATTGAGTCGTTGTAGGATGGGCGCTAAGGATAAATCGATACTACCACGCTTATCTTGGCGCACGATTCGACCTGTTAGGTCGACCAGTTCAAGATAGTCTTCGAGTTTGAAGGGAAGTCCTTTTGGTTGGTTGTCTCTTGGATTGCCGACAAAGGGGTAAAGTGTTTTAGGTTGCTGATTGTGTTTCGCGGCATTGATGCGTTTTTTGATACTGGTATAGGCTGAGGTTTCAGGTGTGTGATCTATCTTGGCTCTCACCGGATTAAGGTCAACATAAGCCATGCAGGCGATCAGTGCCGCTTCGTCGAGTAACGCTTGGGATTTGAAACGCCCTTCCCAGAACCTTCCGGTGCATTTATCTTCCAGATTTGCCTGGCGAGCAATGTTTTCATTTAGCTCTTTCATGAACCAGCTAATGTCCATTAAGCGTTGTCGATACGTCTCAACCGTCGCTTCCAATAAAGGCTGTAGATACTCAGGGACATTGCCGTTCATCATGTATTGCTGGGTGACCATGGTACCTTTGTGGAGTTGATGCCAACGGCTTAATATTTCATCGGTCGACCAGCCAGCTGCGGTGTCTGTATCTACATGTAGCACAACATGAGTATGGTTACTCATAACAGCATAAGCACACACCTTGATGGCAAATATCCGACTTAAGTAAAGCAGCCGCATCTCAACCCAGCTACGGCGATGCTCGTAGCTTTGACCTGTTGAGGCATCCTCACCACATAAAAATGCACGGCGGACACAACGCGAAACACAGTGATAGTAGGGAGTATAAGATAAACTAATTTGTTGGCTTCTTGCCTTAGGCATACATGCTCCTCAATCCTTAAGTAACAGCACAAAAACTATAGACAAACACTGGCAATCTGTACAGTCTATAATCAGGTGAGTTGCTAGCCGTGTAAAGATTTTCTGATGGAAACCGTCGTTTGTAATAAAAATCTTAGCCTTGCAAACATTTTCTGAAACAATTGGAGCCAGATAAAAATTAATCTGCCTGACTCGGTTTCCTTCCACGCTTTCTTGGTGTCACTCGCCTATCCATTACCTTCTCCCCTTATTTCAATTTTCTAAGCCTTTGACCTTTTTAGTGAAAATGCAGGTACGAGGCAAAGCAATGTAACAACCGCAAGCGCACCAACCGTTTGATGAGACGCTGTGGTCATTTCCCACTGGTAGAAAAAACCAATTGATGACGTTCCGATGGCTCCTCCCAAAATGGTCAGTATTCGAGACCAAGCGCTGGTATCTGGTGTTTTTCCCTCCGGAACATAATGATATAGATGAGTCATGGTCAACAGGGTCATTAGTCCAAGGCCAGCACCACGCAGTAGCATACTCAATACCATCAACGGCATTAGATCAAAGGCAGAATCACACAATAATGGCAGGGTTCCAATCAGGCTGATTAGCACACTTATCATTGCAACCTTTGATGTAGAAAAACGAGAGGTGAGCTTTTGCAAATAGGAACGAGATAGCAGAGCCCCCAAGCCACTAGCGCCCAACATCGCACTTGCACCCAACGTGGAGTACCCGTAACGCTCGATAAAAATGGACGGTAAAATAAATAAACTAGAATAAAAAACTAAGCTACTAAGAAAAAGTAACAGGGCCGTGTTTCTAAACGGCGGAATACGAAAAAGCCGTACATCTAAAATGGGGAATGACTTAGTCAGCGCATAGTGAACATAATAACCAATCAGACTCAAACTCAGAACAACTAAGCCCAGAGCCGAAACGCTAAGAATGTCCAAACTCTCAGAACTCACTTCAGAAAGCCCATAGATCACTGTGGCTAAGCCACAAGCAAATAGTAGATAGCCTTGTATATCTAATTTTGTCCGTTTATCGCTGGTACTATTTGGTAGGTAACACCATGCTAAGAGTATGGCAAAAAGGGAGATAGGAATATTTAACAAGAAAATCCATTTCCAACTGACAGAATTTACAATAAACCCCGCTACTAATGGGCCTAAAATAGGAACAATAACAGCGGGAATAGCCACTGAAGCCATTGCAGCCTTAAACTGTTCCCGACCCACAGCATTCAATAATACAGGCTGCATGGTGGCCATCAGAATTCCTGCCCCCACCCCCTGAAATATACGATAAGTCACCAATAGATTTAGTGACCCTGCTGTAGCACAAGCCACAGAGGCCAATAAAAATAGAATCAGCCCCAATAACCACACAGATTTATTGTTATATCGCTTCATTCCCCAAGCACAAAGAGGCACTGTCACCGCGGCAGCGATACCGTATAAGGTAACCACTTTTTGTAGCGCTTGCACGGAAGAAGCAAAGGCATCGCTTAGCGCAGGAATCGCGATACCTAACGCTGTAGAGTCCAATAATGGAAGAATACTGCCGAGGATAAGCGTTAATATGATTTGGTGATTAGAATCATCTCCTATAAATCCCTTTTGCTCTGTCCTATGTTCACTGGCTGGCATTCTCTTCTCCTTGTAGAGATACATGAAAATTTCATACTAGGTCACAGCCTCAAGAGCTGGCCTCTGTTATATTTGTATCAAGAAGTGCGATGAAAGAATGTCGAAGGAATGTCAAAAGGTATTGAGACTATGTCAAAGTCACGTGTACGAGATGTTAGACAAGAGGCGGAACGCTTTAAGCCCTCTGCTGATAAGCCAATACGGGTAAAGGCTCGTTCAATGAGCTTCTCAGTGGACGTCACGCCACATCATCATACTTGGGGGCAACTCGTCTTCTCTGATGCTGGTATCACAAAAGTTTCTACGTCGGATAGCACACACCTCGTTCCCCCCAATCATGGATTATGGATTCCCCCTAATATGGAACATGCTGCCACCTTGTTAGAGCATGCAAAATTATTTTCTGTTTATCTTATCTCCCGTGAAGAAGCCGATTCTGAATTAATGAGTCCCGAGGTATGGAATACCTGCCAAGCATTTGAAGTAAGCCCTTTATTGCATGAACTCATTGTGAAGTTGAGTGAAAATACTGAAGAGGATTTTATTAATAAAGAGTACTTGGCTATTTGCACATTGATTTGGGGAGAGTTGAGACGGGCGCGTCCCTTGTCGCTTGGCGTTGTACTTCCCAAAGAAAAAAGACTAAAGACACTTTGCCATACCTTTCTAGACTCACCCTCTCCAAGCATTAGCTTGAAATCATTATGCCAACATAGCGGGGTAAGTTTGAGTACGGCATCAAGACTGTTTCAAAATCAATTAGGCATTAGTTTTAGCCAATGGCGACAACAGGTCATTTTGGCAAATGCTCTCGCACTGGCCGCACAAAAAATGCCTATAAATCAAATGGCTTACGAGTTAGGTTACTCGTCACCTAGCATTTTTAGTGCGATGGTAACTCGCATGATGGGAGTACCGCCTAAAGTTTTTTTTAAGTATTAATCATTTCAGAGCAATTGAGGTCTGATAAAAATTAAGCTCAATGTCGCCAATTTTAATTTGCCCATTAACAAAATTTCTTCGCTCCCACCACACACAAAACGGCTGCCAGTGTCACCCACAGCATGGTTAAACTGATGCTTTCTTGTAGTAGCCAAGCCGCCAGTAAAAATCCTATAAATGGTTGAATTAATTGCAACTGGCTCACCGCCGCAATGCCGCCGAGCGCCAGCCCTCTATACCAGAAGATAAAGCCAAACAGCATGCTAAAAAGAGAGACATAGCCCAGCCCCAGCCATGCTGATGTCGTTACCGAAGCGAATGAGCTGGGCCATAAAACATACAGTAAGGGCAGCATGACGGGCAAAGACACGACTAAAGACCAGCAGATCACCTGCCATCCGCCCAATACCCGAGATAAGCGTGCGCCTTCCGCATACCCCATGCCGCAGGCAACAATCGCCGCCAGCATCAAACCATCCCCTATTAATGAAACTTCACCCACACCCAGGGCTGCATAGCCCATCACTAAGGCCGCTCCCACCAATGAAAAGAGCCAAAACGGCCAGCTAGGGCGCTCTCCTCCTCTTAGCACGGCAAACAATGCCGTACAGATGGGAAGCACGCCCACAAACACCACACAATGCGCAGAGGTAACGTATTGCAGTGCAAACGCCGTCAGCAAAGGAAAGCCAACCACGACTCCCATTGCACTCAGTAAGAGCGTTGCAATTTGCGAGGCGTTAGGGCGTGGTTGTTTGAGTAGCAGTAAAAACAATAAACCTAATATTCCAGCAATCGAAGCGCGAGCCACCGTCAAGAAAGTAGGATCAAAGCCTTGCAGCGCGATGCGTGTTGCCGGTAGCGAACCAGCAAAAGTCACTACACCCACGAAGCCACTAAGCCAACCTTGTGTTGCCTGTTTCATATCATTACTCCCTAAAAACAATGGCCCTATAAAACCGAAAAAATGGCGATAAGAGGAGATACAGACCGACACAATTTAAAAAAACTGTTATGGTTATATTGGCAATACAATTTGAAAATTGAGGAAGAGTATGGCTCGCGCAGGCACATTAATTGAATCGGTCATGAAGGATATTGAGTCAAAAATCGCGTCGCGGGCCTACTTGCCCAATACGCGTTTACCTTCAGTCCGTGCACAGGCGAAAGCCATGCAGGTTTCGATCTCTACTGTGGTCGAAGCTTACGATCGCCTCGTAGCAGAAGGTTGTATTGTGTCTCGTCCCGGAGCAGGCTTTTATACCTCTGGCCCTATTGCGCCCTTAAACCTCACTCATATTGGCCCTAAAGTAGCGCGGGAGATCGACCCGTTATGGGTCTCACGAGAATCGTTGGAATCAACAGCAGGTTCACTTATGCCAGGCTGTGGCTGGCTTCCCTCTGAATGGTTCTATCAATCAGGTATAAAGCGCGCGCTGCGAAATCTTGCCAGAACTCATTCCTTAGATTTAACCGAATATGCGCCTCCGAAAGGCTCTCAAGCGTTTCGTCATTTCTTACAACGTCGGATGTTGAGCCATAATATTGAGGTCTCTGCTGAACAGATTATGCTCACTGAGTCTGGGACTCATGCCATTGATTTAATTGGTCGCTTTCTGCTGTCACCAGGCGATACCGTGCTGGTCGACGATCCCTGCTACTTTAACTTTCACGCTTTATTAAAAGCCCATAGAGTCAAGATTATTGGGATTCCCTATACGCCCAGTGGGCCTGACTTAGAGCGTTTCGCGCAAGCAATAAAAGACCACAACCCTAGGCTCTATCTCACCAATTCAGGTGTCCATAACCCCACAGGGGCTCATTTAGCGCCACATGTTGCCCATAAATTACTCACACTCGCTCAAGCATCAGAACTGGTTATTGTTGAAGATGATATTTTTGCCGACTTAGAAACCATTCGTTCACCACGTTTAGCGGCCTTAGATGGTCTAGATCAAGTCATTGAAATTGGTAGTTTTTCCAAAACGGTATCCGCTTCAATACGCTGTGGCTACATTGCCGCAAAGCAAGATTGGATAGAGCAATTGGTGGACTTAAAAATCGCCACATCATTCAGTGGCAATCGCTTCGATAGTGAAATCGTTTTACAAACACTGACAGATAGTGGCTATCGTAAACACATGGAAAAACTTCATCACTGGCTTGCTAAACAACGACAAAGCACAACGAAGAAGCTGATCAACTTAGGTATTCAGCCTTGGATTCAACCGAAAGACGGTATGTTTTTATGGTGCCAATTACCCACAGGTAAAAACGCCACTCAACTAGCCCGTGACTGTCTGAGTAAAGGGGTCGTGCTCGCCCCTAGCAATGTTTTTAGCCAATCTCTGAATGCCCATGACTATCTTCGATTCAATGTGGCGCAATGTACAGATGAGAAAATTTTTGAGGTATTAGCTTGGGCTTTAGACCAGCAGATATAAAAAATCTCTCGCGCCTGCCCTTTGATGTTTCAACCTCTTCTTTAAATTTGTCATTCACCAATGCCATGTCTGGCTGGGTGGCTGTGCGCGTTCAACCTAGTTCTTCATCTGGTGGATGTACTTTGCAGAAGGCTTAGTTCAGGCTAAGTTTTTATACCAAGAAAAAGCGCTTGCAATCTGTATTAATATGCATGACGCTTGTCCTGTGTCCCGAGACACAGGACAAGAGGTTTTATAATACGATGAAAAGTCAAGATATAGGTTTACTATTAAAGCTCATCTCTCTCCAACACCAAGAAAACTCGTCCTCACAAGACAGAGGTATATTCACATGGCCTCACGACTGGCGAGACTGGGAAAGCCATAGCGATGACATTGGTCAGCCGTTACTCTTCCCAACAGTAAGCAGTGAATTTCGTAATTTTGCCTACACCACTCGTAACCTTGAAGCAGAAACAGGCATAAGCAAAACTCAGATCAGCGAATCACTAAGACGCTGCATAGACATTGGCTTAGCTAAAAAAGATCGACAATTTGGCGTGCCAAGGGCTAATAAAAAAGCCCTATTTGAGTTTATTGTTTCAGGCATTAAGTATGTTTTTCCTGCCAAACTCGGTGAAGTCACTAGAGGTATAGGAACATCCTTCGCCGCGCCTATTTTACAAAACGATATTATCAGTTCGGGAGAGCTTATTCCTGTGTGGCCAGATGCAAGAGGTACAAATAAAGGGCAAGCTGTTGAGCCTTTATTTAAGTCCGTCACTCGAGCTATAAGAAAAGATCCAGACATGTATGCCATGCTCGCCTTAATCGACTCCATACGATTGGGCAATGCGCGGGAAGCCAACATAGCAAAGGACAAGCTAAAGTCTTTTTTGGAGTAAGCAATGAGCGCAAGAGACGTCCAAAAAGAAATGCTGAAGCAAGTCGCCTTAGCATTAGAGGAGCTTAGGGAAATGGTCACCTTTGTCGGCGGCTGCACAACAGCATTGCTGATCACGGATGAATTTACCGTTGAGCAAGTTAGACATACCGAAGATGTAGATCTGATTGTTAGCGTCATCGGCTATGTCGAATACAACCAATTAAAAGCTCAACTACAATCAAATGGTTTCAAAGAAACACCTCTCACTGAGGAAAATTGGCCTATTTGCGCAATGAAGCTAGGTGATCTACGAGTAGATATTATGCCCGACGACGAGGCAATTCTTGGCTTTAGTAATCGTTGGTACAAATACGCAATGGAATCTGCCATCGATTATGCCTTAGACGAAAAGCTCTCGATCAAAGTGGTTAACCCTATCGCTTTTGTTGCAACCAAGCTTGAAGCCTACAAAGGCCGAGGTAATCAAGACCCATTAGCAAGCCAAGATATCGAAGACCTTCTCAATCTAATTGATGGTAGAGAAAGCCTAGCTGCTGAAATCCGAAACGCACCAGAAGAAGTTAAGGCCTACATAGCCCAAGAGATTCAGACATTAATGACAGTTAGCGACTTTGATTACGCAGTACAAAGCACAGCAGAAGGCAGTCCAGACCGAGAAGACATCATCTACCATCGTTTAAAGGCCATTTCATAATAAGGCACGTAATATGGATATTGATTGGTTTAGCCGACAAGGGAATACACGCCAGAGCAATAACGATGCTATCGCGGTAGGTATAAGAAGTAACAAACTTGTCGTCGTTATAGTGGATGCTGCCGAGAAAGGCACCAACCCAAGTGCTTTTTCAGAGCATTGGGTAACGATACTGGCCCATACTTTCCTAGATAATCCTGACCTCCATTCAGAACCCGAAACAACTCGACTTTTAAAAGAAAAACATAGAACGCTAAAAAGACAAAACTTTCTATGCGAAGTCGCCAGCTTTTGTCTTGTCGAAATAAACCTAAATACGCTAGAAGGAAATATTGTCTGGCTCGGTGACTGTTGTATTGGCACCTCAACAAACCACGAAGTCCAATGGATTAACAAACCACATAATCTAATAAGTCAGCACCAAGTAACGGCTATACCAAACGAGTTACACAATCCGCATTTACTCACTCGATCATTAAAAGCTCGGCGCTTTCAGCAACCTGATTTTTTAAGCTTCGCATTAGAGCAAACAGACGAGCTACACTTAAGTACCGATGGCTATTGGCGAGAATACCTCGAAGAAAACACTCCTCTAAACAATTGTGAGGACGATGCAAGCCGGCTGACTGTAAGAAACATTGATCACAAATCTATAAAGCAAACTAATGAGGCGTTTAACTTCTTTTTAATTACTTAGCTGCTAGCAGCAAAAGTCGAAGAACCTTTACTTGTGACGGCAGGAACTGGAATGAACGAGAATGAGGCGTACAAAGTACCTTCGAAGTCGAAAACTAATAGACAATAGAATATGTGTTTGACGTTTTCATCCAAGCTATTTATCTTAGTAAATGCGAGCCGTGGGACTGGTTTAGCGAAAGTTTTCACCTGCGGACATAGGATAAAGAAGCCTGTATCGAAAGACACGGACTTTTTTATACCTGTCGCAGACGTCCTCTCCATCACATCTAAAAAACACTAAAAAGTAGTGAAGCGTTACCATTTTCTTAGCAAAATGGTGAAATCTAGCGAAAATCTTAGCTTCAACAGCAAAACATCCAAAATACTCTCATGACCAAAAAATCAGCCTCCTCCCTTGAATGCCGGCTATTTACACTCTTTTCATCAAATCCTAATTTACAATTTTGTGGGGATACCTCAACATCTGCCCCCTATTTACGCACTCTGAAGAATGAATAAAAATTGCAGAAACAACTAGGTAGCCGAGTTGCTTTCGTAAGAATGTTAGTTTTTAACGTGTTTGCTGCTCACCAGAAGTAGCCACACGAACCATACACACTTGGATGTATTGTTGCTCATCGGTGTGTATGACATCAATGAAATAACAAATGCCGTTAACCATACCTCATTTTAATGGCCGATAAATATAGAGAAACTCCAATGAAAAACAGATACCAATTACCCTTGTTGGCCATATTTGCGACCCAAGTGGCCTACGCGGCAGAAACGAACCCTCAGAATAAGACCGACAAATCTTGGCAAGGCTCTGCCGAATTAGGTGTGTTATTAACATCCGGTAACAGCGACACCACCAACCTCAATAGTAAGTTCAACATTATCCAACAGCTAAAAACTTGGCGTCACACTTATACCTTTGCTTCCATTTATGCCGAATCCGACGACACTAAAACAGAGGAGCAATATCGTGGTTCGGTCCAAGCCGATTACATCTTTAACGATCGTCAATTTTGGTACTTACGGGGCGCTTATAATAAGGATTTGTTCTCAGGCTATGAATACCAGAGTTCAGCATCAACCGGTTACGGTAATCGATTCTGGCAAGAAAAAGATGGTTCTTATTTAGAAGCGTCGGTGGGTGTCGGTTATCGAAATAATAAGATCGACGAAGACTACACAACAGACTCTTCAGAACGGACGCCGATAGCACGATTCAGTGCAACCTACGAAGAACACCTTTCTAAAACGTCGTTGTTTAAACAGGAGCTAAACACAGAAATCAGTACCGAAAATGGCAACTCAATCTCAGAGTCCACTTCATCGCTGCAAGCAAACATAGTCGACAACCTTGCGATGAAACTGTCTTACCGAGTCAAACATTCGACGGATGTGCCTGTTGATACGAAAAAAATCAGCACAGAAACCTCTGTCTCTGTACTCTATTCGTTTTAGGTTAATTAGGGGCAGATGAATATTAAACGCTCAGGCTCGGCCTCGTGAACAGCATTATTTTCATCAGCCCCCGATTTAGCAATTTGCCAATCATTAAAAATGATCCAATCTGCTGTTAAATACGTAAACAAGGCAATGACACACAAAAAACCTCATTTACCCGAAAAGATTTGCCTGGTCTGCCAGCGTCCATTTGCGTGGCGTAAGAAATGGGAGCGTGATTGGTCGCAAGTGAAATACTGTTCTGAACGATGCAAGCGCCAAGCAAAAAAAGAGGCCAATTAGCCCACCTCTTTTTTATTCTTTCGACGCCTACTTAGTGTTATCCAATGGTCTCTTGAAGCTGAGTTGATAGCGCTTTTGCTTCGAGGGTTCGTTCATTGAGGTGTTTTAATCGTTCGTTCACTTCCACAGCCAATTTGCCAATGTTAATTTGTTTGGCAGAATTTTCCTTAACCAGTTGGTTAATACCATGTACTTTGGTACAAATTTCAACCAGAGATTCACCGGCTTTTTTAGTGAGTTCGACGGTATTTTGTACCGATTGAACGCTGCCGTCGATGTTGTTTACCGCTTGTGTCACGCCCTTTTGCAGGCTTTCGATCATGGCTTGAATGTCTTGGGTGGATTGTTGAGTTTTGCTAGCAAGGTTACGTACTTCATCGGCGACAACAGCGAAACCTCGGCCTTGCTCGCCTGCCCGCGCGGCTTCAATAGCGGCATTCAGCGCCAACAAATTCGTTTGGTCTGCAATACTACGAATCACATCGAGTACAGATGAGATTTGCGTCGAATTGTTCGACAGCTGGTTGATCACATCCGCTGTCGAGGACACTTGCTGAGTAAGCTCTTGCAGGACATTTTCAGCTAATTGCAAATTGCGCTGACCTTGATTGGCATCGTTTACCAGAGTACCGACTTGTTGAGCGATAATTTCAGTGTTGGCAGCAACGCCTTGAATCAGCGGAGCACTGTGTTGGCGGCGCTCAAGAATATCAGACAGATCTTGTTCTTGTTGATTGGTAATCTGACTCAGCGCATCAATGTGACTCTGCAATACGGTATTTCGTTCCGTGACAGACCCTTCTTCTTGTTTTGGCTGTGTTAACTCGTGAAGGACACGATCGACCCAACGTGGAAAGTCATCTGCATTTGTCTGCAAGCTAAACTGAGAATGAATGGCAGAATGCTTAGCCAGTGTGTCCCTGATAGATTGCAACATTTGATCTTGCTGACGACCTTTTTTCTGGCCGATGGCAATCGCCAATATGGCGACGGCGGTAAGCAGCCAAACCAATATCAAACTGATAACCGTTGGCAAACTAATGGTTAGCATGAGCTGAATTGTCAACGCAATGGCCGCCAGGATTGCCGTGGTCAGCAACCCAGTAAACCATACACTCTGTCTCGCATTCATGATGAATTCCTATTCTTATTGTTGTGATTAATGCTTTCAAAAATTCAATAAGAACACAAAACAGATGTAATGAATAATTGTTTATCTGTTAACCAATTTCAATTTTGAGATAGGCACCTTAAGTCCCCCCTTTTTCTATTGCCTTTACTGACAGTCATGACAAAAAACACAAATTCTACACCGCTTGTTGACCATCTATGCTGAGTTAATCAACTTTCATACAGACCGCTTTGCTTTACAGTATTCGTATCAATTAAAAGTGATTCAGGAGCGAGTTATGTCTAACTACAAAAGCGGTGTTTCGCTAAAGGCAGCGCGTTATAACGACAAGCTGTTACTTAACATGAAAACATCAGGCCACCCAAGCGAGCCTCGATTTTGAACGCATTATGCCTCAGTTAGAGGCGGCGATTTATTCTATCCATTCCCCTTACGCGGTGTTGCTAGTCGATATTAGTGAATTCGAAGGCTGGAGTATAAAAAGCGCGTGGGAGGAGTTTTTATTAAGCCAACGACTCGGTGGTGAGTTTAATCGTATTGCCATCTATGGAAAGAGTCGTTGGCAAAATAGACTCATTCGCGTCATAAGTTGGTTTATCTCGGCGGATATCAAGGTATTCAAGCGTAAGAAAGAAGCGACTGACTGGGTGATGGCTTCTTAAGTCGGTCTTGGACGGTTGGACTTAACAAACCCTTTATAAGTACAGCAGTAGATTATTAATATCAGAGATGTAAGTGGCTCCACAAATCCATTTGCCACCACATAAAATGAGCAAAACTATGCTCACAAATAACCTTAAAAGATATTTTTGAGCAATTAATTTCTCATAAAATACTTTTTATAGCTATAATGAGCAAAACTATGCACATACAGGCATTCGATGAAAACACTTACTATCCAAGCTCTGACTCAACAACAATGGCGCGATATCGCTATATTAAAACTACTCAATCCTGAAAGAGGAACAGCTAGCCCGAGTCGTCTTGGTTATGAGTTTGAATATTCCGTCGAGTGGTTAGATCTTAACGATGAGCGTGCTTGCAGCTTAGTGTTACCCGTACAAATTATGATTGAGCATGAAGCCGATCATTGGTTTGGCTTTTTAGAAGATATTGCTCCGGCTGGTGCAGCCCGTCGATATTTAATCGACTTATGGGGACTTCAAACCCTTTCTTCTGGTGAACAAGACACTGCCTTATTGGAGAAAGGTACTATTGCGCCAGTTGGCAATTTGAGAATAAAAGAGTCTCTCCCCACCTTACCAGCTGATTCCACTCTTCATCTTAGAAAATTCACTTTAAATGATGTGGTCGAACGCGACTCTAGCTTTTTAGAATATGCTCAAGAGATGGGAGCCATTAGTGGTGGTGCAACGGGCGCAGGAGGCGAAGCCCCCAAACTGTTAGTGCGTTGCTCAGCACAAGGAGAAATTTGGATTGATACGTTTCAAGAGCAACATGATATTGCTGATGCTCATTATCTGGTGAAGTTCCCACGTGGTCGCAAGACACGAGATGACTGCGATATTCTACGAGCGGAGTATCATTTCTACCATGAATTAACTGATATGGGATTTAATACGATCAGCACAGAGAAAATGAAGCTACTAGAGGGAAGCCGATACCCTTCTCTTTGGCTTCCAAGGTTTGATACTCATTGGAATGAATTCAACTGGGAACGCTATGGTTTGGAATCTATTTTTTCTGTGTTAAACAAACCTGCTGGGAGCTACCTTAATCATTTTGAGGTCATCCGTTCTGTTTGTAACGTACTACAAAAGCAGTCAACAGAGTTTAATACAGAAGCATTTGTTTGCGAATGGCTAAGCCGCGACTTGCTCAATATCGCTTTCGGCAACCCTGATAATCATGGTCGTAATACTGCCCTACTTAAAAAGCCTAGCGATATTTGGTTATCACCCATTTATGACTTTGCACCAATGAAAGTAGATCCTGAAGGTATCACTAGAACCACAAAATGGGGATCACCATTTGAAGAAGGCGGAGAGTATCGCTGGCAAGCCATTACAGAAGAGCTTGATGATTTATGCCCGTATGACACTTCATTCTCAGCATTAAAACAAACCGCAAGCAAGCTTCTTGGTTTACAACAACGCCTGGAGGCGAGAGGCGTACCTGAACGTATTTTAGAGGTTATTCAAGTTAAATGGTTAGAAACGAAACTAGCACGTTGGGGTCTTTTATGAACATGACAGCTTCCGAACGCCAAGCTTTATTAGTAGAGCTTCTACAACAGCACATGTTAGGTGGGCTTCACCCAAGGACAAATGTTAAAACGCCTTCGTAAGGAGGTATTGGGCTTTTCTCAAACTCGCTATGCAGAGTTAGTTGGAGTGAGCCGTCGTACCTTGACGGATATCGAACAAGACAAAGGCAGCCAAGTACAAAGCATTATCGACAAGGTATTCAAGCCACTAGGAATGAAATCTGGACTAACGCCAATTCATCCTCATGTCGCGAAACATATAATGGCTGGCACTCAACTTGATGGCGACTTAAAGGTGAAATAGCAATATTGTAAGCTCTAGCTCCATAAGTAATCGAACTAATCCACCCCCTACTTTATCCACTCAGCTAAACGTTCTGACTCCGGCCACCAAGTAAAAACATCCAGCCAAGCATTGGCATCTGGGCTGAACCAGTAACCCGCAGCACAGCCGAGCACTAACACCAATGAAGCCAGTGGTTCACCCCAATCCGTTAGTTTCAGTGCGCTACCAAATGAGCGTTTAATACGCATGCCAGACAGTTCAATACTGTAGAGTTCATCCAGAATCAGATGGATGGTCGCGCCAAAGAAGATAAATCCGCCAATGCCCCAAGCGGTTTTCGCCTCCAGTGCAAACAAGTGGTAAGCGGTAGGTACGGCAAAAGCCGCAAACATAACATTCGCAAGCAAACTGTGCAGCGCCCCTCTGTGTATGGTGAATTGTTCAAACACCCACTGGATGGGGAAGCGCACGACGAGATAGCTCACGATCGCTAAGGCAAGCACTTGCCAATGGAGCAGTTTATCCAACGAAAATGCGATGGCGAGTCCCCGCGACCAATGCTCCAAACAATCGAAAGACTAATCGAATCGCGGCGGAGTCATCGGCGTCAATATCAGGCAATAAGCCTCCCAGCGTTCCAGCCAAAGCGTAAAAAATCGCCTCGTTCATATTGGCGTAGTCCAAAATAAAGGCGCTCGCGGCCAATGGTGCACTGAGTATGGCGGCCACGGTAACGTGGGTTTTGAAATCAGCCATATAGGGGTATCCTTGTTGTTTTATAAGGTGAAATCCGCTTTTGCGGAGGATAAAATTTCGATGGGCGCATGCTACAGGAATCGAGATCTAGAATCTGCGCACGCTAAATTAAAGATTCATTAAAGATTCGCTTCTTTATTGTTTATACTTGTGTAAGCAATAGGCTAAGAAAAGCCTCGTTAAACCGATTAAGAGACAATGAATGGCAAAGCGTAAACGCGGTATTTTCAAAACAATTTGGGCCATTCTGTGGCGCACTTTGCTGTTACTGGTGCTTGTTTTACTGGTGTTTCGCTTTGCGCCAATACCCACAACAGCGTTTATGCTGCAAAGCGATTATCCAGTGAAACAGACATGGATCAGCATTGATGAGTTGCCGCCTCATATGCCGTTGGCGGTGGTGGCGTCAGAAGATCAGCGTTTCCCTGAGCACTTTGGTGTCGACTTTGCAGCGATTAGCAAAGCGCTAAGCCAATACGACGATGGCGACGGCCTGCGTGGTGCCAGTACCATTACCCAACAAACCGCAAAAAATCTCTTTCTGTGGTCGGGCAGAAGCTTTGTTCGCAAAGGTTTAGAAGCCGGTTTAGCAATAGGGCTGGAAACACTTTGGGGTAAAAAGCGTATCTTAGAAGTGTATTTAAACATAGCAGAATTTGGCAAAGGCATTTACGGTGTCGAAGCCGCAAGCCAGCATTATTTTGGTCGATCCGCTAGCAGACTCACCATGAATCAAGCAGCACGACTTGCCGTGCTACTCCCCAGTCCACGAACTCGCAGCCCTAATAATTTAACCTATTATCTTCGCCAAAGAGTCGACTGGATTGAAGTGCAAATGCAGCAACTTGGTCCTGACTATTTAAAACCGATTCTTCAGTAAATCAGGCGACTGGCACAAACAATGGTTTGCCGTTGAGCGTCGTCATGGCAAGTTTTTGACGATACAGCGGCTCTAGATTGTCTTGCGTTAATAAGTTGGCGGCTTCTCCCCAAATGGGCGGACGATCTGGGTATAAAAGCAACACATGAGAACACCATTGAGCGGCCACATTCACATCATGTAGAGACATAACAACCACTTTGCCCACATTAGCTTGTTCTGCGAGTAAGCCCATAGCCGCGACTTGATAATGCAAGTCCAGATGATTCGTCGGTTCGTCCACCAGCCATACCTGTGGTGCTTGCGCCATTAAGGCAGCTAATGCTGCACGCTGGCGTTCTCCGCCCGATAAACTGCTTAATGGTCGCTGCGCAAAATCCACTAGATCCAAACGTGCTAACGCAGCATAAGCCAACGCCACGTCCCGTTCACTTTCCATTTCCCAAGGGGATAAATGCGGAAAGCGTCCCAACAAAACACTTTCTAATACGGTAGCAGGGAAGCCATCTTGATATTCTTGAAACATGATGCCGATGTGCTGCGCCAAGGTTAAGCGAGGCAGCTGGGACATCGGCTGATGATTGAGCCTCAATTTGACCAGAGGCGGGAGGGAGCAACGCCGCCAACGTATGCAATAAGGTGGTTTTACCGACACCATTGGTACCTAAAATGCCCCACATTTGCCCGGCTTGAAAGCGGATAGATAAGGCATTGTCAGAGCATGTCGGCTTATTGGGTATCGCGGCCAACAGCTGAATTAAAGCAAGTTCGCTCATAAACGCCCCCGCTGCAACAAATACAAAAATGTCGGCACACCCAGTAACGCAGTAATCACGCCCACGGGGAGTTGCTCCGGAGCAATCACGGTGCGCGCCAAGGTGTCGGCAAGTGTCACTAAACAACCACCCGCTAGCGCGCTAGCGGGTAAAATGAGCCTCTGATCATTGCCCAGCACCATGCGCAGCATATGCGGAATCACCAAGCCGACAAAGCCCACACTGCCCGCTGTTGTTACGGCGATGGCCGTGAGTAAGCTGGCTAGCAGAAACACCAAACGCTCTAAACTTTTCACATTGACACCCAGTGCTGCCGCTTGCAAAGGCCCACGCGCCAACACATTAAGACTTCTTCCCAGCGGCATCAGTACCATGCAGGTCGGAATCAGCACCAACCAAGCAATCCAAGGTGTACTGGCGTAAGACAAATCGCCCATGAGCCAATACAACATGCCAGGGATTTTATGGGGTGGGGCCAAGGCTAACATCAGGGTGATTAACGCTCCCCAACCAGCGGCAATCACCACCCCAGTTAATAATAAACGCATAGGTGCCGTACTACCCAAACGGGTAGACAAGCCAAACACTAACAATGTCGAAAGCACCGCACCAATAAACGCCATACCAGACATGAATACGCCACCAATGCCTAGCAAAATCGCAGCCAAGGCCGCTACCGAGGCGCCACCAGAAATCCCTAGCACATAAGGGTCAGCGAGCGGGTTGCGCAAAAGAATCTGCATCAACGCCCCCGCTACCGCTAGTAAGCCACCCGTCGCAAACCCCGCCATCACACGGGGTAAACGCAGTTCCAGTACCAAGGTTTGATTCAGTCCTGACCCTTGCCCTAACAAAGCGTGCCAAACAGCGACAGGCGATAAACTCACACTGCCCTGCGTGACAGCAAACACAATGCTCAATAGCGACATGATCGCCAATATGGCCAGCGGTAACAGCATGCTGAAGCGGTTTATTAATGGTAAGGGTTTAACGTCGAGCACGGGCAATATCCAGTTTCTCACAGAGGATTTGGGCGCCCTCTAATAGACGCGGTGTTGGCCGCTGAATCAGCGAAGGCGGCACAAAAAACAAATTGTCTTTTTGAGTCGCAAGCAAATTGGGGAAAGCGCGCCATGGATCCAACCAGGCCGCGTTCTGCTCTCCCATCCCCCTGGTCACAATGGCTTCTGGGTTTTCCAGCAATACGGCTTCTTGACTCAGTCGAGGAATCAAACGCGGAGAATCGGCGAACACATTGATGCCACCACAGAGACTCACGACCTTGCTAATATAATGACTCGCATTCATCGACATCAGAGGCTCCGCCCAAACTTGATAAAAAGTCCGCACCGGCGAGGCCTCTTTATAGCGCTCACGTAAGGCCTGTATTCCACTGCTAAAACGTTCTGCTTCCGCATCGGCCACGGTTGAAGTGCCGGCCAATTTGCCCAAGTTTTCAATGTTGCGCGCAATGTCTTTGAACTCATAAGGTTCTACGTAATATACCGGCAAGCCTAATCGTACTAGGGTATCAATCTGTTCTGACGGATTACCGGTTCCCCAAGCCAACACCAGATCCGGCTGTAAGCTGAGCAAACGCTCCAAATCAAGGCGCGTATGACTACCAACAGAAGCGACGCTTTTTACCGCTTCTGGGTAATCACTGTAAGACACGACCGCCACGACACTGGCGCCCGCTCCTGCCGCGTAGATAAGCTCGGTTGCTCCCGGCGATAAGGCGGCAATCCGCGTTGCCGCTTGCTCAAGACACACGGTCTGACCACGGTCATCAAGCACACAAATCGCGTCGGCAAAGGCCGCGGGCACAAATGCCCAACCGCCTAGCCACCCTAACAATACTAATAAAATAATACGCATCGGATTCGTCATTAAAATGCCGAATAGTTAAGCGTTAGGAAAACACCACGCCCCGGATTTATATAATCTTTGGCAGTTTGGTATTCTTTATCAAGAGCATTCTTCACACTCAACTCAGCGTTCCAATCGATGGCAAAATCGTAACTGGCACGCAAATCCAAAGTAACGTACCCTGGCAACATTTCATCGCTGCCTAAAGTCGTCGCACGGCCGTTGGCACCAATCAAGGTCATGCCTATTTGGCCCTGTTCAAACGTACGATCTAGACTAAGACGCGCACTACGCTGAGCACGCTTAGGCAGTTGAAAACCCGTCTCATCGTCCTTGGCGTCCAACCAAGTAAACGCGGCACCAAGTCGCCATTGTTCCAGCGTCAAACCAGACGATAACTCGATTCCCTGCGCGGTAGAGTCCACATTATAGGCTTTCCAAGACCCTGTGTAGTTAGACCAAATAACGAGATCACCATAGGAAGCGTCAAACACCGCCACATCCCAATATCGGTCGCCATAGTCGGCACGAATTCCCACTTCTACTGTTTTAGAGCGTGTGGCATCCAGTGTGGGATCGCCACTACCGGGATAATACAAGTCATTAAACGTAGGAGCGGCAAAAGCTTCGCCATAGCTGGCGCGCAGTCGATGAATCGCATCGAGCTTATAACCCGCCGCCACGCCACCCGTTGTTGAATCTCCATAGGCACTATTATGATCTTGGCGAAGATTGAGCTGTAAGCTGGTCACTCCAAAATCAAACAAGGCCTGCGCAAAGGCCGCGTCATTACGACGGTCTGGTGCTTGATAGCGCGTCACATCCACACTGTCTTCAGAGGTTTCCGCACCCAATACAAATTCATGATCGTCTGCCCAAACCGTATTACTCCAACGAGCAGTTTGTGTCGTCGTCGCGTAGGTTTCCGCAGAGGACACCGTGGTTCTATCGTTGCGGGCCTGAGAAACTTTGAACTCTGTCTCCCAATTGTCCGTCACCGGAAAGCTGGCCCCCAGACCGATCACTTGCACCTGGTAATCACTTTCGTCACCCACATAATGATTGCGTCCTGCGCTGTTCATTACCAAGCTGCTGATACGTGCACCGCTATCAAATTGGTGCCCAACATTGAGTAATATATTTTCATTGCGATAGCCTTGAGCCTCTTCCCCTTTTTTGACTATGTCACCGTCGGTCTCAAAGATTCCAGCCGACAAGAGGTACTGAGTATTATCACGGGAGGCCGCTAAGGTTAGCTCTGTTGTTTTGGTATTAAACGACCCCGCACCGATGGCGAGATTCGCTTCAGGCTCGTCTCCCGCTTCGGGTAAAAACATCTGAATCACGCCACCCACCGCGTCCGCACCGTAGAGCGTGGCTTTCGGCCCACGAACCATTTCTAGGCGATCAATCAAAGAAGCTGGAATGTTTTCAAAAGGCGCCCCACCCGACGTTGCGGAATACAGCGGAATACCGTCTAACAAAAACTTAGTCGATTCAGCCCCCGCGCCACGCATGTAGACACTGGTGGTTTTTCCGTAACCACCATTTGAACTGACGTCGACGCCGGGCTGAGCGGCCAGTAACTCGGTTATTTGTTGCGCTTGCTGGGCGTTCACTTCTTCTGCGTCGATGACGGTGACAGAAAAAAGCGAATCGGCAGTGCTCACTGGTGTTGATGTTGCCGTGACGACCAAAGGCGATAAGGTTGACGATGAATCCGATGTTGTCTCTGCCTGAGCCGAAACGACGGACATGACACTACACGCCACGAGGGTTCTCGTGAACGCAGGAGTAAATTGAGTTTTCATAAATAAGATCTACTGTTGCACTGAGCACGCCCGCACAGTGATGACATTTGGTTCACGCTTGCGCAGAACCCCCAGCTACAGGCAGGTCTCCGGACTCAAAAGTTGCGAATGCAGGCTTTGCCGCCTTCCCATGGCAAACCACAGTGGCGTATTGGCAGAGTTTGACTTTTTTACCGTTGCGGGGGCAGCGTCAGAATTGCACTGACTTCCCTATTATTGCGGACACAGAGGTCCACAACCTGTAACGGCGCGTACTCTAACACAGAGCGAAGATAACGCTAAATGAATGCACTTCACGCACAGATTAAAGACATTATATTTTAAGGGACCTGGCCCCTTTAAAAGCGTTAAATGCTAGAATCTGCCTATTCCGATTAGGTTTTACTTTAAAGGCAGGCTATGACCGTTCTTCTGATGACCCCACCCATGACGCAACTGAATACACCGTATCCCGCAACGGCGTATCTGACTGGCTTTTTGCGCTCTCGGGGCTATGAGGCGGTACAGCGCGATCCGGCCATTGAGCTGTTCCTTGAAATGATGACAGCACCGGCGCTGGATATTATTCGTCAGCATGTGGAAGACAACTTCGAATCCTTTGAAGACGATGAACTGCCCGACGCGGTGTTTTGTTTCTTAGCCGAATTTGACCGTTATCGTCTGTGTGTCGAACCGGTTATTCGCTTTTTACAAGGCAAGGATTCCAGTCTTGCGCTGCGTATTGTTTCGCGGCGTTTTTTGCCAGAAGGCCCAGCGTTTGACGCCATTGCGCAGATGGAAGAAGTGTCAGGCGATATTCTCAAAACCGCTTTTGGTCAGCTTGGTGTGCAAGACAAAGCCAAGTATTTAGCCACTTTGTTTATCAATGATTTGTCGGCGGTGATCACACAAGGCGTTGACCCGTATTTTGAAGTCAGCCGTTATGGCGAGCGTTTGGCAGCGGCTAACCCAAGTTTTGATGATCTCTACAATACCCTGATGGGCGAGCCAAGCTTTAGCTCTGAAATTTTAGAGCAATTAGTCGAGCAGTATTTGGAAGAAACTCAGCCTAGTGTGGTGGCGTTAACCGTGCCATTTCCCGGCAATATGTTAGGCGCTCTACGTATCGCGCAAACCTGTAAAGCCATTAATCCTGACCTACCTATAGTATTGGGTGGTGGTTTTATTAATACTGAGCTACGCGCACTGAAAGATCCTCGTGTGTTCGAGTTTGTCGATTTCATCTGCCTAGATGATGGCGAACGCCCATTTATGACACTATTGGAATTCTTTGACGGCAAGCGTGAGATAGACGAGTTAGTGCGTACTTACTTCCTCGCTGAAGACGAAGATGGCGAACCATTCGTTCACTACAATGAAAACGCCGAGTTGCACGACATTCCGCAAACCGATGTTGGCACGCCAATTTACGATGGTTTGCCGTTAACCGAATACTTGTCCTTGTGTGAAATGCTCAACCCTATGCATCGCATCTGGAGCGATGGCCGCTGGAATAAGCTAACCATCGCCCACGGCTGTTACTGGCGCAAATGCAGTTTCTGTGATGTGACACTGGATTACATCGACCGTTACGACGCAGCGGGTGCCGATATTCTGGTGGATCGCATTGAAGAATTAATCGAAGAAACCGGACAGACGGGGTTTCACTTTGTCGATGAAGCCGCACCACCAAAAGCGCTGTTTGCCTTAGCAAGACGCCTAATCGAACGGGGCGTGGTGATCAGTTGGTGGGGCAATATTCGCTTTGAAAAAACCTTTACACCAGAGCGCTGCCAGTTGTTAGCGGATTCTGGCTGTATTGCCGTAAGCGGTGGTCTTGAAGTGGCCTCTGATAGATTACTAAAACTGATGAAAAAAGGCGTCAGTGTGGAGCAAGTGGCTCGCGTAACCAAAGCTTTCAGTGATGCGGGTATTCTGGTGCATTCTTATTTGATGTATGGCTTCCCTACTCAAACCGAGCAAGAAACCGTTGATGCGCTCGAAATGGTGCGTCAAATGATGGCACAAGAATGCTTCCAATCGGCCTTCTGGCATCGATTCGCGGCCACAGCACACAGCCCGATAGGCATTAATCCGGAAGAATATGGCATCACGCTCGCGGAACGTCCTGACATCATGTTCGCGGAAAACGATGTGGATTTCACCGATCCAACCGGTACGGATCACGATATGTTAGGCGACGGATTACGTAAGGCGCTTTACAACTACATGCACGGCATCGGTTTTGATCAGCCGATGGATTTCTGGTTTGATAAACCAGTGAAACGCACCTTAGTGAAAAAAGATCTGATTGCCAAAGCCTTGAACAATCTAATTGTCAGTAGTTAATCGCGCTTTAGAAAAATCCTGTTATTGGTATGGGATTCATAACGTATCAGGGCCTGCTCTTACAGCTTTTCCATCATATTGCGAAACAAATCAGCACCAGGCAGCTGACTGGCGAGACCAGACAACCAGAGATAAGCACGGTGTATTGGATAACCACGAAAAATCCAGCGCTTTCTTAATTGGTTATAATGGATGAAAAACGCTTTCTTATACTCAGCCATGGGGTGTTCACACAGCGCTGACCAAGCTTTATATACACCCGAGAGATCCGCCCCCCGCATAATACGCTGTAACCCAATGGGAAAACGGGAATAGGTTATAGCAGATTGAAAATCAATAAAATAAGGCTGGCCGTCTTCTCCGACAAGAATATTACCTAGATTTCGTAAATCTAAATGCACCAAACCGCGACGGTGCATTTCAGACACTCTATGTTCTAATTGGCTAAAGAAAAGCTTAGGCAGTTTCTTATTTTGTTTATTGAGTGTTCGTAGAGGTGTTCCCTCAATAAAAGAATAGGCAATACTAATGTCAGAAAGGCGATGAAATTCATTGCTCACGCCATTCATGCCGCTGAGGCGCTCTAAGGCTTTGTATTCTTGATTAATAAACAAACGCGCAACCGTTTTCCTCACGATCCAAGGGCTATGTTGAAAATCTTTAATAACAAAATCAAAGTGATCATCTTTGTATCGATAGACGATCGCATTGGCGAAGCGCCCTTTGTGAAGCACACTAATATGATGGTTATGGAATGAATGCTCAGGAAAGCACTCACCTAACTGCGCAGTCAAAACTTGCTCTTTCATCACTGACACCTGCATCGGCTATCATCTTGTTAATGAGATTAACAAACGTCAGTTTTATGCAATAGAGGTGAACATGAGTCTCACATTTCATTACCTTTTTATTCCAAACTATGCAGAAAATCTGTCAAAGATGAATGAAACAGCGTTTTTTTCCGTTTAATGTATTTCAAACATTATTTATGGTGATATCCCGTCTGACTAAAGCTAAACGCTAACACATGAATCCACATTTACATGACACGAGTTCAACTTTGGCTTTCTCTTTACCATATACGCCTTAACGCCCAACAAAAAATTACGCACCTAAACCAATTACGTCTAAGATTTTCTACGCTTTTTGTCTACTCTATTAAATTATACAACTGCGCAGGGTAGATATCATGAAAGGTGCCGTTTTTACTCACTTTCAAGAAATGATCGAAGACCAATTTGGTATGGAATGCTGGGAAACATTACTAAGTAGATGTGACTTACCCAGCGGTGGAATTTATACCAGTGCAGACAATTACGATGATCAGGAAATAGTGTCCCTTGTCGTCGCACTGTCCGAGCATAGCGCTATTCCAGTGCCAGATCTGATCGAGGCCTTTGGACGCTATTTATACAAAGGCTTAGCCCATAGCTTGCCACCTTCGATGATGAATTTCCCAGACCTTTGGTCACTACTAGAAGCGGTAGATTCTGTTATTCATGTGGAAGTTAACAAGCTCTATCCAGATGCTTTAACACCAAAAATTCTCGTCACCGAAAAGCGTAAAAATGGCGTCACACTTTATTATCAATCACCTCGAAAAATGTGTTTATTAGCCATTGGCCTAGTACACCAAGCGGCTGAGAGTTTTGGAACGTCCGTTACCATTAAACACACTTGCTGTATGAATGAAGGAGCCGATCATTGCTCCATGATAATAGAACGCAGCTAACTAGGAGACGGACATGGAATACGAAGCGGCTTTCCAGCGAGAGCGTAAAGCACGTAAAAATGCAGAGGCCATTCTTGAGCAAAAAAGCCGCGAGCTTCACTTTGTTAATCTTGCTTTAAAAGAAAATGTTGACTCTCTACACTTTGCAGTACGAGAAAATAAATTTCTTATTCATATTGGTCGATACGGTCTAGAAAAACCGCGTTTTCGTGATTTTCTGCCCACTATCGTCAATGACATGATGCATCTAAGCGACATGTCCTTTGCCGCTTTTGCCCATTTCCCATTCGATCGCAATCAGGCTGACACTTACTCTGCGCTACTACAAAATCTCGGTCAACATGAAGAGCAAGCACTAGAAATCAACAGCAATGAAGCCAAAGAAATCATTAACGAAGTCGAACACCATGTTAAAGAAAGGAAAACGACACATTTACAGATTATCGATTTGGTCATCAATGGGAAGAAAATCGATACGGTCATTGCCTTACCAGTCATCAGCCTAGATTATATTAGCGGCATCATCTTTTTGTTTAGTCAAGGATTAACAGACAAACAAAATCAGGTACTGAATGTCTTCAAAACAGGAATCAAACAACTCGCCATAATAATGGAGCACAGGTTTCAGGAAGACAGGCTGCTGGAAAGTTATAAAGAAATCACCAGTGCTAATGAAGCGCTAAAAGAAGCACAAAAGAAGCTTATCCAATCAGAAAAAATGGCAACCGTTGGGCAACTTTCGGCTGGGATTGCCCATGAAATTAATAACCCAATGGGGTTTATCAAAAGTAATATGAAGTCTTTAGGCGAATACCTTAATGACTTTATAGACTATGCTGCCGCATCTAAAGCGTTAACAAAAGCCTCTCTTCGATCTCCTGATTCTAATGTCAATAAGCCAGCCCAAATCGTCGAGAAGATTTGGTGTGATATTGATATGAACTTTTTAATGCAGGATACACAAAACCTTCTTGATGAGTCACAACAAGGTGTTAAGCGAATTATCGACATCGTCGGCGGCTTAAAACGCTTTTCACGTCAATCAGACAATCAAAAAGAAGCCTGTAAGATCCATGAAATTATCGATGAAGCATTAAGACTCGCCAATAATGAACTAAAGTTTAAGGGCGTGGTAAACAAGCATATAGACGACGTACCAGCAATAATGGCAAATAGCGGTGAACTTTTGCAGGTGTTTTTAAATCTATTTGTGAATGCGTCTCATGCAATGAATGAACATGGCGAGTTAACGATAACACTAGCAGAAGGCTCAAATGGCATCACCGTAAAGGTTGCCGATAACGGTTGTGGTATTGATGAAAAAGACTTGAAGTCTATTTTCAATCCATTTTTTACCACCAAAGACGTGGGTGTGGGTACCGGATTAGGCTTATCGATATCCTATGGCATTATTGAAGATCACCAAGGCACCATTGAAGTGAAAAGTGAACTAGGCAAAGGGACAGAATTTAGCATTTGGTTACCTTACCAAGACACTCGCGCAGCCAGTTTAAAGGAGAATGCTACATGAACATCAATGTATTAGACATGGAGGATCAGGAAATACTGCCAAGCTTACTACTGGTCGATGATGAAAAAAATGTACTGTCATCTTTAAAGCGTTTATTTCGCAAAACAGAGTGCAATGTATTTATAGCGGGTAGCGGCCACGAAGGACTAGAAATATTAAAAGAACACAATATTGATATTATCATTTCTGACGCCCGTATGCCTAAAATGACTGGACCTGAATTTTTAACTGCTGCGGCAGAGCAATATCCACATACAAAGAGGATTCTTTTAACTGGCTATGCAGATATGGAAGCGATCGTTGAGGCAGTAAACTTAGGTAAAATTTCTCATTACGTAGAAAAACCATGGGACGACGAAAAACTGCAACAATTGGTTGAAGACACTTTAGTCACTATAAATCTAAAGAAAAAGAATGAACACCTGCAGTCTCTGCTTGCCTCTCAGAATGAAAAACTCATCGCAATGAATGAATCATTAGAAGCAACGGTCAAAGAACGCACAAAAAAAATCATCGAAATTAACTCTGCACTACAGGAAAACTACAAGAGTACAATTGATCTATTTGCCAACCTGTTAGATATGCGGAATCCCAAACCTAACGTTGATGTGCCCGATATAATTAGCTTAGTAACAGACATGGCAGAACTGTTACATTTACCGCAAAGAGAGCTTATTCATCTTACTAGGGCCGCTAAAATGCGTTACATGAGCCAAATGAGCTTCGCTGATGAACTGCTATTCACTCCTTACGTTTTATTATCAGAAGAACAAAAACACGAGTATAAACAGTATCCGTTAAAAGGGGCGATGTTACTTAAAAACATCCGCCCTTTAGTGACCGTTGCCGACATTATCCTTCACCATAAGGAATATCTAAACGGTGAAGGTTATCCTAGAGGAGAGAAAGGCGAATCCATTCCTAAGTCCGCCCAAATATTAACCGTAGCCAATGATTATGTTGAGTTAATTACAGGCCGCCTGTTAGAAAAAACGCTAACCCATCAAGACGCAATCAACTATTTAGAGACCAAATCCGGTACTCATTATTCTGTCAGTGCCGTTGAAGCGCTAAAATCCTCTTTATCTTTGAAGAAAGTTGAAACGCCTATCAACGACCTTCATGTTACCTCTCAGCAACTGACAGCAGGAATGGTATTGTCTCGAGACTTAAGAAATCATAACGGCGATTTTTTACTCAGCAAAGGGGTAAAATTAGCAGACAGTACCGTTATGCTTCTAACAGAACTGGAAAAAAGCGCTAAAAAAGAGTTTCAACTATTTGTCGACATACCACTTGGATTAGAAGTACCCCGCAAACTCCTAAAAAAACTTTGCAACTGATTTTGCACTGTTTACCTAGCTTTACAGCATCCTCACTTCTCCCTGCCTTTATTTTAATAGGGGGTGTGGTACTCTGTTTACACTATAGCTGGACTCTAGGAGAGTGGTATTGTTTAAACCAAACTATTATTTATTGATCACGGCTGTCTTTGTATTGTTGGTTATTATGACTCGCAATGTGTATTTTCAGTTGGCTTGGGCATGGTTTGCCTTGTCATTTTTCACCGTCAGTCTTGCCTATCTTCTTAATAAACCGACTATTTTTCGCAAACGCTCCGATGGCACGGTGCCCGTCTATATTCGTTGGGTATTTATGCCATTTTTGTGGAGTACACAACTCTATAACAGCTGGGCGAGAAGCACAGATTCGGTTCCTGCATTGCAAAAAATAGATGACGGTTTATACCTTGCGAGACGCTTATTCCCATCGGATATTCACGATATCAAAAACGCTAATATCAGTGCGGTATTAGACGTGACCGCCGAGTTCAGCTCACTAAACTGGATGTCTTATCAAGCCGATATTGATTATTTGAATATTCCGATTCTTGATCATTCTGTACCGTCTGATACACAAATCCACCGCGCGTTGAATTGGATACACACACATCGTAAAACGGGACGTTCCGTTGTTATTCACTGCGCTTTAGGTCGTGGCCGTTCTGTATTTATGATGGCGGCGTACTTACTCAGCCAAAAACCCAAATCATCGCCTGATGCTATCATGGATAAGATCCGCGATATTCGCCAAACCGCTCGCTTGAACAAACGTCAGTTTAAGCATTTAAAACGTGCTTTAGATAATAAGCTTTTAGTGGTACATAACTCCGCGTGGCTAATCGCCAACCCGGTATCGGGCTCTCGTCAATGGGAGGAACAACAAGACGTTATTTTGCGCTATTTATCCGCTTACTTTAATGTCACGGTCAAAACCACCACACCAGAAATAAATGGTACCGATCTAGCCAAACAAGCCGTTAAAGCCTCACCCGATATGATTATCGCTTGCGGTGGTGATGGAACGGTCACAGAGGTCGCTGCGGCTATGGTTGGCACTCACATTAAATTGGGGATCATTCCCTTTGGGACGGCCAATGCTTTAAGCCATGTACTATGCGGTACGCTCTCAAAAGTAGCCTCACTTGAAACCATCTGTTTAAATCTGATCGATGGCTGCGAACAGCGAATTGACACCGCAACCTGTAATGGCGAATTAATGTTATTGCTCGCTGGCGTTGGCTTTGAGCAACAAATGATTGAAAAAGCCGATCGAGAAAAGAAAAACACCAGCGGTCAATTGGCTTATTTAAAGGGCTTATGGGAGGCCGTCGGACAAAACGAAGTGCATGAGTTTTCCGTGCAACTCAATGATGAAGCCCCCTTTACCATAAAGACGCCAAGCTTAACCATTGCCAATGCCGCACCTGTTACGACGTTATTGGCACAAGGAAAAGGTGTGCCCAATATTATGGATGGTGAGCTGGATTTAACTTGGTTAGATCCTGACCGCATGCAAATATTGAACTTAGCAGAATTGGCCATGCTTGGCATGGGCGATAAAAACGAAGACAGTGAATCCGTTGAGGGCAACAATGGTATTTTCCATCGTTCAGCACAACGTGTCACTGTGGATATCAGTCAAGTCGGTCACTATGTCATAGACGGCGAAACGCGTGAAGCAAAGACGCTAGAAGTCGTCGTCAGACCTCAATCCTTAAGCGTGATCGTGCCCGAGTCGATAATTAACTAGCTTCACCATCCTTGCTGCAATACCTGAACTAGAGCCTCAATTTTTATTAGGCTCTAGTTGTAGGTGTCACAACTTCACAACAAAACAACTTCAAATGATAACAATTATCGTTATAATAAAATCTCTTATACCATCACTTTTAACCACTAAAATACATTCACGATTTCAGGACACGGTTAAAAACTAGGGAGATTTAGGTTTAATGACGTTACATGTGAACAACGCCGACGCCTCAAATCAAGGCAAGACACATCCCCGAAACAATCAGTGGCGAGACGGCTATAACCACTATGGGAAAATCAGCCGAACACTGCATTGGCTAACAGCAGTACTCGTCATACTGCAATTCTCTATTGTGCTGGCTTGGCGGGGAACAGGAAAAAATACGATTACATTATTCTTAGACAGCATAGGCCCACATGGGTCACTAGGTCTTCTGATTCTAGCTGTTACCCTTGTTCGTTTATATTGGACATGGCTAAACCGAAAACAACGCCCACCAAAAGCACCAGGCCTAGGTGGAAAAGTTGCACACCTCGTTCATATTAGCTTTTATGCGTTACTGCTTTTTTTGCCAGCTTTTGCACTTCTACGTCAGTACGGTGAAGGTTATGAAATACGCTTATATGGCATGACAATACTACCTGAAGCAGAACGTCACATTGCCTGGATGGTTGCTCCTGCCGATCTGTTACACAGCCCTCTCTCATGGCTACTGGCAGGATTAATGATAGGCCATATAGCAATGGCTCTAATACACCGCTTTTGGTTCAAAGATAACATTTTGGCCCGTATGGCAGGATGAAATGCTGCCAACTAAAAAAGCCAACATTCACTCTTGCTAAGCGAATGTTGGCTTTTTACTAAGTCCTAGCTATTTTACTAGATCTAAACTAAGACACAGTATTCCAAGGTAATTGCCCAGGCGCGGAATCAACGAAGTTGAAGTACTGTTCTAGCTGGTCAATCAAGTCACGTATTACCTCATCTTGACTACAGCCGTAGAGTTCATAACCAAGGGCACCGTTACGAATATATACGTCCGCTTGCCAATGAGTGTCGTATTTCGAGTTTTCGCTGTGCGCTTCTGGGATTTCATGTTCCGTGGCGATCACTTGGTAATAGAAGTCCAATTTTTCGTCACGCTCTAGTTGAAAAGTGACGCCGTTTTCTTCTTTGGTAATATTGGCTTTCCAACCATGAGTCGCCAATTCCTTCTGAACTTCCACCATCGCTGGCTCGACAACATCTTTGATAAAGTGCTTTACCTTGGCTTCGCCAGGGAATTTAAACAAGGTACTTAAGCGCTTACGCCAGCTACCTTCGTTACTAAAGGCTCGGCCCGGTGTCGCTGCAGCTTCTACCGCGGCCCCACGATGACCCTCGATTACCAAGGCTCGCCATAAACCAAGTGCGGCAACCAACATGATGATGGCAAAAGGCAAAGCAGCCAAAATACTCATGGTTTGCAGTGCGCCTAAGCCACCAGCCAATAACAAGGTTGCAGCGATAATACCTTCAAGAGATGCCCAAAAGACTCGTTGCCAAACTGGCGTTTCTAGCGCACCACCAGACGCCAAGGAATCCACCACTAAGGAACCAGAGTCTGACGAGGTGACAAAGAAAGTAATAATCAAAAAGACGGTGACCACAGATAAGAAGGTCGACCAAGGTAGCAAGTCATAGAACTGAAACAAGGCAACCGAATGATCCGCTTGAACTTCACCAATCAGCACATCCTTACCCTGCTCCATAATCAAATACAGCGCGGTATCGCCAAAGATAGCAAACCATAAAAAGGTAAACAGAGTCGGAACCGCAAGCACGCCAAAAATAAACTGACGAATCGTACGACCACGGCTAATCTTGGCAATAAACAAACCAACAAACGGTGCCCAAGCGATCGTCCAAGCAAAAATAAACAGCGTCCAATTACCAATCCAATCACTTTGCGTATAAGCCTGTAGATTAAAAGTACGCTCGACAATGTTACTCAGATACGAACCAGTGTTTTGTACAAAAGCATCAAGAATATGGATGCTTGGGCCAACAAAAAACACAATCACCATGATGAATACAGCCAAGCCCATATTCAAAATCGACAGGTTTTTCACCCCTTTATCCATACCCGCAACCACAGAGCCAATGGCAGCTAAGGTGATTAAACCAATAGCGGTGATTTGCACCATGGTATTAATCGGAATGTCTTCCCAAAGATAATGCAAACCTGCATTGATCTGGGTAACCGACAAGCCAAGCGTAGTGGCCAAACCAAATAAGGTACCGAGAATCGCAAATACGTCGACAATATGACCAATAGGGCCGTATATACGATCACCAATCAGAGGATACAGCGCCGAACGCACCGACAGCGGCAAGCCATGACGGAACGCAAAATAAGCCAGCACTAACCCCATCAGGCCGTAAATACCCCAGATATGTAAGCCCCAATGGAAATACGCAATCTGCATGGCTTCACGAGCGGCACCAATGGTCTCTGCGGTCGCATTGGGTGGTTGGGAAAAGTGCAAAACAGGTTCTGCCACGCCAAAAAATAACAAGGCAATCCCGTAACCAGCCGAGAAAAGCATGGCAAACCAAGCGGGAAAACTGTATTCAGGGTCTCCGTGATCTGGGCCTAAGCGAATATTGCCCCAGCGACTAAAACCAATACAAACAAGAAATACGAGAAAAATCGCGGTCGCCAGCATATAAAACCAGCCAAAGGTCTTAGTCACCCAAGCCAATGCACTTTGAAATACTTCTCCTGCAAGCTCTGGATTACTTAAGGTTCCGACGATAAGAAATAGGGTAACGACAACGGTTGGAATAAAGACTGGAAGCAAAATCGCCCCCGTTGCCGTCTTTTGTGAATAGGTCATAAAGGCTCCTCCTTTGTGCATACTTTGACAAAAGCGGACAATAATTGCAAGAAAATGTTTAGACATCTAAACATATGGCACGTTAAGTGAGCCTGTCGAATGGACACAAAAAAGCCAGCATTGACCCTAATCTGCCAATGCTGGCTTTCGTATTACCGCCGTATTCAGCGACTATTTTTCTTAACTGCCCCCCTGATCTCGTTTTAACCAACAGAGATTAAGCAGTGAAATAAAGCGCTGTTTGATTCCAGTACAAATTGTTAATGCTGAGCGGCTACTTGCAGTGCTTTCATTTCGTCATGACACTCTTTCATTCTAACTTTAACGCGGCGCAAAGTGACTTCACAATCTTGCGTTTGTTTTCTCTCAAGCGCTAAATCAAGCTCTTCGAGCACCTTGTCTTCTACTTCTTCTAACTGATCAATGTAAGTAAAAGCAGTCGATTCGCTGGAGATCTTAGACATCAACTTAGTATAAGTTTGGCGCGCTTTGACTAGATTATTGGTATCGGTTTCTACTTCACCTTGCTGATCGACAGCGAATGGCTGCAGCTCAGCAACCGCTTCCGCTTTAGCGCCAATCATGCGATTAAAAAAAGCGTTATAAGTGCTGTCATCTAATTTGGTTTTCGCTTCTTGGTAGAATTCAATACCGCCGTTCATTACTTTAATAATGTCTGTAATGTGGTGGGCATGTGCAGTTTGATTTTGCATCTTTCCTCCTAAGCTCAATAGCTCCTAGTTAGCGTTTCACTTACTTCGTGTTCCTGCATACATATTTGGTGATGGCAGGATTAAAAACAACCGCATTTCAAGAGATGCACTTAGACTGCATATTTATTACAAAAAGTAGATACACTCTTGATCATTACACTGGCAACCAGGTTGAGGCTTTAAGTTCTCGTAAAGATATATTCGAAACAATTGCGGAAACACCAGGCAATTTCCTCAGCACTTGGTCGACAAAACGGCTGTAATCGTCTAAGTCTTTGGCGACTACTTGCAGTAAGAAGTCCGCCGCGCCTGTGGTGTTATGACACGACAAGACATTGTCACAATGCTTAATAATCTTTTCAAACGCTTGAGTCGTGTCTTCATCGTGTTGATTACATGTCAGCTGCACAAACGCCATCACGCCAAAGCCTAATTTACGACGATCTAGATTCGCCTGATAATCGGTTATGATGCCTTCTTCCTCTAGGCGTTTTAATCGTCGCCAACAAGGTGTTTCACTCAACGAAAGTTCACTGGCTAGCTTTGCGTTCGTCAATTTGCCATCTTGCTGCATACGTCGAACAATATCAGTGTCTACCTTATCCAAAGCCGCCATTGAAAGATTCCTCTCTAATTTATCTATTATTAGAAATAGTATTTCTTAAGTTCGCTAATATTCAAGGAAAAGAGCAAAGTAATTTCTCGTGCATTAGGTAGGCTACTCATTAGATGATTACCAACAGGAGCACACCATGAAAGCCGTTGTTTACGAAAGCTTTTCAGCCACGCCTAAAATTATGAATGTCGAAGACCCAACACCAGAAAATCATGGTGTTGTGATCAAAGTTGAAGCCACTGGCGTTTGCCGAAGTGATTGGCATGGCTGGATGGGACACGACCCAGACATTGTGCTGCCACACGTTCCTGGTCACGAATTTGCCGGCATTATTGAAGCCGTTGGCAAAGATGTTCAACGCTTCAAAGTCGGTGACCGAGTTACTGTGCCCTTTGTTAGCGGCTGTGGCTCTTGTCATGAATGCCATGGCGGCAATCATCAAGTCTGCGGTAATCAAACTCAGCCAGGCTTTACCCATTGGGGATCTTTCGCGGAATACGTTGCCATTCATCACGCGGATGTGAATCTAGTTACCCTGCCTGAAAACATAGACTTCACCACAGCAGCCAGTCTTGGCTGTCGCTTTGTTACCTCGTTTAGAGCGGTGGTTGATCAAGGAAAAGTCAGCGCAGGTCAATGGGTGGCGGTGCATGGCTGTGGTGGTGTTGGCTTGTCAGCCATTATGATTGCCAATAGCATTGGTGCCAATGTGATTGCCGTGGACGTGACAGACGATAAACTTGAGCTCGCAAAAGCCCTAGGCGCCTACGCAACCATTAACGCCACCCACGTAGCCGATGTCGCTGCAGCCATTAAAGACCTCACCCGCGGCGGGGCTCATGTCTCAATCGATGCTTTAGGTCACCCAACAACCTGTATCAACTCCATTAAAAGTTTGAAAAAACTCGGCAAGCACGTTCAGGTCGGCTTGTTGCTAGGCGAGCAAGCCACACCGCCGATTCCAATGAATTTAGTCATTGCCCACGAGCTAGAAATCATCGGTAGCCATGGTATGCAGGCGTTTCGTTACGACGCTATGTTGGCGATGATCAAGTCAGGCAAGCTCAGTCCAGAAAAGCTACTCGGCCGAACCATCAGCCTAGAAGAATCCATTGCCGCACTGATGAATATGGACAAGGCAAACCCACCGGGTGTCACTGTGGTTACACGTTTCTAAAGACTACTTGGTCCATAAAAAAACGCTTACCTCCAAGAGGTAAGCGTTTTTTTATTATGAGAACGTAACCGTTTTTAGGCTTGCTTTTTCTCTAGATGCAATTCAGAGAAATTCCCAGCGTCAGGGTCATTATATATCGCTTCATCTAGCTGCCCTTCGCTCTTAGCCACCACGATAGATACCATGGCATCGCCTGAAACGTTCACCGAAGTCCGAATCATATCTAATAATCTGTCAACACCCAGAATCAAGCCAATGCCTTCAATCGGCAAGCCAACTTGAGCAAATACCATAGACAGCATGATCAAGCCCACACCCGGTACACCAGCGGTACCAATAGACGCTAATACGGACATCAAAATAACGGTTAAGTAACCCATCATGCCCAGTTCAACGTTATAGATATTGGCAATAAAGACAGTGGCAACACCCTGCATTATGGCCGTACCATCCATATTGATGGTTGCGCCAAAAGGCACAGTGAAAGACGCTACCGAGTTTTTCACCCCCATGCGTTGAGTCACAGTACGCAGGGTCACAGGAATGGTTGCGTTGGAGCTTGAAGTACTAAAAGCAAACACCTGAGTGTTGCGCATTTTCTTCATGAAGGTAAAAGGGTTCAAGCCTGATAAGACTTTTAAAATCAGCTGTAAAGTCACAAATAAATGGAACAACAAGACACCAATCAAAACCAAAACATAACCAAGAAGTTGAGCTAGTAAATCCATACCCAAATCGGCAATCGCTCTAGCAATCAAACAGAAAACCGCATACGGAGCTACTGCCATGATGATGTTAACCATCTTCATCATGATTTCATTCAGCGCTTCGATAAAGTCGCTAACAACGTTGGCTTTTTTCCCGACCATTAAGATACTGACGCCAAACATGATAGAGAAGAAAATCACTGGCAGCATGTCACCATCCGCCATCGCACTGATTGGATTAGATGGAATGATATTGATTAAGACAGTTGAGAGCGGTGGAGATTCTTTGCCCGTGAAGCTCACAGAAGACTCTGCATTCATGCCTTCACCAATACCAAAGCCTGTTGCAATAATTAACGCTGCAGCAATGGCAATGGCTGTCGTCACTAGGTACAAAAAGAAAGATTTGGAGCCAATTCTTCCCAGCAATTTAATGTCGCCGATACCACACACACCACACACCAAGGAGAAGAAGACTAGCGGCACAACTAGCATTTTGAGCGCATTTACAAACATGGTACCAACGACTTTAAACGCACCATCGGTTAAGTAACTGTTTGCCCATGTTCCGTCAGCGTTTAGGCCGGTTAAATTAAGGATCAGTCCAACAATGATACCGAGCACCATTCCAAGTAACACTTTAAACGTTGTATTCATAAGTTTCTCTCTAATTCCATTTTCCATTAATTTGGATAGCAAATGGCTATGGCTCTAAAATAAAAGTCAGGCATATTACCTGTCCTTTTAGTGCATCTAAACCACTTTTTTGGCAGAAGGGATATAAACAGTATTACTGTAAAGCTCGATATGAGCAAGAAACGTACAAAGCGTTGCTTAGTAAGCAACTCAAATGACTAATAAACATCCTCCAAATAACGGCCCTGAGCTTTTAAGGCATCAACATTGATCTGCAATGGTTTGAGTATGTCATTAATCGCCTGAGCGACACCGGCAGCCATGCCTCGGCCACCACAAACAAGGATCTGCGCACCTTGCTCTAACATTTGTCGTACCGCGGTTTGATCTTCTAACAGCTTGTCCTGCACGTACGCTTTTTCAGCGGCTTGGCTTTTCGTTTGTGAGAAAGCCGTTTGTAATCCTGTTAAACGATGATCGTTAAGATAACGGCCAAGGTCGGGTTGATAAAGAAAGTCTGCTTCTTCATTGCGTCCGCCCCAGTAAAGGAACATCGGATTGCGCTGAGTATTTTTACGAATAAAACCCGCCAACGGCCCAATACCCGCCCCAGCGCCAATAAGAATTACCGGATTACCTCCGACTGCAGGACGAAACTCAGGGTTTTGACGAATAAAACCTTCAATGCCATCACCGAGTTTTAGAGCATGTAAATAACCAGAGCAAAGGCCATAAGGCTGTTTACGTACGCAGATTTCTAATACGCCATCGGTTGTTGAGGATGCTAAGGAATAAAAACGTGCCACGTCATCATTTGGTGGCACAATCCCCAATAAATCTCCCGCTTCAAAAAAAGGTAATGAATCCGTACCTACCGCGCTAAAGCGAAAAATACTCGTGGCAGCCAAGCCTTCTAGACCATAGTCTTCACGATCTATCAGCGTCAGTTTTGCTGTCGGAGTGGGCAGCGGGTTATGAGTTAAAGCAAGCGGAATACCTGTCACCTCAGCAATATCATTACCCCATTCCCGAAATTGTGCAGAAGAACCTCGATTGATCAAACCTACCGAATGAATACGGGCTATACCTTTGTTTTGTAAAGCTGCATCCACATCTAGCGCATACTGACAGAATTGCGGAAACTGCTGATCACCGAAGCCCAATACGGCAAATTGCAGCGTCTGATCCGGCCGAAAGCTCGCTAATTTTGTTAAAAAATTATGGGCAGAAGACGGTGCATCGCCATTGCCGTAGGTCGAAGTTAAAATAAACAATCGCTTCGCGCGTGGATAATAATCCGCCAATTGATTCATCTCAGCGCAATACACCTTACAACCCACTTTACAGAGGTTTGCTTGCAGGTCTCGAGCAAACCCCCAAGTTGTATTGCCCTCAGATCCGACCAAAATAATGGTATCCGCTTGCTCAATATCCACTGTGTTGATCTGGCTATTAATTTGAGTAATGGCCGAACGGCGACGAATCCACCAAGACTGAGCACCAGTATAAGACAACACAGGCACAGTCAACGCAGAAGCACCTAGGATTAACCCTAACAACCACAAACCTTCGCCTGTGTGGAGTTTCGTCACCAATTGTTGTAGTACGCCGCTTTCAGGTAAAACCGCAAAAGAAAGCCATTGGCCTGTTGATTGATCGACAAATCCAACGCCACTACGTGTTGTTACCGAGTAGACATCTTGTCGGTCATTAGGAGCAGGAAAGGTGAGCTCTCGCAGTTCACTTAAATCTATGTTTTTTAATGCTATTAACGAGTTGACAGGAGCGGGCAGTCCACCCGATACAGCATTAGGAAACTCGGCTTCCACATAAGTATGATCGGTAAAAACACCAAAGCGCAGTGCTGACATATAGGCACCGGTTAATGAGGAGAGAAGCAAGCCAAGTACCGCGAAACGCGCTAACTCCGAATGAATACGTTTGCCGCCTTTGCCTTTAAAAGGTCTAACTAAGGCTTTCCAACCACCAATGCGACGCACCAATAAAAAGGTTCCAGAAAGACAGATCAGCATCATAAAACCAGCGGTCACACCCGCCATGATTCGCCCCATGTCACCCAATAAAAAAGAACGATGCAGATCCTTTACCCAAACCATCACAGCGGAAGGTCGGTGCGGTGCAATACTTTCGCCAGTTAACGGATTAACCAAGTCTGCATGAGACTTTTCGTCTTGTTGATAATGCACAATGACTTCGCCAGAAAGATCTCGTTCTATACGTTCGGCTTGTGGAAAATGCGTCACTACATGTTGCGCCAGCGTTGCAACGCTTACCTCACCTACTGCTGGAATCACAGCGACGGCTCGATGAAATGTCGGCATCAAAGACAGCACCGCACCAGTACAGGCCAGCGTTATGACAAATAGCATCACCGCTAAACTTGGTAAACCATGCAACTTGCGTAACATAACCTTTACTCCACCCGATTATTTAAGATCGTAAGTAAATGACATCACATATCCGGACCCGATTACTGTTTTGCCGGATCCTGCTGTTGTCAAAGGCGTCGACACATCCGCTTGGTTGCTGTTTGCGTCTTCGACAGCGCTATCAATCACTATTTTATAGCCAGAGTCGATCAAGTTATTGTCTATGTTCTGAGTAATGGTTAACGATCTACCGCTGGTGATGCTTGCTCCAGTTTTGCCGTCGTATTCAGCACTTTTTTTACCGCTTGCACGAGACCAGCCACGTAAGTGCGAATAATATTTACGTTCTTTGCCTGCAACCCAAATCGTCTGCTGGTACTTGTCATTGGCGTCCATAAGATAAATCGCAAAATACGCGCCGCTGCCATTGTAGCGAGCCAGTTGGGTAGTAAAGGTTACTTCCCGAGCCTGTGCTGACATGGACAATGCCAAGCCTGAAAAAATGCTTAACGCCAATAGAATGTGTTTCATCGTGGTTTCCTTTTAAGATCTGATAACAGCACTCTATAATCCTTTCCTGACTCTGAGCTGAACGCCGATATTTTTATAAAGACAGAAGCTCTCAACAAAATCGAAATAGCCTTTCTCGTCTCGCCTTTCAGGTTAATGTCAGGTCAATGAGCTATGATGAGCAAAACAATCTAATCAGAGATACGGCATGCGAGTATTGTTAATAGAAGATACCACTGGGTTAGGAGAAGCCGTTCGCGATCAAATTCGTGATGACGGTCACGCAGTAGATTGGGTGCAAAGCCTGAATTTTGCACAAGCCAGCGTACAAACCACCAGTTATAACTTGATTCTGCTCGACCTTATGTTGCCGGATGGCAATGGCTTTGATTTTTTAAAAGCCTTAGAAAATCTGGAGACTCAACGCCCGTTATCATTCTTACCGCTCGCGATCAGGTATCGGATCGAATTGAAGGACTAAACGCCGGAGCCGACGATTATTTAATCAAGCCTTTTGACCTATCCGAATTATCAGCTCGAGTCAGTGCGGTTGCTCGACGTTATCGTGGCGACCCAAATCCGCTCGTCAAAATCGGTCATTTAGAAATAGATCTGAGTGAACATCGCATCAAGGCGAATGGACAAAACGTGGAATTGACTGCGCGTGAATGGGCGCTATTCGAAGGCTTTGTACAGCGTCCAGGTACTCTATTGTCTCGTTCACAACTTGAAGACCGTTTGTACCAATTCGGTGCCGAAATCGAGAGCAATACCATTGAAGTTTACATCAGTCGGTTACGCAAGAAGCTGGGGCGAGATGTCATTATTACCGTCAGAAACATGGGTTATCGTTTGGAGACTTATGAGCACTAACGCTAGCTTAAAGAAAAGTCTGAGCATCGGCCTAACTTTGGGCGTTTCATTACTTTGGTTGTTCGGCGCCATCACTTCGGGGTTGGTGGTGCAAAAAGAGATGAACGAGTCCTTTGATAAAGCGCTCAAGAAGTCTGCTCAACATATTCTGCCCTTGGTGATTGCCGATTCCTTTAAACAACAAAACAATGACTGGCTCGGCATCCCAACGCTAGAAAATGATGATGAATACCTCACCTATGTGGTTAAAGATCAGCAAGGCAATGTGCTGTTGCGTTCAAAAGATGCCAATCCGCAGATATTTGGCGAAGCCCTAAAAATAGGTTTCTCGAACACCTCGACCCATCGAATTTACACCACATCCGCATTAGAACATCGTGTTTATATTGAAGTGGCTGAACCTCTAGAGCACAGGGAAGAAGACCTCATGGAGGCGGCGATTGCGTTGCTACTTCCCTTACTGTTTTTAGCGCCAATTAGCTTGTTAGGTATCTGGTGGATTATTCGATTGTCTCTTCGTAAAGTCGTTATCTTTCAACACGCTATTGAAAAACGTGGCGCAGGGAATTTATCGCCAGTGGAAATGGAAAAACTCCCCAAAGAATTTAAACCCATTGCGGTGGCCGTCAATCGCTTGCTCGAACGACTACGTCGCACATTAGAGGCAGAACGCAGCTTTACCGCCAACAGTGCCCATGAATTACGTACACCTCTGGCGACCGCATTGGCCAAGGTGCAACGAATCAAATCGATCACACAAGACGAGCATTTAAAACTGCAAATTACCGATGTTGAAAGCTCTCTAAAAGGTCTATCAAAACAGTCTGAGAAGTTACTCGAATTAGCCAAAGCGGAAGGCGGTGGCGCTATTTCACAAAAGCCGCATAACCTTGTGCCTATATTGAAGATGATAGTGGGCGACTTTACTCGTCAGTCACCAGAAAGCATCAAATTAACCTTGCCGACAAGTGACATTAACTCTCTGTTAGACCCAGATGCCTTTGCCATTCTAGCGCGTAACTTGATTGAAAATGCGCTCAAACATGGTCGAGCTAATCGTCCAGTGGAAGTGAGTTTGCTGGAAGGTGGAACGCTGCGAGTGATGAATGAGTGCGATCTTGTTGCACCGCAAGACCTCGCCTTGTTGCGCAATCGGTTTGTGCGAGCAAACACGACCGCTTCTGGCTCGGGTTTGGGGCTAGCGATTGTCGATGCCATTACTACAGGTGCGGGAATTACCTTGCAGCTCAGATCCCCAGCGATGGGTAAACAGGACGGCTTTGAAGTGGAAGTAAATGTAAAACCTAGAACAAACATTAGCGACTAATATAGCCAGCTTCTAGGCATTAGCATTATCGTAATTTTTTTGCGCCTGTTTTACCTGCTCTATATTTTGTTCTGCCCAATCAGCAAACAGTTCAATCGTTTGAGCAAAATCATGGCCTAAGTCGGTTAATTGATACTCTACGGTTACCGGAACGGTAGCAAAAGCGGTTCGCGTAAGCAGCCCATCTCGTTCCAATTGTTTAAGCTTTTGTGACAAAACTTTTTGTGAAATACCTTCTACTTCTCTTTTAATCTGATTAAATCGAAGCGCTTCTTTTCTCAGTAAACCAATAATTAACAAGGTCCAATGATCGGCAAGGCGATCAAAAAAAGCTCGTGCAGGGCAATCTTTAGAATAAATACTGTACGCTAGAAAATCTGTCTTGTTCTGCATAGTAGTTTCTCTCAAGTAACCTAGTCACCTAAAAGTTACTTATTGTATAGTTAGTTTCTAAAACATACTATCGAGTTTGTTTCAAAAAAACGAAGCCTTACCTCGTATTAATTCATCTAAAAAAACATTGGAGCGAGTAATGAAAAAGACAGTCGTGGTTTTCTTCTCTGGGTACGGACATACCAAACGCGTTGCAGAGTATGTTGCAAAGGGCGCTAACGCGCAAAGCATTCAAATTGATGAAAATGGTGATATTACTGACGCGGATTGGGATACTTTGAACGCAGCAGACGCCATCATTTTTGGGGCGCCAACTTACATGGGTGGTGCACCTTGGCAATTTAAAAAATTCGCTGATGCTACCTCTAAAGCTTGGTTCACCCAAGCGTGGAAAGACAAAGTATTTGCTGGTTTTACCAACAGCGCCAGTTTAAATGGCGACAAACAAGTCACACTTATTTACCTGCAAACACTCGCATCACAGCATGGTGGTATTTGGGTAAGTTTGGGACTTCCACCTGCCAATGCGCTTGCAGCGACACGTAGCGACGTAAATAATCTAGGTGGCTCTGTGGGCGTTTTAGTCCAATCGCCTTCAGACGCTGGGGATGATGCTATTCCTGAAGGCGACCTAGAAACAGCTCGTCTTTACGGCGAACGTGTTGCTAACATAGTGAATCGCTTTAATTAAGTAATATTTTAACTTTTCAAACGGCATGCTACAGCCATGCCGTATTCTTTCTTATACGCAACGTTTAACAACCCTAACTTTCCTGTTTATCCACATAAGTTACCTCTTTGTTCCTTTGTAAATCGCAGCTTAAGGTGCTTTAATTCCCCACTATTCGCTGGCACTAATTCTTCGAAATTTGTTTTATTCAAATAACAGCGCACATTAACAATCCAAAGAGGAAACACTTATGGTTACCGCTATTATCATGCTTTCTGTTGAGAAAAAGCACATCAACCAAGTCGCTGAGAAACTTGCGTCTATCGAAGGTTTATCTGAAGTGTATTCTGTCAGTGGTTCATACGATATCGCTGCTATCGCCCGCGTACAAACTAATGACCAACTGTCTGAGACTCGTTACGCAACACCTTGCTCAAATTGATTATATTTTGAAAACAGAAACCATGTTGGCGTTTCAAGCGTATTCAAAACATGATTTGGAAGGTATGTTTTCCGTAGGCGTTTAGTTTAAAAACTCTTTTTGGCGGAGTAATTATGAGTCACCTTCATACTGGATCTTGCCTATGTGGCGCCGTTAAATTTGAGTTGGAAGGCGAATTTAAGAAGTTCTTCCTTTGTCATTGCAGCCGTTGCCGAAAAACCTCTGGCACCGCACACTGCGCCAATTTATTTGCACCGGGCGCTACGCTTACTTGGTTGAGTGGCGAAGATAGACTCCGTTTTTATCGTTTAGAAAATACTAACTTTGCTCGCACTTTTTGCTCCGTGTGTGGCTCCAATGTGCCTACAGATGCGAAAACACGCGGCTTAGTCGTCGTTCCTGCGGGTTGCTTAGACACAGAGGTCGATATCACCCCACAAGCCCATATATTCATGGACAGCCGTGCCAACTGGGATGAAAAACTGAACGAAATAACTTGCTTCGATCAGCTTCCTCAGTAGGTCTCTTTTATAAAGCCGTCAAACGTCTGGCGGCTTCTAATAAAGTGCTGTCTTCCTTCGCAAAACACAAACGAATCAGGCGCTGATCTTTAGGAGCTTGTTGATAAAACACACTAATCGGAATCGCGGCGACACCGACTTGGTCAATTAACCATTCACAAAACGCCACGTCGTCCAAATCACTGATCGCGCTGTAATCCAATAATTGAAAATACGTACCCTCGCATGGCAATAAGGCAAAACGGCTGCCAGCCAATGCGCTTCTCAGTACGTCACGTTTTTGCTGATAGAACACCGCTAAATCAGCACTCGCTTCAGGCAATGCAATAAGATGCTCCGCCAAGGCTTGTTGCAAAGGTGTTGCGGTACAGAAGGAGACAAACTGATGCACTTTGCGCAGTTCCACGGTTAATTCCGCTGGTGCCACAATGTAGCCCACTTTCCAACCTGTTAAGTGAAAGCTTTTACCAAAAGAAGAAACTACCAAGCTGCGTTTAATTAGCTCAGGGTGTTGGTGAACACTTACTGCAGATTTACCAAAGTGAATAAATTCATACACTTCATCAGACAGTACATAAATGTCTCGGCTCGCAATCGCTTGCCATAAGGATTCTAAATCTTCCGCCAACCAACAGCTTCCGGTCGGATTGTGTGGCGTATTGATTAAGACCAAACGCGTTTTATCAGTAAGCAAATCAGCAAACGCCTGCCAATCAGGGCGAAACTCAGGCGCAGTTAAGGTCACTCGACGACAAACACCACCCGCTAAGGTCACTGCTGGCTCATACAAGTCATAAGCGGGATCAAACAAGATCACTTCATCGCCGTTATGCACTAACGCAGCAATCGCATCAAAAATGGCTTCCGACGCACCACTCGTCACCGTAATCTCGTCAAACGCGTTAACTTTTCGGTCGTAATGATGTTCGATCAAGCTGGCAATCGCTTCTCTTAAAATTGGCAAGCCAGTCATAGGCGAATATTGATTATTACCGGTTAAAATCGCCTGCGATGCACGTTCCAATAATCGAGCATCAGGTGGGAAATCTGGGAAACCTTGCGACAGGTTAATCGCGCCTTTTTCGGCGGCTAACGCCGACATTTTTGTGAAAATAGTCGTGCCGACTAACGGCAGTTTGGAAATAAGTGCAGAAGCAATGGTCACAATGATTTTGCCTCATCATATAAGGTTGGGCATTTGAAAATACGAACTTGAGAGCCATTCTCTATGAAAAAATAATGCAGAGTCAAAGGTTATTGATCTCGATATATTAAGGACAAGAACAAACCCATTTCGTTGTTCCCCTGCATCACATTCTTGCTTTGTATTCTCGTGCGTAATTACGGCATTCAACGATGCAGTTTAAGATTCTAGGGTCTCTTTCACGACTCGCTAGACACACCATGACGACTTGCTGTTTCATATCGGCCATATTTTCCATCGATAATAATTTTATTTTGGTATCAAAGACATGCTCTACACGACGTGGCAATATGGCGTAGCCAACACCGCCACTTACCATGCTCATTAACGAAAATATGTCCCCTAATTCCATCGCAATATTGGGTTGTATCCTGGCTTGCTGAAAGACTTTTTTGGTGTCTGCGGAAGTAGCAAAACCATCTGTTAATGTAACAAAATTTTCGTGCTGAAAATCCTCGAGTTTAATTTGGCTCTTATTGGCGAGAGGTGAATCACAGCTCACGGCCAACATCAGCTCATCTTCAAAAAGAGGCAGATGGGTATACTCTACATCATCAATGGTTTTTTCCGCTGAGATCAGGATCACATCGAGTTCAAAGGACCTTAGTTTGCCCAATAAAGAAGCATTTGAACCTAATGATAGCTCGATATTTAAGTCACTTTTGCGGCGTTTAAGACCGGCGATTAGCTGCGGTAATGTGCTGATAGTGAGCGAATACAACGCGCCTAATTTGAATTGATTGGAATAAAGACCGGCGACTTCTCGAGTGCTGGTGATCCCATCTTGGAGATCATTTAATACTTGTGTGACCCTTTCCTCTAACACTCTAGCGCTGGGTAAAGGCGTCAGTAATCGACCTTCTTGTCGAAACAAAGGACACTTCAATCCTTCTTCAAGAGAGTGTATCGCCCGATGAACACTTACTGAACTGAGCTGCAGCTTCTCGGCCGCCTCAGACAAAGTGCCCACTTTCATAAAGGTCAGAAACACTTCCAATTTCTTTAGGGTGATCATTTCATCAAACATAATTCTTTCCAGCTTTTTCTTAGAGCGTCACTGCTCTCTATTATTTTTTTCAAAGATTATTAGCATGAGAGTAATGATTCCACAAGCACATTGATTGATAGACAATGCCTTCCTTCATACTGTGAAAGAAAAAAACAGGATGAAGTGCGATGCAAACGAATACTGATTCTGGACATAATTGGTTCAGCCGACGTCAAAATAAAGAACGCCGTATGTCAGATCTTAGTCATCTAGTTGACGGGTCTATCATTCCAACAGAGAACATCGTTGCTGCCATGGAGCAGCTAATACAGCCTGGTGATAAAGTCGTACTAGAAGGCAATAACCAGAAACAAGCCGATTTCCTTTCTCGTTCATTAGCAAAAGTCTCCCCTGATAAAATCAACAACCTCCATATGATTATGCCTAGCATCAGTCGATCCGAACATTTGGATCTATTTGAAATGGGTATTGCTCGTAAACTGGATTTCTCTTTTTCTGGCCCACAAAGCTTACGCATTGGCCAACTAATGGAAGATGGCCTGTTAGAAGTTGGCGCGATACACACCTATATCGAGTTGTATGCTCGACTTTACGTAGATCTTAATCCAAATATTGCACTACTAGCGGGTTTTAAAGCAGACAGATTAGGCAATATTTATACAGGACCAAGTACCGAAGACACGCCCGCACTAGTTGAAGCGGCCGCATTTCGCGATGGTATTGTTATTTTCCAAGTTAATGAAATTGTCGACGATGTATCGGACTTGCCGCGAGTGGATATTCCGGCGTCTTGGGTCGATTACATTGTCTTAGCGGATCAACCTTTCTTCATCGAACCTTTGTTTACTCGTGATCCTCGCCTTATTACACCGCTGCAAGTTTTGATGGGCATGATGGCCATTAAAGGCATCTACGCGAAACACCAAGTGCAGTCTCTAAATCATGGCATTGGCTTTAATACCGCAGCCATTGAATTGCTCTTGCCGACCTATGGCGAATCATTAGGACTAAAAGGCAAAATTTGCCGCCATTGGACATTAAACCCTCATCCAACCTTGATTCCAGCGATTGAAACTGGCTGGGTTGAAAGCGTGCATTGTTTCGGCACCGAACTCGGCATGGAAGATTATATTGCCAATCGTCCGGATGTTTTCTTTACCGGTAAAGACGGCTCAATGCGTTCTAACCGTGCCTTTTGTCAGCTAGCAGGACAATACGCGGTTGATATGTTTATTGGCTCGACGTTACAAGTTGATGGCGATGGCAATTCTTCAACCGTCACTCGAGGTCGTTTGGCCGGCTTTGGCGGCGCGCCAAATATGGGTCATGACCCAGTGCGGAAGAAGACATTCATCACCCGCTTGGCTGGATATGAAGCCCGATGATTCCTTGTTAAGCAAAGGCCGCAAGCTTGTCGTCCAAATGGTAGAAACCTATCAAGACAGTAATAAGTCGACCTTTGTCGAAGAGCCTCGATGCTTTGGCCATGGCGCGCGATTACAAAATGCCATTGGCTCCGGTGATGATTTATGCCAGCGATGTAACTCACGTTCTGACCGAGGAAGGCATCGCTTATGTATACAAAGCCGAATCACTAGAACAACGCCGAGCCATGATCGCAGCGGTGGCTGGCGTTACGCCACTGGGACTCAGCCAAAACCCTGAAGTTACCGCTCAATTACGACGGGATGGCTTGGTTGCTTACCCAGAAGATTTAGGCATTCGAAGAAGCGATGCTAGCCGAGACTTGTTGGCGGCTTCAAGTATTTCAGACCTTGAAACTTGGTCGAATGGTCTCTATAAGCCACCTGCTAAATTCCGGAGCTGGTAATGACTATATTACTAAAATTAGTGATGACCATCTTATTGAAAGATGAACTGTCTCTGGACGCGACCAAGGTAAGACGTCTTGATGCCAAGAGCCTTGCGCGACTTGCTTCTCAAGCGTTGAAGCAAGAAGCAATGTTGAGTCCGAAGCCAGCCCTCGTGGATTCACGAGGCTCTGGTGCCCACACTGATATGGATGTGGGTTTGTTAATAAAATCGGCTCACTGCCTTGAACCTTACTTTTGCAAGATGGCTGAAGCTGCCACCTTGCACCCAATAGGTTCTGAGCTGCGTCGTAATATTGGCGCCCTTGGTCGTGATGCGGAACTGGCGATGCGCAAAGCGACAAACGGCGTTAATACTCATAAAGGTGCAATCTGGGCATTAGGGTTATTAGTCGCCGCGGCGACTAAAGCTAACACGCTTGATGAATTATTTAATGACGCTGCGCGTTTAGCAAACTTACCTGACGAAGGACTTAAAGCCGTGTACCTAAGTAACGGCTTACAAGTTCGCCATCAATATGGCTTATCAGGTGCGAAGGAAGAAGCGCAACAAGGCTTTCCTCATATCCAAGAACTCGGTCTTCCTATGTTATTCATCAGCCGAGGCTCGAGGCGACTCAGAGTCCGACGCTCAGCTTAACGCATTACTCGCCATTATGACGCGACTTTCAGACACCTGTGTTGCGTCACGGGCAGGACTTGAAGGGATAAACACTATGCAGCAAGGCGCTAATGCCGTGCTTGATGCGGGTGGGACAGGCACATTATTAGGTCGTCAGTTGCTTAACAAATTAGAGCAAGACCTATTGCGATTAAATGCCTCTCCTGGTGGTGCTGCCGATTTGTTGGCTGCGACCCTGTTTATAGACAGCCTGACTCACCAGACCAACCACTAATTTAGGAGTTTTTATGGATACGTTTCATATTGTTCGCCCTGCTCGTAAAGCCCCCATTAATCAAACCTTAGTGGGTTATGTTGGGTCAGGTGATTTAGAAGTCATGATTGATAACAGCGATCGTCCTCAAGCTGACATCTATATCCACTCTTCTAGCTCGGCGGGGGAGCAACGATGGCTCGCTCTTATCGAACGCATTGAAGCCAATCAGCCTTTACCAATGATGCGCATGGACATCCATGATTTTTCTGCAACACCGGGTGTGATTCGTTTACGTTTAGAACAAGCATTAGAGCAAGCCTTAACCAAGGAGGCATCTTATGAGTAACCCTCAAGACTCGAGATTAAACACTAATTTTGTTGAACAAGGTGCGAGAAAACGCATTGAGTACATATTGGACTCAGGTTCAATGCGAGAACTGGTTACACCATTCGACCGAGTTATTTCGCCTTGGTTAGAAGTACAAGGCATTGTGCCTCAGTTTGATGATGGCGTAGTGGTTGCTCGTGGTGCAATTGATGGCAAGTCTGTGATTGCTATCGCGATTGATGGCAGCTTTCAGGGTGGCAGTTTGGGTGAAGTAGCTGGGGCAAAAATAGCGGGCGTTCTTGAATTGGCCGTTGAAGCGAACCAAGCAGGAGAATCCATTGCCGCTGTATTAATGTTTGAAACCGGTGGTGTTCGTCTACAAGAAGCCAATTTAGGTTTGGCCGCGATTGCCGAGATTCAATCGGCCATTGTGGCGTTACGAAAACTACAACCTGTTGTGGCCTTGATTACGGGTCCCGTTGGTTGTTTTGGTGGCATGTCTATTACCGCAGGTCTGTGCAGCTATTTATTAATGACTCGTGAAGGTCGCCTTGGATTAAACGGCCCACAAGTTATTGAGCAAGAAGCTGGCGTGGGTGAATATGACTCTCGTGATCGCCCTTTTATCTGGGGTTTAACCGGAGGCGAGCAACGTTATACAACTGGTTTAGTTGACGACTTTTTTAGCTCAGATGTCATAGACGTTCGTCACAAAGTACAAGAGTACTTACGCAAAGGTGTACCAGATACTTTCCGCAGCGAAGCGATTCAGTCCTCTTTAAACAGACTAAAAAATGTAGATACGCAGCATCAAATTACCTCTGAAGCAGCACGTGAGATTTTCGCTAAGGGAGCATCATTATGAGCACTGAAGCAATCAAGACAGATACCGTAAAAACACACCGTGGTCGTGTTTGGTTTGATCTATTAGCAGACAATATGATGGTGCATGAAGGTGCCGTTCCCTCGGTGATGATTGCCAATGGCAACTTAGCGGAACGCCCATGCTCACTGATATTGGTTCAACCCGATAAAAATAACCTCTACCCAAGAGCCATTAATGGCGAGGTAGGACTTTTGGAAGGTTGGGCACTGGCGGATGCAATCCATAACATTGTTTCTAAAGACGCTGGAAGCGAACAAAAGTCAGCCATTATCGCCATTGTCGATGTACCTAGTCAGGCTTATGGACGAAGAGAAGAGGCACTTGGTATTCACCAAGCTCTCGCGGCGGCAGTGTCTGCTTATGCGCAAGCCAGACAAGCAGGCCATCCTGTTATTGCGCTACTCGTCGGCAAAGCCATGTCGGGGGCATTTTTGGCCCATGGCTATCAGGCCAATACGATTCTTGCCCTAAATGACGATGGCGTCATGGTGCATGCAATGGGTAAAGCCGCTGCAGCTCGAATTACCATGCGCTCTGAAGAGGAATTAGATCAACTAGCCAAAGCCATACCGCCAATGGCTTACGACCTTAAAAGCTTTGCAACGCTTGGGCTGATTGAACAATTTATTGATGTTAGCAGTGCCGACGCGCCTTCCTCTAAAGATATTGAGCTTGTGCAAACCCTATTAGCCGATGCGGTAGACAACCTTAAGGGTGACACGCAAATAACAAAGCGTTTACAAGGTGAGAATAGAGGTGCATCACGTCGAGTTCGTGAACTGCTTCGCTCGCAATGGAAAAAGGCTGAGCCAAGTTTATGATGTGGCTAGCGCACGATTTACTCTGGCTTGACCGCTTTTTGCTTGTTGCTGGTGCTGAAAAACCAGACCTACCTGATTGGGTAACAAGTGGAAATGGCCCAGTTGTCGTGCGCCGAGAGCGGGTTTCGATAGCAGGGCTTGTCGCAGTAGGTGTTCGCGGTGCTAACAAAAATGAGCGTTGTGCCGCTTATGCTCCTCTATCTGCGGTGCAATCGAGCTTAACGCCTTATGAAATAACAAGGGCACAAGCTTGGTTAGATCATCCAGATCGCTTCAAAGCGCCCGTTTTACAAGCATTGGAAACAGTCGCCCAAGTGCTCGACGGTCATAATTTAGAGTGGGGGATTACCGGAAGCCTTGGTTACGAGCTTGCAACTGGTGATAAGCAAATTCATGCAAAAAGTGATCTGGACTTAGTCATCAAGGCACCGAAGCCATTAAGCAAACCCTTTGCACGGGAGTTATTGAAAGAGCTTGGTGAATTACCATGTCGCTTAGACATTCAAATCGAAACAATGACCGGAGCAATGGCATTATCAGAATGGGCTGGAAAAAGTTCGACAGTGCTTATTAAGACGGAAAAAGGCCCATTTTTGGTCGCTAATCCTTGGGAAGGAGGTATGCAATTATGACTCAAGTATTTACCTTTCCAGGACAGGGGGCGCAGCGTGTTCATATGTTACAAAACTTACCAGATCATCCTGATGTAACCCTTATAAAACAACAGGCTAAGGATATCTTAGGCGTAAAACTAGACGCACTAGATTCAAAAGAAGCGCTTACTGATACAGTGAATGTGCAGCTTGCCCTATTAATTTGCGGAGTAGCATGGGGACGATATTTACAAAACATAGGAATAAAACCTGACTACGTTTTAGGTCTTTCTATCGGCGCTTACCCTGCAGCAGTGGTAGCGGGAAGTCTAGATTTTGACGATGCATTACGATTAGTAAAAGCTCGCGCCGATTCAATGAAGTCAGCTTATCCAACTGGCTATGGCATGCTGGCAATAACCGGAGCTGAGTTTAAACATGTGCAAGCCGCCGTTAACTCACTCCAGGAAAAGGGCGAAAACGTTTATCTGGCCAATCTTAATGGTGAATATCAGTTCGTTCTGGCTGGAGAAAAGAGAGTTTTAAAAATCGCTGCTGAGCAAGTTAGAAGTACGGGGGTTGGAGCCAGTGTTTTTTTAGATGTCACCGTACCCTCTCATTGCCCTTTATTAAGAGAGCAATCGGAAAAGCTTCTGGCCATGTTTCAGTCCATCACTTTAAAGACTCCAAACAGCCTATATGTCAGTGCTGCAAAAGCTCGAGTCTTACATAAGCCAGATGAGATAAAAAAAGATCTAGCTTTGAATATGTCGCATCAGCTGCATTGGCATGACAGCTGCCAAATGCTTAAAGAGAAAGGCGTAAATAGAGTTCTAGAAATGCCTCCAGGCAGCACTCTTACAGGTCTGTTCCGTAAGATTTTAAGCACTGGCGAATGTTACAACATTGAAAATTTAAATCTTAAGACTCTTTTATAACCACACCAAAATATTGCAGCAAATAAAAGGAGGTGAACGCCACCCAAGAAACCAGTGAACAGCATTTTCGTCCAAAAACAAAAACGATAAGAGTGGAGAGAAACATGATCATTTATGGTGTCGCGTTATTATCAATATGTACATTGGTAGGAATTAGTATAGGACAGATTTTAGGTAACTTAATGGGTCTTCCTGCGAATGTTGGTGGTGTAGGTATTGCCATGATTTTACTGATTATCACTGGCAGCTACCTCAATAAAAAAGGCTTTATCGATGCTAAAACAGAACAAGGCGTTGAGTTCTGGAGCGCAATATATATTCCCGTTGTTGTCGCTATGGCTGCAACACAAAACGTTCATGGTGCCTTAAGCGGCGGCCCAATGGCAATCCTTGCCGGTGTTATGGCGGTTGTTGTCGCATTTGCTTTGGTACCTGTTATTGATCGTATGGGAAACAGCGACAATACAGAATCGGCTCATTCCACTAAATCAACTAATAACCTATAAGGTGACTGTATGTTCGAATCTTTACTTTTAGTTAGCACGAAATACAGCTTAATCACTGGATTTGCCGTTATAGGTTTTACTATGTGGGTCTCGTATTGGCTTTCAGCTAAATTGACTCAAGGACGCATCCATGGATCGGCTATTGCCATTCTTCTGGGTTTAACAATGGCGTATTTTGGTGGCCTGTTTACTGGCGGCAATAAAGGCGTCGTGAACGTTCCTTTATTATCTGGTATCGGCTTACTAGGTGGCTCAATGTTGCGCGATTTCGCCATTGTCGCAACAGGCTTTGGTGTCAAAATTGATGAATTAAAACGCGCAGGAATGGCCGGTGTTAACGCCCTTATCGTCGGTATTCTTTCTTCTTTTATCGTTGGAGCTATCGTAGCTGTGATGTTTGGCTATACCGACGCCGTTAGCATAACCACCATTGGAGCAGGTGCAATTACTTATATTGTTGGACCGGTTACTGGTGCTGCAATTGGTGCTAGCTCAGAGGTGATTGCACTATCTATTGCTGCTGGTTTGGTGAAGTCCATACTCGTTATGGTAATGACCCCCTTTGTCGCACCACTGATTCGTCTTAATAACCCGAGAACCGCCATTATATTTGGTGGTCTGATGGGAACATCAAGTGGTGTTGCAGCAGGGCTTGCGGCGACTGATGCCAAGCTTGTCCCATATGGCTGTATTACTGCAGCCTTCTATACAGCTCTTGGTTGTCTTTTAGGACCTTCTATTTTATTTATCGCTGTAAGAACAATAATTCCTGGCTAGTTCAGTCGCCAAAAAGTAAAAAGCCAAGGCATTTTCTGCCTTGGCTTTTTACTTAGATACTTTCTTTTGTACATTACGCCGTCATGAACGGATAATCCGTATACCCTTCTGCGCCAGAGGTATAGAAGGTATTTGGATTTGGTTCATTCAAAGCAGCGCCTGCCTTGACTCGCTCTACAAAATCTGGATTCGCTAAAATCCCCTTGCCAAAGGCAACACTGTCAGCCTGACCGTCTGCAAGCACTTGATTAGCTTCTTCTGGTGTGTATCCCATATTCACCATTAAATGGCCTTGGTAGGTTTCACGAGCCACTGCGACCACATCAGCTTGTTGAATACCAAAGAAATCAGCACGCATTAGGTGCAAATACGCCAAATTAAAACGGTTTAAATGCTCGCACAAGAAACGAGTCCACTCCACAGGATCACTTTCTGTCATACTTTGAAAACTATTAAGCGGAGACAGACGCAGACCAACACGATCACTGCCTAAGACGTCTGTTACCGCCTCAATCACTTCCGTTAAAAAACGAGCACGGTTTTCCAATGAGCCACCGTATTCATCGGTGCGCTGGTTAGAGCTTTCACGTAAGAACTGATCAATTAAGTAACCATTGGCACCGTGAATCTCCACACCATCAAAGCCGGCTTCTTTGGCATTGATCGCCGCTTGACGGAAATCACCTACAATGTCTTTGATTTCAGCAACGGTTAATGCACGAGGAACTGTGTATGGTTTTTTACCTTCTGGTGTATGAGTTTCACCATCAATCGCTATCGCGCTTGCCGACACCGCTTCTTTGCCGTCATTCAATAATGGATGCGCCGCACGGCCAGCATGCCAAATTTGCATGAAGATACGACCGCCAGCTTTATGAACCGCATCTGTGGTTAACTTCCAACCTTCAATCTGCTCGGCAGAATACACACCAGGGTCATCGCCAAACGCCGATGTGCCTTCAGTAACCATGGTACATTCTGTAATCAACAACCCCGTGCTGGCGCGTTGAGCATAATACTCTGCCATCAAGGCATTTGGCTGATGACCCGGTGCACGTGTGCGAGTCAAAGGTGCCATAATAAAACGATTAGGTAACTCTAGGTTTCCCACTTTTACTGAGCTAAACAGATTTTTTACAGTGCTTGTCATTATGAACTCCAAAATAAGTTTCGGTCTTGATACCAAAGATAAACACTACATATGGCAGTTATTTTAAAATACAATCGCGTGCACTTTCTTTACTGAATATAGTACAAAAAATACTCTTTTTAAGACCTTGCAGGTCCTCTGTCGACGGTCTATATTGCCAGCACTGGGCGATGTATTTATCGTCTTTCTTTTTTCATATCCAACACTTATGTGTAAGGCAATTCACCGCAATGACATCTGATTCCAGCAGGCCAGTCGCTCCTTTTGGCACCTTACTAGGTATCGCTCCTGGGAATGTGCCAGTGTATTCATCTGATTATGATTCAGCCGATGATAACGAGTTACCCAATCGCCATGCCTACCGCAGTTATGTGGACGGTATTTTTATGGGATACAAATGGCAGTGTGTGGAGTTTGCTCGGCGCTGGTTGTATCTAAACAAAGGCTACATCTTTGATGACGTCGCCATGGCTTATGATATTTTTCGCCTTACCTCGGCACGTTTAATCGCCGATGAAAGCCGCTTACCATTGAAATCATTTCGTAATGGTTCATTACGTCACCCTGAAGTGGGGCTCTCTGCTTATTTGGAGCGAAGGCGGCGAATTTGAAATCACAGGCCATGTGGCGATTGTGACCAAAGTCTTACCAGACCGCTTATACTTGGTCGAACAAAACGTCGGCCACCAAGTTTGGCCAGAAGGCCAAGATTACTCCCGCGTGTTAGATGCCAGAATCAGTAAAGATGGCGGTTATTGGCTACGCTGCTCTTATGGTGACGCTTCCATTTTAGGCTGGGTAATCCAAACCGATGACGACCTGCATGCCGAAAATATTGAAGCTCGATGATCCGGCTTTATTTAATTTACAAATACGTCATGTACCCAACAAAGGCCAGGCTTCCCGTGCTTGGTTAAATATCGCCAATCCTGCAGAAGAAGCCTTTGTCGATATGATGGGCGGTCACAAACTCGCCAGCCGACCGGAAGACGACTATAAGTATATGGTCATCACCGAAACCGCTGAGCGTGAACTCAAACGCGCCACCAACGAATTACACGCCTTGTTTATGCACGCCACAGATTATGTGCTGCAAAACGAAGATCTATTATCCAGCTTTAATATTCCATCTGCTTTATGGCCTAAAATTCATCAGTCTTGGGACAACCGTCGTAACCAGATGATCACTGGGCGGTTTGATTTTAGCCTCTCAGCAAAGGGCATTAAGGTTTACGAATACAACTGTGACTCTGCTTCTTGTTATATGGAGGCTGGCATTATTCAAGAAAAGTGGGCCGAACACTATGGTGCAACGGAAGGCGAAGGTTCGGCAACTGAATTGGTCGACGAACTTATTGAAGCGTGGAGCAACAGTGCTGTCAAAGGCGTGATTCACATCATGCAAGACACGGATCTTGAAGAGAATTACCACGCACTGTTTATGAAACGCACCATGGAAAAAGCCGGACTGAACTGCAAAGTTATTAAAGGCGTCAGCAGTTTACGATGGGATCAAGATGGTGACGTAGTAGACGCGGATGGCATCAAAATTCGTTGGGTATGGAAAACCTGGGCATGGGAAACCGCGCTCGATCAAATCCGTGCCGAATGCGATGATGATGAACAGCGTCTACGCGACTATCAAACGGATATGCCGCGCAGCGAAGCACCGCGTTTAGTCGATGTATTATTGCGTAAGGACGTGATGGTTTATGAGCCACTTTGGACACTTATTCCCAGCAATAAGGCGATTTTACCCGTTTTATGGATGCTTTTTCCCGATCACCCGTATTTATTAGAATCGTCCTTTGAATTGAGTGATGCACTAAAAACTAACGGTTACGTGAGTAAGCCTATCGCTGGGCGCTGCGGTTTTAACATCAGTCTCTATGACGGCAAAGACGCCTTGATGGAAGAAACCGCTGGGCGTTTTTCTCATCAAGATCAAATCTTTCAAGCCCTGTGGAAACTCCCAGACATTGAAGGCTATCGCTCACAAGTGTGTACTTTCTCAGTAGCAGGACATTACGCTGGCAGTTGTTTGCGCGTTGATCCTAGCTTGGTCATTACTAAAGACAGTGATTTGATGACCCTACGCGTCATTGAATAACCTCTAAAATTATTGCTTTATAAACCTATCACAGCCTTTGCCTCTAGCCAGCAGGCAAAGGCTTTTTTGTTCTAAACCCTCTTATACTCATTCGATTTTCTGAGCTTGAACGCTATTTCATCAATTTTTTATTGACTACACATCCATCAGCTCTTAGATTATTAAAAAAATATAACACGTGTAACATTATTATGATTGCTAGAATGGTTCACCAAACCGAAGCCACTCGGGACAAAATCATCAGCATCGCCGAAGCACTTTTTATTGAAAATGGCTTTGCTGATACGCAAATGAAAGACATTGCCACAGCCACTGGCATGAGCCGTAACACCTTATATCGCTATTACCAAGATAAATACGATTTGGGCTTCGCCATACTTGTAGTGGTGCTGACTCGTAAGATCGATGTTTATGAAGGCATTATAGAAAAAATCAAAGCTCGCCATTATTCCAACATTCGCGAGGGTCTTGGCGTGTTAATGCAAGCCTATTCGGATCATCAATATGAAGACGATGATCGTTTTATTGCCGAATTTGATGGCTACTATGCTGGATCACGTATACCAACCGAATTCCGTGAAAAACTGACACAATTATTACCAGAAACGGTCAGCCAATCCCTCTCTGACATTGTTGCCTTAGGACAAGCCGAAGGCTGTATTCGAACCGATATTCCAGCCGCTTATTTAGCGGTAACGCTATTTAATGCCGTCCCCACTTTTTTCCGCCGCATGTTGCTGCGCAAAGATGCCTTAATGGAAATTGAACAAGATGCCATTCCGCAACTCACCCTGGTGTTAATTCAATTACTACTCGATGGTATGAAGCCGTCACCACAAACTTAAAAAGGATGCAATGATGAGTAATACAAAAATAAAACAACTCTTAACCGAACTCACCCTAGAAGAAAAAGCCATGCTCTGTACCGGCAAGGATTTTTGGAACCTCCACGGTATTGAGCGCTTAGACTTACCCTCCATCATGGTAACGGACGGGCCTCATGGCTTACGAAAACAAGCTGGCGAAGGCGATCATGTCGGCCTAAACGCCGCAGTCAAAGCTACCTGCTTTCCAACTGCATCAGGACTGGCGGCCTCTTGGAATACCAAGCTGATTGAAGAAATGGGCAAAGCTTTAGGCAAAGAATGCCGTACTGAAGATGTGTCGGTCTTGCTCGGTCCTGGCACTAACATTAAACGTAACCCATTGGGTGGTCGTAACTTCGAATATTTCTCCGAAGACCCATTGCTTGCTGGTGACATGTCTGCCGCCTGGATCAAAGGCGTACAAAGCCAAGGCGTAGGTACCAGTTTAAAACATTTCGCGGTCAACAATCACGAGCACTGTCGCATGACCGTCGATGCCATCGTCGATCAAAGAACCTTGCGTGAAATCTATCTCCCCGCTTTTGAGAGAGCGGTTCAACAAACCCAACCTTGGACTGTGATGTGTTCCTACAACAAGGTTAATGGCACATACGCGGCAGAACACAAACAATTGCTTGATGACATTTTGGTCAAAGAATGGGGCTTTGAAGGCATTATCGTCACCGATTGGGGCGCAAATAACGACCGTGTAGAAGGGGTGAAAAACGGTCAACACTTAGAAATGCCAAGCTCTGGCGACATGAACACGAAAAAGATTATCGCCGCTGTCGAGAACGGCCAGCTAACAATGGCAGAGTTAGATAAATCCGTCGCTCGCGTATTAGAACTGATTCTGAAATCACAAGTGTCGTTAGAAAGCAATAAAGTTACAGCAGACCTAACCGCTCACCACGAACTGGCTGCCCGGATCGCAGAAGAAACCTGCGTGCTATTAAAGAATGACGGTTTATTGCCTGTTGCCGTAGGAAAAAAGGTTGCGGTCATTGGCGCATTAGCCAACAACACTCGTTACCAAGGTGCTGGCAGCTCCAAGATTAATCCATTTAAATTAGAACAGCCTCTAGATGAAATCAAAAAGCAATTTGGTCCTGATAACGTCACTTACACGGCGGGTTATCACCTAAATGATGCTGAAGATAGCGCTGAAATTACCAAGGCGGTTGAGCTAGCAAAGCAAGCCGATGTGGTCTTTTTATTTGCAGGCCTGACACCAAAATACGAATCCGAAGGCTTCGATCGCCAGCATTTGAATCTGCCACAAGTGCAACTAGATCTGATTGCGGCACTTGGCGAACAACTTAGTAAAACAGTGGTCGTTTTACAAAATGGCGCACCAGTCGTGCTTCCGTTTGTAGAAAAAGTTCCCGCCGTTTTGGAAGCTTATCTAGGCGGGCAAGCTGGCGCATCTGCGGTTGCTAAAGTACTGTCTGGTGAAGTAAACCCAAGCGGAAAATTAGCCGAAACCTTCCCGGCAAATTTAGAGGATGTGCCAAGCCAGCCGTATTTCCCTGGTACTACCAAGCAAGTTCAATACCGTGAAGCTATTTGGGTTGGCTATCGCTATTTCGATACCACCAATACGAAAACGCTTTTTCCGTTTGGTCATGGCTTATCCTACACCAATTTCACTTACTATCATTTAACCTTACTAAGTGGCGATAAATCGCCCTTTGATGAAAGCGCTTCCATCAAGCTACAAATCACTATTACCAATACAGGAAACAGAGCAGGTGCCGAAGTAGTACAGTGCTATGTGGGTCAAAAATCCCCTTCTCAACCTCGACCAGCTAAAGAATTAAAAGCATTCGAGAAGGTTTTCTTGGAGCCTGGTGAAAGCAAAGAAGTCGTATTTGAACTGGACTATCGCGCTTTCGCTTATTGGCATAAAAATAAAGCCACTTGGGTTGCAGAAAGCGGTGAATATCAGATTCATATTGGTTCTTCCGTTGAAGATATTCGAGACACTGCGTCTATTGCCCTAGATACAGGAATCACAGCAGAGCAACCAAATTCCGCTTTGGCCACGTACTTTACTCCAGCTAAACGCGACTTTAATGATGCGGCTTTTAGCGCTCTATTAGGTTACGACATTCCAACACCAACACCCATCACACCTTACACAGTAAATTCAACCTTGGGCGACATCGCTAATGAACCACTGGGCAAGCCACTTTTCGACAGCATGCTGTCAGTGTTTACAAAAATGATGGGGGAGACCTAAATGATTCTGCAGCAGAAGCAGATAAATTGATGGCTGAATCCATGGTGGCGGATATGCCTTTGCGAAACTTACCCATATTCAACAGCCAACAATATTCTGAAATAGAAATATTACAGCTGCTTACGGCATTGAATAACAAAGAGTGATGGATGGAAAATAGCCCCCAGCACGAGGGAAGAGCAATATCATCAGAAAAGGGAGTAACCAACGATATTGCTCTTATCTTTAACTACACGTTAGAAACCGTAGTTAAAACGAACTCGTGCTGCGGTAGTTTTATCATTATCACCAGCGGCTACATCATCCGCCGTTGAATAAGAGCCTGCGAAAGTCACTGTCGCATTTTCAATGTCTAACACTGGTACAGTGTAAGCAATATAAGTGGTCACTAGAGATGGATCCGTTGCGCCATCATCAACACTAGACGCAATCACACCCAAACCAAAGTTTCCGTACACCATGTTGGCAACAAATGAAGAGATTTTCTTATCTGTGTTATCGTCTTTGCTGAACGCAGCAGCAAGGTTAACGTTTGCCGCAGCCACATCAAAGTTCGCTGTCACACCATAACCAGATAGATCAACATTAGTACCACCAACTTGGTCGTACTTAACACTTTCAAAACCCGCACTGATAGTTGCGGCATCCGTAACAAATGTGACAGAAGGACGCACACCAGAAATCGCAGTGGTGTCATCACCATTACCAACTACTGAAGAATCACCAGAATCGCCATCACCGTAAATAGTATCCACTTCAAATTTTACCATTTCACTGGCTTTATAATGGAACGCAATCTGGCCGCCGCCGTCACCTACGCGACCACGTACTTTATTGGCCTGATAAACATAATCATCACTAACATGAACAATCAAAGTATCTTTCGCTAACGGAAATAAGTTAATCGCTTCAAAACGGCCAAGTTGGAAGTCCCATGTGCCATTACCTAGTTGGATAAAGGCATCATCAACCGTTGCCTCTCCATCAGTATTCAATAGCACAGTACCTTTACCAGCAAAAAAGTTATCGCCAGACGTATGCTTGCTGTAAGCGTTTAGTTCAACTCGACCATTCTGGTCATAGGTTGTATCACCTGTCGCTTTATCGACAGCGTCGGTATTTAACTCGAAGTTGGCATCAAAGACAGGAGCCGCTTGAACAGCACTTACAGATAGGATGCTGCTAACAATAGCAGTAGCTAGAATAGTTTTTTTCATGATTTCAGACCTAATTGTATGTTGTTTTTATAATAAATAGACTTCAACAAAAACGTGTGTTTTCACTATTAATAATACATTTCAGTAACTTTATTACAACAATCAGACAAAGATAATTATTCTTATTTTTTACTTAATTTTTTAAAGCTGAAAAATTAACCAGTAAATATCTGATATATATAGAAATTAATTTATATGAAAATATTTACAATTTGAGATATCTTAATGAATAAGCAAAAAATGAAGAAGAAATGATACTTTATGTTTTTTTGTTACTTAGTTATGAAATTTTAAAACATCCACACATCATCAGCACCATGCCAACCTGAGCACAGATACAGAGTTCAACAAGTCTGAGCCACCAAAAGCCTCTGCTTTTTGTTGCCAATGCCACTAACTAGACAATAACAAAGTGCTACACTAGCGCTCTTTATTTACACCTTTAATATTAGCGAGACAGCCATGAGCTTTGCGTCTTTAGGACTTCATCAAGACATTTTAAATCAGGTCAACGAGCTGGGTTATACCACACCAACCCCGATTCAATGTGCCGCTATTCCGGTCGTTTTAATGGGCAAAGATGTCATGGCTGGCGCACAAACGGGTACTGGAAAAACAGCCGCTTTTGCTTTGCCTCTTCTGCATCGCATTCAACACAATAAAAGTACAAATCAAGCCCAATGCATCCAAGTTCTGGTGTTGACACCTACCCGCGAACTAGCGCAGCAAGTTCACGCTAGTTTTGTCAAATACGGTCAAAATTTATCCATCCGTTCGGTTGTTGCTTACGGTGGTGCAAGCCTCAACGTACAGGTAGATGCCTTGCAGCAAGGTTGCGATGTACTAGTTGCGACACCAGGACGCTTACTTGAATTGATTATGAAAAAACTGATTAATGTCAGTGCATTACAAACATTGGTTTTAGATGAAGCAGACAGAATGTTGGACATGGGCTTTATCATCGATATCCAAAGGATATTAAAAAATTTGCCACAGACACGACAGACACTGTTCTTTTCCGCAACCTTTAATGACGACATCTTTGCTCTCAGTAAAACCTTATTAAAAGAGCCACAGCTGATCGAAGTCGATAGCCGTAATACCACGGCAACACAAGTAGAACAACGTATCTATGCCGTTGATAAAAAGCGAAAAAGCGCCCTGCTGTCTTTTCTTATCGGTTCTAAAAATTGGCAGCAGGTACTCATTTTTACCCGCACTAAACAGGGCGCGGATGAACTTGCCAACGAAATGCAAAAGGACGGTATTGCGACTCAGTCCTTTCATGGAGACAAATCTCAAGGCGCTAGAGAACGTGTATTAGCCGACTTTAAAGCAGGCAAGGTGAGAGCTCTTATCGCAACCGACGTTGCAGCAAGAGGCATAGACATAGATCAATTACAGTATGTGATCAATCATGAGCCTCCTTATAACGCTGAAGATTATATTCACCGTATAGGACGTACAGGGCGTGCTGGCACAACGGGCCTAGCGATTTCTTTGGTCAGCGAAGCGGAACGCTATTTACTAGCGGATATTGAAAAACTAGTGGGTGAAAATTTTGTACCGCAATGGTTACCAGGTTTTGAACCCGACTTGACCAAAACAATAGACGCACCTAAAAAGCGCCAACCATCAAAAAAAGAATTAAGGGCCAAGGCGTTAGGACTGACCTCTTCTAAAAATAAAAAGCCCAAAAGAAAACATTAGACAGAAATGAATTCACTCTTATAATCTGGCTATCTCATGCTCAAATAGACGTGGATAAAAACCATTTACAACGCTCGCTTTGAAAGGAAATCAAATGTTCACCACGATTAAATCTCGTCTATTATCCACAGTCCTTTTGCTCAGCGCCTTAGCCAGTGTTAGCTACACTTTCCATCTTTATGATGTGCGAAAAACCGATCTGTATGACCAAATAGACAGTAATCTTGTATTTGCAGCACAAGTTGCCAGACAATTAATTGACGACAACGTATATGATGATGCATTCAACGGAAATTTTTCCAAAGCTGAGTCAGATGCTCTGCAATTAAAAGCCTACAACATACTGCAATCATCAGACATAAAATACATGTACACCATGATTAAACCGTCTGATAAAGTGCTCTTTGTACTCGACACGCCAGAGCAAGAAGATGTCGAAAAAAACATTCCGCTCTCCTCTAGCGACTTACGATGAACCAAGTGATAAGTTAGTCAACGCTTTCTCAAAAAACAATGCCACGCCTATTTTTGATGAATATACCGATGAATGGGGTACCTTCCGGTCAGTATTCATCCCCTACACAACCCGCTCAGGTAAAACATTTGTGGTGGGTGTAGATACTCCTATTTCTACTATTCAAACAGAACTAAACGCCACGTTATTGGTTTCCAGTATTATTGGATTAATTATATTTTTACTCTCTTCGATTATTATCTTCTGGCTGATCTCTCGCATACTCAAACCATTGGCAGAAGCGCAGGCATTAATGCGCACTATAGCAACAACACGCAACCTTACACTACGCACGAAAACCAGCCCAGATGAGATCGGACTACTTTTACAAGACTTCAATCATCTCATTACCGAATTCCAATCAACCCTATCTATATCGACACAGTCGGCAATCGAAAACTCTGCCGTGTCTTCTCAACTACAAGGCAGCAGTAAAGAAATCCGTGTCGCCGCACAAAAAATCGCCCATGCCGTTGATGAAGTTCGCCTACATGCCACATCTACTTGCGATCTACTTGCTTCTTCCGATGAAGAGCTAACCTTAACCGTGGAAGACACTCAAAAAGCAAGCCGCTCTCTTGAAAAAGGACAACATGCTTTTAGTAAGGTAACAGACATTATCAATAGTACAGCAGAATCCCAATCAAGACTTTCTGACGAGTTGAACACGCTTTCACGCAAAGCTGAGGATGTGAATAATATTCTTTCCGCTATTAGCGGCATAGCAGATCAAACCAATCTATTAGCATTAAATGCCGCGATTGAAGCCGCCCGGGCGGGCGAAGAAGGTCGAGGCTTTGCTGTCGTCGCCGATGAAGTTCGACAACTTGCAATTCGAACACAAAGTAGCCTGAATGAAACCAGTACCGCCATTGCTAACATTGTTTCAGCAATAAGCAATGTCGCAGAGAAAATGAAAGACAGTGAAGGCCAATTCAAGCAATTGCTTTCTGAGTCATCTCAAGCAATGCAAAGCATTACAGACAGCTCAACCACCATGTTGGATACACGTCATAAAGTACAGCACACCTCTGGCAACGTGGCTAAAGTACTCATGGATATTCGTCAAGTACTATCACTCGTATCCAATGTTGAAAATCAAGCCGCCCACAATAGGAACAGCACAGAAGAAATTGCAGACGCCGCTGATAGGCTGCAAGTATCGACTGTGTCGCTAAAAAATGAATTAAATCGATTTATTGCCTAGTCAATTTTCTTGGTTCTAACACAAAAAAGCCTCAGGGGCTCACCGGCGGCTTTCATCTCTTTATACTAGATAATCTTACTTTACCGATCCAATTGCTCACAACTGGATAAAAGCCTTATATACTAGCCCTATGTTTTATTCTCGGCGCTCAAACCATGCAGTCTTTGTACGATAACCACAACAAGCATTTAAACGCATCCTCAGTATCGCCTAGGTTATTCCGTCACTTACTTATCATTGCTATGGTTGGTTTTAGTACAATTTGGGCAATTGATGTGTCAAGTGGACTCATTTCATCGTTTGATGCACGAGCATATCCCATTTGTCTTATCGCATTTGCTCTTATGTATGCATTGAGCATCATCACCAAACTTAACCATCAATGCCTGCATTTCATGACGTATTTTATCGTGGCAGGATACTTAACCAGCTCGAGTATGTGGCACCATGCCGCCCCAAATGGCCAGTTCTCAAATGCAGCCCAATGGTTAGGACTAAACTATGTCATTGCCTACCTTTTTCTAGAAGTTAAAAAGGCCGCACCGACTACCATCATCGTCTTTACTGTCACTATCATTGGTCATTTTGCGGTTCTCATACAACAACAGTCGTTTAGTGACACTCTGGGAGTCGTACTTAATATCGCCATAGCTCACCTTATCTACATTTTTCTGTTATGGACTGTCATTCGACTGAGGATTAAAACAGACAAAGCCGCAGCTCGGGCCGATATGCTTGAAAACTACGCTTATGTAGACTTGCTCACACGTATTCTCAACCGTAGAGGACTCGAGAAGGTATTCTCTGAGCTACGTTTAGACACTGAGGAGCAGAAACAAAACTACGCCATACTGATCATCGACATCGACTATTTTAAGCAAGTCAATGACACCTACGGCCACGTAATTGGTGACAAAGTACTTAGTCACATCGCCGCCAAGCTGAGTCGCGTCATTCATCCTAATGATTTACTAGGCCGGTGGGGGGTGAGGAATTCCTTGTTTTGACATTAAACCGAACCCCTCAGCAAGTCATGACCTTGGCCGAAAATGTAAGAGCGGGAGTAAGCCACCTTATTATTGATGACATAACCGGTATTACCGTCAGCATTGGTATTGCCTATTCAAATGAGGCCCATTCCAATCACGATGTCTTCAAAATCGCCGATAAACGCCTCTATGCGGCCAAACAAGCAGGTCGAAATATCATCCGTGCAAATGACTAACAAAAACCATTCTATATTGTCGTAAGCAAAGGCATATCACCCATGTTATTTCGAATTTGACTCAATCATCTCGCGCTTTGTGCGCCGATCCACCCCCAACTTCACTGATTTCACGCTCATCACACGTCACAACCGACTTTCATTTCGCCATATCACCAAGCTTCCTTTGCTCTACCTCGTCCTACCAAAGCTGATCCCTATCCCTTTCTATGCATCCTCTTTGCTCAACACTTTTTTGTCCATCCCATTAACATCCAGCCGTTAGAAGATGAATAAAAAATAAACAAATCAACTGTAAAATTATTGTAAGGTTACACAAATCCACGTACTATTTACGAAACATACTACACAGTAATAATCAATATATTCGAATGCTCTAATAACAAAAAAGGAATGAATAAATATGATTAAAGGCGATACTGAATTTCTGGAAGCAAGATCGGAAAGAGAATGCGCTTTTTACACTGATTATTTACTAAGTAATATTCGAAGTGCCTCGCTGAAAAACTTACGGGGGAATACACATGCCGAACGCGTCAAAAAGCTCAATGAAGAGCTAGACAATTTAGTACAAAGAAATCGAGCGCCTAAAAATTTCGCCACGCAAATGCGCTCCGCCTTCAGAGCAACCCAACTTCCCTCAAGTTACTTTCGTTGGATTGATAAAAAAGACGAACGATTATGCAATTGGATTTGGTGTTACTTAAAAAGCTACACAAAAAGAGAGAGGCCAACCAAGAGCAGGGAGCGATTCAAAAAAACACATATTTATTACTGTCAGAGAAAGCCTTTTCAACAGAAAGAGATAACGTCTCGGACAGACTAGTCGATATTTTAAATGCCTTTTACGATGGCGAAGCGGATGCCCAGCAACAGCAAGATTTACTCGAAGACTTAAAAGCCAAATGGCAGGATATTCGTTTCAACGAAACCATCATTCAGTGGCTTGAAGACAACAATCCAACTCAATGGGCTTGGGCATGGTCCTACCTACAAAACATCACTCAAAGACCTTTAGAACAAGCCTGGATTCCCACCTCTAATACAGAAAAAAAGCCGCGGTTATTGCTACTATCGATTTATCTGATAACGTAGACCGTAAAGCACTCGTCATTGATAAAATGAAGAAGGCATGGAGTCAGAAAAAATTCCGTGAAAAATCGAGTGGCAAAAAACCCTACAGCATCAGCATGACGCTTAATACCAAACAAAAGCTCAATGCCTTAGCTGAAGAAAAAAACATGAAAATCAATGAAATGATTGAGTATTTGGTGAGGAATGAATATAAAAAACGCGATTCTGACGAATAACCTGGTTCACTTTAGAGTGGAAAAACTGTCACTATGTCTGTGATAGGGCTATTTTTAACTGAGTATTGGCAAGCACCACAGTCATTCTCTGGTTGTTTCATTTATCATCAAATCACTGTATAACGAGCCGCATGAAAATCCCAAAAAGAATACAACCCCTCATCGAAGATGGTTTAGTAGACGAAGTTCTTCGACAATTAATGAGCGGAAAAGAAGCCACCGTCTACGTCGTTCGCTGTGGATCAGAGATCCGTTGCGCGAAAGTCTATAAAGAAGCGAGTAAACGCAGCTTCAAACAAGCGGTGCAATATAGAGAAGGCAGAAAGGTTCGCAATAGCCGCCGCTCTCGTGCAATGGAAAAAGGCTCTAAGTTTGGCCGCGACGAGCAAGAAAGTCTTTGGCAAAGTGCTGAAGTCGATGCCTTGTTTCGTTTGGCTGATGCGGGGGTTCGCGTACCCGTGCCTTATGGCTGTTTTGACGGCGTATTATTAATGGAGCTTGTAACCGATGACAGCGGTGAAGTAGCGCCGCGCCTCAATGATGTCGTACTGACAGAAGAACAAGCTAGGCGAGACCATGACACCATTATTCGCGATATCGTACGTATGCTATGTGCGGGCTTAGTACACGGAGATTTGTCAGAGTTCAATGTGCTTGTCGATTCCCATGGCCCTGTTATTATCGACCTTCCTCAAGCCATTGATGCAGCCGCCAATAACAATGCCGAGTGGATGTTAGAGCGTGACGTTAACAATATGCGAAATTATTACGGCATATACGCACCTGACTTGCTGGAAACAAAATACGCCAAAGAAATTTGGGCATTGTTCGAAGCTGGCAAGCTAACGCCTGATACAGAACTTACTGGCGAGTTCGAAGAGCCTACTGAGGCCGCCGATGTTGACTCTGTATTACAAGAAATTAAAGACGCTTTTGAAGAAGAACAAGATCGATTGGCGCGTATTAACAGCAGCAATGATGACGATTAAATCTCAGCGCATTTAAGATACAGTTTTCACTTTTCGCTTAAAAGAGCAACAGCCATGGCTTTTGCTCTTTTGGCGGCGTCTAAGTCGCCCGCAACATAAGCTTGAGAAATAGCCCCTTCCTTTAAGACACTGATGCTCTGTGCTAACTCAGCCGATGACAGCTGAGCGCTATGACCAACAAGGTTTGCCTGTATAAACGCGGTTATATTGTGTTTATGGCGCTGACATAAGCCATTCACCATATGATCTGAAAACTCGCCATTCGCTTTCATGAAAAAACAGCCTTTAAAAGGTAATAACACCTCAACCCTGTCATGAAACCAGTCATCAAGCGCATCAAATAGCGCTAACACTGCCATTTTTCCCTCTCCAGCGGCCATCATTCTTGAGGTGAGCCAATCCATAAAAACCTGATCTCGATACATTAATACCGCTTCAAGTAAGGCGTCTTTGCTCGCAAAGTGATGATATAGGGTTTTCTTCGCCACTCCAGTTTCTTGCAGAATGCGATTTATACCAACAGCATGAATGCCATGTTCATAAAAAAGCTTAAACGCGGCGTGTATCAATGAATCTGGCTTAGTCATCTTACTCCCCCTGTGATAAAAGAATATTGACATAAGTAAACCGATCTGTCTACCATTATGGAGACAAGTCGGTCTACTCATATTATTTCAAGGACTCTTATTATGTTATTGCGTTTATGTCGCTCTTTTCATCAATCCCGTTTTTTCATTATTAGTCTCGCAGGTGTTGGTGCTGCTTTGTGTATCTTCATGCTTGCTCAGGGTGAAAAGATTGCTCCAGCCTATCTTGGTATCATGGCGCCTTTTGGCGCGACTATGGTGATTTTATTTGCTTTGCCTAAAAGCCCTTTGGCACAGCCAAAAAATATCCTTGGTGGTCACTTACTAACCAGCCTCATTGGTTTACTAACCTTGCATTTTTGGGAGGTGACACCGCTCAGTATGGCCGTCAGTGTTGGCGTAGGTGTTTCTTTGATGATGCTAACAAATACCCTGCATCCACCAGCTGGCGCGAATCCTATCCTAATAGCGTCGCTTAATGTGTCTTGGGGATTTCTCTTTACCCCCGTGCTATCAGGTTGTTTGTTAATTATTGTCTTCGGCTGGCTCTACCACAATTGGATTTCACGTGTTGGTTATTCGATCTCTGTAAAGTCTTTCAGCAAATAACAAGGTCAAATATCAATGTGCGTTTCTGGTACACTGCACCACTTTTTTTCACCATTGACGCTTTTTTAACCAAAGTTTTCATGTATAATCGCGCTCCGCATTTGACCACAAGGTCAAATGCGGCATTATCAAAAAGCCAAAAGTTCGTTTTACCAATCCGAGCTTTTTAATTTGGGTTCCCTCACCCCAATCAAACGAAAAAGGTCACAATATGAATACGTTTACGCCTGCACAGCAAGATAAAGCATTATGCTATCTTGCTCTATTTCACTTACTGATCATTGCCTCTAGCAATTATTTGGTCCAAATTCCCTTCACCATTTTAGGGTTTCATACCACTTGGGGCGCCTTTACCTTCCCTTTTATCTTTTTAGCCACCGACCTGACTGTGCGTATTTTTGGCGCACCTTTAGCACGTAAAATCATTTTCTTGGTGATGATTCCATCTCTGATTGTGTCTTATGTTTTATCCGTTTTATTTGCTCAAGGCGAGTTTCAAGGTTTTGCGGCATTAGGAACATACAACACTTTTGTTGGACGCATTGCGATTGCCAGTCTGATGGCGTATTTACTAGGTCAAGCACTGGATATTCAGGTGTTCAATCGACTCCGCCAACTCAAACAATGGTGGGTTGCACCAGCAGCTTCCACTCTATTCGGTAATGGCTTAGACACCTTGGCTTTCTTTGGCATTGCCTTCTATCAAAGCCCTGATCCTTTTATGGCGCAACATTGGCAAGCCATAGCACTGGCAGATTTCGGCTTTAAAATCATTATCAGCTTAGGGTTATTTATCCCCTTGTACGGCGTATTGTTGAATTATCTGATTAAAAAAATCACACACATTCAGCACACCACAACGCGATTAAATAAAGAAGCTCGCGCTTAAAAGCACGGCCCAAAAAGCAAAAAACGCGGATTAGGTCACTCCTATCCGCGTTCTTTTTATGCCAAAAATCCTATTTAGAGCGCACTGATATTATTTTTTAGGATTCCAAGCAGAGGCTGCACTGAAAAACGCCATGGTTTCTTGCTCCGCTATGTCCATTTCCGCTTGTGGAAAATAACTTAACTTAACAATCACAGTGCGAGTATCAGGGTCGACATAGATATACTGTCCTTGCAATCCTATTGCTGAATAGGCCGTGGTATTTGGTCGAGTCCACCATTGGTATCCGTAGCCGCCAAGCTTAGGATCTTCTTTCATAAATGGCTCTGTCGACATTTTCACCCACTCAGGTGAGATAATTTGCTTACCATTAATGCGACCATTATTCAGCATCATTGAACCCACTCGAGCAAAATCTCGCATAGTGGCGCTGTAGCCTGCACCAGTAAATTCGCGACCCACTCCAGGCTCACCATCCATAATAAAGAAACCATCTGCTTGTGCTCCTAATGGTTCCCATAAATGTTGCGCCATATAAGCAGACACATTACTACCGCCGCTAACTCGCTCCAATAACAAGCCTAATACCGCCGTATCAATGGTTTTATATTCCTGTACGGTGCCTGGTTCATGCAAACGCTCTATGGTTTTTGCAGGCTCAACAAAACGCGCCACGTTTTTTACTAAGGCTAAAATATGATTACGAGCCGCAATACCAGGGTTGGCAAAGTCATAACGCTCTTCATATTTTACGCCAGAACTCATAGACAACACTTGACGAATCGTCACGCCTTTATAGGCGCCTTTTGATAGTTCTGGAAGATAGAGAGTAATGTCTTCATCTAATGATTTAATACGACCTTCTTCAAGAGCAATCCCAACCAAAATCGACACCAACGATTTCGTCATAGACCACGCCATAAAACGTGTATCTTGATTGGTATTATTACGATAATTCTCATAAACAATCTTATCATCTTTCATAATCAGCAAGCCGTTAGTGAAAGTACGATCAAGAAATTGCTCAGGTTGATAACTTACACCTTCAAATTGATAAGAAAAATCAAGCAGATGATCGTCACGCATTAAAGGCGAAATGGCACCTGAACGGGCAACATGGCGAGTGGTAAACAATTGATCCATCGAGCGAAATGTTAAAGTATTCACACCGCCATCTAACATCGCCCAACGTAAATTTTGTATCGCAATAGGTACATGCGATTCTGGCCCCACCGCCGCCACCAGCGGATCAACAACCGAGCCGGCATGAACAATAACGGGCAAAACAGCAAGTGATAATAAACCGGTATTCATTAGTCGACGGAATGTTTTTATTTTAGTCATTATATTTCCTCTAATGTCTTTTAAATATTCTGAACAATATATGACAACACCTTAAAACGGCTTTAATAGGTTAAAAAGTGTCTACATGATCCAGATAATGAGCCTCGACATTAGACGAAGTCATATCCCAAATAGGATACAAAACATAACTAACTTGGGGATGAGTTAATAGATAACGCAGTCTTAGCCAGGCACGTACGAGCAGAAATGGATGCCCATAATACTCTAACAAGCTCTTGTTGGCGCGTGATGTCCATCTTTGAAAAAATACTTTTCAATTGAATGCGTACAGTGCCGATAGACACACCTTTTTCTAGGGAGTACTCCTCTAAAGACAAACCATTCGCAAGCGCAATAGCTAAACGAGACTCCGCTGGCGTCAAACCATACAGCGGACCAATTTCCCCCTCTAATGGGGCAAAATCTTGATGACTCTCAGACAAAAATACTCCGATAACTGTTTCTAATGGTAAGTCCCTGCCATTAGGGCGAACATTCACGTTCGTCACTAGTAATTGCAGTGGATTTAAGCGGTATTGCCCAACCGTTGCGATTAATCGCTGAGGGGGGTCTTCTTGAAAGGATGCTTTAGCAAATAGAGTATTAAACACTTGTTGGTCAGTAGAATGCATAAAGGTCAGCTGCCCATTGATTAATCGAATATGCTCAGAACGCTGAAGCAATTCCTTTGCACATTGGTTACTCCAATACACTCTACCATTGGGGGTAAGTAGCATCATGCCTAGATTGATGTGATTCGCCACTTGGTTAATATGAGCATTTTGCAAAGATAATCGATTAAACTTCTCACTCAACGCAACACTTTGCTGAATATGTGGCGCTAAGTGCTGAAAACACTCATCAAAAAATCGGCTAAAGCCTCGTTTGTCACCATATTTACGGTGGGCAATAAGCGCAATATATTGGTTATTAGGGGATTTTATTTCAAGAGATATGGCATGACCTAAACGTGCTTGCTTCAAGCTTTCATAAAAACGCTCAATCGTCGGTGACGGCAAAGAAAAAATCTCCTCGTCCCTAATAATCGTTAAACTATCCGTTGTCTCGATGTACATTCGAGGGTTATCCGCATTGTTCACCCATTTATCATGTAACGCTGCATTCGCTAACGAAAATGAATCCCTCATTACCCAGTTTTGTACCAAATCTCCAGTATTAGACCGATCAAACACTTGCACAACGACACTGCTGACATCCAGGTCATCACGCAATTGATCTAACACCTTGACCCATTGCGTAGGATGATCCACGCAGCGATAAAGTTCGGGTAAGAGTTTATTGACATAATAAGAAGACATGCGACCCCCTCAACGTAAGAACGAATAAAGACCTACCATTCACGCTGTCATTATTTGGCAATCACTGTCTTTTTCATGGCCCTCGGGCTGAAATAGAGGACCCGTTCTCGACTTATTTCATTATTTTTATGGTAAAGCGACAGAAGATAAAAAGTGCAATAAATGAGAATACACGAGCCTCAAAAATAAATGATAGCCAAATGATTTCTAGGCAATACAGCATTTCTGTCCATTCACATCGTGCTTGTGCATTCACGACAAATCCTTTTCATTAAAAACACACGCTTATCCTAAATAGGATATGAATAAGCCAAAGGCACTTGTCATGCTAGCTCTGGATGTATCAATAAAAATAACAAATGAGCAGAGAGAGTAAGATATGAATCACAATGCATTGATTTCAGTACTGACGATAAGTTTTGGTTTGATAGCATCAGCGACAACATTGGCCACAGAAAATGGTGCTCCGAGCACGGCACCTGGCATTTATGGTTTTAGCGCTGGCTATATGCCACCCGTAACCGATATGGGGGCTTTTTCTATACGATCCTCTATTTATCATGCCGATAAGAATCTAAACGGTACGGGTGAAGACAAGCTAAAAGACTTTTCCCAAACAGTAAAATCACTGTCATTAACTTATATAAAGATGACAGAGCATCGTTTCCAAGGGGCAAATTATGGCTATGGTATTGTTATCCCGATGCTAGATATGGAGATTGATGGTCGTGTTCCCAAGGCCGATATTGCTGTAGTCGGATCGGACTCAGGCCTAGGCGATATTCAGATTATTCCCTATATATTACAGTGGCATCCAGCGGATAATTTGGCGACCAACACTCAGCTGCAAATACAAATCCCAACAGGTCACTATGACAAAGATGACACCATTACTACGGGGCTCAATCACTGGACCATTTCCCCCGCCTTTAACGTCACCTATTTAACAGAAGGCGGACTTGAAGTGTCATCCAGTTTTCAATTAGACATAAACACAGAAAACAAAGACACCAACTACACCAGTGGAACAGAATATCGACATGAATTTGCTCTAGGTCAGCACTTCAGTGATTGGACTATCGGCCTAGGTGGTTTCTTTTACAAACAGCTAATCGATGACAAAGCACCAGCGAGTAGCAACATTGTGGATGGTAACCGAGGTTCGGTAATCGCGGCGGGACCAGAACTAAGCTTCTTCCGTCCAGGCTTGCCCTTTGTCTCTTTCCACGCCTACAAGGAGTTCAAAGCCAAAAACCGTACCCAAGGCTATACCGCAGCTCTACTGATTTCACAAAGCTTTTGATCAACTTGTCACCATCACTACCAAAGCGTTACTCCCTTTCTATTAGCCGTAATGAAAACAAAAAACACCTGTAGATAAACCAACAGGTGTTTTTTGTATTGCTCATCTCATTCAGACCAAAAAGGAATATTTAAAAGGGAAGAAAAAATAGGCCTTTCATATGCCTTCATGGATAAGCGTTTTTCTTCAGTGTCTTTGACTATTAGTAACTGTACTTCGCCCCAATTCTATAACGTGGGCGCCATTCATCATTGGCTGTCACGTCTGAGCCGTTAAAACTGTATTTTTCACCCGACTTATAAGGCACAAAGCCCAGCTCTACAAAAGGACTCCAACCATTTTTTAAGCCTGTGTATTCAGCCTTAACATTCACCTCTGAGATAGCGGACTGTTCATCCTTCCATCTTGGACCAGATTTTTCTTCATTAAAGGTATAATCAAGATCGGCACCAAAAGACCAATCTTCAACACCTTTATAGCCCGCAGAAAAAGTCCAACGGTTGTAATGAGAGTTATCTTTACCGACAACATTCTCATAATGATACCGATGACGAAAACCAAGTGACCAATCTGAGTTTACTTTATAGCCAAGGCTTAAATTAAATTGATGACCGACTTTATCCGAACCAGACTCCCACTTGTATTGAGGAGTTAACGTCAAGGTGTCAGACAACTTGTACTGATAGCTAATATTACTTTGCTGACCATTCCCCGTCTGCTCACCAAATGCATCTTCATTTTGGCTTTTCCACTTAGCTTCTACGCCAAAACCGATGCCATTAGCAAAGCGATGGCTCACTTCTATTCGATCGGCATGCTTCGCATCTTGGCCATCGTACTCAGGTAAGTATTCATGGCGAATATTTATGCTAGTTGCATGAGCCGCCATACTCGTTAGTCCAATGAGGACTGCTGCAGAGACAATTTTGATCTTCATTTTAAAACACCATTTTATTTTTATTAGGTAGGGGTTTTAATTTAAACCTTTACTTTTCATTTTGGAAGCATTTTCAAACCAATGCACCCAAAATAATAAAACAATGTTTTATTATTTTGGGTGTGAGATATGTGCCAACCAAGATAAATCAAGGAATCGAATAAATGTGCAAAAATAATGGATGTTAATTTTGATAGAAAGGAAAAACAGACTGTTTAGAGCCAAAGCTCTCCAAAGCGATCTCTATGACTCAAATACAGGCGAAGGTCGAACTCTAACTGATGATAATCAGGCTCCATATAACAACAAAGCTTATAAAACGCTTTGTCATGGGCCTTTTCCTTCAGATGAGCCAACTCATGTACTAAAATCATTCTCAGCAAGGGCTCTGGAACTTGTCGAAACAGAGAGGATATACGGATTTCATTCTTGGCTTTGAGCTTATTGCCCTGCATTCTTGAAACATAAGTATGCAGGCCAAGCGCATTGTTGATGACATGAATTTTGTCATCGTAAATCACCTTACTGATCGGAGGTGAGCTGCGCATAAAGGTATTTTTTATCTCTAACGCGTAATCATACAAACCGCTGGCGCCACCTAAGCTATGAGCGATAGGATACTTGCTTAACAACCACTGGGCAGATTTTTCTGACTCAATTAAGGCTTGTGCTTGTTGTTGTACGTGGAGACTGTAACCTGAAAGATAATTCTTCGAACTCATAAGTAACTTTGTTTGCTCATATATTTTTCAATGTATTTTACTGTGAAAAGACACAATTGCGACCTGCCGCTTTCGCTTGATAGAGAGCATCATCCGCCGCATTCAGCAATTCATTAACCGTCGAGCAATCATCATGCTTACAATAAGACACCCCTAACGATACGGTAAACGAAATTTTGTGGCCATCAATACTCAGCACACCACCCTCTTCTATTCGTGCTCTTAATCGTTGTGCGACTCGGATAGCTTCGTCTTGATCCGTCGCTGGCAACAAAACTGCAAACTCTTCTCCACCTATTCTCGCAATAATGTCATCTTTCCTCAAAGTAGATAGGCTCATCTCGGCCAATTTTTGCAATACTAAATCTCCAGTTTTATGACCATAAGCGTCGTTAACACCTTTGAAATGGTCAACATCCATCATTAAAACAGCAAGTGACGTCTTCTCAGTACGCGCTTTAGACAAAGTGTTTTCGCATTGCTCAAAAAAATGGCCGCGATTCGCCAAACCAGTCAAATGATCAAAATAAGCCCGTCGTTCGAGCCTCTTCCCGAGACTCTAAAACTTTCAATCGCAATACTGGCCAGATTACTGGCAAAATTGATCAACTCAAGCTCTTTTTGGGTGGGAGAAGAGGGTATGCGTTTATAAATGGCAAAAGTCCCTAACAATTCCCCTTTTGATGACATAATGGGATCTGACCAACATGCAGCTAAACCCGCTTTTCTCGCCAGCGCCGTATAATCTTGCCAATATCGATGAGAGAAAATATCTTCTACTATGACACGCGTTTTTAAATAAGCGGCCGTACCGCATGAACCAACATTGAGGTCAATTTTAATACCATCAACCGCTTTATTATAAAAATCAGGAAAATCTGGCGCCGCTCCTAAAAACAAACATTGTGAGGCTTGATCAAAGAGTAGCACGCTACATAAAGAGAGCGGACTTTCGTACTGAATCTGTTTCACAATAACATCAAGGATGTTTGTTAATGCAGAACTTTTCGCCACCATTTCCAGCATTTCACTACGCGCACGCAACCTTTTTTCAGCAATCCAATAATCGGTTATATCATTGAAATACCATAACCTTTTATCGGCAACGATAGAGAAGGAGATTCTCACTTTTTTAACCGAACCATCCTTGCAAAACATTCTAGTGCTTAGCCCTTCTACTGGCACATTTTCTTGATTATGACGTATCCAAGGTTCGATAACCTGTTGATAATAATAAGGATCTGGAAAAGCATGGTCATACCATGTATTTAGATCAGGAAGGTCCTTTAAAGAATAACCAAAGAGCGTGCTAAACGACTTATTTATGTAATCGATCCGATCTGAGGTAATATCCGACCAAGCGACAGCAATCGGCGCCATCTCCAAAATATCTTTCAACTGGATATTAGTTTCTGGTCTGTTTTCCATACAAAAATCCACTATTGAGCCTAGCTGTACAATAACCAACAAAAGTAGTTGCCCATACAGACTATTATGGAACATCAGCCGACAATACAAGACGGAACACAGCTATTTTTGTATGTTTTTGTACAGCCCTATTGTATGCGCTACGAAAACAGAAACAACTTCACGGCCGCAATCATCGACATAATGCGGATCATCCATTTGAACTGAACTGGGTTTACTTTTTTCAAAAAATGATAGCCAATAAATGAACCGACCATCAGCCCTGGCACGGCATACAAACTGGCTTGTGTCGTTTCCAGGGTTAGTAAACCTAGGCTGATATAAAAGGGTAACTTCACCACGTTAATGATAAAAAACGCCCACGCTCGGGTGCTCACATACGTCTCTTTACTCAGTTTTTGCTCAAGCAAAAACAAGCTAAAAATGGGACCAGCCGCGTTGGCCATCATAGTCACAATACCACCCAAAAAGCCCATGGAGTAAGCCGCCCATGGTTTTTGCATGAACGAGGCCGGACGAAAATCCAGATACAAGCCCAGAGCGATCATCACAATAATCATCAAACCTAAAAAGCTCACAAACTGGTCGGCATTGATGTTAGCCAATAATTGGCTGGCGACCAGCACACCTAAAAAAGCCAAAGGTAAAAAACGCGCCAACACTGACCATGCTATTTTAGATCGATAGCTCCATACCGCCAAAATATCGGTAATGATATACAAGGGTAATATCATTCCCAGAGCTTCAGGGCCTGGAAAGGCGATCATCACAATAGGCAATACCAACAAGCCCATACCACCGACTGAAAACTTAGAAAAACCGGTTATTAATCCCGCTAAAAATAGCACAACAAATGCAGAATCCACTTATTCTCTCCTTGTTCATTGATAAGGATAATCCTCATTTATGTGAGCCATCATAAGACATATAATGAACAATAAATAATCTCGTTTTATTATTAAAACGATTAGAATTAATGATCATGTGGTGAACATTATGAAATTGGATCAACTAAGAGCCTTTATTGCGGTCGTCGAAACGGGAAGTTTTCGTTCAGCGGCAGACTCTATCCATAAAACTCAGCCGGGGATCAGCGCCGCGGTAAAAGCCTTAGAAGAACAATACGGCATCCAATTATTTGATCGAAACAGCTATCGCCCAACATTAACGACAGAAGGTCACGCTTTTTTTCAACAAAGTAAAAAGCTCATGTCGCAAGTACTGCAACTGGAAAACTTAGGTCACGATCTTGCCCAAGGCACAGAAGCTCCCCTGCACATTAGTTTAAGCCAGATGGGGACTCGACGATGATTGCATGACAAGAATCAAAGCCTTTCAAAACCAATATCCGGATATCGCCCTAGACATCACCACAGATCACCTTCATGGTATTCAAGAAAAGCTGGCAAAAAATAAATGCGAAATTGCCATTGGCCCAAGATACGGACTCGATGACCGACATGCTTTTATTCAACTCAATAAAATCAGCATGATAACGGTGATTAGTCCCAGTTTACTCAGCAATCTCAATGCAAATGACACCAAAATCAAACAACAATCATTGTACGCCGTACCGCAAATACTGGTCACCAATACCGCAGAAAATTCGCCAGAAAATGGCCATAGATATATTTTACCAACGGGAAAGCGTTGGTACGTCAATGATTTTTTAGCCAAAAAAGCCATGCTATTACACGGTCTTGGCTGGGCGCGAATGCCAAAACATTGCATTCAAGCCGAATTGGATAATGGTCAACTGATACCAATTGAAGTAGAAAACTTTACCTCACACAATCAGCTGCCTATTTTTATGATTCGTTTACGCCATCAAACACAAAGTTACCAGGCGAATCTTTTTTGGGAAATGATGAAGAGTTTTTCCCCATTCACAGGATCGGATTTATAAGGTTTTATTCAACGCCCAGTCATAATCTAAAAAGCGGATCGACATCTTTTTCTCTGTGAGCTGCTTTATGTCTTCAGGGCTGAGAGACAAAGAAACCGCGTAGTTCACTAGAAACTGTTCCAGTGAATCATACCCTTTCCAACCTTTCTCAAAGTCTTCTCGATACCATTTAAAAATCGAGGAAAGCGCTAATTTTCCGCCTTCTATTCGATTTCGACTGCGATCTTCGAGGAAAAGCAGTGTTTGTTGCTCTAATTGAGCCTCTAACTGCTGTCCAGTATAGGCTTGGTTGCGCAATGCTGGGCAACCGATGCTGGCGCAATTCACAGCAAAATGAATACGCGGATCTTGATAACGATCAGAGCCGCGAATCATAACGTGTTCGATATCATCCAAAGATCGAGTTTCTCCCAATAGCGGAATAAACGACTTGTTCCAAGGCGAGCTAAACAAACGACCCAGTTCTTTGATCGAGTCCAAATCAGGCCACTTGGTCAGAATCAACGCCACCGTCCACGCATTGTAGGCATTGATCAAAAAAGCCAATTGCTCGTCTTTAGACCAAGCATCAAACTCGACCTGAGTCACCTGAGATAACTCAGCCAGATACCCTTCTAACGGCACCTTGTCATAAGCAAAACCTTGATAATCAACTTGAGTGACTTGACCCCCATTTAATGGCAGCACATGCTGTTTTAACAAAGCATCCCATTGACCATGATCGAAGGTATTTGCCGCGCTAGCCAGAGAGCTAAACAAACCCAACACCGTAAAACTCAAGAGAGTCAAAACCCATAGTCGACGTTTTTTCATCGCTTAACCTCGACGCCAAGTATGGTATTTTTCCAGCCAATTCAAAATACGCTGTGGCGCATGAGCGCGTTTCCACTCCCCAGCGGCGTATTTATTGGCTTCCGCCCAAGTTGGATATGTATGAATGGTGCCAAGCACTTTATTCAGGCCAAGGCCATGTTTCATCGCCAACACAAATTCCGCCAGCAAATCCCCAGCGCGCTCGCCCACAATAGTGACGCCTAAAATCTTATCCTTACCCGGCACCGTCAGCACTTTCACAAAGCCTTTCGCGGCACTGTCGGCAATGGCTCGATCCAGATCATCTAATTCATAACGCACCATTTCATAGGCAATGCCTTTGTCTTTGGCGTCTTGCTCACTCAAGCCCACTCGCGCCACTTCAGGATCAATAAAAGTGGTCCAAGGAATCACTCGGTAATCGACACGGAATTTTTTCAGCGAACCAAACAAGGCATTCACCGCGGCGTACCACGCTTGATGCGCCGCCACATGAGTAAATTGATAAGGGCCTGCCACATCGCCTGCGGCAAAAATATTCGGATATAAGGTTTCAAGATAATCGTTGGTGACAATCGTGCCTTTGGTCTCAATGCCAAGGTTTTCCAAACCATAACCTTCAAGACGCGCTTCGCGGCCCACCGCACAAATCAACGCATCAAACTCCACCACCGACTCTTGACCCTCGTGCTCAACAATCAGACGTTTCACACCCCCTTCCTTCTCACAGCGCACAGCATTGTGGGAGGTCAGCAGGATCACACCATCTTGAATGAGGCTGTCTTGTGCCAGAGCCGACACATCTTCGTCTTCTCGTCTCATAATGCGAGTCGAGCGTTCTATTTGCGTCACCTTAGACCCCAAGCGTGCAAAGCTCTGGGCCAATTCACAACCAATTGGTCCACCGCCTAACACCACCAGCCGCTTCGGTGGCTCGTCTAACTTGGCAAACGCTTCCCACAGAGTATCGCTAGTGTAATAACCCACTTCTTCCAAGCCCGGTAAATCTGGCACAAAAGGACGTGCCCCCGTTGCCAAGACAATGCTGCGCGCCGTTAAACGCTGCGTGCCGCCTTCGTTCAGCTGAATTTCGACTGTCCATGGGTCAATCAATTTTGCGTAACCTTGTACGACATCGACTCCCATTTTGCTGTAACGCTCAACGCTGTCGTGAGGCTCGATCTTTGCGATCACATCGTGAATACGCTGCATGACTTTTTTAAACGAAAACGTCGGCTCGCTGCTGTTTAAACCATAGTTTTCAGCATGGCGCATTTGATGGGCGACTTTCGCACTCTTGATCAATGCTTTACTTGGGATACAACCATAATTCAAACAATCGCCACCCATTTTGTGGGCTTCAACCAGCGTCACTTTGGCTTTCACCGTTGCGGCAATGTAAGCACTTACTAAGCCGCCGGCCCCTGCTCCAATCACAATCAAATTACGATCAAAGGATTTTGGCTTGGTAAATCCCGCATACACACGTTGTGCTTTAATAACATCCAAAATTTTCTTCGCCATCAGCGGAAACACACCCAACAACACAAAAGACAGCAACAAAGAAGGCGATAAAATGCCAGATAAGCTTTCCAGTTGCCCCAGTTGTGTGCCCGCATTGACATACACCACAGTACCAACGAACATACCCACTTGGCTCACCCAGTAAAAGGTCAAAGCACGAATTGCGGTCAAACCCATCAGCAAATTAATCAAAAAGAAAGGGAAGATAGGCACAAGACGAAGGGTGAATAAATAAAAGGCACCGTCTCGTGCAATGCCTTCGTTAAAGGCTTTTAAGCGATCACCAAAGCGCGACTGCACTGCGTCTTGTAATAAGTAACGCGACACCAAAAATGCCAAGGTCGCCCCAATGCTACTGGCAAACGACACAATCAGCGTGCCCCACAGCAAGCCAAACAAGGCACCAGCGGCCAAGGTCATGATCACCGCGCCCGGCAAAGACAACGCCGTCACAATCACGTACAAGAGCAAAAAGCCCCCACTGACAAAAATTGGGCTGTCACTGCGCCACGCTTCAAAGGTTACCAGACCGGATTTTAGCCCTTGCAGCGTCAACCACTGGTTCAAGTCAAAATAGAAAAAACCCACCACCAAGGCGGCAATCAAAACCAGCAATCCAATTTTTTTCATTCGTACTCCGAAAGGGCTTTGCAATTCGACCGTGATAAATAAGTGTAACTCAAGGAATTAGACACCAAAGAGTCCCATATTATTACAGGACTTGGCAGTATTTTTTTAGGAAAGAGCGCGAGAATACAGGCTATGCTGCTTAGACAGCACAGCCGAAGAAGACAAGAAAAACACTAAACAGTGGCTTTGATACGCCCAGCCCAGAGACTAAATAGCACACCAAAACAGCAAACGCACAACACCAACATAACTAAGCCAGAAAGCCCATAAATCGCAATCGCCGTCGCAAATGTTGGTGGCCCAACCGTCGCGCCAATGTTACCAAACTGGGCAAGTAAGCCATAACCTTGTGCTTGTTCACTTGGATTGCGAGCAAGGGTGGGAATCATCGCCAACGCCGAACCTGGCACCATACCAAGAAACAGCACCATCACACCAACCACAACGCAGAACAGTTCAGGCGAAGCACTGATTAATGACAATACAACCACGCTCACTGCCACACCACAATACGCCATAAGTGCCACACGTTGCGGCCTCATCAAATATTGCGCAATCGCCCCCGCTAAAAAAGTTCCGCCAGTACTAATGAGCGGCAACACCACCAACATCAATTTCTGCAATGTCGAATCACCAATCAAACCAGGAACATAAGTCAATACCGACACCAAGGTGCAGGTGTAAAACAAGAACACACAGCTAGGGAGCAAGGCGCGAGGGTTTTGATAAATTTTTATCATCTGTCTCAAGAAGCCATCCTGCATTTCCGTTACTGGTACCAAATCCAAGACCGGATTTTTTCTTAGCTTGAAGAACAACACCAAACCGATAGTACTAATAAAAACGCCATGACTCAGAAACAAGGTCTGCAAACCGTATTGATCTAAAATGTTCTTTCCCGCCCAGCCACATAAAGCAAAGGCGACCCCAAAGAAGGTACCCCAAATCCCCATGGTCAACGACTTATGCTGCGGCGCACTTAACTTTGCAATCAACGTCGGTGCGGCGACCACCACACCTAATTGCGAAAAGCCTTCCAGCATTCGCGTCACAAACAACAGATTAAAAGGCGGCAGAGTGGATTGAATCAAAGATAAACCACCACCTAACAACAAAGCGCCAACCAACACCTTCAAATAACCAACGCGACTGGCGATCATGCCCGCCGACACCCCGAAGATTAAACCCGCCATACCAACCGCAGACAATGCCGCACCGGTTGACGTTGCACCGGCTTGATAATGCGCAAGCAAATCATCGAAAGACACCGAAAACTTGGCAAACTGCATCGCCGCAGAAATACCCGCCACCCACAGCAAGATAACATTCAGCCACTGGGTTTTTGGCTCGGTGATTGAAAAATCATTAGAAGTAGAGGAAGAGCTGGACATCGGTATTCCTTTTAACAGTGTGAATCACACTGTCTGCGCATGAAGAAAAAGAAAACTGACCTTACGGACAAATTATGTGTGCTATTCTAAAGCAAAAAGCACCAAAGAGGGGCAGGTATTTGCAGAATCAAAAAAGGAAACTAACTATGTGGGAGAAAGATTTGAAAACAGTCTAATGCTCAAAAAATCACCAGACTGTTTTAATTAACTAAAAACTACTGAGTCACTGGCGCCAATTCGGTTTTTTTCAGTTCTTTCATGCGCAAACCGATGTTGCCGAGGATGAGCATCAAGCCGCCGATGATTTGGTAGGCGGTTAATCCCATGTTGAGGAAGTACCAGTTGATCACGGCGGCAAAGACAGGGAACGATAACTCGGCTAAGGTGGCAAGTTGTGCTGGCACGGTTTTCAATCCTTGATAGTAGAACCACATGCCCACAAAACCACTCAATAGCGCCATAGCAATTGCCAAGCTCAAGTCAATGGATGTCATGGGAATGAGGCTGTCTGATTGGGCCAGCGTCAAAGGCAATAACACCAATAAGCCAGCTACAAAACGTCCCGACATAATCGCGTTGGCTGGCATGTGTTGATGGGACAAGTATTTGCCGCACACGGTTGCTGCGCCCCAAGCGATCACCGCTATTAGGGTGTAACCATAGCCTTTCATAATGCTTGTTGTGTCACTTGAATAGTGCCATTGGGCATCGCCTAGTTGGCGTAGATCTGGCCACATCATCACAAAGCTGCCCAGCAAAATGACCGCGGCCCACCGGACAAACTGCCCTTCAATGCGTTCTTTCAGTAACCAATACGCCAACAAAATTGCCACGATCGGTTGCAGCTTTTGCAGCAAGATCACCACCGTGGGATTCAAATAGTGAAAAGCTTCGGTAAACGCCAAGGTACCCATGGCAGAACCAATACCGCCAATGAAAAACAAGCACGAAAAGCCACTGATCGACATGTGGCGATACACATGACGATAACGCCACAACATAGGCGCGACAAACAACACCAAGGTAAGGTGTTCGATCAAAACAATTTGTAGGGTGGAATAACCCGCACCCAACAAGGGATAACGAATTAACGTATCAAGCGCCCACGTGAAGCACGCGATCATGATAAAAAAAGTGCCTGCCATCTTTGGTTTCTCCAATCAATAAGATGTACAGGGGTGATGAAAACGAATATACCAAGAATTGCACACAGAAAGGCGCAGCACAGAGACACGAAGACAAGTTCGTGCACTCACGCTTGGTCGATCTTCTATCATCCGGACTGTAACCGTCGGCTCTGGAGTCTCACCAGATCTGCTGACCCTTGCTTCTTAAACGACATGTCTAAGATGCTTTTCTTAACGTAAGAAACAAGGCGCTCGCGGGCTGTTGATAGATTTTTCAATCTCGTCAAATTACCGCCGGTGGGGAATTTCACCCCGCCCCGAAGTTCGATTAATGTAAAGTTAATGGCTTAACTTTAAACCCATCCCCCAGCTTAGGCAATACGTTCAATCAGTACGCAAATGAAATTGTCTGTTTCACCGTCACTGGAATCGTTGCATAAGATAGTCATTCAGCTTTCAATAAAAATCTGACCATTTAACCAGTATTGCTATACACTCTTATGCCTAAAAACAACATTCATTGAATAGGATTATTTCAATGCAAACCTCATCAAAAAGCGGCATTTTCTACGCGTTAACGGCGTTTACTCTATGGGCGATTGCGCCTATCTATTTTAAAGAAATGTCGTTTGTGCCTGCCCAAGAAGTGCTGGCTCATCGAATTATTTGGTCTTGCGTTATTGTGTTGGTACTGATTGTTGCGTTGCGCTATGGCGCGGCCTTGATCAGGATTTTGCGTTCACCCAAAGCACTGTTGGCGATGCTGGTATCGACCGTGTTAATTGGTCTTAACTGGGGGATTTTCATTTGCGCAGTACAAAGCAATATGTTGCTAAGCGCCAGCTTGGGTTACTACATTAATCCGCTCATCAGTATTTTATTGGGGATGATTTTTTTCCAAGACAAGTTAGATAGAACGCGTAAGATCGCTGTTGGTCTGTGCTTTTGTGCGGTCGCTTTTGAAGTTATTCAGTTTGGTTCTTTGCCTTGGGTAGCTTTAGCGCTGGCACTGACATTTGGTATTTACGGGTTAGTCCGCAAAAAAGTAGCCGTGGACAGTTTTACTGGAATGGCGATTGAGACCGCGCTTATGCTGCCGTTTGCGCTGGCGTATTTGCTAATGAGCGATTCTCCTAGCGCCAATATGTTTGAAAACAGCAGTACGGTGAATTGGTTGTTGTTTGCAGCGGGACCTATCACCATGGTGCCATTAATGTGTTTTGCCGCCGCGGCGAACCGAGTCAGCTTGGTAACCTTAGGCTTTTTCCAATACATTGGCCCCACGGGAATGTTTATATTAGCGGTATTTTTGTATGACGAGCCACTCAGTCCAGAAAAGCTCATTACGTTTACCTTGATCTGGTCAGCCTTAGCCATGCTTATCATTGATTCTGTGCGTAAAATTCGTAAGACGCAATCAAACGAGCTATTGGAATCTTAACCTAAAATAAGTACGCTGGATTTTGCCTGTTAATCCAGCGTGAGTCACAAAACATTAACAAATTAACAGTATCTTGGGAGGATGTTTATTAACACTCCTATGGATACTCATGTTCATGAAAACTAAGACACACTCGTCATATCCGGTTCTTAAACCCCTAACACTTGCCCTCATCACAGTATCATTTTTAACCGCCTGCGCCATTAGGCAGGGTGCAGATAAACCAACGGGAGTAGGTTATGAACAAGTCGTACCTACACCCAAGGTTTCGTTTCCTCTACCAGCTGTGGACAATATTGAAAACAACGGTAACGAACATAAATACGACCCCGACTATAACCCCATTCTTACCCTGCTGTCTGGATTTAACCAAATATGGACGCTAGGAGACGAACAATGGGCAAACGGCAGTGCCAACAGTAAAGGCCCTGCAGATTTTAGCAACGTCAAAATTATTAACCCAATAGCATGGCAAGAAAACATCGCCTATGTAGTAAAAGTCACGAATAATCGGACGTATCAACAAACATTGGATGCTTATTTAGATGATCGTCGAGACAAGAATTTTAGTGTGATTGACGGCTTTGGTCCACTGACTAACGCCTATATAAAAGGTGCTCAAGCACATTCGAATGTACCACTGCATACTGTTAACGATGTCACTAGAGCATCTTCCGATCCCGCTTATTTTGACGCCAACGCGACGCTGGATTATTCCGAAGGTGGAGATGATGATAAAGCAAAAGGTTTGTCTTCTTCTGAATTAGGCAAGGTCGTTGACTTGGTACATTTGCTTCGTGAAAGTTCAGCCTCTACTTCACCAGCAAAATACACCTTCTCGTCTCCTCGCCCTTGGCGTATGAACGATGAAGGGCAAGTGATTCCGCTGGACGCTAATCACGATGGCAAACCCGACACAGAGAGCTTAGGCGGGAAAACCTTCGAACTGTACGATACAAACGTGTCTATTGTTCCTTCTCTAAAATACCAACGCCGTAAAGCAGAGGATGGCCGCCGTAAAGATGGCGCTTTCCCAAGCGGTCACACCAATGCAGGTTACTTAGCAGCTTGGGCGTATGCTTATGCTTTTCCAGAACGCTTTGCAGAAATGGTGACGCGCGGCTCTGAGCTGGGTGAAAGTCGTATTGTGGCGGGTATGCATTCGCCATTCGATGTGATTGGTGGTCGCATTCAATCGCAAGCGGTGGCTGCAGCCGCTCTTCTTAACGAGAAAAACACGGCGCTAAAAGAAGCCGCCTATGAGAATACGGGCGAATATTTTTCCCAAATGTCCGCTGGGGATTCGCTTTACGATCTCGCGCACCAGCAAGATTCTTCAGATCGTTGGGCTGATCACGATAGCAACAAAGCTCTGTATCGTTTCCGTATGACCTATGGCTTTACTCAAGACAAGAGTAAAGCCGGACAAGCGCCTGTCGTACCAAAAGGTGCTGAAGTACTACTGGAAACACGCCAGCCTTATTTAACAGCTGAACAACGCCGTGCGGTGTTGTACACCACCTCGATTGATTCCGGCTACCCAGTGCTAGACGAGTCAAACGGGTGGGGGCGATTAGATTATGTCACCGCAGCGGATGGATATGGCGCCTTCCTTGGGGATGTCACGGTGACCATGGACGCTGATAAAGGTCGATTTAATGCCCATGATTGGTGGCGTAACGATATCAGTGGCAAAGGCTTATTAACCAAGCAAGGCACGGGCTGGTTAACCCTAACAGGCAACAATAGCTACAGCGGCGGAACGCATTTAAAAGCAGGGGTACTAGAGGCGCAATCACGTACTGCGTTTGGTTCTGGAGATGTCTTTATAGAGAACGGGGTTTTGTTAATCACTAGCGGGCTGAATGTGAACAACTTGCAACAGCAAAGCGGCATGCTAACCATCCATCTAGACCAAGTTAACGTACCCGCTCTCACCGTAAAAAATACCGCCATGATTCAAGGGGGCACCTTGGTCATTGATGCACTCGCTAAACCACAGGTCGGTGATCGTATCCCTCTCATTCAAGCTAAATACTGGCGTGGAAAATTTGAACAAGTACTCACAAAAGGCTTTAAGGCCAAGGTTGAGTACAATGACGACGGAGTAGAGGCTCCTCGTAACAGAATAAACGCAACGAAACATAACTTAAAGGGCGACAGGCAGAACAGCCATTCGCCCTTTTTTTATTCCTCTCCGTAAAAAATGAACAGTTTTTGTCATCAACAAGGAAGCTTGATGGCAATGAGCTTTTAAGCCTATGTATTTACTGGCGAATCCCTATTGTAAGAAGCGTTATCAAACACATTAGGTGCTTAACAATGCGCATAAACCTTCAAAAAGCTTTTGCCAAAACCTTCGCTACTATTTTCTTCAGCCTCGCAGGATTTGTGGTACTCGCCAGTTTTTTCGGTGCCATAGGTGAATACCGTCATGGCGAAAGCCTCACCCAAGTTATTATCAAAATCATCAACTCCAACATCATTGCCATTGCGGTATTTGAATTGGCGATGGTCATTAATAAAGAATACGGCAGTGATAATGAGCACGATATTATTGTTTTACTACGTCGCACTTTACCGCGCTTTATTGGCACCGTTTGTGTCGCCATGGCGCTAGAAGGTCTCATTATGGTGATTAAATACAGTCAGCTGGATATGGCGGGGAACTTGTATTATCCCGTTGCTATTGTAGCGAGTTCTGGATTCTTATTGATTTCATTAGGTATTTTTCTCAAATACGCACCACGAGAACACTGATTCTTACGGTGCTATTTGCTACCCGAATGGACGCTTTTTTTGAGTCGAAAATAGGCTAAAAAAAGCGCATTTTTTTGTTTATTTTTTCAGCTTCTGGCCTCACAATCGCGCCATGTTTGGCTATTGATTATAAATAATGAATATCATCTCGTTTGACGCACTAAGAACCCTCCACTTACCTCAGGTTAAATACATTAAACCCGAATCTATGTATGATCATTTGGAGGAAATCAAAGAGGCAGATTGGCTACTATTCCCACAATACTGGCAGCTTACCGCGTTGGTTCATGGGCTAAAAAAGCGTATTTTTCCAAGCCTTGCGTCATACATGATAGGACACGATAAAGTCGAAATGACACGCACATTTCGCACGGTCGTGCCGCATCAGCATCCTTATACGATCATAGCCGCCAATACACCTTACGAGGCGGATAAAATTTGGGACGAAATGCCGTCGCCCTTTGTTGCCAAGATTCCTCGTAGCAGTATGGGAAATGGTGTGTTTTTAATCGAAACACCGAGCCAGTGGCGCGATTATGTGGCGAAAACAGATGTCTTATACGCGCAAGAATATCTACCAATAGACAGAGACATGCGCGTTATTTGGGTAGGCAATAAGATTGTCAGTGGTTACTGGCGTCTACAGTCAGACAATGGTTTCCACAACAACATCAGCCAAGGCGGACAAGTGGAAGTGGCATTGATTCCCAAAGAAGCCCAAGACCTAGTGACATTTTTGGCACAATCTCTCGACATTAACCACGCAGGGTTCGACATTGCCATGGTCGGACCTGTTCCCTACGTGATTGAAATAAATCGCATTTTTGGTAACCAAGGGCTGCCAAATATTCAGCAAGATGTGAACACAGAACTGCTCAGTTATCTAAACGAACAGTATTTGTTATCAACCTCCATGTTGATAGATCAACCCAGCGGATTTTAATAATCACGACACAAAAGCTAGCTCTGCCGAGCTAGCTTTATCATCACGTTCAAAGACGTGTTTAAGGCTTTGGCAACGTCTGCTCTAACACGAGCTTTAGCAGTACAATCGTTTATCGCCGCCGCGTATTCAGTAAACAGTTTTCTTTTGGAATATCGCTCGTTAAGATGGCGAAAAAAGTCACTTGTTGTCGATCAAACAAATTTTGCATTAACTTTGCCTGATCCGCGTTCCCCCCGTACATGTTTAATAACATGGGCGTTATCACATCATTTTGTAAAAACTCACTGTAAGCTAATAAGCCTTTATGAACCAAGGCCATGTCTTCCTTCGTGTAATAACCAGCAAACTCATCTAATTTCACATCAACAAAGTCCACTAGAGCACGACAAGAATTCAGTTCATTAATCGACGCTTTGCTCGCCGCAAATAGTGGGAAGCAGAGTAAAACAAGGATAAAGAATAAGTTATGATACTTTTTCAAAGCCTTTCTCCTTTTTATTATTTTTCTTTTTGAAGAAAAAACAATCAATCAAATGACAATACGCCATTTCAACAGACTAAGGAAGGTTTGAACAGAAACCTATGGCAAACAATAATCGCTACCGTTTGCGCCATATAAAATAAAAAACCGCTAGCACCTTAGAGGCACTAACGGTTTTTTAGCACTAGCATTTAAAAATGCGCTTAGCTCTTTGCTAAAGTGAAATGAGCCATGGTGTCTCTCATTACAGCACTTTGACTGCTTAGCTGCTCTGCAGCAGCAGCGCCTTCGACAGAAGCAGCGGCATTGAGACTCGACAACATCGCCAACGGATACAATTGCACGCGTTACTTCATCTACTGCCAGTGCTTGCTCGCCACTGGCAGAGGCAATTTTCGTCACTAAATCCGTGGTTTCATTAATGCCATCAAACACCGCTTGAAGCGCTTGAGCCGTACTTTGTGCGATAGCAACACCGCTTTCGGTTTTGGCTGAAGACAGCTGAATTAATTTGGCTGTTTCCATGGCGGCGGCGGTACTTCTTGATGCCAAGCCACGCACTTCATCAGCCACCACTGCAAAGCCTCGCCCTTGTTCGCCAGCTCTCGCGGCTTCAATCGCGGCGTTTAGGGCCAATAAATTTGTCTGTTCGGCGATTTCATCAATGGTTTTAATGAAGCCTGCAATACTTTGTCCTGCGTCTTTTATGTCATTCATAGCTGCTACCATGTCTTGCATGTGTGACTGGCCTTGCGCAACCGCTTTTTGTGCCGTAAGAGCCAATTGACTGGCTTGTTTTGCCCCTGTTGCATTATCATTGGTTTGCACAGAAAGCTCTTCTAATGCCGCAGAAATCGTCTGTAAATTGTCTTTTTGCTGGTTCGCGCCTTCGGCAAGAGATTGGCTAAAGCTCGATACTTGTGAGCTACCAGCGGCAATTTGATCACCAGAGCTTTGGATTTCCGACAAGACATTGTTAAGGTTTTTGACCATGTCTTTCAGAGCTTTGCCCAGTACATCTTTATCCGACGCTAATACCACTTTGGACGATAAATCTCCGTCGGCAATCTTTTGTGCAAGGTGTGCTTTGTCGCGTGAACTCCTCACCATCACTTTCACAGCGGCATACAAACTGGCACTGTCTTCATTATTATTGGGTAAATCGATATCAAGATCACCTTCTGATACGCGTTTTACAATATTTGTGACCATCATAGGATCGCCACCCAGATTTTGTATCGTGGAACGAGTAATAAAGATGGCCGTGGCTATACCAAACACAATCGCCAATACCACAATCACTTCAATCACAATAATCGCGGTCGAATTACTTTGCTGTAACTCAGGTCCAAGGATATTTTGCTCCTCTAGGAATGAGGCTCTAAGCTCTTCCGTCATTTTGGCAACCATAGGGCCAATTTGATTCAATTTCTCGTTTACCAGCGCATTACGTTCCAATTGCGCTTTTACCACAGCGTCAAATCCCTGTTCGTAAAGCACAGCGCTGCTTATTGCTTCATCTAGCAAGTTGATACGCTCAGGATTTTCAAGTTCTTTCTTCAAAATCTGAAACTGTGCATTCATTTCTGTAAATTCTTTATGCACAATATCAACAGCGTCTTGTGTACTAGAATCTAAAAACTTCAACGCGTTCACTCGGGCGAGTAACAAGCTTCGCGTAGCTAGTGACGCGTGATAAGCCGCAAACATATCACCATCGTCCTTCGCTGAAACCAATATTTTAGTTAAATCCCGTTCAACAATGGGGCCATAAAGATTTAATACATTATTAACTAATTCATCTTTTTGTTTTTGCAGTGTTACCGCCTGACTAAAAGCTTGATTGTATTCTTTCAAGTTATCGGCAATTACTCTGATCACACCAACTTGCTCAGGATGCTTAATATTCAATATCGCTTCATCCATATATTGTTGAGTTTCTTGCCAGTAACCATCAAACTCGCGTTTGTCTTCTTCGTCAGACGTCAGTAAAAAATCTTTCACTTTAAGACGAACCATCAACATACGCTCTTCAACTTGACTAACGGCATTGGTGGATCTTGCAAGCGAACGATACTCTTCAAAACCGGTAGACGCGCTATTGAGAGCAAAATATGAAGTAATACCAACAGCACCAAGTAATATCAGTACAACAGAAAAACCCAGATACAATTTTCGCGAAAAACTAAACATAATGAACAATCCCTTATAAAACATTACACAAAACATAGTGCATGTAGAATAAAACACTGCTCAATTATTGTTTTATTTTGTCAAAAAATTGTAAATATAGTCGTAAATTTTGTTACGTTAAAATGTAAGGGGCTTTGATACTCCTACTAGTCTGTGTTCAAGAGAATAGAAAAATCTATTATATTCATTTTTCTAACAGAAATTACGCAAGCATGAGCGGCAGGGTTAATTTGATGACTAAAAAGACGCTATTAATGCCAATTAACATTCGCTCTATTCGACATCAAGATTGCAATGCTTGGTCAGCGCTAAGAGTCGAATTTCTGCCTGAAATAAAAAACATTAACCAAGCGGAAGTCGACGCCTTCTTTCATGGCAGCCATCCAAATGTACAAGAGGTGTTGATTGCCCTTGATGATGCCCAAAAGATGGTCGGTTTTATCGAGCTAAACCTGCGTGACAACGTCCCTGGCAGTAGCCAGCAAACCACGCCCTACATCGAAGCTTGGTTTGTCTCACCGGATTGCCAAGGGCAAGGTATCGGCAAAGCTTTGATTCACGCTGCTGAAGAATGGGCAAAACAAAAAGGCTTTCAGGAGGCTCGGCAGCGACGCTCCGATTACCAACGAAAAAAGCGTTAACCTTCACAAACAACTTGGCTTTAACGAAATAGAACGTGTAGTTTGCTTGCTAAAAGTATTAGATTAAGACCTCAAGAGGCACTTACCCAGCCAGCCTTAATAGTAAGAACAATACTGCTCCCAATCACATAATACCCTGCAGGAAGAACATGACCATTGATGACCAAATTCAGCTCGCCGTGCAGTATTTTCGTGCCGGGCAATATCAAGACGCCAAGCAACTTTTTCAAGGTATTTATAAACAAGCACCTGAATATATTATCCCGCAAATCTATCTCGCTCAGTTGGCGGTCTTAGAAGGTACGGGGAACGCGTGGATTGAAAGGCTTGAAGCTTTATTGCGTGAAAAACCTTACCTGCATGAGGCATATCACATCTTAGGATTGTGCTATCAACAAAGCCGCTTGTTGCCCCAAGCCTCCCACGCTTTTCATCAAGCCCTTGGGGCGTTTTTGTCTCAATCCTTTGTTTCGGCGGCGGCCTATCCTCAGCCGATAAAAAAGACCTCGACGTTTGATCGCCCCCGAGCCGAATCCTTATTATGGACCACTCTTGCCGAGCTAAAGCGACAAGGGATTTATGCTTTTGCTACCGCCGGCACCTTACTCGGCCTTGAGCGTACAGGGCAATTATTAGACAACGACAAAGACATTGATATTGGTATTGATTGGCAACAAATGCCCGCTGCCATCCAAGCGTTAATCGCACTAGGTTGGCAGGAAACAGCACGCTCCTATGGTTTGATCAACCCTCGCTGCTTTATACACCTAACGTCTGGCATCACCATGGATGTATGCGGGTATGGTACCGAGCTTCCTTCAGGTGAAACCATATCAGGACTTTGGATGGATCAGGTTCCCTTTGATTGGAACCGCATCACTTACTTCCCCCCGCTTCAGCTTAACGCCAAAATGTCTCCTGCCGGAGAAATATGGCATTTAACGGCACCAGATGCGTTTTTAGCTGCCCTTTATGGCGCACATTGGCGCGTTCCTGATCCATATTTCGACACCATAGTATCCGCCGCTAACTTACGGCATTTTTCTTGGCTTGCGCTATGTTATGGCTACTCACGCCTTTACGGAGAGTGGAGCAAAGGCAACACACAAAAAGCGCTGAATATTCTTTCCACCTTGCGACGACATAAAGCAGACGATCCACTACTGGCCGCCATCGAGAAACACCTTCAGACAATCCAGAAGAACCAGCCGCCAATCCAGAAAAGCCAACCACAGCGTGTACTCGCATTAGGCTACTTCGATTTATTCCACCAAGGGCACCTCAACTATCTGAAATATGCCAAACAACAAGGGGATGTTCTTGTTGTGGGGGTTGCGCCCGATGCGTTTGGCAAGCAAAGCAAAGGCTACGCTCCGGTGATGTCTGAACAAGATCGCATGGCCATACTCAGCGCACTATCGATTGTCGATGAAGTCCATTTGGTTGGCGCGCCCATGTCTCAAACCGAAGCAGCTGCTCAATGGATAGCCTCGCTCAACATCAACGCCGTTATCTGTGGTGATGAATGGCAAGGCAGCGAGCGTTGGAATGCCCTTAGCCAGTGCTTAGCGAAAGATAATATCATCGTCCTATACGCCCCACGTACGGCGAATATCTCAACAACCGATCTGAAAAAGCACATTCTGAATCTTCAAAGCTAAACGCATTTCAAGCATACCCAGCAAAAAAAACAAAACCCAAGTGAATCACTAGGGTTTTGAGAGGTGTTCAATCCAGCGTTGCTTCGCCTTGCTATTACCAGCCGCGTCGATCCGCAAAATCATGCCATCGCATAATGGCTGGCAAAAACCAAGGTTTTCCGGTGTAAAGTGGACGGGTATTGAATGGAAACTGGTCGAAAGACGTTTTCCCTTCCGCTTGATTCAGCACCTGTTGGGCAATTTTGCGACCAAAATAATTGGCGCGACCCACACCAGAACCACAGTAGCCCATGGCGTAGTGCATATCGTCCATTTGGCCGATGTGAGGCACATGGTCAAAGGTGTAAGCAACATAGCCCGACCAAGCGTAATCGATTTTGGCCTCTTCTAATTGGGGAAACACCCGAATCATGAAATCTTGCAGGTATTTCGAATACAGTTGCGGCTGATCACCGCGACCAAACGCCCGCCCGCCAAACAAGATGCGCTTACCGTCTGGCGAAGGTCGATAATAGGCCACCAAACGCTCAGTACCGCCATGAGCACGTAATTTCGGGCTCACAGAACGAATCACAGATTCAGGCAATTCCTCGGTGGCAATCATCGCGGAACGAATCGGAATCACACGACGTTTGAATTTATCAAACTCGCCACCCGTGTAGCCATTTGTGGCGATAATCACTTGATCGGCATAGATAACGCCGCCATCGTACTGAACCTTGTAGCTAGCGCCTTGTTTACTGACATCACGCACCTTGGTGTGTTCTAGCATTAACACGCCCGATTGCTGAGCGATATGACACAGTCCACGATGTAGCTTAGCGGGCTGCAAAGTACCATCGGTCGGATAAACCACGCCGCCATGATAAGCGTTAGAACCCACTTCTTCGAATTGATCCTGACGACTCACCGCAATCGCGGGGAAATCTACTACTTTGGCAAGTTCTTCAGCCTGCTCAATTAAACCCGCATAGTGGCTTGGATGACTGGCCCCACGAAAACGCCCGCACAAAGACAAATCGCAATCAATTTGTTCTTCTTTGATAAAGTCCACCAGCCAATTAAAGGCCACCAGACTTTCTCTAATCGTCGAATGCACCTGATCACGACCATATTGACGCTCTAGCCCATCCACGCCCAACTTGCTGAAGCTTGGGCCAAGCAAGCCGCCATTTCGACAACTGGCTCCTTCCCCTAACCGACCACCTTCCAGTAATATCACTTTGAGCCCCGCTCGCGCCAAAGTAATGGCCGCTGAGATACCCGTAAAACCACCACCAACAATCACAGCGTCGGCTTTTTGTGGAAGTTCAAAGCGAGCATTTGAGTGAATCTTGCTTGCCAAAGACGTATCGGCCAACCAAAAAGGCATGTTGGTGTACGTCGATCTGTTTTTTGCCAACATATTGATTTCATTCCATAAAATAAGGGTAAGTTCGTATTTTTTCTTTAACCGCTAAGCTCAATCTTTGAACGATGTCACGAGTGCTGCCATCGTTCAAAAATTTCAGAGAACATGTTGTAAAAACTCTTTCGTCCTATCCCACTGGGGATTGACTAACACCTGCTCCGGTGGCCCAACTTCGATGATTTCACCATCGGCCATGAACACCACACGATCGGCTACTTGTTTGGCGAACTGCATTTCATGGGTAACGCACACCATGGTCATGCCGGTTTTAGCAAGGTCAATCATCACGTCCAAGACTTCCTTGACCATTTCTGGATCTAACGCAGAGGTTGGCTCGTCGAACAACATGATTTTGGGACTCCATGGCGAGAGATCGAGAAATCGCCACACGCTGTTGTTGACCACCGGATAATTGCCCCGGATAACGCGTCGCCAATTGCGCAATGCCCACGCGATCCAATAAACGCATTGCCATTTTGTCAGCGTCACGCTCTGACATCTTGCGCAGCCAAGTGAGACCTAAAGTACAGTTCTGCAAAACAGTAAGGTGAGGAAATAAGTTAAAGTTCTGAAACACCATACCCATGGTTTGGTGAATGATTTTATGGCTTTGACGATCCCGAGAAAGCGGCTGACCAAACACGGAAACCACGCCTTCCTGGTAATCTTCTAAATGATTCAAGGAGCGAATCAGGGTCGATTTACCTGAGCCAGACGGCCCACACACCACCATAATTTCGCCTTCACTAATATCCAGAGAAACGTCTTTTAAGACATGATGGTCTCCGTACCATTTATTTAGCTTGTCGATTTTAATCGCTGTGTTTGTGGTATTTTTTCTAGCCAAATGGCCTGATGAAGTCATCATTAGCGATCCACCTTTAAACGTTTTTCTAGGGTCAAACTGTATTGAGACATGCTGTAGCAAAACAAAAAGAAGAGTACGGAAATCATCACCAAAGGTTCGGTGTGCATGCCCACCCAGTCTTTGTCATTGGCGATATTACGTGCCATCAACATAATGTCGAACAAACCAATGATGGAAACCAAGGTCGTGTCTTTCAACAAACTGATAAACGACGTCATGATGTTTGGAATCATCATTCGAAGCGCCTGCGGCAGAATAATCAGCGCCATGGTATGCAGATAACCTAAGCCAAGCGTTGCGGCGGCTTCGTACTGACCTTTGGGAATGGCCTGCAAACCACCACGGATGTTTTCCGCCATGTACGCACCAGCAAAGATACACACCGCCACCAGCACCTGCGCAAGCTTGTTGAATTCCACATCCGCGGGTAAAAAGATAGGCAACAGAGTCACGGCCATAAACAAGACAGTGATCAAAGGTACAGAACGAACTAGCTCGATCACTGTCATCGACAACCAATGAATCACGGGTAACTTAGAACGACGGCCAAGCGCTAATACCACACCAATAGGAATCGCCATGGTGATAGCAAAACTGGCGATAATAAACGTCAAGAACAAACCGCCCCAACGCTCAATGGCCACCGGTTCCAACGATACTTGATTCACTACAAAAGCCATCACCAGCGCGATAAGCAACCACACAGCCACAAAGCTCAACAGATGAATTCGTCGCTCAACGAAGCGTGATACCAGCGGCACAAACAGTTCGTTTAGCCCCTTTTTATCCCATACTGACAAGATCCAGTTAGCGTAGATAATGGTTAGAAAAGCCAAAGCAAGGCAGGTCATCACGCCATGTACCCAGCCCAACTCCGCACCAAAACGGCCACCTAAGAAAAGATACGCCCCGACAAAAGGATACAGGCCGATCCAAGACAATAAGATGACGTTACGCAAAGGTATACGCTTAGACATCAGCGGCAATAACCACACCAAGCCAAGCAATACGCCAACATTGACACGCCATTGCTCATCGACCGGAAAACGCCCATAAATTAAGCCATTAAACCAGCTAATAACCCCCGCCCAACAGGCGCCATCCGGACTGATATCCATGCATTGGCGACGATTATCCGCAATAAATACAGCGTTAAACACGGCCCAATCCAACACGTGTTTCACTAAATAAAACAGCACAGCGATCACACACAAGGTCAACACACTGTTACCGATACTGTTAAAACAACGCTGACGAATGGTACCGAAAATGCCACTTTTACTTTGACGTGGCGGACGCGGTGGTGTCGGAACAAATTGCTTTAAAACGGGTGGATTTTTCACGTTTAGATCGTCCATTTATCGCACCTTATACTGCACACTGTCGTTGTACTTGTTGAGCAAGTAGGAGATCAGCAAACTGATGAAGATATAAAAGCCCATGACCATAAAGATGATCTCGATAGCGCGTCCGGTTTGGTTCATCGACGTTTGCATAAACACCGACACCAACTCAGGAAAGCCAATTGCCACAGCAAGAGAAGAATCTTTCACACTGGTCAACCAAGAATTGGTCATCGGTGGAATAATGGATCGAATGGCCTGTGGAATTAAAATCAGACGCAAGGACTGAACACGAGAGAAACCAATGGTAAAAGCGGCTTCGTGTTGTCCTCTGTCGATAGATTGCATACCCGCTCGCACAGTTTCAGCTATCGCCGCAGATCGATACACCGTCATGGCCACAAACGCCGCCCCAAATGACGCTGGAATATAAGCTCCCCCGCTGAAATTAAAACCTTGCAGGCTCGGCACAGACAGAGTCATTGCATTCACAAAGAACCACAAAGCCCAGCTAGCCAGCAATGCCCAAACAACTAGGCCAATATAAAACCCACTGGAACGAGAACCAGACAAGACGTAATACGGTTTAGACCAACGCAACAACCCATAAAGCAACAGGGTCAAGCCAGCAACAAGGGCAAGAACCCATCCCCATGACACGGCACTTTGTACGGTCGTCACATACAAGCCACGGTTATTCAAAAACAACCATTCACCTAGATGATAACTTTCTCGCGGCGCAGGCAAGGTAGAGAACACCACGGTAAACCAAAAAATAATTTGGATTAACAAGGGCACATTACGCACGATTTCCACGTACCAACGAGCCAATTGAGACACCAAGGGATTCTCAGACAAACGTAAAATACCCACCAAGGTGCCAACCAGAGTACCGACGACAATCACGCAAAAAGACAATACCAAGGTATTCACAATGCCGACGAAAAAGACACGCCAATAACTCATGCTGGGGTCATAAGGAATCAGGCTCCAGCTAATATTAAACCCCGCAGTCACCTGCAAAAAATCAAAGCCAAACGTCATGCCCAAACGGTTTAAATTTTCACTGGCATTGGCAAATAAAAACCATAGGCCGAATAACGCTAACATCAAGACAAACGCTTGAAGAATGACCGCTCTGCTTGCATCATTATTAAGCAGAGACCGTCTTTTTTGTGTCGCAGACGAAGGCAAGCCAGCGCCCTTCAAGGGACTTTTTTGTGACTTGCTCGTAGAAGACTGAATCATATCGATATACCGAACGAAGAAAGAAAACCAAAACCGCAATAGATAGGCAAACGCCTAGCTATTACGATATTTAGAAACCCTTACACCCAATAACGTGTCGCCATCAGGTGTTAACGGAAAGATTTTGCGTACATCATTCCGCCGTTAGTCCACAATGCGTTCAGAGTACCTTCACGGTCCAGACCCAACACACTGTTTACCCCCACGTTACGTTCGTAGACTTCACCGTAATTACCGACGTTTTTAATCACTTGATACGCCCAATCTTGCGGCAACCCTAGACCAACATGCAGGTCGCCTTCAACGCCAAGCAAGCGGCGAACCACAGGGCTTTGACTTTCCGCACGCATCTGTTCAACGTTTTGCGAATTCACACCAAACTCTTCTGCCGCCACCATGGCGGCAAAGGTCCACTTCACCACATTCGCCCATTCACTGTCGTTTTGCTTCACCGCGAAAGACAGAGCTTCTTTGGAAATGGTTTCGGGTAAAATGACATAATCGCTTGGGTTAGGTGCGGCAGAACGCTGCGCCGCCAAACCAGACTTGTCATTGGTTAATGCATCGCAGTTGTTGTTAAAAAAGGCGGTGTTGCGCACAGAAGAGTCATCAAATACCACCGTCTTGATGTCTAGATTATTCGCTCGGCTGTAATCCGCGATATTCAACTCACTAGAGGTGCCAGTTAGTACACATACCGTAGCCCCATTTAGCTCTTTGATGGACTTCACCCCCAGATCTTTATGCACCATGAAACCTTGGCCGTCATAAAAATACGTGTCTAGGAAATCCAACCCTTGTTGGGTATCACGGGAAAGCGTCCACGTCATACCTTTTGATAATATGTCACCTTTACCACTCTTAATAGAGGTGAAGCTTTGCGCCCATTGCACTGGGAGAAATTTTACTTTGGTGGCATCACCAAACACAGCAGAAGCAACGCCTCGGCACATGTCGATGTCCATGCCCTGCCATTCTCCCTCTTTATTCAAACTGTAAAAACCGGGAAAGGAGTTGCCTATCACGCAATTTACATAACCGCGCTCCTTGACCGCACTTAAAGTGGATGTGCTATCGTCTGCATAGCTGTTTGTGGCTAAAAGCGTCGATGTAACGGCTAACGCAACGGATAATTTCTTCATTGTTCGTTCCTTTTATGCTGTTGATTTTATGGTTTCTTTTTATTCAGTATCGATTTTTAACTGGCTTCTTGTTGTAAGTGATACCGTGACCGCATCTTCTTATGCAATATTTTGATGCAGATCAAACAACTAACCGTTAGGATCTTATGTGAAGATTTTCTATAATCACACTGAATATTTTTAATAGTCTAATAACTTTAGGTTATGGCGATGAACATCAATAAATTGCGTATCTTTCACGAAGTCTTTGTTACTGGCAGCATTACCAGAGCCGCAGAACGCAGCTATGTCAGCCAGCCAGCCGCCAGTAAAATGCTTGCTAATTTTGAAGATGAAATCGGCTACAAGCTCTTTGTGCGCAACAACGGTAAATTGATCCCAACCGACGAAGCACTTTACTTACACGAAGAAGTCTATGGCATATTGCAAGGCGTAAACCACTTAGAGGACAGTATTAAACGTGCTAAAAACAGTAAAACAGGCAGGCTGCGTATCGCCACCATTTTTGGTCCGTCCTACCAATTTTTGCCCGAACTGATTGCAGAATATATGACGGCCAATCCTGGCGTAGACGTGAGCTTACATCTTTCTGGTTGTTCCGCGATTCGACAAGGTATTGCCTCTGGGCAATATCAAATTGGCTTAGTCGATAAAGCCCAAAGCTCCTCGAAACACGATTCCGTCGCCTTTGATCTCGCCTGTTATTGCGCGGTACCTAAAGATCATCCCGCGTCTCAATTAGACATTATCCATCCTCATGATTTACAAGGATTAAACTGGATAACACTCGACTCTGAAAACGCCACCACCAAAGCGCTGAAACGCCTTTATGCAGAAAACGGTTTGCCTTTTAACCGCACACTCGAAGTGCATACCACCATTCACGGCTTATCCTTTGTCAACTTAGGCATGGGCGCCACCTTGGTCGACATTTTAAACTTCCGCTACTTCGATAAAGTCTTCCAACTGCCCAACGTCGTCTTAAAACCCTTCGCCCCCAATATTGTTGAACCGCTCGAAGTACTGACCTCTAACTTAAGCCCGCTTTCAGGCCTCGCCAAAGAGTTTTACGATACCCTGATTAACAAACTGGAGAAACAAACTCGATTGGACAAATAATACTCGCTGCAATTTCACCTTGTGAATGGTCATAAATTGACCTACTTTGTAAGGAGTTCGAAAATAAAAGAGAGGCGCTACTATGCGTTTTCTACCCTTACTTATTCTTACTTTGGTCTTGAGTGCTTGCTCCAACAATCAACTTAATGTTGTCGATAGCCTCACCTCCTCAGCCCAAAACGATGGTGTGGGGATGAACCCCAGCAGATGGTTTGTGAAAGGCCATCCTCTACAAACCACTTATGTGTCTTTGAATGGGCAACTTGGGCTAAAAGCAGGCCAAGTTTGTGTCGCAAGCAGTTATCGATCCCCATTTAAAACAAATTGTTTAAATGAACTTGGTTACTCACCGATAGCAAAAGAAGACACTATCCTAGAACGCAAGGGCAAGCTCTACCAAGAATACTATTCTGCCAACACGACTGATGTCGAGAACGCCCAAAAAAGCACAGACACGAATCCTCTTTATAGGTTTATTAAAGCAGTGAGCGATGAGAAATTACTTTCTGCGAGCTTTGTAAAAGCCAATACAGACTATTTATCCTGTCTTATAGAGCACAGCAAGGGAATGGATGCTGACAGCTTATCAGCAGTGGATAAACAAAACGCCTTGGCTGCCTGCGCAACTGAAAACACACTAAAAGATCAAACGCTTACGGCACTAAATGAAGCCAGACTTAAAGTCGATACATTGGCTATCGCTCCAAACCGCATGGTTTATAACTGGGCGGAAAACACGCAATGGGAAAATGGCGTCGTCATTCAATCCGAAACAAACTCAGCCAATATGAGTTCTAAGAAAAGCGCTTCCGGCTATACCGTCGTAAATGGTTTGGTACTAGAACGCTATCAAATGTCTTGTTCAGAACTTCAAAGCCTTAAAGAGCGTGAGGACGTCAAGCGACTAAAAATCATCACCATGACTCTTGCCGCAGAAGAGCTGTATTACAATGCGAACGAAGAAGCTAGCCTATCTTTAGATGCGGCCTTTTCTTTCACCGACGACAGCCTAAAAATGCTAAAAGCAGTATTAAACAAGGACCCAAAAGACCTAAAATTAGACATTCAAACCACCATCAACACCAGCAGCTCCATCGCTTCGAAAGGGTATTTAACCGCACCGATTATAACCCTTACTAAATATGACAATATTATTCCATCGAGCCAAGACACCTTTAAGCCTGGCCTTACTTATTATGCTGTATTATCAGATGTTGGCACTCTCGCCTGTGATTAGTACCAATTATGACGTTAAAAACCCCCAAACAGAATGAAACCCGCTGCGCGTGGGCCAGCTCTGCGCCGGACTTCCCTGAATACCATGATCACGAATGGGGCTTTCCTGTCGACGACGACCAAAGATTGTTTGAAAAGCTTTGTCTAGAGACCTTTCAGTCTGGCTTGAGCTGGAGAACGATCTTGAGCAAGCGAGACAACTTTCGTCTCGCCTTCGAAAACTTCGACTTCCATAAAGTCGCGCAGTTTGGTGAAAAAGAAATAACAGAACTACTTAACAACCAAGGTATAGTGCGGAATAAACGCAAAATCCTCGCAGTGATTAACAACGCCAAACGCGCTTTAGAAATGGTCGAAAAAGAAGGTTCGCTAGCCGCGTTTATCTGGCGCTACGAGCTCCGACGAAAACACCCTACCACCGCCCGAGACCCAAACCACCTGCGCGGAATCTATCGCCCTCTCCAAAGAACTCAAAAAACGCGGCTGGCAATTCGTCGGCCCAACTACCATCTACGCCTTCATGCAATCCATGGGACTCATCAACGACCATGCGGAAGACTGTTTTCTGAGAGAAGAGATTGATAGGGCGCGGAAGGGTTTTAAGAGGCCATGAAATACATCCATGTGATGTGCTCATTTTTGCGAATGAATCACAGCTTTCAAATCAAAATTAAGGGATTTAAGCACTTTTACTATTGTGTCAAATTGTGGCCGAGAACCGGATCGAAGGGCTTTGTAAAGACTTTCACGTCCAAGCCCACTGTCTTTGGCTATCTGCGTCATGCCACGCGATTTGGCAATATGACCAAGCGCATGAATAAGCTCGTCGGTATCACCATCCTCAAGCACCATAGTTAAATAGGCAGCAATATCTTCATCTGTGCGAAGTTGCTCAGCCATATCAAAGTTGGTCAGTTCTTTTATTGAAGTCATCTTGTCTCACCCAGTTTTGTAGTCCGCAGTTTTATCATACATAAAGCAGTTCGTATTCATTTAGATACAGAATGGTTGTTTTTTAGCCTAACCTCAACTTTTTTCCACCTTCATGCAACCCATGGAACTCATTAACGACCATGCGAAAAACAGTGTTGTGTGGGGAAACATCGATTAAGTCAGAAGAAAAATTAAACGGTAATAAATCATTACAGAGTTGCATAAAAATTTACCACATCAGTACGCAAGTTCTCATGAGTTAAGCCACACTCTAGAGGTAGTGTTTTCAATACTGCAATGGTTTTGAATTGTTCGTATAAAACGCTCGATGTTTAACAATGACCGCTCATTATCAAGGATAGCCAACATGATTTTCGGTAAAAAAGTAGATAAACGACCTGATCTTGAAGCAACACTTCAGCAATTAAGACAATGCCAAGACGAGTTAAACGCCATTAAGCAAAATACCGCGAGTATCAGCTTTAGCCCTGAGGGTGTGATATTGGATGCTAACCCACTATTCTTAACTGCAGTGGGTTATAAACTAGAGCAAATCATTGGGCAACATCATCGTATTTTTTGCGATACAGAGTACACCCAGTCCGTTGATTACAAACAATTCTGGCATGGGCTAAAGGCAGGAAAATCCTTTAAGGGTACTTTTTTACGTTTCAAACAAAACAAACAACCTATCTTCTTAGAAGCCAACTACTTTCCCATCTCAGATGACAGTGGCAAAGTGAAGAAAATCCTCAAAATAGCCAATGACATTACCGATATACAAGCATCCTTAGCAAACAAAAATGCCATTTTAACAGCACTAGATCGCTCACTCGCCGTCATAGAATTTGACACCAAAGGCAATATACTTCATGCCAATAGTAATTTCCTAAGAACCATGAAATATGACCTACAAGACATAAAGGGCAAACACCATAAAATGTTTTGTGATGATAAATTTTACAAAGAAAACCCCAATTTCTGGTCTGATTTAGCACGTGGCAAACACTTTTCTGGGCGTTTCCAGCGTTTTGACCATACAGGAAAAATAATCTGGTTAGAAGCCACCTATAATCCCATATTTGATGAAAAAGGTCGTGTTTATAAGGTCATCAAGTTTGCGTCCGATATTTCAGAACGAGTCAATAATGCCATGAACGCCATTGAACTTGCGGCGGCCACATCGGAAGAAACTAGCCAAGTCTCATCCAATGCCGTCGGGATATTAAATGCATCTGTGCAAACATCAAAAGAAATTGCAGAAAAAGTAAAGCATGCGGCCGATATTGGTAACTTACTGAAAACACAGTCTAAAAGTATTTCCGACATTGTTGTTACTATCCGCGCCATTGCTGATCAAACAAACTTACTCGCACTGAATGCCGCCATTGAAGCGGCACGCGCAGGCGATGCGGGAAGAGGTTTCTCTGTTGTTGCCGATGAAGTCCGAAAGTTAGCCAGCAATACCGCCATCGCCACTGCAGAAATTGGCCAGGTTGTCGAGAAAAACCATAATTTAATCAATGAAATGGACGTGATGCTGAACTCCGTAACAGGCATTGCCTTGCACGGCCAAGAAAGCATTAACGAAGTGTCACGAGGCTTAATGGAAATTTCCTCTGGCGTCGCGAGATTCGTCGAAATGGTTGATAAAATGAAGACTTAATCACTCTTTATCATGTCGATTACTTACCCTTGAGGCGGGGCCTTACTAAACAAGGCTTGCCCTCTGCACTTCCGTGGACTGCAGCGTCGTAGTTTCATTCTTCTTTAATCAACGCACTCAAGTTGTGCAAAAATAAAGCATTGCATCGAAACATTTTCGGTTTTAACGTCAATTATTGCTGGTCACAAAATGCACGATTAAGTCTTTTAAATCAGACTTGAATGATGGACAGTGGTAACAATAAGAATGGTGCAGTGAATTAATTTATGTCAATTAAAGAGATAGCAACCCAGTTGGAGTTGTCGGTATCAACAGTGTCACGAGCGCTGAACGATTACCCAGACATTAGCCGGAGTACAAAGAAGCGTGTGCTAAAAGAGGCAGCGCGACAAGGCTACCAATTAAAAGGGCCAGAAATGGCACACTGGGTGCAAGCAAAACGTGTGATCACGGCGATTATTCCTTGCCAAGACACACAATATCTCGACCCCATTCTTTCGAAGGTGTTGGCTGGAACTCGACACGCGCTGCAAGCAGAAGGCTATTTGCTGCAAGTGGTGGCAATCGATACCGGCAAACAGGAATTAAGCGAGTTTGAACGTCTTGTCAAAGCAGGCGATCAAGACGGCTTTCTGCTCCTTCGCACTCGGGTTAATGACCCGAAAGTCCATCGTTTACTGAAACTCAACGTGCCTTTTGTGTGTTACGGACGCACCGAACGCGCGGCGCAATTTGCTTGGCTGGATTTGGACAATTACCAAGTTGGCCATTTAAGCCTGAGCCGCCTGCACGAGCAAGGCCACCACAAGATTGGCGTAGTATCGGTAAGCGAGCGATATTTTTTCGCCCAAGAAAGGCGACGCGGCATTCAAGATGCCGCTGAACAAATTGGGCTTTCTCTTACGTCTGAACAATGGCTAGAAGTGGGCTTTGACGAGGAAGAAAGTTACCTCGCCTGTGCCGAATTTCTGCTCCAGCACCCAGATATCACCGCGTTGATTTGCCTCACCAGCACCAGCGCGCGAGCCGCTGCATTGGCGGCCATGCGATTACACAACACACAGTTTAATGAAAGTGAAAAAATAGTGTGTGTGATTGGTTGTGATACGCCCGCAGATGAGCTGACCGCCAGTATGGGGATCGCCAGCATTCAGCAAGCGCCACCAGCACAAATAGGTGAGCAACTTGCCAAGATGATGGTGTCGCGCATCAAAGGAACTCCGGTGAAGGACCTACAAGTCGTTTTAGCGCCGGGCGTTGTGACCATTGGGTTATAAAATCTAAAAGTTCAGACAAACCAATAAAAACAATAGAGGAAGCCATCATGAACAATAGAACTTCACTATTCGTCGCCGGCACTGTGCTGGCCAACGGACTCCTAATCAGCTCGCTCGCCCATGCCGCCACGGTAGAGTTTTGGACAGCACAAACTCAAACCGATCGCTTACAAAATATCGAATTGCTGGCCAGTACATTTGAAGCCTTAAACGATGGCGTGACGGTTAAAGTCGTCGCTGTTGATGAAAACGAAATGGCGACTCAAATGGCTGCCGCTGTCGCAGCAGGTACAACACCGCAACTGATTGAGGTCAATTCCGAGATCATCATGGCGCTTGGCGAAGAAGGCATTGTCGATACCAAGACTCATCAAGGCGTCATTCAAGATATTGGCAAGAGTCGCTTTCATAAAGGGGCTCTGACCACTCTGACATCGCCTTCTGGGGAATACTATGGCTTGCCCTATCATGGTTTTATTCAGGGAATTTGGTACCGCAAAGATTGGTTTGATGAAAAAGGCTTAGCAGCGCCAAACACTTGGGAAAATATCGAAAAAGCGGCCAAAGCTCTCACTGACAAAGCCAATAATCAGTACGGCATTTTGGTCGGCACCAAGCAGGACAGCTACACAGAACAAGTCTTCACTCAACTGGCGCTTTCCAATAATGCCAGCCAGTTCGATGCCAACGGCAATTTAGTCTTCAACAGCCCTGCAACACTCGAAACCATCGAATATTACAAAGAATTAGCGAAATACAATCCACCAGGCCCACAGAACTGGCGTGCTCGAGATTATTACTTGCAAGGCAAGATGGGCATGTTCTTTTATTCCACTTACATAATGGATGATCTCGCTTTGGCAGAAGTGGCTAAAGGCTCACTGTCTTCAGCAAATTTCAAAGAGCCTCAGCGGCGGCACCTTTGACCCTGAGTTGGTCAAAAACACTGAGTTCGCACCAATTATCACCCACAAAAGCGCCGCGTCTTATGGCACCTTGTCTGGCCTTGTCGCCTTGAAAGCGAAAAGCGCAGAGGACACCAAAGCCACCAAAGACTTTATTGAATTCATGTACGACCCTGCCAGCTACATCACTTTCCTACATATGGCACCGGGTGGCATGAACCCAATGCTGAAAGGCATTGCAGAAGATCCAGCGTATTTAGAGGATCCAAACGGCGTATTCAAACTTTATGGCGCAGACAAGATGAAGCAGATCGTGTCTGGTTTTGACAACCTTCGCTCCTTTTCTGTCGTTGAAGGCAAAACCTTCCCTGCCTCTGGCGCCATCTTTGCTAAATCTGTCATTCCGCGAATGATCTACAGCGTCACCATTGAGGGAAAAGACCCGCAAGCTGCGCTGAATGATGCTGAAGCGGAAATGAAATCGATTATAGGCCAATAAGTCTCAACCCCCTCCCAACCTCACCCTTAGCAGGGGGAGGAGCTAAGCGCTTTGTGTTATTCCCTCCCCTTGTTAAGGGGAGGGCTAGGGTGGGGTTAAACGTAAAAAAGGGAAGCAAATATGTCTTCTGTCTTAATAAAAAATGAATCTCGACTGGGCTTAAAGCTGGTTGCTCCAGCGGTCGGAATCATTGGCCTGCTGGTGATTTACCCGATCCTGTTCAACATCTATCTGAGTTTTTTTGATGTTCAGCTCAACGGCACGAAAACCTTTGTTGGCATGGAGAACTACACGGACTTGCTCGGCAACCCGCGTTATTATCATTCCATTGGTGTCTCGGTTATTTACCTAATCGGTACAGTGGTCGGCACCACGGTGCTTGGGTTGGCGGCAGCGATTCTAATGAATCAAGAGTTCCGTTTTCGCAATCTTGCCCGCGGCTTGATTCTTTTGCCCTACTTTGCTCCTGTGATCAGTGTGGTATTTGGCTGGCAATTTATTTTCGATCCAGTAAACGGCATTTATAACCATGTGGTGGTCGATGTTTTGCACTTGACCGACTCTCGGGAAAACCTCATCGGTAACCCAGATTCTGCTTTGTTCGTGGTGATCTTGTTCGATATTTGGAAACATTTCCCCATCGCCTATTTGCTGTTTCTCGCCAAGCTGCAAAGCGTACCGAAAGATTTGTACGAAGCCGCGGCGATAGACGGGCAAAATGCCTGGGGCGCTTCTGGCACGTGACCTTGCCAGAGCTGAGATTCGTCATTGCGACTGTGGTGTTGCTACGCATCATTTGGAATTTAAACCGCTTCGAGGACGTTTATTTGCTCGCTCCGAACGTGGAAACTTTACCGATTTTCACTTACTACCAAGCGTTCGCTGGCATCGTCGATCAAGGCGTGGCCGCCGCAATTTCGGTGATTCAATTGCTCGTGCTGGTCGGCTTGATCTGGCTGTACGTTCGTAAAGTCCTTAAGTGGTAGGGGAAGAATATGATGAATAAACGCTCAACCACCCAATCTGTGATCTTGTATGCCTTGGTGCTCGCTTTGGTGATTTTCTGCGTGTTTCCATTTTTGCAGATTCTTTCAACCTCGTTAAAGCACCCTATCGATTGGGGCAATCCATCGCTTATTCCGCGCGTCTTACATTTGGATGCATACAAAGAGCTGCTTGGCTTGATGCCAGCAAAAGAAGCCGACATTCCAGCCAGTGTGCAACGCTTATTGAGCAATCCGGCCTTGTCGGAAGATCAAAAGCAAAAGCTCTTGGCGAAATTTAGCTCCGGCGGTGATGTATTTCCGTTTGGTCGCTACATGCTCAATACTTTTGTGATCTCCTTTGTAACAGGGGTTTGCTCGACCTTCTTGGCATCACTCGCAGCGTACGCCATTGCCCGCTTACGCTTCCCAGCGCAATCCTTGATGGCAAACGGCGTCTTGTTTGTCTACATGGTTGGCGGCGTGTTGCTGATGGTTCCGCTTTATCAAATGAGCGTTAACGTCGGCTTGGCCTCCAGTGCCGCGGGGACGATTTTTAGTCTGTTTTTGATCTATCTGATTCAGACTTTACCCGTCGCCATGTACATGTTGGGGAATTACTTCCGTACCATTCCCTTCTCGCTAGAAGAAGCGGCAATGATGGACGGTTGCTCAAGGGTGGAAGCATTCTGGCGCATCATCATGCCCTTATCGAAACCCATGTTATTTACCGTGTTTATCTATTGTTTTGTCATCGCTTGGAACGAGTATTTGTTTGCTTCCGTGTTCCTCAAACAATACCAAGATTTCCAAACCTTACCGCTGGCATTGCAAACTCTGTTCACCTCGAAAAACGCCATTTGGGATCGCATCATGGCCGCATCCATGTTGACGCTTTTACCTGTGGTGATTTGTTTCATGCTGGCAAATAAGCATTTGTCAGGTGGCCTTACCGACGGCGGTGTGAAAGGCTAAATATGACTATTGCGCTTCATAGATATCTTTTGGAAGGTTAACAACTAACAAAATGACAAAACGTCACGAGCGAAGATCAGACAAGGAAAAAGTGAGCGAAAAAGCGGAGTTTATAGTTATAAATGAGCATTTTGAGCGATCTTTTGACGCAGTATCATCGAGCACAGTCGTTTTGTAGGAGTAGAATATGAGTTCAGTGATCTTACGTAACGTAAACAAATCCTACGGCAACTTGCCGATAGTCAAGAACCTTAATTTAGAAGTAAAAGACGGTGAGTTTGTCGTGTTGGTTGGCCCAAGTGGCTGCGGGAAAAGTACCACGCTTCGCATGGTGGCAGGTCTAGAAGACATCACCCAAGGGGAAATACAAATTGGCAAACGTGCCATTAATGATTTGCCTCCACACAAGCGTAACATCGCCATGGTGTTCCAGAACTACGCCTTGTATCCGCATATGTCAGTGCGAGAGAACATCATCTTTGGCTTGAAAAAATCGGGGGCCGATGCAGAGACCATCAAGCAAAAACTTGCTGATGTGTCGGAAATGCTCAAGCTCGACGATTATTTGGATCGCAAACCGGCGGATTTGTCCGGCGGTCAGCGCCAACGTGTCGCCATGGGACGAGCCTTGGCTCGGGATGCAGATGTGTATTTGTTTGATGAGCCATTATCGAACCTAGATGCCAAACTGCGTCATCACATGCGTACTGAAATTGCTCGTATTCAACATCAATACAACATGACCGCGATCTACGTTACCCACGATCAGATCGAAGCCATGACCTTAGGCGATAGAGTCGTGGTGATGCGCGATGGCATCGTCGAACAAGTCGGCACACCGATGGAAATTTACCTACAGCCGACCAACACCTTTGTCGCGACCTTTATTGGCTCCCCAGCGATGAACTTGATTGAAGCAAAAATCGAAGGCGACGATCTGCTATTCGATAACTACCGACTGCCAGCAGCGAAAATCGCCAATGTGGACTTACACGACCTAAAATCCCACGACACAGTGTTGGTTGGCATTCGTCCTGACTTCTTTGAAGACAGCGCACTGTCCTCACCAAGCGACAACCTATTTGCATTCAATGATATACAAGTAGAACTGGTGGAAAACCTTGGCTTCGACAAAGAAATCATGTTCAAACTCGGTGGTGAAGACGCCAAAGCCCGACTCGACCTACGCTCCCACGTCAAACGCCAAGAACATATCTCCTTGTCGGTCGACTTGAATCGCGTCTTATTATTCGACACCAGCCCACAAGGCATGCTGTTGAATGCGGGAGAGGTTTGAGGAACCAAGACTCTCTAGGAATTTGAAGCCATTTTCTCAACCAGATAGTCGACAAAGACCCGCACTCTGGCTGGCATGTGTTGTCCGCCAATAAATACGGCGTGGATGACTTCTTTGTCCTGCGGGTTGAAGTCTTCTAATAAGGGAATGAGTTGGCCCGATGCGAGGGCTTGTTGAATATGAAAATTCCCAACTCGGGTGATACCAATGTCCGCCATCACCAGCTCCACCAGCGTTTCACCATTGTTGGAGGTCATGTTGCCTTGTATCGGTAGAATATAGTCTTCTCCGTTCTCACGGAATGGCCAGCCAGGTTCTAGCCGCTGAAAACTGAAATCCAGACAGTTAAAGTGCTGTAAATCGGCGGGCGTTTTGGGAATACCAGCTTGCGCTAAATAGTTAGGCGAAGCGACAACGGTTCTGCCTGTGTCGCCAAGGCGCCGTGCGGTTAAGTTACTATCAGGTAAAGGGCCAAAACGTATTGCGACGTCAATATGACCATCCGCCACATTGCTAATCTTATCGCTCACTTCCACTTCGATTTTGATCTTGGGATAACGCTCTAAAAACTCTTTGTATAAGGGAATCATGGTCAAACGACTATACGCCGTGGCGGTACTGACTTTGATCAATCCACTGGGACTCGCACGATCGGCAATGGCGCGTTCGGTTTCTTCTAGATCTTTCAGAATACGCCGTGCCGCAAGCGCATAGGATTCACCTTCGCTGGTTAAATAGAGTTTGCGAGTAGAACGGACCAGCAGCCTAACGCCTAAACGCTTTTCTATTCTTGTCATCATTCGGCTTACCGCCGACGGCGTGAGACCGAGCGCTCTTGCTGCACCACTTAAACTTCCCGTCGTGGCAACAGTTAAAAAAGTTTCCATCTCGGCGGTCTTATCAACTTTAATTTGCTTCATTTGTGAATCCAATGCAAAACAGAATCGCTTTTTTGCCCACTATTCTGGTGTTTTATATCTCGTTATATTCCCTCATATCATAAATAAACGAGAGAGTAACATGAAGATTAACTTTCCATTGATGGCTCTAGCCATTGGTGCTTTTGGAATTGGTGTAACGGAATTTTCCCCCATGGGGATGTTGCCGGTGATTGCGGGCGATTTGGGCGTCTCTATTCCAACGGCTGGCATGCTTATCAGCGCTTACGCCTTTGGTGTATTAATTGGTGCGCCAGTCATGACCTTGCTGTTTGCAAACATGCCTCGCCGTCGTCTGCTGGTTTTGTCCATGGGGATTTTTACCATCGGCAATTTAATCAGTGCGTTGGCCGACAGTTACAGTGCGTTGATGATTGGACGCATCATTACGTCGTTCAATCACGGTGTGTTTTTTGGCGTGGGTGCTGTAGTAGCAACCCAATTGGTGCCGCCGAATCAACGTGCCGGGGCAGTCGCGGCGATGTTTTCAGGCCTCACCATAGCGACCATTGGTGGCGTGCCATTAGCGAGCTTTGTCGGGACGACATTTGGTTGGCGAAATGCTTTCTTTGGCATTGCGGCTATTGGTTTAGTAGCAATGGTGGCACTACGAGTCAGCTTGCCTCCGTTGGTCAATCAAGAGAAAGCGAACATTCGTAATGAATTGGCCGTGTTAAGTAGAGGCTCTGTCTTGGCAGCGTTGCTATTAACTGTAGTGGGTGCCAGCTCGATGTTTACGGTATTCACTTACATCGTGCCCATCCTGCAACAAGAAACCCATGCCTCAACCACCTTCGTGACGGCCATGCTGGTGCTTTACGGCGTGGGACTTGCCGTTGGTAATATTCTCGGTGGCCGTTATGCGGATCGTTCACTGTTTGGCACCTTGATTGTGTCGTTAATCGCGGTGATTCTGCTGTTGGTCATTTTTGCCGTCACTATGTCTTCTTCAATTATCGTTGTTCCTCTGATTTTCCTCTGGGGAATTGCCAGTTTTGCCGTGGTTCCACCGCTGCAGTCTTTGGTGGTTCATGAAGCCAGCGAAGCGCCAAACCTTGCTTCCGCCATGAACATTGGCGCGTTTAACTTAGGCAATGCCGTTGGGGCAGTATTGGGCGGCGGTGTCATCAGCGCAGGACTTGGATTGCCTTCGGTCGCCTTAGCGGGTGCAGGAACCGCTTTGCTTGGGTTATTCATGGTACTGGTGTTAAAACGCAGTCCTTCAAGCCAGAGTAACGCACCCGTAGCTTCTTCCTAATCTAGCTTTTTCTTAATCAACACGCAGGGAATGTTTTACACATTAATAAAAGCATTCCCGCGATAACCGATAATCATACGGGGATGCCTTCCTCAAGCTAGCTATTCGTCAGTCTCCATTTGCTGGTTTTATCAGATCTGCCATAGGGTGCTGAGTTTCGGATAAGCCCTCATGAATTCCATTTTTATTATCGGCACTTTGGTTTTGGCTAAGTTTGAATTTACCCTGAATATCAGTCACGGTGATTTCAACGCCAACAACAGCAGCTTGCAGTCTGTCGATGTATTCCTGAGGCGCATCGGAGATTGACCAAGGCGCAGGTTGTTTTTGCTCATGGATATCGGTGAGTTTTTCCAGTAATGATAGTTTCCATTCAGCTTCATGGATAAAGTCTATCGTGCCTTTAATGTGAACGGCGCGATAGTTCCACGTTGGAACCGCTTTGCCATCTACTTTTTTAGAGGGATACCAGTTTGGCGTGATGTAGGCATTTTCGCCTTGAAAAATCACCAATACATCAGCTTGATTCGCTAGGTTCTGCCAAAGCTTATTGGCCTTGGCGATATGAGCTTGTAGGACAACTCTATTCTCTGCATCGACATGAACCAACATAGGAATATGCTCAGCGTTTAGACCGTTATTATCATTCGACACTAACGTCGCGAAGGGAAAGGCTTTAACAAAGGCGAGCTGCTCTTCTTGGTCATTGATCTCAAAATGTTTTGGCGTGTACACAACGGTTCCCTTTCTAACTATTTTTAGACATTAAAACGACGTTATATATTCAATTGATTTGATAATTAAAAGTGTCATCTACTTATGATCTATTGATTACAAACTACGGCTTTATTTTGATGGAGTAAATCTATGTGCACTCGAATTGTTAATAATATCAGTCCTGATTGGGTAACAACCGCCCGAAATTTTGATTGGGAATTTCCACTGACAAGCTCAGTTTTTCGATCTCCAGTAGGTATGCATAGAGTTGGCCTAAGCTTACAGGAAATAGAAAAACATCATTTTAGAAACGATCAAGTATTATCATGGACAGTAAAATACAGCTCGACATCTATCCTTATCGGTACCGAAAATGATGGATACGGTACAACGGATGGAGTAAACACAGAAGGCTTAACTGCGAATATCTTATACGATGCCACCACGTCATTTGATGACAATATTGCTGAAGGACAAAAAGCCTTAAGTCTTATACGTTGGGGGCAGTTCGTCTTAGATGTATTTTCAAGTGTCCAAGAAGCTGTCAAATATTTTGAATCTCAAAGCGTTTTCTTTGTTAGTGGTACGGTACCGGGGGATATAACGGCCGATACTGAGTTGCATTTAACCCTATCGGATAAACACGGAGACTCTGCCATTATAGGCATAAAGAAAGGTAAAGCCGACATCCATCACAGCCGCAACTTCACTGTCGCGACGAATCAACCTGATTACCAAACCCAGTTGCAAATGATGAATTATTGGTTTTACCAATGGAATTTAAAAAGCGCTGGCGCAGTGAACAACACTCCAGTATTCACTGCGCCAGGAGGCAATACTGCTGTTCAACGCTTTCAAAGAGCCTGCTTTTATCGACTACTAACAGGCTCCACTAGCGAACTTATAGATAGGGTGGCGCAAGTCAAAGCAATGATAGGAACCTGCTCTGTTCCTACCCTATGTTCGACATTTGACGCGCTATCCTCCAATAAGACAATTCAAAAAGAAGACGATGATGATATTTCATCAACCTTGTGGACCAGTATTAGCGATGCGACCAACCTTAAGTACTATTTTTTCGATGGCCTGCATTTGGGATCAGTTTGGTTTGATGTATCTGCTGCCACAAAAAGTTGCGCAATATGGTTAGTCAGCGATAAAGAGCATGGTCCAGGTTTTATGAACAACGGTGATCACATGCTTAAAGAATGCAATGATATCTATGCGCACTAAGCACGTTTAAACAAGTTGGCTGGCGGTACAGAATCGATTCTTGCCATCAGCCTTCGCGTTGTACAACGCTTGATCAACTGCTCGTAAGCTGTCTCGATGCCTACTGGCATGATGATTTGCCAACCCGATGCTAATCGTAATTTGTCGTTCAATGCCAAATTTTGTATTTGCTACACGCTGATTTAACTGCTTTAAGGTTTCCTCTAGTCGAGCAAGATTTGATTCTGCAAAAATAATAATGAACTCTTCACCGCCCCAACGACCGACGGTATCGTGAGGACCAAGATGCTCGTTTAGCGTCTGCGCTAGGTATATTAACACTTTATCACCCTGATCATGACCAAACTGATCGTTCACTTTTTTGAAATCATCCACATCCAACATGGCAATGTAGTGACTACCAGTCGAATTCAATAATTTATCTTCCACATAGCGACGATTGCGCAATTTAGTTAATACATCTGTCGTAGCCAACTCCTGTAACTGACGGTTCGACTCTTCCATCATTTGATAGGCTTTTCGGCGGCTAGTGTCGTAGAAAAACGACACCATGAGTAACAACAAATAGATAAAAGAAAAATGTATCAAGCTGGCAGGAAGGAATGGCTCTGGTTGCCAAGTATCCATTTGCGTAAAGCAAAAATAAAACACACCGACGAAATAAACGACACTCAACATCGACCCATAGCGATAGCCAAGAAGAAATATTCCCATGACGGGGGTTAGAAAGGCAAAAATGAGTGCAAATTCTTCGTTACCATTAATTAAAATCAGTATAAAAGTATCAATCGACACAATCAGCTGAAGAATTGCCGCTGCGACTTGGGAGCGTTTTTTTACCAGCAGGTAATATCCACCAATGATACAAAAGAACAACGACACAGAGTTCGCTATTAACATTGGCGGAAAATAGTCTATGACCAAATTGTAATAAATGAAGAAAACGAGACTAGAAGAGATAAACACCAAGGCTGAAAATAAAAACCCTCGAAAACGAAAATCAGGATGCGTACGCTTCGTTCCAAACCATTGCTCTAAAAGCGATATCACTAAGCAGACCCCTGTCTTTAAAAAATAAGTCATTCCTTACGGCGTTTTTCAAGGTAATTGTAGAGCGCTAATTTTTAGCGTAACTAATTAGTACTCCAGCAAAAGATGTGCCTACATCGTTCCTTTATTGAAGAGTAAACGAACTTATTAAGAAAAAGAATAAATATAATGTAAATAATGGTTTAGCTATGTAAAGCACGATTTATTGACCAAAAAACTACCTTTTTGAAAAAGATGAACAAAAAATGTCGATGTATTTCGATTGGAATGACATCGACATCACAAGGAATATTCTTCTACTTAAGATCTAAAGTTTACCCGCTCCTGCATTTTCTTTGACATAATCAATCACGTCACTAGCAGGCAATACTGGCGTTGGTCCATATAAGGTTGGTGTCCAGCCCACCTCTTTAGAGAGAGGTTTGCCACTTGCTTTGTTCGCTTCTTCAACGATATCCATCATTTCGCCATTGAACATGGAACCCTGATCGTAAGCTACTTTCCCTTTCATATTACCGATAGCATGAGAAGGATCACCATTTTTGATTTCGAACACATTGGCTTCTGAATAAATAGCAGACTCTTTACCCGCTCCCAAAACCTGACGAACAATATTGTGCTTAGGTTTGTTAACCAAAGAATTCACATGACGTTCATAGGCATTGGCGCCAACGCCGTCACCTTGTGCATTACCGACGAAATAGTTGTTATACACATGCACCTTGCCATAACGAACACGTGGCATACGCTGACCAACATTGTTGAAATAATTACCATGCAGCGTGACACGTAAATAACCAGTGTCTGCCGTTTTACCATCGCTATTACCAATCAGAAAGGCTTTATCATGATCATGAAAATAGCTGTTGGAAATCGTCACGAGATCCGCCTGATTGGTAATATCAACTAAGCCATCATGATGTTGGACTTTTTGTGTAATCTCGTTCTGGGGGAATGGGTAGACTGGTGGGAACATGGCGTCTGGGCGATCACCATCAGAGAAAGTGCTGTGATCAATCCACACTCGCTTACCACCGTTAATAGAAATTAAGTCGTACTCTGAGTTCCAACGGCCACCTGGACACATTTGCGGACCATGGGAAGCATCAGCGTATTCCTCCATGCAACCTGGGTAATTAGAATCGATTTTAAAACTATCACCTGGATCCCAACCAGGGAAATAATCAAACGCGTCTTCAAAAGTAATATTACGAATGATGACGTTTTCAACGCCTGCACTAATTTGCAAGGTGCCTTTAATGATTTTTGCGTTTTTACCTAAACCTATGATGCTGGTATTTGAAGGGACATCAATGACAATTTGGTCTTTTTGTTTTTTAGCCGAGGCTAAACGAGCTTCTTCTTGAGGGCCGGTTAAATCCCTATTCGGACGTTTTTTAATAAGTGGTTTTGCATTCCAAACCGATGGTGCGTAAGCGTTTTTATACTCTTCGAAATTATAAGGCGCAACTCGATAATCGGCTTCCGTAAGCTCACGCCCTTGATCATTGGATGATAAGTTAATCGTGCCACTAATTTGAATAATCTTAGGTAGGTTACCCGCTTCTTTTAATGCATCAACAAAGGCTTTTCGGCTACTGACGGTATAAACATGCTCATCGAGTGCATCCGCACCGCCCGTCACTTGCCCTTCGGCTGCCGCCCAACCGTCGTTATGAGGAAGAACAACACGCGCTATATTTTGCGACATACTATTCTTTCCAGTATTTGAGAGCTTCTGTGATGTGTTATCCGCACTCACAGCTGAACATCCGGCAATTAAGCTGGCCGCCAAACAAGACGCCGCTAAAATTTTTCTATTCATTTTATTCTCCAAAGACATTGAAAATAAGCAGATAAAGACCTCTCGCCGTGCATATTTTCAAATCGCATTGTTATTTTTATTGGCAGCATACAAAGAGCAACCTACAGCGATGCTTTCTGTATAGGAGAATAGACTATCAGGAAAACCAAAAAAGTAAAACGATGTTTTATTTTTAATAAATCACTATTTCTCATAAGATATTAGAAAGAAGAAATATCTTTAATCACTCAAAAGAGCCGCTGCACTGCCACAAACTGTCATGATGAAAAGAAACCATTTCAGATGACTTGGATGGGCTTTAATAGCCAATTTCACCGCGAGAAATGAGCCAAGCATGGTGCCAGATGCAAGGATTAATCCGAGAATCCATAGGATTTGATCGTTCCAAATAAACACACCTAATGCCAACGCTGTAAAGCCAAGTGTACACACCATTTTTAGCGAATTGGTGCGAACTAGGTCGTAACGCAAGGTACCAGATAAATCGACGATTAAATTCAATGAATCTTGACCTAAAACAAACAAATACATGTCCATACTCTCAAAATAGTTTAACCAATTTGAACCTAGCTGTTGATGACATGATCAATTCATTGTTTACTTTTTAAAAAGCAAATATATAGATAAGGTATTGCAAAAAAAATGTACAACATTCTTTTTTTACATAAAATAATCATATGTAATATATGAAATTACTATTTTTATGTATATTGGATGTACAAATATGAAAAAAATATCTCTTGCTACAATCATACTTCTAACAGCCTCTAGTGCTATGGCAGAATCACAAATTCAGGTAGGACTTGGCTATACAAGAACAACTGTTAGTGGAACAGATAATGGTTCTGGCTATGAAGAATATGTCAATGCCCCAGCATTAGTTGCTCGCTATGCTTTTTCTAATAACATTGCAATAGAAGGAGCTTACCGGTTTAAATCAGGTGACACTTGTGACTGGGATAACGGGAATTCTTGTACTGAAAACCCACGGGTTCAGGTCAATGGTATTGATATTAACTTATTACTAGGTGACCATTTTATCGATCAAGATCACTTCTATTATTTCGCAGGTGTTGGATTTTTTTCAGATAATTGGAATCGCAGAAAGTACAACCGAAAAGATACAATTAGCGGTGCCCATTTTCCATTTGGATTTGGCTATAACACTGGGAAGTTCTCCTTAGAAACTCAATATACTTATCGATTAGGTTCTGCGTATGACAATGGCCTTAACGGCTATTTTGAAACTGACACCTCAGCATACAGCTTAGCTTTAAAACTTATGTACTCTCTTTAAAAGCCAAAAAAATCGCTTTAGCTAAAAATACTAAAGCGAATCTTTCACTCAATATCTTTTTACATAACTAGGGAAATTTATGACTAAAGTTTAAGGTAAAACTAATAACCTTAGTTGGCTAAAAATTCTATTCAATCAAATGTCAAGCCAATTAATCACTTAATAGCGCCGCTGCACTGCCACAAACTGTCATGATGAAAAGAAACCATTTCAGATGACTTGGATTGGCTTTAATAGCCAATTTCACCGCGAGAAATGAGCCAAGCATGGTGCCAGATGCAAGGATTAATCCGGGAATCCATAGGATTTGATCGTTCCAAATAAACACACCTAATGCCAACGCTGTAAAGCCAAGTGTACACACCATTTTTAGCGCATTGGTGCGAACTAGGTCGTAACGCAAGGTGCCAGCTAAAGCGGCAATCAAGATAAAACCCACGCCCGCTTGGACAAAACCGCCGTAAACACCGGCGATAAATAAGGCAATCCAAGCACTGGGTTTTTCCGACACTTTAAAGGGCACCGTGCCTTCTGGTGGCGCAATCATAGTCGGACGCACAATCATAATAATTGTCATGCCAATCATGGCACTGAGCAATAAAGGTTTTAACCAAGTCTCTGGCGCGTAACTGGCCGCAAATGCCCCAACCACACCGCCAAGTAAAGAGGGTATCATCACCGGTAGGATATCCGCGTTATCCAATTTTTTTGCTTTACGAAAGCCAAAGGTGGCCGCCACGTTCTGTAAAAATACACCAACACGATTGGTTGCGTTGGCGATGTCAGCTGGCATGCCCATGACCATCAAAGCAGGCAAGGTAAGATTGGAGCCACCACCAGCAAGCGTATTAATAATGCCAGCAACAAACCCTGTACCGATCAACAGCGACACAGTGAATAAACTGTAATCCATAACATCGTCCTTAATGACTCTTGAGCGAGTCGGAAGAGAATAAAAAGAGGAGCGAATGATAAGGAGAATTCGACGAGCTGACAAAAGATAATTTAGGCGGAGAAATAAAAACCGGCCCAGCGTCACCTTTAACAATACGTTGGGCCGATAAGAAATGACTTATTTAAGCGAGTTATTCACCATCAAGGTTTCATCGATACCTTTTAATGTCATTTCCTCCATCATGAAATTCACCGTATTCAATAAACGCTGCTCACCCGCTGGAATCAAGTAACCAAATTGGCTTTTAGTGAAAGGATCATTCGCTCGTGAGGCTTCTAGTTGCTTGTTGACTACTTGGTAATATAGTGCTTCTGGGGTTTCTGTCACCATCACATCAACGTCTCCTGCTTCCACGGCTTTAGGGACATCTAGGTTATTTTCATAACGAATAATGGTGGCTTTGCTCAGATATTGGTCGGCAAATTTTTCATTGGTTCCACCGATGTTTACACCAACCTTTACCTCAGGGCGATTGACTTCTTCTAACGTATCAAAACGAGCCACGTTGCCCGTCGCCACAAGGAAACATTTGCCAAAAGTCATATAGCCTTGCGATTGATCCGCTTCCATTTGACGAGAAGTCCGACGCGTAATGCCACCCATTGCAATGTCGTACTTATCGTCCTTCAAATCCGTTATAAGGTTTTTCCAAGTGGTTTGTACAAATTTCACTTCCACGCCCATTTCTGAGGCAAAATACTTTGCGACATCAATATCATAACCAGAAAAAGTACTGCCATCGTAGTAAGAAAATGGCTTGTAATCCCCCGTGGTTCCCACCGTGATGTAGCCTTGTTTTTTGATATCTTCTAAACGATCAGCTTGTGCAATAGCACTGTAAGCCATGGTGGACACGAGCAATAAAAACGACGCGGTGAACTTCATAACAGTGTACCTAACATAAGAATGAAACGAATATATAAGCATTTGCTATGCCATGTTTTCAATTTTTATTCTGCAAAACCATACCGTTATACACGCTCTAACAAGCAATCCACCACCGCTTGATTCACACTGTGAGCAAGTTGAGGGATAAGATCGTAAGTACTCATGACACCACCATTGATCAGAGCGTCATAAGCTAATTTAGATAAGCGATAGTCAATCACAGTATCTTGATTTCCATGGATAAAATGCACCTGTGTGTTATTTATTGGGGTTTTAATGAGTGATGTAGCAAAGCGACCTGATAAGGAAACAATTTTTTCAGCTAATTTTTCCTCGACCATTTGCGTCGAAGACAATGACATAATCGCCCCTTGAGAAAAACCAATCAAAGTGGTTTTTTCCGCACTTAAGCCTATTTTTTGTTGCCAATATTTCACTGTTTCGACAAAAGCTGGCATGGCAGTGTTAATACGTTCAACACGATTTTCTTCTGTTACGCCTTGCACAGAAAACCATTGATAACCTTGTCCAAAATCAGACACATCAGGAGCTTGTATCGACACAATGAACGCATTCGGTATGGCTTCAGCCAAAATCTGACCCAAAGGAGCCAAACTCTGCGGTGTGGCTCCAACACCATGAAATAATAAAAACAGACGCGTCGATGAATTGGGTTCCTGTATTACAAGAGTATTAGGCATGATGCATCCTTAGGAAAAAGTTAGAAAATAGGATAAATACTCTATTCTTCTGTAAAAACAAGATATACAAGCTATTCCTTAAGCTTCTATTTCGTATTTGGAAATAATCCATCGTTCAATTCAAAACAATAAAAAATACTCGTCCAGTTTTCGGTTGTCGCTAAATTGTGAATCAAGCTAACCTAACTGATAGACACTCTTTCAGTCATTCAAACAACGGAATAAACGCATGTTAATAACAGATGAAAAACAAGCCGATGGTTATTATCAAGCCTTACTAAACCGTGAACCAAGCTATGTTGGTGTGTTTTTTGTCGGCGTAAAAACCACAATGATTTTTTGTATTGCCACCTGTCGGGCGCGCAAACCAAAGCGTGAAAATGTAGAGTTTTACACACATTTCAAAGACGCTATGGACGCAGGCTTTCGCCCATGCAAAGTCTGTCGCCCCACTGAAAACGCTCATGAAGCACCTTATGAAGTACAAGCGGCAATGAACCTTGTGCGAGACTGTACTAAGGCGAAAATCACCGACCAAGAACTAAGAGAATCAGGAATACGGCCCATCTTTGTACGCCGTTGGTTTAATCAACATTACGGCATGACGTTTCAAACTTTTCAGCGTATGTATCGGATTAATTATGCCTTTCAAGAATTAAAGACAGGCAAAAGCGCCACCAATACCGCGTTAGATTCTGGCTACGATTCTTTAAGTGGTTTCGGGTACACTTTTAAAAAATTACTTGGCCATGCGCCGACCCTAAATTTGGAGAATGCTGTGATTTTAATCGATAGACTGACAACGCCCATTGGCCCTATGTTTGTCTGCGCCACTGACCAAGGCATCTGTTTGTTGGAATTTGTTGACCGACGCATGTTAGAAACCGAGTTTGAAGACTTACAACGTCGCCTCAAAGCCAAAATCATCACTGGCGAAAATGCCCATATTAAGCAATTAAAAAAAGAGCTAGAAGAATACTTCGCTGGCACACGCAGTACATTCAACGTGCCGCTTCATACACCAGGAACCGACTTCCAAAATGCTGTCTGGCAAGCCCTTAGCACGATTCCATTTGGAGAAACCGCCAGCTATCAAGAACAAGCCACACGGTTAAATAACCCCAAAGCCGTTCGCGCCGTCGCCAGAGCCAATGGCATGAATCGCATAGCAATTGTGATTCCGTGTCATAGAGTAATTGGTAAAGACGGTAGCTTAACCGGTTATGCGGGTGGATTAGAGCGCAAACGCTGGCTGCTTGATCATGAAAAAACACATTGCGATAGCGTCAGAGATAGCAGAGATTAATCGTTAAAATGCCTGTAGTTTCATGAATACATCAAGGTTGTGTCATGGCAATGTAATTTCCTCTAAGCGCTCTTGAAATGCTGTCGCTACCAGTTCATCTTGTGCACTTTGATTATACTTAGATGGAATTCAACATGCCGACAAATATTGTTGCAGTATATGGGACGCTTCGTGAGGGGCTTGAAAATCATGAGCTACTGGCTGAGTGCAAACGCATTGGTCTTGGTTGGCTGACAGGGTTTCGCATGCACAATCTAGGCGACTTTCCAGGCATTACATCTACCCATGATGAAAGTGGTCGAATCCGAGTCGAATGGTACGATGTATCTGATGAAATACTGGCGGCCTTGGATCAACTAGAAGGCTATGATCCAGAAGCGCCAGAGAGTTCTTTATACATCAGAAAACGCGTTTTCTCACCTTATGGCCGAGGTTGGATCTATGTTTATAATAAATCCCTAGACCACGCACCCTATATGGAAGCGGGCGATTGGGAGCGGTACTCCCGCACCGCTACTTTTCACCAAGGCACACAATCGGCGTAGACAACACTTGAGCCATTTGACCACTTTGTAATTGGGTAATATTTGCCACACTTGCTTGGACTTGATCTTCATCCGTTAACAAGCCAAAACGCACCACAAAGTGTTTCGATTCACCCGCATCAATGGTTGGCACCAAGCCTAACTCGCGCTGATAAGAACGGTTATAAGCAAAGCTAGTGCCCGGCTCGATTCCCACCACATAACCTTGCTCCAGTGTGTCCGTATTTTTCCACACGGTAAGCACTGGCAAGGTATCGGTTTGATAACTCACTTCAATGCCACAGTTCGCGTTGGCGTTATGTAATAAGGCATAAGAAAAACCTTTCTCGTCACTGATAGGACGAATGTTAAACACCATTTCGTCAAAGTCTTTAGTTGGCGCAGGCATCTGATTCCAATCACTCAAACCGCCAGCGGCGTAGTCGTTAAAAGGCGATAATTCAGCTATGGGAACATGCAGTTGTGCGCCATTTTCCAAAATCGGCTGAGCAAAGTTATTGTGATAAATCGCTTGAAATTCGCGCGGGTAACTACCTTTATTGGTTAAGGTATCTTCAACCAATAAATAAGGCTCATCTGGCGTTAATGACAATACCGTTTGCAGTTCAAAATTAGTAAATTTGAAACGCTTTTCATCCACTCGACCACGTAAAGTCACCCGATAAGGCGGCACTTGCTCAACCTCTAAAATCACCTCGTCAGCAGGCGTGTTCTGAATGCGACCGTGCAAGGTCAAAAACTCATCGCCGTCTTGACCGGGATGCCCTGCCCACTGATAACCACAACGCACGATCATCTCGTTAAAACCATCTAACCAGCCCAAGCCACCAGACGCTTCTTGATTCACGAAACTAGGATGAACCACCTCTTTCACAGGAGAATCCCAGCCAAAGCGAATACCTTTACGGACCACATCAAGCACTGCCATGCCACGCGTCGGTACCACACGTACAATGGAATCGCCCACGGTCAAGGTGATCAGACGCGATCCTTCTTGCTTTCCCCCTACCAAACAGGTTTGCTGAACCTTGATAGGAATGTCTTTCGGCAATCCCATTAACTCAGCGTTAAGTGACAAATTACCCACATCAATGTGCTGTTGATGACTAAGAAGAACAAGTTGAAACATGAACTAGGCTCCAAGAAAAAATTTCCTCATGCTAACGCGAGCCAGATGACAAGGCTAGCTATGAGGATAAAATCTGCAGCTTAAAAATCCCCCGGCGCGCACTGTAGGCAAGTCAGCCCTAAGTTACGCCAGCCTTTTACCACCGCATCACGGTCATCCAATACCAACCAAGGTGTGAAACCATCTTCATGGATTTTCTCCAACAACGCTTTTTTAACATCCTCGTCTGGTACCGCATCGGCGTTATCAGGCCTTAGATAAATACCATCACAGGGAATTTGGTGTTTTTGAATCCATTCAAGTGAATGCTGTTTATGAGATTCAGGACGTCCGCTACAAATCAAAATGTGTTGCCCTTGCTGCTTGAGAATAGTCACCAAACGAAGCACATTTTCGATCACTGGCGCATGTTTCATATACTCAAAAAAAGGGTCCCAATGCTTTTCTGCACCAAGCACCCAATGGGCAACCTTGGTGTGATCAAACTCGGCAAGCGTGCCATCTAAATCAACAATTACGGCATTTGGTATCATATAAAGCTTCCTTTAAACGGGGTGATTTTCCAGCCGTTTTCGTCTTGGCTGGGTACAAAAGCAATGGGCGTCACATTGCCGATTCTTGGGCAATAAGGCGTGCCGTTGATGACATTATTGAGCACTCGATAAACGCCAGAATGCGCAATAATCAGAGGCCACGAATGCTCGCTTAGAATCTCATTCAATGCCGTAAGCACACGAGCCTCGAAGTCTTGCCAAGATTCACCATTAGGCGGCGTCACGTCATAAGGTAATTGTTGTTCTATTGGGCAACCTTCAAGGTCGCCCCAATTGCGCTCTTTAAGTTGCTCATAAGCCATAATGTTTTTTTGGTACCGCATGTAATGCGGTCTCTTGGGTGCGTTGTAACGTACTGGTTGCCACAAGACTCCAATCAATGGCGCTTAATATTGGCGCCGCGTCTTTGGCTTGTTGAATTCCGGTTTCGCTTAACGGACTGTCGGTAAAACCACCAATACGAAACGCGGCGTTAAACTCGCTCTGCGCATGGCGAGCAAAGACAAAAGGCTTAGGTATTAAGGTCATAATCTAACTCTATACACTCTAACTCAATATAAGAATCTACAGTAACGCTTGAGTTCAGAGCCTGTCGCCACTCGTTTAAATTTTTTATGGTGTGGAAAAGCGGAACACAAACGCGACAACCAAGATGATCCACCAGCCGTTTTAGATCTTGCTTACGCGGATGCACATTCCAGCGTTCAAAATGCGCTCTGTCTTCGCTCACGGCCTGACGAGCGTGTTCCGGCAAATGCCCAGTATAAACGGGCAAATATCGCTCTGGTTGTTGCAATAACACAGCGGAGTCGCCACTCAACCCATCGGGATCACCACATAAAACCACTTTGGCGTTAGGGTTGAACGGCTGGCTTTTCATGCTTTCCAAGACAGGACGAATCTCAGCGCATACACAGTCTTCAGGCCCAGCCAACACCGTTTCCGGTGCAATGCAATCTTCACCTAATGTCCAATCATAGAAGCCTTGGGAAGTTAGCCAGCAGGCCATTTCTAAGGCTCGTCCTGTTTGCGGAACGGGCATCAGTAAGGCGCGCTCGTCCTTCAGATAATGCAACAAGGCGTTTTTGCATTGCTCCAGTGAATTATCGTACAAGCCGTAAGACGCATCGAGCAAAGCCACATCCGCTTGTGGTGGCATGGTAAAAGGATACAAGCACGATTCGAGGCTGAAATCGCCGCTGTAAAATACACCATCGCCCACATCAAGATGCAACCACACGCCGCCGAAAGAATGACCAGCCGAACCGGTTGTCACCTTAATGCCAGACACATTTGTCGTACCACAAATCGGCAAGGAATGAAGGTTCAAATGCGATGGCAATTGCTGCTGAACGGATGAAGTGGCGTAGACCGGAACTTGGCAATCAATATCGATCAAACCGCCCATATGATCTTGATGATCATGGGAAATAAAAATCGCGTCTAAGTGATCTGGTTGCGTCCAGCCTTTGTCTTCGCCCACCTCTAACGCACCGCCCGCGTCGAGCAAAAAGCGAATCGGTTTTGACTGGTGGTCCGCCTCGTAGGTCACCAAAATCGCGGCAGCGGTTTTCCGTCCTACGCCACTTAGAATATCAATGCTAACCTTCATGACTCACTCTCAAGCGACCAAGCTTGCCCAAGACGAACCTGATGCTGACTTTCTCGCGTCATCGGTACATCGCTGTACGCGAGTAAGCGCTGACCATCCTTTAGTGTCAATTCAATATCGTAACGTTCGCCACGAAAAATACAGCTGTGCACACTAACAGCCAGTGCTGAATCGTCCGCACTGACGAAATGAATATCTTGTGGACGCACGAGCACAGAACTGGCCGCTTTGTCTGGCGAATGCTGACGAATCAACGCGTGCAAATTGGTACCACTCACGTATTGCGCAGGCGCAACAGCAGCCACTGACAACACAGAACCTCGACCAATAAAATTCGCTAGCCAAGTGTTTCTTGGTCTTGCATACAGTTCCTGAGGTGTTCCCCATTGCACTAACTGCCCTTTATTCAATACAGCAATTTTGTCGGCCAATGACATGGCTTCGGATTGGTCGTGGGTGACATACACCATGGTCGCGCAAGTGCGTTTGTGAAAGGCACGGAAGGTTTCTTCCATCGTCGCTCGCAAATGTCTATCTAAGTTGGCAAGCGGTTCGTCAAACAACACCACATCTGGCTCGGTGACCAAACTACGCGCCAACGCCACACGCTGGCGCTGACCACCACTGAGTTGCGCTGGCAAACGATCTGCGTATTCTTCCAACTGAACAATTTCCAGAGCGTCTTTAATTCGCTTGTTGCGTTCTGCCGTCGGTATTTTCTGTACTTTAAGCGGATAGCCGACGTTTTCTTTCACCGTCATGTGCGGCCAAAGTGCATAGGATTGAAACACCATGCCGAAGTTTCTTTCTTCGGTTGGTACGTGACGCGTCGAGCCTCGAAAGACAGTCATCGCCATGACTGATTTGACCACCTGAAACCTTCTCAAATCCTGCCAGCATTCTTAAAATGGTCGATTTACCGCAACCGCTTGGCCCAAGTAAGGCGACAAACTCACCCGGTTCAATCGTTAAGTTCAAACCTTTTACAACTGGTGCGCCATGAAAAGATTTTTCAACACCATCCAATATTAACCGTGCCATGGAATCACTCCTTTGGGCAGACGAGGGGCAAACAGACTCAATAAACTCATTAGCCCTGCGACCAGCAAAACCACCAGCACAGCAATGGCCGAGGCCAACACACTGTCGCCACTTTCATCGAGATTAAAAATCAATACACCGAGGGTTTCATTGCCTGCGCTCCACAACAAAGCGGACACCGTCAGTTCATTAATGGAAATCAAAAACACGAATAAGCCGCCAGCAAAAAAGGCCGGTGCAGTGAGCGGTAAAATGATGTCTATCAGGCGCTGTATCGGCCTTGCACCGGCAAGCTGAGCGGCTTCTTCTAAAGCGGGGTCAAGCTGAGACATAGCGCTTAATACTGGCTTCAAACAGACACTCAAAAAACAAGACAGATACGCCAAGAAAATAATACCCAACGTGCCGTACAAGCTGACCTCAATAAAAGGCAAAGGCTTGGCGAACAACAGAATAAAAGCGATGGCCAATACAATGCCAGGGATGGCATAAGGCACTTCGATCAAGCTAGCAATCACCGCTCTGGTTCGCATTGGCAAACGCATCAACAAATAGCCTAATGGCAAAGACACCAGCATCAAGACTAAGGCACTAAAGAAAGCCAAAAACGCACTGTTCTCAAAAGCTCTAGCCGTAACGCCTTGCCGCCCAATCATTTCGTAAAACGCGGCAAAAGTAAGGGTATCCGCGTTCAATGGCATGCCGAGAGCAGGCACTAATGAACTGACAATCAAAGCAAATAGCGGTGCGACCAAGATAAAACACAATACCAAGGCCAAGAGAATTTCGAGGGGCAAACGCCATTGCTTAAGACGGAAAGACAGCGACTGCGCGGTGTGACCTAACAAGGCATAACAACTACGTTGCTGTAGCCATTGCTGCAACAACATGCCCGCCAACACCAACAATGCAATCATCATCGACAAGCCCGCCACTTGGCTCAGCATATCGTGTCCAAAGCCTGCCATTTGCTGATAAATCAAGGTGGGTAAAACGATGTAACCCGCTGGAATCCCTAACATCGCCGGAATACCAAAATTACCCAGAGAAGAAACAAAGGCTAACGCGGCGCCAGCGATAATCGCACTGCGACACAAAGGCAGGATGATATCGATCCAAATTCGCAATTGAGAAGCACGAGATAGTTGGGCGGCTTCTAATAAATCCTGCGGTAAGGAAATAAGTTGAGTACGCAGTGCCAAAAACACCAAGGGCGCACTTTGTATACCAAGCAGTAAAGCAATACCTTCCGCCGAATACATTGGCTGTGGGCTGCCCAACGCAGGCGCGATGCCTAGCGTGTTTAAAATTGGGACTCGCTGGGCCAAACAGTTGCAACCAACTCAATGCCGTCACTTGTGGCGGAATCATCATCGGCAACATAAAACAAAACACCCAAATGGCGCGACCACGAATATTCGTTAACGTCACCACAAAGCCAAAGCCGCAGCCTAAAATCACCGCGATGAGTGTCCCTAACCCTGAGGTGTAAAAACTATTGCGTAATGCCGTCCAAGTTCGTTCACTTCTGAGTACTTCTGCCATAGGAGAAGACGTAGAAAAAGTCGCATGACTTAAGGCTTCTACCAATAAACGCAGGCTTGGTAAAACACTTAACGTTGCGATCAATACGAAGAGTCCAATGGACAACCAGCGTAGCTGGCTATCCATGGAGACTCCATCCATGAAACGTCTTTTTAATAACGAAGGTGTCATCTTGCTTAACCTTCAAAGATCTTACTGAAGCGCTCTTTATTCGCTTCGCTATTTTCAAGCGTTTTTGCCGCATCAAATGGCATTAACTGAATATTCTCTCGCTTAGGAAAACCTTCAGGTACGCCAATATCACGTCGAGCTGGCAAATAACCCTGTTCTAGCACCAAAGCTTGGCCTTCTTTCGATAAGAGAAAGTCCACAAAGCGCTTCGCTGCTTCTTTGTTTTTGGCTTCTTTCATGATGGCGACAGGTTCCGTCACCATGGTGACGCCCGTTTTAGGAAAAATAAATTCTATCGGTGAACCTTTCTCTGCTTCACGGATGGCCAGAAAGTCGACAATCACACCATAAGGCTTAGTCCCTGATGCCACTGCTTTTAATACACCGCCATTGCCGCCTTGCGCCATCGCTTGGTTGGCATGTAATTGCTCAAAATAATTCCAGCCTAGTGATTTGTCATCGGTTAGTGTCGCAAGATGGATCAGTGCGGCACCAGAATACAAAGGGCTTGGCATCGACACTTGATTTTTGTATTCAGGCTTGACGAAATCGGCCCAATCCGTTGGATGTTGTGGCGCTTGTTTATGACGAACAATGCCTGTGGTGATCAGTTTCGTGCCGTAATAATAGCCCTCTTCACTGTACAAGCTCTTTTCGTACTGATCTCGCTCAGGACTCATATATGGAAGCAAATAACCCTCATTCACCATGGATTCCATAGTGACACTATCGGCAATAAGCAATACATCGGGTTTCACCACGCCAGAAGACAACTCTGCACGTAATTTAGTCATCAATTGGGTTGTGCCATCACGAACCCATTCTACCTTGATATTTGGATTAGCGGCTTCAAACGCATCCACCGTCATTTGCGCATCTTTGTTTGGCTGACTGGTATACAAGGTCAAAACATCTTGAGCTAGAGCAGATAAGGGAAAGATCAGTGACGCAGCACACAGTAATAATGTCTTCTTAACGGTCATGTGAAAACTCTCTGTTCGATAAGGGAGTTGCAACAATACCGACATATTTTGACATTATAGTGACGAAATACTTTCGTTTAGTAATGGTTTGCTTTCGTTTCGAGAGCTGAGGTTAAGAACCGTATCATATGAATAAACGCCACTATGACATTGTTCAATGGGTAAACAAACATGGACGACAAACCCTACAATCCACTGCAGATGAATTTGGCGTCTCGGTCCAAACTATCCGCTCAGACATTAGAATTTTAGCTGAAAAAGGTTTAGTGCTTCGCAGTCACGGAGAAGTGATCCCTTTTCCCCACCGAGAAAATATCAGCTTTGATCAACGGCGAATTCGTAATGCTCTAGGTAAAAAACATATCGCGAGTTTATGCATTAGCAAAATAGCGGACTACCAATCTATTTTTCTAGGCAGTGGTTCAAGCGTCGCCGAAGTCGCCAGCCAATTAAACGCCTTTCAAGGCTTGCAAGTCATGACCACCAATTTGCATGCTGCCCGCAACTTATGCGAACACCCAGACTGTGAGCTGACCATTTCAGGCGGACGAGTGCGAATGCGAGATCAAGATGTTATCGGGGGCGATGCCATGATGTTTTTCCAACGCTATCGAGCAGATATTGGGATATTTTCCGTCGCAACTGTCAATAAACACGGCAGTTTATTTGATTTCACTGATGATGAGGTTATGGCAAGACAAGCCCTTGTTGAACATTGTCATTATCGGGTTTTGGTTATCGATAGCACAAAGTTTGAAAAAGAATCACGCTGTTTATGGGGGAAAATGAGTGATTATGACTGTGTCATTACTGATCAAAAGCCATCGTCGTCTCTATTGAGCATGCTGCATTATCAGGGTGTAGAGATATTGTATTAAGCGAATCTCGTATTGAAATGAAGAGACACTAAAAATGGATTTAAGCGCATGAATGCAGAGCTACCAAGTACGATTGTTACAATTTGTGCAAAAAATGCGCTTGATCTCTTTGTTTATATAAGACTATTGTCTTATATACCCTTACCCAAGTTGCAAAAATTGAGGTTGTTATGACGTCACCGATGAGAATTCGACAACAAATAAATATTGGCTTAATCGCCATACTCTTACTCGCACTTGCTAGCATTTACCTTGTAATAGAAACGAAAGTAAAACCCGATCTCACCGCCGAACGACAAAGACAAATCTCAGTAAACCAAAAAGCACTGACCGAGTTACTCAGCGCCAAGCTAGAAAAAATCCAATTACTCACCAGCACCCTCGCTTTAGCCAGCACTGAACTCCCCAAAGACGACGCGCTATTCAAACAAGTCTTTCCCAACATCATTAATAACCACGATGACAAAAGTATCGCCGGAGGTGGTATCTGGCCAGAGCCTTCTGCGTTTACACCGGGAACGGAGCGACGTAGTTTCTTCTGGGGACGCGACGGCTCTAAGATGAGTTATTTGGACGATTATAATGATCCAGCTGGATCTGGCTATCACAATGAAGGTTGGTACACTGTTGGTAAAACCTCGCCTGTCAATCGCTGTGCTTGGTCGGAAGCCTACATTGATCCGGTCACTAATATTCCTATGGTGACGTGTACCATCCCAATGAAGGAAAACAACACGTTCACCGGTGTCACAACGGTCGATATGATGCTCGATGGCATTACCAAAGCACTTGAGCTTTATGGTGCCGAAAATCAGGGTTATGTCTTCGCCATTGACCAAACAGGGCAGGTACTTAGCTTTCCGAAAGATAAAGCCAACTTGGTGAAAAGCGACGGTAGCATGTTAACGGCAACGGAACTTGGCAATCAGCTCCCATGGTTAAAGCCAGCACTGGGAAAAATAAGCGAAACCGAAAAAGTCATCGCTCTTGATCACGACGCCATCTTGAATGGCGCAGCGTATGTCGACTTAATCAAGCATCCACAGACGGGCTGGACCATTGGTTTAGTCGTACCAAAAGAAAGAATGACGGAAATAGCGCAAAGCATGGGGTTATTTTTGATGATTGTCATCGGTGCATTGTTGATCATCGTAAGTATTATAGCCGCTTCTTTCTTCCGTAGCTTACTTGGTCAAATCACTCAAACGACAGCTCAAATTCAAGAGCTGGCCGACGGCGGCAGCACCCAAGAACTTACCGTGGGTAAATTGAATGAATTAGGAGATCTTCGCCAAGCGGTAAATGCGTATGGCGATAAATTGAAAAAATTACTCGAACAAATTCACACCGAGTCAGCCAATCTGGTCGCTGATGCGGGACGTCTCAGCAAATTCAGTAATGACTTCCTCAATAAAGCCAACAGTTTAAGCGATGAAAATACGACTTTAGCTGCGGCGACGGAAGAACTCGGTGCCACCTCTCACGATGTTGCCATGTACGCCAACGAAACCAAAGAAACCGTTGAGCGTATCCACAAAGACGTGCGCAATAGCGGCAAAGAAATGAACACAGTGATTGAGACAATGCGCTCCTTAACCAGCGCCATGACGCAAGCACAAACAAACATCCTGCAATTAGACGAAGACAGCCGCCGCGCGAACGGCATGTTAAGTGTGATTCGTGACATTGCAGAACAAACCAACTTATTGGCACTTAATGCCGCTATCGAAGCCGCACGAGCGGGTGAAACAGGCCGAGGCTTTGCTGTGGTCGCCGACGAAGTGCGTAATCTTGCGGCGAAAAGTGAGAGCTCTGCCGTGGAAATAGAGCAGGTTCTAGGACGCCTACAAGTGGCATCAAAAGAGTCTGTCAGCTCCATGGAATTGGGTCACAGCGAAACCGAACGAGCAGTGGCAACGGCAGAGTCTACCGCGGCTCATTTGCAGCAGGTCGTCGATGCGTTCTCGCAAATTACCGATCAAGCAACACAGATTTCTGTGGCAGCGGGCGAACAGCAAAAAGTGTCACAGGATCTCAGCATGTTCGTGTCACGTTTGCAGGAGCTGACTGGCAGTAATGCCAGTGACTCCAGCCAGCTTAGTCGTATGAGCCAAGAAATAGACGCCATCGCTAAACGATTAAACGCGTTAAAATAAACGTCTAAATGGCGTTAAAAACCATGATGATGTCACCATCATCATGGTTTTCTATTATAAAAAGCGCCAAAATTTGGCCATGAAACGATGGATGGGACGTCGATAAGGCGGCCGCAGTAAAGCGAGAATATTCTTGCCACGTTTGCTTAACACCGACTTGCCGTGGGAAAACGTTCGAAAACCTTCTTCGGCATGGTAAGCGCCCATTCCCGATGCACCAATACCACCAAACGGCAAGTCAGCCTGTGCCACTTGCACCAACGTGTGATTGATCACCAAACTGCCACTTACTATGCGAGCTTCACAAAGTCGTTGATCTTCTGTCTGCTGGGTAAATAAATACAGGGCCAAAGGTCGTGGCCGCTGATGAATGTAAGACAGTGCTTCTTCCATGTCGCTATACAATAAAATGGGTAACAAAGGCCCAAAGAGGCTCATCTTGCATGACACGCAGGTCATCGGTTGGTTGATGTATAACGTGCAAAGCTAATTTGCCATCACTTTGTGCTGGCCCTTGCGACATCAGGTTGTCGCATTCGATCCCAGCGGCCCTTGCTTCCTCTAAATAGCCTTGTAGGCGATCCAGTTGACGGGGGTTAATCAAACTCGTGTAATCAGGACTCAGAACGCCCTCAGGGTAATAAGCTAAAAGCTCCTGCTTTATGTACTCGATTAAGGTCTGTTTTTGATCGGCATGGCACATGATGTAATCGGGCGCAACACAGGTTTGACCGGCGTTGAGCATTTTACCAAACACCAGTTTCTTCGCGGTATCGCGTAAATCCGCTGACGGTGCCACCAGCAGCGGAGACTTTCCCCCTAATTCAAGTGTCACAGGTGTTAAGTTTTCTGCGGCATTGCGCATCACAATATGCCCGACCGATGTGGAACCCGTAAATAATAAATGATCAAACGGTAACAAACTAAAGCGATTAGCAAGGTCTGCTTCGCCTTCCACCATCTCAATCCAGTTTTCACCCAACGCGCGATCCAATATTTCGCGCAGTACTTTATTGGTTTCTGGACAATATTCCGACACCTTAAGCATCACTCGATTACCCGCTGCCAACGCTCCGATTAAGGGACCAAGACAAAGTAAAACAGGATAATTCCAAGGTGAAATCACGCCAACAACCCCTTTGGGTTGATAGATAACCTTGGCTTTGGCGGGTAAGGTGCTAATGTGTAAACAACGTTTGGATGGCCGCATCCATGTTTTCAGGTGGCGCTTAGCGTGTTTTATTTCACCCAATACAGGTATCAGTTCTAATAGTCGAGATTCTTCATGAGCCTCGATGCCCAAAGTCTTTCTGAAGTGCGCTTAATAGTGATGCTTCCGAACGTAATAGTGCCGCCTCCAAATGCTTGAGACAATGTCGGCGCTCGTCAGCGGTCGGAAAAGACGCTCGTTGAGCGATGGCTTTTAGGCGTGTAAACGCCGCCAACATGTCGTCTTGATGATAAGACCGTTCAAGCGCCATTTTGCCTCCCATAATACCCATCAATATGCTGCCATGTTTACAAAACGTTTTTACTCTAAACTCGACCAAATTAGCTACACTATATAATGATAAAGGCACTTTCTAGTGGCAAACAAAAAAGCAAGGAGCAAATGATGGCGACGATTCTATGTTACGGCGATTCTCTCACTTGGGGCAGTGTGCCAAATGGCGGACGTTATCCTAAACATCTACGCTGGCCAACTATGCTCAATGAGGCTCTTGGGTAAACACCATCAAGTGATCAATTTTGGTTTACCTGGCCGCACAACTATTTGGAATGATCCTTTTTTAGAAGGCAGAAACGGCCTGTCGTATTTACAAGCCGCGCTGGAAACCTTCGGCCCCGTCGATATTTTAATCATCATGTTGGGGACGAATGATTTAAAGCGATATTTCAATGTCGGTGCCTATGAAGCCGCTAAAGGCGTAGAGAAACTGATCGAAAAGTCAAAAATGCCAAATAACCACGGATTCCCGCATCCAAGATGCGTGGTCATAGCGCCGCCAAATATCTTATCCCCAACGGGTGCGATGGCCGAGAACTTTGACGGAGCCATTGAAAAATCTCAACATTTTCATCACTACTACCAAGATGTCGCGGCTCATAACAAATGTCTTTTTCTCAACGCTGCGGGGATTTTACAGCCCAGTACCATAGACGGTGTGCATTTGGACACACAAGCCAATACACAATTAGCTCAGGCAATCCAGGCTTTGATCAAAGATAAGATTTAATTAAGATATTGTTTTATAAAGTTTTTTATTTTTTATAAAGATATTATAGGCATCACAAAAGAAAATGAATAACCATCAACCGAACATAATACAAGACGTATATTGATTTTCCCCACCTTTGAGTATTGACAAGATGGGGAAGATCTTTTCGCACAATAGAAAAATATAAAAATCGTATAAAATACGCACGATTATTGGCAAAAATCCCCTTCCCAACGAAATATCCGGCCATAAAAATTTTCTTGCACAAAGTTATCCACAGCTTATTTTCAGCAAGATAACAATAAAGCGTCTACTGAAAACATGAGCAAAATAATGAAAACACGCTTCTGTATGCTTCATTTCACGGTTTTTTGTACCTCGTAATTCATTATCAAATCCGTATGATCAATGCATTAAATTTGTCTCTCAAATTCATATCTGGGCAACGCAATAAGGAGAAAAGCAATGAAAGTCAGCTTCATTGGACTTGGTACAATGGGTTACCCCATGGCAGGACACGTTAGTAAGGCCGGCCATTCTGTCGTAGTCTATAATCGTTCCACACAAAAAGCCCAAAACTGGTGCAAGGAGTACCAAGGCGCATTTTCCAGCACACCAGCACTTGCCGCACAAGATGCCGACATCGTCCTAACTTGCGTGGGTAATGATGACGATTTGCGCGCGGTGTATTTAGGCCCCGATGGTGCCTTTCAACACGCCAAAACAGGCACGTTGTTTATTGATCACACTACCGCTTCAGCCGAAGTAGCAAAAGAGCTTCATCAAGCTGCGCAAGAACGCGGTTTTGGTTTCATGGACGCGCCAGTTTCTGGAGGCCAAGCAGGCGCAGTCAACGGCGTATTAACCGTGATGATTGGCGGCACAATCAGCGACCTTGAAAGAGCACAGCCAGTACTCGATTGTTACGCAAAAGCCACCAGCTTAATGGGTCCAGTCGGTAATGGTCAGATCGCAAAAATGGTCAATCAGATCCTTATTGGTGGAGTGTTATCAGGTTTGTCTGAGGGCATTCGTTTTGCTCAGACGGCCGGTTTAGACATCCCAACACTGGTGGATACATTAAAACATGGCGCTGCAGGCTCTTGGCAATTAGAGAACCGCGGCGAAACCATGGCGAAAAACGAGTTTGATTTTGGTTTTGCGATTGAATGGATGCATAAGGATTTGGGGCTGTGCCTTGCGCAAGCCGAAAAAATGGGCATCAAGATTCCATTAACTCAGGCCGTTGATCAAGATTATCAGGCACTGATCGCCGAAGGTCGTGGTCGCCAAGACACCTCTGTTCTCGTGAAAGCACTCGATAAAAAAGCCTAATGTTAATGTGTTGACCGTTTAATGTTTCTATGATGGAGCATTAAACGGCCGTCCTAAAGACCAAAAAAGCCGCTAAAACCGCCATCTCATGCCTCTTTTTTAAACTTTTTATAAAAATTTATCCTTTTCCTTTCACATTCCTTACTCATGATTTTTCCTCTAACCCCTTTGTTTTCAAGGTGTACAGGCCTTTATTCAGATTCTGTATTCATTACACGTATAGGCCATATCGTTATTTCAATTGGTTATTTAAATTGGCTTGAGTAATCTTCAGGGACGCTGTTTTTAATGCGCCTGTTTATTCAGATGCATTGCTTATGGCTAAAGGGGGCTCAGGGACGAGGCAGAACAACCCCATTCGAACTAGGAGTTTGGATGGGGTTTGTTTTAAAAACGGTAAAGATAGAAACGCTAAGGGCCGCTTTTACCCTCAAAAACATCACAAAAGTAACGAACACCTTGATTCGACTTCCCACGTGCTTAGCACGAAAATAATTATGTTAATGGAGAGTGACAATGAAAACAGGGCTAGCAAAACTAACGCTCGCACTTATGGCCGCTGGAGCAATCAGCACTTCCGCTCACGCTGCAACAACACTAGTTTATTGTTCAGAAGGTAGCCCTGAGGGCTTTAATCCATCGCTTTACTATTCTGGTACTACATTTGACGCATCTTCGAAAAACATGTTCAACCGTTTAGTAGAATTCAAATTGGGTACGACAGAAACAGAACCAGGCCTTGCAGAAAGCTATGATGTTTCCGCAGATGGCCTTGAGTACACTTTTCATTTGCGCAAAGGCGTGAAGTTCCACACTTCAAAAGACTTTACACCAACACGTGATTTCAATGCCGACGATGTATTGTTTACCTTTAACCGTCAACGTCTTGAAAGTAATCCATATCACAAAGTAGGCGGTGGTTCTTATGGCTATTTTGATGACATGGCTATGGGCACTTTAATTAAAGACATAGTCAAGGTCGACGACTACACGGTCAAATTTATCTTGAACCATCCAGAAGCTCCTTTTGTTGCCAATCTTGCCATGGACTTTGCGTCCATCTTCTCTAAAGAACAAGCCGACGCTTACATGAAAGCGGGCACACCTGAAAAATTGGACATTGATCCCGTTGCAACGGGTCCTTTCCAAAAAGTTCAGTACCAAAAAGACTCTTTGATCCGCTACACAGCGTTTGAAGATTACTGGAAAGGCAAAGCAAAAATTGACCGTCTTGTTTTCTCTATCACACCAGACGCTTCTGTGCGTTACGCAAAACTAAAAGCGGGCGAATGTGATGTTATGCCCTATCCCAACCCTGCTGATCTTAAGCAAATGGAGGCGGATCCAAACATCAATTTAATGAACCAAGAAGGCTTGAACGTCGGTTATCTTGCTTTCAATATAGAAAAAAAACCACTTGGTGATGTGAAAGTACGCCAAGCTTTGAATTATGCAACCAACAAACAAGCCATTATTGACTCTGTATTCCAAGGTGCGGGGAAAGCAGCTAAAAACCCAATTCCACCGACCATGTGGTCTTACAATAAGAACATTGTTGATTACCCATACGATCCTGCAAAAGCTAAGCAGCTTCTAAAAGAAGCGGGCCTTTCAGAAGGATTTGAAACCACACTATGGGCTATGCCTGTTTCTCGTCCATACAACCCAAATGCTCGTCGTATGGCTGAAATTATTCAAGAAGATTGGGCGAATGTGGGTGTTAAAGCTAAGATTGTCACCTTTGAATGGGGTGAATATCTAAAACGTGCTAAGGCAGGAGAAGCCGGTACACTTCTTATTGGTTGGACTGGTGATAATGGTGACCCAGATAACTTCTTATACACCTTATTAAGCTGTGATGCTGTTGGCGGAGGTAACTATTCGCAGTGGTGTAACAAAGAATTTGATGACCTATTGATCAAGGCAAAACGTTCGTCTGATATAGCTCAACGTACTAAGTACTACGAAGAAGCGCAAGAATTATTCCATAAAGAAGTGCCTTGGATGCCAATTGCCAACTCGGTGGTCTATGTTCCTGTTCGTAAAGATGTGAAAGGATTCAAAATCGACCCTCTTGGTGGTTTTTACTTTTACAACGTCAGCAAATAGTTATCGTTTAGTTACATAGTCTTCGGACCAAACAAAATATCTACTCGCTGGGACGCGAGTAGATATTTTGCTGACCGAGCAGATTGCTCGATCACATAACACCCCAAGAGAGCCAGTCCTTTATGTTCCAATTTATTTTTCGTCGCTTAAGCCTTGTTATTCCGACTTTTCTCGGGATCACCCTACTGACTTTTACTCTGATCCATTTGATACCTGGCGACCCCATTGAAGTCATGGCTGGTGAGCGCGGTGTGAGCGCAGAGCGCCACGCTGAATTAAGCGCACAATTAGGTCTTGATCAGCCGTTATATTTGCAATATTTCCGATACATTGGAGGAATTTTACAAGGAGATTTAGGCAATTCATTAGTCACTAGAGAGCCAGTGATGAAAGAATTCCTAACCCTATTTCCTGCGACCATAGAATTAGCATTCTGTGCCGCTATTTTTGCGATTCTGATTGGTTTACCTGCCGGTATTTTTGCGGCGGTGAAACGCGGAACCGTGATTGACCATTCGGTAATGACCTTTTCACTCACGGGTTATTCCATGCCTATTTTTTGGTGGGCGCTGTTATTGATGTTGGTATTTTCCGTCAATCTAGGCTGGACACCCGTGTCGGGGCGGATCGATGTCGTTTACTGGATTGAGGATGTGACGGGGTTTATGCTGGTTGACTCCCTTTTATCCGGCGAAGACGGCGCATTTGCTTCCGCTGTGTCCCATCTCATTTTACCCAGTATTGTACTTGGTACGATTCCCATGGCGGTGATCGCCCGCATGACACGCTCTTCTATGCTAGAAGTATTAAGCGAAGATTATATTCGTACCGCTCGTGCAAAAGGCATTGCCCCTTGGCGAGTGATCGTGATTCACGCTTTGCGTAACGCTTTGATCCCAGTCATCACAGTAATCGGTTTACAGGTGGGTATTTTGTTATCGGGTGCGATTCTGACTGAAACCGTCTTTGCTTGGCTGGGCATTGGTAAATGGCTAATCGAGTCCATCGGACGCCGTGATTACCCCGTTGTACAAGGCGGCATTTTAATTGTTGCCTGTATCATCATTGTCGTGAATCTCTTGGTAGATATCACTTACGGCATTGTTAACCCACGAATTCGACACAGCCGATAAGGAGGCGTTTATGACAGTATCTACAAAAACGTCCACGACGAATACGCCATTGACGGCTCCCGCACCAATGACGCCTATGCAAGAGTTTTGGCATTATTTCAGCAGCAACAAAGGCGCAGTAGCAGGCCTAGTTGTTATCTTAATTATTTGTTTTATGGCGGTATTTGCTAATTTTGTTGCACCACACTCACCATCGGATCAATACCGTGACGCGCTGTTATTGCCGCCCGCTTGGCTAGAAGGCGGCAATTGGTCTTACGTATTAGGTACCGACGACGTGGGTCGAGATATTTTATCTCGCCTGATCTATGGCTCACGTCTCTCAATTGCGGTGGGCATTGTCGCTGTGACGGCGTCTTTAGTCATGGGGATTTTACTGGGTCTTATTGCAGGCTACTTTAAAGGCCTAATCGACACCGCCATCATGCGTATCGTCGACATCATGTTGGCGATGCCAAGCTTGTTGTTGGCGATCGCGATCGTGGCGATTTTGGGGCCAAGTATTGTGAATGCGGCGTTGGCCATTTCCATTGTTTCGCTGCCACATTACGTACGTTTAACGCGTGCCGCCACTATGGCCGAAATGTCCCGTGATTATGTCACCTCTTCTAAAGTGATTGGGGCCGGGCCGTTACGTCTGATGTTTATCTGCATCTTGCCAAACTGTCTAGCACCGTTAATTGTGCAAGCCACCTTAGGCTTCTCCAGCGCCATTCTTGATATGGCGGCCCTTGGCTTTCTTGGCCTTGGCGCACAACCCCCCACCCCAGAATGGGGTTCTATGTTGGCCGATGCCTTGCAGTTCGTGCAACGTGCGTGGTGGGTAGTCACTTTCCCCGGTTTGATGATTTTGATCACAGTACTGGCGTTTAACCTCATGGGCGATGGCTTACGTGATGCCCTTGATCCCAAGTTGAAACAGTAAGAGAGGTTGTTATGTCACTGTTACAGTTGGAAAATTTAAGCGTTACCTTCGGCAATTTTCGCGCCGTGGATAACATCAGTTACAAGGTCGAAGAAGGGGAAGTTCTCGGCATCGTTGGGGAATCTGGCTCAGGCAAGAGTGTCAGTTCATTGTCCATTATGGGCTTGATCGATTTTCCCGGCAAAGTCAGCGCAGATCAACTGACGTTTGATAATCAAGATTTGCTAGCCATGCCAGAAAAACAACGTCGCAAGCTAACTGGCTCCGACATTGCAATGATCTTCCAAGATCCGATGACCAGCCTTAACCCCTGTTTTACAGTGGGTTATCAGATCATTGAGGCGCTCAAAACGCACCAAGGCGGCAGCAAGAAAGAGTTAAAAGCACGCGCTATTGAACTTTTAAAGCAAGTCGGCATTCCAGCGCCAGAGTCCCGTTTGGACAACTACCCTCATCAGCTGTCTGGTGGTATGAGCCAGCGTGTGATGATTGCTATGTCGATTGCCTGTGATCCACGCTTATTAATCGCTGACGAGCCAACCACTGCGTTAGACGTGACGATTCAAGCGCAGATCATTGATCTATTGATCGAGCTGCAACGCAAGAAGCAAATGGGCTTGGTGCTAATTACGCACGATTTGGCTTTGGTCGCTGAAGTCGCCCATCGTGTCATCGTCATGTACGCGGGTCAAATCGTTGAATCTGGCCCAGCGTCGGAAGTCTTTAGCACACCAAGACATCCATACACACAGGCATTACTGGCCTCTTTGCCAGAATCCGCTGCCGGTAAAGCACGCCTTGAAGCGTTACCTGGTGTGGTTCCGGTCAATATGATCGACCTTTGGGCTGTTTACTCAGCCCGCGCTGTCCTTATGCGACAGATCATTGCCGTAAGGTTGAACCTGCGAACCAAGGTGATCTTGATCGCCAAGTAAAATGCCATACGCCATTGGATCGCGAAGGGAGACCAGCCGCATGAACCAATCTAACCCTTCATTAGACAAGCAATTAATTTTAAAGGCCGAAAACCTCAAGCAGCATTACCATGTCAAACAAGGTTTGTTCAAACCTGACGCCGTTGTAAAAGCCGTTGATGGTATTAGCTTCAATCTTGAAAAAGGCAAAACCCTTGCAGTCGTCGGCGAATCCGGTTGTGGAAAATCTACCCTTGGCCGCATGCTGACCATGATTGAAACACCGACAGGCGGTAGCCTGGCTCATCTAGGTGAAGACTTACTGACCTTGAGTGCCGACGCTCAGGCGAAGTTGCGTCAAAAGATTCAGATCATCTTCCAAAACCCTTATGGCTCCTTGAATCCTCGTAAGAAAATAGGTGCGATTTTGGAAGAACCTTTGGTGATCAATACCAAGCTTTCCAAAGCAGAACGCAAAGAAAAAGCCCTCGCGATCATGGCGAAAGTTGGCTTAAAAGCGGAGCATTATGAACGTTATCCGCACATGTTTTCCGGTGGTCAGCGCCAGCGTATTGCGATCGCTCGTGGTTTGATGCTTGACCCAAATGTCATAGTGGCCGACGAACCCGTGTCTGCCTTGGACGTGTCTGTTCAGGCACAAGTATTGAACTTGATGATGGATTTGCAAAAAGAGTTTGGCTTGAGCTATGTGTTCATCTCTCACGATTTATCTGTGGTGGAACACATCGCTGATGACGTGATGGTGATGTATTTAGGCAAAGTGGTAGAACAAGGGACTCGCGAGCAACTATTCGAGAACCCGAAACACCCTTACACCTTGGCTTTGCTGTCTAGTACGCCGCAGCTTTCGCCAGATAAACGCCGTGTTCGCATTAAGCTACAAGGCGAATTACCGTCACCGTTGAATCCGCCTTCTGGCTGTGCTTTCCACGGACGTTGCAGTTACGCCAACGACCGCTGTAAAACCGAAACGCCATTGTTGAGATTAGACGATCAGGCAGAGCAAGAAAAAGGCCACATGATTGCCTGTCACGCGGTGGAAGAAAATCGCATCGAAACCGTCGCGGTGGGTGCGGCCTAAACGATTCAGACTGAAACAACACTCACCTCCCAGTGAGTTTTCGAACGCCCGAAAGGGCGTTTTTTTATCAAATAATAAAGAACAGTAGTCAAGAATACGGTCTTGCTATTAGTATATGAAAGTCTAAGTTGATGCTGTTTTTTGAAACGCATCCATCGCGTCTATCAAGATGCGTTTTCTTTCGAATAAGGATTTATTCGAATATAGAGTAGGGAAAACTCGATCATGAATTACCTAGAAAAGTGTCTTCGCACTTCTACAATCAATGCTTTTTTTATCATCTGCGCTCGATGCATAGCTGACTTTGGCAGTGTTCTCAGCATGATCGCCCTATCAAGCTATGTCTTTGTTATCAGTAATAATGTCTATCAGTTCAGCATGTTTATGGTCTGTAGTCTCTGTGGCAGTCTTTTCTCTAGTGTGATTAGCCTACCTTTTTTTCGAAAAATGCCGGGGAAATTAGCACTTATATGTCTAAACCTAGTGCGATTTTTCGTAATGGTCTTGCTGCTGATTCTTCCCGAATCTTACCGTTTATATGTGGTCCCTTGTATTGCTTTTATTAGCGGCTTTTGCAACACCCTGTTCACGATAGGAATCAATAGCCAACTCCCTAATTGGATCACCAACTCAAAACGGTTATCGGTCAATACTTGGTTAACCTCTTTATCTTCGGTGAGTGCGGTAACAGGAGGATTGCTAGTCGGAACATTAATTGCGGGGACAGGTTATGAGAATGTGTTTATTCTTAATATTATCGCCTATGTCTTTGTCGCGGTTATGCTGTTACCACTGAAAAAAATCACGGATGAGACACAACCAAGTTATCAGTCTGTCCCTTTTCGACAAGAGTGGCGACAGCTTAAGGTCGAACTCAGAAAAGCCCCCATACTAGCAGGCATGTTGTTGGTCACTCTTGTCGGAAGTTTAGGCAATGCGGCCCATCAAGTCGGTTTTCCAATCATAGCAAAATTGCTCACCCCCGAAAACATAAGCCAAGCCATGGGTATCTTGATGGCATCTTGGGCTGTCGGCAAGTTTGTCGGTGCCCGTCTGTTAGGTCATTTGTTAAAGAAATCTCCATACCTCTCACTGGAAAGGCTATTTTTTGTTGGCTTTTCAATTCTGTCTATTGGCTTCATGCTTACTTTTCAGCAACATCAGCAAGTATGGGCAATGTTATTTGTTATCTGTGCCGGCATAGGCGAAGGCATTGCTGAGGTAAGCTTGGTATCAAGAGTACAAACAGAACCTGACACGCTACGCCTACCCGTATTCAGCACTCTTGCTCTGTTCAAGATGACGGGATTTGCCGCTGGAATGATGATAGTGGCACCTTTTTACAATTGGCTGCCTCTCTATCTGGTCATTATGCTTTTTCATGGCATACCATTAATCACATTAGTCATGGTATACATTTGGCTAAAAAGACGATTACAACCTAAAAAAGTCAATATTCAACCAAAAGTCGACTTCTAAACGGCTCTGTACGCTATCTATTCTGATCTTTAAATCACGTATGTTAGTGTCTTATATAACATGGTTTTGAACATGACTGTTTACTATACCAATAATTGATGGACTAACCTCAAAAATGGATGACTAAGTCAAAGCACCGCGCACTACACTAAGTAGGCACTTTATACCGCAGTAAAGAAACAACCTAAACTGCCCGCTTATAAAAATAATTAATGCACTGGTGTATCGCGATGAGATTTGATTTTTCAAACTACGACCTTCAGCTTGTAGACGTTCCTATTCAGTCTCTTGCTGATGTTTTATTAGAAAAAGGCTTTGGAAAGCATCATTTTATTGAAGGAACACTTCAGCCAACACTCACAACGTTAAAATTCAAAACGTTTGGAGCACTTTCGATTATCGAATACAGCCTTGATGTGCCTGTTCAAATAAGCAGCGTAACAGTGCCCGACGCGTATTTTTTACAAGTCGTTCTGACAGGGCGCCGTCTCGAGCATAGCCACAATGCTGAACGTGTATTAAAAGCAGGAGACTCGATCATCATTATGCCCAATACGCCTATTGAATCGCATGACTATGCTGACTGTAAAAAGCTTATCGTCAGAATTCCGACGGATTTCTTGCATCAGGCAGCTCAAGAATTCGGTTATTTATCATCGACTAGCGGCATTGTTTTTAGCTCAGTCCCGAATCAACTCCCCATGGCGGGCCCTTTGTTTAATCTACTCAACGACATGTTACAACAAGACAAATCCGTTCTTGGTGAGCGGCCCTTGCTGTATTATTGCAAGCTACTAAACAGCGCTATTCTCAATGTCTTTGATAACAATGTCCGACTCGGCTCGGTTTCTAAAGATTCACTGCATCGTTATATTGCGCGTATTCGTCAATACGTTTTGGACAATATTACTCGGGATATTACGATAGATGAGTTGGCCAGCTTATGCCAAATCAGCCGAAAGTCGCTGTATAATTTATTTGAACGTGAGACAGGCCTAACACCCTCAACGTATGTTCGCCGTCTGAAATTAGAACGAGTTCACGCCGAATTGAAAAACAACGAGCGAATTAAAAATGTGACTCAGGTTGCATTAAAGTATGGCTTTACTAACCTAGGACGATTTTCAGCACAATACCGCGAGCAAATAGGGGAATTACCGTCGAAAACGTTACGAGATTTTTCTTGTTAAACAAACCATAAAAAAAACAGACTGGACAAAAGGGGAAAAGCCCAGTCTGTTCTTGTGGTGACTCGTTATTAGAACTTGTACATCGCCATCACTTCGACTTGTTGTCCAGCAGGACGTGATGACGTACCAACAGCCACTGAGGGACGGTTTGCCATATTCTGATCACGCACCTCTAAACCGAATTCTAAGCCTGGCAAGTACGTGTAGATAACGTTCGCTAGAGTCAATTTAAGCGTATCATCCGCCAATGTTGAAGCGGTTTCGTCAGACGTCACTTGACCATAACGTAGGTTAACTCTTACCTTGTCACTGACTTTATGCCCAATGCCTGCTGAGAAGCCGGTTAAAGTGACCATGTCACCCTGAGCGTCTATTTCAGCAACACCAGAAGCCCCTGACGCACCTTGGTAACCCCAACCAGCGTAAACACCCGCCCCCTTACCGGAGAAGCCACTGAGCGATAAACTGGTGTCACCAAATTTCAATTTCGCCGCTAGAGACAAAGCCGCACCGAATTTAGAGTCGCTGTCAGCGCTATTAGAAGGCGTCATGTCCACATCACGGCCTGTCACCGCAACGTTAAAAGCATGACCTTCTGGTGTGCGATGCGTATAAGCTGCCACCATATCTGGGTAACTCGCGTCAGCATAAACAGGATCTTGGAAAGTTAAGCGCATGCCTTTGTCTGCATAGTGCACAACCAAATCAGGACGAACAACCGCACCGTTCCCAGCCACAGTACCTATCCCTAGTCCCCATAAGTTAATCATTTCGGTATCAAATGGCGCGTTAGCAAAAAATTGACCATTCCACGTCTGACCAACGGTCAAGTTATCAACCGAAATAGTCGCATGACGTAAACGATAGGCGTAAGTAGAGTCTGACGCTGTTGTATTGTTATCCCAAAAATCCCCTTCAATAAATCCAGTGATTTTATGGCCGTCTTCCATGCGGCTTGCTGTGAAGTTAATACGTGACTGACGAGCACTGCCATCAAACGAACTACTTCCTTCGTCAGGGTTATTGAACACACCCTCTGCTTTTAAATAGCCGCCAATGCTGAATTGGGTACCATTAAAATCACCCAACTCCAGAGCAAATCCTTGCGAAGAGAGACTCGCCACGATAACAGCTTGCGCCACCTTATTTTTCATCAACATATGGATACCACCTGTTTATTAACTGTTATATTTATAATTAGGGAGTCAATATCGCAAAGCGGGGCGGAATGAGATATCCACATAGTGCAATCTTTGTACACTATGTGACATAAATAAGAAAAACGTAGATAAGGTAAAGGGATCAAATAAAACGTTAGATCTCTTTACCTAATGATTATGGCTACACCCAATGGTTTTCTAAAACATCATAGTGACGCACAAACGTATCTGGGTCTAACTCGTATTTATCGTCTTCAGGATAAAGTCTGGCGACATCAATATCCTGACCAGCGAAAGCGACAATAGACTCGCGTGTCGGCCAATAAGTAATAAGAGTAACTTCAAATGTGTATTCATTTACTTCACGACCAAAGATTTGAGCGCCTTTAAACCCCTTAGTTGCAGAGGTATCTTTAACTCCGGTTTCATATAAATAAGCAATGAACGCCTCTTTTTTAGACATCGGGCAACGGGCTTTCCATTCTCTAGCAATCATTTCTATGTTTCTCCGCCATAATTCAACATATCAGCTGTGTCTACGCACGAAACCGCTTTTGCAATCCCATTAGGAAGTTACGCAAGATCTGATCTTTGCATTCGCAATAGTGACGGTTGTCTGGTTTACGGAAGAAAGAGCTTAGCTCATGCTTGCTTAAGTTAAATTCCGCAAGCGACATGATGTCTAGAATGTCTTCGGCTTGTAGGTTTAAAGCGATGCGTAATTTCATAAAGACAATATTGTTTGTCAGACGCTTTTCTGGCTCAGGTTGTGGGCCTTCACGCTTGCCACGCTTCGTATTGATCAAGCCATTAAGAAAGGTCGCCATTTCCACATCAAGCATTTCGATATAGCCTGCATCATCTTCTTTTTTTAGCCAACTGGTGACTTGCTCTTGTGCGGCAATACCATCCGCTGCCGCGAAGATATCAACAATCTCCAACTCTTTTAGATCAAAGGTATAACGAAGGCGGCGTAAAATATCGTTGTTGTTCAAAATAATATCCTAGTGTTAGGGAAGTAAGTGATGGTAGACCGAGACTCTAGCAGATTGGCGGATTTTTACCTATCTTCGCACTTTAATTCCGTAAGAGTATCGTCGAAACTGCATGATTGGCGTAAAATCTTGCCCGCATTAGGTAAAAGAAATTGATTCTCTAGACAGCTGACCACTTAATAGATTGCATTGCCCATTTTCATGGATGTAAGACAGTGAACTTAACCCAAAAACCGACGCTCATCGACATCACCGAACAAGCCGCCAAGCAAACCTTACCGCCGACAACACATTCAACAACGCGGCTGACAGAATTCGAATACATGCGAGGTTTAGCCATTATATTGATCGTACTGGGGCACTCAGTAATCAATACTAATGATGGCTTTCCGCTATGGTTAGAAAATATAGTGCGCGGTGGTACTGGGGTTTTTGTGTTTATTTCTGGCTTTTTCTTCCATCATGTTTTTGCACAACGTTTTGATTATCGACGCTTTATGTCGAAGAAAGTACTCAACGTGTTTGTGCCATTTTTGGTTGTATCCGCGTTTGCTATTGTCATGAACTTTTTCGTCTTTATGTTAGTGGATCAGGTCAGTGCCGCGGAAGCCGCCGTAATGTGCTGGCACTTGATGAAACAGGGCTACATTCTGTTTCCCCATTGGTATATCCCCTTCATCATCGTGACTTTTTTATGCTCTGGGCTACATCTGCGCTATTTAACACTGCCGCTATTGACTCAGCTGTCTATTTTAGCGATGTTTACCATCATCTCCGTTGTCATTCATCGACCGCATGGCAACGCTAATGTGCTACAATCCGTGGTGTATTTCACGCCTTTTTACCTAGCGGGTATGCTGTATTCTCTACACCGTGACTGGATGAAAAAGCATTATCGCTATTTTTTTGTCGCCGCCATCCTCACCGTCATTTCCACCATTTGGTTACAATCTAGCCTTTTACTTCATGTTGGAGGCTATCATAAAGCCGCATTTGAATGGGGTGGCATCGATTTACAATTCATTCAAAAAATGGGCCTGTGTATTTTATTTATCGGCTTTTGTTCACACCTTGTCAGACCTGCCCTTGGTAAACACTTAACCATGTTGGCTTCCATTAGCTTTGCTATTTTTTTCTTACATCCTCTTATTAGCATGATCTGGGGAAACGCCACCTATTTACTACTCAATGCGGGATATCTTGAACCCAATACAACCCTGCTATACAGCCTTGTTTCATCATTGGCATTATTTGTTTTTCAGTTCTATGGATCGGTATGGTTAATAGGCAAATTAAAACCTTTGTTAGGCAAAAAAAGCCGATTGCTGATTGGGGCTTGATAAATATAGAAGGTGTACTATAGGCAAAAAGATGTCGATTTTGAGGTTGATCATGCATGATCATTACCTTATTTCTCATTAAATAAGGAGCCCAAATGAAATTATCATCCATTCTCTGTACTTCTCTCATTCTGTGCAGTGCCTCGTTGCATGCTACGGAGTTGACTCACTGGCCTAAAGACGTTGCCTCTGAGTTGAATACCATGATTGAAAAGAATGTGAATATGGGCGCTTATGCTGCTAAAAAACAAAAAATTTGACAACATCTAGAATGCAAATCAAACAAGGAGCATACAATCAAAAAAAGAATCTAGACCTTCAAATGACAGCTTTCTTGATGAACCCGATGACATGGTACGAAGGCAAGCTTGGCTCAATCCTTGGTTAGATTGACTAATGGAAGAACCCCATACTTGTCGCCGGTGACTCACCACTTTACGATGGCTACATGCTGTTCAATGGCACTGACACTGATAAAGGCTGCATGCGCATTTGGGTAAACCGCAAAGCGGAATACATGAAACAAATGGAAGCTTGGTGGGACGATGCTGCTAAGCAACAATCTACATTGGAACAACCTGGTACAGCTGATAAAAATTGGCTCGTTGTGACACCTGATCAATTGTATTAGGCAATACAGTAATGTTGGTGTAGATGTAATATCATTCCCCACCTTACTTAGATTTATCTACTAGAATTTAATAATCCTACCCAATTGAACCCCAAGTTTCATCATTTTTATTTTAAAAAACTTTATTTTAATATATAAGATACGCCTTCTAAATAACCTAATCACATACCATTACTTGCCTGAGATTGCATCTACCGCTCCGTGTATGGAATTGATTAGCAATAACATGCATGTTTTAACTAGACAAGGTGCGTATGAAACTATCAAAACAACTAGGAATTCTTATTATTTTTTCAGCAGCTGGCTTAATTATTTTGGGTGCACTTGCTTTAACGACACTTCGTGAAAATCTAATAGATAGCCGAAAACATGAAATAGAAACGATTCTAAATTTTGCAAAAAACCAAGCTACGCATTTCGTAGAATTAGAAAAAACAGGAAAGCTTACGAAACCAGAAGCGGAACAAGCTGTTATAGAAGCCTTATCAACAATGCGCGAAGGTGCATCTTTTATTTGGTCAAATGATAATAACGCCATTTCTCGTGTTCATGCTCGAGAAAGTGAATTGGGGAAGTTTCAAGAGTCTTACAAAGATCACATGAAACAACTTGCAAATACTGATTTAGTATTCAAAGTAAGTCCGAGCAAGAAACCAGGTACTGATGATCAAGTTATAAAAGTTAATGGAATGAGCAAAATCCCTGAATGGAATTGGGTGATTGGCTATGGCGTATATATGGATGATTTACAGTCTACGTTCTGGCACACAGCTGTTTATTTCATTATTGCAGGCCTTGTGATTCTAGCTTTTATTATATTTTCTGCCATTTACTTAGCTAGAAATATTCTTAATAAAATTGGCGGCGAGCCACAATACGCAATGGAAGTTACGACTCAAATTGCCAATGGCTACTTAAATGAGAGTATCCAAGGCAACTTCTCAAAAGACAGTCTACTCGGCTCTATTGCTCGTATGCAGAACTCTCTTCAAGAGATGGTCCGTAATATCAACAAAGGCTCTCTGTTACTTACAGGCTCTACAAAAATACTTAATGAACAAATGCAACATATTGCAGCAGCATCACAAAAATCATCCGATGCATCTTATTCAACAGCCTCTGCAATTCAAGAATTGTCATCTTGTATAGAAGAAATATCAAGAAGTGCTCACAACACTGAGAAGAACTCAGAAGAATCTTCTGCATTGTCATTGAATGGTGAAAATTTAGTTAAAAAATCGGCTCAAAGTATTAATGAAATTTCTAATCAAATTACCCGCTCTACCGAAGAAATCGCCAACTTAGAAAAACGCTCTCTACAAATTGGTAATATTGTTAATGTGATTCGAGATATTGCGGATCAAACCAATCTGTTAGCTTTGAACGCGGCAATAGAAGCAGCGCGCGCGGGTGAGCAAGGGCGGGGGTTTGCTGTCGTAGCTGATGAAGTAAGAACACTAGCGTCACGTACTGCAACTGCTACCGCTGAAATTACTGAAACAATTAATATGGTTCAAGCAGAGACGGAAAACGTCGCGAAAACAATGCAGGCAATATTACCTAAAGTAGAAGATAGTGTAGAAAGCTCATATCAAGTAACTCAAATGCTATCAAACATCCGCACGGGTTCGGATGAAACACTTGCCAGAATAAGAGATGTGTCTTATTCGGCAAAAGAACAAAACAAAGCCACTCAAAGCCTCGCAGAACATGTTGAAGAAATATCAACCATGGTACAAGAAACTGCCGTAGCAGTTTCCAGTTCACGAAAAAGCATGGATGATTTAGAAAAATTAGCTATAGAACTACATGAAAGCGTTAGTTATTTCAAAATATAAAACACTATTTTCTGATTAGTCGTTCCTGAATAATGGCGTTTCATGCAAGAAGCGCCATGCTATTTTTAGGTCTTTCCAGAGGAAAGATTATTTTCAGCCATAATCGTCTTAAAAATGCTCCAAAATATGGGGTACAACAAAGCCACTTCAGTAGCTTACGCAGGTTCTGGCCACAGGCACTTAAGATCACGTTGATCGCATCCATCGCCTAGTACACCTTTTAAGAAGCATCGTCTGAGTTTTCCATCCGATTTGAGATGCCCTATGATGGGTTCTATTCTATTTCGTCTTCCATCCAGTTTTTCTTTCTTGGGTACACCGCGTTTTGACCAGCAACCAAGACGTTAATGTCTTCCACGCCTGACCCTTTATACCCTCTATTAACAAAACAGGTTTCCGGTTTTCGCCCCGTCAAGGTTTCTACTTGTTGGAGTTGATCTTTTAACGTATGACCATCATAAGGATTACCTGAATAGCTTCTTTCACCCACGATGAAAGATTCTTTTGCTGTCACAGCTATGCTCGCTTTTACGCCAAATTCGTAGCGTTTATGAGCCTCTGCCTTTGGATATACAGTCCACATTGGGTTCATATAAGCTGTAGAGTTTGTTTTTGCTCTGACAAGTTTGTTTTAGTAATCGACAAGCTTGGTTGAGTGTGTCTTCCTGTTTTTAAGTGAGCGTTAATCCTTGTCGTTTTACTTGCCGATCTATGTCACGCAATACTCGCCCTAAGAAGCCTTTGACTTGCTTAATCGCTTTTTTCATCCGTTTGTATTGTTTGGCGTGACCATAACGTCCAATTTTAGGCATTAACTCATGACAAGCTTTGTTATAGGTTTGTCTTAACGGGATGTTTTTTTCTTTTACCGTGGTGTCTACTACGACTCATTTTAGGCTCGCTGGTTTGATGACTTTTAGTTTCAGCCCTGCTTGTATCGTCTGGGTTAGCAACCATTCACAGCCTTCTTCTCCTAACCGTTTTCGCCATTTAACAAGACTGGTTGGATGGCACGGGAAGTCGTGCTGGAAAAAGGTTTCGCCACAAAAGTATTGGTAGTAAGGCGATTCAAACCATTGCTCTAATACCATTTCGTCAGACAAATTATGCCAGTGTTGCAAATAGAGCAATCCCGCCATAAGGCGAGTGGGTAACGCGGCTACACCCACCGTCGAGAAGTGTGCCCCCAATTCGTTATCCAACTGGTTCCAATCAATGATCCTAGCTAGTCGAACTAAAGGATGATTGGGGTTAATGATGTCTACGAGCTGAGGTTGGAATAAATCCTTTTGCGGCATGATCTTTGTCTGACGAGGCTTCATAAAACTCACCCATTCTGCAACTTTTTAGGTCTAAAAGCGTATTTATCGTAAGATTTAGACATTAACTATCTTATAAAAAACATTAGATTAAATAGGTTGTGAGTTTTTCTGGGACTACTGATTTTAATGCTCATTCCTAAAGCTGGAGTGATTCATGCGATTTCAACAGGACAGTTCCAAGGTATAAACCGACAAACTCGAAACATTAAAAATCCGCTAATACGAAAAGTATTAGCGGATTGTTGTTTTTTTGTTTTATGAAACAAATCTATTTCTTAAATACTTTTGCAATGTCTTCCCAATTAACAATTTTGAAGTTCTGGTTTTCGGCTCTGTATTGCGCATCAAGATTGTTCCAATCTTGGGCAATAAAAATTCCTTGCGGATATGTGGCGCCCAAGTTCGCAGATACGGCATGAATGCCATCGGTATCACTGCTGCCATCAACCCCTTTTTCATCGTTACCAATAATGGCAAAGCTGCCTAGGTACTGATTTTTATTGGCAAGATCAAAAATAGCGTAAGTGTTATTACCTTGGCTCGATGCAATCAAGTAATTCACTTCGTCGTTTTGATACAAGGTAATGCCTTCAATGTCGTCAACTAATCGCTTGCCATCCACTGCAGCAAATAAACTTGGCTCCATAGTCGCTTTTTCATCGGCTTGGAAGGCCCAAATCGCTTTATCTTCTTCCCCAACGTAAAGCGTGCCTGTCGCATCATCGGCAACACAACCTTCAGGCTGGGTCTCTACTTTTAGCGTACGAACCATGTCGCCCTTCATGCCTTTTTGTGTCGGTGTAATACGCCATTGTTCAATCACACCGTTTTTACCATTAACGAAAACATACGGTGTGCCGTCTTTGGCTTGATACATGCACAACCCGTAAACTTCATCGACATTAGAAAGCAACTCGGCTTGCTCTGGATGAACATGACTGCCAATGGCATTTAATGGTTCGATTGGCTTTTTGCCACCAATTTTATAAAGCGCAATGGTGTTTAACTCACGGTTTGACGCCGCCGCCAAGGCAAAGCTTTTACCATCCCAATCTTGCACGGTACGAAGGTCAACATTGTTAGGCTTACCGCCTTTTAAGAACTGCAGCTCTTTACCATTAAGATCATATGCCATCAAACCACCTTTTTTGTTGGTCGCTATGATCAGGCTTTTTGAGGCGTCATCAGGGTTCAACCAAAATGCTGGATCATCTGCTGCGTCGCCACTTTTGCTGACTTCATCTGTTTCACCGCTGGCCGCGACCAATTTTACGCCTTGAACCGTTAAATCGCGGTAATCGCGTAAATGATTGAAGACCACTTTCTCGTTTTGCATACCTTGGCTTAATTGCTCCAGAGCAATTTTCTCATAAACAGGCTGGTCTGCTTCGGTATTACCAACCCAGATGGCATTGGTCGATGCTGTTATAATTTTCGCTTCTTCGACGCCAGCAACATTGAAACGAGTCAAATAGTTGCCTTTCTTGCGGCCATACACAAGGAAACCTTGACCTTCATCGGCAACCAAAAGATAACCCTCGCCATTGGCTTGATAGACCAAATCCAGACCTTCAATTTCTTCTAAATGACCTAATGGCGCGACGGCATCAACCAAACGACGATCTTTAATATTCTCGGCGTCTGCACCGTAAGCCCAAATACCAATGTTCTGCTCACTCACGTACAAGGTGCCTGTTTGATCGTCGACGACACAAGCACTCAATTCACCACCTACATTGGTGTGGCGTACCATAACGGGCTTGCCAGCGGCATCTTTCACTACACTTTGAACCTGACCATCCTTGTATTGCAGCTTGTATTGAACAATGTCACCGCCATCAGAAACACCTGTTACCGTGGTTTCACCTGTGGTCACATTTTGATAAAGACAAACCGCTTCTGCAGCGATATTGGCAGAAATCCGGCCCACTTCAGTTAAGGGGGTCGTTGCTGAACGATCGATGCGATAAAAAGCAAAGGCTTTGTCATCCGGTAATCCGACCGCTAATAAATCTATACTTTTATCGCCATCCTTTAGACCATATCGAACGTCAGCACCCAATACGTTCTTGCTGTCATCGCGCATGATCACTTTGCCTTGATAATCAAAGACAACCAAACCATCATCTTCTAGTGTCGCAATCAACAAATCGTCTTGCGCCTTGTCAGGTACTCGTCCAAACAGCCGCGTCAGCGATATCGTCAAAACTGGCCGCACTTTTTAGCTCAGTTGGAATACTCGGTGTCGTCGCATAAGCTGGCGAAACCATAGCACTAGTGATTGCTAGAGCAATCAAAGACAAACGTAAAGACATAATAATGTTTCCTCAATGTGATAAATAAATTAATTAATCTAGCTCAATAGATAGAACAATTTGAGGACACCTTAATAAGCCTTCATGTCGACTTTATGACAGCTTTTTTCAGCTTAAGCTAAAGGGACTATTTATGTGCTTATTTGACGATGATCCACCCATATTTGAGCTTTAATGACGAAAGACAAAGCGGCTTAAACCGCGGTTTCTTAGTGGAAAAATACCGTTATAACGCTATTTATCTGAACAAACGTCATTTGCTATGAGCTAATCGGACTTTATGCACTCAATGACCTCATTCTGTAACAGATACACCACATACTAATTCGACAGTAATTAAATAAGGCAGATTCCATAATGGATTGGTTACATCGGTGGCGTTACGCCTGTATTGATAACGTTCAAAAAATCATGCGTCACAAAATTTGGCTTACCTTGTTAGGCTTTGTATTTCTGTTGTTGCTGACGCTGAATTTTTCACAAGGTGAACTAAAACCTCCAGCTACCTGGGTTTGGGTCGATATTATTGGTGAAGGGGCGTCGTCATTATGTGTGGTGATTTGGTTACTTCTCGTACTATCAATGCGCCCCGTTGGACAAGTAACCAACTGGTTTGCAGCGGGATTTATTGGAATTTTCGCGTCTAATTTTCAAGACTTCCTTGATGAATGGGTGCATTTACCACTTCCATATACGTGGGACAGCTGGGTCGAGTCTTTGCCCGTTGGCTTGCTCGCACTGACCGTTGCTTTTTGCTTATGGCGCAAGGAACAAGGTCAAATAGATCGTTATTTACTGAAGCGTCAGGCTATTTATCACAATACAACCGCCTTAGATCACACCACCAGCTTACCTAAGTTTGAACATTTAAACACTCAGCTGGAATACGCCTTTGCCAAAGGAAAAGCCAACTGGCAACAGCATGCACTCGTGTTAGTTGACATCACGCCATTTTCTGAGATTAGTTACCGTTATGGTGGACGAGAAGCAGATCGCTTTTTGGTAGTCATAAGTGAACTTATGCTATTGGCATTGCGTGAAGAAGATATGCTTTGTCATTTGGCCGGAGATAGATTTGCCATTGTGATGAAAAACGTCAATCAAACTCTCGCTCAACAAAAAGCAGACCGACTTAAAGCTCTCATCGACCAATTTTATTTTTCAATTAAGGATTCAGAGCATGGCGTTTCGGCACAGGCCACGATGGTTTTGGTGATGGCAGACAATTCAATGAAAGCGCCAGATAGTTTACTTAAACAAGCAATCTTAGCGCTCTCAAACCAACACAAGCTTGTGCAATCAAATACCTAAGCCATGACTCGATTCTGGTTAGAAAAACAAGATCGCTATCTCTTGGCTCATCAGCAATCTGTCATCTTGATGGATCTGCTGATTGCGCGAGACATAAAGCCTGATTTCTTTTTACGTAAAACCGGGCTCTTTTACGAGGATGTTGCATCTGGCTCGAAACACTTTAGCCCAGAACAGTTTGCCCAACTTTGCGATAACGCCAGCCAATTACCCAATAGCTATGATTTGGCTTTTTTATTCGGCCAACGCATGCTACCAGGACATTTCGGCAGTCTGTCCAGTGGATTACAGAATGCCCCAAGCTTACGTCATGCGTTGGCTTTCATGGATGAATTTGCCATTTTACTTTTTCCACTGTTAGCCCCCAAATTAAGAACCTACAAAGAGCAACTTAATATCGATTTTATTGATGTGTTTGGGGTGTCTACAACGACCTTGTTAAGTAAAAAACACACAAAACTCGCTCTTTTCTTAAAGAACATGACGGTCACTGCCATTACCTCATTGACGTCCTGGTTATCACAACAATCCTTACCTTGGTCTTTCTACTTTGATTATCCTGCGCCGGATAATCAGTCTGAGTACGATGTATTTCTTGGTCAAAGTCGATATTTTTCTCAGACGTTCACCACAATTTCTATTCCAGAAAGCTATTTAGATCTTCCTTGGAAAAGAGCTTCACCTACACTTTTTCAGCTTGCTTTAGAAGAGTCTCGACTGAGCGTATCAAAGCTAGAGGCTCAACAAAGTTTACTAAGTTTGGTAAGCAATCAATTGAATACACAGATTCGATCTTTACCAAGTTTGGAGCAAATGTCCGACGCACTTAACCTCAGCCCAGCCACCTTGAAACGTAAGCTTAAAGCCCATAACACCAGTTATCAAAAACTCTGTGACCAAACAAGAAAACGGGTATCAATTAATTTAATCAATGAATTGGGATACAACGAAGCACAAGTGGCAGAATATTTAAACTTTTACGATGTGAGTAATTTTAGACGTTCGTTCAAACGCTGGCAGCTGTCTTAGTCTAAAACGAGACAGAAATTCACAAGAGCAACAAGAGCAACAAGAGCAATTGATTAGAGACCTTTGCTCGACGGCTGTGCGTGCCAAGGCCTCTATTTAATATCGTTATTTTTTCTTCGGCTGGCGACCATGATAAATGGCGAAGCCTTTGTCTCGATACAAACGACTATGAGACCCCAGTGCCGCGTCTAAAATTGGTGGATAACGTAAGAAGTCGTTGGCGACCACAAACAGCTCACCATTCAACGTCAGGTGTTGTTTCACCGTCATGAAAAAGTTTTCAGCAATGCTGTAATCAGTATTCACGCCGCTGTGGAAAGGCGGATTGGTGACAACGTAGTTAAAGCGACCTTTTACCTGATCTAAACCATTAGAAGCGACCAAAGTCACCGCATCACCGACCTGATTAGCCGCAAAAGTTAACTCTGTTGCTTTCAGCGCTAACACGCTGTCATCCAAGGCGGTAATTTTTGCGCCTGTTTTATTGTGTAGCCACAAGGCAATAATGCCGTCGCCACAACCAAAGTCGAGTATGCGAGCGCTGCCAATATCACTCATAAAGCGATGCTGATTCAGTTGATTTAATAAAATCTCCGTGCCTTTATCGAGTTTCCCATGACCAAACACACCAGGGAGACTGCACAAAGTCAATGTTTGCCCTGCGACTTCTTGTTTCCAGGTCACGATCCAATCTTCAAATACAAATGGCTTGGCTGGACGACGCTTGTAACCTGCATACAACAAACAATGCTTAGCGCCATCCTTCTTACCAACTTCATCCAATCCTGCTTCCAGTCGCTTCATAGAGGATTTAACGCCGCTCTTATTGTCGCCCACCAGCCAGATTTGGCCGCCATCTTTTAAAAGAGGCAGAACCGACGCTAATAAGTAATCCAGTAGCTCTTTGGCTTTGGGTTGATAAATAACCACCAAATCAAACTCACGACCATTCTCTGGCGCCCATTGCTCGGATAAAAACAGTTTTTCATCCGCAAAGCCAACGCGGATTAAAGCGTCATATGATGTTTTAGATTGACACCAAGCATACACATCCGCTTGTCGGCTTACCTCCAGCGGATAAGTGTCTTCTGGGTTTGCGAATAAAATTTTACCCGACAATTCCGTATTGTTACGCACCAATAGTTGGCTCGTTAAATTAAGATTCATAAGTAACAGATAGCTCTTTAATAGAAAGGGTGGTTACAGGCGCCAATAAAGTGTTTAAACGCTCAGTAGACAGTTCTGGTTGCACCCTTGGGTAACGCGGTGCTTTTCGGTCATTCAACAAAGGCGACGACCATCCTTTGGTTAAGGTTAAAAAATCTTGTGCGAACTCATCTCCGTGCTCTAAACATCCAGACAAGATCACATCCAAGTAACTGAGTGCAATAGGGCAATCCTGATCGGGCTGTGTGACTTCGTCTGTATGATAAACCCAATACGTGCCTTCAGGCAGAGCATCCTGCTGATAAGGTGTGAGTTGCTCCGACTTAATCATGGATCGTCGATAACCCCGCTCACGCTCATCAAACAAGGGAAATTGATCGTGAGGCACTTCCACCAACACCCCATTACAGGCTTTCTCAGGGGCAATGACCACCGCAACGGAGCCTCATACCGTACTCAACCGACATCACAGACCAATGGCGTTCGAAACCATGCAATTTAACAGGCCAAACCCTACCTGTTTCACCCGTTTTAGCACGACTTTCGCCGTTCATTAGGCTGCCATAGCCCAAAATAAAGTGTCGATTTACTGCGCTCATAGCAGCCCCCAAGCAAAATATGCAATTGAAATTCCTAGATAGCCTGCATGATAACGTGTGGCTTTGGACAGTACTAGCTTCTGTCTGCATTGATCGATGACGGAAGAAAGGGAAAAAGGCCCAGTGAAACAAAAAAGCCCTGAAAAATCAGAGCTTTTAGGCATTTATTTGAAGTAACGAGAACGACGCCCCTTTTACTATGCCGTGGCTTGCTTCGACTTCCCCTTCAATAAAAATACTAATGGCAGTGCTGCGACAGTCACCCACATCATCAGACGAAAATCTTGTAAATACGCCAAGGTAGCCGCTTGACCCGTGACAACTTGGTTTAGCGCCGCAAGCCCCGCTGCCGTTGTTGTATTATACGCACCCTGCTCTTGTGCTATCTGTAGGCCAAGATTAAAAGGATTAATGTAATCCGCAAAGGCAGCGTGATTGATCTGCGTTCGTTGCGCCAAATACGTTGTCACGACTGAAATGCCGATACTGCTGCCAATATTTCTTAATAAGCTAAACATAGACGTGCCTTCATTACGGTACTTAGGATCTAAGGTGGCAAAACTAATGGTGGATAACGGCACAAAGATAAACCCTAGGCCAGTGCCTTGAACTAAACCCGTACGGATAATGTCCCACGCTGTCACCTCGGTGGTAAACAACGTCATTTCCCACATAGAATAAGTAATCAACACCAAACCCAATGTAATGAAGAAACGAGCGTCAATCTTATTTGCAAGGCGACCAACGATGATCATCGCCGCCATGGTACCAAACCCCCTCGGTGCCAAAATGGCGCCAATATCAACCACTGGATAACCCATTAACGAACTCATAAAAGGCGGTAACAGCGCCATTGAGGACAGCAGAATAATACCGACAATGAAAATGAACACCATGCCGACACTGAAGTTTCTATCGCGAAACATTTTTGGATCGATAAACGGATGGCTGTGGGTAAAAATATGCGCCAAAAACATAGTACCGCACACAATGGTCAGTAGACCTTCAATCGTCACCTCTAGGCTTGCAAACCAGTTCTGTGACTCACCTCGGTCAAGCATCATTTGTAAACTACCGATAGCAACACCGAGTAAAACGAAACCGTACAAATCAAAGCTGCGCTTTTTATCCAGCTTAGATTCGTCTAAAAAAGCCGCCAAACCAAACCAAGCAAGGATGCCAAAAGGCACATTGATATAAAATACCCAACGCCAGCTGTAATATTCCGTCAGCAAGCCACCAAGATAAGGCCCTAAAATTGGCCCTACCATGACGCCAACACCCCACATAGCCATCGCAGAGCCATGCTTTTCTTTCGGATAAGTGTCCAGTAATACAGACTGGGACAAGGGCACCAAACTCGCACCGAAGACACCTTGAAGTAAACGAAACAGCACAATCTGATCTAATGATTGTGCCGCACCACATAAAATAGACGAGACGGTAAAACCCACAATTGACCACATAAACAAACGCTTACGGCCAATTTTTGCGGCTAATACACCAGTGAGAGGCATACAAATCGCCGCCGCAACAATGTAAGACGTTAACACCCAAGAAATCTGATCTTGCGTCGTTCCCATCGCCCCTTTCATATGTGGTAAGGCGACGTTGGCAATCGTGGTGTCTAACGCTTGCATGATGGTCGCCAGCATCACAGATATGGTAATCATGATGCGAGTCATCGCAACGTTGGTTTCTTTCATTTGCAAGCCTTGTGTTGTAGCCATAACTATCGCCTCACAACGCTAGACCAAATAAACGGCGCTGATGCTCTGTATCTATCGTTACATTTGAACTAAAACCAGTACGCAAAATCGGTGTATTTTGGTCCGTATCGACAAGAATTTTGACAGAAAGACGTTGCGCGATTTTTACCCAATTACCGGTGGCGTTTTCAGCGGGAATCACAGAAAACTCAGAACCCGTAGCAGGACTGATGCTTTCTACTTTGCCATGTAAGGTGACGCCAGGGTAAGCGTCAACGTCGATCTCAACCTCTTGACCTGGTTGCACATAGGTCAAATCTTTTTCCGTGAAATTGGCTTCGATCCATTGTTTTTCGTCTGATACCAATACCATAGCCGTTGCGCCGGCACTGATGTATTCGCCACTATTAGGAACTTTTGCCACCACACCCGACGCAGGTGCTTTCACGTCAACATGGCCAAGATCAATACGAGCTTGATCAAGCGCCGCCTGCGCGGCTTGATAACTAGGATGCTCTTCCAATGCGGCACTTGGATCACCGCCCAAGGCCTCTTTCAGACGAAATAAATCCTTCTTTAATGCCACAACATTCAGTTCACTTACTTCAGCCGCTTGTTTGGCTTGGTCAAATTGCGTGTCGGAAATGAATTTCTGCTTTAACAAATTCGCTTGGCGTTTTTCTTCACGCTGATTAAAGGCAAACTGATTCTCTGCGAGTGTGATCTCCGCTTTTTTCTCTTCATAAGCGGCTTTCTGTTCTAAAATATTCAATCTAACTTGCTGTAATTGTGCTTGTGCTTTCGCTTCCGCCACCTTAAATGGGGTTGCATCAATGCTAAATAACAACTGACCTTTTGCTACTTTTTCGTTTTCTCTCACCGCAATAGACTGAATCGCGCCAGACACTTCGGCATTAATTGTCGTCATATCAGACTGGATATAGGCATTGTCAGTTTCAACATAACGGCCGCCTTTCATATAGACAAAAACAGATGCCAATACGACGATCACAGGCAATGCGATTAAAAAAATACGGCGCGAAGTACGCTTTTCCACTTGCTTTGGTATAGATGAAATAGTTTCTTGTTCACTCATTTCCGGTATGTCCCCAAGTCAATTCTATAATGACGAATCCGCTGATAAATTTATATGCATAACAGCAAGTGCATCTCGAAGAGCAGCCACCTGCTCTTCAGATAAACCTTGCAGTGCTTTTTCATGAACACGCTTCACTTCAATATCAATCTTTTCTAGTAAAGGTGTCGATTTCTCCATGAGATACAATCCATAGGCACGACGATCTTTTGGATCAGGACAGCGCTCAATCAGACAATCCTCCGCCAATTGATCTATCAATCGAGCTAATGTGATGGGCTGAATATCAAGCATTTCTGCCAATTGCACCTGTTTTACCCCTTCATAGCGAGACACGTACACCAACGCCCGAGCTTGCATTGGGGTCATACATAAGTCACTTTTTGAATACTCCCTGCGCATCAGCCGGATGATGTCGGTTAGAAGAAAGCCAATATTGTTTGTCTGCATGTAAACCACTCATTTTTCATATACAACAATTATTATATACATTGCTTACTATATTCAACATGACCGAATAAATATGCCTAATACTTCCTAAATCTCCATAAAATAGCCGACTAAAAACCCTTAAATCACATAAATGAAAGGCTGGTGTTGCCCTATTAGGCACGGTATTGTTAATCCATTTTGAAAAATAAGGAGAGTCGCGTGAAAGCACCTATACTATTAATTACAGGTGGCGGAAGAGGCATCGGCGCGGCAACCGCTAGGCTTGCTGCTCAGCAAGGCTATCGCGTCATTATTAACTATCAAAAAAACGCGACTTGCGCTGAAAACCTTGTCGCAGATATTGTCTCGTCAGGTGGGTTAGCTCATTGTTTACAAACTGACATAAGCGACATTGATCAAGTCTCTCATATGTTTGCCACGATTAGACGTCAGTGGGGGCCAATCACGGCGTTGGTCAACAATGCTGGTGTCTTAGATCAACAAACGCAATTCGTAGACACCAAACCAGAACGCTGGCAACGTCTCTTTCAAACCAATGTTTTTGGTACCATGCAATGCTGCCAAGAAGCCTTTCAAGACATGGCAAAAAGTCGTGGCGGCAATGGTGGCACCATTGTTAATGTTTCTTCTCTAGCCTCCGTCTATGGCTCACCCAATGAATACGTCGATTACGCCGCTAGTAAAGGCGCGGTTGATTCCTTTTCAAAAGGATTTGCACTAGAAGTGGCGAGTGAGGGTATTCGGGTCAATGTGGTTCGCCCCGGTTTGATCTATACCGATATGCATGCCGATGGCGGAGAAGCAGGACGCGTTGACCGTATTGGTCCCAACTTGCCGTTACAACGTGGCGGACAGCCAGAAGAGGTCGCGGAAGCCATCCTCTGGTTACTCAGTAATAAATCCAGCTATTCTACAGCAGGCTTTATTGACGTAGGTGGTGGCCGCTAAGCCCATTATTGAGCGACAACACATTGAAAGGAGCCTCGCTTTAAGAAAGTCACCTTTGTTGTACTTAGCATACGCAGGATATGGACAAAGAGGACGCGTCATACCCGCCATACGAGCCGTGATTTCTGGATTTTTCGCTCGTGTGGCTGCCACAATCTCTTGAGGCGCTTGTTTTCTTTCAACCCAGGCAATCAAAGGCTGCAACATATCGAATTGATCGGCCGATGGCCCACCTTGTCCATGAGGCATGCCAGGCACACGGTAAAAACGCACAAACTCGGATGCTCGTCCCGCTAAACCAAAATCGAGAAAATCATACCACCGCATTGTATCTTTTACGGAAAAAACTGGGTCACTGTTGCCATGGAAGATCATCATTTTCCCGCCATTTTGATGGAAGGCTGTCAGCTTTGGCTTAGCAGCATCAAGTGGCGTCATCATAGCCATGGCGGATTCTTTAAATTGGTTATTTGTGGCGTAAATTTTTGGCGCATCTTTATCAAAATCAAATTTTAGCAAATAATTTTCTAATGAATAGATATCGCCCGCGACATCCGTAAAAGGCGTTGTAAAAATATGGGCTAAGGCGGCCGCGCCCATTACCACACTAATTGGCTTATGGCTCCAATCCGATATTGTGCTTTCAACCTTCCACATGCGCCAGTTATTAGACCGAATGCCAGTGTCATACACCCAATCCGCATATAAAGCCTGATCCTTCGAGTTATGAGGTCCTGCGTGCATTTTCATTAACGCCGCGACCTTAAGCATAGGTAAACAGTGCTTATCAAAATCACTTTTACAAACCAAAACTTTAGGATCAAACACTTTTTGACAGGCGTCTGTTGCAAACACCATATCGTCATTAATCCCGTCTAACCCATCGCACTGATCTAAGATTTTTTTCGCAAACACCACCAAGTCGCGCCGCGTCAATGCTCGACTAATGTTTTCATTAACTTGATATAACGCCTGAGTATCCCAAGCTTGTTGCAAAGCAGCTTTTGGTAAATTAAAACCAGGATAACCAACCAACAAGCCATCAAACATAGTAGGAAAGCGAGTTGCAGCCACCATCGCCATTCGTCCACCATTAGATTGGCCAAGGCCATAAGCATATTTAATCGGTGATTCGTAGTAGCTTTCAATCAAAGCACGAGCGACAGGATTAAGTTTTTGCACCGCACCATAACCATAGTCACGGCGTGCTTCTGGATCATGTCCAAACGCTGTCACACCAGCAAGACCCGCTTCAGGATAAGCCCTCGCATCGTGACCACCATTACTTGAAACAACGGCAAAACCCTGATTAATAGCGTATTGAGACGGTGTAAGCCCTGTCATTTTACCCAATGCTGGCTGAACTTCCCCATCTACACCACTATTGAACTGGTATGCAAAACGGCCCAGCCAATAATCGGGTAATCGCAACTCAAACTGGATTGCATAAAGTTTGCTATTAACCCCCATGCGTTGAGCCGTCACACCGGAAACGAGACAATATGGACTTCGAACTTCTTTATCTCGCCATACCATCATGGTTTTAATATCGACATTCTGAGGCGCCTTTGTCACTAACGCCTGACAACGAAGGATGTCACCATAAGCATTATTACTAGCCAAGCCAAGGAAAGGCAAAATCAGTGATAACAGGGCTAAAAGGGTTTTCATTACATCGTCCTTTCTGATTTCTAAGCGCCACATAAAAGAGCCATTTTCCCACTTTACTGTAATGAGAAAATAAGCAGGCTCCTTGTCGGAATAATAGACAACAGGCAGTATGCAAAATAACGAATATTAATAAAAATAGAAAGTGATAGAAGAACACTGAAAGGAAATATAAAACGGGCTAAACAGCCCGTTTTATAAAGCTTGAATTAATGAGCAGCAAACACCAATAAATTTGGTGATACTTCATTAAAATCCAATGCCATGGTCACACTAAGCGCTGTAACCGTAATAATGGAAAAGAAGAACACTTGTCGTGCCCACTTATTCACATCAATACCTAAACGGTAACCTCGCAACGCCATGGCTAACCACCATAGACTCGTTGCTAAAGCAACGACCATAAAGCCAATTCCAACATAGCCAGTCAGTGGCAAAAGTGCTGCAACCACTGCAAAAGCAGCAATGTGGAGGACTATATGGCGCTTGGCTTTTGCAATACCTTGTGACACAGGCAAAACAGGAATACCTGCCGCTTCGTAATCTTTATAGCGAAAAATAGCAATCGCATAAGAATGTGGCATCTGCCAAATACAAAACATTGTCAGAAGAATAGCAGCACCAGCGTCAAACTGACCTGCAGCGGCACAATATCCTACCACTGGAGGAACGGCACCCGATAAGCTACCAACAAAGGTTCCATAAACGGAATTGCGCTTGAAATACATAGTATACAAGCCAACGTAAACAACATAACCAAAGGCAGCAAAAGCAACCGCCACCCAGTTAGTAAAATACGCCAATAAAGCAAAACCAATAACACCTAACACAACACCATGAAAAAACGCCGCTTTACCAGACATTTCACCATTTACCGTAACGCGGTTACGTGTACGTTGCATTTTTGCATCAATATCTCTATCGATATAGTTGTTAATGGCACAGCCAGAAGCAACCACTAACGACAAGCCAATAACCGTCGCTAGCATAAGAATCCAATCAATCTCGCCACGGGAGGCTAGAAAAAAGCCTCCCGCAACAGAGATGAGGTTGCCCATAATGATGCCAGGCTTAGTCACCTGAAGATAACGCTTAAACATCTTTATAGGCCCCCACCGGACAGGTATCACATAATATGAAAAAAGTCCGCATAATCATCAAATTACTCTGCTTACATCATCATTGCGTTGGAAGCGTAGATAATCCATACGGATAACGCGACAACCATCACAATAATCACAGCAGCAAAAATAAATGAATAAGTGTCCAACTTGCCTTGCTCAGAGAAGTTCAAATGAAGGAAATACTTCAAGTGAACAAAAATCTGAATAATAGCCAACACAATGATAGTGATATAAGTTGGGCCTTTATCGAACGCTTCCGTCATTACCATCCAGAATGGGATACCAGTCAAAATAACAGACCAGATAAACCCAACTAGGTAAGACTTCACGCTACCGTGTGAATGCGCTTCAGAAGAATGATCGCTCATTAGATCGCTCCCATCAGATAAACAACGGTGAAAACACAGATCCAGACAACATCCAAGAAGTGCCAGAACAAACTCAAGCAGCTCAAGCGAGTCACTGTACGGCTTCCGAAGCCAGATACAATCAACTCAACCATAAGGATAGCCATCCAAATCAAACCAGCGGTTACGTGCAAGCCGTGCGTTCCTACTAATGTAAAGAATGCAGACAAGAAAGCACTGGCTTGAGGACCGTTACCGTGAACGATTAGATGATGGAATTCGTAGACCTCCATAGAAATGAAGCCTAGGCCCAAAAGAAACGTTAGAGACAACCAAGCTAGGGTGCCCTTTTTGTTTTTCTTATGTGCGCAGATCATTGCGAAACCGTACGTAATACTTGAAACAAGTAGAAGTGCCGTTTCAACAAGAACGAAATCCAACTCAAAGATATCTTTACCTGATACGCCACCTGCTGTGTTCATAAAGAGCACAGCGTAAGTAGCGAACAAAGATGCAAAAAGCAAACAGTCTGTCATCAGGTATAGCCAGAATCCGAACACGTTATGTGGTGCTGGATCGTGGTCGTGATGCTCATCGTGAGCGTCATGTGTACTCATATGTGTCGTGCTCATGATTACCCCTTAGCCACACTATCTAGATACGCCTTTTCGGTGCGAGCAATTTCATCTGGCTGAATATAGTAATCAACATCTTTGGTGTAAGCTCGGATCACAAGCAATACAAAACCACCGACGAAGCCAAGCGCTGCCAACCACCATATATGCCAAACCAAAGCAAAGCCCATTACTGTCATGCAAGCAGAAATCAAAATACCTGCTGACGTATTTTTAGGCATATGAATCGGTTCATAGCTGTCTCTACGAACGTAAGCCGTACCTTTTTCTTTCATATCAGTAAACGCATCAATGTCAGAAACAGTAGGAATGACAGCAAAGTTATATACCTGTGGTGGAGAAGATGTCGCCCACTCAAGCGTATGACCATTCCATGGGTCACCAGTCGTGTCCAAATTGTCTTTACGATCACGGAAGCTAACATACAACTGCAATAGCTGAGAAATGATACCGGCCATAATAACAAAGGCACCCACCAAAGCGATGTACAGCCAAATGTTCCAATCTGGGTTATCAGTGTGGTTTAGACGACGAGTCATACCCAAGAAGCCTAAAACATACAAAGGCATGAAGGCTAAGAAGAAACCAACCAACCAGCACCAGAAAGCCGTCTTACCTAATTTTTCATTAAGCTTGAAGCCCATGACTTTCGGGAACCAGAACACAAAACCCGCTAGATAACCAAATACCGCACCACCGATAATGGTGTTGTGGAAGTGGGCAATCAAGAACAAGCTGTTATGCAATACATAGTCAGCACCAGGTACAGCAAGTAGAACACCTGTCATACCACCGATAGAGAAGGTCACCATAAAACCTAGTGTCCAAAGTACAGGCACAGTCACACGTAGACGACCGCGGTACATAGTGAACAACCAGTTAAATAGTTTCACACCTGTCGGCACAGCAATGATCATTGTCATCACACCGAAGAAGGCGTTAACGTTGGCACTTGAACCCATGGTAAAGAAATGGTGAAGCCATACGATAAAACCAAGAATGGAAATCGAAGCTGTCGCCCAAACCATTGATTTGTAGCCAAACAAACGCTTACCAGTGAATGTAGACACTACCTCAGAGAAGATACCAAATGCAGGAAGCACAAGGATGTACACCTCAGGGTGACCCCATGCCCAGAACAAGTTGATATACATCATAGCGTTACCACCACCTTCGTTCGTGAAGAAGTGGAAATCTAGGTAACGATCAAGAGTAAGTAGCGCTAAAGTAACCGTCAAAATAGGGAAAGAGGCTGCGATCAAAATGTTGGCCCAAGTACAGGTCCAAGTAAAGATCGGCATGTCCATCAATTTCATACCTGGAGCGCGCATTTTGAACACTGTTGCCAAGAAGTTAACAGCGGTCAAAGTCGTACCTATCCCCGATATCTGCAATGCCCATATGTAATAATCCACCCCGACATCCGGACTGAATTGCAAACCAGCTAGTGGCGGATAAGCCACCCAACCAGTCTTGGCGAATTCACCAACGAATAAAGAGATGTTAATTAGAACAGCACCACCAGCCGTTAGCCAGAAGCTAAGGTTGTTTAGGAATGGGAAGGCAACGTCACGTGCACCAATCTGTAGCGGCACAACAATGTTCATCAGACCAATCATGAATGGCATCGCCATAAAGATGATCATGATCACACCGTGCGCCGTAAAGACTTGGTCATAGTGGTGTGGAGGCAAATAGCCGTCACCACCATTTGTTGACAACGCCAATTGCAATCGCATCATCACCGCATCGGCAAAACCACGCAACAGCATGATCAAAGCTAATACGATATACATAACGCCAAGGCGTTTATGGTCGATTGATGTTATCCAGTCACGCCATAAAGTGCCAAGCAAGTTGTACTTCAGCAATAAAAATGCAAGTGTCAATGCACCTAGAGCAACGACACAAAAAGTCACAATCAAGATTGGCTCATGGAATGGAATCGCATCTAAAGATAATTTACCTAGAATAGACATTATTTGTCTGCCTCCATGTGCATCTCGTGAGATGATTGCTCAGACGATTCATGATTCATCTCGCCATGCTTCATTTCACCATGGTTTGAATCACCGTGAATCATTTTCGGTGCAAAGGAAGTTCCTTCCAGCATTTCAACTCGACCATGATCTTCCATGAACTTCATCACGTTATCCATGAAGATATTTGGCTCAATAGAGTTGTAGTACTGAACAGGCGTTGCTTCATGTTTATGATGCGGATCCGCGTCATATTCAGCAAGCTTGTCATAGGCGGCTTGGTCCAACACACCGTTGTTAATCACGTTGTGAGTACCGGCTTTCACACCCTCAACCCAAGCATCAAAATCGGCCTGTGTTTCGGTGGCAATCGCTTTAAACTTCATCGTACTAAAACCAGGTCCACTGTAGTTCGCAGAGAAACCGTCAAATGTGCCGAGCCATTTGCGATCAAGTGAAGCTTGGTCACCATGCCTGCCATTGAGTAAATTTGGCTACCCAACTGAGGAATGAAGAACGAGTTCATTGTGCCTTCTGATGAGATGTGGAAAGCAACAGGAACATTAGCTGGGAATCTCAGCTCATTCACAGACGCAATACCAAGGTCCGGATAAACAAACAACCACTTCCAGTTCATCGAAACGACCTGAACATCAATGTGATCTTTTTCCGATTCCAAAGGCTTGTAAGGATCCAATGAATGGGTTGATTTCCATGTAATCACACCAAGAACAATGATGATGACAATTGGAATTGCCCAAACAATAGTTTCAATTTTTGTGGAGTGAGACCACTTAGGTTCGTAGATTTCGTCACGACCTTCACGGTATTTCCAAGCGAAATACAGTGTCATGAAGATGACAGGAATCACAACAAGCAGCATCAATAAAGTCGCAACAATAATTAGTTGCTTCTCTTCAATACCAACTTGCCCTTTAGGATCAAGCACACCACCCTGACAACCGGCGAGCAAGCCCACCATTAGCGCCAAAGCGACTTTATTTAGGATACGAGTTAACAAGAGAATCATCCTCTAACCCTTATGTTCACAAAACTGCCACCTAAGATCAGGTAACAGAACGAAAATCCGGCAAAGCCGGGTATTTCAGTAAGATCACCTCACTGTAAAAACAGTGTAAGAACCATTACTGTGTCAACAATATTAACGCAGTAATAATCCTTCTGGATCACCTAAATCTGAAAAAGGGAGCTCTACATCTCATCGCACATCGTGCCTCGGCACGATTTAGACGTTCTTTCGGAACGTCAGTACGAAGTAAAGAGAAGGCCATTTTTTGGCGAGCAAGGTTGTTATTGGTCGTAATGGACCAATAACTAACCAATAACAAGGAGATAAACACGATGCTAAAGAGTGGCATCGTATTAAAAATAGGGTCGGTCATGATAACCGTTTGGCTATCAATAAAAGAGGAGATAGTAACCAGCGGTAATAATAAAGCAAGGCATAGGCCGGCAAAAACGGGGCGTAAAAAATTCGCCAACATGCTGGATATCGAATTCACATAATGATGCAGAATGTCTTGAAATTTTTTCAATTTTTCCATCCGATTCATAAAAACAAAAGTGAAAATACCCTTCTTACCCGCTTCATACGAATTTAAGAGTGCGAAATATAGCAAAATTTATACAACCATACAAAGCGTAGTTTAGCCTTTGTTCATCTTTGCTTCACGGCCTTTTTATAAAAATTCACATTCTTGCCTTGGGCCAACGAATACAACATCTATCTAATACAGCAAGATTAACATTCTTCCCATACAATTTCCTTACAAAATGTAAGCCTTATTTCATTCTCATTTCAGCTTCCATCCAAGATTGCATCCTTTTTATCATATACGCCATGTCGTCTTCTTTTGGACCACTAAAGCCCAGTAAAAAGCCCTGTTTCTGATTGTTTTTATGCCCGTAGTGCCGCGATAAAGAGGACAGCACAATACCTTCATAAGATAAATCTTGTGCCATACGCTGTTCCAACGTCGCTTCGCTCCTTATCGAGGACGCAAGATTCGTCTTTATGTGTATTAATATGTGCATGCCTCCCCGTGGCGCTTTCCAATCGAACCAAGGCGTAAGATGCGTCTCTAAAAGACGCAATAACGTATCACGCTTAAAACGGTAATGTCGGCGCATCCTGTTCACATGGCGATCAAATTGACCTTGTTGCATAAAATCGGCCACTACAGGCTGAATGGGCAAAGACACCGAGGACCCTAACACATACTGACTATGGTGCAGCGTCGCCACATGTTTCATGGGCGCAACAATAAAACCAAGCCGTAAACCACGAAACAACACTTTAGAAAAGCTCCCTACAAAAAACACTCGATCGCAAACTTGACCATGAATACTCGCCGTCTGCATAAAAGGCACATTGCTCCGCCCCTGATAAACAAATTCATTATCGTAATCGTCTTCTATTAGCCACCAGCTTGGCGAATCATTCTGTAACACTTGTAACCATTGTTGTCGACGCGTCGCACTGATGCTCACACCAAGCGGATATTGTCGATTCGGCGTGACAATGGCCACATTCGAAGCATATTCGCTATCAGGTAAACAAGGGCCATCGTCATCGATACAGAGTGTGCCTCTGTTTGTGTGGGACGTGATTGCCTCACGTATTGGCGGATAAGTTGGCTCTTCAAGCCACCATTTTATCGCAGAGCTGTCGGAATCATTTAAGGACATCATCGCATGCTGTAATAAAAGTAACGCATCACGGCTACCTGCTGTGACAACAATTTGCTCCACCGAACAATCAAGACCGCGAACACGGTATAAATAGTCAACTATTGCAGTTTTTAACTCAGGATAGCCAGTTGTATATCCTCCTTGTAATACCATTAAGTCAGGTCGAAGCCAGCTACGTCTCATGCTTGCAGCCCATTTCTTAGTAGGAAAAACAGACATATCAGCCCCTGCGTCAAATGCTCGTGTCGGTAGCGTTTTATTATCCGATGATGATAGAGAAGCAGGGCGTTTCACCATACGATCGCCCACCATAGGCAAAGCTGCTACAAAAACGCCGCGTTTTTCTTCACTGGTTAAAATGCCTTCTGCAATTAACTGATCGTACGCTCGCGACGTAGTACTGCGGGAAACCCCTAAGGAACTGGCTAAAAATCGTGAGGAGGGCAGCTTATCCCCAACCGATAATTCACCCGACACAATGCCCTGTTGAATCTGATCCATTAATTGTTGGTAATAGGGCGCGCCGTCCTCTAAAGAGAAACGTAAACTCGTCATGGTGTGCTTCATATCTGGCCTGCTTTTTTATCTTCATTCTGGCTATTCTTATAGAAGCCAGTTTTCTCTACAGTCTGGTTATAACCAAACCCCCATTGAGACACAAGGAGAGAATGCATGAGCCAGTCACTAGAAGAAACCGCATTAAGTAAAGTCAAACGCGGGCCAAATCGCGCGTCCTACGACAAAGACTTAGCCATAGAGATTATCGATGCGGCGTTAATGTGCCACGTTGGACAAACGAAGGATGGACAGGTTTTTGTGACTCCCACTTGCCATTGGCGTGAGGGCGACTACTTTTATTGGCATGCTCACTCTAAAGCTCGTAACGTCAAAGGCCCCATCGACGAGCCAGAAAAAGTCTGCATTAACGTGAGCTTATTAGATGGTTTAGTACTGGCGCGTTCCGCCATGCATCACTCTGTGAACTATCGTTCTGTCACCTTATTTGGTGTGCCAGAACTCATTGACGATAAAGAAGAAAAGGTACGTCAGTTCAAGCTTTTCTTAGACAAAGTCAGCCCAGGTCGTTGGGAAGCGTTACGCCCAGTGAACGAACAAGAAATAAAAGCCACTGGCGTTGTGCGAATCAAAATCGAAGAAGCCTCGGTAAAAATGCGTGCCGAGCCTCCCATCGATGATCCAGCCGATAACGAATGGCCTGTGTGGGCAGGTGTCGTTCCTTTAAAAAGAGAATGGGGCTCGATTGAGCAAGACCCGATTCAAACGGAACACTATACTCAGCCAACACCGCCCGATGCGTACTAACACACAAAAATCACAAGGCCAAGATTGAAAAAGATGAGAATTACCAAGGTTTAGCCTATAAAACCTTATAAACCCATCTTTTATGCACCATTAATGCACATTTTTGCAGCTTTTATCTTGCGGTTTTTCATAAAATCGCTACTCTTGCACCCTTTTTTACGATTCTACGCGTTTCTTAGGGTGTCTTTTTACAAAAAAGCACTCCTAGCATTCAACCCACGAACAATAACACAATCGATATTATCGAATAACGGGAGTGCCCTACATGGCAGCAATCATAGACTTTTTAAACACGATTTTCTGGGGGTATATCCTCATCTATGGACTACTAGCCGTCGGCGTATATTTCACTTTACGTCTAGGTTTTATTCAGGTTCGACGTTTTCCAGAATTCATCCGTACTGTTCTTAAAGCCCCACAATCTGATCGTGGCGGTATATCTCCTTTCCAAGCCCTTTGTACTAGCCTCGCTTCTCGTGTTGGAACAGGCAACATGACAGGTGTAGCTGTCGCGTTATATTTAGGTGGCCCTGGTGCTATTTTCTGGATGTGGGTCGTTGCCCTAATCGGTATGGCGACTGCCTATGCAGAAAGCACCTTGGCTCAACTCTACAAAATGCGTGATCAAAATGGACAATTACGTGGTGGTCCAGCGTTTTATATCAGCAAAGGCTTAAAAGCCCCTTGGGCTGGCGCGGTATTTTCGCTGGCGCTTATCTTGGCCTTTGGTTTGGTCTTTAATGCGGTTCAAGCCAACTCGATTGCAGGCGCAATGGAAGGCGCATTTGGTATCGACACCAGTGTGACCGGCATCGTTATCATGCTGCTAGCAGCGATTGTTATCTTCGGTGGTATCAAGAAAATCGCACGTTTTGCTGAAATCGTTGTGCCATTCATGGCAGTTTTATACCTACTACTCGCCTTGTATGTAATCTTTACCAATCTTTCTGATGTGCCTGCGGCGTTTGCGTTAATCGTCAAAAGCGCCTTTGGTATTGAACAAGCGGCAGGCGGTGTACTAGGTGCCATGCTAAACGGCGTAAAACGTGGTTTGTTTTCCAACGAAGCGGGTATGGGTTCTGCGCCAAACATCGCTGCGGTTGCTACGCCAAACCCTCATCACCCAGCTTCTCAGGGTATGGTGCAATCCTTAGGTGTTTTTATTGATACGCTATTGATCTGTACCGCGACGGCACTGATGATTCTGCTATCCGGCGCGTTGGGTAACGGTGAAACGGGCATCATGTTGACACAAACCGCCTTGACCACTCACATTGGTAGCGCAGGCCATTACTTTGTGGCGATCGCCATTTTCTTCTTCGCGTTTACTTCTATCATTGGTAACTACACCTATGCAGAAAATGCGCTAACGTACCTAAAGTGGGCAAACAAGCCAGGGATTTTTATTTTACGTATCCTCGCTCTGGGCATGATCCCATGGGGCGCTTATGAAAGTGTGGCGATGGTATTTAACGCCGCAGACGCTGCGATGGGCCTCATGGCGACCATTAACCTAATCGCTATTATGATGCTCTCAGGATTGGTGATAAAACTCACCAAAGACTATTTCACTCAGTTGAAAACAAAAACCCCCGTATTTAACTCAGATGACTATCCAGAAATTCGTGACGATATTGATCTCAGTGTTTGGGATGAAAAACCCAGTAAATAAACGACGAATACGACATTAGTAAGGTTAAAAAAACAAAACCCGCTGCACAGCGGGTTTTTCATTTTTGCTATTCAAGCTCTACAAAGCATAATGTAAATGCGCTAAATTTTCGCGGCAATCTTATGCGCTAAACCATGTAAGAATGGCCCGGCAATAAAAGAAATAATGCCTGCTGCGGGCCATGCTAATACCCAAGCATGCAGCCAAAAGGACACAAAATCTGGGTGTAATCCAATGTTCACGTAGGTAATCCACGCCGACATCATCAATGACAAGGTGAAGGACATAAGCACTGCAAAAATAATTCTGTGTTTCATTTTTCTCTCCTGATGAACTTATCGTCTTCTCTTAAATAAAGAGTGCCCCAGACAAAAAGTAAGTAAACGACTCAAACCTTAGATACATACTAGCAAGCATCTTTATTTGTAAATATACTGATTTTTTAAAATCAAATTTACAAAAATGCAAAATGCTTGATGATCTAAAGATTTTTATCACTGCGGCCAACAAAAATAGCCTGACCGCTGCGGCTCAGCATCTCGATATGACCATCGCTACCGTGTCACGTCGTATCAGTGCGCTTGAACAAAAACTTGGCTGCGAGCTATTACATCGCTCAACAAAAGGCCTCACACTGACGCCAATAGGGGAAAGCTACTACCAAGAATGCGCCGAATTCATCGATGCACTGGATCAACGTATTTCCAATCTCGATCAAACCTTGAACAGCTTAAAAGGCGACTTAAAAATATTAGCGCCAGTCAATTTAGGCAGTGGACCACTGGATGAATTTTGGCGAGACTTTGTGCAACAACACCCAGAGATTGAATTAAACATCGAACTGAGCAACACGGTGCAAGACATAAGAGACACGCGCGCCGACATCGCATTGCGCTCTGGGCAACAACCCAGCTCGTCTCTTATTCAGAAGCGCATCGGTCATATCGAGTCCCATTTTAGTTGCATCGCCCAAAGTATCCTTTTTGCTGCCTAGCTCGATAGACGCCTTACAGCAATCCCCAAGCATCGCCTCCAATATGTTTTCTGATTGGTTACTGATGAATCGTCAAGGCGAAAACTATCCAATGAAAAAAGAACACCAACATATTAGCAACGACATGAACATTACGCTCAACCTTGCCAAAGCAGGCGCAGGCATAGCATTAATGCCCATGAGCATGGTGCACGGTGCGCTAGCAACAGGCGAACTTATTCGGGTTTTGCCTGAATGGCGCGGCCAAAATAGAGAGATTTTTTAGTCTGGCCCTATCGTCGCAGCCTGTCTGCGAGAGCTAAACTATTACGTGACGAACTCACGCAATACCTTCATCAACAAAGCTGGTTCCATCCAAGCTCTTAACCTCAAAAGCAAGAGTCTAAAAAGCAAAATTTGGTTACACTGACGCACGAATAACGACCGACGACTTATCAACAAGGATTAATATGGAAAACTTATTCTGGTGGCAATATGCCTTAATCGGTGCCATTTTTATATGGAGCGGCTTTGTTCGCAGTGGCTTAGGATTTGGCGGTGCGGTCCTTGCATTACCTTTTCTATTATTAGTAAAAAACGATCCTCTGTTATTTCTCCCCATTATTTCCATCCATCTTTTGGTGTTTTCCAGCTGGATTGCATGGCAAGGGGCAAAAACCACCAAGCAGCAAGCTCAACTCGCCGCAGAGCGAGGCGAAGCACCGCAAGAAGCGCAGGGCAACATCGCGTGGGGCTATTTGAAAAAAGCCCTCGGTATCATGATAGTGCCGAAATTGATCGGCGTATTTGGTTTATTAACCTTACCGGGCAACATAGTCACTGGGGTGATTTTCGTCATCGTCGCGGTATTTGCCGTGTCTTATATTCTCAATAAACCCTTTTACACCAACAACAAATTCCTCGATACGGTTTTCCTCATGCTCGGCGGCTACGTCAGCGGCACCTCCTTAATAGGCGCACCGCTTATCGTCTCCGTCTTCGCTACCAAAGTCCCACGCCACCAACTGCGCGATACCTTATTCGTGCTTTGGTTTATTCTGGTGATGATCAAAATGGTGTCCTTCCTCATCGCCGGCATCGACCTACAACTCATCCACCAACTTTGGTTACTGCCTTGCGCCTTGATTGGTCACGTCTTCGGACAAAAGCTCCACAACCGCATTCAAAAAGCCGAAACACCCGTCTTTTTCCAATTCGTCGGCTGGGCGCTACTCATCGTCTGCGGATTTGGCTTGTACTCGACCTTCATGCTTTAAGGTTATTGGGCTTTACAGCCCAACCATAGCCCGTTAAAACAGTACTTTTTGTAGGTCGGAATTTATGCCGACAATAAGGCATTGTTGGCCTAAAGGCACAACCTACAAAATTTATATAAAACAATTACTTGTAGGTCGGCATTTATGCCGACAAAAAATTCAGCACAGCAAATTACATCTCGTCGGGCTAAAGCCGCGACCTACAAAACCCTCGAAGATTGAGTCAGTTGATCAACCAGGTAGACGATGGATTGATACTCGATGCCGCTGTGTTCCGATAAGCCAATCTCGCAGGTACGGCTATTGGAGTAGCCCGCTTCGCAGCCTTCTACGGCTTTGGCTAGGGTTTTCAAGGCGCTGGCGTTGAGTTCGGGTGTGGAAAAGCCTTTGTCGCCGGCAAAGCCGCAGCAGGTAATGTCTGGTGGGATAATAACTTCCTCAGCGAGTTGATGAGCAAGCTGTACGAAGCTGTCGGCGAGTCCCATGCGGGTTGTGCTGCACGTCACATGAAGGGCGATTTTGCCGAGCTTTTCTTTCACGGTTAGGTTTGGCATCACGTGAGCGGAGACAAAGCCCACTTGTTCATGAAGATCTAAGCGTGGATCAAGACTTTCCTGCATGCGTAGCAAGCAAGGACTGACATCGCAAACGATGGGGATTCTGCCATTATCGCTGGCGTCGAGCAGTAAACGATTGAGGTCATTGGCTTTTTTGTTCGCTGCGTCGAATTGCCCTTTGGATTGAAACGCCATACCACAGCATTGGCTATCTATGTCTTTGGGTACAGTGACTTTATAGCCTGCTTTTTGCAATACAGAGAACATCACCTCCATGACGGAGCGTTTATCGTCGGCATTTGGCCCAGCGCCCATGACACGAGTCGCACAGCTAGGGAAGTAGATGACTTCTTTTTGTAGGTCATTGCTTTGCATATCATCACATTGCAAGACAGGAATAGACTTCAATGATGACGCAGCGTTGGGCATCTGTTTATGCCACTTCGGCACAGCACCATTGGAGACTTTATTCATCGCCGAACTAATGGTTGTCATGCCTGAGTCACCCATAACTCGACGGGCTCCACTGGCAAGATTGAGGCCGACTTTTGCTGTTTTAGTGACGCCTTCAAAATGATCAGCAACCCAATAGCCAACTTTACTGTCTGGGTGACGATCATGACGTAATTCGCGGGTTAAATCGCCGGTATTGATGCCAACGGGACATTGCATTGAACACAAGCCGCAACCAGCACAGGTATCAACCCCTTGATAATCATAGTCTTTTCTTAACTCCGCTAAGCGTTGCGGATCTGTACCCATTGCGGTTAATCGCTGAATCTCACGCCAAATCACAATACGCTGACGAGGCGTTAAGGTAATGGATTTGGATGGACAAGAGGATTCACAAAAACCACATTCGATGCAGGTATCCACTTTGTCATTGGCTTTGGGCAAGGGTTTGAGGTTCTGCACATGCAAGTTGGCATTGTGTGACAAGATCACATCTGGGTTGAGCAAGCCTTGCGGGTCAAAGGCACGCTTGATTTGCCACATTATGTCGTAGGCTTCTTTGCCCCATTCCAATTCCACATAAGGCGCCATGTTGCGACCTGTGCCGTGTTCCGCTTTCAACGAGTACCTTGTATTTCACCGCGACTAATTGCGCCACTTCGTCCATCAGTTGTTCGTAGCGTTTCACTTCCTTCGGATCATCAAAACCTTGGGTAAACACGAAATGCAAATTGCCCTCTAACGCGTGACCGAACAAAATCGCTTCGCGATAACCATACTTTTGAAACACCCCTTGTAGTTCTAAAACACCTTCGGCGAGTTGTTCGACAGGGAAGGCCACGTCTTCGATGATGACCGTGGTGCCAACAGGACGCACCGCACCAACGGCAGGAAACAAGCCTTTGCGAATCTTCCAATAGGAATCGTAGATGACTTTGTCTTGGGTAAATTCAATAGGGTTGAGTGTGGCTTGACCGCTTAAGGCTTGTGTCACCAAGGCCAAATTGGCTTCTAATTCTTCGGCATCGGCAGCGCGTACATCAACCAATAAACCCGCTGCTTGTGCGCCAAGAGACGACAACAGTTCCGGCATCCCAGGTTTGCCTTCCACCGCACGCAAGCCAGCACGGTCGATCAATTCTACCGCAGAAACTGGTGAACTTTTTAGCGCCGTCACCGCTCGACAGGTAGCTTCCATATCCTCAAAGAAGATCATCGCGGCGGCTTTTATGGGGTGATCTACCACGGTTTCATAGGTCACTTCGCTGATAAAACCCAAAGTCCCTTCGGAGCCGATCATCAGATGCAGCAAGATATCAAAGGGATCTTGGTAATCGGTTAGGCTGTTTAAACTGTATCCTGTCGTGTTTTTTAAACGATATTTGTGTCTAATTTTGTCGGCTAATTCGCTATTGGCTTGCACACTTTTAGACAAACGAACCAGCGTATCCAGCAAGTCAGCATTGCGATTTCCAAAGGCTAAACGACTTGCTCCATCAGCGGTATCCAATAGGGAACCATCGGCAAAAATCAAGCGGGCACTTTGAATGGTGTGATAGCTGTTTTGCGCCGTGCCGCAACACATACCACTGGCGTTGTTCGCTGCGATGCCGCCAATCATACAAGCATTAATGGACGCAGGATCTGGGCCGATTTTACGCTGGAAAGGCGCTAGCAGCTGATTGGCGCATGCACCAATAATGCCTGGCTGGAGGGAAATAGAACGACCATGGTCATGCAGTCGATGACCTTTCCAGTTATCGGACAATTGCATCAAGATGGAATCGGTTACTGCCTGCCCAGACAAACTCGTACCCGCCGCACGAAAGGTTACCGGTAAATTGCGCTTTCTGGCTTCTTTCAGCACCAACTGCACTTCCGCTTCGTTATCGACTCGCACCACCAATTGCGGAATCAAGCGATAAAAACTCGCATCTGTACCATACGCCAAGGTGCGCAATGGATCGCGGATCAATCGAGTCTCATCAATCGCGCCCTTTTTAGCGTCTTTTAGTGCTAAATACAGATCGCGATATTGAGCGGTTTTATCAGCAAGTGAATCAGTGTTCATAGAAGCTTCCACGGCGGTAGCCTTTTTATTGTTAGAAAGTATTAGTATTGAAAATTAACGCTAGACAAATTGGTAAGACCAATTTACCTTTTAAATATAAGGCACAGTAAGAATTCAAAGAAACTTTGTCAACTTATAATTTAGTCGATATTTCGTGAATTTTAGCAGCAAGATTAATTGGTTTTACCACTTTTAAACTTACACACAGCTTTTACGAAAGAAATATTTAAAAACCATTTTTAGGAAAAGCCATGGAATCCAATCACTTTGGTCGCGTTAAACAACCGAAAATCTCCGACATCATCATGAAAGAGCTCGAAAGCATGATTTTAGAAGGCAGCTTTACGGCAGGGCAAAAACTGCCGCCAGAAAGGGAATTGGCAGCGCGCTTTGACGTGTCTCGCCCTTCGTTGCGGGAAGCCATTCAAAAATTAATCGCGCGCGGCGTGTTATTCAGTCGTCATGGTGGCGGTACCTATGTATCGGAGCAACTCGGCAGCTCCTTTGCCGATCCACTGCAAGATCTGCTCAGTTCCCATGATGAATTTTTATACGACCAGTTGGAGTTTCGCGATGCGTTAGAAAGTCTTGCCGCTTATTACGCCGCGTTGCGCAGCACCGATGCAGACAAAACCAAGCTCACTCACTGTTTTCATCAACTGGTGGAAGCCAACCAAAATAAAGCCTTCGCCTTGGAAACAAAGCTCGATGTGGAATTTCATATGATCATCGCGGAAGCCGCGCACAATGTGGTCTTGCTACACACACTTCGCGGCCTGCACGCCATGTTGGCGAAGAGCATTTCGAGCAACTTGAGAAATTTATTCGAAAAACCCGCAGCACGCCAACGTGTGATGGAACAACATAGGAATCTGTATCAAGCCATCATGGAGGGCAATGCGGAAGACGCTCGCACCGCGGCGCATACGCATTTGGTATTTGTGGAAGATAATCTATTAAAAATGCGCCAAGAAGAAACACGAATCCAGCGCTCGCTACGCAGAAACGAGCACCAGAATCCGCTTTGAACGATCTTTGAATATTCCAGTGATTATTATTTTTCTGTGCTGTCCAGATCTGTGATGTCCAGATCTGTGATGTCCAAAGCATCGCTCAATGCGGCTTTCATCACCTCGATAGAAGGGGTTTTACCAGTCCAGTATTCAAAGGCGATTGCGCCTTGCTGAACGAGCATGCCCAAGCCATTGACCGTCGTGCAGCCCTTGGTCTTCGCGGTTTGAATCAATCGCGTTTCAGGTGGATTGAAAATCCCATCTGCAACTACCATGCTAGATTTAATTGAATCTGTGTCTATATCTAGTTCTGCATCCACATTGGGATATAAGCCAATCGACGTTACATTGATCACTAAATCCGTCTCGACAGGAATCTGATATTGCTTTGTCCAAGCGTGGTATTCCGCGCCAGTCGACGTGTTATCGGCAACCAGTTTGGCAAGTTCTTCGCCGCGCTCTTGATTGCGGTTCACAATGATTATTTGTGCCACGCCAGCCAAGGCAAGTTCAACAGCAACCGCTCGTGCCGCGCCACCTGCACCAAACAAAACAACACGCTTGTTGGTTAGCTCTAAGCTGGATTTAACAGATTCAACAAAACCACGACCATCGGTATTTTCGCCAATCAACTTGCCATTACGATTCACTACGGTATTGACCGCGCCAATGATGCGGGCCGACTCGCCTAAGTCATCAAGGTGAGAAATGACGGACACTTTATGAGGTATTGAGCAGTTAAAACCGCGCCAGTTCATGGCTCTCGCACCCAACACAGCGTTTTTCAGATCATCCGGCTGAATTTCGCAATTGATGTAACGCCAATCTAACCCCAAATCTCGATAGGCGGCTTCCATCATCACGCCAGTAGGATTTTCTAAGGCTGGCGTGGCAAAAGAACCGGTTAACTCGCTTAAGAAATTCTTCGACATATTGAATTCTCTCCCTGTTTGGTGGCTTTAAAAAAGAACACGTCATGCATGGTAGCAAACCGAGTCGCCAGAAAAATTTCAATTATTAACAGAGTCCTTTACACGAAGTAATCCAGTTTAAGAATTCGCGAACCAAACACCTTTCTTCATATTGCGTAAATAGCACCAATAAAGCGTGACAGCACGTGCGACAAACAGCATCGCTTGGCTAAACCATAAGCCATGATTACCCAACCCTTGAGTCATAAACCAAACAGGAAAGAACACACCGACCACACAAATAATCATGGTGTTTTGCATTTGTTGTACACTGGTTGTACCGATGAAAACCCCATCCAACATAAAAGACCATATACCCAACAGAGGGAAGAATATTAGCCAAGGTAGGTACAGAGCAGCGTCGTCTCGAACCGTTTGCACGTTGGTTAGTAAGGCTATGATTTGATTACCAAATAACCAAAATACCAGCATCAAAATAACCGCAGCCAGCAGTGCCCAATAGGTAGAAAGCTGGATCACTTTTTGAAAATTGGCCTTGTCTTTGCGACCATAATACTCACCACATAACGCTTCTACTGAAAAGGCAAAGCCATCTAAGGCGTTGGAAATTATCATCAAGAAAGTGAGCAAGACAGCGTTGGCGGCAAGAATAGAGTCCCCTTGACGCGCGCCCTGAGCGGTAAAAAACAACATCACCAGCAGTAATAAAATCGTGCGCACGAATAAGTAACGGTTAACTTTCACTAACGCCATATACTCACGCCATTTCGCCAGTGCGCGCATCGGCACATGACCGGAAAAGCCTTTTAGTTTATGCCAAGCCAATATTCCCGCGACAGTGACACCAATATAATGCGCAAACACAGTCGCCCATGCCACACCGTCACTCGCCATGCCTAATCCATAAACCGCGACATAATCGAGCACCATATTGGCAATATTAATCACCAACAACATCCACAGTGGCCCCTTGGAATATTGCACACCAAAGAACCATCCCATCAGTGCGTAACCAGCTAACACCGCTGGCGCACTGAATATACGCGCCTCGCAATATAAGCGTGCCCACGGTTCCACTTCTGCACTGGGAACCATTAAAGTAATCGCCAGATCAATCAAGGGGGCTCGAAATACAATTAACATTAGACCAATAAAAACGCCCATTAAAATGGACTGCAACAGCAGTTCACGCACACGTCGATCATCACCTTGACCCAAGGCTTGCGCCGTCAGCCCGGTTGAGTCCCATGCGCAAAAAACCAAACGCCCAAAACAAAAAGCTAAAAATGCTCGCGCCAATCGCTACCGCCGCAAGATGAGTTGCCGTGCCCAAGTGACCGACTACCGCCGTATCGACCAAACCAAGCAAAGGTGTTGTGATATTCGACACCATAGGAGGCCACGCCATGCGCCAAATTTTGTGGTTCATATTGGTATTTGCACGGAACAAGCAAAGAAGTGCGGAAAAAGAGAAATTTGACAAAGAAAAGCTCACTTATAAGTAATCTGTCTTCTGTGGATAAAAATCCATCAACGGTGACGAGAATCGTCTTTCAAATCTGTGGAAAATAATAGCAGTTATTCACATCAGGGGAAGATTTTTGGCTTTTTTGTGCAAATAATACGCAAAAAAGGCTTTTTATTGAGCATTCTTATCATTTATAGACGACTTACCCACAAATACACAGCGCTCAAACACTTTTCATATTAACCCTGTCTAATGTTGGATAACTGATGCTTTTTTCCACAATTGTGCTCACATAAGCTGAGAATTTTGTTAAACTCGCGCTTATTTTTATCTTACGGAGCACACCCATGCCGAAGCAACTTAGACCCATCATCGAAGGTTTAGCCGTTGGCTGTGTCTTTATCAGCATCACCATGTTGTTTCAAATTCCACTATACATGAGCTTTATCATCGGAGCGTTGGCCGCTATTGGTGGCTACCGCAACTCCATCAAAATGGATAAAGAAAAGGCCGCTAAACAAGAGCAAAATCAGCCAAAAGACACGGAGTAAGATACTCATGTCCCAACCACCCGCATACGGACAAGGTGATGCGACTTTACAGGCTGTCGGCGGATTAACGGGTTTGCAGAAATTAGTCGAGACCTTCTACCGCATCATGGAAAACACGCCAGAGTTTCGGCCGCTGTTTGATATGCATCCTAGCAATATCGAACTCACCATCGACAAGTTGGTGTCGTTTTTATCCGGTTGGATGGGTGGCGAGAAGTTGTTCTCGAAAAAATACGGCCCAATCAGCTTGCCTCAAGCTCATGCTCACTTAATCGTTACCGAGAAAGAAAAAGCCATGTGGCTAAACTGCATGGCAGCGGCATTGGATGAATTGGGTTATGCAGACGAATTAAAAGCGTACTTACTGCCTCAGCTCGCTTTTCCGGCCGAACGCATTCGCCAAGTAAGTGCAGCGAGGCACCAGTAAATTATTCCCAGCTCTACTTGCAATCAAAGCAAATGACATTCTTCCTCGAAACTATCGCCTACCTCGTATGAATGTCATTTTGCTTTGAATAATTTAATTCAGATGTTTTTAAATGCGCACGTCCTTAGCAACGACAACACCTAGGCGTTTTGCCAAGCGGGCTAGGTTGGCGCGATCCATAGACAGCTGTTGAGCAGCTTTAGTCCAGTTGCCTTCGTTCGTTTCCAATGCTTTACGAATCATATTACGTTGGTAAGCTTCTGTTTCTAAACGCAAATCTATTGTTTCTTGGTAGCCTGTAATGGGCCGTAATGTTTCATTGCTCTGTATCTTTTCTTGAATACTGTTATCAATTTGTAGCCCTGTTAAATGTGCGGGAGAGATAATAGTGATGCCATTTGTTTGTCCTGTCTTAACAGTTTCGGCCTTAGAAAAGAGCGCCGCACGGGAAATGACATGCTCTAATTCACGTACATTTCCTGGCCAGTGATACGCTTCAAGCATGTCGATAGCTGATGCAGATAACGTCAATTGTTGCAGGCCTAATTTACGACGGAAGCGCTCAGCGAAGAATCCAGCCAACACAGGAACATCGCCTTGTCGTTCTCGTAATGGCGGTACTTGAATCGGGAAGACGCTGAGGCGATGAAATAAATCCGCACGAAAGCGATTTCCTGCCACTTCGTTTTCTAAATGTCGATTAGTCGCCGCGATAATACGAACGTTTACTTTACAAATTTGATCTTTGCCGACTGCTTGGATTTCTTGATTTTGAATCGCTCTGAGTAAGGTGCCTTGTACTTCTAAAGGCAGTTCACCGATTTCATCTAAAAACAGAGTGCCGCCATCCGCCAGTAAAAATTTTCCCTGACGATCCCGATCCGCGCCAGTAAAAGCGCCTTTCACATGACCAAATAACTCACTTTCAATAAGATGATGAGGAATCGCCGCGCAATTCACATACACCATAGGCGCATCAAAGCGTGCTGATTTGTCATGTAACATCCGTGCCACCAGCTCTTTACCTACCCCCGTTTCCCCTTCAATCAAGATAGAAAAGTCTGACGGTGCCACCAGATTAATCGACTGTTTAAGGTTTTGCATGGCCTTGCTTTGACCAATCATTTCATGGCTTTGCTCGCCCATTACTTTTAATACGTTTTGGGCGTGTTGCGACTGATTTTCTAATCGCTCCATCAAGATCGCGGTATTCAGCGTCATGGCTGCCATGGTGCCAATGATTTCCAACGCGCGGGCGTCGATATTATCAAACACGCCCGGCAGGATGCTGTCTAGCGTCACCACGCCAATCAATTTGCCTTCCAAATACAGCGGCACCCCCATACAAGAATGCACAGGTAAATTCTCGTCATGGCCTAACACCATGCCATCGTAAGGGTCGGGGAGATCGGAATCGGCAGGAAAACGAACCGGATAATGCCCCGCACAAATGGCTTTTAATCGGGGCTGCTCTTCAATAATAAAGCGTCGTCCCATTAGGTCTTCCGATAAACCCCGTTGAGCCAGCGGCGTCAACACACCATTGCTGTGAGACAACAAGACCACCGCATCGCAGTTGATTGTTGCCCGCACCGCATAAACCAATTGTTCGAAGCGATTAGGTTGCGTCACCGCGCTAGCAAGATCGAGGGCAAAACTCAGTAAAGCGTTGTTAGAAACCTGATTCATAGTTATCAGCTCAAAGGGGGAATTGGTTTTCGTGTCAATTTGACTCAAAGATATCATATAGACCTTTATAATTAAGAGTCATATTGACTCTTTTTTTAATAAATAAAACATAAAGCATTGATTTAAAATACTATTTTTGGTTTGGCACACACTTCGCACTATAAGAGTTAACAAGCTTTATTCACCCCTTTAAAAGGACACAAATATGTTAACTCAACACCATATAGATACAGTAAAAGCCACTATCCCACTTCTTGCTTCTGCAGGGACTGCGATTACTGAGCATTTCTATCAACGCATGTTTTCTCACAACCCTGAGCTAAAAGATGTGTTCAACATGACCCATCAAAGAACGGGCGGTCAGCCTGCGGCTTTATTTAATGCCATCGCGGCGTACGCAACACACATCGATAACCTAGAGGTATTAACTGGCGCTGTGATGCGCATTGCTCATAAGCACACCAGCTTTAATATCCAACCAAATCAGTACGACATCGTTGGTCATCACCTCATTGAAACCTTACGTGAACTGGCTCCAGAAGCGTTCACCAAAGACGTAGAAGAAGCTTGGGTAGCGGCTTACACTCAGTTGGCTGAAATATTTATCAAAGTCGAAGGCGATCTGTATAAAGAGCGTGCCGCGCAACAAGGTGGCTGGAAAGATTTTCGTCGCTTCCGTGTTGCCTCCAAAACACCTGAATCCGATTTGGTCACCAGCTTTGTGTTTGAGCCAGTCGATGCTGGCGCAGTGATCGACTACCAACCCGGCCAATACTTGGGCGTTAAGTTACATCCAAAAGGCAATGAGTTCGATGAGATACGTCAATACTCTCTATCAACCGCGCCAAATGGTAAAAATTATCGTATCAGCGTCAAACGTGAAGGAACGGGCGATATCAAAGGGGTTATGTCGAACTACCTACACGATCATTTAAACATTGGGGACGAAATAGAAGTCATGCCACCAGCAGGGGATTTCGTATTCAAAGACAAGCAAACACCTGTGGTACTGATTTCTGGTGGCGTTGGCTTAACACCCATGCAAGCCATATTGGATACACTCGCCAAACAGCAATACAGCCACCCAGTGAGCTATTTACACGCTTGTGTGCACCAAGATCAGCATTCCTTTAAAGACCACGTAAACGGTCTGAAAAACCAACTAAACTTATTGGTTCATACTTGGTACGAACAAGCTGACAGTGAAGAAGAGGGCGTATCAAAAGGCATGATGCAGCTAGATGCGATAAAAGACAGCTTACCGCTGACAAATGGCGAGTTTTACTTATGCGGCCCAGTTGGCTTCATGATGTTTGTTAAGCAGCAATTATTAACCCTAGGGATAAAAGCAGATCGTATTCACTACGAATTATTCGGCCCGCATCAGGAAGTGTGATAGTTAACCCCTCCGAACTCTCCCCTTAGGAAACAAAAGGGGAGGGAACCGAGAGCCTAAGCACCTACCCTCGTTGAGGACAAGGAGGCCATTAAACGTCTTGGGCAAGCTTCAGCGTTTGGTCTTGCTGTTCAACGTAAATAAACGCTGGACGTGAGGTAATACGTTCTATGTAGGCGTCTACCACTGGATTCGTCGTAATCAGCCCAAACATACGACACCATTTCAAACTCAATCCCCAAAGAATATCGACAGCGTAAAACTCTTCTCCCAGTAAATAAGGGCCTTTGGCAATTTGATCGAATACAGTTTTTAGCATCTTATCAAAACTACCATAAGATGATTGTGAAGCCTCAACGGGAGGACGATTAAAAGCTTTATCAATCACAGCTGGCTCAAAACTACTCCCTTGGTAGGCCATCCAACGGAGATACGCACCGCGCTTCGGGTCATTTAAGGCTGGCGCCAAGCCCTTTTCGAGAAATAAATCGGCTAAATACAGATAGCAGGCGACTTGTTCCGTTACCACGGTACCATTATGAACAAGGGTTGGAAATTTGCCTAAAGGGTTTATCGCCAAAAACTCTGGTTGCTGATTTTCGCCTGCTTTGAAATTCAACACTGTCATCTCATAGGGTATGTCCAATTCCTCCAGCAATACCCTAACACCAGAACCACGGGTTTCTGGGGCATGATAAAGGGTAATAATGTCTTTATTGTGGATGCTGTTCATATTGATTAACTCCAAATAGGTTAAGAGAAATAGTGGTGACTACATGAACAAGATTAGAGGTAAAACCTGACACCTTGTGTCAGGTATTTAATTTATACTGATAAAATCAGCACCACGACGTATTGGTACCTAAAGGAGCACCCCATGCGAGCCAGCCGCATCCTAAAACTGTTGATGACCTTGCAGACCCATGAAAAAGTAACGGCTCGCACCTTGGCCGATATTTGCGAAACCTCGGTACGCACCGTATATCGCGATATAGATGCACTAAGCGCTATTGGGGTGCCGGTTTATAGCGAGCAAGGCGTACAGGGTGGCTATCGGCTCTTACACGGTTACCGTACCCGTTTAAACGGACTGTCCGCTAAAGAGGCAGAAACACTGTTTCTAGCAGGGCTGGCTGGCCCAGCCCAAAAGATGGGATTGGAGGCAACGCTGGCTGACGCACAACTGAAGCTAAAAGCCGCCTTACCAGACACGGTTCGGCACGAAGCAGAACGCCTACAAAGTCGATTTTTACTGGACACGCCCAATTGGTTTTCGGATGACGAAAAAGCCGAGCACCTACCTCAACTGATGACTGCCGTGTTAGAACAACGAAAAATTGTCATGCGTTATCAGAGCTGGAAAGGAAAAAGTGAACGCCAAGCAAACCCTTTAGGTGTGGTTTTAAAAGGCGGGCAATGGTATTTGATCGCGCAAGTTGATCAGGATATTCGAACCTATCGAGCATCCCGTATTGATACATTAACGCTATCCAGTGACACATTTGAACGACCCGATGACTTTAATTTAGTGGCATTTTGGCAAGCCAGTTTGCGACGAGTGGAAGCCATTCAGTTTCCCTTAATAGCTGAGGTTCGTATCACCGCCCTGGGTGTGAAAATCATGGAATTTATTTGTGCATCCTACGTGATCAAAAACGCCAAAATAGAGCCAATGGATGAGTCTGGCTGGCATCGCGCTCACATCCCTGTTGGGGAAGCTTCACATGGTTGTTATGAGCTTTTGCGCTTTGGGCCAGAACTGGAAGTCATCGGCCCACCTGAATTGAGGGCAGAAATGGAGAAAATGGTGTCATCCTTGGCGAGGCTTTATCAACAAGATGCGGCTCGCTCTTTAAGCAATTGAATAAATTCAGGTTTCTTGCTTAAACGGCAACATTTCTTGGGTGTCTTGATGGTACTCACGCACGGCTTGGGCTTCTTCTTCGCAGAAGTTACCAATAGCGTCACGGAAGCCTTCGTGGGCGATGTAGTGGATGCTGTGGCTGAACACAGGTTCGAACCCACGGGCGATTTTGTGTTCCCCTTGAGTGCCCGGATCAAAATGCTGTAGCCCTTTTTCTAGGCAAAATTCGATGCCTTGGTAATAGCAGGCTTCAAAGTGCAGGCAATCGACTTCTTCCATACAGCCCCAGTAGCGGCCATACAATGAGTGATCGTCAAAGAAACACCAAGACGCAGCGATGGCTTCGTCACCTCTGAAAGCTCGCACCAAGAGGATTTGTTCGCCCATGTCTTGCGCTAATTGGCCGAAGAATTCGCGGGTGAGATAACCTTGCTGGCCACGTTTGGCGTAAGTAGATTGATAGCACAGATAGAAAAAATCGATGTCGGCTGGGGTTAAATCGCGGCCCAGTGTGCGCGTGAGCTGAATCCCCGCTTGCGCCACCTTCTCACGCTCTTTTCGTGCGGTTTTGCGTTTGCGTGAAGAGAAGTGGGACAAGTAATCTTCCATGTCTTTATAACCACGGTTAAACCAGTGGAACTGACAGGAAATACGCTGTACCAGATCTTTGTTTGATGCAAACAAGTCTGCGTGTTCTGGCTTGGTAAACAACAAATGCCAGCTGGAAAAGTCGCGTTCTTGATTCGCTTGGGTCATTAACTCCGCAAGTGCTGGGTACAGATGCGAGAACTGTACATCATCGCCTTTTGGATCAAGGTGAGAGAAGATCCGTAGGCCCGTCACAGGGGAAAAAGGTATCGCCCAAATGCGCTTAGGAAAGTAGCGCATACCGTAACGCTGGTAAGCATCCGCCCACGACCAATCGAAAACAAATTCGCCTTGTGAGTGGGTTTTCAAATAGGTTGGGGCGATAGCCAACGGGCTGTCATCGTCGTCCATCACCAGCAAATACTCTGGATACCAGCCAGTGCCATCGCCAATGCTTTTGCTTTGCTCTAACGCCTGATGGAAGGCAAATTGCGCAAACGGATATCGCGTGTCTCCAATAGTCTCTTGCCATTTGGCTTCGCCTATTTGATCAACCGAACTGAACCATTGCGCTTTCATACCGCTTTCCTTTCTCCGCTGATTGCTCATATCGCCAGATTTACATCTGTTGGCGCATTGCCTCAACTAAGCTGGCTGTTTCAGGACGCACTTGGCGCCACAAATAGAACGCTTCTGCGGCTTGTCCCACCAGCATACCTAAGCCATCAGCTCCTTCGGCACCATGCTCGTGTGCCCACTGCAAAAACACCGTTCGCTCTTTGCCATACATCATGTCGTAGCACCATGTTGCTGAATTTATTAGCTCATCTTTTAATGGCGGTAAACTACCAGACAAGCTCGCTGAAGTACCGTTAATGATGATATCAAAAGGGCCTTCTAGCGCTTCGAAAGACGACGCCAGACAATCAAATTGATCAGCTAAAACCTGGGCTTTTTCAAGAGTACGATTGGCTATGGTGACAGATTCTGGATTCTCCGCCAAAACAGGCTCAAGCACGCCACGCACCGCGCCGCCTGCTCCCAGAATCAATATCCGTTTGTCCGTTAGGCTCTGCTGATGATTCTCTATGATGTCACGAACCATGCCCACACCGTCGGTATTGTCGCCGAACAGGTCGCCATTTTTGCCCATCATGAGAGTATTCACGGCGCCAGCTTGCTTAGCTCGCTGACTGAGAATATCGCACATAGCATAAGCACGCTCTTTAAACGGTACGGTAATATTTAGGCCTTTGCCGTCTTTTTCAAAAAAATCTCTCACTTGGTTTTCAAATTCAACAAGATCACCAAGCAAGGTCGAATACATCAAATTTTGTCCCGTTTGCTGAGCAAAATAACCATGAATACTAGGCGATTTACTGTGAGCAATCGGATTTCCGACAACCGCGTATTGATCCAAAATATGTCCTCTTGTGTTGAAGTTCAAAGCGCAATGCTAAAATACGAAACCTAACGAAACACTAAACCCAAAGCCAATCTTTTGAGGTTAAAAAATACTCGGTGAGTTTGGCTTCGTCGCTGTCGGCCTCAACGTGATATTCATACGTCCAACGCACTTCTGGCGGCAATGACATCAGGATAGATTCTGTACGACCCAAACCACTTTGTAGACCAAAATGCGTGCCTCGGTCGAACACCAAATTGAACTCCACATAACGTCCACGACGATGTAATTGGAAATCACGCTGTTGCTCATTGAACTCATGGTCTTTTCGACGTTCCAAAATAGGCAAATACGCTGGTGTAAAAGCATCACCTACGGATTTCATCATGCCGAAGCAATGCTCAAAAGAACCTTCATTAAAGTCATCAAAGAACAAACCACCAATGCCACGGGAACTCACCGCGATGTTTCAGATAGAAGTATTCATCACACCATTTCTTAAAACGCGTGTAATAGCCTTCACCAAAGGGTTCCACCGCATCGTAAGCCGTTTGATGCCAATGAATGCAGTCTTGATCAAAGCCATAGTAAGGCGTTAAGTCAAACCCTCCACCAAACCACCAAACAGGCGCCATATCGTCTTTATAAACAACAAACAAACGCACGTTAGCATGGGACGTTGGGGCAAAAGGATTGTTGGGATGAATAACAAGCGACACCCCCATGGCTTCGAATCGGCCACCCGCCAATTCAGGACGATCAACGGTCGCTGACGGCGGCAAGTTATCGCCCATCACATGAGAGAAGTTCACGCCGCCTTTTTCTATTACCTCGCCACCCGCAATCACCCGAGTACGCCCTCCGCCGCCATTAGGGCGATCCCAAGCGTCTTCTTTGAAACGCACCGTGGGTTCGACGCTTTCTAATGCTGAGCATATATGATCTTGAAGAGACAGCAGATAATCTTTAACTGCCTGAACATCAAGGCGAGTTACCGTGGCAGATGAGCTTACAGACATAACATGCTCCATCAAGTCTTCTCTTAAAAAATAGCTTTTAAAAACGACGTTTAAAAATATTAAAAAATGGCTAAGCCTAAATAGTTGTGCTCCAGTTTACCACTGAAAAAACACTTATCGCGAAAGAAGTTATTCGCCAATTCTTACACTGAATCACAAGCAAAGGGTTACTAATAAAGACGAGAGCCATCAGGACGCGTACGCAATAAGTTCAGCACCCACATATATTGCTCAGGATGCTTAGAAATCATGGCTTCAAGGGCTTGGTTCATAACCAGCGCATCGGTTTCTTCATTCCCCGTGGGAAAGTTTTCTAAGGCAGGAAAAATGAATAACTCGTATTTACCGGAGGTTGCATTGTAAGCCGGTAACATAGGCACAACAGTGGCATTGGTGAGTTTCGTCAACTTACCTAAACCTTTCATTGTGGCCTTGGTTGACGCAAAAAACGGCGTAAAAACAGAATGCTGGACCCCCAAATCTTCATCCGGTAAGTAATAACCAAGATAGCCATCTTGCACGTCTCTCATAAAGGGCTTAATACCACTACTACGACAGTAAACACGAGCACCGTAACGTACTCGCTGACGATGAATTAACCAATTAAAAATAGGGTTCTTCTGGATGCGGATCATGGCGACGGTTTTATGACCTTGTGCGGTCAGCATAATTCCCGCGTAGTCAATCGCCCAACAATGCGGTACAAGGGCAATCACATTGTCGCCGCGATTCAACAACGGAAAGAGATGCTCCTGACCAGAAATAACACAGCGATCCTCGCAATGCTGCTTGCTACGTACGAGCAATTCGCCATAGGCAACAAAATACTGCGCCGCCGTCTGAAAGCTCTGCTTAAGCAAAGCTTCGCGTTCTTCCAAAGATTTTTCCGGAAAGCATTGCTCTAAATTTAAACGCGCTCTTTTTAGCGCCCCACTTTTCGAGTGGAGCAATTTGCAGGCTATTTTACTTGCTAATTTGTCTCGCCAACGCAAAGGAAAAAACGCCATCAACAGCGAACACAATACCCCCAACCAAGTGAGCCAAAAACGTGGGTGGAGGAACCGCCATTGAAAGGTCGGGTTGTATAAATGCTTATCGGCTGAACTCATTTAGCAACATTTCGCATGAATTGTGGAAGCTTTATAATACATTAATCCTAAGGCGCCTTAAATTGATATCTTTTCTCTTCTTTTTCAATCACAACGCTTACGCCAACTTGATAGGGCATGATCGAAAAAGACGGGCTGATTTGTACCTTGTACCAAAATCGATGCGCCATGCAAACACGCTAACAATTGACTGGCTTGCATTAACGCCGTGTCTTCATCTGTCTGATCCAAACGCGCAAACACCTGACTCAACCAAGTAAGTTTCAGCTGATAAAACACAGATAACTCTGTGCAAACCTCGTCTGGCAAGATCGATTTGTCAGACGTCAGCATGGTACACAAGCTCATATTGCGCTGTTCAACGATCTTGGCTTTAAAACCATTGATAAAACCATTTAACAACACCCGAGGATCGAGTCTTTCATCCTTTGGGTTTGGCAGTAATTGCGAAAATAGCTCAGTGTAACGCGCCATCACAGCGGCCACTAAATCCCCCTTGGTCGGATAGTGATAGTGAACACTTGCACTCTTGATACCAACCGCTTCGGCGATGTCGCGAAAACTGAATGCGTTATAACCGCCTTGCACAATAAAACGCTCAGCAGCGTCCAAGATGTTTGTTTTAGTATCGTTTTTCTCAATGCTCATTCGGGTGTCTCATTATTTCATCTATCTAGTGATAGATATTTTATTGACCCATCGTAAATCCACAAGTTATATTTAATCTATCTAGTGATAGGTAGAAAAGCCATATTTCACAGAACATCATTGCAGGAGAGAAAGAATGACATACGATCTCGTTGTACTAGGAAGCGGTCCTGGCGGTTATGCGGCGGCGTTTCGAGCTGCCGATTTAGGCTTAAGCGTTGCCATGATAGAACGTCATAATACATTGGGCGGCGTTTGCTTGAACGTTGGCTGTATCCCGTCTAAAGCGCTGCTGCATGTGGCGGGAAAAATCCTCATGACTGAAGAACCTGCTCACGGCGTACAATTTGCCAAGCCAACCATTGATCTGGATGAGATCCGTCACCATAGACAATCCACGGTCGACACACTCACCAGCAACTTGGCATTGATGGCGAAAGGAAGAAAGGTCACCGTCCTTCATGGGGAAGGGACTTTCGATTCGACCAACTCCATCACCGTCACCAAAGACGGACAGTCACAACAAGTCGATTTTAAAAACGCCATCATCGCCGTTGGTTCCCGCGCCATTAAATTGCCGTTTGTGCCTTATGACGATCCACGGATTTTAGACGCCACCAGCGCTCTACAACTCGAACGCATTCCAGAACATTTACTCGTCCTTGGCGGCGGCATTATTGGCGTGGAAATGGCCACGGTTTACCAAGCGCTTGGCGCAAAAATTACCGTCGCGGAACTTGGCGAGCAAATCATGACCGGCGCAGACAAAGACCTCGTGCGTGTCTTCGAGCAAGTCAACAAAGATCGTATGAGTTTTTTAACCAAAACCCAAGTCACTAATATAGAAGCCACACCAGAAGCCTTGAACGTCACCATGCAAGACAAAGATGGCGAGCGAAGCCTTTCAGTGGATGCCGTGCTGGTCGCCGTTGGTCGCTCGCCGAATGGCAAAACCGCGGGTATTTCCGACATCGGCGTCAAATTAGACGAACGTGGTTTTGTACTGACAAATGAAAAGTGCCAAACATCTGTACCCAATATCTATGCGATTGGCGACGTCACTCACGGCCCTATGTTGGCGCACAAAGCGTCCCATCAAGGCCATACCGCCGCTGAAGTCATTGCGGGTCACAAGGTTGATTTCCAACCACTCGCCATTCCGTCCATCGCTTATACCTTTCCAGAAGTGGCCTGGGTTGGTTTAACCGAAACAGAAGCAAAAAAACAAAACATCGCCATAAAAACCGCCGTTTTCCCATGGACAGCAAGCGGCCGCGCCATTGCCTCTGGCGTGACTCAGGGTAAAACCAAACTCATTTATGACGAAGCAACAGAACACGTCTTAGGCGCTGGCGTTGTGGGTTCCCATGCGGGAGAATTACTCGGTGAACTGACACTCGCCATTGAATTCGGCGCCACACTGGAAGACATCGCCTTAACCATTCACGCTCACCCAAGCCTACACGAATCCGTCGGCTTAGCGGCAGAACTCGGCGCTGGAACGATTACCGACATGCCGAATAAAAAAGCAAAGAAAACTTAATGATTACAGAGGCTCTTTACGTGAACAACCTATGGTTGTTCACGTACCGTCATTTCCACGAAGGAGGGTGTCGTTAAAGGTAGCGAGCATGTTTTGTAGGCCTGATGAGGGAGGTACAACCGTGATCAGGCATGTAACATTCTTTAGCATACAATTGTTTGATTTATATTGCTTTTTTTGTAGGTCGTGGCTTTAGCCCGACAATACGTAATTTGTCGTGGCGAGTTTTTTGTCGGCATAAATGCGCGACCTACAAGATCAACGGAAGTCGTTTAACAACAACCTTCTCTGGAACGACAAGAATATTTCCTTATGATGAAACACGATAATTAAAAAATCAAAGTTCAACTCACATACACGATATGTTGCTCGTCATCATAACTAAAATTGAGAACTATATGGATTTGGCTTTCCTCAAGATGCAGCTTAGAAACCAGGTCAAACGTGCCGTTTTCGGCTTTTTTCGCAAAAATCTTTAACTGCTTTTCCAACATCACCCAAGCAACGTCATCCCTTGAGTCATCGAAATTATCGCCTGCTCTAGAAGTCGTCCGAAGCCAACGGAAATACACTAGTGAATTCGTTTTAATATCCACACGATCACCAGCGTCCGAGGCGACATAACGCAATTCATATAGGGAAAGCTGTTGTTTTAAATACACTTTCCATTGCTGCATAAACTGATCTAAATAGGACAAAAAAACCTCTTCTAACTTAACCACGTTAATCCTTTCTATCTTTTAGGTTACTAGTGCTTCTCGTAGTCTGTTGTCGTAAAGACAATCGATAAAAGGACTTTACTAAACAAAATATTGCCGAATAAGAAAACGAAAAGTTTAAGTATCTAGTTCAAGTATTTTATATATAAGGCTTCTACTGGACAAAACTGGATGTAGATTTTCAGCTTGATGGCATTAAGCATCCAAAAAATATCCGCTCTAAGCATGGCACGAGAGGGAAGATGATCCAGCACAGCTGTCTTACGTATATTTTTCTTGTAGGAAAAGAATAATCATTTTATTGTGAATAAAGCATAAGCCTTTTTAGGAATCAACATGGCAGAGATCAACTGGGAAGAGTTTGGAAAGTTAATTAATTCAAAGCGTAAAGAGAAAGATATCAGCCAATCAACTTTAGCTAAAGATATCGGAGTATCTCAGCCTGTTATATCCTTACTAGAAAGAGGAAGCCCAATAGGTATCAATGAAGAGCGCATTGACTTACTTAAGAGCAAATTAGATATTTCCGATAGCGAAATTCCACAAAAAGAGAAAGTAAAAGTATCAACTAAACGAAAACGAGCCTTTATAAGCTATTCGCATAAAGACAAAACTTACTTTGATCGACTTGCTGTACATCTAAAACCCCTTGAGAAAAAAGGTCTTATAGAAGCTTGGAGCGACACCAGAATCTCTGCCGGAGAGTTATGGAAGACAGAGATAAGTAAAGCTTTGGATCAGGCTCAAGTGGCTGTACTTTTAATAAGCGCCGATTTTCTCGCGTCAGACTTTATTGTTGACAACGAACTGCCTCCTCTTTTAGAAAAAGCTAAAAGTGATGGCGCAACTATTATCCCAGTCATTTTGAAGCCATGTCGTTTTGTACGAGAAGAAACACTTGCAAAATTTCAAGCTATAAATTCACCTGAGGAACCATTAATAGCTGCCAGTGAACATGAAAGTGAGTCTCATATACGATGCAGTAGCAGAGCGAATTGAATCATTGCTCTAACATATCAAATTACTATTGCAAACGTCCCAGTTAGAAGAGAGCTCATCGGTTTTAAAGAAAGCTAAGTTTGTCGCTTAGCTCTTGCCTTCTATACTTCATCATCAACTTACTCTTAAATCATCTGAATTGACGCCAAATCTAATTGACTACTTTTTGCACTAGGCGTATTTTGGATACAAAATCCATTTTTACTTTTTGCTAGTAAAATCCTTCAAATTCATAAAAAAGGTCGCGAATGATGGGTCGTTCTGTTTTAGATGTGAGTGTTTTCAACGGTATCATGCCGGCGCTGATGACGCCTTGTAAGGCGGATCGTACGCCAGATTTCGATAACTTGGTGAAGAAGGGCAAGGAGATGATGGCGGCGGGGATGTCGGCGGTGGTGTATTGCGGTTCTATGGGCGATTGGCCTTTGTTGACCGATGCAGAACGCATGGAAGGCGTGGAGCGCTTAGTGAATGCAGGCATTCCTGTGGTCGTCGGCACGGGGGCGATTAATACCAAATCCGCGGTGGCCTTGGCGGCGCACGCGGAAAAAGTCGGTGCGGCGGGTTTGATGGTGATTCCTCGTGTGCTGTCTCGTGGCTCGGTGATTGCCGCGCAACGTAACCACTTTAAAGCGATTTTATCCGCTGCGCCCTCCATTCCAGCGATTATCTACAACAGCCCTGTGTATGGTTTTGAAACCCGTGCGGATTTGTTTTTTGCGCTACGTGCTGAGCATAAGAATCTAGTTGGCTTTAAAGAATTTGGCAGCAAAGAAGCCTTGCGTTATGCCGCAGAGAATATCACCTCCCAAGACGATGATGTTTTGCTCATGGTGGGGGTGGATACGGCGGTCTACCACGGTTTTGTCAAATGCGGCGCGGTGGGTGCCATCACAGGGATTGGTACAGCGTTGCCAAACGAAGTTTTGTTACTCGCAAACTTATGCAAACTTGCTGCTCAAGGCAACGCAGAGGCTCGCGTTCGCGCCCAAGAATTAGAAGAAGCGTTTTCCGTTTTGGCCAGTTTCGACGAAGGTCCCGAGTTAGTCTTATTCTTCAAATATTTGCTTGTCTTAAACGGCGAAGAAGCGTATCGATTACACTTCAACGAGACAGACGAGCTGAACGCTGCGCAACGTCGTTACTGTGAAGAGCAATATTCTCTCTTCAAAAACTGGTTCGCAGATTGGAAGAAACAAGGTGGAGTAATAGATACATGCAAGTCATAGACAGTCATACGGAAGGTGAACCCACCCGCGTTATTGTGTCTGGTGGGCCAGATTTGGGTTCTGGCTCATTGGCAGAACGCGCCAAGATATTAGCCACAGAGCATAAGGATTTTTATCGTTCCGTGGTAGCCGAACCCTATGGACAAGAAGCCATGGTGGGCGTGATGCTGGTAGAGCCTGTTAACCCTGAATGCGTGGCAGGTGTGATTTATTTCGACGCTGCAGCCGTCATCGGTATGTGCGGTCACGGCACCATTGGCGTGGCTGCCACGTTAGCTCACATGGGCAAAATTGATATAGGTACTCATAAGATTGAGACGCCCGTCGGTGTGGTTGAAGTCACTTTGTCTGATGCCAATACAGTGACCGTGAAAAACGTCGCCAGTCATCGTTTGCAGAAAGATGTCACGTTAGATATTGATGGTATAGGTACAGTTTCTGGCGATATTGCTTATGGCGGAAACTGGTTCTTTATCGTCGATAAAAGCCCTGTTCCTGTGGTTCCAAGTAATATTCGCAACCTCACTGACGTTTCGATCAAAATTCGTGAAGCCATTGAAGCAAAGCAATTAACAGGTACAGATGGCGGCATCATTGATCACATTGTTCTTTATGGACCAGCTTTGAACAAAAACGGCCACAGCCGTAACTTTGTTTTGTGTCCAGACAATGCTTATGATCGCTCCCCTTGTGGCACGGGAAGCTCCGCCCGTTTGGCGTGTCTAGCAGCGGATAATCGCCTTGCGCCCGGCGAAGAAATTATTCAAGAAAGTACCATTGGCAGTAGTTATCGTTTGAGCTATCAGCAAGTAACAAACGATTCCATTATTCCAAATATTACCGGACAAGCGTTTGTCACTAAAGAAGCCACGTTAATGATGAACCCCAACGACCCGTTGAAGAATGGCATTAGCTTGTCTTAATAGATTCTTCAAAGTCACAAAATAGCTTAGCGATAATGGGTGAAACCGAAATGGACAGTACAAAAAATCAGGATGTGATTGTAATTGGTGCCGGAATCATAGGCATTAGCATTGCATTAAAACTGCAATCCGAAGGCCGACAAGTGCTGGTGTTGGATCGAAAAGGCGTCGCTGCAGAAACCTCTGCGGGTAATGCTGGCGCCTTTGCTTTTGCCGATGTCATTCCGCTGGCAACACCTGGCATTATGCGCAAAGCACCAAAATGGTTAATCGACCCTCTTGGCCCCTTATCACTGCGACCGGCTTATGCACTGAAAATCCTTCCTTGGATGTTGCGTTTCTGGCGCGCCAGTTGGCAGGATAAATACCAAGCATCACTCGCGGCACAAGCCAGTTTAATGGCGGTTTCCAAGGCGGCGTTGGAGCGCCAAATCGACGCGGTAGGTGGCGAAGCCATGATCCGCCGAGAAGGGCAGTTGCAGCTGTATGAAGGCGAAGCAGAATTCAGTGCCAGTCTTGCCGGTTGGCAAACTCGACAAGCGCACGGCGTCGTCTATGAGTTTTTACTTAGTTCAGAAGCCATCGCCAAAATCCAACCCGGCATTCACCCTAGATTCACCCATGCGGCCTTTACCCCAGAATGGATAAACGTCTGCGATCCTGCCCAATGGACTCAGCACTTGGCCAACGAGTTTGAAAAACGTGGCGGTAAAATCGTCATCGCGTCGATTCATTCCATTGATTTGAAAGACAATTTTGTCAATTTGAAAAGTGATTCGGCCGATTATGAAGCCAATCAAGTGGTACTTTGTGCTGGTGCTTGGTCAAAAATTTTAGCGCAATCTATTGGCGACAGTTTGCCATTGGATACCGAACGAGGGTACAACACGACACTGCCATCTGGCGCATTCGATTTAAAGACGCATATTACGTTTAGCAATCATGGCTTTGTGGTGACCAAAATAGGTGAAGGCGTACGTGTTGGCGGCGCGGTTGAACTAGGTGGATTGGACTTAAAACCCAACTTTCAACGGGCTGAAATCTTGCTTGATAAAGCGAAAACATTTTTACCTGGTTTAAAAATCGAAGACGGAAAACAATGGATGGGCTTTCGTCCTTCCATGCCTGACAGCTTGCCCGTCATAAGCTATGCCAGCCGCTCTAAACGCGTGATTTACGCGTTTGGACATGGCCATTTAGGGCTTACTCAATCGGCGGGAACCGCTGAGACTCGTCGCGGCGCTTGTTAGTAATGGCACACCAGACATTGATCTTACACCGTTTTCAGCGAATCGGTTTTAACCACTTCTAAGGTTTTTTGTCGTGCTTTAGCGCGTCAAGGGCTTTGATTTGGTGTTATCAGGTTTTTGACGGCCTGAAGGCCGACCAACATTAGAAAGCAGTTTGGAGAGCTTCAACTTCGAGCTGCGGTAATCCATTCGAGTACTTGGATCTTGGTGTTTTCGATATGAGAGCGTAATTTATCAGCCGCGCTTTGTACATTACCTTGCCGAGCTAAAGCAAGAAGATCACTATGATCTTGTTGCGCACTTTTTGATTTATTCAGCTGATCGATGTGCATACTCACATAACGATTGGATTGTAAGCTGGCACGCTCTAATAAATTGGTCGTTAACTTTCGATCCGCGGCCGCATAAAGCGCACCATGAAACGCGGCGTTTAACGGCCCCCACGCTGCAACATCGCCACTTTGGTATGAGACTTCCATCTCTTTTAGAATACTCTCGCAAAGCTGAAAATGTTCGTCTTGCATTAAGGGAATAGCACGAGTGAAAAGATCCACTTCTAGCATCATTCGCACATCAAAGATTTCGGCAATTTCATCAAGAGAATGCTTGGTGACCGTAGCACCGCGATTATTGGTAAAAACCACCAGCCCCTCAGCATCAAGGCGTTTTAATGCTTCACGAATCGGCATGCGCGACACATCGTATTCTTCTGCCAACAACTCCTGACGAATGAGGCTCACCTTCCGCAAGGTCACCAGACAAAATACGCTGACGTAAATCCGCCGCAATAATATCGGGAAAACTCTGACGAACCACCGCTCTTTTCTGCGCCAATCTACTACCCCTTCGCGAGCTAAACACTTCGTAATCAAAAGTGTGGAATATTGACTATTATACGCAAAAGCGCCGCTAACGTGAGGTTAGCGACACTTTTTTTCGTCTTTCACTCATGATGACAGACGCTAACAAGATGCATCAATGTTTGAAAAATATCAAACATTGAATTGATAGCTTCTCATTTTTCAAACTGTGGCCATTGCCTACTATCGATTGGTATTAAAAGTGCTAAGTTAATAACACACTGCACTGACAAATTATCCTCCTTAGCCAAGTCTGGAGTCTTTATGAAAGCAATACTATCTCAGACCACTTTGTTGAAAAGCCAATCTTATATTGGCGGCGAGTGGGTCGCGGCCAAGTCTGGTAAGACGTTCGCGATAACCAACCCAGCCAATGGTGAACACATTATCGATGTGGCCGATTTGGGCGCAGAGGAGACAACGCTGGCCGTTGAGGCGGCTGAAAAAGCCCAGAAAGAATGGCAAGGCCGTACAGCGAAAGAACGTGCAACGCTTTTGCGCCGTTGGAACCAGCTTATTTTAGACAACCAAAACGACTTAGCGACCTTGATGACCTTGGAGCAAGGTAAGCCTTTTGCCGAAGCCAAGGGCGAAGTGGCTTACGGTGCGTCTTTTATTGATTGGTTTGCGGACGAAGCGCGTCGTTTGAATGGTGATGTGATCCCAACATTCGCTAAAGACAAGCGCGTATTAACGATCAAACAAGGCATTGGTGTGGTAGCGGCGATTACGCCTTGGAACTTTCCGATTGCGATGATCACCCGTAAAGCCGGACCGGCACTCGCTGCAGGCTGCACTATCGTAATCAAGCCTTCTGACGAAACTCCACTTTGCGCCTTGGCGCTGGCCGAGTTAGCACACCAAGCAGGTATTCCTGCAGGGGTATTGAATGTGGTGGTGGGCAAAGATGCCAAAGCCATTGGCGGTGTATTAACGAGCCACCCAACGGTTCGTAAGTTGTCTTTCACAGGCTCAACACCAGTAGGCAAATTGTTGCTTTCTCAGTGCGCGCAAACGGTCAAGCGTACATCGATGGAGTTGGGCGGTAACGCACCTTTCATCGTGTTTGATGATGCCGACCTAGATGCTGCGGTAGAAGGCGCCATTGCCTCTAAATACCGCAATGCAGGCCAAACTTGCGTGTGTGCAAACCGTATTTTGGTACAAGAAGGTGTGTACGATGCGTTCGCCGAGAAGCTTGCGAAGCGTGTTGCCACTTTCAAAACAGGCGATGGTTTTGCAGAAGGCGTGAACATTGGTCCGCTAATCAATCCAGCGGCAATCAGTAAAGTGGAGCAATTGGTTGGCGATGCTATCGCTAAGGGTGCAAAAGCTCTGATCGGTGGTACAAAGGCGACTCATGCGGGCGCTCAGTTCTTCGAGCCAACCATTTTAACTGGCGTGACGGAAGACATGGACATTTTCTCTAACGAGATTTTTGGTCCTGTTGCGCCTTTGTTCAAATTTAAAACCGAAGACGAAGCCGTTGCCATGGCAAACAATACCCCATTTGGTTTGGCGTCTTACTTCTATTCCCAAAATATTGCGCGTATTTGGCGTGTGTCTGAAGCCTTAGAATACGGCATGGTGGGCATCAATGAAGGCATTATTTCCAGTGAAGTAGCGCCATTCGGCGGTGTTAAAGAATCGGGCAGTGGCCGTGAAGGTTCCCAATACGGCATCGACGAATACGTTGAAATTAAATACTTGTGCATGGGCGGCTTGGCGTGAGGCTCCACCTCACACAGCCTCTCTAATATTGATTAACAAGCGGAGCAACCGCGCCGCTTCATGTGCATAGAGCTTGCTCTCATTAAGGTAATAGACAAAATGAAAAACGCAGACATACAAAAACGTAAAGAAAGTGCGATCGCTCGCGGTCAAGCTAATATGGCGCCGGTTTATGTTGACCGTGCTTTAAACGCTGAAATTTGGGATGTGGAAGGCAAGCGTTATATCGATTTCGGTGCAGGTATCGCCGTGGTAAACACCGGCCATAACCACCCGAAAGTGAAAGCGGCGACCATCGCTCAAATCGAACGTTTTACTCACACCTGCGTCATGGTCAGCCCATACGAATCCGCGGTGGCCTTAGCAGAAAAGTTAAACGCAGCAGCGCCTGGTAACACACCGAAGAAATCTATCTTCGTCACCACAGGTGCGGAAGCGGTAGAAAACTGCGTCAAGATCGCGCGTGCACACACTGGCCGTCCTGGCATCATTGCTTTCAACGGTGGCTACCATGGTCGTACCAACATGACCATGGGCTTAACCGGTAAAGTGAACCCTTACAAAATCGGTTTTGGTCCTTTCCCAAGCGACATTTTCCATGTTCCTTACCCAAATGACTATTTAGGAATCACCGAAGAGCAAGCACTTGCTGACCTGCAATTGCGCTTTACTTGTGATATCGAGCCTTCTCGCGTGGCGGCTATCATTATCGAGCCAGTACAAGGTGAGGGTGGTTTCTACAAGGCGTCTACCAGCTTCCTACAGACACTTCGTAAGCTATGTGATGACCATGGCATATTGCTAATCCTTGACGAGATCCAATCAGGTTTTGCGCGCACTGGCACCATGTTCTGCCACGAACAAGCGGGCATTGAAGCGGATCTGATGACCACGGCAAAAGGCATCGCTGGCGGTGTACCGTTAGCCGCTGTGGTGGGTAAAGCCAATATTATGGACGCGCCAATTCCTGGTGGATTAGGTGGCACTTACGGTGGCTCTCCGGTTGGTTGTGCCGCTGGTCTTGCTGTATTTGAAGTCATTGAAGAAGAAAAACTGTGCGAGCGTGCCACGCAAATCGGTACACGCTTTGTTGAGCATCTGACGGCATTACAAGCGGAATTTCCAAATATTATCGGTGATGTGCGTAACTCTGGCGCCATGATTGCGGTGGAATTCGTTCACGATGGCGACGTCAACAAACCTTACCCAGAACTGGCTAAAAAGCTGTCTGGTAAAGCGTCTGAAAATGGTCTAGTGCTTTTGTCTTGCGGTATTCGCGGTAACGTTATCCGTTTCTTACCAGCTTTGACAATTGAAATGGAACTGATCGACGAAGGTATGGAAATTTTCAAAACCTGTTTTAAAGCGCTGGTTTAAGCAAATCTCGTTAATGAAACAAAAAAACCGGCCTTGGTAAAATAAGGCCGGTTTTTTATTCTCGTATTTTATTGTGGCAAATAGCTATTTACCCTGTCTTGAAGCTGCAGAACTCGATCAAGAGGCACACCTTTCACCTGCTGATGCATATCCGACAACGCAGACTTAAAAGTCGATAAATCCTCTTCTGTCGGCTCATACACCTCAATGCCTGCGGCTATAAGCGATTGTTTCTGGACAGTGTCAGATTGATTCACCCAATGAAACACGTCTTTTTGAGCTTCAATGGATGATTCGGTAAACTGTTTTTGCTCGTCGGTTGATAAATTGTCCCACCAATACTGGGAAGCCAAAGCCAGACGCGCAGACATAATGATTTTTGCGTCGGTAAAATAGTGCAAAAGGTCGGTTTGATTAAACATTAATGGAACAGATGAAGCGTTAATATAACCATCTACAATACCGGTTTTTAGCGCGTTTGAGACTTCTGAAAGCGGCACAACTACACCACTTGCGCCCATCATTTGAAACATACTTAATTGATTTGAATCTAACGCCCGCATACGCAAACCCACCATATCACTGACAGTCGCAATGGGCTTTTCACTGTTAAAAATACCCAAAAAAGCGCCTGTTGGTAACACCGCTAATACACGCAACCCCTCACTGGCAAGACGCTTATTGATTTCATCAAGATAATCGCTTTTTGCAAAAAAGTGGTACTGATGGTCCACATTTCTAAAGGTATAGGGGAGTTGTAACACCTGCATTTCAGGTACAAACTGTGTCGCCGCAGAATACCTAGACAAAGAAACATCCAAGGTACCTGAACGAACACGACTAAGACGCTCTTCTTCACTGCCAACTGTATCTCGAGGAAATAGGTTGATTTGCCAGCCTTTTTCTTTCAACGTCTGAGCTAGATTATCAATATACCGATAGCTGCCCGAATTTTCTCTATCAGGATCGGTATCCAAGGCAACGTTTACTGATGCTGCATTAATAGAACAAGCAAACAACATCATAGCCGATGTGACAATTATTTTTTTCATGGCAAAGCCCTAGTCTAGACGGTTATCTGATCTTGATAATTAACCCAAGATGATGCCTGCGTTACTACTCTATTCTCACTATTTCGACACAGGGAATCAATTCATCAAAGTATAGAAGTAAAAGACGACACAATACGAAGAAATCTGACTTTACGCCCACTTTTTTTCGTCAAAAATAGCAACTTAACACTGGCTAAAAGACAGCGCAAAAATACAAGCATCATAAGCTTATCTTTAAAATCCTGGTTTTTATCACTAGGTTTTCTAGATAGGATTAAGAGTCACGCTCCGAATAGGGTGGCAAACCAATATCTCTTTTTAGATACTCCGGCATATACTGAGACTTCAAATGAAAATCTCGAATCTGACGACGTCTTTTATGCTGAACACACCTTTTTTTAAAGACGACATGTGCATCGACTATTTTTGCATTTAACCACAGTAATAACGTCCACATACCCAAACCTCCTGTTGATAAGGACTTTATTGTGTCGCCAAAAAGAGGTAAAAACGAACGCTATATTCTTACAGGTTAGATTAGAAAATCTTATGGACTATGTTTTATGAGCAATCGAGTCACCCACCTAAAAGCCGCACATTATTTCTCTGTTGCAAGCCAGACATTAAGTTACACAAAAGCCGCAAAGCAGCTACATGTTTCTCAAGCTGCTGTAAGCCAGCAAATTCGTTTATTAGAAGATTATCTAGGTGTGCCGCTGTTTTATCGTTCTGGTCGTGATATGCGCCTAACTAGCCAAGGGCAAGTCCTCGCGGAGCACCTAGAACAAGCGTTTGAGCACATAGGAAAAGGCTTAGAAAGCGTCAAACTCGAACCCGTTGAAGGAACATTGCTTGTCTCTGGGTTACAAAGTTTTGTGTCTTTATGGTTGATGCCAAGATTGTGGCGCTTCTCAGATCGTCAAAAAGACATCACCGTAAAACTCTTCTCATCAGACGAGAGCAGAGACATACATGCTGGCAAAATAGATGTTGGTATCGATGATAATCAGCATCTAACGGTCGATAGAGCAGATACGGTGAAACGAACACTCATATCATCTGACATAATCCCCGTTTGCTCGCCATCTTTAGCCGCAAGAATTGGCTTATTTCAACCTACAGATTTATTAAAGTGTTGGATGATCCAGGTAGACGATTCGTCTTATCAATGGAAAACGTGGTTTGAAGAACTGGCGATTTGCCCCATTCGCAATAAAAGCATTCTATGGGCAGAAGTGAATTCTTGGTACATGGGAATCAGCGCGGTAAAAGCTGGCCATGGCGTCTTTTTATGCCCGAAATTCATGGTTCAAAAAGAACTTGATGAAGGAACCCTCGTCCAAGCCTATCCAAAAGCGTTAGATACTAAAATTGAGTTTTATGCTTACTACGCCAAAAACTCGCCGCGAAGAGCCTCGAATTGAAGCCTTTGTCGATTGGCTAAGAGAAGAAAGTGACGGACAAAACAGTAACGAGATAACAACAAAGCCACATCAGCCACTGCCTTGGCCTTAAAAAATCAGATACAGTCTTATTAAAAATCATTAATAAGGTGCAGAAATTAGCTCTTCTACCGTCTGGTGCAACACTTTAAGAAATAATTCTCGCGGTTTATTAGGTTGGGTGGTTTTCTTACAAATCACGGCAACGCCGAGTGTGTAAGAACGACGGTCTGGGGCGACAGCCACGATTTTCCCCGATTCCACGTAAGGTGCGGCATAGAGTTCTGGCAAGAAGCCGATGTAACGACCGGACAGAATCAAAGCCAGACGACTGTCGTAGAAATACGAGATAGCGGTGAGGTTCATATGGGAAATCTGTTCGCTGACCGCTTCATGGGGTTTTAATCCAGCGTGAGTAGCAGGGTATTTGTCGACTTTTTCGTCTTGGTCTTCAACAGACATGGTTGCTAATGGATGACCCTTACCGCAATACAGATAACAATCGTCGCTGTATAAATGCACGTAACTTAAGCCGTCCAGTTTACGATGATAAGGGATAAAACCAATGTCTGCTTCGTCATTCAGAATCATGCGCTCGATGTTCGACATGGAGGCTACATTGGTGGTGATAGACACTTCTGGTGCTTCACTCGAAAAACGCTGGATCATTTCAGGGAAATGACTACGAGGATCAAGACTCACTTTATCGGAAAGGGCAAGACGCAGTTTGCCAGTTAAGCTGGCATTTAGGTTGTTTACTGTGGTTCGAAAGGCATCTAATGATTCGAGTAGGTTTTCCGTCATCTTATAAATAATGACACCTTCTTCCGTCAGCGAAAATCCACCACGGCCACGTTTACACAAGACTAGGTTCAAGCGGGCTTCTAAATTAGATATATGCAGGCTGATGGTTGATCGACCAATATTCAGAGAGGTTTCAGCCGCCGAAAAACCACCGCAATCAACGACCGTTTTAAAGACTTTTAGTTGTTTGATCTCATAGTCACCGACTTGCCCCAGTGAGTAGTTTTTAACACTCATCGCCGCTCCCCATATGTCCCATCATAATTTAGTTCGTTGATTCTCTAACTTTACATTGATTTAAGCGACTTTCATCCCCCTTTCTGCTTCTTTAAGGTAAGAGAGGTCGGTTACCGCAACAAAATGATATTTTGTTCATTCAGGATGATACGTATCCGCTTGGTTATACCCTGAAATGACTTGGCTATGCTCTGAAATAAAACATTGGATACTGGCCTTTCATTTTATTCTTCCAGCACGTTATTTTGGCCTGTTTGTCTTGTTTGATGAACAGGCCTTTTTTGTCATTTTGATTGCTTCCCTTCTTTTTAGAAAGGGGTCTAAAGGAGGTTGATATGTCCATCGCGTTGTCCGTTCGTCAAAAGCTAATTGCAATCGTTGTGTTAGTCTGTGTTGGCTATGCAGGGTTTGGTGCTTATTCCATTTACAACTTATCGCAGATGTCGAGTGCATCCGACGATGCTACCGAGCTAAGCCGACTCACCAGTGAAGTCAAAGATGTTGAAATTGCGCTCTTAAAAGTTGAGCGCCAAATGACCAGCATATCACCGGATAATGTCGACACGATCAGTGCCACCATAACCAGAATTAAAAATGAAACGGCGGCTGGGTTTAGTATTAGAGCAGATTTACTCGATAAAAAGGGAAAGGCGTTATTAGAAAACAGCCAAGCTTTACAGCCTAATTATTTATCCGCCCTTGAAAGTAATCTGCAAAACTTAACTACTCTCGGATTAAGCAGCAACACCGGCGCGCTGGGGCAATTAAATCAGTCTGCACAAGCCTTGGCTGAACAGCTAAAATCCTTAGCAAGCTTTGCCTCGCTCTTTAAAGAGGTGAGAGCAAAAGAAAAAGACTTTCTTGCGTACAGCGATGCAGAACACCAAGCAAGTCTGCAGGCAGCCATTCAAGCACTCAAAGACAGTGTTAATAACATAGGTTTTGGTGATGTATTTGGACCAATGATTAAAACCTATGAAGATGCACTGGCTCCCGTGATTGCCCTGTCTATTACCCTAAAAGAGCAGCAAAATAAGCTTGCGCTCTTAAGCAACCAATATACACAAGCCATGGATGAGAGTGCTAATTATCTGCAAAACACCTTACTGGTTCAGGCGCAGATACGCTCATCTGAAACCGCTGAGCAAGCACGTCGCTCTTTAATAATCGCCTGTGTCTTACTGGCGCTCGTTATCGGGTTCATTTTGTCGACCGTCATCCGTTCTTTAAATCGCAATCTAACAGCCGTGTTAGCGATTTTAAAAGACGTTGCACAAGGCAAACTGCGTTCACATAAAAATAGCCAGACCTCAACAAATCCAGATGAATTCCAACAGCTCTTTATTGCTTCAAACCAGATGTCCGACAGCTTGCGCTTATTAATTGGCCATTTAATAAGCAGCAACGAGAAGCTAGTATTCACAGCCGATGAACTGGACAGCGGTATTAAAACCATTGTCAGCGGCAGCGAGCGCATTCGTGATCGCAGTAACACCTTGGCGGCCTCAACAGAAGAAATATCCGCGACCGCAGATACCGTTCAATCCATGACGCAGAACGTTCAAAGCGCCGCAAAAGTGGCTTATGAATCCGCAACCAGTGGTGTGAGTGCCATGCGTGATGCCATGACCAGCATCAGCGATGTGGCAGACACCATTCAAGACACCAACGAACGTGTCGCGCGTCTTGGTACGCTGTCTAAAGAGATTGATGTGGTGATTGAGACTCATCGTGGGGGTCGCAGAGCAAACCAGCCTATTGGCTCTCAACGCAGCAATAGAGGCGGCTCGTGCAGGGGAAGCAGGGCGCGGATTCGCTGTGGTTGCCGACGAAGTCAAAACGCTGTCTGAGCAAACGGTTAAAGCATCGGGTAGCATCACCGAGAAAGTCGAAAACATCCAAAAGGAAACGCTGGCAGTCATTGACGCCATGACACTGAGCCTAAATAAAGTCGGTCGCAGTAAAGAGCAGGGCGAAAACGCAGTGAAGACCATTCATCTAGTTGAGCAAAATACCTTAGAGGCGATGAACAATACGCAAGAGATTACTCAAGCTATAAAAGAGGTTGCCTTGACGACAGCACAAATGGCACAAGACATGGACATCATTGCTCATGATATTAAAGACAACCATAACGCCACTCAATCTATCCAAACGGCCAATAAAAATGTTCACCATCAAACAAATGAGCTAGCTCAGCAAATCCAACGTTTTGATATAACCTAAAGCCAAAAAAACCTCCTCAGCACGCAGTTAAGAAATGCACCGCACCAATTAGGTGCGGCCTTTTAGCAGAATCTAGAAAACTAACCACCTGTTTGAAAATTGTAAAAAAAATGCACGTTTTCAACATCATAGATCAATATTATTCACACTATTGCGGCATCAATCTCATCTCTAGTTTGCACCAAAAAAGTGCAAAATGTTCAGTTTTAGTGCGTCCTGTTTTACTTAGTGATCTGATTTATAAAGGCTTTTATCTTTTTTGATTGTTTGATGTGGACAAAACTTTAGATAGATTTTGCGTGCTTTATTGCGCGTAGGCTTTTTGAAAGTATCGAATACAAGGTGTCACACCGGACTAGATGTGACTTTTTTATGCACTTTTTGCTCTCGAGGTAACTCAATGATTAAGACGATACTAAAAGTAAAAAAACGATTGGTTGCGAGTTCTCTGGCTGTCGCTCTTGGCCTAGGCGCTGTCGCTTCTTCTGCTAACGCTGCAGACTATAACTGGCGCTTCGCTAATCTGTACAGCCGTGGTTCTGCCTTCGGTGCTGTGTATGAAGATTTAGCAAAAAACATTGAGACAATGTCTGACGGCCGCATCAAGGTACAAGTTCTTTATGATGGTGAAGGTGTTGGTTCTTCTGGTATTTTTGGTGCCGTGAAAACGGGCCTAATCACTATGGGCGCAACATTCCAATCTTTAAACGCCGGTGAGCTTCCAGCGGGTTTGGTTGAGATTGGTCTACCTGGCGGCACAAGTGACGTTGGTGAGCTAACAACCTTGTTCCAAGAAAAAGGCTGGGCGCCTATTCTAAAACAAGCCTATGGCGATCAAGGTCTTGTGTGGCTTGACCCGTACATTCAGCCAGCGGTTTACGTTATTACTAAGAAACCGATTAATTCTGTTGCCGACTTCCAAGGCTTAAAAATCCGTGCACCGGGTGCATACGGTAAGTTCCTTCGTAACCTAGGTGCTTCTCCAGTATCACTTGCTTGGTCTGAGATTTACACCTCGCTATCGACTGGTGTAATCGACGGCTCTATCGGTTCTAACATGATCGATCACCGCGACGGTAACCACGTTGAAGTAGCGAAATACATGTACCCACTTCCACTAGCTGGTGCACAAGTGTTACCTATTATCGTTAACCAAAGCGCTTGGAACAAACTTCCTGATGATTTAAAAGCCATTGTTAAAGCGGCAACAACAGTTCACGCTCAAGAACAAATGACGAAATCTAGACTTTGGGAATCTCAAGCGGTTGCTGACATGGAAGCGAAAGGTCTTCAGTGGAGCCCTGAGCCAAGTGCCGCAGACAAAGCCGCATGGAAAGATGCGGGTGCAAAACTTTGGGATGAGTACGCTGCTGCAGACAAATACAGCAAAGAGCTGATCGACATTCTTCGTAAAGAACAGAAATAATTGATTTAGCACTAATGAAAACGGCCTTCACCAAGAAGGCCGTTTTTAATTTTTCGATCCACCCTTACAGGTACAAAACAATGATAATGACTGCGATTAGACGCTATTGTCTAGGAGTCCACGCATTGGTGGCTTTCATTGGGAATTCCGTTTCCTATCTCATGCCGGTATTAGCCTTTGTCGTTGCTTTCGAGGTTTTCTCTCGTTACATCTTAGACAAACCGACCATTTGGGCTTACGACACGTCGTTATTTATTTTTGGTTACATTGCGGCTCTTGGCGGCGCTTATGCCCAACAGCAACGCGCTCACATCAATGTGGATATTCTTTACAACAAAGTTTCAGCTCGGACGAAAAGCATATTTAACCTATTTTCATTCGCCCTTGCCATGTTCTTCATGGTGATCGTTTGCAAAATGAGCATAGGTAAGTTTGAAGAAGCGCTCGAGTTTAACTACCGACGTCAAAGTGAGTGGGGCTCCTCATATGCATCATTACTGGTTAATGATGGCAATCGCTAGTGTGCTGCTAATTTTACAACTTTCCAGCGACTGGATTGATTCCTTATATCAGGTGATTACAGGCAAACCTTTATTACCAGAAGCACAGACCAAACAAGAGGAAGCCGCACAATGATAAGTATTGAGTTATTAACGGGCATTTTATTCGCCTGCATCATAGCGTCATTTGCCTTAGGTGCTCCCGTTGGTTTAGCGCTTGGTGGTATCGCCATGGGCATAGGTTATATGACGTGGGGCGATGCTCTCTTTAATGTCATTCCGACCACCTTAGAATCCACTCACTTTAGTTTCATTCTGTTAGCCATTCCGCTATATATCTACATGGGGCAATTGCTAACGCGTTCAGGTATCGGCGATGCTATGTTTAACGCCAGCCAAATGTTAATTGGTCGAGTACGTGGTTCACTGGCTATTAGCGTGATTGTCGTGTGTTCTATGATCGGCGCCATGGTCGGTATTATTGGCGCGGGCATCATGACGTCTGGCAGTATCGCATTGCGTCCCATGTTGGAACGTGGCTACGATAAACGCCTAGCATTAGGCGTTATTATGGCCGGTGGCGGCTTAGGTATTTTGATTCCGCCTAGCATTCCAATGATCATGTTTGCGTCGTCTACACAGAACTCAGTAGGGCGCATGTTTATCGGTGCCTTAATTCCAGCCCTGATCACCATCGTCTTGTTAATCACTTACGTAGTGATTTCTTGTAAGTTGAACCCTAAACGCGCGCCGATGGATGTGGTGCCAGACGTTCAACCTACACCAAAAGAGAAGTTCCTCACCGCTCGCGATGGCATATTATCTCTGCTGCTGATCGTTGCGGTACTTGGCAGCATTATCATGGGTATTGCGACACCGACCGAGTCCGGCGCGATAGGCGTTGTCGGCGCGATTGTATTAGCGATTTTCTTTAAACGCTTCAAGCCACGTATGGTACAGAAAGCAGGTATGCAGGCGGCTTTGCTCGTGAGTGTAGCGATGTGGATTATTGTTGGTGCGTCGGTTTTCAGCAACTTCCACTTGCTGATGGGCGTGCAAAACATGGTCGCTGGTTTCACCCAAGACTTGGGTTTACCTCCGATTGTCGTCATCATGTTGTTCCAATTAATCATGTTGTTGCTGGGCTTTATTATTGATGAATTTATCATCGTTCTAATGTGTGCGCCTATCTTCACACCGATTGCCGTGTCTCTCGGTTATGATCCAATTTGGTTTGGTATCTTGATGATTCTTAACATTGAGATCGCTGTACAAACGCCGCCTTATGGTTTTGCCTTGTTCTACCTAAAAGGCATCGCACCGCCAAGCGTCACCATGTTGGATATCTACAAATCCATCACCCCATTTGTATTACTGAAACTTCTGGTTCTTGTCATCGTCATGATGTTCCCAGAGCTAGTCACTTGGTTACCTAGCCAATTAATGGATGGTTAAAACCGATACAGAAAGGACATCGATATTAAAAAGGCGACTCAACTATCTGTGAGTCGCCTTGTTTATTTAAGTTTGCTAGGTTTGTTAATAGCGCTTCAAAAGAAGTGCCGCATTCACACCACCAAACCCGAAACCATTACACAATACGTATTCGACATTTTTTTCACGTGAAACCAAGGGGATAAGATCCAAATCGGCCATACTTTCTTCTGGGTTTTCCAGATTTAACGTCGGTGGCAGAATGCCTGTTATTAACGCCTGAGCACTGAAAATTGCTTCGACACCACCCGCAGCACCCAACAAATGACCTGTCGCGGACTTAGTAGACGAGATCGCCACATCGGTGACTTTTTCACCAAACACACGACGTAACGCATTAATCTCGCCACGATCACCCACTGGCGTCGATGTCGCATGTGCATTCACGTAGCCAATTTGATCAGCAGAAATTTCTGCCATGTTTAGCGCGGTTTGCATCGCACGGGCAGCACCTTCGCCGTTTTCCGGCCCCGATGTCAGATGATAAGCATCTGCACTGGTGCCGTAGCCAACGAGCCTCAACTAATGGTGTCGCACCACGAGCCAAGGCATGTTCCAGAGTTTCCAATACAACAAGACCAGCACCTTCGCCCATCACAAAACCTTCACGATCTTTATCAAAAGGGCGGGATGCTTTTTCCGGAGCATCATTTCGAGTCGATAACGCCTTTAAAGCACCAAAACCGGCCAGAGACAAAGGATCGATGCAGGCTTCTGTACCGCCAGCCAGTACGACTTTTGCTTCACCTGTGCGCAACAAGCGCATGGCATCGCCAATGGCTTGTACACCCGCCGCACACGCTGTCACGGGGGTGCCAATCGGACCTTTGAAGCCATATTTGATCGACACGTTACCCGCCGCAAGGTTGGCAAGAAACGCAGGAACCGTAAAAGGTGACAAGCGTCGAGCGCCTTGCTCTGTTAAAACGGATTGCGCATGAGTAATAGTTGGTAAGCCGCCAATCCCCGTGGCGATGATAGTTGCGGTGGCTTCTTGATCTAGATCGCTCACTGGGTGCCACTTGGCTTGGGTTAGTGCTTCTTCCGCGGCCGCAAGGGCAAATAAGGTAAACAGATCGACACGTTTACGATCTTTAGGTGACAGATAATCGGCTTCATTCAAGCCATTAGCTTGTTCTACATGGCTCGGAACCTGTCCGGCAATATGCGTGCTCAGCCCATCGGACAACGTCGTAGGCAGCAATCGAATACCAGATTCACCTCGAATCAATTTATCCCAGACCGAAGCGACACCTAAGCCAAGTGGGGATACCAACCCCATACCCGTAATAACAATACGTTCTTTAAGCGACATGAAATAACCCCATTAAGTTTCAGCAGAAAGAAAGTCCCCATGCTAGAGTGAGTCTATATATGATCAAGATAATATTTAGAAACCGATTTATAATGGGATATACGAGAGTTCGCCTAGGAGGTTAACTATGTCATACACCCCAAAACACAAAGAGCAAACTAGACAGCGCATACTACAAGCGGCCGCAAAACTATTTTGCTCCCACGGGTTTGACCACGTCACACTCACGCAGATAATGAAAAAAGCCAACATGACACACGGAGCGTTTTACGCGCATTTTTCGGGGAAAAGTAGCCTCTATGAAGCGGCCATGCAATTCGCCACATCCAATGGTTTTTGGGCACGTAATGATAAAAAAACCGAAAGTAGCGAGACACATCTAAAAGCGCTAGTGACGCGTTATTTGAGCTGGAGCCGTAGCGACAAAGAGCATCCATCGCCACTAGAGTTTCTAGTGACTGACGCCGCACACAAGGAAGAAAAAGTTCGCCAAGCCTACCAAGCGTGCTTCGACAGTTTAGTTGATCGTCTTGCCACGATTCTAAAAAAACGTGGCAGCCAAGAGGCCGAAGCACTGGCAGAAGAAACCGTGGTTTCCTTAGTGGGAACCGTCGCCATCGCACGGTCTTTTGCGCAACCGCTGCAAAGCGACTTTTTAAAACGCGCACAAGAACGCATCGTCAATCGACTCAACAGCGGATTAAAAACTAACGAGGCGATATAGATATAAAAAAGTAGATAACGAAATCACTTTAATATTTTTCACGTGAAACAATCAGATAAGGTAAAGTAAAGGACGAGGAAGAAGAGTAACGCTTACTCTTCTTCCTCGTTTTCTAGATACCATTCCATGACATACGGGGCGAGTTCAGCGCCGGACACAAAGAAGTGGCCGTTAAGTAGGGTTTCTCTTTGGTTATAACGAAAGGGTTTGCCATCCGGTGTGACGAGCATGCCGCCTGCGGCTTCGATGATGGCTTGCTGGGCAGCCGTGTCCCATTCACTGGTTGGTCCACGTCGCAGATGTAAGTCCGCGATGCCTTCGGCAATTCGACAGCCTTTTATCGAGCTGCCTTTGGGTAACTCACGAACTTGCTCGTAGGTTTGCTTTAGTTTGTCTTTTAAAGATGCAGGAAGTGCAGGGCCATGGCTACGGCTTGTCATAGCTATGATAGGCTCGCGTGGCTCACGTACGTTGATGCTTTCAAATTCATGGCCTTGCCATTTAAACGCACCAATCGGTAAATCTTGCCATGCTTTTGTCACACCAAAATAGCCTTCTGTGGTGGTCGGCAAATAGACAACACCCACAATGGGCATGCCATTTTCAATCAAGGCGATGTTAATGCTAAACTCGCCATTACGCTTAATGAACTCTTTCGTGCCATCTAGAGGATCTACGATCCACAACATTGGCCACTGAGAGCGCTCTTCGAAGGCCACCACGCCTTCTTCTGACAAAACAGGAATATCAGGTGTAAGTGCTTGCAAACCTGCTAGAATCACTTTATGTGCAGCAAGGTCGGCCGCTGTCACCGGACTATCGTCTAGCTTTTGCTCGATGCCTAAATCGGCACCTTGATAAATGTCCATGATCACATCGGCCGCATCGTGTATTATTTTTTGCAGAGCTTGGAAAATGGGATGTCTACTAATGTCCTGCATAACAGCCTCAATTATGACAACAGAATAGGGTCAACGTATTCCTTATGAGTAAAACAGAAAAGCAGTCAACTCCACAAGCCGTTCGTTTAGATAAGTGGCTTTGGGCAGCACGTTTTTTAAAACCCGTTCACTTTGCAAAGACGCCATTGATGGCGGTAAGGTGTCGTACAATGGCAGTAAAGGCAAAGCTAGCCGTAATGTGGAAGTGGGTGCCTTAATAGGCATACGAGTTGGCTGGGACGAAAAGGTCGTTGAAATTAAAGCCATCAGTGAACAGCGCCGTGGCGCTCCTGAAGCGCAATTGCTTTATGAAGAAACACCTGCGTCGATCGAAAAGCGCGAAAAACGCGCTTTAGAAAACAAGTCTTTTGGTGGCCGCATCATGTCCGACCATAAACCCAACAAAAAAGAGCGCCGCGATATTAAGCAGCTCAAAAAAGATATTTTCAGCGGCATGGAATAAACCCATTCGATGCGCTCCTCATGAGAAGACCTATGACGATCGTTCAGCAACGATAATAAAGGCCTTCTCGATTCTCCAGACAACCATACAACTCTAATTCCATTAACACTTGCATCATCAACCCAGCGTCCATTTTGCTTTGACGAATCAAGGCATCAAAATCCATTGCTTGACCTTCTTGCTCCATAATTTTAATGATCATCTTGGCATTATCTGACGTTAATTTCGGTAAAGCATGAAAAGCATTTGATACCGGTGGCGGTACGATTTCAGGTGCTTGATTGTTGTCTGCAGGAGATGATTTTCTATTATGTGTATGAGTCCTTGATTCCTTACCGGTTGCCATTCTCTCAACAGAAGGTTTGGCGATTGATGCAGAAGACAGCGCAGGGCACTCCGCCACAATATCATCCACATGACGAACTAGGGTCGCACCTTGACGTAAAAGCTGATGACAACCTGCTGATTGCGCATCGGTCAATCGGCCTGGTAACGCAAAGACTTCGCGGTTTTGTTGGATGGCGTAACTGGCACTGATCAAAGAGCCACTTTTCACCGAGGCCTCTGACACAAGTATGCCCATACTTAAACCGCTGATAATCCGATTGCGTGGAGGAAACAAATGAGGACGAGGGCGGGTTGATAGTGGGTATTCACTTATTAAAGCACCTCCTTGTTCTAGGATCTGGTCAAACATCTGTTGATTGTGATTCGGATAACGATGAAACAAGCCAGTTCCCATGACACCAATGGTGGGTGTTGTCTTGCTATGCAATGCCCCTTGATGCGCGGCGGTATCGACGCCCATGGCACCACCACTCACCACACAAATGCCACGAGAAGATAATTGCTCAGCAAATTGAAAAGTGACATCCTGGCCATAACGGGTACATTTGCGGGCACCAACAATGCCTATTTTTGGTAGAGACAAGACATCACGGCGACCTTCCACATAAAGAAAAGCAGGGGCAACAGCGATCTCTTTTAAGGCGGTTGGGTATAACTCGTCTTCCTGAAGCACGAGGTGATGATCGGCGTCTTCCAGCCAAGCTAAGGATTCGTCACGTTTACTTTCTTGTTCTTTGCTAAGGGTGCCACTCGTAAAATAATCCATAGCCTGACGGGCGGTAATCTCCGGCCATTTTAAAGCGATCAGCAGCTCATACGAAATCGCCTCAGTCGTTTTCTCTTCATCAAACAATGACAGGGGCGCATGCTCGTCCATTGGAGTCTGTTGGTCCAGCTCACTGAGATAAGTATAAAGACGCGACAATCGAGAGGGGCCAATCCCAGACAAAAAACTCAAACAGAGCCAATCAGTGTGCGACAAACCTGAACCAGGAAAAGAGATAGACATAATTAAAACCGCTTCCTTACGAATGAAAAATAGGGCATTCCTTACCCAGAGCATCAGTGCAAAAAGAACCTTCTGCGCGAATAGTCTTTCGCTATTGACGCTATTCAATCATATTGACCAAAAAACCGCCATTAGAAGACTGCTCAAAAGACAGACTTGCGTTACAATAGACAGAATGAAACGAGTTGGAGAGCACGCCTCCACTCATGAACAAAGACACATCGTTGGAAAAGATCATGGCTGTTTTACCCGTACTTGAATACCCAGACAATCGCTTGCGCAAAGTTGCGAAGCCCATTACCGAGTTTACTGACGAGCTGCAAACCAAAATCGACGACATGCTGGATACCATGTATGACGAGAATGGCCTAGGCCTTGCGGCGACACAAGTAGACTATCATCATCGTCTCGTGGTGATGGATTTTTCAGAAGAACGTAACAACCCCATCGTATTTATTAACCCTGAGTTTGAGGTATTGGACGACGAACCAAACGAATTCCAAGAGGGTTGTTTGTCCGTTCCTGGCTTTTACGAGCACATTTATCGTGCAGCTAAAGTTCGAGTCAAAGCCCTCGATCGCCATGGTAAACCCTTCTCTATGGAAGTCGATGAACTCATGGCCGTTTGTGTACAGCATGAAGTGGATCACCTTGACGGCAAACTAATGGTCGATTATTTAACGCCGTTAAAGCGCAATCGTATTAAAAGCAAATTAGAAAAAGCCCACAAGCTCGCACAAAAACAAGGGTAAGAGGTGTGCCTTCTCACCCCTAACTCGCTGTAAGAATGTTGATATTCGTTTTATAAAATCAGGCTTTGGCCTGATTTTTTGTTAAGGAACTTTTATGCCCACCTCACCACTTCGTATTGTTTTTGCAGGCACACCTGAATTTGCAGCGGCTAGCCTGCAAGCTATTTTAGATTCAAAACTCGAAAACCAGTATGAGATCGTCGGCGTTTACACGCAGCCAGATCGTCCTGCAGGTCGAGGTCAAAAACTGGTTCAAAGTCCAGTGAAACAACTCGCCACTGCCAACGACATTCCCGTTTATCAACCATTGAATTTTAAACAGGATGAAGATAAGGCACAGCTCGCAGCATTAGACGCCGATATTATGATTGTCGCTGCGTACGGAATTATCTTACCCAAAATCATATTGGATACTCCTAAGTTTGGTTGTATCAACGTACACGCTTCTTTGCTACCTCGCTGGCGTGGTGCTGCTCCGATTCATCGCTCTTTGATGGCTGGCGACAGCGAAACCGGCATCACTATTATGCAAATGGATGTTGGCTTAGATACGGGCGATATGCTGTTGAAAGCCCATTGCGATATCAAACCAACAGACACTTCAGAAACATTACATGATCGCCTAGCGGTATTGGGTGGCAAGGCATTAATTGACGCCCTAGAAAAACTCAAAGCGGGCACATTGGTTCCAGAGCAACAGGATGAACGTCTGACGTGTTACGCAGCAAAATTAACCAAACAAGAAGGCGAGGTTAACTGGGCAACGTCTGCCGAGCTGATCGAACGTCAAGTTCGCGGTTTGTCACCTTGGCCAGTGGCGTACACCAACAGCCTTGCTGGTGTGATGAAAATCCATACGGCACACATTGCCAGCGTCAGCGATGAAGCTTCTACTCCGGGCGATATTTTAGTGGTGAGTAAAGAGGGCATTATCGTCGCCACTGGGCAAGGTTCACTCCTCATTACTGAGATCCAATTTGCGGGTGGTAAGCGCATGAAAGTGCAAGACGCCTTAAACGGTAAACACAAAGCCGCCTTAGAGATTGGTCAACGCCTTGGCGTTAATGGAAAACAAGAGTAAGCAAACAGCATGAACCAATACGACAAAAGTGTTTCCTCCAATGCCAGCGTAAACACACAAAGTGCTCGCCATGTTGCGGTTAAAGTCATTACCAATATTCTGCTTCAACAGGGTTCACTTAGCACACAATTGGCTCGTCACCAATTGGACATTGCCAGCGAACATGCCCCCATGCTTAAAGAGCTGTGCTTTGGAGTGTGTCGTCAGTACCCTAGATTGAACAGCATAGCTTTGCATTTATTAGCGCATCCTTTTGAAGAAAAGGACACAGATTTATACGCAGTCTTACTATTAGGTTTGTATCAATTAACCTACATGAATACTCCAGATCATGCGGCAGTCAATGAGACGGTGGAAGCCTGTCGGATCTTGAAAAAAGACTGGGCTACAAAGTTAATGAATGCAGTGCTACGTCGCTACCAAAGAGAAGCCGACGACATAATTGAGGTGCTAGAAGCCCAACCGTCAGTAGAATTTAATATGCCAAAATGGTTGGTGAAGCGTTTTAATAAACACTGGCCAGAGCACCTTAAAACAATAATCGATGCCAGCAACACGCACCCTCCGATGTGTATTCGCGTAAATGAGAGCCTCGTTTCACGTGAAACATACAAGTCGCAACTTGCTGATGTGGGTATAGACTCAGAAGATGGTAAGTTTTCTGATTCAGCTTTGTACCTAAGAAATGCCGTTAGAGTAGGAGAGCTACCCGGTTTTGATGCTGGCTATGTTAGCGTTCAAGATGAAGCGGCTCAGCTTTCTGCACATATTCTATCACCTAAGGATGGAGAGAGAGTATTGGATGCTTGCGCGGCACCCGGAGGAAAAACCGGTCACTTGTTAGAGAAAGCCAACTCAACTGGACTGAGTTCAATGGCGCTCACCGCTGTCGAGTTAGAACCTTGGCGTATGGAGAAAATTGAATCTAATTTGCACCGCCTTGGCTATTCAGCCAATTTAATTTGCGCCGATGCCAGCAACCTAGAAGCGTGGTGGGACGGCGAGCATTTTGACAAAATTTTGCTTGATGTACCTTGTACGGCTACCGGCGTTATTCGTCGTAATCCAGACATTAAGATCAATCGAAAACCGGCGGATATTGAGGATCTTGTTACTATTCAAAGAGCCATTCTGAATCGAGTCTGGGAGACCTTGAAGCCGGGAGGCTTTATGTTATACGCCACTTGCTCGTTAATGCCTGAAGAAAACGAACAACAAATACAACATTTCTTAGCCAATCAAGACGACGCATCAGAAGTCCCATTGAATTCATTAGCGCCAAGTTTTGCTACAGAGTGGGGAATTCCTGTTAGTCATGGCCGACAACTATTTCCCATCTCTGAAGGGCATGACGGATTTTATTACTGTCTGCTTCAGAAAAAGCCTCACTCTAAATAAAATTAAAAGAACAAACAGAGTGTTTCACATGAAACACTCTGTTTTACCTACCGATTTATGGGTACACGGTCATACTTTCAGCATAATGAGCTGTCAGGAGGTAAGGTCGACATCCAATCTAACTGAAAAAAATTATGGCTATTTTGCAAGTTCAAGTTAAATGTTTGGCCTTATATCGGTACACTTGCTCAACTTGATTCAAGTAAAAATTATGCACGTTTGGTCTGTAAGACGATTTAACTTCTCATTATATTAATATATTAAACAAAGAGCCGAATAACACATAACGCTCTAAGGTAGACTATGAAAATCATCATTATAGGGGCAGGCCAAGTTGGGGCCACACTAGCCGAAAATCTCGCTAGTGAAGATAACGATATTACTGTCATTGATACCAATCTTACTCGCCTTAGAGAACTGCAAGATCGTCTCGATATCCAAACAGTGGAGGGCAGCGGCTCGCATCCTGATGTATTGGATCAAGCGGGCTGTAATGACGCAGATATGTTGATTGCCGTGAGCAACCAAGATGAGACCAACATGATCGCTTGTCAGATCGCGCACACTCTCTTTAAAACGCCAACTAAAATTGGTCGCGTTCGTTCAAGTGCGTATGCTAAATACCCAGAATTATTTGCCGACCAAGCCATCCCAATGGATGTTCGTATCAGCCCTGAAAAAGAAGTCACTAAGCATTTAAGTCGATTGATCCGCTATCCTGGTGCACTGCAGGTCATGGAGTTCGCCGATGGCAAAGTCCAACTGGTCGTCGTCAAAGCAGAAAAGGGCGGCCCACTGATTGATCAGCCAATCAGCTTTTTGAAAGAACACATGCCGTCAATCCAAACACGTATCGCAGCGATTTATCGTGACGGTAAGTCCATTTCTCCTGACGGCAACACACATATTCACGCGAATGACGAAGTCTTTTTTCTCACCGCGCAACGAGACGTGCTTGATGTCATGAGTGAATTACGTCCATTGGATGTACCTTATCGACGTATCATTATTGCTGGTGGCGGTAACATCGGTGAGCGTTTGGCCCAAAGCCTAGAAAAAGAATATCGTGTCAAAATCATTGAGCGCGATCCAGAGCGTTGTCGATATCTGTCTGAAACCTTGGACAACACCATAGTGCTCAATGGCGATGCCTCTAAGCAAGAATTGCTGCTTGAAGAGAACATCGAATCCACCGATGTATTCTGCGCCTTAACCAATAATGATGAAGCCAACATCATGTCTTCTATGTTAGCAAAAGTACTTGGTGTTCGTACGGTTATGACGATTATCAACAACCCAGCTTATGTAGACATTGTTCAAGAAGGCATGATCGACATTGCCATTTCACCTCAACAAACCACCATAAGTTCTTTATTGAGTTATATCCGTCGTGGTGACGTAGTAAACGTTCACTCGATGCGCAAAGGAGCAGCAGAAGCATTAGAAGCCGTTGCACATGGTGATTATCGCTCTTCGAAAGTGGTCGGTCGAAGTATCGCCAATTTGAATTTACCCGATGGTGCCACCATCGGCGCTATTGTTAGAGAAGATAATATGATTGTCGCCACGGGTGATCTCGTCATTCAAGCGGAAGACCACGTTATTATTTTCGTCACGAACAAGAAGCAAATTCCGGCCGTAGAGCAGCTGTTCCAAGTAGGACTGACCTTCTTTTAAAGCGGATTTTGCTAAATTTAACCCTCATTCAAATGAATAATTAACGCTGGTCTGACAACACGCTTTAAGTCGAGATCTAGGAAACAAGTATGCATTTTAGTGTTATTTTACGCGTCATTGGTTTATTGGTTATGGTGTTTAGCGTCTCGCTAATTCCACCAATTATTGTGTCCATCATTTATTCAGATGGCACTGTCCATGCGTTTTTATATGCATTAGCAATCAACTTATTGGGCGGTTTTTTGCTTTGGTTTCCAGTTCGTAATGAACGTGGTGAGTTGAAAATTCGTGATGGTTTTCTAGTTACCGTGCTGTTCTGGACAGTGCTGGGGCTATTCGGTTCGGTGCCTTTCTTCTTAGCAGAAACGCCAAACCTCACTTTTACCGATGCCTTATTTGAATCCATATCTGGCCTCACAACCACGGGGGCGACGATACTCACAGGGATCGATGATTTACCTAAATCGATTTTATTTTACCGCCAGTTGCTTAACTGGCTTGGTGGTATGGGTATCATTGTTTTGGCCGTGGCCATTATGCCAATGCTAGGCATCGGTGGTATGCAGTTGTATCGCGCAGAAACCCCAGGTCCAGTGAAAGACACAAAATTAACACCGCGTATTGCCGAAACAGCCAAAGCGCTGTGGTTTATTTACGCCACACTAACCAGTGTCTGTGCCTTGGGTTATTGGATAGCAGGAATGACGTTATTCGATGCTATTTGCCATAGCTTTTCAACCGTGGCTATTGGTGGTTTCTCTACTCACGATGCCAGTATTGGGTATTTCAATAGTGTGGCTATCGAAATGATTTGTACCTTTTTCATGATAGTGTCAGCGTGCAATTTTGCTTTGCATTTTTATGCTTGGCGCCACAAGAGCGTGTGGCATTATTTTAAAGACCCTGAAGCACGCTTCTTTTTGTTTATCTTGCTTAGCACTTGCGTATTGTCTACGTTGGTACTAGCAATGACATCCACCTATGATTGGAGGCTCTTCGTTACGTTACGCGGTTTTTGAAAGTGTATCCATCGCAACTACCTCAGGTTTTGGTACAGCAGACTTTGCTTCATGGCCACATTTCTTACCCTTTCTGTTGATTGTCACCTCCTTTGTCGGTGGCTGTGCCAGCTCAACTGGTGGCGGCATGAAGGTTATTCGTATCCTTTTGATCCTTAAACAGGGAATGCGAGAAATACAGCGTTTGATACATCCAAGTGCGGTGATTCCCGTTAAAGTAGGTGGTAAAGCCATCAATGAAAGGGTGGTATCAGCTGTTTGGGGCTTTTTCTCTGCGTATTTGTTGGTGTATGTCGTTTTAATGATAGGTCTGATGGCAACAGGGTTGGATCAGGTGACGGCTTGGTCTGCCGTAGCAGCAACCCTTAACAACTTGGGGCCAGGTCTAGGTGATGTCGCTTCGAGCTTTACCAGTGTCAGTGATCCTGCAAAATGGATGCTGTGTTTCTCTATGCTATTGGGCCGTTTAGAAGTATTTACTTTATTGGTATTATTCACCCCCATGTTCTGGCAAAAATAATCAGGATTAACACAGTGACACCAGCCATAAACCAGCTTAAGAAACTGAAGATTGCGTACAGTATTCACGAATACGAACACGACGCTAATTGTTCTAATTTTGGTGAAGAAGCCGCACAAAAACTGAATCTTGATCCTGCTTGCGTGTTCAAAACACTGCTCGTTACCGATGATAAAACGACCTTCGTGACCATAGTACCAGTCACTGGCACGTTGAATCTAAAACGCGCGGCCAGCGCATTAGGCGTAAAAAAGCTGCATATGGCCGAAATAAAAGATGCCGAACGACTTACCGGTTATTTGGTTGGTGGTATCAGTCCAGTAGGGCAAAAGAAAAGTCTCGTCACTTGTATTGATCAAAGTGCGCAGGCGTTTGAAAAGATCTATGTCAGCGGTGGACAGCGAGGGCTGGATATTGGCCTAGCACCAAACGATCTCAGCCGCGCTTGTCGTAATGCCATTTTCGCGGCTATAGGTGAAGTAAAATAATCAAAGCTGTATCCATAATGATACGAAATGAAACAGTACAACTAACACGATTCAACTCGATTCAAAAAGGCATTCCCCATGGCGCAACTCAAACCCATTATTTTACTAGACCGTGACGGCGTCATTAACCAAGACTCAGACGCTTATGTTAAATCTATCGACGAATGGCAACCCATTCCAGGCAGCATTAAATCGATCGCGGCATTGTCTAAAGCGGGCTTTAAAGTCTTTGTCGTCACCAACCAATCGGGTATTGCGCGCGGCTATTACAACGAAGCCACCTTGCATGACATGCACGATAAAATGACAGCACTTGTCGAAGCAGAGGGTGGTAAAATAGATGGCATTCAATATTGCCCTCACGGTCCAAATGACAACTGCAACTGTCGTAAACCCAAAAGTGGCATGATTGAAACAATCGAAGCAGAGCTTGGTCTATCGTTCAAAGAGCACCCAGCCATCATGGTTGGAGACTCTCTCAGAGACCTTCAGGCAGGTAATGCACGTGGTTGCTCGCCTGTATTGGTTTTGACTGGAAAAGGCCGTGAAACGCAGTATAAAACGATAGACTTCCCATTTACTGTCTATACCGACCTAGCAGCATTCACCATTGCAACACTGCATAAATACAGTTAACTCTGTTTAACCAATGAGACGTCCAAAGACACCTTGTCAGTAAACGATTACTAACAAGGTGTTCGCCATACAACAAGGTTAATTACCTCGCGTCATACCAGCTAATCTGCGCCAACTGAATGTGATGAGAAGCGTCAAAACTAATAACAAAAACGGAAATGCTCTCGCACTGAAAATTTCAATAATGGGCCCAGTTAAGGATGGTGCAACCAACGCCCCCAATCCACAACAAACAAAAACATAACCCGTTCGTTTGCCATTAAGCGCCATAATACTGTTGGCATAAGAAAACAACATGGGGAAAAAAGCGGAACAACCCAGACCTAACCACAATGCGATCACCACAAGCGACACATCAGACACTACCATCATCAGACTTCCCGTAAAACTCACTAACAATAAAGCATATATGCCTTGACGAGGTGTAATCCAACGCAATAAGAAAACGGAGAACAAACGCCCCAAGGAAAGGCTAACAAAAAACCAAGTAACTAATATCGCTGCGCTATTTTGATCTTCACCAGACAGAACGGCATAAGTACTGATCCAACCAGCGATGGTTATTTCAAAACCCACATATAAGAAGATGACCGTTAAAAATGCCAAAAAAGTGGCTTTTTGCTTTGTCACAGGCACCGCTTCACTGGCTCTGACTTCAAACGTTGGGCTAGGTTGACGCCATAAAAATAATGGTAATATCAGAGCATAGAGAGCCACCATCCAATAGCCTGAACCATAACCATGGCCAGTCCATTGAGCAAAGACCAAAATCAAGGGCGCTAACATGGATCCAGCACTGTGGCATAAATGCAAAATGGTCACATAGGAGCCGACTTTTTCCTTGTGCAACCACAGCATCATCATGTTGCCACCAGCATTAGCAGACACTTCCGTTGCTCCTAACAGGAAAAACAATACCACCAGCATCGACAAACTGGTAGAAAAGGGCACTAAGATCAATCCTGTAATCATACAGAGCAGCATAACAATCAAATAATGATGACCTTTCCAACGGTCAAACATTCGTCCAGCTAATAACGCACCGAGAATATTGCCAACGGCACGCGCGCTAAAAACGATGGAGATTTCCGCCACAGAAGCATCAATCAAATCCGCTAGATAAATAAGACTCGGGCCAAGCAAACCCGCAACGGCACCAACTCCGATAAACATAGAGCAATACAACGCTGTTCGAGTCAATTCCTTCATAGAGCCACATCCATTTTTATTGTTTTGAATGGTTAAAGATAATCCGGATTTAATCACGCAACTTGATTAATTAATAGACTCCATAAAGAAAATCCCCAATGAGCTATTGCCCATTGGCATTAAAAGCCAATTAGATGATAATAGTTATTATTTTAAGCCTCAGGTCCATGACAAACCAAGATCGACTCACTCGTATCGAGAAAGTGTTAGATTACATTCACGAGCATTTGGATGAGCTCCATTCATGTGACGAATTTGGCCGAAAAAAGCTGTTGGTCACGGTGGCAGTTCCAGCGAGTGTTTAGCCAAGCAACGGGGCTTTCTGTCGCTCAATATGTAAGAGAGTTACGCCTAAGCAAAGCGGCCGAACTGTTACTATCCAGTAAAAATAAGCATGTAGATATTGCCATAGAATGTGGTTTTGACTCGGAAATAAGCTTCTCCCGAGCCTTTAAACACATGTTCAACTGTACCCCTCGATCTTATCGCCAGCAAGGTAAGCGCCATGGGTTGCGAACACCATTACAATATAGAAGGCTAGATAACACGCAAACAGATACCCCCAAAGCATTTACTCAAATACGCGTTGAAAGCCTCGAGAGCTTTGAAATTCAAGGCAAATGCGATTGGATTCGGGGACTACTGTCCGCATCCCCAAATTTTTCAGAACGTGTTCCACGACTTTGGTCTCAGGTCATTTCAGAAGTAAAGACAATGACAAAGGGCATGCGCCCAATTGGCATCATAGACACTCAAGACCATGCTGATCACCCAGATCAAATGCTTTATTGGGCCGGATACTTGAAACCCATAAACGCGTTATTACCACTCTTTTCGGGAGCGAATCCATTTGACAATGCGCCATTGGATACCGTCATTGTTCCACCTCAAGAGTACGCCGTCATTCCTGTTCATGGAAACGCTTCAGCGGTCAAAAAAGCATTAGAGTGGTTTATTTTCCAATGGCTACCTGAATCTAACTATTATGGCGTACAGGGCTACGAACTAGAAATTTATGATCCTGATTACAATCCACATAGCCAGCAGAGCTACATGGAATACTGGCTTCCGGTCAAACCCAGATAGTCTCTTAGCAATGAAGTCCGATCCATCATACGTGCTCGTATCCCTAACGGAAGATGCACCAAAAGGTTAAGTTTTATGTTCTTAAGAAAAATAGAATGAGATCCATTATCAATATTGTTTTATTCTATTTACGGAGTTACTATGAAACCGTCTGTGCATTTTCAATTCACTATACTGGCTTTGGCTATTACCTCAGTGTCACCTTACTCGCTTGCTGCTAATACATCAGAAACAACGGATCTAAACGTAGAGGACCAGTTAAGCCCTTTAGTGGTGAAAGGGCAAACATATCGTAATACCGCAACAAAAACACAGCTAGATCCAGAAGAAACACCGCAAGCTATTTCAGTAATAGAACAGGAAACTTTACAACAAAGAGGTACAGAAACCGTTGCGGAGGCGGTTCGGTACACACCAGGTATCAACACTGAATTACGAGGCGGTGCGGTAACACGATTGGATTTTTTTAATATACGAGGTTTCGGAAACGACAAAGCTTACTACGACGGACTGCAGCTACTTTATAACGATTGGAACCTACAACCACAAATCGATATGGCGGCGGTAGAGCAAGTGGAAGTGTTCAAAGGCCCAACCTCGACGTTGTACGGCGCTATGCCGCCAGGTGGCATGGTGAATCTGATCAGTAAAGCCCCTCAATCTGAGAGCCAACATAGCGTGGAATTAACCTTAGGTAATAATAATAAACGCGAAACACAAATCGATAGTACCGGCGCGCTAAACGATACAATGAACTATCGCGTCGTTGGACTCTTTCGCCAAAAGGACGGACAAGCCGTCACATCGGAAGAAGAGCGCATCATGATCGCGCCCTCTATTGATTGGAAAATAAGTGACAACACCATGCTTAACCTCAATATGTATTACCAAAAGGATCCAAGCATGGGGATCTATTCCACTTTGCCATCCAAAGGCACCGTCTATAACAGCATTAATGGAAAACTGTCTTCAGATGCCTATGCGGGTGACACAAACTGGGAAACCTATGACCGAGACGTATTGCTGCTTGGCTATAAGCTCGATCATAATATCAATGATACGTGGCGCTTTTTACAAAATGCTCGTTTCACCACAGCCAAAGCGTACCAAGAAAACACTTACTCTTCTTCACTAGACAGTGATGAAAGAACCTTAAACCGCCGCGCCTACCTAACAGATGAAAAGTCTGAAGGTATCAACATAGATAACCAATTTTCTGGATTGTTTGATATTGGCAATGCCGAACACAATATTTTGGTGGGTGTGGATTATCTAAAACTCAAATCTGATGTGATATACGAAGACGCCGTTGCGCCGAGCATTGATCTTTATAATCCAGATCACAAGCAGATTATCAGAGATAACCTAGACTTCGCTGGGTCCGGCTACAGCAGTGATTTTGCCATCGACAAAGAACAAACAGGCTTATACTTGCAAGATCAAATACGCCTCGATCAATGGGTCTTTATTGCCGGTGGTCGCTATGACCAATTTAAAGCAACAGAAAAAGGTCGTAAATACGGAGCGGCAACCAACACTAAGGTAGATCAAAGCCAATTTAGTGGTCGAGCAGGTGTGCTATATGAATTTGATAATGGTGTAGCGCCGTTTGTTAGCTACGCCCAAAGTTTTGAACCCGTTACTGGCTCAGATCGTAATGGCAAAACCTTTGATACGTCCACCGCCGACCAGTGGGAAGCCGGTTTAAAATACAAAAGACGAAACACCACAGCCAGCGCAACCGCGTTTGAAATCACCAAACGCAATGTACTGACTCGTGATCCTGACAGCTCAGACTACAGCCAAAAAGTCCAAGTAGGGGAAATGCGCTCTCGTGGTATCGAGCTTGAATTACAACACGCCATGACACCTGATATAACGGTCAAAGCAGCCTACACACTGCAAGACGTGGAAGTAACCAAAGACAACAGTGGTATAGAAGGTAATACACCTGTTTGGGTACCTGAAAAGCAATTCAATACTTGGCTAACCTATGCACCAACAGAAGGAAAACTAGTCGGAGCATCCTTCGGCTCAGGTGTGCGTTATGTAGGGCAAATGCAACTCGATGCCGCCAATTCGAATACCGTGCCATCGTTTACTTTGGTCGATTTGTCTATCGGTTATGACTTATCGGCATTATCACCACAATGGCAGGGCGCTAGCGTGAAATTTGCCATGAGCAACGTATTTGATGAAACCTATTACAGCTGCTACGACGCATCCAACTGCTGGTTTGGTGACGAAAGAGCTTACGAAATCAGTGCCCGCTATGAGTTTTAGCTATCTCATAGCATGGCTTAAAGCCACTATTTAGAGGTAAAACATGGAAAGGCTTATAGATCGTCTTTTCAACACTGCAAGATCATACATTGCGGTACTGGATGGCCAAGAAAGTTTGTCTAATGAGAAACCAAGCACGACAAGCTTATCCGCCACCCATCCAGAACCCGCTCTGCGGTTTTTGCATAAAACGCTACAAGAGGCGCACCCCGAAACGGGCGCGCCTTATTGGCGTATACGGTGTTGGGGATTAGTATGTTGGCAGCCGATCTATTTGGCGATGATTTGTGTTTATCAGCTCAAAGCCATTCCATTGCATTTGCAAAATCTAGAACAAAAACAGCAGGGTGAGATGGTCGCCGGATATTGTTTACCGGACGGAATATGGCAAGAGGGAAACCACGAAACCCTGATTAAAACCGCTTGCGAGCAACTCAGTATACTTTTTCAATCACTTGAAAACGCTCATGTAGAGGCTTTTGGAGGGCAGCCCGCACTTTATAAAGGCTTACTCGCTGACCAATTGATGAGTGCCTTGATAGCAATAGAAAACATACTTCCTGATGAACAAAAATACGATCTGGAGGGGGATTTTCGTCTTTGGGCACAGGCCATGAATTTACCCTTAAAACCACTGAAAGGGCTTAGCCTACAAACGGCCAAAACACCTGTTTTTGTACGCCACACGTGCTGCTTACATTTTCGCCGTGAAGGCGGAGAACTGTGCGCCAACTGCCCGAGACTGCATACGAAAAGCGCCAAGCAGAAACAGCAATGTAGTGCTTAGCTTAAAGAGAGAGATTAGTAAGCACTCACTTAAATGAAAGGCTAATAATTTATAGCCTTTAATTAGGAAGCCAACATTTCATTGCGGGACTGCTGGGCCAAAATATCCGTAAGATTGTCCTCAATCCAATCCGCCAAATTGGCAACGCGAATCGCTACTTCAAACCCTAACGTCGTCAGACTGTATTCCACATGAGGCGGCACCACAGGATACGATGTGCGTAAAACAAAGCCGTCTAATTCCAAGGCTTGAAGGGTTTGCGCCAACATTTTTTCACTGACGCCTAAAATCTTGCGACGCAGTTCACTAAAACGATGCGTTTCACCGTCCTTCAGAGCAAACAACACCAAAACCCCCCAGCGACTGGTGACATGCTTCAAAATATCACGGGAAGGGCATTTGTCTGAAAATACATCGCCTCGCTCAAATAAGTGAGCCATACCGTTCACAGAATCTTGTAAATTATTTTCCATACTTACCTTTTTGTACGTACTTACTAAAAGTTTGTTAGTGATATATTCTACTTCTATCAACTTAAAACTCAAAGGAGAATATTATGATTTTAATCACCGGCGCATCTGGCCAACTTGGTCGTCTAGTTATCGATAACCTTTTAAATACCACACCCGCTAACCAAATCGTGGCAGCGGTTCGTAACCCAGAAAAAATCGCCGATTTAGCCGAAAAGGGCGTACAAGTTCGCCAAGCGGATTACAGCGATCTTGATTCTCTTGTTGCGGCAATGCAAGGCGTAGAAAAAGTACTATTGGTTTCTTCCAGCGAAGTGGGTCAACGTGTTGAGCAACACCGCAATGTCATCCATGCCGCCAAAGAAGCGGGGGTTGCTTTGATTGCTTACACCAGTATCTTAAACGCGGACACATCACCGCTTATTTTGGCAAAAGAACACGTAGCGACAGAAAATCTGTTAGCGGAATCTGGCGTACCTTACGTACTACTTCGCAATGGCTGGTACTCAGAAAACTACACAATGGGCCTTGCACCCGCTTTAGAATACGGTGTGGTTGGCTGTGCAGGAGACGGAAAACTATCTACCGCAGCACGGGCTGACTATGCCGCCGCGGCCGCCGCGGTACTGATTAAAGATGGACAAGCAGGTAAAGTCTACGAACTGGCGGGCGACAACGCCTTCACACTCAGTGAATACGCCGCCGCGATTAGCAAGGTATCCGGTAAAACCGTGACGTACCACAACGTTCCTGAAGCGGAATACACCAAGATTCTAGTGGGTGCAGGCTTACCAGAAGGCTTCGCCGCGGTTCTTGCCGATTCCGAAGTGGGTGCCTCTCAAGGCGGCCTATTCAGCGACAGCAAAGACCTATCAACGCTCATTGGTCGCCCTACGACGTCCATTGAAGACAGCATCAAAGCCGCGTTGTAAGTCATTTTAGCGTTGCTTAGGTATACAAATTAGATCAAAAAAACGGTTAGAGCTTGCGCACTCTAACCGTTTTTTTATTTGCTAATCAAACGCTTAAACGTCTAGGTTGGCGACGTTCAAGGCGTTGTCTTGGATGAAGTTACGACGTGGTTCCACTTCGTCACCCATCAAGGTGGTGAACATTTGGTCGGCGGCAACGGCGTCGTCGATGGTGACGCGAAGCATGCGGCGCGCATTAGGATCCATAGTGGTTTCCCAAAGTTGCTCAGGGTTCATCTCACCCAAACCCTTATAGCGCTGGATGGTCATACCGCGAGACGCTTCTTTCATTAGCCAAGACTTCATGTCACTGATGGTTTTCACCGCTTCACGACGTTCGCCACGTTGGATATAAGACTCTTCCCCAAACAGTTCTGCAACCGTTTCCGCCATCGTTACAATACGTTTGTATTCTGGAGAATTAAAGAAAGTGCCTTCAAAACGGTAACGGTTAGACACGCCGTGAGACATGATATCGACTACTGGTAAGTAGATATTACGTTCATCGTCTTTTTCCACAGAGAAGTCAAAGCGGAAGCCAGTACGTGCGTCTTGTGGCATCTGGCTACGAATAGCGTCAACCCATTCCATTACAGCCGCTTCTTTCGTCAGGCTATCTTGGGTAAGTGGTTTGCAGTACAAAAGTTTGCCCATTACATCTTTTGGGTACACACGAGACAATCGATCAATATCGCCTTCAATGTGAATGTAATCACGGACCAGTTTTGCTAGGTGCTCGCCTTGGATACCTGGGGCATCTTCATTGACATGCATGTGAGCACCGTCCAAAGCCACTTCAATTAAATGGTGATCCAACGCCGCTTCGTCTTTGATGTATTGTTCTTGCTTACCACGTTTGATTTTGAACAAAGGTGGCTGCGCAATGAAGATGTGACCGCGTTCGATGATTTCTGGCATTTGACGGAAGAAAAAGGTCAAAAGTAGGGTACGAATGTGCGAGCCATCCACGTCGGCATCGGTCATGATAACAATGCTGTGGTAACGCAATTTGTCAGCGTTGAATTCGTCACGACCGATACCACAACCTAATGCCGTAATCAGAGTGCCAACTTCAACAGACGCGAGCATCTTGTCAAAACGGGCTTTTTCGACGTTTAAGATTTTACCTTTCAGCGGCAAAATAGCTTGCGTACGACGATCACGACCTTGTTTTGCCGAGCCACCTGCAGAATCACCCTCCACTAGGTAGATTTCAGAAAGCGCTGGGTCTTTTTCCTGACAATCGGCCAATTTACCTGGCAAACCAGCGATGTCTAGCGCGCCTTTACGACGGGTCATATCACGGGCACGACGAGCCGCTTCACGGGCACGCGCCGCATCGATCATTTTGTTAACGATGATTTTGGCTTCGTTTGGTTTCTCTAGTAGGAACTCAGAGAAACGCTTGGTCATTTCTTGCTCTACGGCCGTTTTTACTTCAGAAGACACCAGTTTGTCTTTGGTCTGAGAAGAGAACTTCGGATCCGGCACTTTTACCGATACGATGGCAGTCAAACCTTCACGGCAGTCGTCGCCTGTTGTCGCTACTTTTTGTTTCTTCGCTAACCCTTCTTTCTCGATGAAAGTGTTTAGGGTACGCGTTAACGCGCCGCGGAAACCCGCAAGGTGAGTCCCGCCGTCGCGTTGTGGAATATTGTTGGTGTAACAGTAAATATTTTCTTGGAAACCTTCGTTCCACTGCAACGCCACTTCAACCGCAATACCGTCTTCTAGGTCATCACGTTGGCACATAAAGTGGAAAATATCGTTAATGGGGGTTTTGTTGGTGTTCAAATGTTCGACAAAAGAGCGCAAGCCGCCACTGTAGTTGAAGAAGTCTTCTTTACCCGTGCGCTCGTCTTTGAGTCGAATGGCAACACCAGAGTTCAAGAATGATAACTCACGCAGGCGCTTCGCCAGAATGTCGTAAACAAACAGGATGTTATTAAAAGTCGCAGGAGAAGGTTTAAAATGAACGGTTGTGCCTTTGCCATCAGAATCTCCGACAATCGCCAATGGCGCTTGTGGCACACCATGGACATAATGTTGTTCGTAGACTTTACCATTTTTCCGAATCGTCAAAGTGAGCGCTTCAGATAGGGCGTTTACTACCGAGACACCCACACCGTGAAGACCACCGGAAACCTTGTATGAGTTATCGTCAAACTTACCACCAGCGTGAAGTACCGTCATGATAACTTCGGCGGCAGAAACGCCTTCTTCTTCGTGTATATCAACCGGAATACCACGGCCATTATCCGAAACAGAAATCGATTCATCTGGGTGGATCAGTACAGTAATGGTGTCACAATGGCCAGCGAGAGCTTCATCGATGGAGTTATCGACGACTTCAAACACCATGTGGTGCAAACCCGTACCATCATCCGTATCACCGATATACATGCCTGGACGTTTACGTACGGCATCTAGCCCTTTGAGCACCTTGATACTGGACGAATCGTAATTATTTTCACTCATTTAACTCTCCTGCAAACCTTTGCTCAATTAAAGACAGTTCGCCGTTATTCATCGAAAACTGACGAACGTCTGTTGTGTCGGCCCAAGTAAAATCCGTTGTGTCAGGCTCGACACTGGTAATAAAAATTTGGCTGTTTAATGACTCCAACAACTGACAAAGTTTCTGTCTGTGGTTGGCGTCCAATTCAGCTGGTAAATCATCCACTAAAAATACCAGGGGGCGTCCCATATCGATCAGTAATTGCCCTTGAGCGATCTTCAACGCAGACACAACCAGTTTTTGTTGACCACGAGACAGTGTGTCTAATGCATCTCCCGTCGCGGTTTTCACTCGTAAGTCAGCTCGTTGAGGACCTGTATGCGTATAACCCAGCTCTATATCTCGCTCGCGTCCTGCTTCCACCGCCATCTGTAAACTTTTCTGAGCGTCCCAGCCTTGGAAGAACTGCAAACTCACCGAAAGCTCTGTGGTTAAGAGCGATAAAACCTTCACAAAATGTGGTGTTAATTTCTCCACATACGCTCTGCGAGATTGATTGACTTGCTCACCCAGTCGGATCAATTCCTGATCAAATGCCGCCAATAAACTGAGGGATATTTTACCACGTCTGAGCAAGGTATTCCGCTGTTTTAATGCTTTTTGCCAGCCTCGCCACGCTTGAATGAAGTCTTTATCGAAATGAAACACCCCCCAGTCAATAAATTGGCGTCGAATGCTCGGTGAACCCTCTAATAATCGAAAAGCATCGGGGTTAATAAGCTGTACAGGAAGGCGTTCTGCAAGCTCAACGACCGATTGGGGCTCGCTGACCTTGAATACGAACGTCAATCTGACCATCACGATAGCGCTGTAGGCCCACACGAATCGGGCTGCCTTGTGTTTGGTAGAGCTGTGCAAAGACGATACAAGCCTCGTTTTCATGCTGAATATAGGTCTTGTGTTTGTGACTACGAAAGGAGCGACCAAACGACAATAGGTGAATGGCTTCCAACACAGAAGTTTTACCGCTGCCATTTTTGCCAACAATCACATTTACTTGGGGCGAAGGTTCAAAGCGCACACTAGAAAGGTTGCGAACATGAGAGATGTCCAAACGCACCAGCGGCATAACTCTTAAACCTTAATGAGGGTAGGGAAGACAACCCGCTTGGCATGTTAGAAAACGACATTGCCAAGCGAGTGATAGGTCTATCATCTAAGTGATGATTATAGACGCATCGGCATCACAACGTATTGTGCTGCGTGGCTTTGTGCTTCTTCGATCAAGGCACTGCTGTTCGAGTCATTCAATGATAAACGCACTTCTTGAGAGTCTACGACACCCAATACGTCTAACAAATAACCCACGTTGAAGCCCACTTCCATATTGTCGCCTTGGTATTGCACCAATACAGATTCTTCAGCCTCTTCTTGCTCTGGGTTATTGGCAAACACTTGCAACATGCCATTAGACAGAATCAAACGCACACCACGGTATTTCTCGTTAGAAAGAATCGATGCTCGCAGGAATACTTGGCGTAATTCCAAGCGATCAGCAATGACGATTTTTTCATTATTACGTGGAATAACACGGTGATAATCCGGGAATTTTCCGTCAACTAATTTAGAGGTAAACACATACTCAGCGACTTTAGCACGAATATGGTTTGTACCTATTGTTAGCTCAACCAACTCATCTGTGTCGTTTAGCAAGCGGTTTAGTTCCAACACACCTTTACGCGGTACAATAACTTGTGTCAAATCACCGCTTACTTGCGCGTCTTCAACTGCCGTTGCCAAACGGTGTCCATCGGTCGCAACAACTCGTAGCTGACCATCCGCTACTTCTAACAACATACCGTTAAGGTAATAACGCACGTCTTGGTTCGCCATCGCAAAACCGGTACGGTCGATCAAACGACGCACACTATTTTGTGGAATAGAAACCGTTAGATCACCTTGCATGTCTTGGATATTAGGAAACTCATCTGCTGGCAAAGTGGACAAACTAAAACGTGAACGACCAGAACGAATGACCGCTTTTTGATCGTCCAAGGTGAACTCAATCACTGCACTGTCTGGTAAGCTTTTGCAAATATCCATTAGTTTACGAGCTGGAACCGTAATACGGCCTTCTTCACACTCATCTAAAGGTACATGGCCCACCAATTCAACTTCTAAGTCAGAACCAGTCAAAGTTAATAGTTGGTCCTTCACTTCCACCAACACATTGGCCAAGACGGGCATGGTTTGTTTGCGCTCTACAACGCCTGCCACTAGTTGAAGTGGCTTAAGAAGTGTCTCGCGGACGACTGAAAATTTCATTATTTTCCTCGTAAACTCAAAGTCTTAGACCATCAGGTGGTCAGAATTCGCATCAATTGTTTATAGTCTTCACGGATATCCGAATCCGTATCTTGCAGTTCTTTAATCTTGCGAATCGCATGCAAGGCTGTCGTATGGTCGCGGCCACCAAAGGCATCACCAATTTCAGGCAAACTATGGTTGGTCAGCTCTTTGGCTAACGACATCGCCACTTGGCGAGGACGAGCAACCGATCGACTACGACGTTTCGACAGCAGATCACTGATCTTAATTTTGTAGTATTCCGCTACAATTCGCTGGATATTATCGATGTTTACCAGCTTATCTTGCAAGGCCAAAAGATCTTTTAACGACTCACGCACAAAATCCGGCGTAATCGCCCGACCGGTAAAATGTGAGTTAGCGATAACACGTTTCAACGCACCTTCTAATTCACGTACGTTCGAACGTATTTTCTGTGCAATAAAGAAAGCCGAATCATAAGATAGCTTAATGCCACTTTCATCCGCTTTACGCATCAAAATCGCCACACGAGTTTCTAATTCCGGCGGCTCAATAGCAACCGTTAATCCCCAGCCAAAGCGCGACTTAAGGCGATCTTCCAAACCTTGGATTTCTTTAGGGTAGCGGTCACAGGTAAGAATCATCTGCTGACCACCTTCTAATAAAGCGTTAAAGGTGTGGAAAAACTCTTCTTGCGTACGATCTTTACCGGCAAAAAACTGAATATCATCAATTAATAAGGCATCAACCGAACGATAATAACGTTTAAAATCGTTGATCGCGTTCAACTGAAGCGCTTTTACCATGTCAGCAACGAAGCGTTCAGAATGCAGGTACACCACCTTAGCATTCGGATTATGACGCATCATTTCCGTACCAACGGCTTGCATTAAGTGGGTTTTACCCAAGCCAACCCCGCCGTATATGAAGAGAGGGTTATAAGCGCCACCTGGATTCTCCGCAACTTGCAAGGCCGCAGCATGAGCGAGCTGGTTAGATTTACCTTCGATGAAGTTATCAAAGGTAAACGAATTATTGAGATTCGCGCCGTGGTTAATACCACCTTCCACTTGTACTTTACGTTTGGGCGCCGTTAATGGAAGTTGTCCCTGTTCATAAGGTTCAAGTTCACCACGCAATCCAGTACCAGATAAGGTTAATGGTGCTTCAAATTCTAGGTCAGCATTTGGGCTGCCTTCTTCGTCATCCATTAAGCCAAAACCTGGACGATAGCCAGACTCTCTCGCCACCTCATTATTCAATGGATTAATAGCAGGTTCATTTGAAACCGGCGGCGGTGGCGGCGACATCGAATTTGCTTGAGCAAAGTTTTGCGCCTTCACCTCCAGCTTTAAAGCAGGGGCAAGGTCATCGCCAGCAAATTCAGACAATAATTCTTTTATGCGCGTTTGATATTTGTTACTCACCCAATCCAACACAAAACGGTTTGGTGCACTTAGGCACAATTCTCCATTCGGCATCATTTCAGCCTGCAATGGACGAATCCAGGTGTTGAACTGAGATGTGGAAAACTCACTCTGCAAGCGCTGCAGACAAAGATTCCAATGCTCCAAAGACACTGTAGACGTACTCCCTGGTTGAGTGACAGACAAGGAGCGGATTTTACATCGGGCATTTAAAGTTATCCACACATAAATAGAAAAAAAACCGATTCCTACCGTAAATCAAAAAATGTTAATAACATGGCAGGTTATACACAGGAGTAGATAAGAAATATTTTTGTGCATAAAAGCATAAGTTATACACACGACATAATGCGTTTATTTTAATACTATCCACATGTGGAAAAAGTTTTATCATTTTGTTTTTTATACACATTAGAGACTTAAAAAAAGAGGTTGTGGATAAAATATTTCTATTCAAATTTCTTTATCCACTTCTTTGGTAAAACTCTGTGTGTAAGTATTGAATGAATTGTGCAGCTCTTTTTTTCATAATTCCCCTCTGTAAGCATTGAATTTACTGGAAAAAGCCTCTAAAATCCGCGCCCTGATTTGACCAATCAAATGTAGAGGCTTGGCGCGAGCTAACCCTCAAAACTCAAACACTGCATTCAGTGAGAGAATTAAGATGAAAAGAACTTTCCAACCTAGCGTTCTAAAACGCAAACGTAACCACGGTTTCCGTGCTCGTATGGCTACTAAAGGCGGACGTCAAGTTATCGCTCGTCGTCGTGCTCGCGGCCGTAAGGTTCTAAGCGCATAAGTACGCTGATGACCGAATATTGTTTTCCTCGGCACGTCAGACTTCTGAATGCCGGGGATTATCAATCTGTCTTTAATGACACCTCCTCCAAAGTCTTTGCAGGCGAATTCCTTTTATTGGCACGAAAACGAGATGATAACCAAGCTCGGTTAGGTCTTATTGTGTCGAAAAAAACGGATAAACGCGCGGTAGGCCGGAATCGTATCAAACGCTTGGTACGTGATTCCTTTCGTCACCACAAAACTCCACTTTCTGGCCTTGATATTGTCTTCCTAGCACGCCAAGGCATCAAAGAATTAGATAATGCCGATTTGCATAAGCGACTCGACAAAGCATGGGATCAGTTGGCAAAAAAAGCCTTAAAACCCGCTCAAAATAAAAAACGCGATCAAGATAAGCAGAAATAGGCTGAAAAAACTGCCAAAGGCTGGTTTAATAGCGCGTGATTTTTATAAGGGTTCAATGAACCTACTTGTCTAACCAAATGAATTAGTTGAATACCATGGATTTCAGACGTTACTTTTTATGGGGTGCGCTTTTTATCAGTGGCTACATGCTGTTTTTACAGTGGAGCCAAGATTATGGTCCTCAGTCCACGCAAAGCGTAGCTCAAAGCACACAGTCTCAAACTGAGACAAACTCTCAAATGAACGATGATTTGCCTATGGCAACTCAAAGTACGGCCGATGCGAATGCCGAGATTCCGCAAAGTGTGAGCCAAATTGCACCCGGAAAACTGATAGAAGTGACAACCGATACCTTGCGTGTTGCCATTAATCCAGTTGGCGGCGACCTTGTTGAAGCGGCTTTGCTGCAATACAAAAAAGAATTAGGTAAACCGGATCCTTATGTCATTTTAGAAGATGGCTCTGCGCGTACTTATGTCACGCAAAGTGGTTTAGTGGGTCAAAACGGTCCCGACGCTTCACCAGAAGGCCGTCCAGTCTATCAGTCAGAAAAAACGACTTATACTTTGACGGATGGTGAAGATTCGCTTGACGTAAATCTCTATTACACCGATGCAAAAGGCGTGAAATACACCAAAACCTTCCGTTTTACGAAAGGTCAGTACCGTATTCGCCAATTGATCACGGTTGATAACACGTCTTCAAGCACGTGGCGCGGTAATCTGTTCGCACAGATTAAACGTGACAATTCAGAAGATCCAAGTACGGCCACTAGCATGGGCTTACAGCCTTACCTAGGCGGTGCGGTTTCTGATGAGCAGAACAAATACAAAAAAGTATCTTTTTCTGACATGAGAGAAGAACCGCTTAAAACCACCACTACACAAGGTTGGGTTGCATTGCTACAACACTATTTTGTGTCTGCATGGATCCCTGAGCAAGGTCAAAAAGTCACTTTACAAGCGCGTACTAACGGTGACTTTAATATCATTGGCTTCACCGGTTCGCCTGTGGAAATCGCGTCAGGCAAACAAGGTACATTAAGCTCAACGTTCTATGTTGGCCCTAAATTACAAGATCACCTTGAAAGCACCGCAGAAAATCTAGATTTGACCGTCGATTATGGTTGGTTATGGTGGTTAGCAAAACCACTATTTTGGCTGTTAACCTTGATCCAGTCTTATGTGATCAACTGGGGTATCGCCATCATTTTGATCGTAGTGTGTGTGAAGGCAATCTTCTTCAAGTTGTCTGCCGCAAGCTACCGTTCTATGGCGAAAATGCGTAAGTTCGGTCCTGAAATTGCCAAACTGAAAGATCAATACGGTGATGACCGTCAAAAGATGTCTCAAGCCATGATGGCGCTCTACAAGAAAGAGAAAATAAACCCACTAGGGGGCTGTTTACCTATTTTGGTACAAATGCCGGTTTTCCTTTCTTTGTACTGGGTGCTGATGGAATCTGTTGAGCTACGTCATGCTCCATTTTTCTTATGGATCCATGACTTATCTGTAATGGATCCTTATTTCGTACTGCCTATCTTAATGGGCCTTAGTATGATGGGACAGCAAATGCTTAACCCAACACCGCCAGATCCAATGCAAGCTAGAATCATGAAGATAATGCCGATCGCATTTACCTTCTTCTTCTTGTGGTTCCCGAGCGGTTTGGTACTGTACTGGGTGACAAACAACACCTTGTCAATCATACAGCAGTACATCATTACGAAACGTATCGAAAAAGAAGCCTGATAACAAAATCGGTCTTTGATTTCAAAAAAGGCTTCCCATTGGGAGGCCTTTTTTACGTTTAGATTGCCATGCTTGTCTTGCTAACGGACAATGACAGCCATCTCTATTTATTTTCTTTTATCGCACAGAGTTTGATTATGACCGATTTCCAATACGCCACAGACCAAGACACGATTGCCGCACAAGCCACCGCTCCTGGCCGAGGTGGCGTAGGGATCATTCGTTTATCCGGTCCAAAAAGCCTTGCCATCGCCAAACAGATTATCGGCTTTGAACCTAAACCACGTTATGCCCATTACGTGCCGTTTAAAACCACGAATCAAGAACAGCTAGATGAAGGCATCGCCTTATATTTTCCAGGTCCCAACTCCTTCACTGGCGAAGATGTGTTTGAACTGCAAGGCCATGGCGGCCCCGTCATTATGGACATGCTGCTGAGTCACTGTGTTGCCCTTGGTGCGCGCTTAGCACGTCCTGGTGAGTTCTCCGAACGTGCCTTCATGAACGATAAAATGGATTTAACCCAAGCGGAAGCCATTGCCGACTTGATCGACAGTACGTCAGAACAAGCCGCTAAATGCGCATTGCGTTCCTTACAAGGTGCCTTCTCAAAACGCGTAGACGAACTGGTTGAAGCCTTAATTCATCTGCGTATTTACGTAGAAGCGGCGATCGATTTTCCAGAAGAAGAGATCGACTTCATCGGTGACGGCAAAGTCGCCACAGAACTGGCAGGCATTCAAGCGAAGCTTGTTGACGTGCTCAAAGAAGCCAACCAAGGCGCCTTGATTCGTGAAGGGATGAACGTGGTCATAGCAGGGCGTCCCAATGCCGGCAAGTCCAGCTTATTGAACGCCTTATCAGGCAAAGAGTCCGCCATCGTCACCAACATCGAAGGCACCACTCGAGACGTATTGCGTGAACATATCCATCTAGATGGCATGCCACTGCACATTATCGACACCGCAGGCTTACGCGACAGCCCAGACGAAGTAGAGCGCATCGGTATTCAGCGCGCATGGGACGAAATTAGCAAAGCGGATCGCATTCTCATGATGGTCGACAGCCAATCGATAGATTCAAAAGACCCAAGCGAAATCTGGCCAGAATTCATGGAAAAACTGGGCAATACCAAACACCTTACCTTGGTGCGTAACAAAGTCGATTTGACCAAAGAAGGCACGGGCATTGAAATGGTCTCAGGCGTCCCTGTCATCTCTCTATCGGCAAAAACAGGTGAGGGCGTTCGTGATCTGACTGAACACCTAAAAGCCGTCATGGGCTTCGACAGCACGACTGAAGGAGGATTTATCGCCCGTCGCCGTCACATAGAAGCGCTCAACAAAGCCAACCGTTTCTTAGACGCCGGTAACGAACAGCTGCATGGATACGGGGCAGGGGAACTGCTTGCGGAAGACCTAAAAGAAGCTCAACAAGCCCTAAGTGAAATCACTGGCGCGTTTACCAGTGACGACTTGTTAGGCCGCATCTTTGGCTCGTTTTGTATCGGGAAGTAGAATACGCAACTTAGTAGAAAAGTTGAAAATGGCTGGTTGAAATACCAACTTACTATAATTAAGGTGACAATAAATGTTTTTAAATTCAATGGATTGGATTAATGTTTGGTTTTCTAGTTGTTTAGCTATCTTAAACAAATACATTGCAACAAGTATATTTGTCGCTATAATTAATTCTAACAACACCCCTCCCGCTACCCGTAAGATCAGCGCCCTGCGAGGGGTTACTTGTTTCTGGGGGAATAAAAAATGACTACCCAGAACAAAATCCTTTTTACTAAGCCGCCTAAGACGTTTGCTGAACAAGTTCAGATACTGAAATCTCATGGTTTGGATATTCCAGATCAATCGAAAGCTGAATTTTATCTTTCACAGCTAAATTATTATCGGCTATCAGCTTACTGCTTACCCTTCGAGACAAATCACACGACTCATCAGGTTGCTCCCGGTACAACGTTCGATGATGTGTTAAACCTCTATATTTTTGATCGAGAGTTACGCTTACTGCTTCTAGATGCTATCGAAAAAATCGAAGTCTCATTAAGAACGCAAATGGCTTATCACTTAAGTCACCGTCATAATACAGCGCACCCGCATCTTGCCCCCTCAATATTTCAAAATACGGGAAGACATCAAGATGGGTTAAACAAGTTGAAAAAAGATGTACATCAAAGCGATGAAGACTTTATTCGCCATCTAACAACTAAGTATCAGGAGACATTACCTCCCATATGGGCCGTAGTTGAGCTAATGACTATGGGTCAATTATCCAAATGGTTTTCCAATATCAATGAGAGGCAAGACCGCAAAGCAATCTGTCAGGTTTACAACCTCAATGAAGCAGTAATGACTTCGTTTTGCGAGCATTTGTCGTTGGTGAGAAACAAAGCTGCCCATCATGCGAGGCTATGGAATCGTGTTTTTCCTAAGCAAATGAAGTTACCAACAGTCGGTCCAAACGATTTGATTAATAGCATTTTGCGCTTGCCTCACAACGATAGGAACTTAAAAAAGCTCTACAACACGTTGACAATAATGCTATATCTCATGGATATAATAGCTCCTGGGCATCACTGGAAAACGAGACTCAAAAACTTAATCAATACGCATGCCATAGATACAACAAAAATGGGCTTTCCCACTGATTGGGAAACCCGACCTCTGTGGGTATAAAGAAGGCTTGATAGCACTATAAAGCCCTTAACCCACGGTCATTTTAACTTTTGGATAGCGGACTTTTTTGCTTCTTGGGCTGGCGAGGAAGTAGGCCAGTGTTAATGGGCCTAAACGGCCGATAAACATCAAGAAGATGATGATAAATTCGCCAGTATTGCTTAAGTTTCCAGTTAATCCTCGAGATAACCCCACAGTGCCAAGTGCTGAGACCGCTTCGAAAACCACATCTAGGAAGTCGGCGTGTTTTTCACTGATCAAGAGACCAAAAATCGCCAACCAAGTCACACCAATTGAGATCATGGTTAACGCGAGCGCTTTACTGATCACATCTTTGGGGATTTCTCGCTTAAACACATTGACTTCGGAATCTCGTCGTAAATACGCATAAGTGGCAAATATTAACAGCATAAAAGTCACTACCTTAATGCCGCTGGCGGTACTCAAAGAGCCCCCTCCAATGAACATCAGCAGCAACATAAGAGCAGTGGTCGCATCTTCTAATTGATCTATCGCAAGCGTGTTAAAGCCCGCTGTTCTTGGGGTTACGGCCTGAAACCATGAGGCAAGCCACTTGCCTGTTTCGCTCAGAGGACCAAGAGTGTTTGGATTGCTGTATTCAATAAAATAAATCGTAAGCAAAGCCACCAAATTGATGACAATGGTGCCAATGATCATCATCTTGCTGTAAGGTGAAAGTCTTACCCAACGACGGTTTTTCATTAGGTCAATCCAGACGGAAAACCCCAAACCACCGATAATAAACAATCCGCTTATGGTGAAATTCACCACAGGGTCGGCCACATAAGGAACAAGGCTGTCAGCACTCAATGCAAAGCCTGCGTTATTAAAGGCGCTGATGGTGTAGAAAAAGCCATGAAATAAACTGGTTTTCCAGCCGAGTGTCTCGCTCCAATGCACCGTAAGAATCAAGATGCCAATGGCTTCGACGATGAAGGAAAACAGCAACACAGATTTGGCCGTGGAAACGATACTAGAGGCGTCGGTTTGATTAAAGGCTTCAATCGCAACCGTACGTTGTAAAAAACCAATACGGCCGCCTAGAGCAACGAGAGTGACCACAGCAAAGGTCATTAAACCTAAACCACCGCATTGAATTAACACCGCAATCACGACTTGCCCAAAAGTCGTAAAAACCGTGCCCGTATCTTGTACCACCAGCCCTGTTACTGTGACGGCTGACGTGGCAGTAAAAAGGCTATGCACCCAACCAATTGGGGTTGTTGTGGCCATAGGCAGTTTGAGTAACAGGGTTCCTATGACAATTAACAATAAAAAGCCGCCACACAGTATCAAAGGCGGTGCTGCCATGATCTTTTTAGCGGCTTTTGAGTGTCTTTCAATAGGAGAAACCGAGGGGTCCCACATCACCATATCAAACCAACCTTGGTACGAGGGATTTTAGAGAAGTGCGTGTACCAGACAACAATAGAACGTCATGGGTTTGAAAAACAAAATCATGCTTCAATTGCAAAAATGTTTCTTGTTCTCGTTTGATCATCACGGCTTCAACACGCCCTTTCGACGCACTGAGAACGTCGCCTAATGACTGGCCATCCAAATGGGATTTTATGTGTATTTCCACCACATATAGACCATGACCAATCGACAGGTAATCGTTCACCATCGGATAGTTCAACGCTTGGGCCACTCGAACCCCCATTTCTTCTTCAGGATGAATAATGCGAGCGACACCCAATTTAGAAACAATAGTATGGTGAGCACGGCTGCTGGCTTTGACCCAAATCTCTTTCACGCCCAGCTTTTTCAGTGCCAAGATGCACAACAGGCTGGATTCCATGTCTTCACCAATGGCCACCAGCACCGCCTCGCTGTTAATCAAATCAAGTTCTTTTAAGGCATTCTCATCAGTGGAATCACAAATTATCACTTGGGTGAAGTCATCAACATATTTTTCTGCAATTTTAGCGTCTCGATCCACCCCCGTGACCGTATGCCCTAAATAAATCAGCTCCATGCTGGCCGCAATGCCAAAACGCCCCAAACCAATTACCGTAAAATGCGCCATATTGATTCCCTTTTGTTCGTATTTTTGAGAGTCTTTCGATAATTTAACGATCAGATAACAAGCGATAACCTAGGCCAGCTTCCGTTTTGATAACACGCTGATCATTGGCATTATCGTTGAATTTTTTCGCAGCTGACTGACTAAAATCCGCAAGTAATGCGAATCTTGGGTATGAGTCCCCCCCAAATGTTGGCCAATAAATCTTCTTGCATCACCAGTTTGTCTGGCGTTGTCATGAGCATGCGCAAAAAGGCAAATTCCTTCTTGGTTAACGCCAGGGGCACACCTTGAAACCACACTTGGTTGGTACTAATTTCTAGCTTAATATCTTTGGTTTCTAGAATGTCAGTAGGTAAGTGAGTATTAACTAAGTCCCGCAGTAACACTTTTACTCGGACAATCAATTCGCGAATGCCGAAGGGTTTGCTTAGGTAATCATTCGCACCCGCTTCAAGCAGACGAATCTTTTCATCTTCTTCATCGCGAGCGGTCAAAATGAGGATCGGCGTGTTGCTGGTGGCGCGTACAAGGTTGACCAAATCCATGCCGTCGCCATCTGGCAAGCCTAAATCCAATATCAATAAATGCGGTGAATCTTGTTGAATCACCTGTTTCGCCTCGGCGATGGATTGTGCACCAAGGTACGTAAACCCTTCTGCTACCAATGAGATTCGAATAAAGGTGTGGATTTGAGGCTCATCGTCGATCACCAGTATTTTATAAAGCATCATGAGACATTCCTCCTTTACCATGCGCTAATGTCTCATGGCACGCGGGCAAGCAAATACGAATCAGACAACCTTGCTCAACCGGAACGGATTGAATCGTACCTTGATGTGCGGCGATAATGCCTTTTGATACCGCCAAACCTAAGCCCGTCCCGCTGTCGTTTCGCTTGAAAGCGTCAACCGAATAAAACAGCTCAAAAATGCTATCAGACTGATCCGCTCGAATACCAATCCCTTGGTCTTGTACCTCAATACTAACCTGAGGAGGCTTATTATCTGTGTCTAACGACTTTACAGAAATGGTCACAGACTTGTCTGCTGGTGAGTATCTCAAAGCATTGTCGACAACATTAAAAATCGCTTGTTGAATAAGTGACGAACTCACTGAAACCAGTGGTAATTTATCCTCTGTGTGCAGATGTAAGCGGGATTGTTGCTGACTAAATCGCTCAACAACAAGGTGCATGATAGTCACCACTGACTGCGCGGATTGTTTTGGGAGCACCACACCGTGTTGCAATTTCGTAGCTTGCAGTAGGTTTTCTATGTACTGATGCAGTCGGTGGCTTTCACTGATGGCACTGTCGAACAGCTCAGCTTTTTCTTTCTCGGTGAGCTTATCCATGTATTCTTTTAATGTACTTAGGGTGCCAATAATGGTCGCTAACGGAGTGCGTAAGTCATGGGAAACGGACAATAAAATACTATTGCGCAATTGCTCTTGTTTTAAACGACTCTGTTGATCGCGGTACAGTTCGGCTAACTTACTGGTGACCGCTGCCACCAATAAAAACACCAGCACATTCACCATGTCGTTGCGATTAAACATCTCAAATGAATAACGGGGCGCCGTAAATAAGAAGTTAAAACATAAGGCTTCAAATAAAGCGATACCATACACCCAGCGGGGATGACATGATAACGCGACGACAACCACAGACAGCTGCAAAATCAATAAAATCGCAATATTCGATCCCAACCAAAGATCCAAACCATAGCTGATCAATAAAGCGCTACAGACCGCAAACATGGCGGCATAATGGGAAGAAATCGCTGGTCTTTTCATAGTCTCGCTTGTGATGGCCTTTTACCTAAGGAGAAGTACAAGCAAGACTGTAGCAAAGGGAGTTAAGATTGGCGCGTAAAAAAAGCGTAACTTTTTCACCTCATCACGGTATTTATTCGCTCAGCAGCCGTCCTAATTGAATGGCGGCTGCGATATTACGTGATGAGTTGATTACATTCGTTTCCGCCTGAAGTAAGACATTGTCTAAGCTATCGAGCGCCGGAATGATGGGAAAAATCGCCAACATGCCGTGGGCTAAAATAGCCTCAGCGTCTTTCCCTAAACTACCCGCTATACCAATGGTGGGAACCCTATTTGAGTTGGCTTGTTTCAGTACCCCCATTGGGGTTTTGCCAAACACGGTTTGACCATCTATTCGGCCTTCGCCAGTGATGACTAAATCGGCATTTTTCAGTTTGTCAGCCAGACCAACGGTTTCCATAACAATCTCAATGCCCGGTTTGAGGGTTGCATTAAGAAACACTTTTGCGCCCAAGCCCATGCCACCCGCCGCGCCAGCGCCAGGGTCGAGACGATGATCAGCAAACCCGCTTTGTACCAAGACATCCGCAAAATGCGCTAACGTCTTATCTAATAAAGTCACCATTTCAGGTGTCGCGCCTTTTTGTGGGCCAAAAATAGCGGAAGCGCCACGTTCACCACATAAAGGATTATCCACGTCACAAGCCACATCAAAATGACACTCTGCTAGAAGAGGGTGCACCAGACTCATATCAATATGGCTCAATTGCGCAAGCGCCATGCCGCCAAAGGGCAGTTCTTGACTATTATCGCCTTGAAATTGAATGCCCAATGCTTGTGCCAACCCCACACCTGCGTCATTGGTTGCACTGCCACCTAATCCCAAAACGATGTGTTTAATGCCTCGATCTAGAGCATCTTTGATCAATTCTCCGGTTCCGTAGCTGGTGGTGTAAAGTGGATCACGCTGATCTCGTGGCACCAAATGCAACCCCGAAGCGGACGCCATTTCAATCACCGCAGTGGTCGATGTTTGACCCTCTACCGAACCTAAAATACCGTATTGCACCATGACTCTATTGCCCAGCGGACCGGTCACTTCAAGGTCAACCAAATGACCTCGAGTCGCGTCAACCATGGATTGTACCGTCCCCTCGCCACCATCTGCCATCGGCACTTTTATATACTCCGCCTGAGGAAATACCTGACGAAAACCCACCTCAATCGCATTCGCTACTTCCAGCGCGGTTAAACTTTCTTTAAAGGAATCAGGGGCAATTACAATCTTCATAGTTAATCCTTGCTGCGGGTCAAACAGGTCTCGTTGATAGGACATAAAAGCCCATTATTAGGCTTTTATGTTGACAATCACTCGACCGCGTACCTTTCCATCAAGCAATTTATAGGCCGTTTCGACTACGTCTTGCAAAGCAATTTCTTCACAGATGTTGTCATAGTCTGTAGGTTGCAAAAGTTCGCTTAAGCGTTGCCACGCTTCAATGCGGTCTGCTAAAGGTCGCATGACGCTGTCGATACCGATTAACTTAACGCCTCGTAAAATAAATGGCGCAACGGAAGCAGGGAAGTCCATGCCTTGAGCTAAGCCACAAGCGGTTACCACACCGCCGTATTTTGTGCTTGCACAGGCGTTGGCGAGTGTGTGACTGCCGACACAATCGATGACCCCTGCCCAACGCTCTTTTTGTAAAGGTTTACCCGGCTCAGACAGTGTTTTTCTATCAACGATGTCGCTCGCGCCAAGACTTTTCAAATAATCGCTTTCTTCCATTCGTCCAGTGGAGGCAACCACGTGATAACCAAGACGATTTAATAGGCGAATGGCAAAACTACCAACACCACCGTTGGCGCCAGTCACTAAAATATCACCAGAATCTGGCGTAACACCTTGTTTTTCAAGCGCAAGTACGGATAACATTGCCGTATAACCCGCTGTACCTATTACCATAGATTGCTTAGCGTCTATACCTTTTGGAAGCGGGATAAGCCAGTCGCTTTTTAAACGAGCTTTTTCAGCCAATCCACCCCAATGTACTTCGCCCACACCAAAGCCATTCAGTACCACAAGATCACCCACCGAGAAGCGATTGGAATCACTTTGCAAAACCTTACCCACTAAGTCGATCCCTGGCACCATGGGGAAAGAACGCACCACAGGAGACTTACCAGTGATGGCTAAGCCGTCTTTATAATTTAAGGTGCTGTAATGCACTTCGATTAGCACATCGCCTTCCGGTAGCTGATCTTCTGATAAATCAACGATAGATACAGCGCTTTTTTTGTCTTCTTGCGTGATGAATAAACCTTTAAACATAAATTCTCCACTTTAGACCATTCGTCTAGTTAAATAGCTAAAAACCTAGGTTTTTCTGCCTGGTTTATTGCTAATGGGTTTTGCTTTGAATCGCTTGGATAAAAAACGTCATGAATAAGCTTAATGGCTGAGTGCTTTTTACTAGTCTTGCCCTATGAACAGCACCTTCCCAGCCCATCCAAAATGCTTGAGCGGTCTCTTCGATACTCGTTTGCAGAGTGATTTCACCGTGCTTTTGGCTTGCTAATAAGCAAACAGCAACACGATCTTGCCAGCTTTGGTAGGTCATTTGCAGCTGCTCACTGAATGCTTCAGGCAGCAGAGAAGACTCTTGCTCTAAGTTACCGACTAAACAACCTCGTTTAAACTCGTGGCGGACAATACCGTCTTGAGCATCTTGGACAAAGCGCTGCAAACGCTCTAGCGGAGAAAATGCCTCATCGAGCAAAAAACCGTCTAACTTAGCTTCGAAATAACGGCGATAGCGCTCTAAAACGGCCAAACCAAAGGCTTCTTTACTGGAGAAGTAATGATAAAAAGAGCCTTTTGGTACACCTATGGACTTTAGGATGGGGTCGATACCACTGCGGGTAAATCCAGACTCCGTCAGTATCAGCATACCGGCGCGTAATAAAGCCTCACGCGTATCCAAAGGGTCTACTGACGACTTTTTAGGTCGGCCACGACGAGGATTATTGGGCAAGTTGGCGGCGATATCTGGTTTATCAAGGACAGAAAGCAAGTGTTTATACCTAAGCAATAAAATACGATAGGTATAAATTTAGACCAATCGTCTATTTAATTCAAGCGCTTCATATTACGGCATCTTCTCTTAATTTGTCTTTTGTCGGCGGTGAACCAAAATAACGTTTATAGTCGCGACTAAACTGATGCACGCTTTTATAACCCACTTCTAAGGAAATCTGACTGACATTTAAATGACCTTGATTCAATAACATTTGCGCTTTCAAAAGGCGCAAACGCTTCAAGTACTGCAAAGGAGAAGATCCTGCGACATTTTTAAAGTGATGATGAAAACTGGAAACACTCATGTTGGCATCTTCAGCGAGTTGTTCAACACGTACCTCTTGATCCAACTGCTGATGTAATTGCTTGAGAGAGTTCACTATTAATGAAAAGCGCCCTTGATTTACCACTAAGGCCCGTAATGCAGCACCTTGTGGGCTTTGCAAGGCTTCAAAAATGACCTCTCTCACTCGACTTTGCCCCATGACTTTGGCGGTGTGAGGATCATGCAACGCTTTAATAAGACGAAACACGGATTCAAGCATGTCATCACTCATTGGGACAGATGACATGGGAAAATGAGTAACAGATGGCTTTAAAGCGTCTTCAGAAGAAACAGTCACCAACTCAGATAATACAACAGGGTCGATATCAATAGAGACACCCAAAAGCGGTTCTTGTTGACTGGCAAAGGTTTCGCATTCAAAAGGCAGAGGCAGGGTTTGAACCAAGTAGTGACCGGAATTGTAGTGGATTTCACGGTCGCCTAAATAGCCTATTTTTTGACCTTGAACAATGATAGTAAGTCCTGGCCGATAAATAAGAGGCATTCGAGGTAAAGATTTTGCGCACTTCATTAAACGAACATTGGCAATCAAGGTATCGCTGAAACCATCTTCGCTCACTAGAGATTTGATCAAATCTACTAAATTTCTATCGCTCACCTTTAATCCATCCATCTATTAAAATCAATGGGATTATTATGCATACAAGATTGTGTAGCAAAAGTTAAGTTTCATTTATTTGGAGAAATTGGCAAAACAATAACAAGAATGCACAACACCAAACAAAAAAGTTTGCTCTACACTAGTCGCAACATGTTTCATGTTCACAGACTGGAGTAAGCATTTATGAGTAAAGCAAAATCTTACGCGGCTCTATCCGCAACGACCCCATTAGCCCCTTTTTCTTTTGAGCGCCGCGCTCTTCGTGCAGACGATGTCAACATCGATATTCTGTATTGCGGTGTTTGTCATTCTGATATTCACGTAGCAGAAAGTGATTGGGGTCCTAGTAATTACCCAATCGTTCCTGGTCATGAAATTGTCGGTAAAGTCACCGAAGTTGGCAGTAAGGTCTCTAAATACAAAGTGGGTGACATTGTTGGTGTAGGCTGTATGGTCGATTCTTGCCAGCATTGTTCTCATTGCGCCGCAGATCTAGAGCAATATTGCGATAATGGCTTTGTTGGCACTTACGGTTTTAACGACCTAATTGATGGTACGTTAACCTATGGCGGTTATTCAGATCACATCGTAGTTCGCGAGAAGTTTGTCTTATCGATTCCCGAAACATTGGCGTTGAGTAAAGCAGCCCCCTTATTATGTGCAGGTATCACCACTTATTCTCCATTGCGTCATCATGGTGTGAAAGCAGGCGATAAAGTCGGCGTGTTAGGTATGGGCGGTCTAGGCCACATGGGCGTAAAATTCGCGAAAGCCTTTGGTGCAGAAGTGACTATTTTCACGCGCTCTCAAAGCAAAATAGCGGAAGCGAAAAAGCAAGGTGCTGATCATGTAATCGTTTCAACGGATGAGGCACAAATGCAAGCGGCCGCCATGACGTTTGATTACTTGCTCGATACGATTCCGGTTCAACATGATTTGAACCCTTATTTGAATTGCTTAAAAGTCGATGGAACCCATATTTTAGTCGGACTGATCGAACCGATGGAACCCGCGGTTCATGCCGCTAACTTGGTCATGAAACGTCGTATTCTTACAGGTTCACTGATAGGGGGTATTGCAGAGACACAAGAAATGTTGGATTTCTGTGCACAACATAGCATTGAGTGTGATGCTGAGATGATCGACATTCAAGACATTAACCATGCTTATCAGCGCATGAAGAAAGGTGATGTGAAATACCGTTTTATCATTGATATGAAAAGTCTAAAAAACGACGAGTAAATAAAACCGTAAACCGCCTGTAATCGACACAGCGCCAGTGATGCAACCTACTGCATCACTGGCGCTTTTTTTTGCCTGTGCAAAAGCTATTTGTTAGGGAAATAGGAGGGTAAAAAGATATACAAAAACAGATTTTTATCCATATTGAGACGCTGAGGATAAAGTTACTCACAAAAAACAGACTTTTTTAGGCTTAATTTTTTATACACAAGCGAAAATTTATCCCTGTCAAGACATTGACAGAGAAATTATACACATTCTTTATTGTCTTGAAATGTGGAGTTTTCAATTTTTTTTATTTTTTTACCTGTGGACTGTTTTTTAGTAAAAACCCCCTTGTAACCGTGTTTTTTAAAAAAATATTCATTAAAAACATATAGATAGGTTTTCAAAAAGTGTATTTTTTTGCTGTTGATAAGTCTGGTGATAGGTGGATAAGAAGTTTTGCACAGTTTTTAACAACGACGAACAAAAAAAGACCCCCTGTATAAGTATCTAGTTTATACACAGGATAAGGTTATCCACATCACAGGAAAGGAAGCCCTGTCTTAACAAGATGTTATCTATGTAAGTTATTAACATATATAGCTTAAATGTATTTATGCACAGATTTTAGCTTCTTACATAAACATAACAAACATAAAAAGACATATATACTTAATTAACTTATTAATATTGATGACCGGGGGTTGTGTTCGGATGTCTCTTTCTTTTTAAAAAATTGCCGATATACTAGGCCACCTTATCGAATCTGTTCGTTTTTTATTCATTTCTTATTAAGTAATACCGAGGTTCCCGTGGATTTCCCAAGTTGTTTCGATGTAATTGTGGTTGGTGGCGGACATGCTGGCACAGAAGCCGCTTTAGCTGCTGCCCGGATGGGTGTAAAAACACTTTTACTGTCCCACAACATTGAAACGTTAGGACAAATGTCTTGTAACCCTGCTATAGGTGGTATTGGAAAATCCCATTTAGTTAAGGAAATTGATGCATTAGATGGTGCAATGGCGTTAGCAACAGATAAAGCAGGTATTCAGTTCCGTACTTTAAATTCACGTAAGGGACCTGCTGTTCGTGCGACTCGTGCACAGGCTGACCGTATATTATATAAAGCCGCTATTCGCCATAAATTAGAAAATCAGCCAAATTTGTGGCTTTTTCAACAGTCTGTAGAAGATCTTATTGTTGAAAATGGTGCTGCTCGTGGCGTCATAACACAAACAGGAATTCGCTTTAATAGTAAAACGGTGGTATTGACCGCAGGCACTTTTCTAGGTGGTGTTATCCACATTGGTTTACAAAATCACTCTGGTGGTCGTGCTGGTGATCCGCCGTCTATTGGCCTAGCACAAAAACTACGCGCCTTGCCATTTCGGGTTGATCGCTTAAAAACAGGTACTCCTCCTAGAATCGACGCACGATCCGTTGATTTTTCACTGATGCAAGCGCAGCCTGGTGATGATATTGATCCAGTAATGTCTTACATGGGGAACCGCGCAATGCACCCTCGCCAAATTGAGTGTTTTATCACTCATACTAACGAGCGTACACATGACATTATCCGTGCAGGAATGGATAGATCTCCTATGTATACTGGTGTGATCGAAGGCGTTGGTCCACGTTATTGTCCTTCTATTGAAGACAAAATCGTGCGCTTTGCTGATAAGAATTCACATCAGATTTTCATTGAACCAGAAGGCTTAACGACACACGAATTGTATCCAAATGGTATTTCGACTTCTTTACCATTTGATGTGCAGATTGAGCTAGTGCGTTCGATGAAAGGCATGGAAAATGCCCATATCATTCGTCCTGGTTATGCCATTGAATACGATTACTTCAATCCGCAAGATTTGAAATATTCCTTGGAAACCAAACATATGCCTGGTTTGTTCTTTGCAGGACAAATCAATGGTACAACTGGTTACGAAGAAGCGGGCGCACAAGGTCTACTGGCAGGTTTGAACGCAGCGTTGTTAGCACAAGATAAAGAGGCTTGGACACCACGTCGCGATGAAGCGTATCTAGGTGTTTTGGTTGATGATCTGATCAGTATGGGGACAAAAGAACCCTACCGTATGTTTACTAGCCGTGCGGAATATCGCTTGATTTTACGCGAAGATAACGCTGACATGCGTTTGACAGAAAAAGGTCGTGAACTTGGTTTAGTGTCTGATGAACGTTGGGCTGCTTTTTGCAAAAAACGCGAAGCCATTGAATTAGAAACACAGCGTCTTAAATCTAGCTGGATTGTGCCGAATACACCTGAAGCGGAGAGCATTAATCCTAAATTAGAAACGCCAATTACCCATGAATACAGCTTGCTGGACTTACTTAAACGTCCAAATATCGTGTATTCCGATGTGGCAAATCTAAAAAATGCTCTTGATGAGCCTGTCGACGAGCAAGTTTCTGAACAGGTACAGATAGCCGTTAAGTACGCGGGTTACATTAGTCGTCAAGCTGAAGATATTGAGCGTTTACGTCGTCAAGAAAATACCGCATTACCTGAGGATTTGGATTATTCGAAGATGGAAGGCTTATCGAATGAGATTAAGCAAAAGCTAACACAGCTTCGTCCTGCGACGCTTGCAGCCGCTTCTCGAATTCAAGGTGTAACGCCCGCGGCAGTATCCTTACTATTAATTCACTTGAAAAAACGTGCCATTGCACGAAAAAGTGCCTAGAATCATCAGCCGATAATCCCTAATTGCTATCTTTATAGAAATGGATCGACTGTGACACACTTTGACACCATTCAAAAAGGCGCCCAACAAATGGGCGCTGTTCTATCTGATGAAACAATTCAGACGCTTGTAAAATACCTAGCCATGTTAGAAAAGTGGAACAAGGCTTATAACTTGACTGCTATCCGTGATGTCGAACAGATGATCTCTTTGCATCTGCTCGACAGCTTAACCACGTTACCCTTTATAACCGGAACCAATATTATCGATGTTGGCACGGGACCTGGCTTACCTGGTATGGTGCTTGCAATTTGTTACCCTGAAAAACAATTTACCTTATTAGACAGCAACGGTAAGAAAACGCGCTTTTTAACGCAGGTGAAAATGGAGCTAGGGGTTCATAATGTCACCGTGGCAAATGAACGAGTTGAAAAACATCCGCATCAGGGTGAATACGATCACGTGATTTCTCGAGCGTTTGCCTCGTTACAGGATATGATTAAGTGGACGTTACCTCTTCCTAAGGACACTGGTAACTTTTTAGCCATGAAAGGGGTTTACCCTAGTGAAGAAATCGCGGCACTACCAAAAGAGGTTGATCTAGTCTCCGTTGAACCTCTTAACGTGCCACATGTTCAGGCGGAGCGTCACATGGTAGTGATGACGCGTAAAGGATAAAACATGGCAAGAATCATCGCAGTTACCAATCAAAAAGGTGGTGTCGGCAAAACCACGACTTGTGTTAATTTGGCGGCATCTCTTGCGGCGATGAAACGTCGAGTGCTTTTAATAGACTTAGATCCGCAAGGGAACGCAACAACCGGTAGTGGTTTTACTAAAGAAGAACTGGATACTAGTGTTTACGATGTATTGATTGGTTCTCATGGCGTAAAAGAAGTCATGAAAAAAAGTATGCCAGGTGAATATTGGGTATTACCCGCTAACGCGGATTTGACTGGGGCTGAGGTTGTTCTACTCGATTTGCCTAGCAAAGAAACACGTTTGCGTGCTGGCTTATACGAAGTCGACAACGACTTTGATTATATCTTGCTGGATTGTCCTCCTGCCTTAAATATGCTGACGGTAAATGCTTTGGCCGCTTCCCAAGGGGTATTGATTCCGGTGCAATGTGAGTATTATGCCCTAGAAGGATTGACCGCTTTATTGCAGACCATTAATCGAATCACCCAAGCATTAAACCCTTCACTAGAGGTCGAAGGAATTCTTCGAACCATGTATGATCCTCGTCCTAGTCTGACACATGATGTGTCTAGCCAACTTCATAAGCATTTTGGAGATAAGGTTTACGATACGGTCATTCCTAGAAATATTCGTTTAGCGGAATCTCCGAGTTATGGTTTGCCTGTTTTACATTATGAAAAACAATCTCGTGGTGCCATTGCTTACCTAGCTTTAGCGGGTGAGTTTATTCGAAAATCGGTAGCGTAATTACGATTTTATAAGTGTGCTTTAATAGCAATTAGGGTTAATGAAATGACGATGAAAAAAAGAGGTCTAGGTCGTGGCTTAGATGCATTATTAGCACCACAAACGACGGCAATTAAAGAGTCTGACAGTGATGTAAATAATGAACAAATAAAAGGCCTAACATATCTACCTATCGATTGGCTTTCGAAAGGTAAATTTCAACCTCGTCGTGACATGAACCCTACACACTTAGAAGACTTAGCGGCGTCTATTCGAAATCAAGGCATAATGCAGCCTATTGTTGTGCGACCAAGTGGCCACAATCAATATGAAATTATTGCCGGTGAGCGTCGTTGGCGTGCCGCTAAATTAGCAGATTTAACACAAGTTCCCGTCATCGTTCGTCATGTTGAAGACGCCGATGCGGTGGTACTGGCGTTGATTGAAAATATTCAACGAGAAGATTTAAATCCTGTAGAAGAAGCGTTGGCTCTACAGCGTTTGGTTGAGGATTTTCACCTTACTCAACAAGAAGTTGCAGATACCGTTGGTAAATCTCGTTCAACTGTAGCGAATCTATTACGTTTGTTAGGGTTGACGCCTGAAGTTCGTCGTTTGTTAGAACATGGTGATATTGAAATGGGCCATGCGCGAGCTTTATTACCTTTAGAGCATGACAAACAAATTCAAGCGGCGTCACAAGTTGTCACTAAATCCTTGTCTGTCCGTGAGACAGAAAGATTGGTGAAAAACTTCCAAGTTATTGAAAAAAATGAAGATAGCAAACCTATCCTGCCAGATTTAAGTGCAGAAGCAGAACGCATTAGTCAAAAAATTAATGCAGCGGTAAAAATACAGCCTTCAGCCAAAGGAAAAGGCAAGTTGGTCATTGAGTACCGTAACCCTGAACACCTAGAACTCTTGATCAGCGAACTGCTTAAAGGGAAATGAAGCAATTCGTGACAAATGCTTTTTTCTATCTAGACAAGATGATTAGAAAGTGATCTTGATAATCAGTTTAAGTTGAACACGGCAGCTATTACCCATATAATGCCTCGAATTTTGTAAATCATCACATTGATTGCACTTTTATAGTGCGCAAAGAGAGTTAGGCAATGGAGACAAAAAAGCCACTAAGCGCGAGTGCAATTATTAGCGCTAAAAAGAAGGCTGTATTTCGTTTCCTTTTATTGCAATTATTACTGACTTTTTTAATTTCTTTGGGAATTTTTTACATTGCAGGCTGTCTGTATGGGTACTCATTTATTTTGGGAGCCTTAACCAGCATATTGCCTAGCGTATATATGGCTTGGCGAGTTTTTGGTTACAAAGGAACTCGTCCTGCAAAAGATGTCGTTAGATCATTCTATCGAGGAGAAGCCGGTAAAATAGCGATGACAGCAATATTACTGTCGTTGGTTTTTCTTCTGATAAAACCATTGGCTGCAGGAGCTTTCTTTGCAGGTTTTGGTTTGGCAATTTTGAGTCACTGGCTCAGTCCTATTGTACTAAAGCATTGATTAGTACGAAGGAAATAAGGTTTTAATCATTGAAAGAGCGTGGATATAAATATGGCAAGTGAAAATCCAACAGCTTCTGAATATATACAGCATCACCTTCAGAATTTGACCTTTGGTCAACATCCTGATGGCAGTTGGGGCATTGCTCACGGTGCTAAAGAAGCGGCAGATATGGGGTTCTGGGCGATTCATCTTGATACGATGGGCTTTTCCATCGCATTAGGTATTCTGTTTTTATGGTTATTCCGTAGAGCAGCGAAAAAGGTGTCTGCAGACACGCCGTCTGGATTACAAAACTTTGTTGAGTTGATGGTTGAGTTCGTTGACGGTAGTGTTAAAGAAACCTTCCATGGCAAAAGTAAAGTTATTGCTCCATTAGCACTCACTATTTTTGTCTGGGTATTCTTAATGAATACGATGGACTTAGTACCAGTTGATTTCTTACCAACTATCGCCGGACTACTGGGTATTCCATACTTTAAAGTGGTTCCAACAACAGACTTAAATGCTACTTTAGGCATGTCTTTATCTGTGTTTATTTTGATTGTGTATTACAGCATCAAAGTAAAAGGTATTGGTGGCTTTGTTGGTGAATTAACGTTACAGCCTTTTGGTAAATGGATGATCCCTTTCAACTTATTGCTTGAAGGTGTTGGTCTGCTTGCGAAACCTGTGTCATTGGCATTACGACTATTTGGTAACTTGTATGCTGGTGAATTGATCTTTATTTTGATTGCTATTTTGCCTTGGGGTCTACAATGGGCTTCTGTCTGTGCCATGGGCAATATTCCATATTTTGGTCATCGTGCTTCAAGCTTTCATCTTTATGATGTTGACTATCGTCTACTTGAGTATGGCGCACGAAGATCACTAAGTGTGTGTTCTTTAAAGTAATATTATTTAAACCTTATCTAAAACTGTGAAAATGTAGGAGTTAAAATGGAAACTGTAGTTGGTCTTACTGCGATTGCTGTAGCCCTTCTAATCGGTCTAGGTGCCCTAGGTACTGCGATTGGTTTTGGTATTTTGGGTGGAAAATTCTTGGAAGGCGCTGCGCGTCAACCAGAAATGGTTCCAATGCTGCAAGTTAAAATGTTCATCGTAGCGGGTCTTCTTGACGCCGTAACTATGATCGGTGTAGGTATCGCATTGTTCTTCACTTTTGCGAATCCTTTTGTTGCTCAGGTCGCTGGTTAATTTTCTGTAATGTTACAGAAACGATTTTTAAACGACTTAGAGCGAGGGTATTAGCGTGAATTTGAATCTCACACTTATAGGCCAAGCTATCTCGTTTGCGATTTTTGTCTGGTTCTGCATGAAGTACGTGTGGCCACCAGTGATTGCTGCGCTCGAAGAGCGTAGCAAAAAAATAGCGGACGGTTTAGAAGCAGCGAACCGCGCTTCACGTGATCTAGAGTTGGCACAAGAACAAGCCGCTCAAATATTACGTGAAAGCAAAGACAACGCGGCCGAGATTATTGAACAAGCCAACAAACGTGCGAACCAAATGATCGACGAGGCGAAAGAGCAGGTAATTGCTGATGGCAAACGTCTGCGCGAAGCAGCTCAAGCAGAAATAGAGCAAGATGTTATGCGTGCTAAAGAAGCATTGCGTGCACAAGTCTCTGTTTTGGCTTTTGCTGGTGCCGAGAAAATTTTGGGCGCCACCATTGACGAAAAAGCACATAGCGAGATCGTTGAACAGCTCGCCAAAGAGCTTTAAGCGAGGGTCTAATGGCTGAATTAAAAACAGTCGCGCGACCGTACGCTAAAGCGGTTTTTGAAGTAGCTAGAGAGCAGGGTTATATTGCTGAGTGGGCCGATATGTTAAACATATTGGCTGCTGTTACAGTAGAACCCAAGCTTAAAAAAGCACTTGGAAATCCCGCTTTTAGTGCGGAAGAGAAGGCAAACGCTCTAGCGGACGTTTGTGCAGAAGTAGCTACAGAGCAAGGCAAAGCATTTTTGTTAGCACTTGCAGTGAATAAGCGTTTATCGCTTCTTCCTATGATTTCTGAGCTATTTTTACAGTTCAAACTGAATTTCGAAAAAGCTGTAAATGTTGAATTTACATCAGCTTTCGAGTTAACAGCTGAACAAACACAAACATTAGCCGCTTCATTGGCGAAAAAGTTAGATCGTAAGGTCAACTTAACCAGTGAAACAGACGCGAGCCTAATTGGTGGCGTGGTTATCCGTACCGGTGACTTAATCATCGACGGTTCAGTACGCGGAAAATTAGCGAAACTGGCCGAGGCGATAAACTCCTAGCGTTTCGTTAAATCGAAACCAGGGTTGAGGAATTTAGCATGCAGCAACTGAATCCATCTGAGATCAGCGAGATTATCAAGAAGCGCATCGAGAACCTCGATGTAACTTCTGATGCCCAGAATGAGGGCACAATTGTCAGTGTGGCAGACGGTATCGTTCTGATTCACGGTCTGGCAGATGTTATGTACGGGGAGATGATTGAATTCCCTGGTGGTGTTTACGGTATTGCTTTGAACCTAGAGCGTGATTCTGTAGGTGCGGTAGTACTAGGTAAATACCAAGATCTTGTAGAAGGTCAAAAAGTAAAATGTACAGGTCGTATATTGGAAGTTCCAATTGGTCCTGAATTGCTTGGTCGTGTTGTTGACGCATTGGGTAACCCAATTGACGGCAAAGGCGCAATCGATGCAAAACTTACTGATAAAGTTGAAAAAGTGGCGCCGGGCGTAATCGCTCGTCAGTCAGTTGATCAGCCAATTCAAACTGGTTACAAGGCAATTGATGCCATGGTACCAGTAGGCCGTGGTCAGCGTGAGTTGATCATCGGTGACCGTCAGGTTGGTAAAACAGCTTTAGCAATCGACACTATCATTGCTCAGAAAAACTCTGGCATTAAATGTGTGTACGTTGCGATCGGTCAGAAACAATCTACCATTGCTAACGTCGTGCGTAAGCTAGAAGAAGCGGGCGCTATGGCTTACACCACTGTGGTTGCTGCAGGTGCGTCTGATCCTGCTGCTATGCTGTACCTAGCACCATACACTGGCTGTACTATGGGTGAATACTTCCGTGACCGCGGTGAAGACGCATTGATCATATACGATGATTTGACCAAGCAAGCTTGGGCATACCGTCAGATCTCTTTGCTACTTCGTCGTCCACCAGGTCGTGAAGCGTACCCTGGTGATGTTTTCTACCTTCACTCTCGTCTTCTTGAGCGCGCGTCTCGTGTAAACGTTGACTACGTAGAGAACTTTACCAATGGTGAAGTGAAAGGTAAAACAGGTTCTTTGACAGCATTGCCAATCATCGAGACACAAGGTGGTGACGTATCGGCTTTCGTACCGACAAACGTTATCTCTATTACCGATGGTCAGATCTTCTTAGAAACGAGCTTGTTTAATGCGGGTATCCGTCCAGCGATGAACGCCGGTATTTCGGTTTCTCGTGTTGGTGGTGCAGCACAAACTAAGATCGTTAAAAAGCTTGGCGGTGGTATTCGTCTTGCCTTGGCTCAGTATCGTGAATTGGCGGCATTCGCGCAGTTTGCATCTGACCTAGACGAAGCAACTCGTAAGCAGCTAGAGCATGGTAAACAGGTTACTGAACTGATGAAACAAAAGCAGTTCTCTCCTATGCCTGTAGCTGATATGGGTGTGGTTCTTTACGCTGCTAATGATGGCTTCCTTGAAGATGTTGAAACAAGCAAAATTGGTAGTTTTGAAACGGCTTTGTTGAGCTATATGAACAGTGAACACACTGATCTTATGGCTGACATTAACAAAACTGGCAATTTTAACGGCGAGATTGAAGCGACATTTAAAGCGGCAATCGAGAAGTTTAAAGCGACGCAAACTTGGTAATGATTTTGGTGGCAAGCTAGTTTAGCCTGTCACCATTTTCTTGCAGTTTGTGAAATAACATTCTCACAAGGGCAGTTCTATTATGGCAGTCGGAAAAGAGATACGCACTCAGATTTCGAGCATAAACAATACGCGTAAAATTACTCGTGCTATGGAAAAAGTAGCCGCAAGTAAAACGCGTAAAGCTCAGGATCGTATGGCCGCTTCTCGTCCGTATGCGGAACGAATTCGCCAAGTAGTTGGTCATTTGGCCAACGCGAATCCTGAGTATAAACACCGTTACCTTACCGAGCGTGAGGCGAAGCGTGTTGGTTATATCGTAATCTCTTCTGACCGTGGTTTATGTGGTGGTTTGAACGTTAACGTGTTCAAAGCCGCTATTAAGAACATGAAACAGTTTGCTGATTCTGGTGTTGAAATCGACATCTGTGCAATTGGCTCTAAAGCCGTTTCATTCTTTCGTAACTACGGCGGAAATGTAACAGCAGCCTTCACCGGTTTAGGTGATGCACCTAAAGCTGACGACTTAGTCGGAAGTGTTAAGGTGATGCTAGACGCATTTGATGAAGGTCGCATTGATCGTCTTTATGTGGTTTCAAATGAGTTCGTGAATACCATGACTCAGAAGCCGACGGTTGAGCAACTTTTGCCATTAAAGGCGGAAGAGAATACAGAGTTAAAGCACCACTGGGATTATATCTACGAGCCAGATGCCGTTGAAATTCTTGACGAATTATTGGTTCGCTATATTGAATCTCAAGTATATCAGTCTGTGGTTGAGAACATTGCATGTGAGCAAGCAGCGCGTATGCTGGCAATGAAAAATGCAACCGACAACGCAGGCGATATCATTGATGAATTACGGTTGGTGTACAACAAGGCTCGTCAAGCGGCGATTACTCAGGAAATTTCTGAGATAGTCAGCGGCGCGGCAGCGGTTTAAGGTATTTAGGTATTTAAGAGGATCCGAACATGAGTAGCGGACAAATCGTACAGATTATCGGTGCGGTTATCGACGTGGAATTCCCACGTGATAGCGTGCCAAAAGTTTATGATGCCCTGACTATCGAGGGTAAAGAGTTGGTGTTGGAAGTACAACAGCAACTAGGTGACGGTATTGTTCGTACCATCGCCATGGGTTCCACTGACGGAATGAGACGTGGTTTGGTGGTTGAAAACACTAACAAACCTGTTTCTGTCCCTGTTGGTACGAAGACACTAGGACGTATTATGGACGTTCTAGGTAACCCAATTGATGAAAAAGGCCCTATCGGCGAAGAAGAGCGTTGGTCAATTCACCGTGCTGCTCCTTCTTATGCTGAGCAGTCTTCTAGTAACGAATTGCTAGAAACTGGCATCAAGGTTATCGACCTTGTTTGTCCTTTCGCGAAAGGTGGTAAAGTTGGTCTGTTTGGTGGTGCCGGTGTAGGTAAAACCGTAAACATGATGGAGCTTATCCGTAACATCGCGATCGAGCACAGCGGTTACTCTGTATTCGCTGGTGTTGGTGAGCGTACTCGTGAAGGTAACGACTTCTACCATGAGATGACTGACTCGAACGTAATCGACAAGGTATCTCTTGTATACGGTCAAATGAACGAGCCACCAGGTAACCGTCTACGTGTTGCTTTGACTGGTTTGACTATGGCTGAGAAGTTCCGTGACGAAGGTCGTGACGTACTTTTCTTCGTAGATAACATCTACCGTTACACACTTGCGGGTACGGAAGTATCTGCATTGCTAGGTCGTATGCCATCTGCGGTAGGTTACCAGCCTACACTTGCTGAAGAGATGGGTGTTCTTCAAGAACGTATCACCTCTACTAAGACGGGTTCTATCACGTCTGTTCAAGCGGTATACGTACCTGCGGATGACTTGACAGATCCATCTCCAGCAACAACGTTCTCTCACTTGGACGCAACCGTTGTATTGTCTCGTGACATCGCCTCTTTGGGTATCTACCCAGCGATCGATCCACTTGATTCTACTTCACGTCAGCTTGACCCATTGGTTATCGGTCAAGAGCATTACGACGTAGCACGTGGCGTTCAAATGGTATTGCAACGTTATAAAGAATTGAAAGACATCATCGCAATTTTGGGTATGGACGAGTTATCTGAAGAAGATAAACAAACGGTTAACCGTTCTCGTAAAATCCAGCGTTTCTTGTCTCAGCCTTTCTTCGTAGCAGAAGTATTCACTGGCTCTCCAGGTAAGTATGTTTCTTTGAAAGACACGATTCGTGGCTTTAAAGGCATTTTGGATGGTGAGTTCGATGATCTTCCTGAGCAAGCGTTCTATATGATTGGTAGTATCGACGAAGCGGTCGAGAAAGCTAAGAAACTTTAACCATCACACGCAGCAAAAGCGTCATTAGACGCTTTTGCTAAGTATGACTAAGAGAGGCAACTTATGGCTATCACAGTACACTGCGATATCGTAAGCGCTGAACAAGAGATTTTTTCCGGTACGGTGCAATCTCTTGTGGCTGCAGGCAGCTATGGTGATTTGGGTATTATGCCTGGTCATGCGCCATTGTTGACGACGCTGCAACCAGGTCCTGTTCGTGTGGTTAAAGAAAATGGTGATGAAGAGTTTATCTTCGTATCGGGTGGCTTCTTAGAAGTTCAGCCACACCGTGTTACCGTTTTGGCTAATACAGCCACTCGTGCAAAAGATCTGGACGAAGAAGCGGCACTAAAAGCGCAAGAACATGCGAAAGAGCTTTTGGCTAACCAAAAACCTGATGTCGATTACACTCGTGCGACAGCGGAATTAGTGGAAGCTATGGCTCGTTTGCGTACTATTCAACAGTTTCGCAGTCATCAATAGGCGGGATTGTTTTGAACAGTCAAAAAAGCAGCCTGATGGCTGCTTTTTTATTGTCTGCTATTTATTTGGGGATGTTCTTGAAGGGTAAAGCTGCTTCTTTAAAGCATCTTCCATAGTGTATCGAAGATAATTTGTTGTGCTTTGGCAATGTCTTTTGATTCCAATACCACGGCAGAAGGGAAGTTGTTACTCGCCAAAGAAATAATCGCGCATTTGGGCGGATAGATAGCGATATAGCTGGCATCCACCGAGCCTTCTGTTTTGATCCATTTACGTTCTGATAATTGCGCTTCTTCACCCCCTTCACCCAGAGCGATTACTTTTACATTAATGCCCAGTTTTACCCGTTGTTTGGTGTAGTTGGGGAAAGGGCGGTACAAAAAGGGACGGATCGGTTTAGACGAAAACACGCAATATTCTTTGTGGTCTTGTTGTGATACGACGTTTAAAATATCGCGTAATACCCATTCTATACCATCGTCTCCCTCATAATACCGCACATGGGTTTGATGATAGTCTGGTTGCTGTTGATGTAAGTTTGGGATGATTGTGCTCTTGAGGTTCTCTATGGTTTTATTGAGTCGGTTGCGTTTTTCTTCCGCTAGATTCAATAGAATGTCTGGATTTTCAGCAGTAAAAAAACGGCGCTTCCCTTTCGGGAAATAGCTGACAATACCTTTTGTTTGTAATTGCTTGAGAGACTCGTAGGCCGTACCGCGATTGATGCCACTGTGTTCGGCAATGTCTCGTATGGAAGACGGACCGAGTTTTAACAAGGTTTGATAAAGTTGTGTTTCTTTTGGTGTTAAACCAAGCATTTCAAAAGCTTGCTGAATCATAGGGCTCTAGTACCTGATTATAATTTGTAGCGTTTTTAATGATTTAAAAGAATACACGTATTGATAGAAAAAGCGCAGGGCGATTTTTCTGCGAGGAGAAAAAAGTGACAAATGATCAACGATTTGGTGGCATTCGCCGCTTATATGGTGATGCAGCGTATGAGTTTTTTACTCAAGCTCACGTGTGTGTCATTGGTATTGGTGGCGTTGGCTCTTGGGCGGCTGAAGCCTTAGCCCGTTCTGGTATTGGTCGCATTACCTTGATCGATATGGATGATGTTTGTATTACCAATACCAACCGTCAAATTCATGCGCTAGACGGTAACATTGGCGAATCGAAAGTCGATGTCATGGCCGAGCGTATCAAGTTGATTAACCCCGATTGCCTAGTAACCCGCATTGAAGACTTTATTACCCCTGAGAACATCTCTGAGCTGCTCTCTACGCCCTTTGATTACATTATCGACTGCATAGACAGTATCAAGCCTAAAGCGGCTTTGATGGCATGGAGTAAGAGCAACAAGCGCAAAGTGATTACTGTCGGTGGCGCGGGTGGTCAAATAGACCCGACGAAAATCTTAATCGGTGATCTTTCAAAAACGGAAAAAGACCCGCTCGCGGCAAAACTACGCAACTTTTTAAGACGCCATTACAACTTCACTCGCAATCCCAAACGCCGCTTCGACATCGAATGTGTGTATTCCACCGAGCAATTGCGCTACCCGCAAGGTGACGGCACCGTATCTCACCAGCGTTTAAAAGGCGATACAGAAACCAAAATGAACTGCGATACTGGCTTTGGTGCGAGCACCGCCGTAACCGCTTCCTTCGCGTTTGTGGCGGTGTCGAGAGTGTTGGAAAAACTGGCGCAGAAGGCGAATTAAGACATGATACCTACGACCATGACGTTCTTTGAACGCTTCGAAGCCGATATTCTATCGGGCAAAAAGACCATTACTTTACGTGATGAAGTGGAAAAGCATTATGTGCCGGATTCTGTTGTCACCGTATCTACCTTTGAAGACGGTCGTAAATTTTGTCGATTAAAAATAGTGTCTGTCGAGCCGGTCTTGTTTGATGCATTGACGGATTACCATGCCGCACAAGAAAACATGACCTTGGATGAATTAAGGGCCGTGATTCAAGACATTTACCCAGGGATTCAGCAGCTGTATTTGATCTCTTATCAGCGGGTTGATGCATGACAGACAAACAGATTCTGCTCATCTATGACAAGGAATGTCCCGCCTGCCATTTTTATTGTCAAATAGTTCGTATACGGCAAAGCGTCGGAGAGTTAGTACTCATTGATGCTCGCGACAATCCAGAGGTTATGGTAGAAGTGAATGCGAAAGGCTTAGACATAGATCAAGGCATGGTGTTGAAAATGGATGGACAGCTCTACTATGGTGCAGACGCTATCCAGCTTTTAGCTTTGCTGAGTAGCCGATCTGGCGTGTTTAACCGCTTGAATTATTGGCTGTTTCGTTCCAAAAAAATCGCCGCTATTTTGTATCCTATATTAAGGTCTTGCCGTAATCTGTTATTGAAAGTATTAGGCAAAACTAAGATTAATAACTTAAAGCAAGAAGATAACGATAGGTTCTAACGAGCATGTCGTTATATTTCAATAGAAGGTTATTAAAGGTTATCTTGAAATAAATCAGCAATTTTTTACAAGAATTTTTTACCCGAATGGTTAGCGTTAGACAGAGTTGACGTTTACTTGGAGGCCCGGATGCACGCAAACGAATATTGCCACGTTTCAACTAGCCAAATCTTGGGCGGTGTGGAAATGATTGAAGCACAGTTTACCGATACCGTATTTGGTAAACATGCTCACGATGGCTTTGTTATCTCGGTGGTCGATGCGGGAGTGATGCATTTTAGCCATCGTGGCGCGAGCCATAATGCCTTGCCGGGACAGTTATCGATTGTTGCTCCTGATGAATTGCACACCGGATCTAAGGGAAGAGGGGAAGGTTGGCGTTATCGTGCTTTGTATCCATCCAAGGAGCGTATGATGGCTTTAAACCAGTCTTTGTTTGGGGTTGAGTATGTCCCCCATTTTCGACAAAGTGTGATCAGCGACGCGCGCTTAAGCCAGCAGATGCGGATGCTACTTAAGAAGCTCTCTCATGGCGCGGAAGCCTTGGATATTGAGGTGCATTGGGAAATGCTGTTGGTGAACTTACTATTACAGGAAAGCCAACGAACGTCGACACGCCATTTTAATAAAGCACAATCTAATATTGAGTCAGTACGTGATTTACTGTCAGACTGCTATCAGCAGAAACTTTCCCTTGAAGTCATTGCGCAACAGGCTGGTATCAACAAGTTTCACCTCATTAAAGAATTTAAGCGTTGTTATCAGTTAACCCCTCATCAATATCAAATCCAACAACGCTTGAATCATGCTCGAGCCTCAACTAAAGCGCGGTTTTAGTTCTGTTGATATTGCGCTCAATTGTGGTTTTCATGATCAAAGCCATTTCACCAAAGCGTTTTTTAGCGCGATGGGGATCACGCCAACGGCCTATCAAAAGCAATTTTTTACAAGATAAAAGCTAACTGGCTGATTAAAGTGATGGCCTCAATCGTGAGGAGCAAAGTCATGGAAAATCAACTAGCGTTTTTGGCCATTTGCCTAGCATCGGCATTATCACCAGGACCTGGTGGTTTGGCTGTTGTAAGTAACAGCATTAACCAGAGTTTACGGGGTACTTTACCGGTGATTTTTGGCATTGCTACAGGGTTAATATTCGCTTCTGTGTTAGCGAATACTTGGTTGTTAGCCATGATTCATTCTAATGAACACGCTTTTCAAATTATGACGTGGTTGTGTAGTGGCTATATCGCTTATTTGGGCTGCAAGGCGTTGTATTATGCTAACAGTGAGGTGACTATCGCCACGCAAGGATACAGTTTTAAAAATGGTGTATTGATCTCGCTATTAAATCCAAAAACATTGGTCTTTTTTGGCGCTTTATTTCCATTATTCGTTCCGTCAAACGAACATTTTGTGGTCTATTCAGTATTATTAACGCTAGAGTTGGTCGTGATCACTTTGATTATCCATATACTTATTTCTTCAGCGATAGATAAGGTATCTCACTGTTTAAAGCATCATATAGTACTGATTAATCGTATTACAGGGTTGTTGTTTATCGGTTTGGGCATAGCAGGTTTTATTGTTTAGGTGCCTGTATTTTTTCCAAAATCGCCAATATGCCATTGGCTCTAGAGCTGGTTAAGTAGCTTGATAGATTAAGTTCGGCTAGCTCTGCTTTTAGATCCATTTGTTGGATGTCTGTGAGAGCTTTCCCTTCGACCAAGCTCAATATGGCGACTAATACCCCGCGCATGAGTTTGGCGTCGCTGTCGGCTTCAAAGTGGCGTATGCCATGGCTTTCTTCAATGATGAGCCAAACTGCGCTTTCGCAGCCTTTTATTTTGTTTACTTCCGTTTTATCTTCAGCAGTCAGTCTTGGAAGTGTTTTGCTCAACGTCACCAAGGTTTTGAAGGTGTCTTCCTTGCTTCGGCACGCCTGTAGTTGGGTTTTGAGGTGTATGGCGTCTGTCATCACGGGTTACTCATCGTTTAGTAGGTCTATGGCGTCGAGCAACACATCACAGAAGCGGTTGGCTTCTTCCATGGTGTTATAACAAGCGAAGGAGGCACGTAAGGTTCCGGCAACGCCAAGTTGTGCCATTAATGGATGGGCACAGTGGCTGCCTGCACGAACGGCGACACCTTGGCTGTCTAGGTAAGCGTTTAAATCCAAGATATGAATATTGGGTACACTTAGAGACACTAGGGTGGTGTTTTTCTCGGGGGAATAAATTTCGATACCGCCCGCTTTATGCAGTCTTGTATAAACATGATTCGCAAGCGATTGCTCCCAAGCCAATAACGCTAGGCGATCTTGGGCGTTGAGAAAGTCACACGCCGCCGCTAAGCCAATAACGCCTTCAATATGTGGCGTTCCCGCTTCTAAACGATAAGGCAAAACATTGAATTCTGTGGCTTGGTAGGAAACATGACGTACCATTTCGCCGCCAGTTTGGTATGGTAGTAACACGTCCAACGCATGACTTTTGCCATACAAAACACCAACGCCGGTCGGCCCATACATCTTGTGGCCAGAGAAGACATAGAAGTCACAGTCTAATGTTTGCACATCAATAGGATAGTGCGCCACAGCTTGAGCGCCATCGACAAGGGTAAAAGCGCCTTGTTGCTTGGCATGATCGAGCATAGTTTGTAGCGGTGTACTTACGCCGATGGCATTCGAAATCTGCGTTGCCGCAAAAATACGAGTGCGATCGGTAAAATAGTGGCTGAATTCGGGTTCCCATTCACCATTGGATGTTAACGGTACAATGCGTAAGCGTGCGCCTGTGCGAAACGCCAGTTGCTGCCAAGGGACCAAGTTAGCATGATGTTCTAAACTGGTGATGAGGATCTCATCGCCTTTTTCAAGAATGTGCTCAAGGCCGTAGGCCACTACATTGATGGCTTCCGTTGCGCCTTTTGTCCAAATCACGTGGCTTTGTTCTGGCGCGTTAATAAAGCGCGCGACGGTGTCTCTGGCTTGCTCAAAACGGTTAGTGGCTCGATCGCTAAGAAAGTGGGCGCCGCGGTGAACATTGGCATTGAAGTGTCGATAGTAGTCTTGGATAGCATCCAATACTGGCAAGGGCTTTTGAGTCGTGGCGGCATTGTCCAAGTATGTTAATGGATGATCGTAGGCCGATTGCGCCAAAATGGAAAAAAGGGGACGAAGCAATAACGGGTCGAAAGCCATGAATACTCTACGTTGAAATCAGCCTAAAATAAAAGAAATTGTACCTTAACTCCTACAAAAAGCGGGAATTATTGGGCTTTTACTTGCGTTTTTTTCAGACAACTATAATGATTGATAACAGATACTAGATGACAAACTAGAAAAGGTACAAAACGGTGGCGGATTTTTTATATAAAGGTGTGGTGGATTGGTTTTTGGATCAAATGTCACAAGAGGCCATTGTGCCTGGTGATAAGATGCCCTCTTTACGAGCGTTATCGAAGCAATTGGGCCTGAGCTTAAACACGGTCATACACGGTTATGAGTTGTTGAGTGAAGATGGCTGGATCGAGTCTCGTCCCAAATCGGGTTACTTTGTTTGTCATCGCAGTGACACTAAGCCAGCTTTGTTGCTGGCGGGGGATGAGCTACGTGAACTGGCCAATGATGGCACTAAGCCGGCTTGGTCGTGTCTTGCTCACCGTGCGGCTTTGGTCGATCAAAGCGAGGCTTTTTTAAGCCCCGCAGCGCGTCAGGAAGAAGTCCATCTGCCTGTCTTGGGTAAAGGTCATTTAGCCGTGCGCGAAGCCGTTAGCGAGCATTTAAAAGGCCTTGGTATTAAAGTCCATGCCTCACACCTTTGGTTAGGACATTCACCTTTAGCTATCTTCACTCAAACCGTGCAAACCTTAACTCAACGTGGTGACAGCGTGTTGGTGTTAACGCCGTGTGATCCTCGAATCACCACCACCTTGCAAAGTTTAGGGCGACAAGTGATTGCCCTGACGGCGGGTGAGCGCGGTGTCGATTTAGATTTAGCGATTCGCTGTTTACGGGATAAAGCCATTCGCTTGATTGTTTTGCCTGGGCAGTTTTCGTTTCCAGCGGGTCAGTTGGTGAGTAATTTAAGTCTGCGTCGTTGGTTGGCGATTATTGAAGAAACCAAGTTGCCCGTGATTGAGTGGGATTTGTGTTCGCATTTGGCGTATCGCGCTGGTTCGATGATGACCTACAAGTCAATGGATTCGTCTGACCATATTGTCTATATCGGTGGCGTGGAATCAAAAGGCGTAGATCGCTCTGCAAGCTGGTGCTTGCCAGGTCGATATCAAGCCGTATTAGAAGGGGCCTTTTTAGGTGCCGATATGGCGTTGAGTGATGCTCAGCAGATGGCACTGAACGACGCCTTGCAGTCTAATAGCAAACGTTCGTTAACGAAACGTGCTCGAGAAGTTTGGGCAAATTCGGAGCGTGTTAAAGCGCATTTGGAAACCCGTCTGGGCGAGCATGTCAGTTTTGCGGCGAGTAAAGGAGGGATGTCACTCTGGATGCGCTTGTCTAAACCGTTGGATGTTGCCAGTATGACGGCTCTACTAGCCGGCTTTCGACATGCGATCATGCCCGGTGCTTTGGTGAGTCATGAAGCCGACGCTAATCATTGGTTGGCAGTGAATGTGACCTTAGACGACGTTGAGCCTTTAGCGAAAGCCTTGGCGGAGCATTTGGTCGTTGATGAAGAGATTAAGACGACCAAGACGATAAATGATCCTGTTATTGAACCAACAACAGAGTCAGCAGAAGTGAGCGAGCAAAGAGAAGAGGCTGAAGAGATAGAAGAGATAGCGGAAGCCATAGAAAGCGATTTACAAATGTTTGATGTTTTAGAAGCCAACAACGTTGGAGCGTCTGACAAAGAAGCGAAAAAATCACGCAATGCAACAACAGAACCACTTTATAACCCGATGTTGGATTTAATTAATCACGACTTTGGTTAGAGCCTCAAAAAGAGTCATGTTTTCTAGAAAATGACAAAAACAATAAAGGCCAGATTTACTGGCCTTTATTGTTTATTCGCTAGTCTATGGCTATTGTTGGCGCGCAGCCCTGAACATATCTAGGTCTTTATTATAGATTTCGCTGTTCATATCAAAGGCGCCCATGACGCTATGGAAAATATTCGCTTGGGTGCTTTGTTCTCGTGCTCTTAGTTTATCGATAGAGATATGCCTCTGATCAATAAAAGATGGCGACATCCACACAAAGAACGGCACTTTGAATTGTTGCTCAGGTGCAATGGAATAAGGTGTTCCATGTAAATAAATACCACCTTCGCCAAGTGACTCTCCATGGTCAGATACATAAAGATAAGCGCTGGAGGTGTCTTTCAATCCTTCTAAAGTTTTGCGTAACTGATCTAAGAAATGATCGTTATATAAGACGGTATTATCGTAGGCGTTAATTAGCTCCTCTTGCGTGCAGTTACTAAGCTCGACCGAACGACAAATAGGTTTAAAAACCTCAAACTCCTTTGGATATTTACTGTAATAAGATGGTCCATGACTGCCTGTTTGATGCAGAACCACAAAGACTTTTTGTTTATCCGATTCTTGAATTTGCTCAGCTAGATGACTTAATAACACGCCATCATAGTCGCATTCACTGCCTTCACAGTTCTTTTTCAAATCCCCTGAACTTAAATAGCTAGCTACTTTAATTGGTGGCTCTCCCCAGTTTTTTGTGCGCCAAAAAACGTCAACTCCTTGTCTTTGCAGGTAACTTGGCAAAGGTTCAAATTGCTCGGAGAAACTACCACTTGGGTTATTGTGTGAAAGAATACATTTCACAGATTCGGTAGTGTAAGTGGCGCAAGAGGTCGCATTTTTTAAGGTAACGACATTTTCAGATGCGGTTAGCAAAGGATTGGTTGGTTTTTCATAGCCGTATAGGGAAAAATTCTCCGCTCGCGCTGATTCACCAATGACTAACACCACAACGGTTTTTTCATTTGAATCAAAGGTGGCATCTGGTAATAGAGTTTGTACTACATTTTCTTTCGCTAACTGGTTTTGATAGCGAATCGTATTACCTACGTAAGACCAAGGCATGATTCGGCCACCTAATTGTTTGGCATGATCATCAATCCATAGCCAATGACTTTGTGACTGCCAAATCCAAGTAGACGTGACTATGACGGTGATAATAAGATGCGCGAATAATCGTATTCTTGAGGTTTTCTGAACCGACACACGAAGGATTAACCAAGCTGGTAAGACGCCAAGCAGAATAAAATAAATGGCCAGCTTTGGGCTTAAAAATTGTCCAGATTCTGAATATTGGGTGTTAAAAATATTGCCTATCATGGTTCTGTCTAAGATGACGTTATAGGTCACCACGAAATACACTGCCAATGAGTTTGCTAATGCAAACACCACACATACAGCTTTACCTAAGCGTCTAGATAAAATAAACAACACATAAAGCACCAGCGTGGTGACTAGATAAATAGCGGCAAAAACGGTCATGAGAGTTTGCATGCTATTCAACGTAAAGCCATCTAGATTTTTTATCGAAAAAGAAAATAAAGGCCAGTTATATAGCGCTGTATTTAGTAGCGTTAGCAAAATAACAAAGCTTGAAGTACTAGGTTTTGTTTTAAAACCCTGTCTGAAGAAAGAACATAGCCCTGTCGTGAGTCGGGACAAAATAGTGTGGTTACGCTTCATGTGGGATATGTGTTCCTGTTGACCTTGTTTGCTACTTCGATAAAAAATCTAGATTAAGAGAAGGCTAAATAAGAAAAATCTAGATGGAAAAAATTGCTCGTGATTATTCGCCTATTAACGGGGATTTCATCATGATCATCAATCCTTCTTTTACCTTTTATTTGCTTATTTCACATAAAAGTACAAACAAATACATAACTATTTATTTCTGTTTATATCTCAGATTCTCATTTCACTTATTTTTCACTCAATGTGCATAAAATGTGACCATCTAATTTATATCTCTTTTTGTCAAAAGAAATGAGGGTTTTATGCGTTGTCACTTAACTAAAATGTCGACCAATTATAAATCGCTGCTAGATCAAGCTAGAGCAAGCAAGGCGGTTGTTCCTCAATCTAGTATTCAAATTTTACTTTTGGTTGCCGTTGTATTAGCAAGCACTGCCATGATTGGTAATGTACTTGGTGGTTATCATTTTGGCTTTATGGAAATAAATAGCTTTAGCATCTACATACCTTCTTTCTTATTGGAAAATATGACGGTATTTGGAGATGGCGTATTTTTGTTGGCCCTAGTGCTGTTATTTTCTTGCCGCAATATTCGTTTTCATTGGACTGTTCTATTCACCACATTACTTGGTGCCATCGTAGTTAACTTACTTAAGGATTATTTTGCGATGCCGCGTCCACCGGCAGTGCTTGATCCTGAAACCTTTAATCTTTTGGGCAGAGCCTATAAAGCACGTAGCTTTCCTTCTGGCCATAGTTTAACGGCATTCTTATTAGCAAGTGTGTGTTTCTGCTACGTTCAAAATGCTTATGCTAAAGCGACGTTTATCCTGTTGGCGGTATTGGTTGCTTTGAGTCGGGTGTTGATTGGTGTGCATTGGCCAATGGATGTTTTAGTTGGTGGCGCATTGGGTGTGGTTTTAGGTGTGGGTGGTGTGATGATTACCGCAAAATGGAAGTTTGGTTTGTGTGCCTATGTGCATCTATTTACACTGAGTTTGTTTGTCATTGCGTGCATCATAGTATTTGTTGATGGCAACGATTATAAGCTCGCTTTACCTTTGTTATATGTTGTTTCAGCCGCTGCTATTATTCGCACAATGAAGAGTTATGTTTTTGTTCGTTGATTTATATTTATAGAACTGATGTGATTTAAGTGACTAAGGCGCTAAGACAGCGCCTTTTTTATGGCAGTTAACATGCTTAAATGATCCTTGTAATCTAGTGGAATAGGCGTGAGCTTATCGCCTATTAACAAGGCTAAAGAAGGGAATGAATTCAAGCCAAGATGCCTAGCCTGTTCTATTTCTTCTTCCAATAAACGCTCATTTTTAACGTGCTGCATGGTCTTCTGAAAACCGTCAGCATTCATGCCTATTTGTTCAGCACATGCAATTAAGGTGTCGAGATCCGACGGATTTTTAGCGTTTAAGTAATACGCCTCTTGGATGGCATGATACATCTCTTCTTCGAGTCCTATGTCTCTGGCGACGTAACAGGCACGGCAGGCTGGATAAGTTGATCGACGTGGCGCTGCGGTTTTCCAGAAGTCGAAATTAAACTCCGTTCCTAGAGTGCTTTGAATATGTTTCCATGTGCCTTCCAGTTTGGCTTTCATTTCCTCTGGCATGGCCACATCGGAATCAATGGCAAGACCGCCAAGCATAGGCTGAATGGTGAGCTGATTGGCATCGATCAAATGTTGCAAGGCTTTTTGCAGCTTGGTCCAAGTAGGACGAAATCCCCAACACCAGCTACACATTGGATCGTAGCAGTAAATCAGTGTGGCGGTCATAGATGGCTCCTGTATGTATAAAAAAAGCGGACCCATAAGGTAACAGCCTACTGAGTTATAAAACAACCAACAAAAACCATCGACATAAAAAAACGGCCTCAACATTCACGTTGAAGCCGTTTTTATTGCCTCACACCAAGGCGAGTAAATGTGAGCTTAGCCCTTTAAAATCGCGGCAATAGCATCACAAAGTGGGCCCATATTGTCATGCGTCATGCCCGCGACACTAATGCGTCCTGAGCCAACAATGTAGATGCCGTACTCTTTGCGCAACTGTGCCACTTGATCTGGTGTTAGCCCAGAAAAAGAAAACATACCTTGCTGATGCGAAATAAACGAAAAATCTTGGCTCACACCTTTAATTCGTAGGGTATTCACAAACAAACTGCGCATTTCGTGAATGCGTGTTCGCATGGCTTTTAACTCGCTTTCCCACAAAGCATAAAGCTCTGGGTCATTGAGGATTTCGGCTACTACAGCAGAACCATGGGAAGGTGGGTTTGAATAATTGGTACGAATACAGCGTTTGATTTGTGTGAATGTGGTTTCGGCTTGTTCTGCGTTTTCACAGACAATGGTTAGCGCGCCAACGCGTTCATTGTATAGACCAAAATTTTTCGAGAAGGAACTGGCGATGAGCATCTCTGGCACATACTCTAAAAACTTACGTAAACCTTGAGCGTCTTCTGTTAAACCTTGACCAAACCCTTGGTAAGCGAAATCAAACAAGGGTAAGAAACCTTGTTTGCTGCAGAGTTTCGCTAATTGGTACCACTGCTCGGGTGTTGGGTCTATGCCGGTTGGATTGTGGCAGCAACCGTGAAATAACACCACGTCGCCTTCAGGTACTTGCGACAAACTGGCAAGCATGGCTTCGAAATCCAACGATTTGTTATCGGCATTGTAATAAGCGTAGCTGCCTACTTCTAAACCGACGGACTGAAAAACGGACTGGTGATTAGCCCAAGTTGGGTTACTGACCCAAATTGTGGCTTCGGGTAAATGCTTTTTAATGAATTCAGCGGCGACGCGCAACGCACCGGTACCACCGGGAGTTTGTGCTGTTTGAGCAAGCTGTTTGGTAATAATGTTGTGGTCTTTACCAAATAAAAGCGTTTGCACGGCAGATCGATAGGCGGGAGCGCCCTCTATGCTGAGGTAGTTTTTGGTTTTTTCTTGGGTCAACAAACGTTCTTCTGCTTGTTTAACGGCTTTTAAAATCGGTGTATTGCCTTGTTCATCCTTATAAACACCAACACCTAGGTTGATTTTATGCGGATTAAGATCATTTCTATAAGCGTCATTCAGGCCAAGAATTGGGTCTGCAGGAGCAGCTTGGATATGTTCAAACATGGTAACTCCCCAAGAGGGTTATTTTCTTTTTTATTATGGATTAAAAGATATGAAAATCAGACGCTATGGTACTCCAACACGTGAGTAACCGCTATAAGTTGCAGAAAAACGAAGACGATAAGAAGAGATAAAAGTCATATTTTAAGGGAATAATGATTTTTCTCCTTTAAAAATAAGCGAGCAAAGCCACATACAAAAAGTACGATTGAAAAAACAATGTCCTACTATTGTCGTAGGCGCGAGCGTTCTTTGGTGAAATACACACTACGGCCTAACGCAGAGGTTAGGCCCAGTTTGTTGTACCAAATCACTCAGTTTAGCGAGATAAAATCAATCATCCCAGCCGTTTGAGATATCATGGTTTAAACGTTTTTGTTCTAAGTGCTGTTCAATTGCACGTCGGGCTTTTAACATACGTGCCGCATCTTCCTTTTGATTCCGTTCTTTTGTTTCATTATCCAAACTAATGGAGGCATGCAGTATGTCGGTTTTTACTTCAGTTAGTGTTTCGGCAAAATTGCTCATCGTTATACCCTTTTTGGACGTTCGATGACATTGAACTGTATAGACCCCTGTCATCGGCTGTTGAAAAAAGTCAAAATAGACAGACAACTCATTTTCACGTTAATAAAAAACGCAAATCGTTCGAAAATCAATCTATTTTTGCGGATTTTTGTGACAAAAGTATTAATTAATTATGGCGGAATGTAATGGACGTTTCTTTTATCCTCGACTCACTGAATGACAAGCAACGGGAAGCGGTCGCCGCGCCCTTGCAGAATAGCCTTGTCTTGGCTGGCGCAGGATCGGGTAAGACCCGTGTTTTGGTCCATCGCATTGCTTGGCTGATGCACGCTTACGAGCTATCACCCTATAGTTTGATGGCCGTTACATTCACCAATAAGGCTGCTCGCGAGATGCAAGGTCGTATTGAGCAATTGGTTGGTGTTCCTCCACAAGGCATGTGGGTGGGGACTTTCCACGGTTTAGCGCATCGCTTATTGCGTGCTCACTGGCGTGATGCTGGACTCAAAGAAAACTTCCAGATCATGGACAGTGATGACCAACTACGCTTAATCAAACGCATCATGCGCGAACTGAATATCGACGATACTCGCTGGCCGCCGAAGCAAGTGTCTTGGTTTATTAACGCGCAAAAAGACGAAGGCCGTCGTGCGGCACATGTGCCAGACAGCCATGACCCTTTCTCCAAAGGCATGCGCGAGCTGTACTACCACTATGAAGAGGCTTGTGAGCGTGGTGGTTTATTGGATTTTGGCGAGTTGCTGTTGCGCGCTCATGAGTTGATGCTCAGCACACCCGCTTTGTTACGCCATTATCAAGAGCGTTTTCGTCATGTGCTGGTGGACGAGTTTCAAGATACCAACACCATTCAATATGCTTGGTTGCGCATCATGGTGGGCAGCGAAGGCACGATTACTGCTGTGGGTGACGATGATCAATCGATTTACGGTTGGCGTGGTGCAAAAATTGAAAACATCCAAAACTTCACCAAAGATTTTAAAGACGTTGGCACCATTCGTTTGGAGCAAAACTACCGTTCAACGGGCCATATCCTAAACGCGGCGAATGGTTTGATTAAACACAATGATGATCGTTTGGGCAAAGAGCTTTGGACCGACAGCGGTGAAGGTGACCCTATTTCCTTGTATGCAGGCTTTAACGAGCAAGATGAAGCGCGTTTTATCATCGGCATCATCAAACAATGGCGCGATAAGGGGACGGCGTTGTCTGACATGGCGATTCTGTATCGCTCCAATGCTCAGTCACGGGTGATCGAGGAATGCTTGGTTAGGGAACAGATTGCTTATCGTATTTATGGTGGGCACAGATTCTACGACCGTCTTGAAATCAAAAATGCCTTGGCTTATGCACGCTTGGCGTTGGATCCGAATGACGATGGTGCGATGGAGCGTGTTATTAACGTACCGCCTCGTGGTATTGGTGAACGTAGCATTGGAACCTTGCGTGAAATCGCCCGTGATAACGGCTGTTCTATGTGGCAAGCCGCGCAAGAAGTGGTGCGTCAATCCTTGATGCCGGGCCGTGCGACCAACGCCATTAAAACCTTTTTGCATCTTATTGAGGGTTTAAGCACCACGGTCCAGCAACCCGATTTGAACTTGAACGACATTTTCGAACAAATTATCGAAGAAGCCGGTTTGATTCCTTTCCATGAAAAAGAGAAAGGCGAGAAGGGCGAAGCGCGTATCGAAAACTTAAAAGAGTTGGTGGGTGCGGCTGGCGGTTTCAGCTGGAGTGATGAAGACGAAGAGTTTAGTTCGCCGCTGATGGCATTCTTGGATAAAGCCGTGTTGGACGCTGGCGATGCGCAAGCCGACGAATACCAAGACGCCGTGCAGTTGATGACCTTGCATTCGGCGAAAGGTCTTGAATTCCCATTGGTGTTCTTAACCGGCGTGGAAGAGAACCTGTTTCCGAGCAAGATGTCTTTTGAAGAACCAGGACGCTTAGAGGAAGAGCGACGCCTTTGTTATGTGGGTATTACCCGAGCTATGGAGAAACTCTACATCACTTACGCGGAATCCCGTCGTTTGTTTGGCAGTGAGTCGTTTAATAGCCCCTCTCGTTTTATCAAAGAAATCCCACCGCAGTGTTTGGAGGAAGTGCGTCTGCGTTCGCAAGTGAGCCGTCCTGTGTCGTTGCAGCGCCCAGACTACCAGTCTGAAAAGAATAAATTGCAAAACAGCAGTTTGTTAAACAACTATAAAGCGCCAGAAGTGACGGTGAATATGGGCGATCGAGTGAATCATCCTGTGTTTGGTGAAGGCTTAGTGATCAACTACGAAGGCCAAGGCCCACAAGCACGCGTACAGGTAAACTTTGATGACGAAGGCACTAAGTGGCTGGTGTTGTCGTTTGCTAAACTGGAAGTGCTTTAACTCTCCGGTAAAAAGGACGCTGACTCTTATTCCTTTGCGCCTCGCTGCGCAGGCTCAGCGCGTCAGCAGGAATAAGATTCAGCTTATCTTTGTATCCTTGTTTTGACGTTTATTACTTTTCGGCGCTTCTATTTCTTTCTCCGCTCCCTAGCTATTTATCTATCAGTTAAATTATCTAACTTTTTAAGTGTTTTTAATTGCAGCATTTTTTCTCAATTGGTTGTAAACTATTTAGAGTTGTAAGTATTTAGTTTTAAAAGGAGTAGAGCATGTCTATTCGTGTGGGTTTGATTGGTTTTGGTTTGTCTGGGCGGGTGTTTCATGCGCCGTTTGTGGTGAATGATCCAGAGATGATGTTGGCGTATGTTTGCAGTTCAAAAGTGGATGAGGTGAGAGCGCTGTTTCCTGAAGCGTCAGTCGTGTCTTCAGCTGAGGCGGTGTTTGCAGCGTCAGATGTGGATTTGGTGGTGATTACCACACCAAATGCATTACATTTTGATCAGGCAAAGCAGGCGTTGGAAAACGGTAAGCATGTGTTGTTAGAAAAACCTTCTGTTACCAAATTATCTCAGATAGAGGCTTTGTGTACCCTAGCGAAACAAAAAGATTTGGTTTTTTGCGTGTATCAAAATCGCCGTTTTGATGGGGATTTTTTGCGTCTTAAAGCGCTTATTAAGAGTGGTGAGTTGGGCGAGTTGAAGCACTTAGATTCTCGCTTTGATCGTTTTCGCCCGACGGCGCAAGCACGCTGGCGTGAAGAGCCAGGTATTGGCACGGGGATTTTTTGGGATTTAGGACCGCATATAGTAGACCAGACCTTGTGTTTGTTCGGCCCGCCGAAGTGGTTACATGCCAGCATTGATAAGTTACGTGATGGCAGTCAAACCCATGACTGGTTTGAGCTGGAGTTGGGCTATGACGATAGACGTATACGGTTAGCATCAACACCGTTTGAAGCGGGTGAAATGCGACGCTTTAACGCAAGATTTACGAAAGGCAGTTGGCAATGTGTGGGTTTGGATCCGCAAGAAGAAGCATTGCGCGCTGGGCAAATGCCTTGGCATGATGACTTTCCGTCTAAAGCTGTTCAGCAGCGTAATACACGTTTTGTTGCTCATTCTCAAGATACTATTGAAGCCATTCAAGAAGCATCGACCCAAGGTGAATACGCCGCGTTTTATGGACAATTGCGTGATGCGATTCTTGGTAAAGGGGAAGCTCCTGTTCCAATGGAGCACGCTTGCCAGTTAATCTATTTATTGTGTTTGGCCGAGCAATCTGCTGAAAGTGGTCAGCGTATGTCGTGGAGCTACACGCCAAATTTATAGCGAAGCGAAATTAAGTGGCGATAAATTGCAAAAAAGAGTTGAGCAAGATTCCGACAATTCTTATCATCTTTTGCCCTTTTCAATGTTTTGTACAGGAAAAGGGCAAATTTTTGTCTGATTATAATAAAAACCTAATCATAGACGGCATTAGTGGATGTTTTGATTGCCCCTATTGTTAAGGTTAGCTATTCATAACAATTAAGTAACTGGCTCCCTGAGGGAAAATAATGCGTAATTTAATGGTATTGGGCAAATTGGCGTTCGCTAGTTTGTTTGCTTTGTCTTTGGTCGCCTGTGGCGGATCAGAAAAAGCGGAAGAGACGGCTAAGGTTGAGAAAAAAGCTGAAACAATTCATTGGAAAATGGTCACCACTTGGCCTAAAAACTTTCCTGGCTTGGGCACGAGTGCTGAAGCATTAGCGAAAAACATTACGCAAATGTCGAATGGTCGCTTGGATGTGAAAGTGTATGCGGCTGGTGAATTGGTACCTGCACTAGAGGTATTTGATGCTGTGTCTCGTGGTACGGCGGAAATGGGACACAGTACGGCTTATTATTGGAAAGGTAAGGCCCCAGCTGTGCAGTTTTTTTCCTCTATTCCTTATGGCATGACGGCACAAGAGTTTAATGCTTGGCTTCAATACGGTGGTGGTTTGCAACTGTGGGAAGAGGTTTACGCACCTTTTAACATCATCCCTATGGTAGCCGGCAATACAGGCGCGCAAATGGGCGGTTGGTTTAATAAAGAAATTAACTCGTTGGACGACTTCCAAGGTTTAAAAATGCGTATGCCAGGCTTGGGTGGCGAAGTACTGAAAAAAGTCGGTGCTGTTACCGTCAACCTACCAGGCAGTGAAATTTTTACCGCGTTGCAAACAGGTACAATTGACGCGACGGAATGGGTGGGGCCTTATAACGATTTAGCGTTTGGTTTGTACAAAGCAGCGAAATACTATTATTACCCAGGTTGGCAAGAGCCAGGCTCAGCGGTAGAAGCTTTGTTCAATAAAGATGCTTTCAATGCACTGCCAGCGGATTTACAAGAGATTGTTCGCGCTGCGACACAACAGGCAAACGTAGCGATGTTAAGCGAATTTACAGCACGTAATGACGCCGCGTTAGCGACCTTAGTCAATGAGCATAATGTGGTGTTGAAAGAGTTTCCGAAAGACCTTCTAGAGGCGTTAAAAGTCGCCTCTAATGAAACGCTAAACGAAGTGGCCGCTAACGACCCTATGAGTCAGAAAGTATACGACTCCTTTAAAAGCTTTTTAGCGTCAGTGAGTCAATGGCACGATATTTCGGAACGAGCGTTTATTAATGCTCGTGCTAATGACTGATTATTCATTTTAACGAAATAAGCTTAATAAGCCCTGTTATCCATAGATAATGGGGCTTATTTGTTAGAAATAGCGCGTTTATTAAAGGATACAGTGAATGAACAAGAGAGCAACGTGGGGGAAATGGGTTCTTGTCGGGATGACGACAGCCTTATTGGTAGCCTGTGGCGGATCGGAAGAGAAAGAAGTCGCCAAAGTCGAACAGAAGGTCGACACCATACATTGGAAAATGGTCACCACTTGGCCGAAAAATGCTCCAGGTATGGGCACAGGTGCCGAAGTCTTAGCGCAGAATATCAAAGAAATGTCTAACGGTCGCTTGGACATTAAAGTCTATGCTGCGGGTGAGTTGGTGCCTGCTTTAGAGGTCTTCGATGCGGTTTCTCGTGGGACTGCACAGATGGGCCATGGTACGGCGTACTACTGGAAAGGCAAAATACCCGCTGCACAGTTCTTCTCTACCGTACCTTTTGGGTTTAACGCACAAGAATTTAACGCTTGGATTGGTGAAGGTGGTGGATTAGCGTTATGGGAAGAGATTTATGCTCCCTTTAATTTAATCCCTATGGTCGCTGGCAATGCAGGTGTACAGATGGGGGGTGGTTCAATAAAGAGATTAACTCACTGGCTGATTTCCAAGGCCTGAAGATTCGTATGCCAGGATTAGGTGGCGAAGTACTCGAAAAAGTGGGGGCGTCATCAATAAACTTACCCGCTAGTGAAGTCTTTACGGCATTACAAACAGGCACTATCGATGCGACTGAATGGGTTGGGCCTTACAATGATTTAGCGTTTGGTTTGTACAAGGCTGCGAAATACTACTACTACCCAGGTTGGCATGAGCCAGGTTCGGCGGTAGAAGCCATTTTTAACCAAGAAGCGTTTAATGCCTTGCCAAATGATTTGCGAGCCATTGTGCGTTCTGCCGTTCAACAAGCAAACTTAGCGATGCTTAACGAGTTTACTGCACGCAATAATGCAGCATTACAAACCTTGGTAAATGAACATAATGTGATTCTTAAACCCTTCCCGGAAGATTTACTGATTGCATTGAAAAAAGCATCTTCTGAGACATTAGAAGCGCTTGCCGCGAACGACCCGCAAAGCCAAAAAGTGTATGAATCTTTCAAAAACTTTTTAGGCCCGGTGAGCGAATGGCATGATGTTTCAGAGCGAGCTTACATCAATGCTCGAGCACTGGAATAACGTCACAACGTTCTGTTGTCATGGCTATAAATGATGTATCTGCAAAGCCTTGCTATCTCCATAGCGAGGCTTTTTATTATCTGCGTCGCGTTAGGGCTTTTTTCCTAACCATGCTTTGGCGCCAAAAGCGTTGCTGCTAGGGGCATGGATATCATATCGGTGACGCCGACCTCTATGCCTATTTGCGTCATTAGCGTGGTGAGTTGCCCTCTATGATGAGTCTGGTGATTAAAAAGATGCGTCAAAATAAGACCAAGAGGGAGTTCATTTACATCATCAGATTGCAGGCGTTTATATTGAATCGACTGTGCAATATCCGTATCCGTTAATGAGCCTATGTAGTTCGTTAACAAAGCATCAACTTCATGACGTGCTGCAGTAAGCTGATGGTAATCGTCATAGAGGATATCTGCCAAAGAATTCGCCCTACATGCAACGGGTAGACCCAGTCTCGAAAGCCAGAGTAAGTCCGCCAACAAAATATGATTCAGTGTGCCATGGATAGAGCTGAAAAAAGCTCCCTGATTCCTTTTCCTTTCTTCGTCTGAAAGGGATTGGCAAAGATCGTAAAGTCGCTTATTCATCCAATGGTTGTATTGTGTTTTTAACTGGAAATACTGTACGGCAGACATAGAATACTCCTTGGCAAACTTGACATAGGTATCATGGCTAGTAAGCAAAAGATATCAGCTGAGCGTCGAAAAGACAGGTACAGATTGCGTGTTTTATAACCAGTACAAGGCCATATATAATCGACAAAAATGCATTTATGTTGGCAGCTTGGTGTATTTTTAGTGTTCGTCATAACATAAAAAAACCGTCATATTTTTTACTATGACGGTTTTTTAGAGCAATGCATAAACTAATAGATACTTATTTTTTTAGCACTTTTAGTATTTTTGGTGCGATAAGGGCGGCCACTGTTGCAACGGCTAAGATATAAGTCATGGTGCCATTGAGTAAGATAGACCAATCGCCACCACTGATAGACAATGCGCGACGCAAGTTTTCTTCTAACACTTCTCCTAGTACTAAGCCCAAAATGACCGGTGCGAGAGAGAAGCCTAATTTGCGTAAAATGAAGGCAAAAATACCCAAGACAATCATAAAGAACAGGTCAAACGAATCACCATGAATCGAATAGATTCCGACAAAAGTCAGCATCACGATAATAGGTACGAGGTATGATTGTTTGATAGACAGTAGCCGAACAAAGACACCAATGAGTGGCAAGTTCAATACGAGCAAGGCGATATTACCTACGAACATAGAAGCAATCAGTCCCCATGCAATATTGGGTTGTTGCTCAAATAATAATGGTCCTGGTGTTATATTAAACATTAGTAATGCACCAAGTAGAATCGCGGTTGTACCACTACCTGGAATACCCAAAGTTAGCATAGGTAACATAGAACCCGCCGCTGCAGCGTTGTTTGCTGCTTCCGGTGCAGCAAGACCTCGAATATCGCCTTCGCCAAACTTATCGTTGTGACCTTCTGCGAAACGCTTTTCTGTACCATAGGCAACCGCGCTGGCAATAGAGGCTCCAGTTCCTGGTAATACGCCAATCAAAAAGCCTGAAAGCGTAGAGCGTAGTACAACCCACTTTACTGCCATTAAATCGGCAAAACTGACAAAACTTTTTCCGACAGGTGTCAGTTTCAAGTCATTACGCGCCCAACTTTCTAGCAGTACCAAAACTTCACTGATAGCAAACATACCGATGACAACAACCAGAAAATCGACACCGTCGAATAAGTTTGGAATGTCCATGGTAAAGCGCAAAATGCCCGTACCAGAATCAATGCCAACGGTCGCGAAAAGTAGACCTATGACCACGCCAACGACGGTTTTAATAGGGCGTTTGCCTACCATGGTTGCCAAGCAAGTGAAGGCAAAAATCATCAGCCAAACGTATTCAGAAGGGCCAAACTGAATGGCTAGTTTGCTGAGTAATGGTGCAAATATCACCATTAACAATAAGGCGCCGATACTACCAAAGAAAGAGGACACAGCGGATAAAGCTAATGCTCTACCGGCTTCTCCACGTTTGGCCATAGGATAGCCATCCAAGGTTGTCATTATGGCACCCGCATCTCCTGGAACGTTTAGCAAAATACTGGAAATTCGGCCACCATATTCTGCGCCATAATAAACACCGGCTAATAAGATCAAAGCGGATTCTGGCGGTAAACCAACGGAATAGGCCAATGGTAACAAAATAGCCACGCCATTGATGGGTCCAATACCGGGCAATGAGCCAATTAATGTACCAATAAAACAGCCTGCTAACACCAAACCTAAGTTAAGGGGCGTAAGAGCGACAGAAAAGCCTATTGATAAATAATGTAAAATGTCCATCATAAGTCTCCGAGAAGTAAGCCAGTTGGGACATTAAGTTCCATTAAATAAGCTAATAAAAAATAGCTGATGACGCTTAGGGCGAGAGCATACAAGAAGGCTTTCAGTGGTTTTTCTCCAAATAACCAGCTAAAAATGGCCCCCACGATGGTGGTAGCAATAATGAAGCCCGCTTCTTCAAATAGGGCGGCATACAAAATCATTATCACCAGACCTATGATGATTTTTGTTAGAACTTCTTTGTTTGGATGCCAAGCATTACTATCGGGTTTGGCTATTAGCCAAATGCAGCATGCGGCTAATATAATAGACAAGATAATAGGAAAGGCTTTTGGTCCTAATGGTTCATATTGAAACGGGACATCGAAATGGAAAGCTGTCCAGGCAATAAGCCCAGACAGCACCAATAATGCACCCGCAAAAATGCGGTCATATAACATGTAGTTGCCTCAATTTAATACGTATCAACTGATTAGTTCGTTAACCCAGCTTCTTTTGCTAAGCCGCGCATAAAGGCAACGCGTTCTTTAATGTAGCTGTCTAGAGCGTCTCCAGACATGTTGAATGGCACGAGATTTTGATCGACAATGACTTTCTCAAAAGCGGGGCTCTTATAGGCTTTTTGGAATTGAGCAGTCCAGTAGTTATAAGCCTCGTCTGACACTTTAGGGCCTAAATAGTAACCGCGAAGAATGGTCCATTCGGCGTCATAACCTTGTTCAATAGCGGTTGGGTAATTAGCGAAGTCACCTTTTAAGCGTTCAGGGGACATGATTGCTAGGATTTTTACTTTGCCAGATTCAACTAAACCTTTGATTTCACCAACATCGCCTGGATAGACTTTAATATGTCCACCAAGCAAAGCGGCTGAGGCCTCACCGCCACCTTCGTAGGCAACATAGCGCATTTTTTTCGGATCAACACCTGTCGATTTCATTAATATTGCGGCTTTCATCCAGTCTTGGCTACCAACGCCACCACCTGCTCCTAACACAAATGCGCTTGGGTCTTTTTTGATATCGTCAACTAACTCACCAAGCGTGTTCCATGGTGCATCCGCGCGAACCATGATGGCACCATAATCGACTCCTGCTGTACCGACCCAACGAGCGTCATTTTCATCTAAGTTTTTGCCGAATTTGCCCTGAGCAAGGTTTAGTAGAGAACCTGAGCTAAAAGCGACTAATTTGTTTGGATCATCTGGCGTTGTGGAGTTGATGTAGTTGTAAGCAACCGCACCGACACCACCTGGCATAAAGGTCACGGCCATTGGGATATCGGTGATCCCTGCATTAGCAAAACCAGTGGACAAAATACGACAAGTTAAATCGAAGCCACCACCTGGTTTGGCAGGGGCAATACAGCTGGGTTTGGATGGTTCAAAGGCGCTGACATTTAGTGCTGCGGTAAGACCGCCAACCAATAACAGTGAGGCAATGTTGGATTTCATCTTTTTATTCTCCAAATTTCTTTTTGTTTTATTTTGCTGTACAAGGTTGCACAGGAGTGGACAAAGTTACTCCTTTAAACTGACACTAACCTGACAAGAAGAAGAGATAGGGTTCCGTCATGCGTATGTTATTGATTGAAGACAATGAGAGCTTGGCCGACTCGATTCGTGTGTATTTTAGGAATTTAGGTCATCCGATTGATTGGATTGGTTCAGTTGAGAAAGCAGAAGCGAGTTTGTCGTTTGATGATTTTGATTTGTTGATTTTAGACATCAACTTGCCCGGCAAGAGTGGATTTCAGTTACTGCAGAGTCTCAGAAATAGGGGGAGCCGTCTTCCCGTGTTGGTATTAACAGCTCGAACTGAAGTCGATGATAGGGTCAGTTCATTAGATTTTGGGGCAGATGATTATCTAGCAAAACCCTTTGATTTTCGTGAGTTGGCAGCTCGTTGCCGTGCGCTTTATCGACGTGAGCGAGGTGGAGCAAGTAACGAAATACAGTGCGGTAATTTGGTCTATGACTTAGCCGCGCACTCTGCCAAAGTGAACGAAGTTACCTTAGATTTGCGACCAAGAGAATTGCAATTGTTGGAACTGTTTCTAAAAAATCTGGATCGGGTACTGACGAAAGATGACATTGCTAATCGGCTTTACAGTTACGATGAGGCCTACACGCCTAATGCCATAGAACAAACTTTGACGCGCTTAAGAAAACAGCTCGACGGCTCTACTTTGATCATTAAGACCATTCGTGGATTAGGGTATTTAGCGCATGTTGATGACTGAAAAAAGCTACTCAATACGTACTCGAATGTTGGGACGCTCAGCGTTATTGTTATTGTCTATTTTTTTTATTTTGAGCCTTGGCGTTTGGCATTATGCCCGTCAGTCGGCCAATTATTCCTATGACAGACTGCTCAATAGTGCCAGCTTGTCTATCATGGAAGGTTTGCATGTTTATGATAAAAAAGTGGATTTAGATTTGCCTTATGCAGCTTTTGAGATGATGCAGCTTGCTGATGAAGATAAGGTGTTTTATCAGGCGTTAGGTACCAAAGGTGAGCTGATTACTGGCTATGCTGATATGCCTTTGCCTGATGCATTCAACGAAGAATCTGCTATTGCTTTTTATAATGCGCATTATCTATCTGAAGAGGTGCGGGTGGTCATTCGCCAAAAAAGGCTTTCTGAGCCAGCTGTTTCTGGTTGGGTAACGGTCGTGTTGGCGCAAACGCTTAGAGCGCGTCATAAGATGATGAATGATATCTTGTACCGAAGTTTTGCTGTGTTGTTTGGTCTTATGGTATTTGTGATGATTGTCTTATGGGTAGCGATTAATCGCGCTCTTGAGCCGCTGAGGCTCTATTTCCAAAAGCCTTGCTTCCCATTCGCTTTTATCGGCAGAGCCTATTCAAACTACGCCTATTCAAGAAGTCTCTCCACTGGTAAGCGCAATTAACGATTACCAAGCGCAACTATTATCTAACTTAGCTGTAATGAAGCGTTTTATCGCCGATGCTAGTCACCAAATTCGTACCGCACAAAGTGCTACGCAGGCTCAATTGGACATTGCCAGTCAAAGTCAAAACCTAGCGGATTTACCTGAGCATTTAGGTAAAATTCGTAAAGAGCATGAACGTTTGACACGATTAACCAATCAACTGCTTACTCACGCCATGGTAGTACATCGTAGTGACACTGTAGTGAATGAACAGATGGACATTGAGGGCATCATGAAACAGTTATTAACGGAATGTGTGCGTGACAATGCTCACCGTCAGGTCGAATTTTCTTATCAATGTGAGCAGACATTACCTTTGTTTATGGGGGATTCTATTAGCTTACGTGAAGCGGTACGTAATCTTTTGGATAACGCGGTGTATTACGGTCCCGAACAGAACCTGATTGAGATTCACTTGCGAGCAGATATCTCTGGCATTGATATTATGATTGACGATGCTGGCCCTGGTATTCCTTTTGAGTTGAGAGAAAAAGCATTAGAGCGTTTTCAGCGCTTGGATAATGGATTAAGTGGTTCTGGTCTTGGTTTGTCTATTGTCGCTAGCGTTACGGAAGCCCATGGCGGTGATTTTTTCTTGGAGGACAGTCCATTTGGAGGGCTTCGAGCAAGAGTGCATTTGCCAAAAGAGGGGACCGTATGTCGAAGCGAATAGGCTTATTATGTATTTCTCTGGTGATGGCGAGCAAGGTGATTGCAGAGACGACTGTGTTACCCACGATATGGGAAGCGGACAGGTTAACCATATACAGTGCGACAGATTTAAACGCTATTGCCCCCTTACTGGATACTTTTAGTGCACAAAACCCTGATATAAAGCTTGAGTACAGAGAATTTAATACTCAGGAATTAGATCGAGCCATTAGGGCCAAACCGTTAGCAGAACAGCCTGATGTGGTCATTAGCTCCGCCATGGATCTTCAGGTCCGACTTGTTAATGATGGTTACGCACAACCGGTATTTGGCGAAGCGGTTGAGGCCTTACCTAGTTGGGCCAATTGGCGTAATGAAGTGATTGGCTTTACTTACGAGCCCCATTGTTTTTGTTTACAACAAGCAAGCCTTTGAGGAGAAAACTGTTCCACTGACTCATGAGTCATTGGCGAGCGCCATGCGTATTGACGATGACTTTTTTGTTCATAAAGTTGGCTCCTATGATGCGCGCAGCTCCGGTATTGGTTATTTAGTGGCGACGCAAGACGAAGTAACATCAAGTATTAGTGGGCGTTTACAAGAGAGTTTAGGGCGTGCTCGAACTAAGGTTTATGGCCAGACTGCTATGTTACTAGACGATATTGCCTCTGGTACTTTGATATTTGGTTACAATCTTTTAGGGTCGTATTCTTTTGCTCGTGAAAAACGGGATAACCGCATTGGTGTGGTGATTCCGCAAGATTATGCTTTAGTGGTGAGCCGCGCAGTGTTTATCTCCAAACAAGCCAAGCATGTTTCTAATGCACAGCGCTTTGTCAGTTTCTTGATATCCAAAGAAGGACAGGAAGTGATTGCACAGAAAAGTGAATTGATGGCCTTGAATCCAGATATTGATGCCCTAGTATCAAGACAAAATATACAGGACCAAACGATTAATTTTCATCCTATTCCTTTGGGGCCAGCGTTGATGGTCTACCTTGATGATTCAAAACGGCAGCGCTTTATCAAAGCGTGGGAAAACGCATTGCTTTCCATCAACGAAAATCAATAATACTAAGTATTAGATGGTAAAAAAACAGCCCTTTTTGTTATCAAAAAGGGCTGTTTTCATTAAAGTGTATCTTATTTAGAGCGGTAATTAGTCGTTCATGCTGCCCAATTCAAGCAGTGTCGCGTTGCCGCCGATGGCGGTGGTGTTGTTAGACACGGTGCGTTCAGTGACAAAACGCAGAATGTAATGCGGTTTGGCGATCACGCTTAGATGTTGCGCATCGGTTTCTTCAATCAATTGGCAAATCAAGCCACTCTTCGCCGCAAGGCGTTGGCTAAGCTGTTGTGCTTGCGCTGGGTCGCACAGTACAGCAATGCCAGCTAAGTGGTCTGCTTCGATCAAAGAGTCTTGAGCTGATTCGGCAATGTTTTGAATGACGCCTTCGGCTACGAAGGGCGAAATCATGTCCATGATTTCTTGACCTGTCGGGCCGACGGTAATCACAGGGTTGCCTGCAATAAGCGCCGCAAACACTTGGCCGACTAAACCGACTCTGGCGTTGTCGCCTTCGATCAAAGACATGCAAAGAAACACACCACGGCCTTGGTTGGATAGCTCGTTACGTTCACCTGTCGGACCAGGCATGAGGCGTGTTTCAGCGATGGATTGTTTGGCGTTATCAATCTGCCAAGCGGCCATTTTTCTTTGTTCATTGGTAAAAGAATAAAGCGCCTGCTGTAGTTTGTCAGCGCGGCCTTTCACACCAAGCTTGTCCCATGCTTCGAAGATTTTCTGAGCGACCTGAATTTGGATAGGTTGTACGATTGTCATAATAGTGTCTCCCCTTAAAGGTCTTGCTCAATAGCGAAGCGTTGAAGGTAATGTGGGCCACCTGCTTTTGGTCCTGTGCCCGATAGGCCTTGTCCACCGAAAGGTTGAACGCCTACCACAGCACCTACTTGGTCGCGGTTAATGTATAAGTTACCCACGCGAGCACGGCTAGCAATGCGCGCGCACGTGGTTTCGTTACGGCTGTGAACACCCATTGTTAAACCAAAACCTGAGTTGTTGATCGTATCGATGATCTTATCTAGGTCGCGAGCTTTGTAGCGTACAACGTGCATGATAGGACCAAATTTTTCATCGGTTAGCTGATCGATGCTGTTGATCTCAAACGCAGTTGGTGCAACGAAAGTGCCTTTTTCTGCAAAATCAGGCAAATCAGTTTGGGCGATCAATTTAGCATTCGCTTTCATGTATTCGATGTGATCAAGCAGCATTTTTTGTGCTTTTTTATCGATAACCGGACCCACATCTGTGCTATGTAGGTAAGGTAAGCCAACGCTTTGCTCTGCCATGGCGCCTTTGATCATCGGAATAACGCGATCTGCGATGTCTGCTTGTACAAACAAGACGCGCAAGGCAGAACAACGCTGACCCGCGGAGGCAAAGGCTGAACGGACGGCGTCACGAACCACTTGCTCAGGCAATGATGTTGAATCCACCAACATGGCGTTTTGACCGCCCGTTTCTGCAATAATAGGTACAGGTGCCACGCCACGCGCCGCTAGGGTACGGTTGATTAATTGTGCTGTGCCGGTGGAACCGGTGAAAGCAAGGCCAGCAATGCGCTTGTCGCTTGTTAAGGGGGCGCCAACGGTGGCACCGTCACCCGGTAATAGGTGAAGTACGTCCGTTGGAACGCCCGCTTGGTGTAGCATTTCTACCGCACGAGAAGCAATCAAGCTGGTTTGTTCTGCAGGTTTTGCCACTACGGTGTTACCCACGACAAGAGCCGCAACCACTTGACCGGTAAAGATGGCCAATGGGAAGTTCCATGGGCTGATGCAAGTGAACACGCCACGGCCGTTTAGCTTGGCTTGTTTTTCTTGGCCTAAGAAATCTGTGTAGCGAGCTGGATTGGCGAAGTGGCTACGAGCTTGTTGAGCATAATAGCGACAGAAATCCACCGCTTCACGTACTTCGTCGATGCTGTCTTGGATGGTTTTACCCGCTTCACGGTGGCAAAGCGCCATCAATTCGGCGTAGTTTTCTTCCATCAAGTCCGCCATTTTATCTAGGCAATCAGCACGCTCTGTCGCTGGACGCGCAGACCATGCAGGGAAAGCGGCTTCAGCCAGGTCAATGGCCTTGGTAACAGTCGCTGCGTCTGCCCAGTCAATTTCACCCGCGGTTTGGCTGTGATCATAAGGGCTTTGTACTGTATGCGTATTGCCCGTTGTGACTTTTTCGCCACCCACGATAGGGAAGGCACGCCATTGGGTATCTTGTCCCATAAATGGGGCAATTTTCGCCTTGAAAGGCGTCCATTCGGATTCGATTTCAATGTTTGGACCAAAGGAGTTTTTACGGTCGTTAAACAAGGCCGATGGAAGCGTGATATGTGGGTTCGCCAGAGACTTTCGGCTTTCCAGCGTGGTCACTGGGTGGTTGATTAGCTCGGCAATGGGATAACTGGCATCGATCAAACGGTGTACGAATGAGCTGTTGGCGCCGTTCTCAAGTAGGCGACGAACCAAGTAGGGAAGCAAATCTTTATGGCTACCAACGGGTGCGTATATGCGTACACAAATGTCGCTGCCTTTGATTAAGCGGTTATAAAGGGCATCGCCCATGCCGTGTAAACGTTGGAATTCGAATTCCTCTGTCGTCGCTCCTAATTGCTTGGCTAGGCAGCTGATTGTCGCGATAGTATGCGCATTGTGGCTGGCAAATTGAGGGAAGATATTGGCACGAGTGTGCTCGCTTAATAAGAAGTGAGCACACGCCAAGTAAGAAACATCGGTGGATTCTTTACGAGTGTAAACAGGATAACCATTGATGCCGCGTTGTTGGCACATCTTTATTTCAGAATCCCAGTAAGCGCCTTTTACAAGACGCACAGGAATACGATCGCCTTGCTCTTTAGAGAGAGCCGCCAACCAAACCAAAACCGGTAGCGCGCGTTTAGAGTAGGCCTGAACCACAAGACCGAACAAGCCCCATCCTTTGGTACATTCGTCACGGAAAAGCTTCTCAAACAAATGCAACGATAGCTCAAGACGATCGGCTTCTTCGGCATCGATTGTGATGCCAACGTTGAGCGCACGGGCTTTGGTGATCAAGCCTTTTACACTGGCAAAAAGTTCGGTCATAACACGTTCTTCACAACCGACTTGATAACGTGGGTGCAGAGCGGAAAGTTTGATAGAAATAGTCGGGCGATGCTTTTGGCTATAAGTGTCTTTACCAACAGATTCAACCGCTTGCTCATAAGAGCGTAAGTATTTGTCGGCATCTTCTGCGGTTAATGCCGCTTCACCCAGCATGTCGAAAGAATAAGTGTAACCCTTGTCACGGTAGCTTTTACCTCGAGACAAAGCTTCTTCAATGCTGCGACCTAGAACGAATTGATGCCCCATGATTTTCATCGCTTGGTTCATTGCTTTACGAATCACTGGCTCAGAGACACGGTTCACCATGCGGTTCACCAAATTGGCTGGTGTGCCGTCTTTTTTCTCGCTCATGGTGACGATTTTACCCGTCAATAATAAGCCCCAAGTAGACGCGTTAACGAAAAAAGAGTCGGAGTTTTTTGCATGAGATGCCCAGTCAGCGACGCTCAAACGGTCTTTAATAAAAGCGTCTGCGGTTTCTTTATCTGGCACGCGCATCAAGGCTTCTGCCAAACACATCAGCAAAATGCCTTCTTTGGTATCGAGACTGTATTCCAGTAGCAAGGCGTCAATCATTGACATGCTGTCGTCGTCTTTGCGGACTTCCGCGATGAGCGTGGCAGCGGCGTCGGTTTGTATTGCCAGCTCTTCTTCAGACGGTTTTGCCAAAGGCAGTAGTTCGTTTAACCACTTCTCTTCGTCCATATTGTAAAGAGGGGAAATGAGCTGCCACAATTCATTGAGTGGACGCTGAATGAAGTTAGGCTGTAACACCTCAATCGCTTTAAACATGGTTGAATTCTCCCGCGTTAACATAAAAAATCGACGGATTTTTTATTAAGGCCGCATATTGTTATAGAGCATTAAGCGCTTTTTTGACTATTTCTTTGCTCTGTACTGTCAAAAAAATGCATGTCTGGATAATGCTGACACTTTAGTGACAGAAGAGAGTCATTGTCTTTCGAAAAAATCGTTTTTTTTTATAAGAAAGTCCGACTGAACAAGAATAAATACAGCGTAGACTCATTCTGGTTCAGGCGCGTCTAGGAAAGCATAAAAGTGCCTATTAATAGGGCGTTTTAGGGTGTTTTAGAAAAGCAGAGGATTAACGGTTGCCAAACTGCTTTTGATACTTGAGCGGGGTGATGCCGAGGGTTTGGGAAAACACATTGGTCATGGCACTTTGGCTAGAAAAACCACACATTTCAGCCACTTGAATGGGGGGTACACCTTCCGCGAGCAAGCTTTGTGCACGTTCTAAACGTTTACGCATTAGGTATTGATGCGGTGTCATGCCTGTGCGATCTTTAAAGCGCTCGTGAAACTGGCTGACACTCAAAAAGCAGAAGTTTGCCAACTGATCAATATGAACCCGGCGAGATAAATTCAGCTCGATAAATTGGTCGAGTTTATCAATATCAAGATGGTTGCCACGGCTTCGGACATCTTTATTGTTGATCTGATGGCGAATGGCGCTGAGTAAAGTGTTGCCACAGGCGCGTGCCAGAATCAGATCATTTGGGTATTGCTGTAATTCGCCAGACAACGCCGAGGCCAGTATCTGCAAACGTGGATTGAGCTGAAAATAGGCCGCTTGGTCGAACAAACGAGAGACGATTTCGTATTCTTCGTCGGTAATGCCTTTCTGCGGTGGGATCGGCAGATTGACGACCATGATGCGATTTTCCCCCAGACCCGCAAATGCATGACTGTTCTCTGACGGAAGAATACAGCCTTCGCCAGTGTGCAGTTGCTTGCCTTTGCCTTCTATGTCGAAATCGGTATTGCCATCTAATACGACCACTAATTGATGATAATCGTGATCGTGAGCATCCGCTTCGTTTGGCAGGCTGAAAACATCGGAATCAGACTGAGTCAAAATGCACCTTTGAGTAAATTAAGAGAAGAAGTATAGCGAGCTTATAGTGGCTTTAGTAGCGTATTTTTTTGAAGATAACGGATTTTATCGTTCTTTTATCGCCTTAATGCTTGTTCTAACGAGGCTTTTTAGTACTGACTGATGAACGATGTGGTTAGTAAAGTGCAACGCGATGCTTTGCCTTAGTGGCAGCACCGCGTTCACCGGCGTTTTGTTTTTTTACTCAGTAATGCGAACAACAAGATTGCCCAATGCACCCGATTTTAGAACGTCTTCGTGGGCCTGTCCGAGCTCCTGCAGGGCATAACAATGACGAATTACGGGCTTTAAAATCCCTTTTTCAAACAAAGGGCGTAAGGCTTTTGCAATCAAGGACAGTTCATTAGGTTTGGTATTAGCTAAGGCCACACCCACCACGGACGCATCACGAGCCATCAAGTCACGAGGATTAATCTCCACCGTGCCACGGTTGCCCACGACAGCAACGCAACCGCCAAAGGCCAAGGCTTTTAAGTCTTGATCTAGGTTGTGGTTAGCAAGCATCTCGATAACGATATCAAACCCCGTCTCTAATGACTGATAGGGCGCAAGGTGACCCGCTTCATTGTGCATAATGATGTTAGTCACGCCTTGCTGGCGTAATAAATCCGCGCCAGCTGCCGTGCCAGAACTCGCCACGACTTCCATGCCTGCTGCAAGGGCAAGTTGCACCGTCGCAATGCCGACGGCACCGGTTGCACCATGTACCAACACCTTGTCGCCCGCTTTACCGTTAGCGCGACCAAATAAAGCACGATGAGCCGTGGTGTAAGGAATGCCCACACAAGCGCCTTCCTCAAACGATAGGGCGTCCGCTAAAGGGAAGGTGTGTGTTGCTGCACAGGCGGCAAATTCAGCGGAAGAACCGCTTAGATTACGACTGAAATAAACACGCTGACCAATCTCAAAACCTGTCACGTTAGCGCCTAGTTCAACAATCCTACCGGCGCCATCAGAACCAGGGGTGTGCGGAAATTTGGCTGTGTAGTTGTTGGTGCCAGAGCGAATGTAAGTGTCTACTGGGTTCACCCCAGCGGCGCCAACTTGTACCAAAATTTGGTCTGCTGTGATGCTTGGCTTTTGAGCCTCAACCAGCGATAAAGCGCTGGCAGGGCCGTAGTCGTTTATTTGCATTGCTTTCATCTTCGTTTGCCTCTCATTAGTCTGCATAGACTTGCTCAGGGAGCCAAGTAGCTAGATCTGGCCAGATAGATAACATAATTAACACGAAAATTTGGATCAAAATAAAGGGAATAACGCCTTTATAAATAGCTTGAGTTTTCAGTTCAGGTGGCGCCACGCCACGTAAGTAAAACAGAGCAAAACCAAAGGGTGGTGTTAGGAAAGACGTTTGCAAGTTGATCGCCATCATAATGCCTAGCCAAATTGGATCTAATCCCATCGCTAATAATACCGGCGCTACGATAGGCACCACGACAAAGGTGATTTCAATAAAATCTAGGATGAAGCCAAGGAAGAACATCAGCAACATCACCACGATCATCGCGCCAACCACACCACCAGGAAGCTGGGAGAAGAAATCCTGAATTAACTCTTCACCACCAAAGCCACGGAATACTAAAGAGAACAATGACGCCCCGATTAATATCATGAACACCATGCTAGTGACTTTGGTGGTGGAATAGACGGCATCTTTTAAGGTCGTTATGCTGAGTTTCCCGCTGCCCCAAGCCAATAGGGCCGCACCCAGTGCGCCAACACCAGCCGCTTCGGTAGGCGTTGCGATACCACTAAGAATCGACCCAAGTACCGCAAAAATCAACAATAAGGGTGGTAGTAGTCCCTTAAACAGTAAAACGACTAATGGCTCAGTGGAACCATTACGAAGTTCTTCACGAGGCACGGCAGGGGCTTTATGTGGCTGTAACCAAGCCACCATAATCACATAAAGAATGTACAGCCCAACCAGAATTAACCCTGGAATCAGCGCACCGACAAAAAGGTCCCCAACCGATATGGTTTTTGGTGAAAACACCCCCATATCCAACTGTGCTTTTTGGAACGCATTTGACATCACATCGCCCAATAACACCAAAGCAATAGAGGGAGGAATGATTTGACCTAAGGTGCCTGTGGCACAAATCGTACCGGCTGCCAATGCAGGATCGTAACCACGGCGTAGCATGGTAGGTAAGGAAATCATCCCCATGGTGACCACAGTAGCACCCACAATCCCGGTACTGGCAGCTAATAGCATACCGACCAAAATAACCGAAATCCCTAAGCCACCACGTAAGCTTCCAAACAGCATGGCCATGGAATCGAGTAATTTCTCCGCCAATTTGGATTTTTCTAACAATACTCCCATCAATACAAAAAGCGGCACAGCGATGAGCGTCTCGTTACCAACAATACCAAATAAGCGATTGGGTAAGGCTTCTAGGAAAACACTATCAAAGGTACCGAACATGGCGCCAACGGCCGCAAAAATCAGTGCCGTGCCACCTAAAGAAAACGCCACAGGGTAGCCAAATAATAAGCACACGCATACGCCGGCAAAAAGCCACAATGGAATAAATTCAGCCATTAGTTTTGTCCTTTCGCGTGTCTGTTCATTGGGGTGCGGGCCGCGTTTATTACGCCAATATTTTTTAGAATATCTGCTGTACCTTGAAGAATCAGACTCACCATCATAATGGGAATCAGTGTTTTAAGCAGATACACGAAAGGCAAACCGCCAGGTTCTGCGGATGTTTCCATTACTCGCCAAGAGGCGCTGACGTAATCCAAGCTTAAATATGCGGTGTAAAGCGTGAAGGGCAAAAGGAAGAAAACACCACCAATAATATTGACCCATGCTTTTTTGGTTACCGAAAAACCACGGTAAAAAACATCAACCCGTACATGTTCGTCGTCTTTGAGCGTATAAGCCGCTCCTAACATAAACACCATCGCGTGTAGATAAAGAACCGATTCTTGCAAGGCCGTAGAGCCAATACCAAAACCATAGCGTAGAAGCACGATGAAGCAAGTTAGCAGCATCATAGCTAATGTAAACCAAGCAACGAATTTTCCCGTGTAATGGGAAATCGCCTCAGCCGCACAGATTAATTTGTTGAACATGAAAGTACCCACAGTTTTTAATCATTATGATCGGATGGTTAAAGTAGAGATCAGCCTCTTAAAAATGATGCTTAAAGAGGCTGACTTCTTTCATTAAAAAATCCGGACGGCTAGTCTATTGGATAACGCTACGCTTGGGAATATTGTTGGTGTCTTGAAACCGCTACTTGAATGGTTTTCTTGTCGCTTGTAGGTAACGGTATTCGGTTCTTGGGTGATGACCTGATAGAGGGTTACAGGTTCTCATTGGGTATTGAGGAAATCATGTTTCTTTCTACTGTTTGTGTATGCACGCTAATTTTTTTTGAAATATTTCATGCTTTAACATTTTTGTCACATATCTTTTCTATAGTTAAAAACATCGAACGAGCTATGGGCAATTGCTCATAAATTTTTGACTATAACCACTGAGGTTTATGTGATGAAAAAACTAGTTGCGGGTTTAGCAATGACAGCAGCAGTAGGCGTTTCTTTTAACGCTTTTGCAGATGTTGATGCCGATTTGATTTCTTACAGCAAAGCAAGTGGCGTTTCTGGCAATATTTCAAGTATCGGTTCGGACACATTAGCTAACTTGATGACATTGTGGGCAGAAGAATTTAAGCGCTTATACCCAAATGTTAATATTCAAATCCAAGCCGCCGGTTCTTCTACTGCGCCACCAGCGTTGACAGAAGGCACGTCTAACTTTGGTCCTATGTCTCGCGCTATGAAAGACAAAGAAATCGCTGATTTCGAGAAAAAATATGGCTACAAGCCAACTGCCATTCCAGTTGCGATCGATGCACTAGCGGTTTTTGTTCATAAAGATAACCCAGTGAAAGGTTTGTCTCTTCCTGAGATCGATGCGATCTTCTCTTCCACACGTAAAGGTGGACACAGTGAAGACATCACAACTTGGGGTAAAGCGGGTTTGACTGGTGCTTGGGAAAATCGCGATATTCAGTTGTTTGGTCGTAACTCAGTTTCTGGTACTTACGGATATTTCAAAGAGCATGCGCTTTATAAGGGCGACTTTAAGAACAACGTAAACGAGCAGCCTGGTTCTGCGTCTGTTGTGCAGTCTGTTTCTACGTCTCTAAACAGTATTGGTTATTCTGGTATCGGTTATACCACTTCTTCAGTACGTGCTTTGCCTTTGTCGAAAAAAGAGGGTGATGCTTACGTTGATGCTACACCAGAAAACGCAGCGACTGGTAAATACCCATTGTCTCGTTTCCTTTACGTCTACATTAATAAGGCACCAAATAAGCCACTAGAGCCATTACAACGTGAGTTTGTGAAGATGGTGCTTTCTAAGACTGGTCAAGAGGTTGTCGTAAAAGACGGTTATGTGCCTCTACCAGCAAAAGTGGCTAATAAATACCTAAGTGATTTGGGTATTAACTAAGTAACGCGGTAGCGAGCTACGAATGAGATATTTAAAGTGGGAGGGCTGAAATGCTCTCCTACTTTTCTTGCTTCGTGGGTTGTCATAAAAACGTCACATAAAAAGATGAATGCGGATGACTAAATCAACTGACCATCAGATGCCGGAACTGGATTTTAATACGCCAGCTTTAAAGCGTCATCGTAAGATTCGTGCCCTGAAAGACCGTATGGCTAGTATGGGTATTGCAGTCGGCGGCAACAGTGTTATTTTGGCTGTGTTGCTGATTTGTTTCTATTTACTATATGAAGTGATGCCGTTGTTCTCTGGAGCCTCCATTGAACAGCAGGCCAGTTATGCGGTGCCTGCTGAAGAGCAGGGCGACAGTGTTTATTTATCAGCGGAAGAGCAGTCCGAAGTTGGTATGCGAGTCACTAGTCTTGGCAGTATAGTATTTTTTTCCATTGCTGATGGCAGTGTTATTAATACGGTCGAAAACTTACGCACGGATGCAAAAGTCACCGCTTTTGCTGTGGAGTCTGATACAAGTCGGTTGATAGCGTTTGGTTACGACGATGGCAAGGCACTCATTGTGAAGCACGATTACCGTACTTCCTATCCTGATGGAAAACGCAAGATCACCCCGATTGTTGAATACCCTTACGGGGAAGAGCCGATTGATGTGGCCGATTTTCCAATTAACAAAATGAGTCTTCGTGACGGCAGTGACAGCTTGACCGTGGTCGCGATTGGCGATAGCAAAAGTGCCATCACCAAGGTGTCGAAAGACGTTAATTTTATCACTGAAGAAGTGGAGTTAAGTGAGCAAATTACAGAGTTACCATTTGTGGCAGATACTGCCAGTGTACTGATTAGTGGTGATCAACGTTATTTGTACGTAGCAACTCGTTCTGGTCAGTTGAGCGAATTTGATTTACGTGACTTTGATAACATCACTCTCAAAGATAATATTTCTTTGTTTAACGATGATGCCAAATTGGTTTCCATGTCATATTTGTTGGGCCAATCTTCTATCATGGTGGCGGATTCCTCTGGGCGTGTGAGTCAGTGGTTTAATGTCCGTGATAATGCGACCAATGAAGAGCATTTAACCTTTATTCGGGATGTAAAACAGCCTGTTGCTTTGGTTGGTTTAGCCATGGAACAACGTCGCAAAGGTTTTGCCACTCTGGATGAGCGTGGTATTGTGGCGATTTATAATGCTACGTCTACACGTCAGGTTATAGATGAGAAATTAACCGATGATTCGGCCCGTCTGATCAGTTTTGCGCCGCGTGCTAATGGATTGCTATTAGAAGACAGCAAAGGTTTACATTTCTTCTACGTGGACAATGCACATCCCGAAGTATCTTGGTCTGCTATTTGGGGCAAGGTATGGTACGAGGGGTACCAAGAACCCACCTATACTTGGCAGTCTTCTGCTGCAAACAACGACTTTGATCCCAAATACAGCTTAACACCATTGGCGTTTGGTACCCTCAAAGCCGCATTTTATGCCATGTTAATGGCTGTACCCTTGGCCATTTGTGGTGCGATTTATACGGCGTACTTTATGGCGCCAGCGTTACGTCGCAAAATCAAACCGATTATTGAGTTAATGGAAGCCTTACCGACGGTTATTTTAGGTTTCTTAGCGGGTTTGTTCTTTGCACCTTTTATGGAAGAAAACCTCGCCGCGACCTTTAGTATATTGGTTGTCTTGCCAGTAGGCATTTTGTTGTTTGCTTACCTATGGTCTCGTTTACCACAAAAAGTTAGCTGGTTGGTGCCTGAAGGTTGGCAGCCTTTGTTGTTAATCCCTGTCATTGTATTACTTGCTTGGTTTTGTTTAGCCTTGGTCCCAGTGATTGAGCTTAACTTCTTTGATGGCAATATTCGTGGTTGGATTACCAATGATCTTGGTATCACTTTTGATCAGCGCAATGCATTGGTAGTTGGTTTTGCCATGGGTTTTGCGGTGATTCCAACCATTTTCTCCATTACTGAAGACGCCATCTTTAGTGTTCCTAAGTCATTGACGCAGGGTTCTCTTGCGTTGGGTGCAACTTACTGGCAAACCATGACTCGTGTTGTTTTACCAACGGCCAGTCCAGGTATTTTCTCTGCTGTTATGATTGGTATGGGCCGTGCAGTTGGCGAAACCATGATCGTATTGATGGCAACGGGGAATACGCCAATCATGGATTTCAATATCTTTGAAGGTATGCGAACTTTGGCTGCTAACTTGGCAGTAGAAGTGCCAGAATCTGCGGTAGGAAGCTCTCACTATCGTGTCTTATTCTTAGCGGCGTTTGTGCTCTTTATCTTCACTTTTGTGGTGAACACAATCGCTGAAACCGTGCGTCAGCACCTACGCAAAAAATACGGGTCGCTATAATGAGTATTGAAATGAAAATGAAGAAAAAATCCGTATCCGAATGGGTGAAAGCAGGTGATCCATGGGTATGGCTTAATGCGGGTGCGGTGGCGATTTCAGTTATCATGGTCATTGGATTGTTGCTATTGATTGCGGTACGAGGGTTAGGGCATTTTTGGCCTGCAGACGTGGTAGAAGCCAATTATGCTTTACCAGGTCAGCCTGCATACAACATAGTGGCTGAACGAGTGGAAAGTGTTGAGGTAACAGCGGCGCAATTACGTGAAGCTGGTCTTGATATTCCAGGTGAACATGAACTGATGCAGCGGACGTTGCTGAAAACAGGTAACCGTGATGTTTACGGTTCGGACTTTCGTTGGGTACTTGATGAGTATTTAACGGATACCAAACGTCCAGAGATGTTGTTCACAGCTGAGCGTCATGAGTGGGGTAACTTATATGGTTATCTCAAAGCGGTGAAAGAAAATGGACAAATCGTTTCTGAAACAGCGGATCTTGAGCCTACCGCTTCAGCATTAGCGACTTGGCAAGTTTTCGAAAAGAGCATTGATCGCGCAGCAAGGATTCACGAAGAGATCAAGAAAGTTGAGAAAACAGACATAGGTCGAATTAATTATGGTCTTGAGCGCATTCGTTTAAAGCAGCGTAGCCTTGAACTAGAGGGCAAGCTTACACCAGCGGCCGAGGCCGATCTTGCGGCAGAGCGAAGCCAGTACGATGAAGAGTACAAAGGGCTTCAGCAGAGCTTGATTGATCTGTACGGAGAAATTAATCGTGATAGCTTTATTGTTCAGGTAATGGATGGTTCCGTACACGAAATCTCGGTTGCAAAAATTGTTCACGCGTATCGTGCTAATGCGATGGGGGTTCCTGAGAAAATAGGCTTCTACTTCGTTAAATTGTGGGAGTTTCTTACAGACGAACCACGCGAGGCAAATACTGAGGGCGGTGTATTCCCTGCTATTTTTGGTACCGTCATGATGGTGTTGCTGATGACTGTTTTGGTAACGCCTTTTGGTGTCGTTGCTGCAGTGTATTTGCGTGAATATGCTTCCCAAGGTTGGGTGACACGTATTATTCGTATCGCGGTCAATAACTTAGCGGGCGTGCCATCTATCGTTTACGGTGTATTTGGTTTGGGCTTCTTTATCTACTTTTTGGGATCTGGTATTGATCAGGCGTTTTTCCCAGAGGCTTTGCCATCGCCAACCTTTGGTACGGGTGGTCTTATGTGGGCATCGGTAACGCTTGCTCTATTGACTTTGCCTGTGGTGATTGTGGCAACCGAAGAAGGTTTAGCACGAATCCCTCGCAATGTTCGTGAAGGCAGCTTGGCATTAGGTGCGACAAAAGCGGAGACATTATGGCGTGTGGTGTTACCAATGGCGAGTCCTGCAATTATGACGGGTGTGATATTGGCAGTGGCTCGTGCCGCGGGTGAAGTAGCGCCTTTGATGCTGGTGGGTGTAGTAAAATTGGCACCATCTCTGCCTTTAGATGGCAATTATCCTTATATCCATTTAGATCAGAAATTCATGCACTTAGGCTTCCATATTTATGATGTGGGTTTCCAAAGCCCTAACGTTGAAGCGGCACGACCATTGGTCTACGCAACGGCCTTATTACTTGTGATTGTTATTGCTTTATTGAATTTATCGGCAGTAACTATTCGTAACCATTTACGTGAAAAATACAAATCGCTGGAAATGTAAGCGGCGGAGAAGAGATTATTATGAGCGAAGCAAAAACACACTCAATTGATATTTCGGCAATGCAGCGTAGCCAAAAGGCTTTGCGTATTGAAGATGAAACCGTTTGCCTTTCTGTAAACGATTTACACCTTTATTATGGTGAGAAGGAAGCATTAAAAGGGGTGAACATGATCATCCCTGAAAAGAAAGTAACCGCGTTTATCGGGCCATCAGGTTGTGGTAAATCTACCTTGTTACGTTGTTTCAATCGTATGAATGATCTGGTGGACACTTGTCGAATCACTGGTGAAATCAATTTACATAATGAAAATATTTATGCCAAAGGCACTGATGTCGCTGAATTACGTCGTCGTGTTGGTATGGTGTTTCAAAAACCAAACCCGTTCCCAAAAAGCATTTACGAAAACGTGGCTTATGGCCTGCGTATTCAAGGCATTAACAAAAAACGCCTATTGGATGAAACTGTAGAGTGGGCATTGCGTTCCGCGGCTTTGTGGGATGAGGTGAAAGACCGTTTACACGAGAGTGCATTGGGAATGTCTGGTGGTCAGCAACAGCGTTTGGTTATTGCCCGTACCGTAGCGGTGAAACCAGAAGTGCTGTTGTTGGATGAGCCTGCATCAGCCTTGGATCCTATTTCGACGTTAAAAATTGAAGAACTGATTCACGAACTAAAGAACGAGTTCACCATTGCTATTGTGACGCATAACATGCAACAAGCAGCGCGGGTATCCGATTATACCGCGTTTATGTATTTGGGGGATTTGGTGGAGTTTGGTGACACCAATACTTTGTTTACGAACCCAGAAAAACAACAAACAGAAGACTACATCACAGGCCGCTACGGCTAGGCGGAGGACGCATTATGAAAGAATTAACGACGGATCATATTTCTCAGCAGTTTAATAATGAACTGGAAGCGTTGCGCCAGCACTTTTTAACCATGGGTGGCGTGGTGGAAAATCAGGTACAAGACGCTGTTCAGGCTTTGTTAGACAGCAATGGTTCTTTGGCAGAAGATGTCAAAAACCAAGATGCGACGGTGAACCAATTAGATGGCCTAATTGATGAAGAATGTACTCGTATCTTGGCGAAGCGTCAGCCAGCGGCTTCGGATTTGCGAATGATTTTATCTATCAGCAAAGCCGTTAGTGAATTAGAGCGCATTGGTGACGAAGCGAAGAAAATTGCGAATTTGACGCTTAATCTGGTCAACGAAGGCGAGTCTCCTCGTGGTTATGTTGAGATTAACCGTATTGGCGAAATGGTGTCTCGTATGGTGCATGACGCATTGGATGCTTATGCACGTTTAGACATCGATATGGCGATTAAAGTGGCGAAGCAAGATCGTAACGTCGATCAAGAATACAATACAGCAATGCGTTCCTTAGTAACCTATATGATGGAAGATCCTCGTAGTATTTCTCGAGTGATTAACGTGATCTGGGTACTTCGTTCGCTTGAGCGTATCGGTGATCATGCTCGTCATACTTGCCAACACTTGATCTTTATGATCAAAGGCGTGGACGTTCGTCACGTCAATGTGAATGACTTGACGCCAGATTATAAAGCCAAATAAGTCTTACCTCCTTCTCTTGGTGGGCGTCAACGCCAGCCAAGAGAAGGCTTTTCTGTTTTCTTCCCTTCCTCTTATTCACTAATATGTCGATAAAAAAATAGGATTATTGGTGGGCTCTTAAGCGGGCTTTGCTATCATAAGACTTTCGTTTTATTTGGTGTAAGGTGTTATGTTTACGATAGAAATGGATGCTACCGCGTCACTTGAAGCACGTTATCAAGATCTTAATGCTCAGTTAGCGGCCTTGCTAAGTGGCGAACGTGATCTTATTTGCAATGCGTCTCAATTTTCTGCTTTTGTCATGCAAACCCTTACGGATCTTAATTGGTCGGGGTTTTATTTTGTGCGTGGTAATGAGTTGGTGCTTGGACCTTATGTTGGTAAGGTGGCTTGTACGCGAATTCCATTCGGTCGTGGGGTATGTGGTAAAGCGGCCATGACATTGCAGACGCAGCGAATCGAAGACGTTCATGCTTTTGATGGACATATTGCTTGCGATGCCGCATCGGCGTCTGAATTAGTGATTCCTGTCGTCGTTGATGGCAAACTGATAGCGGTATTCGACATTGATAGTCCAAAAGTTGGACGGTTCTCCGAGGTTGATCAAGCTGGTTTAGAGTCTTTTGTTGGTACATTTGTCGATTCGACAGACATTTCTTGGTCGTTTTAATCAAAGTCTGAAAAATACTGTTTGAGTGCTTGTAATGAGCTGGTGTGCAAGCTTGGCAGCGTGTCGATAATAGCCTGCAGACCTTGCTCATTGTGTTGTAAGGCAGATTGTTCTATTTGTTGGCATTGCTTGGCGAACACTAACATGGCCATATTTGAACTCGCCGATTTTAGCGAATGACTAATCTGCCTAAGCTCCGAATAGTTTTTTGTATTCCAAGCCTGTAACAATTGCGCCAACTTGTCATGGCTGTCTTCAATATATTCTAAACGTATCTGATTAATCGTGTCCCTTCCTAGTAACTGGGTAAGAGTATCGAGATGTGCGGTATCAATCATGATTATCGACCTTTATAGGCGCTTTGTGGTTGGAAAATAGCTTATAAATATGCGTCTCCAACTGATTTTGTGTCAATGGAAAACAAAGGGGAATGACGGAATATTCTGGGTTATTAAGCACTTTTGGGTGATAGCTGAGTATTGGGCACGATTTTGCTTTCCATTGTAAGATGGCGTCTTTTCCATCTCGTTCAAAGCGCGGCGTGTTGCCGAGCATGATGAGATCGTAGTTTTTATGTTCTTGAAAGCTTCCGTCCTTAGAAAAAGACACTTCTATATTAAAAGTAGAAAGTTGTAAACCAATGATTTTGGCCAGATGTGTGTCTGTTTCTATGATGAGGGCCTGTGTCTTATTGGGACATTGGAAGATTGTCGAAGTATTTTGGTCATTGTCATTAGGCTCGTAATAGGGCAGATCGACCCAAAATTCACAGCCCTTCTGTGGTGCGCAAGAGAAATGCATTTCACCCTGCATGAGATAAACCAGTTTATGACACAAGGCGAGGCTTAAGCCAACTTTACTGGGCAGCGGACCTTCTTGTTGCATAGGCAATGCTGGGTTTATCCTTAAGTTTTGCTGCAGTTGATTCGGCATACCAAGCCCCGTATCTCTGATGGCAATTTGTAGCATTTTCGCTTCTTTTGCCTTCGCAGGCAGTTGCCCTTTCGGGGCGTTCAATGCGGACGGGCGAACTTGTAAACTAATACTGCCTGAGGGCGTATTAGTGATGGCATTTTGAAGTAATGCTACTATGATTTCTTTGACCCTAGAGAAATCCATTTGAATATTGGTTGGTAATAGGGGGTCTATGTAGGCAATACCCTGTAAGCTTTTTCGTGACATTTTCGTCTCAAAAATAGCAAGATAGTCATGAATATTTTTACTTAAGCTTTCGGTGGTTATTGTCAGCGAGAGTTTCTTGGCGTCAATTAAGGCAAGGTCAGAAAACATTTCGATGGTTTGCAGTAGCTGTTGACCAGACTCTTCAATATGTTGAGAAAGTGCCTCTGTATCGTGATAAGACGTTGTGTTTTTGAGTGTTTTAGCCGCTCCTAAAATAGCATTAATCGGAGAGCGTATTTCTTGATGTATAAACGACAGCATGTCTGATTTGTCTTCATGAACAGCGAGGATACTGGATTGCAGGTTGTCGTTGCGACGCAAGACATTTTTTAGTTCAGTCAAACCTTTGATGGTCAAAAAGCACAGACATAAAAGACAGGCAAGCAATGCCATTGAAAGCAACTGAATGTCGTTCAGGTTTTTTTGTAGGGTACGGTGTTGCTGACTGATGTATTCGTTGCTGCCTTTGTTCACTAGAGTGACAAATTCGTTAATTTGTTCTTCGATGTTTTGAATACGAACAATCAAATCTGGCAAATAGGTGTGATCACCATCTTCTATTCTAGAGAGATTGAAACTCAGTAGTTCCAATTCACCGTTAATGATGTTCAGTAATCTGGTCGTGCGACCACCTTCAAAATTACGAATCAGAGAGCCGACTTCCCCTTCTCTCAGTAAATCGACGCGACTCATTAGCAAGTCATATTCAAAAAAAGCGTTACCATTAAGTGGGTAATCGCTGTCTTCTAATGCCTCCAAATAATTGAGAAATCGATATGACTGTATCTGCAATTGTAAGGCATTCCATAAAGAGCTTTCGAAAACGCGACGACCATTATTTTTTGAACTGTCGCTAGTATAGGTAATGATGGCAAACACAGCGATGGTGATGGCGATAATGAAAGCAATAAAGCCATATACCATCCATATTTTGAACTTGGACAGCCAAGTTTTCCCCTTAAAGAAACGCGACATCTTTACTCCGTTATGGCCATTGCTTTGATGTGACGTATTTGCCAGATAGAGCGGCCATAAAACAATTCTGATTTTAATTCTTTGCGTTCATCAAAGGGGTAAATCACCATGATGGGGCCAAGGTTTCTGACGCTCATGGGTTTTCCATCTTGGTGTGTCGCAAAAATAGCCCCATTTTCGGCAAAGTCACTGACTGGGATTTCCGTCATATAATCATTGAGTGCGGTTACTTGTAAGAGCGTGCTTTGGCTTCCTAAGCGTTTTAATAGATCTATGGCGGAAAAACCTTGGTAAGTGTGAAGACCTTTTGCCCACGGGTTATGAGTCGTAATGGAATATTGTGGCAAGGTTTGCAGCATGGTTATATCGAATTTTACTTGCCGTTCCGCTTTTATCGCCCCAGAGACCGTGAGTATGGTTTTGTTATTTGGTATTTCTGATGCGTGAGTTGCTAGAGACATAAATATTAAGCACAAAAAAACAGAGGGAATGAATAAACGCATAGATGAAAGCCTTGACGCCGTTACTTAATAGAGTGATATCTATCGATAATATAAGAGTTTTATAATAGACAAAAATAACGGTCTTGTGTGGTGATTGCTAGAAATAACACGATATTTCATTAATAAAAAAGCCATTTGGATGGACCAAACGGCTTTTTTGTTTTTTTGACTTGTTTGCATCGCCTTACGAGGCGTTGGCGATGTCTTCTAGGCGTGAACAGGCTGCTTGATGCTCTTCGGATAATACCTGTAAAGTGGGCTTTTGTTGTGTACAGACCTCATTGGCATGAGGGCAACGAGTGCGAAACACGCAACCAGATGGCGGGCTGATAGGGGATGGTAAATCGCCAGTCAAAAGCTGGATTTTTTTACCTCGCTCTACTTTAGGGTCCGGCACCGGCACCGCAGACAATAAAGCCTTGGTGTATGGGTGTTGGGGGTTTTCGTATAACGCTCGTTTGCTGGCTAACTCCACCGCATTGCCTAGATACATCACCAAAACGCGATCTGAAATATGTTTTACCACACTTAAATCGTGGGCGATAAACACCAAAGACAAGCCCATTTCGGCTTGTAGTTCTTTTAGCAGGTTCACGACTTGCGCTTGAATAGATACGTCCAACGCGGATACAGGCTCATCACAAACAACCAACTTTGGTTTGAGAATCAGTGCTCGTGCAATGCCAATGCGCTGACATTGACCACCAGAAAACTCATGTGGATAGCGGTTAATCACGTTAGGTAATAAACCTACTCGGTCCATGATGTTACGGACTTCCGTTTTCATTGCTTCTTTTGATAGTTCTGGGCGGAAAGTTTTCAGTGGTTCGGCAATGATGTCGCCCACTGTCATACGAGGATCAAGTGATGCCAAAGGATCTTGGAAGATCATTTGCAGCTCTTGGCGCTTGCTGCGCATTTGTTTTTTGTCTAAATCCGTCAGATCTTGCCCAAGCCACACAACATTACCTTCGGTAATGGGTACAAGACGAAGCAAAGCGCGGGCAAGCGTAGATTTACCGCAACCAGATTCACCCACGACGCCTAAGGTTTCGCCAGCGTAAATGGTCAAATTAACGCCATCCACGGCTTTTAGTGCTTGGCCTTTTTCCCATGGCCAGGCATTGTCTGATTTGATGTTGAAATGAACTTTTAAGTTATTCACTTCCATTAATACATTGTTTGACGTGTTCATTAGGCGACCCATCCATCAACGGATTTATGACAAGCTCTTAGCTGACCCGATGCAAATTCTTTTAGCGGCGGCATGCTTTCTCCACAGCGCTCTTTGGCAAATTCACAGCGTGCTTGGAATGGACAGCCAGACGGCATATGCAGCAAGTTCGGTGGATTACCCGGAATGGTGGAGAGCTTTTCGTCATTACTATCGAGACGTGGAATCGCTTTAAGCAAACCTTGCGTATAAGGATGCGTAGGGCGATAAAACACATCTTCTGCCGTACCGTATTCCATGGTTTGACCCGCGTACATCACCAGTACTTTGTCGCATAAACCCGCTACGACACCCAAATCATGAGTAATCATGATGATAGAGGTGTTGAAGTCGTCTTTTAACTCGTTCAGCAAGGTTAAGATCTGAGCTTGTACTGTTACGTCTAGAGCCGTGGTTGGTTCATCGGCGATCAGAAGTTTAGGTTGGCACAATAATGCCATAGCGATCATCACACGCTGTCTCATACCACCAGAGAATTCGTGGGGGTACATGTTCATGCGTTTGCGCGCTTCGGGCATTTTTACCGCGTCGAGCATCTTCACGGATGCTTCAAACGCTTCGGCTTTGCTCATGCCTTTGTGCAGCATCAAAACTTCCATCAGCTGCTTGCCGACTTTCATGTAAGGATTCAATGAGGTCATTGGATCTTGGAAAATCATCGCAATGTCTTTGGAACGAATGCGGTTCATGGCTTTTTCATTCAGGGTAAGAATGTTTTGCTCGTTAAAGCGTGCTTCCCCTTCAATAACGCCATTGCCAGCCAATAAGCCCATAAGTGCAAACGCGGTTTGGCTTTTACCTGAACCTGATTCACCAACGATGCCGAGGGTTTCGCCTTGTGCCAAGGTGAAATTCAAATTATTCACCGCGGTAACAAAACCATCAGGCGTTCTGAAGTTTACTTTTAGATTATTGACTTCTAATAAATTCTTTTTACTTAATACGTTCATAAGGCCTCCTTAGCGGTCTTTGGGATCAAGCGCATCGCGTAAGCCATCGCCGAGGAAGTTAAAACAAAACAGTGTTACCACTAAGAAACCTAATGGCCACGCCAATTGCCATATGGCAATTTCCATATTCTGAGCACCTTCTGAAATCAGCGCGCCCCAGCTGGTCATAGGTTCTTGAACGCCGAGTCCCTAAGAAGCTGATAAAGGACTCTAACAAAATCATATTCGGTACCAATAACGTGGCGTAAACGACAACGATACCGAGTACGTTTGGCACAATGTGGCGCAAGATGATTTTGGGTGTCGAGACGCCACAAGCATAGGCGGCTTCTATGTATTCTTTGTTTTTTAGGCTCAAGGTTTGGCCGCGAACTATCCGTGCCATGTCGAGCCAAGAAATCGCGCCAATGGCGACAAAGATCAAGAAGATATGACGACCAAATAGGGTCATCAAAATGATCACAAAGAACATGAAAGGGAAAGAGTTAAGGATTTCCAAGAAACGCATCATCACACTATCAATGCGTCCGCCAAGGTAACCTGACGCTGCCCCATAAAGCGTACCTATGATGATAGCCACCACACTGCCCATGATGCCGACTAATAATGAGATTTGACCACCTTGCATAGTACGCACAAAAATATCACGGCCTAACGTGTCGGTACCAAAGTAATGACCGTTTTCAATATTAGGACGTCCTAGAGTGGAAATATCAGACAGTGCTTCCCAGTCGATATCATCGTAATTCCATTGACTGAAAAATGGACCCAATAGGGCAATCGCAGCAATCATGGTCAAAATAATTAAGCTGGTAACAGCGGCATGGTTTGAAAAAAGCGACGACGAGCGTCTTGCCATAAGCTACGACCTTCGACTTCCACCACTTTTTCGGCGAACTGTTCGACGGCCTGAACTTTGTCTTTTGTAGTAATCATAATTGCGTGGCCTTAGTAGCGGATTTTCGGATCAATAACAGCGTACAAAATATCGACGATGGCATTGAATAGAATCGTTAATGTACCCACCAAAATGGTGACGCCCATGACCATGGAATAGTCACGATTTAAAGCACCATTGATAAAGTGCTGACCAATACCACCGGTACCAAAATACACATCGACGATGACGGAACCTGTCACTATGCCGACGAATGCGAGTACAAGGTAAGAAATAACGGGCAACATAGCAGGGCGCAATGCGTGCTGAAAAATGATGCGATACTTTGGTAAGCCTTTCGCGCGTGCCGTGCGAATAAAGTTAGAGTGCATGGTTTCAATCATGCTGCCGCGAGTGATACGAGCAATCTGAGCTATGTAGCTGGTGGACATGGCAATAACAGGCATCACCAGATAAGGCCAAGCGCCGCCGTTCCAGCCACCAGGCGGTAGCCATTGATTATAAATAGAGAAAAATAGGATACACAAAGGAGCCAGAACAAAATTTGGCAACACGATACCTAGGTTAGCAAAGCCCATCACACTGTAATCTAACCAGGAGTTCTGGCGCAGTGCTGCGATAATTCCGCAACCTACTCCGATCAAGAGGGCAACAAGAAAAGACCAAATGCCGATTTCTGCCGAAACGGGAAAACTCTGTGCGATGAGTTCATTAATGGTGAAGTCTTTATAACGAAAAGAGGGTCCTAGATCGCCTTGAAGTAAGCCGCCAAGATAGTAAAAATATTGATTAATCACTGGCTCATCTAAGTGGTACTTCGCATTGATGTTTGCCAATACCTCTGGCGGTAACGTGCGTTCACTGGAGAATGGGCTGCCTGGAGCGGAATGCATTAAGAAAAATGAAACCGTAATCAAAATCAATAAGGTTGGAATGGCTTCTAAAATGCGTTTTGAGATAAATGTCAGCATAAAAATTACCGGATTCGTTGCACTGGGTGACGGCCAACACAAAAAACCTGCAGGAGTTCAAGAGATCCTCAGCACCGAAGTGCTGAGGAGAATTTTCAACATAGAACAACAACACCAAAATTAGTGCTTGATGATGTACATATCACGCGCATAGACGTTATCTTCTGGGTTAGGCATATAACCCCCTAAATAGCTTTTTACCAAACGCTTTTCGGTGTACTGATAAATAGGCGCTACGGCCATGTCTTGTTCAATGGCGATTTCTTCTGCTTTGTTGTAGTTCTCAGCTGGGTTCTGCATGGTACGTGCTTCGGTTAGAAGCTTGTCGTATTCGGCGTTGCTGTATTTACCATCGTTATTACCATGGGTAGTGGTCAGAAGGTCTAGCATGGTGGAGGCTTCGTTGTAGTCACCGATCCAGCCAGCACGTGCTATATCAAATTGTTGATGTTTTTTCGTTTCTAGGTAGGTTTTCCATTCTTGGTTTTCCAATGTAACGTTGACGCCCAAGGTTTTGTTCCACATAGACGCGATCGCAATGGCGATTTTTTTATGGTTTTCGTTAGTGTTGTACAGCAAGCTGAAAGACAGTGGGTTACTTTGTGTGTACCCCGCTTCTTCTAACAGGGCCTTCGCTTTTTCATTACGTTCTTTTTGTGTCCAAGTAGCGTATTCTGGCGTGGCTGGTGAGAAGTCGTTTACTACTTCTGGGGTAAACGAATAAGCTGGAAGTTCGCCTGTGCCAGTCACAAATTTGGTGATTACGTCACGGTCGATAGCGTAAGACAAGGCTTTGCGCACTCGAACATCGTTGTATGGAGCCTTGGTTGTATTGTATTGATAATAATACGTACCCAGTTTTGGTGTCACCACAACCTCATCAGGAATGTCACGCATTAGCTGTTTGTAGTGGTCATTGGGTAGCTCATAGCTCAAATCCATTTGACCCGCTTGGAAGCGTTTTAGTTCGGCATTAGGGGATTCAATAGGCAAGTAGGTTACCTTGTTGATAATGGTTTTGGCGTCATTCCAATAATGGCTATTACGGGAAAAAACCATCTTTTCATTAACAATCCACTCGTCCATTTTGTACGCGCCGTTGGATACCATGTGTTCTGGTTTAGTCCAATCATCACCCCATTTCTCGACCACTTTTTTAGGCACAGGGAACATAGTTTGGTGAGAGGTCATTTTTACAAAGTAAGGGACAGGACGCTCAAGCGTGACTTGGAATGTGTGGGCATCTAGAGCTTTTACGCCCAAAGTAGAAGGATCTGCTTCGCCAGCAATGATTTTAGTCGCGTTTGTGATGGCTGGAATTTCCATGAACCATGCGTATGGAGAGGCCAATTTAGGGTCTACAGCACGTGTGAAAGCGTAAACAAAATCTTCAGCGGTAACTGGGTCGCCATTAGACCATTTAGCGTCTTTGCGTAGGTGAAAAGTATATTGTGTATTATCGTCATTAACATCATAGCTTGTCGCGACGCCTGGGACCTGGTTGCCGTCGCCGTCTTGATTGTACAGGCCTTCAAATAAATCTTTGGCCCGAATAGACGCAGGCGTTCCTTCCATTTTTTGAGGGTCCATGGTCGCAGGTTCTGAACCACCACCACGAACGAGTTCTTGTTTGGCTGCTAATTCTACGCCAGCCGGCACGTCTGCAGCCTGAGCTTGCAGAGCGAAGAAAGAAGTAGCCATGATGGCACTGGCGAGTAATGTCTTTTTCATTTTGATAATGTCCCTTGTTAGTTAGTTTTTATGTATGTGCTGTTTTTATAGTCAGACGCGATACCTGCACTGGCTCGTATTCGTCTTACACTTTCATAGTTCACCAATTTACAAAAGGTCACAATCGAAATTGCGTATCAGGTTATGCGTCTAATAAATGTCAGCTTTATTAAAGAGTGATGGAAATGTTAAAGGAGGCTTGAAGGCATTGAAGAATCTATTTAAGAATCATCAATTTGAAAGGCTTTGTGGAGCCATGAAAGTCCTCATGGTATTCTGTGTCTCTATTGGATACATTTAAAAAAGGTCTAACTTTAGGAGTGACTTGGCATCGTGATTACACACCCGTTTAAAGCTGCGGGGGCTTTTTTAAGAGCATTTCCCTTAGTTTTGTCGAAAGATTTAAGGTTGTTTATTTTAGCCCCTTTATTGGCCAATTTTTTCTTAATGGCGCTGATTTATATGGTGGCATTTGGTTATTTTCAAGACCTATTAAGTTACGCTATGGGATACGTGCCTGAGTGGGTGTCATTTTTAAATTGGCTGTTTTATATTATTTTTGGCGCCATTATTACCGTGCTGTTGTTTTACAGTTTTTCGGTAGGGGTCAATATTCTAGCGGCACCATTTATGGCGTTTTTGGCTGAAAAGGTTGAAGAAAAAGAAACCGGAAGAGTCTTTGACGAAACGTTGACAGCGGGCGTTATCATGGCAATTATTGGTCGCAGTTTGCAGCGAGAATGTCAGAAAATTCTGTATTTTCTGCCGCGCTTTATTTTGTTGCTATTATTATCTTTTATTCCTCTAGTTAATGTTATTTCCCCTGTATTGTTGTTGCTTTTTTCCGCTTGGATGTTATCGCTGCAGTATATGGATTACGCGTTTGATAATAATAAAGTGAAATTTCATGACATGAGAATGGCGTTACGTTCCAAACCTTTGTTATGTTGGACATTTGGCGGGATAGTGATGGTCAGTTTGACGATTCCTTTCTTTAATCTATTCGTTATGCCGATTGCTGTTGTTGCAGCTACACTATTGTGGATTTCGGTTTTTAGATCAGAGCATGGGGATTTTTCTGCCTTGTTAGATCGTACTAATGGAACTTTGTGATGTCGTTAAAAATTTTGGTAGTAGATGATGCTTCTTTTACACGTGACTTGATCCGACGAACCTTGCGTAAGCAGTTTCCGGCGGTGGAAATTGAAGAGGCGGTAAATGGTCGCAAGGCACAACAATTATTGTCTAAGGTTCAGTTCGATATGGTGTTGTGTGACTGGGAAATGCCCGAAATGACTGGAGTGGAGCTGCTTAAATGGTGTCGAGAGCAACCCAAGTACAAAAAAGAAGATGTGCCTTTTGTGATGATTACCAGCCGAGGCGATAAAAGCCATGTGGTGGAAGCCGTTCAATCTGGTGTGACGGATTATCTTGGCAAGCCGTTTTCCAGTGAGCAATTGATTAATAAGGTTATTTCGGCCGCGAAAAAACACGGAATTGAGCGCAAATTATCGTCACAAAAGCCTCGTGAATCTTCACCGGGCGGTGTCAGTTCTGCTTCGTTGGATGTATTAATGGGGGCTGGAAAAACCGCAGCTCCTGTTCAAGCGACTAAGTTTACTCATCCCGACGCGCCAGCGGTATCGGTTAAAGATGTTAAAATCCCAACCTTGGTCCGCTTTGAAGGCAAACAGTTTCGCTGCATGATTGTGCATTTTAGCAAAACAGAAGCCACTATGTTCATTAAGAGCGATGATGTTGTGCCGCAAGTGCTGGGACAAGCCGTTTTGGATTTGGAATTCAATGGCAAGGTAAATCGTCTAAACTACTATGTTCAATCGGTCGCCACGACGGAGAAGAAACATGATTCGACGTTTTTAACTGTGGTGTTGAGTTTGATCGATCAAGACAGCGACAAAGAGGCTTTTATTGCTCAGCTGTTTGATAGCTTATGATTTGTCGTTTGTTTGTATAAAATCACGACCTACAAATAACTAATCCCCTGTAGGTCGGCCTTTATGCTGACAACGTTTTTATTTTTCAATGCCCAATGTATTGGATGTATTTGTGCTTTCATCCGTAGGAAGAGGCAGCGCAGGAATCGTATCGTTTCGGGTACGATTCGCTGGGAAGTGACAAGAAAACGTGCTGCCGAAGCCTGGCTGACTGTGAATCTGCAGTTTGGCGTCGTGGTGTAATAACACGTGTTTTACGATGGCTAAGCCAAGACCTGTTCCACCAGTTTTTGACCCTCTCCCTTTGTCTACCCGGAAAAAGCGCTCCGTGAGTCTTGGAATGTATCTTGGTTCTATACCTAGGCCACTGTCTTTGACGGAAAAAACGCCGTTAAACTCACTGGATTCCCATTTTATGGCAATCTCACCACCGTCTGGCGAATACTTAATGGCGTTAACAATGAGGTTCGAAAAAGCACTGTAGAGTTCTTTATAAGAACCATATAAGCGGGCATCTTCTGGGATTGTCAGAGACACTGTGTGTTTATCGGTCAAAATAGGCGTAACCGTCTTTTGAATAGCCTTAACTAAATCACACACCTTATGCCACTGATTTTCCTCGCGTTTGTCGTTACTTTCTAAACGAGATAGCAATAGCAAATCTTCAATCAGTTGTTCCATGCGCTCAGATTGTTCAGACATGTTAACAATGCCTTTTTGCATACTTTTCGGCAGACTGTCTTTGAACATTTCTAACGTTTCTAAATACCCTTTTATCACGGTGAGCGGTGTTTTTAACTCATGGGAGGCGTTGGCGACAAAGTCTTTGCGCATTTGTTCTAGTAAGTGCAGTCGAGTGACATCGCGGACAAAAATGAGGTGATCGTTTTTGTCGTACAATGTAGTCTGGATTTCTAGGTACATGCCTTCTTTGGCGGGAGACTTTATGACTAGCGGTTCACCAAAGCGTTTTTGACTAAAGTAACGAAAAAAATCTGGATTACGTACAATATTGGTGATTGCTTGACCGCGATCTGTTGGGCGCTGTAAACCAAAAAAATGCGCCGCAGAGTTATTCCACCACTCTAAGTTACCTTGGTTATCTGCCATGATAACGCCTTCTTTTAAAGCGGTCGTGGAGCTTTCGATTCGTGTTAGGGCTTGGCGCATCCGGCGTTTGGATTTACGCTGTTTTTTTTGCAGACGATAGACAGCGTCAAAGACTTCGCCCCAGATACCACTGGCTTCGGGTGGTGCTGCTCGGCCAGAATGGCGCAACCAATCATGGAACTGATACAGCTGATACAGCTGCCAGTATAAAGAGCCTAATACATACAAAAGCAAAACACCCAACAAGTGCCCAAGAATTAGGCCAATGATAATGCTGGCGGTTAAACCAGCAAGCCACGCGATAATGGTGTTTCGCCAAATTGTTTTCATAAAGACCTTTTTGCTGAGAAGCGGTAGCCAGTTCCCCGGACTGTTTGTATCAAGAAATCATGAGTGCTACCAATGGCTTTGCGTAAGCGACGGATATGAACATCAACGGTACGTTCTTCAACGTAGACATTTCCACCCCATACCTGATCCAACAGCTGAGGCTCTTGAATACGCTCGTTCTTGATGAGTCATGAGAAATTTGAGTAGACGATATTCTGTTGGTCCCATATCCAAAGGACGAGTGCCTATGGTAACGCGTTGGCTAATAGGATCAAGCATTAAGCCTTCTATCTCGATTGGCTCATCAACGCCTTGAGGGGTAGCGCGGCGCAGTACGGCTTTTAGTCGTGCGACCAATTCTCTAGGAGAGAAGGGTTTGGTGATGTAGTCATCAGCCCCCACTTCTAAACCTTGAATTTTGTTATCTTCTTCGCTTTTGGCAGTCAGCATAATGACCGGTATTTCAGCCGTTGTGGTGTCTTTTTTTAGTCGGCGGGTTAGCTCTATACCACTTCCGCCAGGCATCATCCAATCGACCAAAATGAGGTCTGGACGGTGATCCACAATGATCTCATGCGCTTGTTGAATATTTTCGGCTTCCAGATACTCATAGCCTGCCATTTCAAGGGCAATGGCAATCATTTCACGTATGGAAGATTCGTCGTCAATTATTAATACTTTTTTACCGGTCACAGGATTTATCCTCATCTCAGGAACGGTTTCATTAAAGCGAGCAAATGTGACAATTCAATGACACTGTCACAACTTTGCCATATATTACAGAAAATAGCTTGTCACAAGACCGATAAAGAGGCAGTAACCAACACGGTTATTGTCTAAAAAGGAGCGAAAACACGCTTGGCGATCACGGTCTTTTGCTTGCCTCCATTGTTGATAAAATAGGCCGATACTGATGACGAGCGATACAAAGTATGGCCACTGTAATTTTGCTAATAAGCCAATCCATGTCAGTAAGGACAAAGTTAGTCCTTGCAGGCAAATAATGACAAATAAATCGTATTGACCAAATAAAATGGCCGTTGATTTTACGCCAATTTTTACGTCATCGGGACGATCCGTCATTGCATAATAGGTATCGTAAGCAATAGTCCAAAAGCAATTCGCCACAAACAGCATCCATAATTGCGGATCGGTGAGGTCGCCGCCCTGTGCACTGTAAGCCATAGGAATGGCCCAAGAAAAGGCCAGTCCTAAAAAAAGCTGAGGCAGATGAGTATATCGTTTCATAAAGGGATACAGTGCAGCAAGCCCCAGCCCCACAAATGACAGCAGAATCGTTCGCATGTCAGTAAACAGTACTAAAACAAAGCTTAAAACACAGAGAGCAGTAAATAAGGTAAGTGCCTCTTTTTCTGATACTCGACCCGATGGTAATGGGCGATGTTTGGTGCGCTCCACATGACCGTCAACTTTTCTATCTGCGTAGTCATTAATGACACATCCCGCAGAGCGCATGCTAAAAACGCCCAGCACGAAAATGAGGATTAAATGCCATTGTGGTAAGCCATCGGCCGCCAGCCATAACGCCCACAGTGTTGGCCAAAGCAGCAGCAAAGAGCCTATAGGGCGGTTAAATCGAGTTAAGTCTGCGTAGTCTTTAAGTTTGCTCATAACAATCCAAACGGTGGTGTTAGCTGGTTAATTTCATCAAAAAAAGCTTCATTGACTAATATTCCAGGGCCATATTGATGGAATACGGAACGTCTTGCCCACAAGGCATTCTGCTGATCGGGAAACATACGTTTTGGCAGCTGAGTGATTTCTATGTTACTGCGAATGAGCGATCTGTGTTGAAACAAATAACCACCTAAGGGTTTATTTTTTAACTGTTTTACCTGTCGCCAGTGGCCTTGTAAAGACCGAGCCGGAATAATAGAGCGAGCATAGATCACGGCTTTGTTATCTACTTTCAATAAAACCGTACGGATTCGAGCGGCTTCTCTGGGACGTAACTTTAAGCGCTTTTTTTCTCGAGCGGTAGGTGTGCCCCAAACTTCTTCAATAACCTCGACATCCAGCTTGCCAAGGCATTGTAGGGCCGCGGTTAACGACGCTTTAGTCATTAACCATGGCCAGATCGCTTTGGGAACCTTAGTTTTATTTACCCGATGAATCGGACACCAACGATAGTTAAATTGTTGGGCGGCTAATGGGTTCATGATAGTCATAACAAGCTAAGCGTTCATTTTATTGATCAGGGCGACCATTTTATGTAATTCGGTAGAAGATTGATAAATCTTGTCTCGACATGTCAGTGCCTCTTCCAGTGTTAGTCCCACCTCGACTAACACAGAAGGCTCGACGTCTTCTTCATTACGTAACTGATAGGCAATATAAAGTAATTTGGCCAACAATGCGTGCTCGCCATAATAATGTGGCTTTTTACTGTAACGAATCGCTGTCCAAATGTTGTCCGGTAGACTCCAGTAGCGTAGCAACCAAGATCCAAGTTGCTCTTTGGTAAAGTGCAGTATTTGCATTTCAATGAGTTCTGAAGGAAGGTGTGCATTCGCTTCTTGATAGCGTGATAAAATAGAGAAATGTGGTGGTAAAATCGTGCTGATGGCTAAATAACCAAAGTTATGGAGCAAACCAGCAAGGTAGGCATGGCCTAGTTTAGGGCGATTCTGCGCAGGCATGGCCTTTACCAACGATTCCATTAAAACCGCATTAGACACCGAGCCTAGCCAAAAATCTTCATAGTGACGCGGGCCATCCTCTGGTAGGTGGAAACCATTTCCCATAGACAGTCCCAGAGCTAGGTTCATTACCATATCAAAGCCTAAGACACGAATAACCGCGTCTTCGACCGATTCAATGTTACCAGGAGCGCCATAGTAGGGCGATGAGGCCCAACTAATCACTTGAGCTGCCAAACTTGGGTCTAATGCAATGACCTCACATAATTCATCGGTTCCAGCTGTTTTGTCCGTTGAAAGACGAATAATTCGGTGAGAGGACGCCGGTAATGGAGGAATTTCGAGGGTTTCTTCTAAACGTTGTTTGAGCCGAATAGATTGAAAACGTCCAAGTGCTTGAAGTATTTGTTCTTCGTCGTTTTCGTGATTTTCTACGGGTCGCTTGATGAGTTCATTGTGAATGGATATGTTCTCAAAACGATTCAATGGCCCAGAAAACATGTTTGTTAATTCTGATGTGTTGATGTCTCTATACTGCTCATCTGCTTTGGTTCGAATCGAAACGCTGGCTTCTTTTAATAGGCTGGCATCTAAAATGGTTGCTACTGTATTTGGCTTAATTAAAGGATCACCTGATTTATGGGCACTGGTGACTGGCTCAAAGCGGCGTTTCGTAAGTCGAGATATGGCAGAGATATCCAACATATGACTTTCAGGGAAAATGACTTGCAGACGGCCAGTATGATCCGCTAAATGTACAACACGTAGCTTTTGGCTTGTCTGACGATCTGGTGATGATTCCATACATTTTCTCTGTTAGATGACTGGCATAAAAAAGCCCCTTATGGGGCTTTTGTCAATATAACAGATTTTAACGCTTTCGTTCTGTCTAGTGGTTCAAAATTTGACTTAAGAACATTTGCGTACGATCGTGTTGAGGGTTATCAAAGAACTCTTGAGGCTTGTTCGCTTCGACAATTTCTCCGGCATCCATAAAGACCACTCGGTCAGCAACGGTTTTAGCAAAGCCCATTTCGTGTGTTACACACACCATGGTCATGCCTTCTTCGGCTAACTGAATCATAACGTCTAATACTTCCTTGATCATTTCAGGGTCAAGGGCAGACGTTGGCTCATCAAACAACATAATGCGAGGTTGCATACAAAGACCGCGAGCAATCGCGACACGCTGCTGTTGTCCACCAGATAGTTGGCCTGGATATTTCAATGCTTGGTTGGCGATTTTCACTCGCTCCAAGTAATGCATTGCCATTTCTTCCGCTTCCTTTTTGGGGGTTTTACGAACCCAAATCGGCGCTAGGGTCAGGTTTTCCAAAATGGATAAGTGTGGAAACAAGTTAAAGTGTTGGAAAACCATACCCACATCTTTGCGAATGGCTTCGATGTTTTTTAGGTTGTCGTTCATTTCAACGCCATCGACAGAGATAATCCCTTTTTGGTGTTCTTCTAGACGGTTGATGCAACGTGTCATGGTCGACTTGCCCGAACCAGAAGGACCACACACAACGATGCGTTCCCCTTTCTTAATACTAAAGTTGATGTTTTTTAGTACGTGGAAATCACCGTACCATTTATTCACATCGATAAACTCGATGATTGCTTCTTCGCCCGGCTCAAGTTGGGCGAGTGCCATGTTTCTATCTGTCATTGTAAAGGCCTCAAATTCTTAACTAATTCCGCTTGTGTCCGGTTTCTAACTTGCGTTCGATTGCCATACTGTAACGTGACATTCCAAAGCAGATAATCCAATAAACAAAACCAGCGAAGGCGTAGCCTTCAACCGTGGTTCCTAACCAGTTGGCATCATGGTTGGCGGCTTGGATACGTCCTAATAAATCAAACATACCGACGATATACACTAGGGTCGTATCTTTAAATAAACCGATAAAGGTATTGACGATACCTGGAATGACGAGTTTTAGTGCCTGTGGCAATATCACCAGAATCATTGATTGCCAATAGGTTAATCCCATCGCATCGGCTGCTTCGTATTGCCCTTTCGGAATAGCTTGTAAGCCACCACGAATAACTTCCGCCATGTAAGCGGCAGAAAATAGAGTAATACCGATTAAAACACGCATTAACTTATTGAAATTCATACCGTCTGGTAAGAACAGCGGAATCATGACCGAGGCCATGAAAAGAATCGTAATGAGCGGTACCGCACGAATGGTTTCAATAAAAACCACACAGACAGACTTTGCCACTGGCATGTCTGAACGACGACCAAGGGCAAGTAATACACCAAGAGGGAAGGAGGCAACAATGCCCACTACACCCAGTAATGTCGTTAAAAACAATCCACCCCAAAGAGACGTTTCTACCACGGTTAAACCGAATACACCGCCAGCGAACAGAAAGTAAGCCACGACAGGGTAAACCAGAATAATCGCCAGAGAAAGGTACAGCTTATTGATGGTTTTGATGGCAAAGGCCCCCACCAATAAAACAAGAAGGATCAAGGATAAATTGATGCGCCATGTTTCTTCTGATGGGTATAAACCATACATAAACTGTTCAAAATACACACCGATGAAAGCCCAGCAGGCTCCACCACCCGTACACGCGGCTTTAGAGTCACCTGAAAAAGTCGCATTAATCACGCCCCACTCGATAATTGGTGGCACGAGTAAATACAACACATAGAGACTGAATAACGTCAGCAAAACGTTAAGCGGCGACGACAATAGGTTCTGACGTAGCCATGCCAAGGCTCCCACCGAGTTAACTGGTGGTGGCAGGCTGGGTGATGGTTTAAATTCAATAGCCATGATCTGCCTCCTAGCGCTCAATTAATGACATTTTTTTGTTATACCAGTTCATGAACATTGAAATCGTTAAACTCAATGAACCGTAAACCAACATACACAAACCAATGGTTTCAATCGCCTGACCTGTTTGGTTTAGCGTTGTACCCATAACCACGGACACCAATTCAGGATAAGCGATAGCTGCCCCTAGGGAAGAGTTCTTCGCTAAGTTTAGATATTGGCTGGTGAGTGGTGGAATAATAACTCGTAGCGCTTGTGGTAATACAATCAAACGTTGAGTAAGGCTATCGCGAAGACCAAGTGAACGCGCGGCCTCTGTCTGTCCCCAGTTAACCGACAAGATACCTGCACGAACGATTTCAGCGATAAACGCACCTGTGTAGGTGGATAAAGCGATAAGCACTGCCACAAACTCAGGTGGAAGTACCATGCCGCCTGTGATGTTGAAACGGCTCTTTTCTGGAACATCGAACTCAATCGGGAAACCGGAAATGGCCAAAGCCAAGAAAGTAATACCGACAATCAAGCCTAATGATGACCAGTAGGCTGGAAACCACAAGCCTGTTTTGGTTTGGCGTTTTTTTGCCCAGATAACCAAAGCGATTGCCGCCACAATAGACAGGATAAAGCCAGCAATAACCACACCAAAACCGTCTTGGAAAATGGGGTTGGGTGAGTAAATACCACGCTTATTAAGTAGAAAGTCCGCGAACTCATAGCTGTTTGCTGGTGCGGGTAAAGCCGCTAAAACGGCAAAATACCAGAAGAACATTTGTAGTAGCAATGGCAGGTTACGTAATGTTTCTACATAAACAGTCGCCAATCTTGCCACTAACCAGTTATTGGAGAGACGAGCAAGGCCAATCACAACACCAATGACGGTTGCTAGTGCGATACCAAGTAAAGAAATAACAAACGTGTTGATTAATGCGACGGCAAAAGCTCGTCCGTAAGTACCAGAGTCTGTGTACTCAATTAGGTGAATGAGAATTGGAAAGCCAGCTGGTTCATTAAAAAAGGCGAAACCAGTGGAAATTCCTCGATTATCTAGGTTGTTTTGCAGGTTAGTAAAAAGAAAATAACCAACAAAAACCACAACGCTCAAAAGCAATAGTTGAAAAATGAGGGCACGAGTGCCGGCATCATTCAATAAGCTGTTATTAGGTTTTGTTTTATTGCTCATCTTAATTCAGGCAAATGAAATGCTCGTCAGATGTGTAAGAAAGGGGGAGAAACCCAGCGACAGCCTAGTCGCTGGGTAAATACCCGAAGCGGATTGCTTTTAGGTATTAACGTACTGGTGGCGCGTACATAACACCGCCTTCAGTCCATAGATTATTGATACCACGAGGAAGACCTACAGGTGTAGATGGACCTACGTTACGCTCAAAGACTTCACCATAGTTACCAACTTTAGCAATAATGTCATATGCCCAGCTAGCAGGTAGACCAAGTTGCGCACCCATGTCACCTTCTGCACCTAGCAAACGCTTGATTTCAGGGTCAATCGTCTCAGCTTTAATTTTTGCAACATTTTTAGATGTAATGCCCATCTCTTCAGCGTTTACCTGAACAAACATTGCCCAAGTGACAATGTCTTTCCACTGGTTGTCACCGTGACGAACCACAGGACCTAGAGGCTCTTTAGAAATCGTTTCTGGAAGAATAACGTGAGCGGATGGATCAGATAGTTTAGAGCGGTGAGCTGCTAGACCAGATTTGTCTGTTGTGAAAACATCACAACGGCCAGATGAGTAAGCAGATAGCGCTTCATCGGCTTTTTGCACAACAACAGGAACGTAAGACAATTTGTTTTTACGGAAGAAATCCGCCATGTTCAATTCTGTGGTAGTACCTTGCTCTGTACAAACCGTTGCACCATCAAGATCTTTTGCTGATTCAACACCAAGATCTTTACGTACCATGAAGCCTTGGCCGTCGTAGAAGTTAACCGCGGTGAAGTCTAGACCCAAAGAGGTATCGCGAGTGTAGGTCCAAGTTGTGTTACGAGCAAGGATGTCGATTTCACCAGATTGCAAAGCCGTGAAACGCTCTTTAGCAGACAGTGGGGTGAATTTTACTTTTTGCGCATCGCCAAAAATAGCGGCCGCTGTTGCACGACAAGCGTCTACGTCGATACCAGACCACTCACCGTTTGAATCCGCATTGGAAAAACCAGGAACACCTTGGCTAACACCACATTGAATAAAACCTTTCGCTTTGACATCGTCAAGCGTTGCTGCGGCTGCGCCAGTACTAATTGTAGCGGCGATTGCTGCTGTAGACAGTAGTTTACCAACATTCGATTTCATTATATTGAGCCTCCCAGGCGGTTGTTTTATATATGTTGTTATCTTGATCTTACTAAATTCTTAATTTCAGATTCCACGATCTGCGAATGACTATATTATTAGCGATTCCGTTTAAGTATTAAGCAAGCTTAGTGCCAACATTTGATTATTCTTGTTGTTAGGTATATGTAGACGATTCTTCTAAAAGGTCATCACATTCCCCTATAGAATTACTCTTTTAAGGAGTAGTCAAGGATAAAATGTCAGAAAAGAGGTGTGTGATACTTGTTTTTTGCACTTTTTGGGAGTTTAAGACGCTGTCTACTTACTTAATTAGTTGACTCACAGTCTTCATTAAAGTCAGTAAAAACAAGGCTCTGCAGACAAATGTAGGTTGTCTTTGCGCACAAATATAGGGCGATTTGTAGAAGCGGTGGATCTTTTTTGTGCTAGATGAATTTTTTGCATCATTTTGGTGCTGTTTTGAGATTTACTGTGCTTAATTTGAATACCCATACACAATATATTGAATAAAGCACTTTCCATAATCTGTAATCTGCGTGGTAGACTTAGAAAACATATTTTCTACCTTCCTTTGATATCAATTAAAGTCATGTAAAGGAGATCCACATCAGATGGATAACTCAGCAAAACCGCTTGACCGTTTAGATAAAAAAATTCTTCGAGAATTACAGATTAATGGTCGTTTATCTAATGTGGAGTTAGCGAGTCGAGTCGGGCTTCAGTGCGACGCCTTGTTTGGAGCGGGTGCGTCGTTTGGAACGTAATGGTTACATTACGGGCTACTGTGCTTTGGTGAACCCCAAAAAAGTGGATGCTGGATTGCTTGTCTTTGTGGAGATTCGTTTGAAAACAACCTCTCCAGAAGGATTTAATGAATTTAAAGCCGCTGTCACCGAGATTCCTGAAATTTTGGAATGTCATCTGATTGCCGGCGACTTTGAGTACCTTTTGAAAGCGCGTGTATCTAATATGGATACTTATCGTCTTTTGTTGGGAGAGACCCTGTTAACGCTACCCCATGTTCGAGAGTCGCGTACTTACGTTGCCATGGAAGAAGTTAAAAATACCACAGTGGTTAATATTCCCTAAACAGGGATGGCGGCAAGCACTTTTTTTAACATGCTTGGACCCATTCCTTTGACATTGAGAACGGCTTTTTCGGATTGAAACGGCCGTTCTTTCACTAATTTCTCCAGTACTTTCTTTGGCACTCCTTTCACGCTTAATAGCTTGTCTACTTTTGCTTTATTAATGGCGAGATAACCATCTGAATAGCCAGTGTTTTTTTTTATATTTTCGACTTTTTCTGGTGTTTTGGGTGTGGGTGCCTGGGCATCTTCTTGTTGGTTATTGGCAAGATGTATCGGATCGGAAGAGGGAATGACGCTTTTATAGTGGTTTTCAAAATAGACGGAATCGCACAAGGTATAATCGACGCCATTCCATTCGCTTAGTTGCAGGGCCAAGGACCAAGAGCCAGCGGGAGGTTGCTGAAAAATCAGATCGTAATAGCAATCACCAAGGAAGTGCTGGCCTTTTATTTCGCCAATTGTCGTCGAGGCAAGAATCGTCTTTGTTGTTCTATGATCGGAAGTTGTCGGGAATGCACATAACTGTAACTGTAGGGTGCCGCTGAGGTTTTCTTCCGCTCTATTGTTTTCAATACGATGAACAAAAATAAGAATACGGTCATTTTCGATTCGATAGCCACATCCCTGCAAATTTAAATGCGTATCCTGAAAAGCTTTATGTAAAGAGCCCATGTTCTTTCCTTATTGGCGAATCGATTAAGTGATAAAGCACTTAGAGCCCTTTTCTTAAGGGCTTTTTGCATTGCGTAATTTTTGATTAAATTTTACTCAGGTGCAAGCAAATACCGTTTGCTGGTCGATTTAAATTGAGGTTACGATGCTTCGAGTCAAGAATAGAAGACGCTCAAGTAGCATTTAGACGTTCAAGTACTGATCATGATTGGGTAGCCATCGTGATAGTAGGGGGAAATGGCGGCTGGGTAGCGGCTATGCAATATTACCGCGGCTTTTTGTACATCATCCAACAATCCTTTGTCTCTTTGTAAGTCTGCGACCTTAAACTCCCAGAGCCCCAGTTTGTCTGGTGCCGAGTAATTCACCAGGGCCGCGTAATTCCAGGTCTTTTTCAGCGATTTTAAAACCATCGCTGGTCTCACGCATGGTGGAAAGCCGCTCTTTGCCTTGTTGCCCTAATGGGGATTTATAAAGCAGCACACAATGGCTGGCGGTTTGCCCTCGACCCACACGACCACGTAATTGGTGCAGCTGAGCAAGGCCAAGTCTCTCTGGGTTTTCGATCACCATGAGACTGGAGTTTGGTACATCGACACCGACTTCGATCACCGTAGTCGCCACCAGTAGTTGAATCTCGCCCGCTTTAAATTTTGCCATAATGTCCGCTTTTTCTTGGGCTTTTAAACGCCCATGGACTAAGCCAATACGAAGCTTGCCAAGCTGTTCTTGTAGCAAAATGGCGGTGTCTTCAGCTGCTTGGCATTGTAAGGCTTCAGATTCTTCAATCAAGGTACAGACCCAATAGGCTTGTTTGCCTTCTTCGCAGGCGCTTTTCACACGATCAATGACTTCTTGTCGGCGTTGATCGGATACCACTATGGTGTTCACTGGTGTTCGGCCAGGTGGCAGCTCGTCAATGATGGAGCAGTCCAGATCCGCATAGGCTGACATGGCTAAGGTTCGTGGAATCGGCGTGGCTGTCATGATTAATTGATGAGGCTGGAAGCCATGTTTCATGCCTTTTTCGCGCAACGCCATGCGCTGATGTACGCCAAAGCGATGTTGTTCGTCGATAATCGCTAAGGCTAGGCGGTCGAACTCTACGGTATCCTGAAACAAAGCGTGTGTTCCAACAATAATTTGAGCCTGTCCAGATGCGATATCAGTGAGTTCTTTTTCTCTGGCTTTGCCTTTGAGCTTACCGATCATCCACGCCACCTTGAGTCCAAGCGGCTCAAACCATTGAGTGAAATTGATATAGTGTTGTTCGGCTAGAATTTCGGTGGGCGCCATAATGGCAACCTGGTAGCCAGCCTGTACAACAGACGCCGCCGCCAACGCCGCCACTAAGGTTTTCCCTGAGCCTACATCGCCCTGAACCAAACGCAGCATAGGATGACCTGAGCCGAGGTCGTTAAGGATCTCTTGAAAAACCCGTTGCTGCGCATTAGTTGGTGAAAAGGGAAGCTGTTGCAAGAGCCGTTGGCTTAATTCACCTGCGGCTTGTACTTTGATGGCAGCATCTTGTTTGGCTTTTATGCGTTTGCCAATTAGAGAAAGCTGGTGCGCCATGAGTTCTTCAAACGATAGTCGGTATTGTGCTGGATGACAGCCAGATTTGAGTAACTCTAGATTGGCCTCTCTTGATGGATGATGAAGAAACTGAATGGCATCAACCAGAGGAGGAAGGCTGAATTGAGTGCGTATCTCGTCAGGCAGCCACTCTTGTAAATTGTAGGGTGTTAAACGTTCTAAGGCTTGTGCGCAAAGTTGACGAATTTTCGTTTGTGTCAAACCATCCGTCAGTGGGTAAATCGGTGTCAGTTGTGCGGTTTCTTCTTGTGTTTCGTCTTCCCCAATGATCTTGTATTCAGGATGATAGATTTCAAATCCTGTGCTGCCACGGCGAATCTCACCAAAGCAGCGTACTCGTTTACCGGCTTCCAGTTGCTTTTTTTGCGCAGCGGAAAAGTGAAAGAAGCGCAGACACAAGGTGCCAGTGTGATCTTTGATACGACACAGTAAACTACGACGTTTGCCCATTTTGATTTCAGCGCCTGTGACTTGGCCCTCGATAACGGCTTCATCGCCAAAGCGCAGTTGCCCTATAGGAACCACACGTGTTCTGTCTTGATAGCGGATGGGCAGATGAAACAGCAGATCTTGTACTGTGTTCAAGTGCAGCTTTGCCAGTTTTTCCGCCATCGCATCGCCAACACCCTTTAGCTCACGAACGTCTTGAGTGTCTAATCCATCGGTCATGCCTACTCTCTACAAATCCAATTGTTCTACAGGTCTAGCTGCTTACAAGCATCACGGATAGACTGGCTAACGGCTTCAATCGCTTTAGGACGTGGGAAGCTCGCTCGCCAAGCTAATGCCACGGTACGTTTGGGGGCCGGTGCGGTAAAAGGTCTGACTTCTAGCATGTCATGATTAATGTTCATCACCGCCGATTTAGGCAACACAGTGACGCCTAAGCCTGATGCGACCATGTAGCGAATGGTTTCTAATGAGCTACCGTTAACGATAGTGCGGCCGTCGCCAAACTCGTTTTCGTTAACCAAAGGACAAGCTTCCAGTACCTGCTCACTAAAACAGTGGCCTTTACCGAGTAACAACAAGTTGTCAGTTGATAACTGATCTGTATCTATGCTGGCCAATTTGGTCCATGGATGCGATTTCGGCATCAGCACCATGAATTCTTCTTCGTAAATGGGTTGTGTTACCACATCCGGTTCACGAAAAGGCAGCGCCACGATGATGGCATCTAATTCTCCATTACGTAGTTTAGGGCGTAAGTTTTCCGTGAGGTCTTCTTCAATGATCAACGGCATGCCTGAGGTGATTTTATGCAAAGACGGAATCATAAAAGGAAACAAGTAAGGTGCAATGGTAAAAATAGCACCGACTTTGAGAGGGCCTTTTAATTGGTTCTTTCCCGACGAAGCGAGTTCTTTGATGGTATTGGCTTGATGCAGTACACGCTTTGCTTGGGTAATAATTTGTTCCCCCAGCGGTGTGACATAAACTGAACTTTTGCTGCGCTCAAAAATCGCCACGCCTAGCTCGTCTTCCAGTTTTTTGACGGCGACGCTAAGAGTCGGTTGTGACACATGGCAATCCAGTGCTGCTTGTCCAAAATGTTTTTTTTCTGCCAGCATTACAATGTATTTCAATTCCGTTAATGTCATAACACACCTTTTGCTTAAGCTTTTTCATTGTTAATAACTATGATAATACATATTTTGATAAAGTATACTCGTTCCTTTTTTATTGCTGAGTATTTCTTCCTTAGAATATCTGTCAGTATTCCACACAGTAGTGCGGCAAAAGTTTTATAGCGTTCGCGTTTAACGTAGTTTGGAGAAGGTTAATGGCAAAGGTTCTGATCGCAGGTTGCGGTGATTTAGGTTCTGGTGTAGCCGCTGAATTGGTGAAAAACGGTCATGAGGTGACGGGAATTCGTCGTACAAAAGCCCATTTCCCAGAAGGCGTGGTGGGGATCACTGGTGACCTACTGAGCATGACAGATGGCAACTTACCTGATGTGGATGTGGTTTTCTTGATTATGACCCCCAATGGTCGTGACGAAGACGCGTATCGAGCCGCATATTTTGACACCGCGCAAGTGTTGATTCGTCGATATAAAACCCTGGTGAAACCGCCCCAAGTGTTTTTTGTGTCCAGCACCAGTGTATACGGACAAAATCAAGGTGAGTGGGTTGATGAAACAACGCCCGCTATCCCTTCATCAGCAACGGCGACAGTATTGCTTGAAACCGAGCAGGCGCTTGCTGCCGTATTGCCCAGTGTGACGGTGCGTTGTTCCGGTATTTATGGTCCAGGGCGATTTCGATTATTAGAGACGGTACTAAGTGAAAAGGATTGGGAAGCCAACAGTTGGACCAATCGTATTCATCGGGACGATGTGGTATCAGCACTGGTAACCTTAGCCAACATAGCGTTTGAGGGGAAAGACTTACCCAAACAGGTGATTGTGACCGATCAAACACCGGTTTCTATGTGGGAAGTGAAACTTTGGTTAGCAACCTGTCTAGGTGCAAGGGTGGCCGTAAAAGAGAGTAATCAATTTGTTCCAGTATCCGGAAAGCGTATACAGGGCCAATACCTTTTATCACAAGGTTGGGTGCCGCGTTATCCGAGTTACGTGGTGGGCTATCATGAGTTGTTGCGTGAATTTAACAGGACGCGATAAATCAGCAGTGCGCTAGTGATTAGGTACAAGGTCGCCATAATAAAAAAAGAGGCCGCGGCCTCTTTTTTTACGTGACAAGCATGGGTTTGAAGAGATTAGTCTTCCAACACCATGATGCCTTCGATTTCTACCTGAACGCCTTTTGGCAAAGCGCGAACGCCCATTGCTGCGCGTGCTGGGTAAGGCTGCTTAACGAACTGCATCATTACCTCGTTTACGGTGGCGAAGTTGCTTAGATCGGTCATGAAAATATTAAATTTCACTACGTTCTCTAGAGAACCACCCGCTGCTTGGCAAACGGCTTGTAAGTTTTTGAAGACTTGTGTTGTTTGCTCAACGATATCTTCACTGATGACTTCCATGGTTTCAGGAACCAAAGGAATTTGACCAGACAAATACACAGTATTGCCAGCACGAACGGCTTGTGAGTATGGGCCGATAGCAGCCGGTGCGTTTTCAGTGTGAATGACTTGTTTTGACATAAATGAGCATCCTATTTTAGAAGGTCAGTAAACAGTAAATAAAGGCCAATTAACGCCCTACAATGGTTTCCCTTGTGACTTTCTCGACACAACGAACAGCTTTTATGCGACGCATTACATCGGCTAAGCCAACGCGACTGGAGATAGTAATGCTTAACCGTAAACGACTGACTCGGCCACGCTCAATAATATCGAGATTTGACACTTGGAAGTCTGTGTCGCTGATTGAGCTGGCGATTTTCGCCACCGCACCACGTTCGTTGATATAAGTGACGATGAGGCTAATGTGTAGCTCTTCTTCGATTTCTTTGCCCCATGCCATATGAATAAAACGTTCAGGTACTCGACAAATGGTCCTGAACATTCGGGCAATTAAGGTGGTGGATAATAATGCCTTTATCAACTTGGACATAGCCAACAATCGGATCACCGGGAATCGGGGAGCAACATTTCGCATAGGAAATCAGCATCCCTTCAGAACCGTTCACCTTAAAGGACTTCGGGGTCACCAAGGTATCTTCATCAATGTTGGGGAACAGCTCTCGGGCAACCAGATAGCCCACATGGCGGCCTTTACCGATGGATTCTAGTAAGTCATCCATGGTGGCGAGCTGGTGGTTGGTCAGCACCTGCGCGATTTGCTCAACGGTCAATTCATCGATATTGGTTTTAAAGGCATTAAGAGAGCGAGTGAGTAGCCTATGACCAATGGAAATGGCGTTTTCTCGCTGTTTGTCTTTCAAATAATGACGAATGTTGGTGCGTGCTTTACCCGTAATCGCAAAGCTTAACCAAGCCACATTTGGCTGGGCGTTTTTGGCTGTGATAATTTCGACGGTCTGCCCACTTTCAAGCTGTGTGCTTAATGGCGCGAGACGACGATTGATACGACAAGAGATACAAGTATTGCCGATTTCAGTATGGACGCCATAGGCAAAATCAACGGGTGTTGCCCCTGAAGGTAACTCGATGATTTGGCCATTTGGAGTAAAAACATACACCTCGTCAGGGAACAGATCGCTTTTCACGTTATCAACAAATTCGACGGGGTTACGTGCTTTTTGTTGAATTTCTAATAAACTTTTCACCCATTTTGTCGCGCGATCGTGATTGCTTGGCATATTTGAGGAGCCGCTGACTTTATAAGCCCAATGCGCAGCAATACCATTATTGGCGACCAAATCCATTTCTTCTGTACGAATTTGGATTTCCATAGGTATACCATTAGCACCCAACACCGTGGTGTGTAGAGACTGATAACCATTGGATTTGGGAACCGCTATGTAGTCTTTAAAGCGGCCTTCGATGGGTTTAAAGAGGGCGTGAATCACGCCTAAAATTCGATAACAGCTGTCATGGCGATCGGTCACGATGCGCACACCCATGACGTCCATGATTTCATCCAGAGAACGGCGCTTCTTGTCCATCTTCTGATAAATGCTGTAAATATGCTTTTCGCGAACACTGATGCTGGCTTCGATATAGTCTGCGGCCAATTCGGAGCGAATCGTATCTTCAAGTTTCTGAGTGTCTTTAATGCGCTGCTGGCCATACTTTTTATGGATGGCTCTTTGTAACATGCGCGCGCGCATTGGGTAATAGGCTTGAAAAGCGAGGGATTCTAGATCAACCCTAACATTGTACATACCCAAGCGATTGGCAATGGGCGCGTAAATATCCAAGGTTTCGCGAGCGATACGACGCTTTTTATTTGCTGGCATGGCATCCAATGTGCGCATGTTATGCAAACGGTCCGCTAATTTCACCAAGATAACGCGAATGTCATCGGCCATGGCCATGGCCATTTTTTGGAAGTTATGGGCTTGTTTTTCGACTTGGCTGTTGAATTCCAAATGGGTAAGTTTACTTACGCCATCCACCAGACCGGCGACACCTTCACCGAACTGCTCAGTGAGCGCTTCTCGGCTAATACCAGTATCTTCAATTACGTCGTGCAGTAAGGCCGCTGTCAAACCATCACAATCCATTCGAAGTTCAGAGAGAATTTCGGCGACGGCGAGAGGATGGGTGACATAAGGCTCGCCACTTTTGCGCCGCTGCCCATCATGGGCTTGCTCGGCATAATAGTAAGCTCGCTTTACCTTAGAGACTTGCTCGTAAGGTAAGTACTGACTCAATGTCAGTGCTAAATCTTCAATGGTATACATCGCTCACCTCACATTGGCAAAAAAGAAGCGCGACAATTTGCAATGAGCGACACCATAGAGATTAAAACTCGTGCAATGGGCGTTTTTGCTGATCAACATTTTTTGCGTTGATTAGGTTTTCCGCTATTTCACGTAGTGCAACTACAGTCACTTTGTCGCCTTCTAAAGGCACTTTTGCGTCTTCGCCGCCAGTCGCAAGTTGACGAGCGCGTTTTGATGCGACCATCACTAGTTCAAAGCGGTTATCAACGTTTTCTAAACAATCTTCTACGGTAACTCGAGCCATTTTGACCTCTGTGTTCGGTTATCTATTTTTCCAAGGGTAATTCTACTGAACGGCTTCTTATAATGACAAGAGATCATTTATAAGATTGCCATATTTTTGCTGCATAACAGGGGTTTTGGAGCGCATGGCCATAAAAATGGACGACATTTCTGCAAGCGCCGTATCAAAATCGTCATTCACAATCACAAAATCGTATTCATGGTAATGAGACATTTCATTGACGGCCTTTGCCATACGTCGGTGAATAACTTCATCGGAATCGGTCGCGCGTTTGCGAAGACGTTCTTCGAGAGAGGCCAAAGAGGGCGGTAAAATAAATACGCCGATGGCATCAGGGTAAAGTTGGCGGACTTGTCGAGCACCTTGCCAATCGATTTCTAAAATCACATCAAGGCCTTGCTCTAACATGCCAAAAATCGATTCTTTTGAGGTGCCATAGTAATTATCAAACACTTGAGCGTGTTCAAAAAAAGCGTCTTCCGCAATCATATCCAAAAAGGATTCATCATCGATAAAGTAATACTCTCGACCATGTTCTTCACCAGCTCGCGGTGCACGTGTGGTATGAGAAATGGAAATACGTACTTGTGAATCTTGGCTAAGAAGTGCTTTGTATAAGGTCGATTTACCAGCCCCAGAAGGAGCCGATAAGATGAATAAATTGCCTTTATGTTTGTCCATGAGGTTCTTTTAATCCGCCTTTTTTGACTTTGTTGCGTTTTACTATATCACAAACAAAATGCCTGCTAGTGAGTTGAGTATTATTGACGATATTGGCGCTTTTTGACAGGGATGTTGTCGAGTGTTCAAGCCGAGTTTTGATTTTAGCTGACAACATTCTATTAATTCAGTGGTCATTAATAATTCGTTACAAAGTTTTTTTGTTCCAGATGCATTTTTTATAAACATGACTAAGCTTGAATGATATGAATCCAACAGATAAATGCTAAAACAAGGAAGGGAAATACAATGGATTTACCCTACGAAAAGAATTCACTGAAAGCAACCTCTACACGAAGAAACTATTGCAAAGTCTTATCCGTTGAAGATGACCCTGATTACCAAGAAGCGCTGATGAATGGTCTTAGTGCGCTTAATTATGACGATAAACAGGTGGAGTTTCTGACCGCATCATCTGCGAGTGAAGCCGCGACAGTTATCGCTGCCAATCCTGATATATCGGTTATGTTTCTTGATGTTGTCATGGAAACTGATGTCGCTGGCTTACGCTTAATCCGGACGATTCGTGACGTTATTGGCAATGATTTGGTACGCATTGTTTTATTAACTGGTCAACCAGGTATGGCCCCAGTTAACGATCTTATTGGTCAATACGATATCGATGACTATTGGTGCAAATCTGACCTCACTCAGGCGCATTTACAAACTATCGTACTAAGTAACTTGCGTACTTGGGAGCACCTTTCTGATATGAAAGAGGCTCGTCATGGTATGCAATTGTTATTGGCTTCCAGTCAACGAATCGCATCAAAGAACGACATTACCGACTATACACGCTCTATTTTGGAAGAAATTGGCTTACTGTTAAAAATGAGCAGCGGCGGCATAGTGTGCTTTTTCCACCCAGAAGAAGAACATTTAGAGAAGGCCTTAATTGTTGCTGCTTGTGGGGAGTTTTCGTCTCATATTCATCAATATTTTCTATCAGTAATCCAAGAGAGCTTTTTAAGAGACGCTGTGGCGTTAGCCAATACACAAAAAAGTCATGTGTTTCAGGATGGCTTTTCTGTGCTGTATTTCTCTAATAAGGAGTTAGAAGATCGCGAATACATGGTGGTGGTAAAGCTAGATCGAAATATTGCCGTCAATGAAATTAATTTACTTCAGGTCTTTTGTGAGAATATCAGTGCAGGTTTCCGCAATGTTGCCTTGCATAATAAACTAACCAATCTGGCTTATGTTGAGCCTACTTTAGGGATCCATAATAAAAACTGGCTGGTTCGTGAAATACACAATATGTTTTCGTGGGAGCGTCAAAAAGCGACTTTATTGATGCTCTACGTGGAAGATTTAGCTTATACAGAGTCTGTTTTAGGGTCTAAATATTGTGATCAATTAACGCTTTCTCTGTACGATTATTTGAACCACTTCTTTGATAAAGCGGTCGATATTGCCTTGCTTGAGCGAGATACGTTGGTACTGATTGTGTATGACGATCAGGATTACAATGAAACGTCACTCGAGAATATTATCCATACCAGCATTGAAGTTGAAAACTCCTTACATTCTCTTGATTTGACCGTAAGCTCGGTGAAATTTTCAGACTTTCCTAATTATGAGCCAGAACAATTAGTCAGTGTCGGAAAAAGTACCTTAGAAAGAGCAAAATACGAGAGAGTGTCATACTTGGCTTTTTCTGAAACCCTTGCGTCGGAAATGTTTGGGCGTTATGAGTTATTAAAAGATCTACGAGAAGCCATTTCGGATAATCAGATCCACGCTTATTTTCAGCCTAAATTTAGCTTAAAAAATAACACGCTGATTGGATTTGAAGCCTTGGCGCGATGGGTGCATAAAAATGGGCAGTTTATTCCGCCAGATCAATTTATTGCGCTAGCTGAGAGCAGTGGTCTGATTGATAAATTGGATCAGCAGATGTTGCGGCAATCTTGTGAAGCGATTAATACACTTAAAAATTTAGGTATTAACGTACCTATTTCTGTGAACGTTGCAGGCAATGAAATCATTCGTCCTAATTACTTCGAAAACTTTAAACGACTGCTTGCAGAAGAAGGTGTGTCGAATGAAATGATCGAGTTAGAAATTACTGAGTCCCAAATCATTGAAGAAAAAACTAATATTAACAAGCATTTATCGAACCTCAAAGCATTAGGTATACGAGTCAATATCGACGATTTTGGGACGGGCTATTCTTCTTTAGCGTATTTATCTACTTTATCGGTTTCAACTATCAAAATTGATCACAGCTTTGTGTGGCGCATGGAAGAATCCGAGAAAGATTGGGAAATACTGAAGATGATCATCGAACTAGGAAACTTTTTGGGGTTAAGTGTTATTGCTGAAGGTATTGAGACTGAGCAACAAAAAACGCATTTGCTGGCTTTGGGCTGTGAGGATGGCCAAGGTTACTTATTTGCTAAACCTATGTCATTAGACGATACAATTAGTTGGATTAAAGCGGGCTTGTAACAATATGGCTTTTGGTAAACGGATGTCACAAAAATCATTACTTTGCATGTATCTGTCGGGTATTTTTGTTTTTATAGTTTTGCTTAGTTGGGGCAGTTATCGTTTTTTTTAGACAATAAAATTAGCCAGTTAGCATGGAATGAATCAGAAGTATTGTCTCGTAGTGCCAGTGTTTTTAGCCGTGAAATGGGGCATATTAAGCGAGTTACGTTGCTGTTACACAACAGCATTAATGCTCGCCTATCTTCTCAGAATGCCGCTTCTCAAAACTCAGCCCTTGTTCAAGGCTTGTCATTATCACAGAACGAAACAACAATCCCCGCTGATTGGGAGGCTCAGGTGGTGGATGAATTCAATCAATTTGCTCGAACATCTAGTCTTATTTCCCAAGTTCGCTGGATTATGCCAGATGGCCAAGAGCACATTCGAATCAACTCTCAAGCGGGTGTTATCTATCGTGTGCCAGAAGGCCAGCTACAAAACAAATCAGATCGGCATTATGTGCAACATGCGCCAGATAGCAGCAACGAGGTCTATATTTCTTCTTTGGATTTGAACATTGAAAATAAAGAAATCGTCCGTCCTTTTCAGCCAACGGTTCGTGGTGTCATCAGAGTGAATGGCGAAATACCAGGGATTCTGGTGGTGAATTATGATTTGAGCAAACTGTTTGAGCTTATTCGGACTTTTAGCCGTGACGGTGTGTATTTAGAAATACTAGATTCCAATGGCGATTGGGTTTTAGCAGCCGACAAAAACCTCGAATGGGGCGGCATACTTCATCCTGATAACTTGAGCTTTAATATCAAAACGCGTTTTCCGGTTATTTGGCAAGAAATGGATGTAGTGGATGGATTAGAGCGAGTTTTTGATGATGGCCGTTTGTGGAGTCTATTGAAGCTGCATATAGACGAAGAGGCAGATGTTCAGAACTCACAAACGCCATCTTTGTATTTTATTGCACGCTCTAACTATGAAGAGTTTTCTGCCTGGCGAGCGAGGTTAATCTTTAGCATTATTGGTATAGCAGGCGTTTTCTTTGTTTTGATAGCATGGTTGGTTTGGCGGCAAACTACAGCTCAATTTGAGACCTATCGATTACTTAAACTGGTTCAGCAAGAAAAAGCACAAGCGGAGCAGGTTAACCGTAAACTGAATCTAACGAATAAGCGCTTAGTGGATCTTCAGGACGAGCTAGTAGAAAGTAGCAAATTATCTTCTTTAGGACTGATGGTGGCGGGTTTAGCTCATGAAATGCATACACCGCTTGGAGGCGTCAGAATGGCGTTATCTTCATGTAAAGTCTGGTTAGATAAGGAAGCTAAACAGCATCCTTCTGATGGTCTTGAAAAAATGGATGGGTCATTGTTAATAGCGGAAAAAAACCTTGTTCGTGCTTTGGATGTGGTTTCTAGTTTTAAGCGCATTGTGTCCGACAGGACCGCTCAGGATGTGCAAGCCTTTTCCTTTCATAATGTCGTTGATGACATCTTGTTTACTTATAAACCGATTCTAAAAAAACGTCCTGATATGCGTATTGATGCTGACTGTCCAGAAGGCATCGAGATGCTAGGTTACCCTGGGGCCATGTCTCAAATTATTCAAAACCTTATCGATAATGCGTTAGACCATGCTTTCCAGCGATTGGATAAAGGCGTTATTACCCTTACGGCTAAAAAAGAACAAGATAGCCTCATTCTTGTTATTAGCGACAATGGCATAGGCATTTCGTCAGAAATCAAAGAGCATATTTTTGATCCTTTCACCACGACGGGTCGAACCAATCAACATACAGGACTAGGGTTACACCTAGTGAGTCAGTGGGTAAATGCACTGATGAAAGGGCGAGTCGATGTGGTATCTGAGTTAGGTGTTGGAACGACATTTACCCTAACAATTCCCCTAAAACAGCATGAAGATGAGGAGTCAGCGAGCTGACGAATTTTAGCAACTTCTGTCATGCCTCCTTTGTTGTAAACAGGTTATTCTGTCGTTACTCAATGAATTGACAGACGGAACGAGCGATCAATAAAGCATTATGAAAGCGCATACTGGCGGTATGTGATTACATATATAAGCATTTAGACGATGATCTTATCGTCGAAGCGTTATGTGATGTAGCCTGTTTCTCTAAATACCATTTTCACCGACAGTTTACGCATTTTATGGGTGTTTGTGCGTCTAGCAGCTACGCTTAAAAAGAGCATCCTATGAGCTAGTGTTTATGGAAAAAAAGTGCATCATTGATATTGTCATGAGCGCGAAATTCGATCACCCAGAATCCTTTTCTAGAGCTTTCAATGAGAACGGCGTCATTAACAGTACCTTAGCTGGTGGTCGCTACGCCGTCGTTCGCCATTTTGGGCCTTATGACAGTATCCGTCGTTGTTTGTACTTCCTTAGTGGTACGTTTGATTCGTTACTGTTTTGGAGTGTTTGCCACACGCTGTGTGATGCTATGGTGCTTTAGCCGTCCGACTCAAGCTTATACTTCGCCTTGGGCTATGAACGGTTTGGTTTTGGACTCGCCATCCAGCCCAATGCCATCCAGATTAAACCAATGCTTAACATGACATAGAGCGATGCTGTCCATGATTGCTGCCAATCGTACAGGGCACCAATCAATACAGGGCCAATGGCTGCGAGCGTGTAACCGATCAACTGCGCCATACCAGACAGCGCTGCCGCCTGTTTTGGGCTGTTGGTTCGTAAGCTGACAAAAGACAAGCCCAAGATAAACCCCATACTGACGCCAAACCCAAAAGACACAGACCAAACCCCAGACCAACTTGGAATGAACAAAAAGCCAGCCAAGCTTAATGTCGTTAATCCAGTGGCTATCAAGCAGAGGCGTCTATGACTGCCTAAGCGATTGATAAACGGCGCTAAAATCAGTGAAGGAACCGCTCCTGCCAATTGCAAATAACCTTGATACAACCCCGCCGTTGAATCGGTGTAACCGTTGCTCATTAAAATAGCGGGCACCCACGCCACCACTACATAATTCACCAGAGAATTGACCGCTAAAAAACCAGCCACTTGCCATGCAGTGACAGAGCGCCAAACGGACGTGGCCACTTCGACATTCCCGGTTTGCGGCGCTTGGTGTTGGGTAATTTTGCAGCTAAACCACACTACCAAAGGTAACAGAATCAACAAGCTTTGACAGGCCAGAGCAAACGACCAACCACTCATTGGCAGGTCAAAGCTTGGCTGTTCCGCATACAAACTCAACGGCACCGCAAGGCTCGACATCAAAAAGCCGCCGATGCTCATCATCAGTACATAAATCGCCGTGAGCTGAACCACGTATTGAGGAAATTCGCGTTTCAGCAAACTCGGTAACAACACATTACCGATGGCAATCCCCGCGCCAATAAATATCGCCCCGATATACAAGGTGCTGATTGAGCCAAACGTGCGAATGATCATGCCAAGGGCAATCAGACCCACACCCGAAGCGAGAATGCGCTCAATGGTAAAATGCCGAGTCAGCCAAGACGCTACCGGTGCAAAAAAAGCAAACGCTAACAAGGGTAGGCTAGTCAGTAGACCAGATTGCGAATTACTGAGGTTGAGATCCGTACTGATTCTGTCTAATAACGGCGGCAATCCCGTGACTGGGCCGCGCAAACTCAATGCCACCAAGAAAATAAATAAGAGTAAAAAAGCCGCATCGTGCTGTGCTAATCGTTGTAATCGTTTCATGCTGTCCATTCATATTAAAAGCGGTTGCTAGGAAATATTGCCGATTCGCTATTATATGCGTTACGCTGCTTACTGAATTAAGAGACTTGGACAATAAATTGCGAAATACAGACAAAAGCATTTTTGAATCGCTCACCGATCTTTGCTTTGCCGATCACTATCCCCATCGTGTTTTGGTATTGCGTTCTCAATCGGTACCGCACAGTGAAGAGACCCCATGGCATCATCATAAAAAAGCGCAACTTGTGCTGCCATTAACCGGCGTGGTGACCAGCTTCATTGATGACAAAATGTGGCTTGTGCCGCCTCGTTGTGCGGTGTGGATTCCGAGTGATGTCATGCATCGTAACCAAATTTCACCCAATGCGGATGTGTGCATGTTATTTGTCGACAGCACGGATTTATCTTTGCCAGATGTTGCCTGTACCTTGACGATCACGCCTTTTGTGCGTGAGTTAATTTTGCATCTGCATACACAACAGGAGTATGAAAAGACCGACCCCGTGACGGATCGGTTGGTAGATGTACTGATTGATCAATTGCTTCAATTGGAGCGAGAAGAGTTTGATTTTCCTATTCCCGATGAGCCTATCTTGAATCGCCTTGCGCTCGAACTCATTGCCAGACCGAATGAGAAGCGTACTTTAAGCGAGTGGGCCAGTGACTTCGCCATGAGTGAACGTACCTTAGCGCGTATGATCAAACGCCATGTGCAGCTCACCTTTGGGCAATGGCGCAGCCAATTGCATATCGTTCTAGCCTTGCAAAAGCTTGCCATTAATCTGCCTATCCAAACCATCTCCGAAGAGCTTGGATATGATTCCGTCAGCGCCTTTATCACGTTTTTTAAAAAAGCCTTAGGCAAATCCCCCAGGCAATATCGGATTGAGCGATGGGGGAAGGAATGACAGAGCGCTACGTCATGGTTCGTTTAAACCGTCGTGAGAATATACAGCGCCAAGAAAATTAACGCCAAGCCAGATAGGCGATCAATCCACATGGCTTTGCTGCGCAACTTCTCTAAGAAACGCGCATTCGATAACAGACACGCAATCAAGGTGTACCAAAGGCCATCCACCAGCCAAGGTGTCGCCACCATGAGCATTTTTCCACTGATCTGATGGACTTCGGCCACAAAAGGGCTGAATAACGCCGCAAAGAATAGGGCGATTTTGGGGCTTAAAATCGAGACCAGAAAACCTTCTTTAGCAGACTGAAACAGGCTAACGCGAGTGCCTGATTCTAACTTAGCTGCAATGCCGCCGTTGGAGCGCAGGGCATTAAAGCCAAGGTAGGCCAAATACGCTGCCCCCGCGTAACTGATGATCAGAAACAGTAAAGGCAGTTGATGGAAAATCACCGCCAAGCCAAGCATGGAGATCAGCGCGTATAAGCCAATGCCTGTCGCGTGGACTCAAGACGTGGCCAAACCGTTTGCTCGGCCGCCGGCTAGACTGTGCTTGATGACTATTGCGAGGCTCGGGCCTGGCGACATAGCACCAAGCAAACAAATGGTAAACAGGGAAAACCAAATAGACAGTGACATACGCGTGCTCCTTTATGATGGGAGCAGACTAGCAAGCTCTTGGTATTATATGAAATCATCTTTTCTCATGGTGCTTATGATTTTGAATCATAGCCAATAGAATAAGCGGCTTTCGACATCACCTGCAAAACGAGACTTCTCATCCACAGGTGAGAAGGGTCGTTATCATACTTTGCATGCCAAATCAGCCAGTACTTATGACGTGGTGTCGTGATGGGAAGCGGTTTATAGATCAGAGAAAAGTGGTTTTTTAAATTTCGAGCAATGTGTTCAGGAATCACCAAAAGATGCTGACTTTGACACAGTGATTGCGCTGCCGCATAGAAAAATGGCACTTTCAGCGCAAAGCGGCGAGGCTTTTCTAGCTTGGCTAATGCCTCATCTACGTAACTGTCCTTGTCGCCACCACCGATCACTTTAATATGAGCATAGGCGAGTAGATCGGTAATGCTCAGAGTGTCCTGCGTTGCCAAAGGGTGAGCCTCACTCATCACACAAACGGGAGCGTCTTCGCCTATTTGAACAGAAGACACGCCTTCTGGTTGTGTTGGCGACATGCTCGACGCCAACTGAATATCGGAGGTGGCAAGCAAAGGCAATAAATCTGGTTGCCATAAGCGATATTGCAGCGAGAGGTTAGGGGCTTGTATCGCCAATGCCTCGACAATATCAGGCAAAATATACTGCGCCACATAGTCGCTGGACGAGAGCACAAACTCGCCATGCCACTTTGCTGGCTCGAACGCCTCTTCCACTAGCAAATCATCCAACTCCAGAAACCAAAGGGCCAGCTTCGTTTGCAGCTGCAACGCCTTGGGTGTAGGAATCAGCGTATTGCCTTCGCGAATGAGCAAGGGATCAGCAAACAGGCTTCTGAGTTGGCTGAGTTGGCGGCTCACCGCCGATTGTGTCAGATTCAGTTTATCGGCCGCGTGGCTAACGTGGCGCTCTTCCAGTAGCACCTTTAACGAACGCAACAAATTTAGGTTAATACGATGAATCATGTCGTTATGCTCACAGGCTGGCAAAGTGTTTGGCGTATTTTTCGGCTTTACCCATCATAACGCAAGGCGCATCGTCCCGCTTAATGGGCAAACTTCAACACCACCACACCGAGAATAATCAACAATACTCCCATATAACGCAGTAAAGACGTGGCATCGCCATAAAACCAAATGCCCACCAAAAAAGTGCCTGATGCGCCGATTCCTGTCCACACGGCATAGGCGGTCCCCATGGGGATGTCTTTTTGCGCCAACCAAAGCAAAGTACCACTCACCGCCATAAAACCAATCGCCATGGCGATGCCCAATACTTTTGAGCCACCAGACTGCGCCATTTTTAGCCCGACGGGCCAGCCGATTTCCGTTAATCCAGCCAACAACAAATACACCCAACTCATGCCTTACTCCTTAATATGTTGAAGACAACGTTATTTGCAGGCTAGACTATCAATAATTATGATATTTAAAAGTTAATAACCATCGAAAAAATTCATATGTTGAGTCTAGAACAAATTAATATGTTGGTGTTATCTGCCGAGCTGGGTTCCTTTTCCGCCTGCGCGAGAAAACTCGGCAAAGTGCAGTCAGCGGTCAGTCATGGGATTAACAATTTAGAAATAGACTTGGGCGTTGAATTGTTTGATCGAACCTCCCGCAGCCCTAAACTCACGCCAGAAGGGGAGCGCTTACTGCGCAGTGCGAAAGCCTTGTTAGCTCAGTCCCATGAATTCGAAAAGATTGCCGAATCCATTACCCGCCATGAAGAAGGCGCCTTAACGATCGCCGTCGACGACGCTCTGTTAACACCGTATTTAAGCACCATCTTGGCCTTATTTGCACAAGCCTTCCCTCATGTCGAAATTGACCTGATGTCGTTGGCCTCTCCTGACATTATCGCAACGGTGGCGGATGGCAACGTTGACATCGGTGTGATGTTTTCAGAAGTAGAAGCCAACAAACAAGTGGATTTTTGCTACGTGGGCAGTGTGGACTTTGTCGCTGTGTGCCATGCTGATTTTCCCTTAGCGGCCCTGCGACGACTATCCGAATCAGACCTCATGCCCTATCGGCAAATTGCCGTCAGAGGGCAGCAAAAGCGAGAATCACAAGTGCTCATTAGCATGACACCAAACGCTTGGTGGTGCTCAAGCAACTACAGTGTCTTGGCCTTAGTGAAACAACAAATCGGCTGGGCTTACCTGCCTTTGTCCTTGGTGCAACCCTTTGTGCACACCGGCTTATTACAAAAAATAGACGTCGCCTTCGACCACAAACCCTGGTCTGTCCCCGTTGACCTAGTCTGCAAAAAAGGCGCCTTACGTGGCCCCGCCCATCAATGGCTGTTTGATGCCTTAAAAAACGCCTTTTCTGCTGAGCGTTAGACAAAGAAAAAGAATAAGAAATTATAAAATAGACATAATAATGTCCAAAAAACCTAAAATTAGACTAAAATAGACACTACTGTATCTATTTTTTTATGGATGGTTGTTTCTATGAGTCATTTCCTATTACTGGATGACAGCGACGTACAGCACGCTTTTGCGGCGCATCTTCGTAAGCGGCGAGAGCAAGAAAAACTGTCTCGTGATGCATTAGCCGCTCGCAGTGGCGTGCCCGCGCCTACTATTAAAAAGTTCGAACTGACAGGGCAGATTTCCTTTCGTCAGTTATTACTGCTTTGGCAAAGCCTAGATGAACTGTCGCGGCTCTTTGCGTTGACTCAAAATACAGAAAATAATCAATCCAGCATGCCGACGTCCATTGAAGAGGTGCTGAAAGATGGCTTTTAAACCCATTCAAAAACTGCTTGTTCAGCGCACTTTATCAACAGGAGAAAGGATAGATGTTGGTGTATTGGCGCAAAATCAACAAGGCGTTTTTTTCAGTACAAGGCTGACTATCTTCAGCAATTTGGAAACTTATCGCCGATTACTCTTAAGCCTAATACAGACTTACAGCGGGCACCAAAAGCGCCTCACCACGGCATTCATGGCGTGTTTGGCGATAGCTTACCCGATGGTTGGGGGTTGTTGTTACAAGACAGAGTGTTTCGTCAGCATGATATTTTACCTGCACAAATTACAGCCATGGACAGGCTGGCGTTTGTAGGGGATTCGGCCATGGGCGCGCTCTCATTCAGCCCTGAGTCAGACTTCAAACAATACGATGATTCCAATATCGATATTCATATGCTTGGCCTAGAAGCGCAAAGCTTATTCGATGGGCAAACAGAAGCGGTATTGTCCGCTTTAGTCGCTGCAGGTAGTTCAGGTGGCGCAAGACCAAAAGCGCAAGTGTATCTTGACCCAAACCAACCAACTCAGTGGCGGACCCAAGCCCAGAAAAATGACGAAGCTTGGTTAGTAAAGTTCACCTCAAAAAATTTAGCACTGGGCCATGAAGAAGGCTTATGTGAAGCTGCTTACCTTTCATTAGCAGCAAAAGCAGGGTTGCAACCACAGGAATGGAAACTCATCGAAGCGCCAGAGAAGTCCGGTGCCAGCCATTGGTTGGCTTTAAAACGCTTCGACAGAGTGCTAAACAAAAAAGGAACGTTGGGGCGTCTGCATATGCACAGTGCTTGTGGTTTATTAGACGCTGACTTTCGAGAGCCTAGTTTAGACTACGAAGACTTAATCAAGTTGAGCCGCCACCTTTGTAAGTCGCCTATGGTTGGGCAAATGCAATTTCGTCGTGCCATGTTTAACTTATTTGCCTGTAACCAAGACGACCACAGTAAAAATTGGGGCTTCTTACAAGACGACAAAGGCGCTTGGCTGCCAGCACCCTTTTACGATGTCACCTTTAGCCCACACCCATTTGGCGAACAAGCCACTTCGTTTATGGGCTATGGCAAGCAACCGCCCTTAAAAGTCATTCAAAAACTCGCCTCCAGCGCCAGTTTTGCGAGCTGGGCACAAGCTCAACAAGCGATAGAAGAAATCATAGAATCTCTCTCGGATTTTCGTAGAACCGCTTTATCACTGGGCGTGAAACCCGATACCGTGCGCTTGATTGAGAAACAACTGGATGCTTGTTGGCAAGATAATAAAGGCTTGTTGGGGGAATGAACCGATACGAAATCTTGACTGTACAGAAAGGCTTATCAAGATAGGACTGTATTACCATAATAGACTTAAATATGGGAATACAGTACCAGTTTTATGAAATTAGAGGTGTTTTCTTGTACATTGATTTTTGTTCTTTATAGGACTATATTCCCATAACAGTCAAAAATATAGGAATACAGTCCTACTTTTAAATAGGGATAAACAAAATGCCCAAGAGAGATATGCATCGAGTGTTATTTCCTAAACAACTCAAGGTCTTGCGTGTGTTCGGTGAAGATTTGTTGTTGGCGGCTAAACGGCGAGGCTTTACCAAGCAATTGATTTGTGACCGCACAGGGTTTGATAACAAAACAGTGAACAAAGTCTTTGCGGGTGATCCGGGTGTGGCGATTGGCACTTATATTAAAGTCATGGCCGTGCTTGGTATGGAGGACAATTTCTCGACACTGGCAGCCCATGACGAAGTAGGTGTTAAGCTGCAAAACATTAAGTTACTGGAGGGCAGGAAATGAGCCGTCGAGTGGTGGATGTTTATGCTCATTGGATGCCTATCGACCCGCCTTTGTTATTGGGGCAGCTGACGTTCGCAGAAAGCAGCCGAGGTGGTGTGTTTAGCTTTGCTTACGATAAAGCCTTTCTAACATCGGATTATCGCTTGCAGATAGATCCACTACTAACGCTTCATGATGGTGAACTGTATAACGATTCACCTGATAAAAACTTCCGCGCATTTTTGGATTCATCGCCGGATCGTTGGGGTCGCATTCTCATGCAGCGACGAGCCGCCATTGAATTTAATAAAGGCTTACGGACAACGAGTCGACTCACTGAATTAGACTATTTATTAGGTGTACATGACTCTTATCGAATGGGCGGGATTCGCTTTAAACTCGCTGGTTCGACAGACTTTTTAGATAACAACAGCGAGTTTGCTGCACCGCCTATGGCCTCTCTACGAGAGTTGGAATATGCCGCTCTCCAAATAGAAAAAGACGACAATATTGAGAGCGATGAATATTATCGCTGGCTAAAAATGTTGATTTCTCCTGGCTCATCTTTAGGCGGTGCTCGACCAAAAGCGTGCGTGACGGACGAGAATGATCACCTTTGGATTGCCAAATTTCCCAATCAAAGTGATGCTTTCGATGTGGGGGCTTGGGAAATGGTCTGCTACGAACTGGCTCAAGCCGCTGGCGTAGATATGTTTCCCAGTGAAATTCGTCGATATTCCTCTGAACATCATACTTTTATCACCAAACGGTTTGACCGAATCGGCACGCAGCGAGTGCATTTTTCCTCCGCCATGACACAGCTACAATACTACGATGGGGAGCATTCAGACGGAGCAAGCTATTTAGAAATTGCAGAATTCTTAACAACCAGCGGATCGCAAACCAAAACCGACCTAGCCCAACTATGGCGCAGAATTGTGTTTAACATCGCGGTGTCTAATACAGACGATCATTTAAGAAATCACGGATTCTTACTGACACATAAAGGCTGGAAACTATCACCCGCTTATGACCTGAACCCCATCGTTGGTAAGCAAGGGTTGCACCTAAACATCACTGATGTGTCTAATGAACTTGACTACCGTCTAGCATTCGACGTGATCGACTTCTTCCGCCTAGACCGCGACGAAGCGACCCGCATCTACGATGAAGTGCTAGGTGCCGTGAAACACTGGCAAAGCATCGCCAACCAGCTCGGCATCCGCCGCAGCGAACAGCTTGCTAAGCAAGAAGCGTTTAATGTTTGAGTTATAGAACTTGCTCTTTTTATGTCGAAAAAGTGAGAGAATTTCGACATGACTACCTCTCTATGGTGATGCGCTGCTAAGCGATAGACAGAATAGATCATATAGCGCGTTGTGAGAGTTACAAAAAGTTAGCAAAAGTACTCAAAACATTTATACTGTTTTTATATACAGTGTATTGGTGTTTTAAGGAGAGATAATGAGCCGATTTGAACTGGGTTTTAAGTCAAGCGAACTACCCGTGACGTTAAAAGATTGCAGCTATGAGAATGACACTTGTCCCTCGTTCTATTTTCGAGTGAAGGATCAATACTACACACTGTGGGTGGAACACAAAGACAAAGTCCAACGAGAAGACCCTGATAGCCCTCGTTACACGGTGTGCAAAGCGATTAACGAAGGGGATGAAGCTTATCCAGAAATCTATACGGATCATAAAGTTGCTGATCTTTTCAAATCCGAAGAGTCAAGCGCGATGATTGGATTTGTGAGAGAAATGCAGTGATTACCCCTAGAGTGGATTGTAGCGCCATCTTCTTCTTTGAGCGCTATGTGGACTTCGGCATTTAGTCAGTGTTCTTTCGCAAAATCTTACATTAGGCTTGCTCATTTATCATCAGTTGATAAGATTCTCGGTTTTTATAAAAATCCGGCTTTGGTTGGCGTATTATTGCGTCTGGCTCTGTTTTAGTACATTGCATGTAGGCAATGTTAGCCCTAGCTGACTTAATGTGCGATCAGGCGATCATGTTGGTCTGTCGCCGGTTTACCCATATGGCCGATGAGCAGGGGCTTGGTAGTCCTAAGTCATAAAAAACACAATTGGTTATACAGAGTTTTCAAAATGCTTTGTTTTAAAGCCATTCATCAAGAATTTTTAGTAGTAATAAATAATGAAAAGTGAGACCAGTGTACTTCAGCAAGTGGAAGAATTCATCAGGCCCTTAGTCTTAGAGCACACACCGGAGGGCACGGAAGTACAAGCGGTTGTAGACCAGTGGGTTCATGCGATTGCGACAGACAGCCAGTTTTATTGTGACAATACGCAGGTCGATCCTAATCAGCTCCGAATTGATATTGAGTTTTCTTTAAGTCTTAACGGATTGCTTAAAGATAGAAAAAGCTTTTTTAATGAGGTGTTTGGTCATTTAAAACTTAAACCACTAGAAAACGCATCATTTCGATTTATTGATTTGTTCGCTGGTATCGGTGGAGTAAGACTGGGCTTTCAACAAGCTGGTGGCACTTGTGTTTTTTCTTCAGAATTTGATAAACATGCACAGCTTACATATAAAAAGAATCATGGTGAATTCCCGTTTGGTGATATCACTCTCATTTCTCCTGAATCTATTCCAGACCATGATGTTTTACTTGCTGGGTTTCCTTGTCAGCCCTTTTCTCATGCGGGTTTAAAGCTTGGCATTGAAGATACTCGAGGGACTCTATTTCATGATATAGCCAGAATTATTGAAGAGAAGAACCCACGTTTTGCAGTTTTGGAGAATGTAAAAGGGCTAATAAGCCACGATAAAGGTCATACACTTAAAGTTATTTTAAAAACACTTACAAACATCGGTTACAGCTGTAATATCCCTAAGAGTATTATTGAAAACGGCAGTACCAAAGAGATTCAGAATCTAGCCAAATCAATGGTATTGAAATCAATAGACTTTGGCGTACCTCAGAATAGACAAAGAATTTATATTATACTTTGGAAAGATGGTGAGATTGACAATTTTGATTATCCAGAGTCGATGGAGTCTGATACAAGAGTTGGAGACATATTAGAAGCCAATCCTAACCCAAAGCTAACTATTTCTGATCGATTGTGGGAAGGGCATCAAAGACGAAAGATGCAGAATAAGATCAATGGTAAAGGTTTTGGATATGGGATTGTTAACGAAGATTCTCCTTACACAAATACTCTATCTGCTAGGTATTACAAAGATGGCAGTGAGGTTTTAATTGAACAGCATGGCAAAAACCCAAGAAAAGTCAGCCCTAGAGAAGCTGCAAGATTACAGGGTTTTCCTGATGAGTTTGAGTATAGTGATTCTACAGTCCAAGCTTATAAGCAATTTGGTAACAGTGTTACAGTTAATGTAGTAAGGGCGTTGGCAGAGTGCATCGTTTCACACATAGAATAAAGGAATAATATGTTAAGAAAACTTGATGAAATACAGTTAGAACATCCTTTAGTTAATAACGCTAAACTTTTTGACTATAAATTAACTTCTGGCCAAAAAAGGGAGCTATATAAGCAGCTTGGTTCTATTGGGTATGGCTTTGATACTTACACGTCATTTGCAATTACGGATAGAGAGTCGGACGATAAACCTGCCAATTATGCATTGATTCCTAATCAATATTTTGTTTTTGCTAGCGAAATGTATGAGTTTGCAAGTGAGTTGTTTAAGTATTTTGAGATATATGAAAATCTAAGACCCTATGCTAACAGTCTTCTAGGTAATTCAGAGCAAATAAAAAATAACATTCGAGCTAATAAAGAATTAAGTAATCATTTTGACTCAGAAAATGATTTGGACCTTTTCTCAAAGTTTTTGGATAAGGATGATTCAACATTCAGGCTAGGTTCCAAACGATTAATTAACGATCAAGGTAAACCAAGAGGATCAAGAGATTGCTTTGGTTCCGTAATATTAAAAGAAATTAACTTACCAGATGCATCATCTAGTATATTTGGAAGACTCGTATATGACCTTTGTCAAAACCCAATAACCTATAAGAATGTTTATGAGGCATATAGTGTTGCGAAAACAGAAAATTTAACAGTTAGAAGTGATGCTTCATTAAGTTTTGTTGGTTTATCCAAACCCTTTCTGCTCTTAGCTGGCATATCTGGTACAGGTAAAACTCGCTTTGTACGGGAGCAGGCCGCAGCATCGAAAAGAGGGAGAGGGGATAATTATTGTTTAGTCCCTGTTCGTCCTGATTGGCATGAACCCAGCGATTTATTGGGTTATGTTTCACGTCTTGGGAAGAAACCTGAGTATGTGGCTACCGATGTGCTGCGTTTCATAGTGCAAGCGTGGAAAGAAGTAATAGATGAAATTGAATTTGATAAGGATTTGCCTTCTGACTGGCGCGGCAAACCATTAAATGACATTCGTCCTTTTTGGTTGTGTCTTGATGAAATGAATCTTGCACCTGTTGAGCAGTACTTTTCTGACTATTTATCCATTCTTGAAACGCGCTGCTGGAACGATCCAAAAACGCTAGAAGGTAGTGATCGAGATTACATTTATGAATGTGATCCGCTGATCAAAGGTGAACTTTTCCGTGCATTGGATAAAGATATTGATGTAGGTGAAGACTCTAAACCTTCAGAATTGCTTGCTAAAGATTTAGGGTTGGATTTGTCTGAGTCACGTGAGAATGACATTTGGCAGTATTTCTTAACGCATGGGATTGCGATTCCGTTTAACCTGATTGTCGCAGGTACGGTGAACATGGACGAAACCACTCATGGCTTTTCCCGTAAAGTGATCGACCGAGCCTTAACCTTCGATTTTGGTGAATTCTTTCCAAACGATATTAATGCGTTTTTTGAGTCTGACGTAAAAGCCAAAACGCTGAGTTACCCTATTCATAGTCAAGCGACCATGGCCTTGTTTGAGTCGGTGGAAGCAGATAGTGACGCAAGCAAAACTAAAACCTTCTTTAATGCTGTTAATGGTGTATTAAAAAATACCCCGTTTGAATTGGCATTCCGCGCATTCAATGAATTATGTTTGTCTGTTATAAGCTTTGCGCCAAAAAATGATGTGGAATTAGCGGCTGTATTCGATGACTTCCTAATGTGTAAAGTGTTGCCACGCATAGAGGGTGATGAAGATAAACTGACCAGTAATTCAGGCAACAATGTACTGGTACAACTGTCTACTACACTAGAAGCACAATTAGCGACTATATGGAAAACAACACGACCGGATTTATTACGTGAGAAACAGGGAAGTCCTGAACACGTTCTTACAACACCTTGTCGTTCTCGACCAAAGATTGAACGGATGCAAAAGCAATTAACGAATGGCTTTACGTCTTTTTGGCCTTAATTAGACCGCAAAATGTGATTCGGATGGTAGTTAAGGAATGGCGAAAAACACACGTGAAACCCTTTATTTTAAACATGATGACTTCGAGTTGTATGTCTCTTGTGAAAGTTTGCGCTCACCGCGTTCTAAGCTAGAACGCACGTACTTGCAGCGAGGCGTTCCTCTACCAGATGGTGAAAGCATTGCGGTATTGATTGATGGAAACCTAGCTCAGGATAATTCAGGCGATGACGATAAGTTAACTGAACTGACTCAACCTTTCTTTTTTGAAAATCGTCAATATTGGTTTGATATTGAATTTTCCTCGCATGTGCTGAAGAACTCACCATCTGTTAGCCATAAGTATCGTTTAATTGAAGATAGCTTTAGTCCAAGCCCAAGACGAAACACCTTACAGGCCATGTTGAACTTTGGTAATGATGTAGGGAAGTGTGTTTTCCATATTAATTACGAAACGAATGACGGTAGAAAGTCAGTGCCTGTTCAGTTCACTATTTTTGCGACAAAGATGGTGATGAACGAAGATCTCGGGCTAATGAATCAGAAGATAGACGAGATTTATCCTTTTTGGCGCTATGCCATCAGCGGAAAAACGACACAGTCTCAGGGGAAATCACACAAGCAGCCAGAAAAGTTTGAGTTGTTTTGGTTAGCTCAATTTGAGCGTTTAGTCACAGAGCTGAATCAGGGGTTGAAGCGAATCATCAACGCACCTCATAACCGTTTGCAGTCGTTTGATAAAGACCAAAAATTAGACCGTATCAATAAAAAAGTAACCGCTAAGCAGCAAGAGCTGGCAAAAGAATTAATTGCAGAGAAGCGTTCAACTAGACGAATGCGTATCGGTTACAAACGTCTACATGTAGACACACCAGAAAACCGTTTTATAAAAATGGTGTTAAAGCGCATCAAGACGAACTTAGCGCAATTGATCCAGAATATTGACAATGAAAAAGAAACCAAAGTATCTGAGTCCTTCTTACTTGTCCTAAAACGGTGGCGACAGCAAATTGGTAAAGTGAGTCAGCACCAGCTTTGGCGTGAAATTGGAACATTTGAAGGTCTCAGTTCTGATTCCAAAGTCTTGCAACAAGGCGCTGGTTATTCAAAGGTGTATAAAGTCTGGCAGCAATTGAAACATTACCTCAATCAAGACAATGGCGAATCTCAGTTATCGATCAAGTCAGTGGCGGATATCTATGAGGTTTGGTGTTTTATTGAGGTAATGTCCATTGTTAAGAGTTTAGGGTTTATAGAGAAAGAGCGAACGCTTAATCATTTGAAACAAGTGCAATTCGAAAAACAGCTTCCAGATGATGAAATGGCAGCAGCCTTTGTGTTCTTTCGAGAAAGCGACAGTATGACAGTAGAGCTTGCTCATGAACCTTCTTTTACGCCAAGCGGCATAACTAATCGAACATGGCTCGCTAAGCAACGCCCAGATATTGTGCTTCGTATTACTTTGGCGAATAAAGAGTCATTTTTTATTTTATTCGATGCTAAATATCGCATTGATACACAACAATTCAAAGACAAAGATGGTGTCCCCGAGGATGCTCTTAATCAGATGCATCGATACCGAGACGCTATTATTCATCAGCATCGTTTTGAGTATGAGTCACCATTAAAAAGTCGCCCTGTTATGGGTGCTTTTGCCTTATACCCTGGTTTTTTTGATAACCAAAAAGACCAAGTAAATCCTTACGAAGAGGCTATTAAAGAGATTGGTATCGGGGCATTTGCCTTGTTGCCTAGTAAAGATTCTGAGGTTTCACATAATCATTGGTTGCGCGATTATTTAACGCAAAAACTTTGCGATAGAAAAGCCGAGTTTGCTTATCCAAAGATTCCATCAAACGATTACTATTTTGTGGAAGATGCTGCGCGTATCACGCCTTATGGAGTAAATACCGTGAGGCACAATGGGTTAACTATGATTGCCCCCATTAATGAAATAGAACGTGACGATGACTATCTAGAAAAAGCGAGAACAGGAAAGCTACAGGGATATCACACGCAACTTGTAGCGACTAATCGGCAAAACGTACATAGAAACATCGTTCGTGAAATCCGTTATGTCATTGTTACTGTTCGTGAAAAAAATACGGAGCATCAAGTTGGTAAATACTTATATCGTGTTGCAAATGTAAAACTTTTACCAAGGCATGATATTGATAGAAGCTTAACAGGCAAGGAAAGCACTGATAACCGTCATTATTGGCTATTTGAATTCGTTGGCTCGCCAATTGCTCTTAGTGCAGAGATAGAAAAACCATACGTTGAGAGCTTCCAATTCAAACTGACCAAAGCGGAGTATTTGTCGCAGTTTGCGCATTGGGACGATGTTAAGGATGACTTGCAACTCTATGCTGAATTTGATCTGAGTTGGTAAAGTTAAATCATGTTAAGGATGTGCCATGACCACCAAGTTAATCCGTAATAGTACGGCTGAGTTTTTGATTTTTACTGGTCAATCTGGTGAGCAGAGCATTGAGGCCCGTTATGAAGAAGACACTATTTGGCTTTCCCAAAAGCTGATTGCTGAGCTGTTCGATGTTGATGTGCGAACGGTCAGTGAGCATTTCAAAAATATATTTCAATCAGCCGAACTCAATGAAGAAGCAGTTATCCGGAAATTCCGGATAACTGCTTCTGACGGTAAAAATTATAATACGCAGCATTACAATCTAGACGCCATTATCTCTGTCGGTTATCGCGTGAATTCTGTGCGAGCGACTCAGTTCCGTCAGTGGGCGACTCAGGTATTGCGAGAGTTTTCTATCAAGGGTTATGTGATCGATAAAGAGCGCATGGAGAACGGAAGCTTTCTGGGTGAAGATTACTTTGAGCGCTTGCTGGAAGAAATTCGTGAAATTCGCCTTTCTGAACGACGTTTTTATCAGAAGATCACCGATATTTACGCAACCAGTGTTGATTACAATAAAAATGCGCCAACGACTCAATCCTTTTTTGCGACAGTGCAAAACAAACTGCATTTTGCGATTCATGGACAGACTGCCGCCGAGTTGATCAAAGCGAGAGCCGATAGCAGTAAGCCAAATATGGGGCTGACTCATTGGGCGAAAGGACCAGAAGGAAAGGTGTTAAAAACCGATGTGGGCGTAGCTAAAAACTATCTCAGTCAGGATGAGCTTCAGTCGTTAGGGCTGATCGTCAACGCGTATCTTGATTTAGCGGAAAGTCGTGCAAGACGCAATATTCCCATGACGATGGAAGATTGGTCGAAGCGGTTGGATATGTTCTTAGAGTTTGATGATAGAGATATTTTGACTAATGCCGGATCGATCCGTGCGAAAATCGCCAAAGACTTTGCGGAATCAGAATTTGAGAAGTATCGAGTCGTACAGGATCGTTTATTTGAAAGTGACTTCGATAAGATGATCAAAAAGGTTGAGAGTGAAGGATCGGGGGATAAGTAAAACATGACGCCTAAACTTCCCATAAATATTGACGATTTACTGCGCCGGCGTACTGTTGAAAGTGAGCGTATTGAGTACAAGGAAGGTTGGAATCCTGAAGTGGTTTTGCATACCTTATGCGCTTTCGCCAACGATTTTCATAACTTGGGTGGCGGCTATGTGGTCATTGGTGTTGCAGAAGAGAATGGACAACCTAAGCTGCCTCCTGTTGGTGTAGAGTCTGCGCAAATCGATGCCATTCAAAAAGAGTTATTGAACCTTGGTCACTCCGCTATAGCGCCACATTTTCATCCGTTAACGGCGACTTACGAGATCCAAGGAAAAACCATTTTGGTGTTATGGGCGCCGGGTGGAGAATCGCGGCCTTATAAAGCCAAAACCAGCTTAAGTGGCAAGAAAAGTGACTGGGCTTATTATCTGCGTAAGCATACCAGTACGGTGAAAGCCTCTGGGGAAAATGAACGAGAGTTATTGAGCTTAGCAGCAACGGTTCCCTTTGATGACCGTTATAGACAAACCGCCACACTGAATGATCTTTCTCCCTATCTGATTCGCGATTTTTTGCACGACATTAACAGTGAGTTAGCTAACGAGGCTCGTGAGCTGGACATCGAAGCCTTGGGTCGTCGTATGAATGTGGTTGGCGGGCCTGCGGAGATGGCTTTTCCGAAAAATGTGGGTTTATTATTTTTTAATGAGCAACCGGATCAGTTTTTCCCCGCTACTCAGATTGATGTGGTGTATTTCCCCGATGGCGCTGGTGGTGACCGCTTTGAAGAGAAAATATTCAAAGGCCCACTTGGTCGTATTACGAGCGATGCTTTGGATTATATTGGCCGGAATTACCTCAAAGAGGCGGTTATTAAGCACCCAGACCGACCAGAAGCCGAGCGTTTTTGGAATTATCCGTTAGCGGCTATCGAAGAAGCGGTGGTGAATGCGGTCTATCATCGTTCTTATGAAATACGAGAGCCAATTGAAATTCGTATCGATGCTAAAGAGCTGGTTGTTTTGAGTTTCCCTGGTCCTGATAGATCTATCCGATTGGCTGATTTACAGGCAGGTAAGGCGGTGAGCCGGCGTTATCGTAATCGTCGCATTGGTGAGTTTTTAAAAGAGCTGGATTTAACCGAGGGACGCTCTACTGGTGTTCCTAAAATATTGCGTGTAATGAATGCCAATGCCTCACCGACACCCGTTTTTGAAACCGATGAAGATCGCAGCTATTTCTTAATTCGTTTGCCTATTCATGAGGGATTTACTGAGGTTGAAAAAACGACCCCGCAAGTCACCCCCGAAGTCACCCCCGAAGTCACCCCCGAAGTCACCCCCGAAGTTACCCCCGAAGTTAGACGTCTATTAACGATGCTACATGGTGAAATGGGTCGGTCGGAATTGATGGTCGTATTGGGTTTGAAAGATGAAAAACACTTTAGGGAATATTACCAACAAGCGGCGATTCAACAGGGCTTAATTGAAATGACTGTCCCAGACAAACCCAAAAGCCGTTTGCAAAAATATCGCTTAACTGAGCTAGGTAAGAAGCTTGTTTCTAAATAGAGAAAACGCTTTACTGAAAGGCTTTGTATGTGAAAATGCCCGCTTCTGCCATGCGTAGAAGCGGGCATTTAAAATGCGGCTATTACTTAAAAGAACGGTTTATTCCGTTGCTTTATGAATCGTTTCTTTTGTGCTCTCGTAGGCTTTTGATGAGTCTTCTTTCACGCCTTCCCAAGTATTTGCGCAGCCAGCTAACGCCAGTGTTACGGCAATGACTAATAATGGAAACTTCATGTTCAAACCTCTTTTTGTTTGGAGTCTTTACACACTACCAAAAAGTTTTGTAAAGAACGACTCACTATTTTGATTTAACTTAGGATAAAGGGTTTTACCGATTTTTGCGCTTTCTTTCTGACTGAAAATCTTATGGAAAAATCCTTAAACAGCCCCATGTATTTACATCAAAAGAGATTGACCTATCCTAGCTCTGGCATAGAATGGCGTCAATTTAACCCACTCTTGGGATAATCTAGCATTGAGGTGGCGCATGCCCAGTACATCGGTGGTTCCAACGAATTCTCTTCGTCAGCGTCTCAAGACGTTTATTGAAAATTCGACGATACAGCGTAGTTTGTTGGCGTTAATTCTAATCAATGCGGTGATACTCGGATTAGAAACCTCGGCAGAGGTAATGGCAAACGTTGGCCCATTTTTAATGGCCTTAGACAAGGCGATTCTGGTGGTGTTTGTGATTGAGCTGGGGATTCGTTTGGTGGTGCATCGTTTCGCATTCTTTAAAGATGGTTGGAATGTGTTCGACTTCATTGTTGTGGGTATCGCCTTAGTCCCTGCCAGTGGGCCGTTTGCGGTATTGCGTGCACTTCGAGTCTTGCGTGTGTTGCGCGTATTAACGTTTGTTCCGTCGATGCGAAAAATTGTCGGAGCGTTAATCAAATCTCTAAATGGCATGTTGTCCATCGCCATGGTGTTGGGGCTGGTGTATTACGTGGCGGCGGTGATGGTCACCAAGTTGTTTGGTGAGGCCTTTCCTGACTGGTTTGGCAGCTTAGGCGCTTCCCTGTATACCTTGTTCCAAGTGATGACCTTAGAAAGCTGGTCCATGGGCATCGCGCGGCCAGTGATGGAAGAATTCCCCTATGCTTGGGCATTCTTTGTGCCTTTTATCCTGATCGCCACCTTCACCATGCTGAACCTCTTTATCGCCGTCATCGTCAACGCCGTGCAAACCATGCACGACGATGAAATCAAAGACGAGATAGACGCGGAAAAGGCTACCCAGCAACAGTTACTAGAGCAAATGCAGCAGCTTCAACAGGAATTACAAGCTCTGCGCCAAGACATGAACAAACCAAGGGAATAATGACGAAGTCTCGATAGTGAGCAATGGAATACAGGCGAGCATCCATTCTCATTTCACACTTTTATGCGCGTAAAAGTGTGAAATATCGCATTTTTACGCGCATAAAAGTGTTGCAACCTTCCTGCCGAGTATAAATCACTTCTTCAATAGGTCTCTTTCTTCTATGCGGGTACCAGTTTGTTGGTAGCCTAGGATAAGTGGGCAAGACGGTTACTGTTGATCTATATTGACATATCAAAACTTATTGTTTGATCTATCATTATGGATAATTGTCTTGTGCTCTGTGGCGTGAATTGATATGTTTTTATATATAAATTTTCTTCAGTGATGCATTAAGGCATATCAATGTGAGCTATGTAACAGAGCAAATACTGCAAAGCCTTCGAGACGCTCGGGAGCGTAAGGGCTTTAGCCAGAGAGAGCTGAGCGCGCGTTCGGGTGTACCGCAAAGCCATATTTCGAAAATCGAGTCTGGTGGCGTTGATCTAAGAATGTCGAGTCTGATTGCGCTTGCCCGTGTACTAGACTTAGAGCTATTTGTCGCGCCTAAAAAGTCTATTCCTGCGATCAAGTCGATCATTCGAAGTAGCCAAGATACTTATCATAACGGGCCAAACAATAACGGCATCAACGATGAAGCTGAGTCAATACCGCCTGCATATCAGCTAGAGGAAGACGACGATGACTAACAATGTCTCTACGCTTAACGTGTTGCTCTACGGTGAACCCATCGCGACGATCACCAACGTGGGCAATGACAGAACGCTTTTTGCTTTTATGGATTCGTACATTTATGAGGAATCGCGGCCAGTGTTAGGGCTTGGCTTTAAAGATTCGCTAGGCGGCTTGCTGACTCACTTTAAACCGACCCAAACCAAGTTAACTCCGTTTTTCTCTAACCTTTTGCCAGAAGAAACCATGCGTTATTACTTGGCAGAGCGTGCCGGTGTAAATCCAGCGCGGGAATTTTTTCTATTGTGGGTGTTAGGACAAGATTTAGCAGGTGCGATCACGATTGAACCTGCTGATGGCGAAGCGCTGCCGCCTAATGTACAGCAAGACATTGACGATGAAACGAAAATAGATGTTCCAATGCGTTTTTCATTAGCGGGTGTACAGTTGAAGTTTTCAGCCGTACAACAGGCAAACGGCGGTTTGACCATCCCAGCTACGGGTAAAGGTGGTTCTTGGATAGTGAAATTACCGTCGTCTCGATTTGACGCTGTGCCAGAAAATGAATATTCGATGATGGAATTGGCTAGAATGCTGGGCATGGATGTGCCAGAGACTCAGCTACTCCCCATTGAGCAGATAGCGAATATTCCGAATGGGATTGGCAAATATGGTGACAGTGCGTTTGTGATTAAGCGCTTTGATCGTGTTGATGGCCAAGCGATACATATTGAGGACTTTGCACAAGTGTTTGGTGTCTATCCTCAAGATAAATACAAAAAAGCCAGTATGCGGAATATTGCTCAGGTTATCGGCATCGAAGGTCAAGACGAAGACATTGCCGAATTTACGCGCAGATTGGTGTTCAATACCCTCATTGGCAATGCCGATATGCATTTGAAGAATTGGTCTGTGATTTATAAAGACAAGCGCACAGCATCCATTGCGCCTGCCTATGACTTTGTCTCGACCATTCCCTATATCCCTGACGATAGCGCCTCGTTGAAGGTGAGCCGTAGCAAAAAGTTCAGTGACTTCACGCTGGATGAATTATCACACTTAGCCGCTAAAGCCATGTTGCCAGAGAAATTGGTGTTGGATACCGCCAAGCAAACCGTGGCAGGTTTCCATGAAATATGGGCGAAAGAAAAAGCGCATTTACCGCTGACTAAATCGATGATCGAAGCCATTGAGCTGCACTTACGAAGTATACCACTGCGCTAAAATGGGAATCGACCCGTACAGAAATGTAGGGGCATCGGTCATATTGGGTTAAGACATTCTTGGACGGGTAATTTTTACCCAAGAGCTTATTCTATGTTTTGGATCTGTTCTCTCATTTGCTCAATCAAAACCTTCAATTCCACGGCGCTATTCGTTGTTTCTACCACAATGGATTTTGACGATAGGGTGTTGGCTTCGCGGTTGAGTTCTTGCATTAGGAAGTCGAGGCGGCGGCCGATGGGGCCTTTTTGTTGCAGCTGACGGCGCACTTCTTTGGTGTGAGTCGCGAGACGGTCAAGCTCTTCGGCCACGTCGGCTTTTTGTGCCAGTAGGACGATTTCCGCTTCGACACGCATGGGGTCGAGGTCGACTTTAGCCGCTTCCAGTTTGTCGAGTAGGTTTTGTTTCTGCGCGGCGATGATGGTGGGCAGTTTGGCTTGTACTTCGACAACGATGGCATCGATGGCGTCTAGGCGCTGTTCGATGATGTCTTTTAGCTGTGCCCCTTCGCGTAGTCGTACTTGAATCAGTTCGTCAACAGACTGATTAAAGAGTTCGACGACGGCTTTTTTCATCATCTCAAAATCATTGCCTTCGTCACTGAGAATACCAGGCCATTTTAAGATATCGAGTGGGTTCGCTGGGTCGAGGTCTTTGAACCAAGTGCCTAGGGTTTCGATGGCGTTTGCCAAGGCTTGGGCGTTACTTGGGTTAATCGTCAGGTTGGTGGCCGCTTTGTCGACGCCTTGGAAGCGCAGTTGGCATTCTAGTTTTCCGCGGTTGATTTTTTTACGCAGCACATCACGGAAAGAAAACTCAAGCTCACGAAAGTTTTCTGGTAGACGAAAGCTTGGCTCTAGGTAGCGCTGGTTAACGGAGCGCACTTCCCAGCTGATGGTCCCCCAATCGTATACGGCTTCTTGGCGTGAGAAAGCAGTCATGCTTGCTGTCATGTTGAGTCCTTTGATGGTGATGAATTATGAAAGGCAACATTGTAGCGCAATGGGCTGGGCTTCAACAGGCTTGCGAAATGTCATGTTTTGCCGACGCTGGGGGCGAAATTTTATCCGAGATCATTATAATTGCGCTTTTATCCTAGTTAATCGACAGAGAGAGAAGTATGCGTCCAAGTGGAAGACAAGCCGATCAGTTACGTCCCCTTAAAATTACTCGTAATTTTACGAAGCATGCGGAAGGTTCTGTGCTGATTGAGTGTGGTGACACGAAAGTGATTTGTACTGCCACGGTGGTTTCTGGTGTGCCGCGTTTTTTGAAAGGCAAGGGTCAAGGTTGGATTACGGCTGAATACGGTATGTTGCCTCGTTCTACTCATAGCCGCATGGATCGTGAAGCGGCACGTGGTAAACAAGGTGGTCGCACGGTAGAAATTCAGCGTCTTATTGGTCGCTCTTTGCGTGCGGCGGTGGATCTTAAAAAATTGGGCGAGAACACCATCACGATTGACTGTGATGTGATTCAGGCTGACGGCGGTACTCGTACGGCGTCTATTACTGGTGGTTTTGTGGCGTTGGCGGATGCGATGCGCTATTTAGTGGAAAATAAGAAGGTGAAACAAAACCCGATTGTGTCACAAATTGCTGCGATCTCTGTGGGGGTTTATCAAGGTGTGCCTGTATTGGATTTGGATTACCCAGAAGACTCCAATGCCGAAACCGATATGAATGTAATCATGAACGATAAAGGTGGGTTCATCGAGATCCAAGGTACGGCAGAAGGGGAAGCCTTTAGTGATGAGCACATGATGGGCATGTTGGCCGTGGCGCGAAAAGGCATCGCTGAAATCATGGAAATTCAGCGTGCTGCTTTGTTTGATAAATAAGTCGAGAGGCTAAGCCAAGCTTGGCTCTCTGTATTTCTAAAAATCTAGCTTCGGCTAGATTTTTTTTGCCTATAGATTTTCTATCTGTATTTCTGCCAGAGACTCTTAATACGCTCTTTGTGACTTTTTATGCATGTTGGTTTATTTTTTGCCAATAAACTGAGCATGAATTATGGATACTGCTTGAGTGATACAGCGTTATAGGTGATATTTGACCAAAGTTAGGACGATTTTTGACCGAAATTGCATGATAGGAGGGGGCTTGAGAAGAATTTCTCGGATTCTGATTTATAGCGCATCTATTGTTTTGGCGGCATTTTCGTTGCGTAGCTACGCAGAAGAGATTGTATTGCACACCGTCCACTTGCCGCCACGTATTATTGACGCTTCTATTTTACCGCCGTCCGCTAACTTTCCAGATGCTGGCGCTGTTTATGGTTCGGACGTTGATATATTGCGAGCCGCTTATGCGACGCAAGGTGTTTCTGTTCGTATTGAGTTGCGACCATGGAAACGGGTAATGCGCGATGTTGAGGAAGGCCTAGTATTAGGTGCTGTGTCTTGCCGTAAGGTGCCTGTGCGAGAGAAATTTGCCTATTTCTCTATGCCTTTGAGTGAATCTATGAGCGCATTTGTCACTCGTTTAGGGTATCTAGATGTTGAAAATACCAGTCTAGATATACTGACAAGGTTTGATGTGGCGGCGGTGAATGGTTGGTCACAAACTAATATATTGCAGGATGCGAACATTCCGTATTCTTCTGTTACTGGGTTAGAGCAAGGGATTAATCTGATCTTACGGCGTAATCAAGATATTTTCATGACGGAGCGTGACAGCGTCCTGTTTGAAGCTCAGCAAATGGGCGTTGCTGATAGGCTAAGTTTTTATGACGTGAAGGGGTTGGGATTGGATCACTATACAGTCTGTTTTAGTAAACGTTATCCTGATGCTCAAAAGTGGCGTGATACATTAAATGAAGGTTTGAAAGAACTCGATCGAAGCGGCAAAAGGGAAGAAATTTTTAAGCAATACGGGCTATTTTTTGCGCCTTAAGTTCGCGCTATAAACGGTGAGGGATTATGTTAGCTTTGCGTAAACGCCTTTCTTATCAGCAAGCCAAGTGGGCTCTGGTGCTTTTGTTATTGTTGAGTTTGTTGATGAGTTCCTTTCAAGTGTTTTTTGATTGGCAGGATGAAAAGTCCACCATTCAGAAGCAGGTGATGTCAACGCTGCAAATTGTTGAAAATGCGGCAACGGAAGCCGCGTATTCATTGGATGAAACCTTGGCGAAAAAAGTGCTGACTGGTCTAATGCGTTCGAATAGTTTTCATACGGCGCGCTTAGAAGACGATTTGGGCTATGAGTTGGCAAGTACTTATCGCCCCCTGGAGCCTTTATCATCTCGCTGGTTGTCGGAACACATTTTTAGCGATTTACCGAAATTTTTTCGTTTAAATTTAAGGCGTAATAATGATTTAGAGGTCGGAACCATTGTTGTCACCATAGACAGTGGCACTGTGACCAATGGCTTTATTCGCCGTAGTTTTCGCTTAATCGGCACATCGTTATTGTCGGCTATGTTGCTTGGTGCGGCGATGTTTATGCTGTTTTATGTACAGATCTCCCATCCTCTGTCACGATTAATTGGGCAGCTTAGCCTATTAGAAAAAGCAGAAAACGACCCTGCGCAATTGCAATTCAAACAAACGTCTCGGGAAGATGAGCTGGGGATATTGGCTCGTACCATCACCGCACTTTGGCACAAACGAAAAAAGTTGAAAGTGAATTAGCCAAACGAGAAGCGTATTTTAAAGCGGTTTTGCATCAATCCAGTGAGTGTATGTTGCTGACAAATTTGAAGGGCGAAATACTCGATTGTAACCATGAAACCTGTCGTTTGTTGATGTATGACGCGCCTAAATTACTTACGTTAAATATCCAAGACATAGATCCAGAACAAACGCCCAGTTTGTTGCAAGACTGGGCCAAAAGTGCTCAAGGCGACCCTAAGATATTTGAAGCAGAATATCATCGTAGCAATGGGGAGCATTTTCCCGTCGAAGTGTGTGCAAACATCATCTATTTGGATGAAGAAGCGCGCTTTTTAGCGTCTTTCCGTGACATTACGCAGCGTAAAAAGGATCAAGAACAGGTCAAGTTTTTAGCGTATTACGACGCTTTGACTAATTTGCCTAATAGACGCTTTTTGAATCAGCATTTGGATAAGGTGATTTCGGAGGCGCGTAGTACCGGCCAAGTTGGCGGTTTAGTGTTTATTGATTTAGATCGCTTTAAAAATGTGAATGATTCAATGGGACATCATGTTGGTGATGCCCTTCTGATCGAAGCTGCTAGGCGTATAGTGTCTTGTTTATCCGAGTCGGATATTGCTGTACGGATTGGTGGTGATGAGTTTGTACTCTTATTGCCTGTGCTCGCTAATGACCATGATGAGGCGCAGCACAGGGCAACGATTCTTGCAGAAGTCTTACTGTTACAGTTGTCTAAAGTGTTTCGCTTAGAACAGACCGATATATTTATCTCTGCGAGTATTGGCATCAGTTTGTTTCCCTTCGGGGATGCCTGTGATTCTCAGATTCTTCGACAAGCGGATACCGCTATGTACGAGGCGAAGAAAAAGGGCCGCAATGGTTTTCGTTTTTACCGCCAAGAAATGCTCCAGCAAATTACGGATCTTGCTATATTAGAAAAAGCCTTACATGGCGCCATTCATAACGAAGAGTTCTATTTAGTTTATCAGCCCCAAGTGAATAAACTTGGTGAGTTAATCGGTTATGAAGCCTTGTTACGTTGGTATCATCCTGAGCTTGGTTTTGTGTCACCGGCGCGTTTCATTCCTGTGGCAGAAGAAATTGGTTTGATCTATGAAATTGGGCGTTGGGTGCTTGAAAATGCTTGTCGCCAACTGAAAGTTTGGCAAGATATGGGGCTTCCTTCGTCATTTGAAGGTGTGGCGGTGAATATTAGTCCTTATCAGTTTGCGCAAGAAGACTTTGTAAGTACAGTGGTAGCGGTAATAGAAACGACGCAAGTGGATCCGAGCCTGCTCGATCTGGAAATCACAGAGGGGATGCTGGTGGAAAACATTGCCTCGGTGGCAGAAAAAATGTGGCGTTTGAAAGAATATGGCATTCGTTTTTCTGTTGATGACTTTGGCACGGGGTATTCTTCTTTACGATATTTACAGCATTTTCCGCTCAATCAACTGAAGATTGATCAGACGTTTATACGCGATTTATCGACTGACCCTAATAGCCATGTGATCGTTAACACCATAGTGTCTATGGCCGAGCATATGAATTTGTCTGTATTAGCAGAAGGGGTTGAAAGTCTTGTTGAGAAACAGATTTTAGAGCGCATAGATTGTACGCGTTACCAAGGGTATTATTTTTCGAAGCCTGTCAAAGTCGATCTGGCTACCTTATACCTAAAAGATAACGAGGTGTTTCCCCTTGAGTGCCAAGATGCTTAGTTGTGCTGATTTTTGGCGCTAAATGTTAGTTATTGTGAGCGTTTTTGCGCCTTACAAGTCTCTTACACTCTGCGATGATCTATTCACAATAAAAATAAGGAGAAGCAAGGTGAATAAATTGATCGGTGTTAGTGTATTGAGCATAGTAGTCAGTTCTGGTGTGCAAGCATTGAGTTTGGAGGGAACCTGGCGGTTGCAAGACGCAGATAATACGCAAGCGAAACTGGATGAAGCGGTGGAAAACGTAGCACAGGAAATGAATTTCTTCATTCGTGCCTTAGCGCGGCCTGTATTACAGAAACAGACGCAGGTGTGTCAGCAATGGGTATTAGGTTGGCAAACCGAGCGGTTTCAGTGGCAGTGTGATGCGCTTGATGCGGATACGATACCAGTGAATGCCAGTGGCGAAGTGATTAAGAAAGACGAAGAGGGTGTCGAGATATCAGGTACTTACCAGCAAACCACCGATGCGGTGATTCTAGTACTTGAGTCTGAGCGTGGTAAGCGAACGAACACATGGCAACAAGTCAGCGACAACGAGCTATTATTTACTGTCAAATTAGAGTCTGAAAAACTACCAACACCTTTAACTTGGTCTTTGTCTTATCAAAAGCAGTAGTGGAAATCCGGCAGTTGACTGAGAATGACCAATAAAAAAGCCCCAATAGACAGTAGCCTACTGTCTATTGGGGCTTTTTAGTCACCTAAGTGAGGTGACTAAATCATTGCAATTAACGTTTCACCGCGCCTGTTGGAGCAAATTTCGCGCCATCCAATGGTGAATTCTTTTGGATGTATTCTACTAACACATCGGCATCCACATAACCTGAGTTTACGTAGTTTGGATGATCAGAAATTTTAGGGTAACCATCACCACCTGAAGCTGTGTAGTTGTTTACAGCAACGCGATAAGTCTTATTCATATCCAGTGCTTTGCCTGCCACCATGATGTTGGTTGCTTTACCGTCTTTTAGTGTCAAAGAAACACCGTCAAATTGAGCAAATGCCCCAGTACCTGCTTCTTTTGCTGCGGCAGCAGAAAGGTAATCAGTTAGTTCAGTGGCGCTGAAATCAACATAAGACACCATGTTACCGAAAGGTTGTACTTTCAATACGCTCTTGTAGGTAACAATGCCTTTTTCTAGGTTGTCGCGAATACCACCAGAGTTCATGATACCAATGTCAGCGTTCACTTTTTGTTTCATTGCCAAGGCGATCAAGTTACCTAGGTTGGTTTCTTGACTACGCACTTTATCTCGATCACCGACGAAGTCTGCATTAGAGGAACCGACTTCCACGTTGAGTACCTTTCTCCCCTTTTTCTTGGAAAGGCGTTAGCATCGCCAGCATCGTTGGGTCTTGAGGGATTTCTTGTTCAATGAAAACACGCTCAGATTTGCCATCTGCTGTGGTGACTTTTTTCTTCAAGTTCACAGGGATCAGTTTGTATTCAGACCAAACGATGGCGCCATTTTTGTAGACAAAGTCTAGACGGCCTACGTATTTACCCCATTCGTGGGCTTGTAAAATAAGGGTGCCATTTTGTTCGTCTGGTTGGAACAAAGGATTTTGAGAGTGACCACCGACAATGACATCGATCCCCGGAACAGTGCGAGCTAGAGTGACATCACCTGGTGCGTTACCACCGTAGTTGCCGTCTTGGTAATGCCCCATGTGGGTCACTGCAACAACGAGATCTGCTTTCTTGCGCAGTTCAGGAATCAGGGTTTTGGCAACGCTAATTGGCGACTCAATTTTGATGCCTTCAAGGAACTCAGGGTTGCCCAGTTTCACGGTATCGTCCGTGGTGAAGCCCACAACCGCAATTTTTAAATCGTCAACTTGAAATATTTTATAGGCGTCAAACAGTGGTTTGCCTGTTTTTGCATCTAAAATATTGGCTGAAAGGAAAGGAAAGCCCGCCCATTCTTGTTGCTTTTTCAAGACAGAAAGTGGGTTATCGAATTCATGATTACCCAATGCCATGGCATCGTATTTCAACATATTCATGCCGCGGAAGTCAGGCTCAGCGTCTTGTAAGTCAGATTCAGGAACGCCAGTATTGATATCACCACCAGACAGCAGTAAGGAATTACCATTGTCTAATACGACTTCTTCACGAATATTATCGATCAAAGTTTTGCGAGCGGCCATGCCGTATTCGCCGTTACTGTTTTGCCAAAAACGACCATGATGGTCATTGGTGTGTAATATGGTGACTTTGTATTCTTTGTCTTCTTTCCAGTCGGGCTTTTGCGGTCCCATCATAGAGCAGGCCGTCAAAGATAGGGCGACGCCAGTTACCGCAATATGCGTGATAAAACGCTGGTTTAATTTCATGGTTTGATTCCTTTACATGATATAAGTCGATATTACTTTGATTCGAGATAATCAAATGCCACTTAGTATGTCGCTTTTTTGATTACAGTTTTTAAAATGTATCTCATATTTATGACAAGTTCGAGAGACTGTGCAGTAATTTTGACCATTTGTGCAATAACAGGGGGTTTTAGGCAAAAAAAAGCCTGTGGTTAGGAGATAGACTCCACCACAGGCTTGCTTAACGGCAAAATAGTTACATCAATCTGTTTTTAGGCATCAAGGCGTTTGCCCGATTCCTTATCAAATACCACGGCTTTTGACGTATCGAACATCATTTTGATAATGGACCCTGCAGCAGCTGGGTACATTGGGTTAGAACGGCAGTTGATTTCGGCATCATTAACACGAGTCAGAATCATGGTGTCGGCACCCATCGGCTCAGTCACTTCCACTTCTACATCCGTGGTTGTCACAAAAGGTTGGCCTTCTTTGTGTGGTTGAGGCTCGGTAATCATCTCAGGGCGTAGGCCAAGTAAGATGGTTTTACCAACATGACCTTTTAATGATTCTGGTTTAGGAAATGGTAGAGCAACGGTGGTACTGGTGGCCAGCTCCAACATTGGCGTGCCATTTTGTTCGATTACTTTTGCAGGAATGAAGTTCATCGCTGGTGAACCCATGAATCCCGCCACAAACAAATTGGCAGGGTTATCGTAGATTTCTTGTGGTGTACCAAGCTGCTGCACTTGTCCATCTTTCATGACGGCGATGCGATCGGCCAAGGTCATGGCTTCGATCTGATCGTGGGTTACATAAACGATGGTGGTTCCAAGCTTTTTATGCAGCTTTTTGATCTCTGTACGCATCTCTACACGCAATTTAGCGTCTAGGTTAGACAGTGGCTCATCAAACAAGTAAAGCTGAGGGCGACGCGCTAAGGCACGCCCCATGGCGACACGCTGACGTTGACCACCAGACAATTGCGCTGGTTTACGGTCAAGTAGGTGACTAATTTGCAACAGTTCTGCTACGCGTTGAACTTCAACGTCACGCTCCGCTTTTGGTACTTTGCGCATTTCCAAACCGAAAGAGATGTTTTGTTCTACGGTCATGTTGGGGTACAACGCATAGGACTGAAACACCATCGCAATATCACGATCTTTTGGGCTGGTATAAGTCACGTCTTTGTCGGCAATCAGGATGCGACCTTCAGTGACGTCTTCAAGGCCAGCAATCGAGTTCATCAGTGTGGATTTACCACAACCAGAAGGCCCAACTAGAATGAGGAATTCACCCGTTTTGATGGAAATATTGATGCCTTTCAAAATCTCTGTGTTGCCGTAGCGCTTTTTAACATTATCAATGACGAGGTTTGCCATGTTATTACTCCAAATTTTGTCTAATCACTGGTGCGGTGTTCGGTGGAAGGCACGAGTGCATTTTTATTTTCTGGTCCGTTTAAACCGCGATTAGCCTTTTACTGCTCCAGCGGTTAAGCCACGGACGAAGTATTTTCCGGCGAACACGTAAACCGCCAGTGTCGGTAGCGCCGCGATAATGGCAGCAGCCATATCCACGTTATACTCTTTACCGCCAAAGCTGGTGTTTACTAAGTTGTTCAAGGCAACGGTGACGGGTTGCGTATCAAAACCGGAGAAGGCAACGCCAAATAAGAAATCATTCCAAATTTGTGTAAACTGCCAAATGACCGTTACGACAATAATAGGCGTCGAAACTGGCAAAATGATGCGATAGAAAATGGTAAAGAAACCAGCGCCATCCAAACGTGCTGCTTTGACCAATTCCCCTGGAATGGACTGGTAGAAGTTACGGAAGAACAGTGTCGTAAACGCCACCCCGTATACTACGTGCACAAATACTAAGCCAGATGTTGTATTGGCGATGCCTAACCAGCCGAGAGTTTGCGCCATTGGCAACAAAATCACTTGGAAGGGAATAAAGCAACCCACCAACATAGCAGCAAAGAATAAGTCACTGCCACGGAATTTCCATAAAGAAATAACATAGCCGTTAATGGCGCCGACTAAAGTAGAAATCGCTACCGCAGGCAACACAATTTGAAACGAGTTCATAAAGTATGGCGAAATACCACCACAGCTACTGCCCGTACAAGCGCTTGACCACGCCTTTGTCCAAGAATCAAAGTTCAAGGATGCTGGTAGAGAAAGTAGGTTGCCAGTACGGATTTCCTCAACGTCTTTTAATGATGTGATTAACATCACAATAAAAGGAATGAGGTAAAACGCGGCCGCTGCGATTAATACTGTGTACAAGGCAACGCGTAATACTTTGTCTAGGCCAGATGTGTTACGGCCAACCGCTTTTTTACTTGTAGAATTAAGGCTATTCATGGCGTTTACCTCGCAATTCAGAGTACAAATAAGGAACCAAAATAGCCAAGACACAACCTAGCATCACCATAGCCGATGCTGAACCCAAGCCGATTTGGCTTCGTGTAAAGGTGTAGGTATACATGAAGTTAGCAGGTAAATCAGACGCGTAACCCCGCCACCATTAGTCAACGCGGCCACCAAGTCAAAGCTCTTAATCGCGATGTGAGACAGAACCACCAAGGCACTGAAGAATACCGGTTTCAATGACGGCAAAATAATACGGCGATAGGTTGTGAATGTGCTGGCACCGTCAAGATGAGCAGCTTTAATAAGGTCGCCATCAACACCACGAAGGCCAGCTAAAAACAACGCCATGACGAAACCGGATGCTTGCCATACTGCCGCAATGACCAAACAATAAACCACCATGTCAGGGTTAATCAGCCAATCGAACTTAAAGTTGACGAAACCAAAATCAACCATCATTTTCTCTAGACCGTTGGTTGGGTTAAGCAACCATTTCCAGGCGGTACCAGTAACAATGAAGGAAATCGCCATAGGATAAAGATAAATAGTACGGATTGCGCCTTCGGCACGAATTTTTTGATCCAAGAAAATGGCGAGTGTCACGCCAAGGAACAAACAAATAAAAATAAACAAACCACCGAAAATGCCAAGGTTGGATAGGGCTACCATCCAGCGGTCGTTATTGAAAAGACGCTCGTATTGTTCGAAGCCGACAAAATTGTACGACGGCAACATACGAGAGCCTGTAAAAGACAGTACGGCTGTCCAAATCATATAGCCGTAGATGCACACCAAGGTAACCAGTACCGTTGGGGCCATGACGATTTTCGGCATCCAATCGGCCAAACTTAGGCGTGCAGGACGTCCTGACTGAGTCTGCCCTGACCCAGAATTGGCGGCTTTAGTGTTCATAGTTGATGCTTCACTATTTGGAGATATTAAGAAGAGGTTGGCCAGAAGGCCAACCTCGTATGCTTACTGCAAACTAGGTGCTTGCAGGGGTAGATCTTACATACTGGCTTTAACAGCGCGAGCTAGCTTGTCTACGGCTTCTTTAGAAGTCATCGCTTCGTCATTGAAGAAGTTAGTTACTACGTCAAAGATAGCGCCTTGCACCATTGAGTTCACAGCCATGCCGTGAGCCATACTTGGTACTAGGTTGCCTGTTGTAGAACTGGCTAGGAACGCATCCATAGAAGCGTGTGCACAAGTGTCAAACTTCTCGCGAGGCATATTCAAGCGAACTGGAATAGAGCCTTTGTTCAAGTTAAATGTTTCTTGGAACTTAGGTTCAAGAATCAAACGAGCAAGGTCTTTTTGCGCTGCTTGTTTGTCTTTACCGTCTACTTTAAACATGGCTAGAGAGTCGATGTTGAAAGTAAACGCACCGCTTGTGCCTGGTGCTGGGTAACAAACGTAATCGATGCCTGCTTTTTTGCCAGCCGCTGTAAATTCGCCTTTCGCCCAGTCGCCCATGATTTGCATCGCTGCATCACCATTGATAACCATGGAGGTTGCGACGTTCCAATCACGGCCAGAGAAACCTGGATCAACGAATTCACGCATTTTTTTGAACGTATCAAACACGTCAATCATGTCTTGGCTGCGAAGCGTTGCGTCAGACAAACCGATGAACGCACTGTTATAGAAGCGAGCGCCTTTAGACAAAGCAATGGCTTCGAATAACGTAGCGTCTTGCCAGTTTTGGCCGCCATGAGCAAGTGGAGTGAAACCTGCTGCTTTGATTTTTTTCGCTTCTACAATGAATTGTTCCCATGTTGTTGGGATAGACGCACCTGATTTACGGAATACTTCAGGGTTCGCCCACATCCAGTTTACACGGTGAACGTTGACCGGTGCCGCTACGTAGTGGCCGTCGTATTTCATTGTGTTACTAACAACTTGAGGAAGGATGACATCCCACTCGCCCGCTTTAGCAACATCATCGAGATTGGTTAGGAAACCTAGGTCGCCCCATTCTTGAATGGTTGGGCCTTTGATTTGAGCCGCGGATGGAGGATTTCCAGAAATAGCACGAGATTTTAGAACGGTCATAGCAGATTCACCACCACCACCGGCGACTGCGAAGTCTTTCCAAGTGTGGCCAGCGCCTACCATTTCTTCTTTAAGTACATTGATCGCAGCGGCTTCGCCACCTGATGTCCACCAATGTAGAACTTCTACTTCACCAGCCTGAGCGGTTGCGGCAGCTAGAGAAAGTGCAACTGTGGTTAAACCGAAAGCAATTTTTTTCATGATAGTAACCTTTGTTATTGTTATGTCGTCCAATCAAATACAGAGTCTGTTTTGATGTTGCGTTATTTTCTATATCGACGTCGCCGTCTGATCAGTCAGTGTAAGCGCACGTTCGAGTGATAGAATTTAGCAAAGGATATGACAAGAGAGGGTAAAATAGAGCAACCTATTGTAACAAAGTCTTGCAAGATGGTTGTTCGGGTGATCATTTCTTGCTTGTTAAATGACGATTTATTGCATTTTACCCTTTACGAAAAAGGGCTTTTTCATGCTCTAGATACTCAATGTCTTGGTAACCAGAGTTTGGCTTCTAAGCCTTGTTCTATATGGTTACTTAGGGTGACTTCACCACCGTGAGCGCGGGCAATATTACGCGCAATACTTAAACCCAGTCCCATGCCACCAGGGTGACCGGAGTGATCGGGTGTCAGGCGAGTGTAGGGCTGAAAAACCTTATCCATTTTATCAATTGGAATGCCAGGCCCCTGATCACAGATACGAATACAGACCTCGTCTTCATCGTCTTCGATAAAAACCGTGGCGGTTTTGCCATAATACAAGGCATTGTCGACCAGGTTGCCCAGACAACGTTTAATTGCCAGCGGTTTACCGATAAAAGGGTGTTTTAACTCACCGACGACAGTGAGTTTGGTGTCGTGTAAATTGGCCGTAGATTGCATATCTTTAAGCATTCTTGAAATGTTCACTTCGATGCGATTTTCATGAATATCCGTCTCTTTTACGCTCTGTAGAGCACCTTTTACCAGCATATCCAAATCTTCAAGATCTCGAATCATTGCGTCGCGGATGTCATCTTCATCCAGCATTTCGGCACGTAACCGTAAGCGAGTAATAGGGGTTTTTAGATCATGGGAAATGGAGGCAAAGAGTCGTTCCCGGTCATTGAGGTAGCGCTGAATACGCCTTTGCATGTCGTTGAAGGCTTTGGCTGTATTGCGAACTTCGATACTGCCCACTTCCTTGATAGGTTTCCAGTCACCTTGACCAAAACGTTCTGCGGCTCTTGCCAAGGTAGCAAGGGGACGCGTTACTCGTCGAAGCACAACAATGCTAAGCAATAATACCGTAATGACCGACATGGCCATGGAAAATAGGCGGTCTTCGCTCAGCGCAGAAGCACCATCTAAAAAATACGGGTCGGGCATTAAGCTGGCGAGATACAACCAATCTTTATCGTTAATGGGAATTTGAATCACAATAATGGGCGGCGTTAGCGGTTTGACCAATAAGCTGTGATGTCCCCAGCGCTCCGGTAAGTCTACTAGGCGTGTATGGTTGTTAATAACGTGTAAATCACTTGGGCTGGAGAAGGCAATTTTGGCGTTATGAATGCCTAATTGTCTTATTAATGTGCCCTGTACTTCGTTTTTGACAATGTCTTTGAGCGGCGAGTCGGGAATATTATTGATGCGAATTTCTTCTTTGTTGAGCGTAACGAAGAAGCGTGTTCCCCCCATGTCTTGTAATTGATCGATGACAATGTGGCGATAGTTTGTCGGTAAGGATTTGAAATAGCTGACGGTCGCCGCAATGCGAAAGGCCATGTGCTTGGACACTTCACGGACGTTTTCTTCCGTGTCAGACTCTAATTGACGTAGCCAAATGGTCGAGCTGATAAATTGGGCACTGGCCACACCCAGCGCCATGATGATTAAAATTTGTCCTGTCAGCGACTGTGACCAGCGTTTAATGCGTGAACTTTTGCTGGTGGAAGCGTTAGTCGCGGACATCGCTGATGGCTTCCACGCTAGCGGTTAAAATGTAGCCTTGACCACGAATGGTTTTAATTAATTGTGGTTGACGAGCGTCTTCACGCAGACGTTGGCGTAAACGACTGACATGGACATCGATAAACCTATCCAATGGCGCACTGTCTCGACCTCGAGTGTTTTCGGCAATGATTTCACGAGTGAGTACAGCCCCTGGGTGGGTTAAGAACAACATCAATAAATTGTAGTCGGCACCAGATAATGACTCTTTTTCGTTTTTAAAGTGCAGTTCTCGTGAAAGGGTATCCAATGTAAATTGCGCGAACCGGTAAAAACGATGGGCGACGGGGGCGATTTCCACCACTTCACTGTGTTCCATACGTCTTAAGATTGCTTTAATGCGTGCCAGTAGTTCCTGGGGATTAAAGGGTTTAGCAAGATAATCGTCGGCTCCGATTTCAAGACCGATAATACGATCCATTTCATCCGAATTTGCCGTCAGCATGATAACCGGTACTTGCGATTGAGTACCTGAGTGATCGACAAACAGCAAAACCATCTTGGCCTGGAAGCATGATATCTAAAATAACCAAATCGACTTCTTGTTCTGCTCGAAAATCCGCTAAAAAGGTTTCGCCTGAGTCAGCGGTTAACACCGTAAATTGGTGTTTTTCTAGGTAAGTTTTGAGCAGGGTACGAATCTCATCGTCATCGTCTACAACATAGAGGCGTTTAGCTTTGGTCATTCTCTTGCTCAATGAAAGTTAATGTAAAGGTCTCTAAAGAATGTTACTGGTTTAGAAAGCTAGTCTAGCAAGAAAGTGACAGTGAACCAATTGTCATCTGAACCTATGGTGAAGAGCGCTTTAAATAAATTAAATTGATTTAATATTTTTCCCCCTGCATAATTTTTCGACTAATCTTTTTCCTATCTTCGATTCACAAAGAGAACCAAGTAATGACAACAAAAGTAATGGCGTTCGGTGAAGCCTTAATTGACTTTCTTTCAAATGGAGCCACTCAAGCAGGAGAGCTCGAATCCTTTACCAAGTTTCCTGGCGGTGCGCCAGCAAACGTGGCCGTGGCGGTCGCCCGTTTAGGTGGCAACAGTCATTTTGTGGGTCAAGTAGGTGATGATGCATTTGGTCATTTCTTAAAAGCGTCTTTGGATGGCTACGGTGTTAATACTGAAAATATGCTGATGACTAAGGAAGCCAAAACGGCACTGGCATTCGTCAGCCTAGATCAAACAGGCGAGCGTAGTTTTGAGTTTTACCGCAGCCCTTCTGCGGATATTTTGTTTAAAGAAGCCGATTTTGAGGCGTCGTGGTTTGCCGAAAAAGGCGTTTTTCATACGTGTTCCAATACCTTAACGGATGCGGATATTACTAAAGCAACGCTCGCTGGAGTCAGCATGGCACGTGCGGCTCATTGGATTGTCAGTATTGATGTGAACCTGCGCATTAATTTGTGGCCAAACGGACAAGTGGATACCAAGCGTGTTATCGATTGGATGCAAAGCGGTGACGTGGTGAAAGCCAGTCTTGAGGAGCTTGCTGTTTTGGCGGCAGATCCGTTTGCTTTAATTGATGAGTCTTTAGCCGCTGGTGTCACCTTATTTGTGTTAACGGACGGCGCGAATCCGATTCGTTTTTACACAGCAGCCCATGGTGAAGCGACAGTTCTTACACCAAAAGTAGAAGTAAAGGATACCACGGCAGCGGGTGATGCCTTCGTCGGTGGTTTACTTTATAAGCTGGCAGAACAGGGCGGTGATCGTGCTTCTCTGCATACATTATCTGCGCAGGAATTGGTGGATATTGTGCGTTTTGCGGCGGCTTGTGGTGCGGATTCTGTGACGAAGTTAGGTGCTTACCCTTCTTTGCCGACGCTGAGTGAAGCGCAAGCACAATTAAGTCGTTTCTAACTGACACAAAGCAAATATTTGCTTGTGCTTTGGCCGCAAGTGGCTTTTAAGTTAAACGGTTAAGACAATATTTAGTGACTCTAATAGCGATAAAAAGCGTGGTGATACCACGCTTTTTTTATGCGAAAAATAAGTACATAATGTGCAAATATACGATATGAAAGCGACGTTTATTGTGTACTTTTTTGCCATTAACCTGCTGAATTTAGTGAAAAAACCTATTTCTGTTGTTTTTTCATACAACCCACATCGATGAAATAAGATTCGCATTTTGGTGAGAATCTACTAAATTTTAAAAATAATTAAGTCAATATTAAGGAGTCTAAGCCCTTGAAGGGCGTGATTTGTTTGTGAATAATCAAATTTCTTCTTAATCCTTATAGAAGACATGTTTACCTTGTTTCGACCTATGATAATAAAAACAAAGGCATGCTATGGGTTTCCCAAGCCAGCCTGTGAGGAGCAATGATGAAAAAATCTCTATTGTCTGTGGCGGTCGCCCTGACACTATCCACAAACGCTGTGCACGCAGCTGACCTTTTATTTGCACCAGGTGAAGACGCTCGTTTTAGTTGGAGCAGCTATGATGCTTTAAAATCCGTTAACTTGTCTGGTGAAACTGTTTCTGTCTTCGGTCCTTGGATGGGAGACGAGAAAACCAATTTCGAACGTGTAATTGCCTACTTTGAAAAAGCCACTGGTGCAAAAGTGAACTATGCTGGTTCAGATTCTTTTGAACAGCAAATAGTGATCGATGCCCAAGCTGGTAGTGCGCCTAATATTTCTGTTTTTCCACAACCTGGTTTGGCAGCAGACTTGGCGGCAAAAGGCTTTATTAGTCCGCTTAGCGATACTGTCAAAAATGCCGTAGTAAAAGACTATGCGGCAGGTCAGTCTTGGGTTGATCTTGCGACATTTAAAAACCAGAAAGGACAAGACGATTTCTATGGTGTTTTCTATCGCGCTGATTTGAAATCTTTGGTTTGGTATTCGCCAGATAACTTTGCCGATGCAGGTTATGAGGTCCCTGAAACCATGGAAGACCTAAAAGCGCTAACCGAACAGATCGTTGCTGATGGCGGTACGCCATGGTGTATTGGTTTAGGTTCTGGTGCGGCAACAGGTTGGCCTGCGACGGATTGGGTAGAAGATCTATTGCTCCGTACTCAGCCAGCGTCTGTCTATGATGGTTGGGTAACTAACGACATTAAGTTTGATGACCCACGTATTGTGGGTGCGATTGAAGAGTTTGGCTGGTTCGCGCGCAATGATAAGTTTGTTGATGGTGGTGCGGGTGCCGTATCGTCGACGGATTTCCGTGATAGCCCAAAAGGTTTATTCCAGTCTCCTCCTAAGTGTTATTTGCATCGTCAAGCGTCATTTATTCCGGCTTTCTTCCCTGAAGGTACTAAGCTTGGTTTAGACGCAGATTTCTTCTACTTCCCATCGTATGCGTCCAAAGATTTGGGTAATCCAGTCTTAGGTGCGGGGACTTTGATGAGTATTACCAATGATTCGAAAGGGGCGCGTGCCTTTATTGATTTCATTCGCTCACCGATTGCTCATGAGCTGTGGATGGCACAAACGGGTTTCTTATCGGCACATTTAGGTGCTAATCCTGAACTGTATTCAAGTGAAGCCGCGAAGAAGCAAGGCGAAATTTTACGCTATGCTACCACTTTCCGATTTGATGGGTCTGATTTGATGCCAGGCAAAATCGGCGCGGGCTCGTTCTGGACTGGCATGGTGGACTACACCGGCGGTAAAGATGCCAAAGAAGTGGCTCGTGACATTCAAAAAACATGGGATGCTTTGAAGTAATACTTCTATAGAACCCCTAAGCCAGTGTGTGCTTAGGGGTTTTCGTCCTTTGTTGCCAAATAAATATGAGTAACCTAATGAGTTATCTCATGTGCTGTATGTATTTTTGGAGATTCTATGGCCCAGCTCGCTTCCGCGTTAGTGACCATGATATTGGGTGTATTGGGATGTGCTGTCTACTTTTATGGCTCCAACATTCTTCTAGACAAGATTTTCCCGACGAAAAATCGCCCTGCACAACAAGTCGCTAGTAACCTACGCATTGCTAACAGTATTCGTCCTTGGTTGTTTCTCGGCCCTGCCGTGTTATTGCTGACGTTTTATCTTTTTTACCCGGTGATCGACTCTATTCGTTTGTCTTTTTTCGACCGTAGTGGTGAAGAATTTGTCGGCCTGTCCAATTACACGTGGTTATTTGGTAGTGATGAGTTTTTCGAATCCTTCCGAAATAACATGTTGTGGCTGATCGTTGTGCCGACCGCTGCGACCTTTTTTGGTTTGATTATTGCCACCATGACGGATCGTATTTGGTGGGGCAATATTGCTAAAAGTCTTATCTTTATGCCGATGGCAATTTCCTTTATTGGTGCCTCGGTGATTTGGAAGTTTATTTATGATTACCGCAGCGGCGGCGATGCACAAATTGGTTTGTTAAATGCCGTTGTGGTGTTCTTTGGGGGTGAACCGCAAAACTGGATCACTATTCCTTTCTGGAATAATTTCTTTTTGATGATCATTTTGGTCTGGATCCAAACGGGATTTGCTATGGTGATTTTATCTGCTGCATTACGTGGCATTCCCGATGAAACTATTGAGGCGGCGGTACTCGATGGGGCAAATGGTTTACAAATTTTCTTTAAAATTATGGTGCCACAAATTTGGGGAACCATTGCGGTAGTATGGACGACGATCACCATACTGGTGTTGAAAGTCTTTGATATTGTTTTGGCGATGACGAATGGCCAATGGGATACGCAAGTATTAGCCAATCAGATGTTTGATTGGATGTTCCGTGGTGGCGGTGATTTTGGTCGTGGCGCGGTTATCGCGATAGTGATTATGGTGTTGGTGATTCCAATTATGGTGTGGAATATTAAGCGTGCAAACGCAGAAATGGAGGGGCGCTAATATGATTGCATCCTCGAAACGGTCGCCATTGACTTATTTGGTTCATGCCACTGTGTTGTTTTTAGTGGTGATTTGGACCATTCCAACAGCTGGTTTGTTTATTTCCTCTATTCGAGACAAGGATCAGTTATCTGTATCTGGCTGGTGGACAGCGTTGTCAACGTCAGAACAGCTGATTATTGCTCGAGCAAACGATCCTAAAACACAGGTCCAAGAAGGGGATCAGTTTGTTATTCGCGGTAATATTTTGGAGGGAGCTTCTGGCTCTGTGACTAAGTTTGGTTTTAGTTCTTTGGAACCTGAAGCATTTGACGCTGGTACGGTTGCAGACCTTAGAAAAGGCCAAACATTGCAGGTGATGGAGAATGGTGACTATGTGTTTTCTTCTCCAACGCCATGGCAAGGGCGCAGTCAGCGGATTTTTTATACGGCAGAAATTCCACCCCGCTTTACCTTGGATAATTACCGTGAAGTGTTGAGTACAGAAGGTTTAGGTAAGTCTTTTATCAATTCTTTAACCGTGACCATACCGGCAACCATTATTCCTATTTTGGTGGCAGCGTTTGCGGCTTATGCTTTGGCGTGGATGAGATTTCCTGGTCGGGCTTTATTGGTTGCGGCAGTGGTTGGTTTGTTGGTTGTACCGCTACAAATGTCCTTGATTCCATTGTTAAAAAGCTACAACCTGATTGGTGAGTTTTTTGGTGTGGAATCAAAAACTTACGTGGGCATCTGGCTGGCTCATACGGGCTTCGGTTTGCCTTTGGCGATTTATTTATTACGTAATTATATTGCGGGATTACCGGGCGAAATTATTGAGTCAGCTCGTGTTGACGGTGCCTCAGACTTTGATATTTTCCGTAAAATCATCTTGCCTTTGTCTTTCCCTGCTTTGGCGTCATTTGCCATTTTCCAATTCCTTTGGGTATGGAATGACTTGTTGATCGCTATGGTATTTCTTGGCAACAATGAAGAACATTTGGTGTTAACGGGGCAGCTGCGTGAACTATTGGGTTCTCGAGGTGGTAACTGGGAAATTCTGACAGCGTCCGCCTTTATCACCATTATTGTTCCTTTGTGTGTCTTCTTTAGTTTGCAGCGTTACTTGGTACGCGGCCTGCTAGCGGCTTCTGTGAAATAACATTACTTATACCTATACGAGTGGGTTGAGCTGGCTCCCTACTTAAGGTCAGTATTTAAATTGAGGCAATTGAATCATGGCAGATGTAAAGTTAACCCATGTTAAAAAGATCTACTCAAACAAAGTAGAAGTTCTAAAAGATATTAACTTGGACATCAAGCAAGGCGAGTTTATTGTGTTTGTTGGTCCATCTGGCTGTGGCAAGTCTACTTTGCTACGGATGATTTCGGGACTGGAAGAAATTTCGTCTGGTACTTTGGAGATCGATGGTCAGGTGGTGAATGACATCCCACCCGCTTTACGTGGTATTGCGATGGTGTTCCAGAGTTACGCTTTGTATCCGCATATGTCCGTATACGACAATATGGCGTTTAGTTTGCAAATCGCAAAGGTGAGCAAAGCCGATATTGATCAACAAGTACGCAAGGCAGCGGATATGTTACAGCTAACACCGTATTTGGATCGTTTGCCTAAAGCCCTTTCTGGTGGTCAGCGTCAGCGTGTGGCGATTGGCCGTGCGATTGTGCGTCGTCCGAAGGTGTTTTTGTTTGATGAGCCTTTGTCTAATCTGGATGCGGCGTTGCGTGTGGCGACTCGAATGGAGATTGCCAATTTAAAAGACAGTATGCCGAATTCAACCATGATTTATGTGACCCACGATCAGGTGGAAGCCATGACATTAGCGGATCGAATTGTTTTGTTATCCGCTGGTAATATTGAGCAAGTGGGGCTCGCCATTAGAATTGTATGAGCATCCTGCAAATGTCTTTGTGGCGAAGTTTATTGGTTCGCCTGCGATGAATATTGTGCCTTGTCGAATTGAAAAAGCAGGCGAACAGACTCGTGTTGCTTTGTCTTCTTCGGTGATGGTTGATACACCTATTAAAACCGACTCCGCAGAGCAGTCTAAGCCGGCTTTCTTTGGGATTCGTCCAGAAGACATGGTGGTGGTTGATACGCAAGAACAGGCTTTCTTGTCGGGTGATGTGTCATTTGTGGAGTCTCTAGGGGAGGCGACCTTGTTGTATGTCAAAGTACCTGGGTGTGATGACATGATTATCGCCAAACAAGCGGGCACCTTAAAAACTCAGCGTGGTGATAAGGTTCATTTGTCTGCTTTACCTGAAAAAATGCATTTATTTGATGAAAACGAGCAATCGTATACTCGTTAAGTTGTCCGTTATTTCTCATTGGGGTGGTGTTAAGCACTGTCCCATGTTTTATCTTTTTTGGAGAGTCTGATGACAACCAATCTGAACTGGTGGAAAGGTGGGATTATTTATCAAATTTACCCACGTAGTTTTATGGATGCAAATGGTGATGGCGTGGGTGACTTGGCTGGTATTACCAGTAAGTTAGATTACGTCGCTTCACTTGGTGTGGATGCTATTTGGCTTTCGCCTATCTTTACTTCGCCAATGAAAGACTTTGGTTACGATGTATCGGACTATCGTGATATCGATCCGATGTTTGGCTCGTTGGCAGATTTTAAAACTCTGATCGATCGGGCTTCATGAATTGGGCTTAAAAGTCATGATTGATCAGGTGATCAGTCACTCAGCCGATGTACACCCTTGGTTTGAAGAGAGTCGTCAAGATAAAACCAACCCTAAAGCCGATTGGTATGTATGGGCGGATCCAAAACCAGATGGCTCGCCACCAAATAACTGGTTATCCATCTTCGGCGGCAGCGCGTGGAAATGGGATAGCCGTCGTTTGCAGTATTATTTACATAACTTTTTAGAGTCTCAGCCGGACTTTAATTTCCATAATCCAGATGTTCGTCAGGCGCACCTAGATAATATGCGTTTCTGGTTAGAGCTTGGTGTGGATGGTTTCCGCTTGGATACGGTGAACTTCTATTTCCATAGCGAAGGTTTGGAAGACAACCCACCTGTGCCAGCGGGTGAGCCAAAAACGATGGGCGCACCACACGATAACCCTTATACATATCAGCGTCATGTCTATGATTTGAGCCGTCCGGAAAACTTAGATTTCTTGAAAGACATGCGTGCGATGATGGATGAGTTTCCAGGCAGTACAACGGTAGGTGAAATTGGTGATGATTTCCCACTGAAACGCATGGCGGAATACACTTCTGGCGGCGATAAGCTGCACATGGCCTACACCTTTGATTTTTTGAATAAACCACATACACCGGAATATATCCGTGACGTACTAAAAAATATGCAAGAAATTGTCGGTGATGGTTGGCCGTGCTGGGCATTGTCGAATCACGATGTCGTTCGCTCGCGCACACGTTGGGGAGCTGACGAAGATCCAGAAGCTTACCCGCTAGTTGCTTTGGCGCTGATTCTGTCCTTACGTGGCAGTGTGTGTTTGTATCAAGGTGAAGAACTGGGGTTACCTGAAGCCGAGGTGCCGTTTGAGCGTATTCAAGATCCTTATGGCATTCCACTATGGCCGGTGTTTAAAGGCCGTGATGGTTGTCGTACGCCAATGGTGTGGGATGATTCGGAGCAAGGTGGATTTTCAACGGTAGAACCTTGGTTGCCCGTTGATGCAAATCATTTGCCATTGAGTGTGGCGCAGCAGGAAGCCAATCCGGAGGCTTTGTTGCATAAGGTGCGTCAGTTGATCCATTGGCGTCAGCAGCAGCCAGTTTTGGTTAACGGTGAGTTGTCTCAGCTGGATGTAGGTAATGCGCAATTAATTGGTTTGGTACGTGAATATCAAGGTAATCGCTTGCTCGTAGTACTAAACATGACGAGTGATACTCAGCAGGCTACTGTAAACAGTGGCTTGGTTGAAGTGGACGGGCATGGTTTTACGTCTACGTTAGATGGACAAACATTGACTTTACCGGCTTATCAAGCGTTTTACGCTAAGCTGTCTTAAGCGTTATTGCGCAATGTATTGAGCATTGTTGTTAACAAACCGGTTTGCGTTTTACGTAAATCGGTTTGTTTGTCAAAGCTCTTTTTTGTGAAGCGTGGTTACGAGTGGTTAGTATGACAAAAAACATAAAAAAACTGACTTTAAAAGATGTGGCTGAGCGGTTAGCAGTATCCACAGCAACCATTTCAAACGCCTTTAATCGTCCCGATCAATTGTCGGCGACTCTACGTGAAAATATTCTGAGTGAATGCGAAAAAATGGGCTACTTTGGCCCGAATGCTGCTGCTCGAAGTTTACGAACCGGTCGCACTGGGATTGTTGGTATCGTGTTATCTGATGATCTTAGTTACAGTTTAACGGATCCTGTTGCCAATCAATTCTTAAAAGGTATGGCAGAGGTATTTGAAGCCAACGAATACAACATGTTGTTATTGTCATCTGATCAAGTCGAGCAGGACGCGCAGAGTCGTATGCAATCGTCTATGGTGGATGGTTTTATCGTCTATGGTCATAAGCCTCAGCAATGCATTAATGCGCCTTGGTTGATGCCGAATAAGAACATCATCACGGTGGACAGTTTTATTCCAGGTACCACCTCGGTCAATATAGAAAATCACAGTGGTGCTTACCGAATAGCCTGTCACGCCTTGCAGCACAAGCCAGACGCGGTGGCGATTTTGGGCTTGAGTTTGTTGGCGACCGATCGTGTGTGCCGGATACGTGAAGATGAGCTGTTCGATCGTGCGGCATCTATTTCCATTCAGCGGTTGTATGGTTATTTTCAAGCGCTAGAAGAACATCAGTTATCGGTTGCATCGGAACATATTTGGAATATCCCTGAGAACAATCATAAGCTGGCTTACCAGGCGGCGCGTGAAGCGTTAACCATGGCCAAGCGCCCTCAGTTATTGCTTTGTATGAGTGATTGTATTGCGATTGCTGCTGTACAAGCCGCGTTGCATATGGGGTTACGTGTGCCGGAGGATCTGCAAGTAGTGGGGTTTGATGGCATTGCAGAGGGTGGAAATATTCATCCTTCGATCACGACCATTCACCAGCAAACGGTTGAAAAAGGCCGTGTTGCCGCCGAGGTTTTTCTAGGTCTTAGGGAAGCGAAAGATGTGGTATTAGAAACGGAACTTGTGGTTCGTGAAAGTTGCCCTGCTATTTCTGAGTCCAAGTACATTAACACGGAACACTCTCATTCTGTTTTGGCGTGATTGTTATCTACAAATGGTCATTATCACAGCCAATAATTGGCGATATCGGCTGTTGGGTCCATGTGATGGGCAATTTGTGCTTGTAGTAATTCCGCCGATGATAAGGCATCAGTGAGTGCATGATGTGCTTTATAGCGAGGTAATTTATAGCGCTGACGACAAGCGTCTAAGCGCAACGAAGGTTGTCTGCCAAAGCGCTTCCACCATGGCTTGTAAATAATGTGGCGCTCAATATCCATGGTATCCAGTACGGGAAAATACAATGGGAAGCCGTAGATTTTCATCGAGGCTTCTAGTAGAAACTGACGCTCAATCGCCACGCAATGAACAACGATTACTTGGCCTGTTAGTGCGGCTAAAATCTGGTCTAAAATCGCTTCAAGTGGCGGTGCTTCCGCCAATTCGGAATGAGTGATTTCGTGAATAGTGACGGATTCTGCATTTAACGCTCGCTCAGGTTTTGCCATCCAATACTGGGCACCTTGGCAACGAATGATTTTGTCGCTCAGCGGAATCAAGCCAAGACTGATGATCTCATCTTGGCTCGGATCTAGTCCTGTTGTTTCCAAATCTAAGGCCAGTAATGGCGTATTTTGCAATGAGGTTTGTGGTGTAATCATCCCCGCCTGATAGTAACGTTTCAGTGCTCCTTCTGGCGCTTCTTCTGCCCATTGGGCAAACATGGCTTGCCAGTCTTGAATGTCCTTTTTGGGTTTGTTTTTGAATAAGGGTCTGGCCATTAGCTGCGTTTTCCTGCGTAGCGAAATTTAATAAATTCCTGTTGGCGCGAAACAATATGAAATGCATCTCGTAGATGACGTTTTTCAAAGGAGGACAAGTTTTCAGGATTGACGTGATTATTAGGTTCTTCACCCGCTTCTATTTGCTCTTTTTGATGTCGAATGCGCACCATACCTATCATTTCTAAGGCCAAGGCAAGATCTTTGGCGCGACCATCTGGTAATAATCCTGCCGCCTCTATGTCTTCGATACGTTCTAGCGTGTTTAACTTATCACTGCCACAGGCTAGGGCATGTACTCGGACAATATCTATGATAGGCGCAATGCCTCTCTCTTTTAGGTTAAAAGTACGGGATTGCTTGCCTTCACCATCCAGAACAAACTGTCTAAAGAAGCCTAGCGGTGGCTTGCGTTGATTGGCGTTGCGAGCCATAAAGGTTAAAAAACCGGAGTGCTGTTGCGCTTCACGGCGTATGTGTTGATTGAGTTGGAAGGCGAGCGTTTTATCACCATAGACGCCACGCAAATCAAAAAAGATAGACAGACGTAATAGTGCTTCAGCCTTGGGCCTTTGAATCCATTCACTGAAGTTTTCCTTCCAAACACTGAGCGGCTGACGCCAGCGTGGGTTTGATGCCATGATGTCGCCAGAGCACAAGTCGTAGCCACAGTCATCTAGGTGCCGACAGACCCAATCTGTTAGTGCCTCGAAATAGTCGCCGTGTACCTGTTTGTCGTACTTATCGCTTAATATCAGCGCATTGTCTTGATCGGTCTTTATGGTTTGCTCTTCTCTCGCTTGTGAGCCAAGCGCGATAAAGCAATAGGGCACAGGCGGCGGGCCGAATTTTTCTTCGCCAAGTTGCAGCAAGCGTTTCACAAAGGCGGTGCCTATGTGCGACATGGCGTTACCAATCATTTTCGTATTGGCATCGGCTACGACCAGATGGGTAAAGGTATGGGTCATCTTGCGACTAATACTTTTTAAACCTTCAATGTTAGTTTGCTTATAAATGTCACTGATGAGGTAAATGCTACCGTGGCTTTCTTTTTGAATGATGTCCCCAGTGCTCACGACACCGATAGGACGACCGTTTTTCACCACTGGAATGTGATGAACATTACGCTCCATCATTTTTAGTACGGCCTCAGCGGCATAATCACCGCTGTCCATGACAATTGGGTCACGAGTCATTATGTCTGCAATCGGCGTGTCGTAGGCAAGGCCTTGGGCAACGGCACGAGTCCGTAAATCTCGATCGGTCACAATACCGATAAGCTCACCATTTTCCGTGATGAGCAAACTAGACACTCTATGCTCCGCCATAATTTGCGCTGCGATGCGTATGTTTGAACGGATATCGGTACTAATAGGAGGGCGTCTTAACAGGCTGGCTACGGGACACGTCATTAACGACACGTCTGAGCTTTGTGAATCCATTGCCACACGTAGGCGCACTTCGCGCGCCAATTCAAAGAAGTCTGAAAAATTGTCGTTCTCTTCGTATAGTTTGATAAACCAGCGGGCAGGGATGCGGTACAACAAGCTGTCTTCAATGGTTCGCATGGCTTGCGATGATTTGCCACCACGTAATAGAGAAAAGTAGCCAAATAGCTCTCCTTCGTTCATGCGTCGAATTAACTTATTTTCCTTACTCAGCACCTCTATGGCACCACTACGGATAAAGAAAAGCGTATTATTCAGTGCACTTGGAGCGATCACCCACTCACCAGCACGAACATACTGGATCTCGATTTCCTTAACCATGTCGTTGAGCTGTGGGTCGTCAGCAATCTCATTGAATGGTGCGTGTTGGCAAAGTGCCTCGAGTATTTCTGTTAATTCGACGTCCATCGTACCCTTCCCGTTTAGTGGAGCTTATTTATGACAGTAATGGCGATGCTATGGTCACTATTCCCATGATAAGAAAAAGTAAGCAAGCCAATTGACGAGTGCGGTCCGCATTGATTTTATCCATAATCCAACGTCCTGCGAAAACAACAGGCACGTTCGCCAGCATCATGCCAACCGTTGAGCCAATTAAGACCATCCAAACACTGCCGTAGTGTGCGCCCAATAGAACCGTAGCAATTTGAGTCTTGTCACCGATTTCCGCTAGGAAAAACAACACAAAGGTTGCGCCAAAGGCACCGTATTTAAGGACTTGGCTGTCTTCGCTGTCGTCTTTATCTGGAATCAATAACCATAGCCCAACAGCAATGAAGCTTAGCCCAACAATCCAGCTAATTGCACTTACTGGAATCCACTGAGCAATTTCAACACCTAGCCAAGCCGACAAAGCATGATTGAGCAATGTGGCTGCAAGAATTCCGAGAACAATTGACATTTTAGAGGCGAAACGCGTTGCAAGGAATAAAGCCAAAAGTTGGGTTTTATCGCCCATTTCAGCAAGGGCAACAGTAGAGATAGAAGTAAGTAATGCTTCCATTTTTGATAGGTCCTAGGTGGGCAATAAAACAAAAGACAATGAACCTGTGCCCACCTGAGCCAAGTTATTGTCTTAAGTCTCATCAATCCCGTCAATTCGATCAGGACTTCTTTGCCACGAGCTTGAGGCTCAATTATGTTGACAAAGAATCTTTGCAACATACATCAGGATGTGCAAAGAAGATTACTCCCCTAAGAGAACGCGGATAATAAAGTATTTATAAAAACAACACAACGCAAACGATCTACATCATTTGCGTTGTGTTGAGTTGTTTATTTATAAAGGTGCATATCGCTATGCAGACCTTTCCATAAACTCGCACACATGATTAACATGAGCAAAGTGAATGGTAGACCAATAGTAATGGCCGCCGCTTGGATCGCACCAAGTGCTTCAGACCCACCGCCAACAAGTAAAGCAATGGCGATAATGCCTTCCAGAACAGCCCAGAAAACACGTTGAATCATAGGCGCATCGGTTTTACCGCCAGCAGTAATACCATCAATAACCAAAGAACCAGAGTCGGAAGACGTGACAAAGAAGACCAATACTAGAATGATGCCAACAAAAGAAATCAGACCTGTTAACGGTAGGTTTGCAAACATTTGGAACATGGCTAGTGATGAGTCGCCAATGCCGTCGGCTAATGCACCAATACCGTTGGCAGATTGCTCTAAAGCGGAACCACCAAAAATAGACATCCACACAAGAGAAACAACCGTTGGGACCAATAGAACCGCCACTAGGAACTCACGAACAGTACGACCACGAGAAACACGTGCGATAAACATACCGACAAATGGTGACCAAGAAATCCACCAAGCCCAATAAAACACAGTCCAGCCATGGTAGAAGGTTGTGTCATCACGACCAATCCAATTACTCAGAGGGATGATGTTTTCAACATAGTTAAATAAATAAGAACCCATGGCCGCAAAAATAGCGCCGGTATGGCCCACGATGACAATAAATATTGCCAAGGCAGCGGCAATAATCATGTTGATATTAGAAAGAAGTTTTACACCGCCTTCTAGACCACGTGCCACAGACACGATAGCAACGGCGGTGACACCACAGATCACAAGGATTTGCGTCGTTAACGTATTAGGAATGTCGAATAAGAAATTGAGACCACCAGCGGCTTGTAGTGCACCAAAACCAAGTGAGGTCGCTAAACCAAAAATCGTTGCAATCACGGAAATTACATCGATTACATGACCAATAACTCCCCAGACTTTTTCACCAAATAATGGGTAAAAAGCAGAACGGATTGTCAGAGGTAGGCCTTTGTTGTAAGCGAAAAAGGCTAAAGATAAACCAACGACCGCGTAAATGGCCCATGGATGAAGACCCCAATGAAACATGGTGGCACCCATGGCGAGATCGCGTGCTTCAGGTGTGTTAGCCGCGACATCAAAAGGTGTACCGTACCAAGCTGTATAGTAACCAACAGGCTCAGCCACACTCCAAAACATCAGACCGATACCCATACCTGCAGCGAACAGCATTGAGAACCAAGTAATAGTGGAATGTTCTGCTCTAGCTTCTGTACCGCCTAAGCGAATTTTACCCAAGGGTAATGCAATCAAGAGTAAACAAAAAAGGACAAAGATGTTGCCAGCGACCATAAAGAACCAATCAAAATTATTGATTGACCAGTTTTTGGCTCCAGACAATACCGCACTAGCATCCGCTGGGAAAAGAATACTGCCAATAATGAATGCAAAAATGATCAAAGCACTGGTACTAAACACAGGATTAAGTACATCTAGGCCAAGAAACTGAATGTTATCTTGTCCTACTTTGTACGATGTGTTGTATTCTGCCCGACCACTTTCAGGTACTTTATTACTCATAAACATTCTCCTGAATTAGTGGAAATCTTTCTAATCTTTTTAAACGAAAATCAACATGAGTGTTTTTTATACAGCCTCGTTAGTTCACACTAAAAGAATTCTCATTATCAGATTGTTCTTAATGCGACGTATTTTGTCCTATTTTCACAATTCATTCATAATTTCGGTTTCATGTATAAATTGAGTGAAGCCGCGAATCAAAGAGTCAAAATAGCGTTATTTTTCGTTTAAAAAGACAAAGGAATTAGAAATGTTCACACTACGGTGTGTTTTTAATTAAGCGAAAAAAGGCCATCGAGGATGGCCTTTTTTCATTTTTAACTGGGTAAGAGTTACATCAATTTAATTAGATGTCAAATTATAGTAAACAAAATGGCCCGTACGATCAGGTTTAAGGAAGGAACAGCTCGAGTAATTCATTGAGAAATAGCTTACCCTTTTCTGTGGTTTTAATACGTTGATGTGTCCATTCATCGTGGTCTAAAAGTCCTTGTTTTAGTGCGGTTTCACAGGCTTTTATCAGAGAAAATGGCACACTTTGATAGGTAAATCGCTCATAATCCTTTAAATCGAAGGTTTCGAATAAACGCAGACGATTCATCATGAATTCAATAGGTAAGTCTTCTTGCTCGATAGCCTCTTTAATGATTAGCGCTTCAGGCAGATTGTTTAAGTAATGATTTGGGTGGCGAGTCTTTCGTGTACGAAATATTTCACCATTAACTAATGTGATCTTGCCGTGGGCGCCCGCGCCGATCCCTATATAATCGCCAAAACGCCAATAGTTAAGATTGTGTGCGGCGCGTCGATTATCTTTCGAGTTCGCTGACACTTCATACTGAGCATAACCATGCTGGGTGAGCAGTGCTTGCCCTGCGTCCTGAATGCCCCACAAGGTGTTGTCTTCAGGAAGCGTGGGAGGACGACGATAGAACTCAGTATTGGGTTCTATGGTCAGTTGATACCAAGATAAGTGCTCAGGGCTCAATTCGATGGCCAATGATAAATCTTCCATTGCCATTTCTAAACTTTGGTCTGGTAAACCGTGCATCAAATCTAGGTTAATGTTGTCAAAGCCTGCGGCTCTCGACTTATCCACAGCGTGTATCGCTTCTTCGCGATTGTGGATTCTTCCTAGGGTTTTCAACAGGTTTGGCTGAAAACTTTGGATACCGATGGACAAACGATTAATGCCCGCTTGGCGAAAATGACGAAATTTTTCTTGCTCAAACGTCCCTGGATTGGCTTCCATGGTGATTTCGGCATTGTCAGCCCAACTCAGCTTTTCACGTAGCGCGTCCATTAAACGATAATAGAAGTCTTCGCTCATCAAGCTGGGCGTGCCGCCGCCAATAAAAGCCGTTTGAATTTTCCGTCCAGCCACATAAGGTAAATCGGCGTCTAAATCTGCCAGAAGTTGTGCTAGATAAGCGTCTTCCGGCAGTTTGCCATTACTTTCGAAGCGATCCGCTTGATGGGAGTTAAAGTCACAGTAAGGACATTTACGCACGCACCAAGGTAAGTGAATGTACAAACTCAGTGGCGGTAATTGACGACTCAAAATGCGTTACCCGGTAGCAGAGAAGGGGATTGCTTAAACGCGGCAAACAGCTGTTTTAAGGCTTTACCACGATGGCTAATTTGATTTTTTACTTCTTTTGGTAAGCTAGCGGCGCTGCAAGCGCATTCTGGTACATAAAATATTGGATCATAACCAAAGCCTTCTTGGCCTTCTGTCGACGTTAAAATACGACCTTCCCATACACCATGAAAGACTTGTGGGGTCGGATCGTCTTTATGGCGCATGTAAGCTAGTACGCAATGAAAACGAGCGGTACGTTGCAGTTCAGGCACGCCCGCTAGTTTTTCCAACAGCAGCGCGTTATTTGCGTCGTTGTTGCCATGTTCGCCAGCAAAACGAGCGGAGTAAATGCCCGGTGCACCGTTAAGATAATCCACTTCAATGCCGGAATCATCGGCTAATGCAGGCAAACCCGTTTGTGCGCAAGCATGGCGTGCTTTAAGGATCGCATTTTCAATAAAACTTAAGCCAGTTTCTTCGGCTTCTTCAACGTTAAATTCGCTTTGCGGCTTAACGTCGATTCCCATATCGCTAAGCAAGGCATTGAATTCTTTGATTTTTCCAGCATTATTGCTGGCGAGTACGATGGTGCTGTTCATCGGTTTTTCCTTTGTCATTCTTTAAAACAAAGGCGGCTGATTGGCCGCCTTTGTGTGTGAGGTATCGTTTAACGACTGATATGAAAGATGGCCGTTTCACTGAATAAATTGGGCATAGAGCGAATCCACCAATGGTCTTTTAGGTGACCATCGACCGCGGCCCAACGTAGGATTTTGATGTTTTTTTCATGGCATAAACGCTCAAAATCTTGAAAGGTAAAAAAGTGAATGTTGGGTGTGTCATACCAGTTGTATGGCAAGAAATCCGACACGGGCATTCTGCCCTTTAACGCCAAATGTAGGCGGCTGCGCCAATGACCAAAGTTCGGGAAGGTAATAATGCATTCTTTGCCGATGCGCAGCATTTCATCAATCAATAAGTCGGGACGACGGAACTGTTGCAGCGCGTGCGTCATCAGTACTAGGTCAAAGCTTTGGTCATCGAAGTTTTGTAGACCTTCGTCAATGTTTTGCTCAAGAACCGGGATGCCTTTTTCTATACAGATATTTAAATCGTCTGGGCCAATTTCTAATCCATAGCCACTGACTTTTTTGTTTTGGATCAGGTGGTGAAGCAGTTCACCTGGACCGCAAGCTAAATCCAGCACTCGTATATTGGGTTGAATCCATTCATCGATCATTTCTAAGTCAGAGCGCATTTATAGGGTCTCCGTCGTTAAGCTGTTGGCGATGCGCGTTAAAAAGGTGTTTAGCACAGCCATGTAGCGAGGAATAGGGAAAAGAAAGGCGTCATGGCCCTCTGTTGCTTCAATTTTTGCGTAAGAGACCGGTTTGCCAGCTTTAACCAATGCGTTAACAATTTCTTCACTGCGTTCTGGTGAAAAACGCCAGTCAGTGGTAAAAGAAACCAGCAAAAATTCACACTGAGCCTCGACTCAGCACTGCAGATAAGTCACCGCCCGTTTGCGCAGCTGGATCAAAATAATCTAATGCTTTAGTCATCAGCATGTAGGTATTGGCGTCAAAACGTTTGGTGAAGGCTTCACCCTGATAGCGTAGGTAACTTTCGACTTCGAATTCAATGCCATAATTGTACTGGTAGCTGTCGTAGCGCATTTGGCGGCCAAACTTTGCGCCCATGGCATCGTCTGACAGATAGGTAATGTGACCTAACATGCGGGCCAAACCAAGGCCGTTGGTTGGAACGGAATTATTTTCTAGGTAATTGCCGTCAAAAAAGTCAGGATCACGACGAATGGATTGACGTGCGACTTCGTTAAAGGCGATGTTCTGTGTCGATAGTTTTGGTGCGGAAGCGACGATCACCGCGGATTTTAAGCGGGTAGGGAAGCGGATACTCCATTCGAGTACTTGCATGCCGCCAAGGCTTCCACCCACGATGGCTGCAAAGGTTTGAATACCAAGCAAATCGGCTAAACGCGCCTGACTTTCAACCCAGTCTTCTACAGTGACAATGGGAAAGCTGGCTTCCCAACGTTGTCCTGTAGCTGGGTTGATGCTGGTTGGTCCGGTTGAGCCGCAGCAACCGCCCAAGTTATTAAGGGCAATTACAAAAAAATTATTGGTATCGATAGCTTTACCAGGCCCTATTGCGGTATCCCACCAACCTGGCTTGGTATCCGAGCTGGTGTGATAGCCTGCCGCGTGATGGTCGCCGCTTAGGGCGTGACAAATTAAAATCGCATTAGACGCGTTTTTATTTAGGGTGCCATAAGTCTCGTAAACTAGCTGATACGAGGACAAGGTTTGTCCGCAGGACAGTGCCAACGGTGTGTCGAATTGCGCAATCTGTGGCGTAACAATACCAACAGAGTCGGCTGGGATGACGTCCGGCATAGGTTTGTTTTTATCCTAAAGTAAAGTCCTAAAGAAAGTGCTCGAATTCCCGTGAAGAAGCGTGGGAAGGTTCATCGATGAGTGATGCTACACAGTCTATCGTTTGCGTCTAGTGTCATCAAGAGGTTGCTATAGAATGGTCGTCTTTGAGAAGCGCTGGCGTTGTCATTTTTTGACCATACCAGCGCTTCCTTTCCGGTGGCTTGTTTAAGCGAGTGTGAAAACTTGTGTTTTTTCGGCAAGTTGAGCTGACAGGCGCTGAATTTGTTTTGTTTTGTCAGCCAAAATATCGATAGAGCTGGTATCTTGGCTGAGTTGTTGTGCAATTTCTTCCATCTCGGTACTCATTTGTATAGCGGTACTGGCAACGTCTTGAATGGCGTTAGCCATCGAGTCGGTGGATTGTGACCCTGTCATGGCATTGTTTTCGATGTCACGCATGGCTTCTTCGGCCTTGCTGCCATTTTCGCTGATGATTCTTAAGTTGTTTTGCCCACCTTCCATGGTACTAATGGCTGTCTGAGTGGACTGCTGAATGGTATTGACGATGTCTGTGATTTTCGAAGTGGCGTCGACGGTTTTTTCTGCCAAAGCCCGCACTTCGTCAGCTACTACGGAAAAGCCGCGCCCCGCTTCTCCAGCGCGGGCAGCTTCGATGGCGGCATTTAGAGCAAGTAAGTTGGTTTGGCTAGCAAGATCATTGATCATGGCAATGACGTTGTCGATGTTTTTGGATAAACGGCCAAGCTCATCAAGTTGATGGCTGGTCATATTTACAATATTCACAGTATCGGTGATGCTGCTTAATACCATTTTAATGGTGTCTGCTCCGGATTTTGCCGACTGGTAGGTGTCGTTAGAATGGGCTCTAAGTGTATTTGTGGTGCTGGATAGTTCGTTTAAGCGGCTTGATATATCGTCGGTGGCTGATGCTAATGAGTGGGTACGCTGATTGACTAGGTGGTTGCTACTGGCAATGCTGTTGATGGTGTTATTTAGATCGGTTGACATGGTACTGACATTATCTGTTGTGGATACCACATCTTTGAGAACGTCCCCCAAACCATTTGTCATTTCATTTAGCGATTGACTGAGTTGGTCAAACTCATCGTTACGTTTTTTGTTAATTATCGCTTTGGACGACATGTCCCCTTTTTTTACCTTGTTTAGGTCAGTAATGATGCTGTGTAAGGTCGTATTAACACTGCGACCAATGGCAACCATAAGCAAAGCGGCGAAAATGATGACGGCAGTGCTGACACTAAGAAGAGTGATGTTGGCTTGGTTAGAGCTTTTTTCGGCGTCGGTTTCGGCTTGCATGATGGCCGCTTCAATCAATTGACTGGCCTTGAGTTGGCTGTCATTAAAGCGTTCTTTTTGTTCAGTAAACTTGGCTTCTACGGTATCAAGAGATTGGTATTCTTTCCCATATTGAATAAGGGCATCACGGTAGGCATTGGCTTTAATACCATGTGTATCTTGAAAACCAAAGTTCTCTATCCGGTTATCAAAACGAGAAAAACTTTCGTTAAATTCGGCTAACGTGCTGTCTTTTGGATCTGATAGGTAGCTCGCCTCTGCTTTACGCACGTTGGTAAACTCTCGCTTTAGTAAACTGAGACTTTGTATATCGTCACTGATCTCTAGACCCATTTTGTCGATACTGCCACGTAAGCCTGAGGAGGAATCGAAACCAATAATGTAAAGCTTGCCAATTAATGCCATTAAAGCTTGGCTGTAATTGTTCATTTCAATGAGGTTGTCTTCCAATGTACGTTTTAATTCTAGGCTATGAGCTTGTTGGATATTCGCGTTAATAGTTTGGTTGTTTTGTTCTATTTGCTGATTGGCGCTCGCAACATAGTCCGCGTAGTTGTCGACTGAAATGGACCTTAGTTTATCGGCAATTTCGAGCATATGAATGCTTAGCTGATCATTTGATGCCTGAATTTTGGATAACGTTCTTAGTTCGTTATTGGCATCTTGCTGGGAGGAAAGCCCTTTCATGGCAACAAAGGTTACTATGATGAAACCCAGAACGGCTGTAACAAGCAGCAATAATAATTTTGTCTTAAAGGATAGGTTGGCTAGCATGATGACTTTCCTGATTATAGAGAAGTGTTAGAGTGAGTGCGCAATATAAGTAACACCTAGTGGTTTAGATATATGCAAGCATCGTGCTAAAAATACAAAATGACCTGTTATGTTGGAGCGGACAATACGCAAAGTGACTTTTATTTGTCCTGTTATGGTGCGGCGTATGGTTTGGGTGCAAAAAAAGCCCTAATTTGGTTAGGGCTTCGTGTTTATTTATTGATGTCAAATAGCCGATAAACCAATTGCCCAGCCTGTTTTTCTTTTATTAGAGACCAGTGAGTAGGTAGGGTTGGTAATTCGGCTTCTTTTTCCATTTCGATGTAGACCAAAGCATGTGATGCGAGCCAGCCTTTTTCTAGTAATGGAATAATTTGAGCAAGCCAGCCTTTGCGAAAAGGGGGATCTAAAAATACGATATCCATCGCATGTGGCGTCACGGTATCTAGAAAAACGGCGGCGTTTTGAGCGATCACCTTGGCTCTGTCTGTCGCGCCTAGTGTGGCTAAGTTGGCGGTCATTTGTTGTGACACTATGCGTGAATTATCCACAAACGTAAGATGTTTGGCGCCACGTGATAAAGCCTCTAAGCCCAGCGCGCCTGAACCACAAAACAGATCGCCACAGACTGCTCCTGGAATATGGTGATTAATCCAGTTAAACAGCGTTTCTCTTACTCTGTCTGGTGTGGGTCTCAAACCCTCAACATTGGGGATTGGTACTTGGCGAGATCGCCATTCACCCGCGATGATACGCAGTTTTGATGCCTTCGCTTTGCTTTTGTTTACCGCACTACTGGGTGTTTGTTTTTTCATTGGTAGACCTGAATCTCTTGATAGGACGATGGCTTTAATAGGGTTTTAAGGGTGGTTTTGTACTCTTCTATTGAAAAGTTGTTAATGGCTTCTTGGTAGTCTGTAGCGAATTTTTCCAACGTTAATGGACCATTTTGATTCGTGACTTGGGTGGCGATGTTGCTCCACCAAGTGGGCGATAAGCTTTGTTGCTCGAGTTGTTGCTTGAAGTTGTCTAATAGCATTTTGAAGGTTTTGGGATGGTTGATGGACGGTACCTCTTCAACAAAAATAAGGCTCTTGGCATTGATAAAACGCATAGCGTCATCGGTAGGTAAGTCAGTATTGATATTGTTGCCATATTGAATACTCCACCATGCCCAAGGATTTTGTGGTGACAGTATTAAGGTAAGTTGAGCAAAATCAATGTGTGGTTGTTGATTTAGCGTGGCAACCAAATCGGCTCCCCATATTTGTAAACTGATCCAGTCCTCAACAGAGGTGATGGGCGTCAGCGCCAAGGCGCTGCGCGTTTGCCAAAGTTCACCTTCCTGTTGTTGAATGGTCGCACTAAGCGGAGCATGTTGGATGTTGTCTACTGTCTCATTGGATAGACGATAATCTTGGCTAATAGTGTTGATTGCATTTTGAATAGCCATTTTGGCTTCTGCTGACATATCGCCGATAATATAGATGGCTGTCGCAGACGTTGTTAGGTGCTGATAATAGTTTGAAACGTCTTGTAGAGATATCGTGACATTGTCCGATTCTCTTTGTGGTTGGGTGTTGTCAAAAAATAAAATTTCTTCTAGTTGATGTTGTATCTGTGGGTTGTTCTGTTGTTGGCGCTGCCAATTCTCAAAAGTGCGATGTTTGAATTCCGGTGCTGTTAGCCAGTTGTTAAGCAAAGATAGCGTGGGTACTAAGTATTGAGGGTCGCTGCTTAACGTAATACCAATACTTTGCCTTTCGTGATCATAATAGCTGCTTGCGCTCGCCGCTAAAGGCGTTAGTCTTTGATTAATTGACGCTGTACTAAGTGGCAATGAGTCGCTCATCAAAAGGGCAAGAGTTGTCTGAATCAGTGGTGTGTTGGTAGTCGCCGCGCGAAAAGTAAAGCGAATTTCCAATTTGTCACTTTCTTGCCATTGCTCTTGTTTTAGCCAGATAACAGGAATGCCCGATGTTGTGGTCCAGGTTTCAATACTGGGAGTAGCCAGTTTCTTGCCTGGTGCCGTGAGGTTAAGTAGCCAAATTGCTAATGTGCAGAACAACATTATGGCCGCTAATACGGGGCGACTAAAAAGAGGTTTGTTACTATCGGACATAATTTACCTTAGAAAGAGAAGGGCGGTTGATTAAAACTAAGCCTGTTTGCGAGCCAGAATAATGTTAAAATAATGGTTTCTAAGTGTTTGTATATGTGGTGCTGTGTCTAATCATAGCATTTCACCCTTGTTTCCTGCATCAGTCAAAATAAAGAGATCGATTTAATGGAAGTTGTTAATCAAATTGTTGCTTTTTTTACTCCGTATCTTGGTGAGTATGCGCGTTATGTTCCAATTATCATTGGTACGCTTTTAGCCATTATCGCTTTCGTGATTCGTCGTCGTTTTGTCCAAAAAATGAATGCCAGTATCGCGACTGCTAAACAACAAGACGCTCAGGATTCTGCTGTCATGTCGCATGAGTCTGAAGACGAAGCGACTACTGCTGACGTACAGGATGATAACGAGACAAATACACTCAAGCGCCAGATGCTTGTGACGCAGGAGACTACTCCGCCGCAACCATCGCTGTCTTGGTCTCAGCGTATCAAGTCGGGTTTGTCGCGTACACGCAGTGGTTTAGGGAGCGGGTTGTCATCAGTTATTGGGGGGCATAAAAAAGTCGATGACGATTTATTAGAAGCATTGGAAACGCAATTGTTGATGGCGGATGTTGGCATTGATGCCACTCAAGCCTTGATCAGTGGATTAACCGATAAGCTTAATCGTAAAGAACTGAAAGATTCGGCCACCTTACTGACCCATTTGAAAGCCGATATGGAAAGTATTCTGAGTCAGTCTCAGCAGGTCTTGGACCCAGTTAGTCAAGATGGGCCCTTTGTTATTTTAATGGTGGGTGTAAACGGGGTCGGTAAAACGACAACGATTGGCAAACTGGCGAAAAAATATCAGGCAGAAGGCAAAAGTGTTATGTTGGCAGCGGGCGATACTTTTCGTGCGGCGGCGGTTGAACAATTGCAAGTCTGGGGTGAGCGCAATAATGTTCCTGTTGTGGCACAGCATACCGGTGCCGACTCTGCATCGGTTATATACGATGCTATTGAGTCCGCTAAGGCGAAAGGCATTGATATCGTCATAGCGGATACGGCCGGTCGTTTACAAAATAAAGCCAATTTGATGAACGAGTTGTCGAAAGTGGTTCGTGTGATGAAAAAACTGGATGCAAAAGCGCCACACGAAGTGATGCTGGTGCTGGATGCAGGCACAGGTCAAAATGCTATCAGTCAGGCGAAGTTGTTTTCTGAAGCCGTTGGCGTGAGCGGTATTACGCTGACGAAACTGGATGGTACCGCTAAAGGTGGTATTATTTTCGCGATTGCGAAACAGTTTGCTTTACCTATACGTTATATTGGTGTGGGCGAGCAGGCCGAGGATTTGCGTCCTTTCGTGGCACAAGAGTTTGTCGATGCCTTGTTTGATAGTGAGTAAGTTGTGATTGGCTTTTTTTACTGTTTTTTTCTAATTTAAGGATGCTGGATTAGCGTGGAAATCGAATTTCAACGAGTGGGAAAAAAGTACGAGAGTGGACAAGAAGCACTGTCGCAGGTGAGTTTTCATTTGCAGCAGGGCGAAATGGCCTTTCTTACTGGTCATTCGGGTGCCGGTAAAAGTACCTTAATGAAACTCATGATGATGATTGAGCGTCAAACTTCGGGCCAGATTTTGGTTGATGGTGTGGATTTGCGAACACTGAGTCGTAGAGCCATTCCCCATCATCGTCGCCGAGTAGGCGTGGTCTTTCAAAATCATCAGTTGTTATTGGACAGAAGTGTTTTCCATAATGTGGCCTTGCCGTTGCAAGTAAGCGGAGCAGACTCTCAGCAGATTGCTAAGCGAGTGCGCGCTGCTTTGGATAAAGTCGGTTTATTAGATAAAGAAAAGTACAATCCAATGGCCTTATCTGGCGGCGAACAGCAGCGAGTTGGCATTGCCCGCGCCGTGGTGAATAAGCCACAGCTGTTGTTAGCGGATGAGCCGACAGGGAATTTGGATCCTAAGTTGTCAGCTGAAATCATGAATTTGTTTCAGGAATTTAATCGCGTGGGTGTCACGGTTCTTGTCGCCAGTCATGATTTGGCACTGGTTGCTCGTATGCGTCATCGTGTTTTGACTTTAAGTCAAGGTCGAATGGTAAATGACGGAGGGTTTGCCTAAATGGTGCAAAAACCCAATCAACGAGGCGCGACTAGAGAGTCCATTAAGGCGACCAAGCATAACTGGCCAACGCGGAGCCTCTTTCAGCCCTACTAAGTACTTTCGTCAGCACCAAGAAACACTAACAGAAAGCTTTATGCGACTGGTCAGTTATCCATTGGCCAGCATTATGACGGTGATGGTGATTGCCATTGCCTTGTCTTTGCCGGGCGGTTTGTATGTGTTGTTGAAAAATGTGCAATCGATGACAGACCAATGGGAGCAACAGTCGGTTATTACCTTGTACCTTTTTCCCAATTTAGAAGACACACAAGCGCTTGCCTTGTCTCATCGTCTGTCTTCTTTGGATAATGTGGCTTCTGTTGAGTACATTTCTAAAGAAGAGGGCTTACGTTATTTTGAGCGATCCAGTGGCTATGAGCAAATTATGGCGTCGTTACCTGAAAACCCCTTGCCGATTGTATTACGAGTGATTCCTACGCTTACTGTCGATGTGAACACTCTGGCCAGTTTACAAGCCCTTCGGGACCAACTGGCGGCACAAAAGGAAGTGGAGTATGCAGAATTGGATGCACAATGGTTACAGCGTCTTGCCAATATACTGAGTTTTGGGCAACGATTTGTCTATGCGTTGTCTGTGTTATTGATTGTTGCTGTGTTTTTAATTGTAGGCAACACTATTCGTATGGCGGTAGAAAGTCGTCGTGATGAAGTCTTGGTAATGAAGTTAGTGGGTGCGACAGATGCTTATATACGTCGACCTTTTTTATATATGGGACTGTGGTTTGGGCTTTTGGGTGGTTTGTTTGCCAGCCTATGTATTCTCTTGCTTAGCTGGTGGGTAAGTGCGCCTGCTGAGCGGCTGATTGAGCTCTATCAGAGCGGCTTTCAACTACAGACTTTTAATGCAGATGAAATTATTTTATGTTTAACTATAAGCGCATTGGTTGGTGTTGTTGGCGCGTGGATTGCGGTTAGCCGACATATTTCAAACATTGAGCTGCAGTGACGATGAAAGGCTAAAATCACTACAAAGATAATAGCCATGGTTTATTCACATTTATGTCACACACAAGCAGAATTTACTTGGTAGTATTTTGTCATACAGGCATGAACAACGAGAAAGGTGGAAATAGAGATGGGTAAAGCTCTTCAGCCTACAGATATGATGATTCCAGGTCAAAACCTAGAATCCTATATACAAGCCATTAGCAGAATTCCGATTTTAACGGCCGACGAAGAAAAAGTGCTGGCAGATCGTCTTTATTATCAAGAAGATCTTGAGGCGGCACGTACGCTGGTTATGTCGCATCTAAGATTTGTTGTGCATATCGCGAAAAGTTACTCTGGATACGGTCTAGCACAAGGTGACCTTATACAAGAAGGCAACGTTGGCTTGATGAAAGCCGTTAAACGCTTTAATCCAGAAGTTGGTGTGCGCCTTGTCTCGTTTGCGGTGCATTGGATCAAGGCCGAAATTCATGAATTTATTCTGAAGAACTGGCGCATCGTGAAAGTCGCGACGACGAAAGCCCAGCGAAAAATGTTTTTTAACCTTCGCAGTGCAAAGAAATCTCTATCTTGGTTCAGCAATTCTGAAGTAGAGTCGGTTGCCAGTGATTTAGGTGTGACCCCAGAAGTGGTTCGCCAAATGGAAGGGCGTTTAAGCTCTTCTGATATGGCATTTGATGCATCCGCTGATGACGATGACGACAGTGCGTTTCAAGCGCCATCTCAATATCTAGAGGATCACCGCTCAGATCCAGCCATGTTACTTGAAAACGGCAATTGGGAAGAAGACTCTAATCAGCGTCTTGAAGTGGCGATGGCTGATCTTGATGAGCGTAGCCGAAACATTTTGGTACAACGTTGGTTGTCTGATGCGAAATCGACCTTGCATGATTTAGCGGATGAGTATGGCGTTTCTGCTGAGCGTATTCGTCAACTCGAGAAAAACGCGATGAAAAAAATACGTCTGGCAATGGGCGATGGTCAGTTCGACTGATTTTAGCGTTGCGTTGTTGAGACAATAAAACCCTCCTAAGTGAGGGTTTTTTTATGCAATAAGATTAGAATGGAATAGAGATTCATTATTGGCTTTGGAGTTGGTTGCCCGGTACAAAGCGCCATGTACGAATGATTTCCAGCTTATCGACTTCTTTCTTTAGTTCACTGGGGAATATCTGAAAGGGTTCTGCAAGGCGAACAATACGCATGGCGGCATCATCTAATACTCTGATGCCAGAGGAGTGCAGTACTTCAATATCATCCACGTAGCCATTTGGCAGTAAGATCACGGCGAGGCGTAGTTCACCATATAAATGGTTGCGTTTTGCTTCTTCTGGATAGTGAATGTTGCCAATGCGTTCGATGCGACGACGCCAATCGTCAAGGTATTGAGCGTCAATGGCGGCCTTAGCTGAGACCGAGGTGAGGCGGCGAATTCTTGGTCGTTTGGCATAGGATTGTCGTTGTTGGTCCAGTAAAGCCTCTAACGTCGCAATATCATTGGAAAGGTGACTGGGAAGTTGCGTTTCTCCTCGAAACTGCTCTTCTAAGGTTTTTGGCTCTTGCTCCGTATCATTCACTATCTCAAAAACAGCTTCTTGATTGGTTGTCGCTAGCAAATTTGGCTCGTCAATCGGCTCTGCTGAAGCAAGTTGAGGTTGGATAGGAGGGGATATTTCCTGAATCGTGTCTGCTAAAAAGCGTGCTTCTTCAGTGGTAGTGAGTTTTTGTTTTCGTATCTCTGTGCCGCTGGCTTGTTGGTTTGCTTGTGCAATAAAGTCGGCTTCCGTGGGGGCGCTTGTTGTGTGTTGAACCAGTGTGACCTCCAGTGTTTTTGGCTTGGGAGAGGGCAACTGAAAATCGAAGCCAACTGCCATCACCATTAGCACATGAAAGCTAATGGCGATGAAAAGCGCGACGGAAAATTTATCGATTACTCGCATGTTGATCTTACTGAAGGCGTTTTTCTATGGCTTCTATTAACATCATGGCGATATTCAGATCAAATTGCGCATCTAATTCACGAACACATGTTGGGCTGGTAACATTAATTTCGGTGAGATAATCACCAATGACATCTAAGCCAACAAACATTAGATTTTTTTCTTTTAGTGATGGGATGACCTGGTCGCAAATCCAACGATCGCGTTCAGTCAAAGGACGACCTTCACCACGTCCGCCAGCGGCCAAGTTGCCTCGAGTTTCACCTGAAGCTGGGATACGTGCCAGCGCAAACGGTACCGGCTCACCATTAACGACTAAAATACGTTTGTCGCCATCTTTGATTTCAGGGATGAATTTCTGTGCCATGATTTGCTCAACGCCCATATTCGTCAGTGTTTCGATAATCACACTGACGTTGGAGTCATCTGGCTTGATACGAAATATTGAGCTGCCGCCCATGCCATCTAGTGGTTTGAAAATGACATCGCCATGCTCTTTATGGAACCTTTTGAGTAAGTCAGCACGTCTTGTCACTAAAACCGGTGGGCAACAATGTGGGAACTGGGTAGCGAACAGTTTCTCGTTGCAATCACGTAAGCTTTTCGGATCGTTAACAACAAGGGCACCATCTCGTTCGGCCTGCTCGAGAATCATGGTGCTGTAGACAAACTCGCTATCAAATGGTGGGTCTTTGCGCATTAAAATCACGTCCATATCACCCATTGCCATTTTGGTTTCTTCACCAAGATCGTAAAAATGCGCAGGGTCTTTATAAACCTGTAAAGGGCGAGTCATGGCATAGGCTTTACCATTGTCTAAAAATAAATCTTTTTGCTCCATGTAAATAAGTTGCCAGCCCTTTTCAGCGGCAGCCCATAACATAGCGAGTGAGGTGTCTTTTTTGTAGTTTATGGATGAAATTGGATCCATAACAATGCCGAGTTTGATAGTCATAAGGCGTTTCCTAAAGCGAAAGCAACGTTTTAGTGCTTTTTCTAATCTGTTAATAGATGTTGATGCTATAGAAATATGGGGGCGCTGAGAAGAAAAAACAGCCATGATTTGTAGATAGTTACGTTTATAAACCAAAATACTTTGTGTGATGAAGATTGAGGTATAAGGTTCGTCATATTATTTAGCACAAAGCCACTGGTTATAGCGTTAGACGCATAAGTCCAATGGCTCTGTTTTCATCATTTCTGTTTGTTATTACCAACTCCCTGTATTTTCATCCGCTTCTAAGAACAACTCATCTTCTGGCGTTTTGTTGCTTCTTTCTGTTGGAGACTTGGGTGTTGATGAGGTATTTCGCAGTGCTTTTTCGTCTTCTTTTAATTCATCAAGCGCGGTTGGGCCTGCCTTAGGGATAACTTTCTTTTTATCAAATTCATCATTGAAACCAAGTAATTGTGGGCGATAAATGCGGAAGGCACGCATTAGTTCACCCTTGGCGTTAAATAAACGGAACTCTGAGAACAGTTCGTCATAGTCGGCATTAACGTAATCTTGGCGGGCTTGGAACAACTCGTTTTCACTATCCAGTACGTCTAGCAAGGTTCTGCGGCCTAGACGAAATTGTTTTTCATAAGCGATCTGTGATTCTTTTGTGGCAATAACGTATTGTCGGATATGCTCTTTTTGTCCTGTTGTTGCTTCAAACGCAGCCCAAGCTAGTCGTACAGTAAGCTCGGTGTCTCTGATGGTTTTACGGCGAATTTCAGAGGCTTGAATGTTTTGTTGAACGGCGACTTGTTTTTGGCGTTTTTGAGTGCCACCACTGTATAGATTGTAGTTCAGTCTAACCATGGCCAACAAATCTTCACTCGGACCTTCATCCCCATCGATATTGTTATTCCAGGTTCGTTCTAAGACAAAGCTTATGTTTGGGTAGTTGCTTGCATCAGCAATTTTCTCAAGGCTTTCTGTGGCGGCAACGTCCCAACGAGCACCTTCAATGGCGGGATTCTTTTTTAATGCCTCACCGATAGCCAAGTCTAAATTTTGAGGTAGGAGATCTTTGTCTGGGACAGGATAAATAAGGTCATCAGGTGGCAGCTCTCCAACAATGTTGAGATAGTTGCTTTCAGCATCTCGAAGATTATTGACGGCCGCTAGGTGGTTTGCATTGGCTTTTGCAAGTCGGGCTGTGATTTGGCTCAAGTCAGATTGACGACTAACCCCAGAGTCGCTCTTTAATTTAATTTGTCCGTAAATGCGTTCATGGGTTTTTAGGTTGAGCCTCGGCGAGTGTGACCAGCTCCCGATAACGCAAGACATTGGCAAACACTTGAGCAACTTCCAAAGCGGTATTTTCAACAGAAATTAATGCATTCCAGCGATTGGCTTCGGCTTCACTGTTTAACCGAGCGATCTCGTTCTTGGTAGAAAAACCATTGAATAGAGGCTGATTTAAGGAAAGTGTTAGTTCACGACGCGTCAAGTCAACGTCGTTAGAGTTTGCATTGTCTGCGTAGGTTGTCTCACGGCCGATACCTGCAGAAAGATCTGCGCTTGGATAGTAGCCAGAGCGTCGGGCTATTTCGGCATTTTCTTTGGACTCTCGATATTCAGCAATGGCTTGTCTAACCACAGGGTTATTCTCTATCGCAATATAGGTGGCTTCCTCTAGAGTGAGAGCTTGAGCCGTTGCAGGTAGAAGTACCGTCCCTAAATAAACCGTGCAAGTCAAAACGATTCGGTAAAACATGTGATCATCTGTCCTTTATTGAGTCATACTAAAATGGTAAAGCCATTTACGCTCTGAATATGTAGTGATTCTGTTAGTGCTTGCTTGATATGAGAATAGATTAAATATCGCCCCATAAAACATTAATGACACTAAGCGCGACCACCGGAGCGGTTTCAGTACGCAGTACTCTTGGCCCAAGTGTAATGGCGTTAAACCCTGCTTTTTCAGACAGTTGAACCTCTTTTTCTGTGAGCTCCACCTTCTGGCCCGATTAACAACGCAATGCGATTATTTGTTGGTTTTTCATATTGGCGAATCGGTTTGGCACTATGATGATGTAAGGTGAGTTTTAACATTGCGTTACATTTCTCTACCCATTCGGTCAATTCTATCGGAGGGTAAACGATGGGAACTACACCTCGGCCACATTGTTCCGCAGCGCTGATAGCAACGTGCTGCCAATGATGTTGGCGCTTTTCAGCTCGACTTTCTTGAAGCTTGACTTCACAGCGTTCACTAAACAGTGGCTGAATAGCAAATACCCCAGCTTCGACGGACTTTTGAATGGCGTAATCCATGCGCTCGCCACGAGATAATGTCTGTCCTATGGTAACTTGAATCGGGGATTCATTATCTAACGCTTCAAAGTCGGTAATTTGGATATTAGCAGAGCGTTTTTCGACATCGCACAGGGTAGCGTTAAATTGACCGACTTGACCGTTAAACGCTCGGCCATTGAACACAATAATAGGATGGTCTGTTTTCAAACGCAGGACTTTGCATAAATGCTGAAATGCCGCATCAGGTAAGGTAAGAGAGGTATTCTCGTTGAGTTCTGTGTCGATAAAAATTCGTGGAATACGCATACCTTATCCTATGTTTTCGAATGTTTAATAATATAGAAATGAAAAAGCCTTCTTCTGCCATTTAATCATAATGCAGAAGAAGGCTTTATAGCGGAAAATCAGGGAATTATAAACCAGCGGCTTTGCGTAATGCGTCGGCTTTATCGGTTTTTTCCCAAGTGAAGTTTTCGCCTTCACGGCCGAAGTGACCGTACGCCGCTGTTGGAAGATAAATTGGGCGTTTCAAATCGAGCATTTTAATTAAGCCGGCTGGGCGTAATTCAAAGTGTTCACGAACCAACTGTGTAATCACCGCATCGCTGACTTTGCCCGTGCCAAAAGTATTGATACTGATCGACGTTGGTTCAGCCACACCGATGGCGTAAGAGATTTGAATTTCGCATTTATCTGCAAGACCTGCAGCCACGATGTTTTTCGCTACATAACGACCAGCGTAGGCCGCAGAACGGTCAACTTTGGATGGATCTTTACCAGAAAAAGCGCCACCACCGTGACGCGCCATGCCGCCGTAAGTGTCTACGATGATTTTACGGCCCGTTAGACCGCAATCACCAACTGGGCCACCGATGATGAACTGGCCTGTTGGGTTGATGAAGTATTTAGTATCTTTTGATAACCATTCAGCAGGAAGAACTGGCTTGATGATTTCTTCCATGACCGCTTCGCGTAGGTCGGCTTGTTTTACTGACGCGCTGTGCTGCGTTGAAAGAACCACCGCATCGATAGCACAGGGTTTGCCGTTTTCGTCGTAACGGAAGGTAACTTGGCTTTTTGCATCAGGACGAAGGAAGTCTAGGGTACCGTTTTTACGCACTTCTGCTTGGCGTTGAACCAAACGATGGGCATAAGTGATCGGGGCAGGCATTAATACGTCAGTTTCGTTTGTGGCAAAACCAAACATCAAGCCTTGGTCGCCGGCACCTTGTTCGTGTTCTTCGGCTTCGTCAACACCGACGGCAATATCAGCAGATTGTTTTCCGATGGCATTCATGACAGCGCAAGATTCCCAGTCGAACCCCATGTCAGAGCTGTTGTAGCCTATTTCGCGAATAACGCCACGGGCGATTTCTTCAATATCAACCCAAGCGTTGGTACGGACTTCCCCTGCAACCAGCACCATGCCTGTTTTGACTAGGGTCTCGCAAGCAACACGTGCTTCTGGGTCTTCAGCCAGAATGGCATCAAGGATGGCATCGGAAACCTGATCGGCGATTTTATCTGGGTGGCCTTCAGAAACGGATTCTGACGTAAATAAAGAATATTCTGACATGTTTAGTGCCTCTATCAAAAATGATGGATAAGCGCTAAATAGGTATAAAAAAACCCGCTTAGCAATGTTTGTATCTCAAAAAAGCTAAACAGGTGATATTGCTTCTGTTTAGCTGAATTTATATAGCGTCCGCAAGCCGAAACAAATCGACGCTTTTAGTAGCGTTAAATGATGAACTAGAGCTGTTTAAATATCAACCCGATCTGTTGATTTTAATGAGGCAAAAGGCAGTTTTTTTGTTACGATGGTGCAGATTTATGTGTATTTTCATTTTCTCTGCCCAATGTTTGGGCGTATCGATGGGGTCAGCATTGCATGGCGGCTCTATCCCGTAGAGAATGTTTCTTCTATATGTTCGTTAAGCTATCAGGAGTAGAATAACCATGCCGTCTCGCAAACAACTTGCTAACGCCATACGCGCTTTAAGTATGGATGCTGTTCAAAAAGCTAACTCAGGTCACCCAGGTGCGCCAATGGGGATGGCGGATATCGCTGAAGTGCTATGGAATGACTTTTTAAAGCATAACCCAAACAATTCAAAATGGGTGGATCGTGACCGTTTTGTGTTATCAAACGGTCATGGCTCTATGTTGATTTATTCTTTACTGCATTTGTCTGGTTACAAGTTACCAATCGAAGAGTTAAAACAATTCCGTCAATTGCATTCTAAGACACCAGGTCACCCTGAATACGGTTACACCGATGGCGTAGAAACCACAACGGGTCCATTGGGTGCTGGTATCAGTAATGCCGTGGGCATGGCGATTGCTGAAAAGACATTGGCAGCGCAATTTAACCGTGAAGGCCATAAAATTGTCGATCACAACACCTATTGCTTTCTTGGCGATGGCTGCTTGATGGAAGGTATTTCTCATGAGGCGGCTTCGTTAGCTGGTACATTGGGCTTAGGTAAACTAGTTGCCTTCTGGGATGACAACGGTATCTCTATTGATGGTCATGTTGAAGGTTGGTTTACAGACAATACACCACAGCGCTTTGAAGCCTATGGCTGGCACGTTATCGCTGACGTAGATGGACATGATCCAGAAGCAATTAAAGCGGCCATTGAAGCGGCAAAGGCGGAAACTACGAAACCTACTTTGATTTGCTGCAAAACCATTATCGGTTTTGGTTCACCGAACAAGTCTGGTAGCCATGACTGCCATGGTGCACCGCTTGGTGATGCCGAGATCGCAGCGGCTCGTGAATTCCTAGGTTGGCCTTATGCGCCTTTTGAGATCCCTGCCGATGTTTACTCTGGCTGGGATGCAAAAGAAGCAGGTGCAGCACGCGAAACTCAGTGGAATGCTCAATTCGAAGCCTATAAAGCCGCTTACCCAGAATTGGCAGCAGAGTTTGAGCGTCGCGTTATTAAAGGCGAATTGCCTGCCGATTTTGAAGCGAAAACTCAGGCGTTCATTCAAGAGTGCCAAGACAAAGGTGAAAGCATTGCCAGCCGTAAAGCATCACAAAATGCGATTGGCTTCTTTGGCGCTATGTTGCCTGAATTGTTAGGCGGTTCTGCGGACCTTGCAGGTTCCAACTTGACGTTATGGTCTGGTTCGAAGGGTATCCAAGACGATCCAGCCGGTAATTACGTTTACTACGGTGTGCGTGAATTTGGTATGAGTGGCATCATGAACGGTGCGTCTTTACATGGTGGTTTTATTAACTACGGTGCGACTTTCATGATGTTCATGGAATACGCTCGTAACGCCGTTCGTATGTCTGCTTTGATGGGGATTCAAAACATCTTTGTTTACACTCATGATTCGATTGGTCAAGGCGAAGACGGCCCGACTCACCAGCCAGTTGAGCAGCTTGCTAACCTGCGCATGACACCAAATATGTCAGTATGGCGTCCGTGTGATGCGGCAGAAACAGCAGTGGCTTGGAAAGCGGCGATTGAGCGACGTGATGGTCCAACGTCTTTGGTTTTCTCTCGTCAAGGACTGCCAGCGCAGGCGCGTAATGCCGAGCAGTTGGCGAATGTAGCCAAAGGTGGTTATGTATTACATGATTGTTCTGGTACGCCAGACCTCATTCTGATAGCAACGGGTTCTGAGGTTGGTCTTGCAATAGATTCTGCCAAGGCTTTGACCGCAAAAGGTAGAAAAGTCCGTGTGGTTTCTATGCCGTCAACGAATGCGTTTGATGCACAAGATGCCGCTTATAAAGAGTCGGTATTGCCAAGCAGTGTGACTAAGCGTGTTGCTATTGAAGCGGCTCACACGGATTACTGGTACAAGTACGTTGGTTTCGAAGGGGCTATGGTGGGTATGACGACTTTTGGAGAGTCTGCTCCTGGCGGCGATCTTCTGAAATACTTTGGTTTTACAGTAGACAATGTAGTTGCGACTGCTGAGAGAATTCTAGCCGCGTAATCTCATTGCTTGATAAGAAAAGAGGTGTACGTTTGTATGCCTCTTTTTCCTTTTATTAAGGCTGAGAGTGATGTTTTTTTAGATCACTTTCTTTTCGATGAAGTAGTAGGAATATGTTGCGAGTCGCTATCAATGGTTATGGTCGTATCGGACGCTCGGTATTGCGAGCGCTTTATGAGAACGGCTACCGCGATCACATCCAGGTGGTTGCTATTAATGAATTGTCTGACATCGAGACAATTAGTTACCTTACACGCTATGACACGACTCATGGTCGTTTTCCTTTACCTGTATCGACGCAAGCTAATCAACTGTCTGTTGGTGATGATGCGATTGCGTGCTTTTCCTGCGCAACCCCAGACGAGCTAGATTGGTCGTCTCTTAAATTGGATATGGTGCTGGAATGTTCAGGCAGTTTTTCTGGTAGAGAAGGCGCTCAAGCTTATCTAAATGCTGGTGTGCCACGACTATTGCTTTCCCAGCCAGCAGCAGCCGACGTTGATGCCACCATTGTGTATGGTTTTAATCACCATGATATTCGGGCGGATCACCGTATTGTTTCGGCCGCATCTTGTACAACCAATTGTTTAATTCCCGTATTGGATATTGTTAAGCAATTTTGTGGTGTTGTGCATGGCATGACTCAGACGATTCACTCGGCGATGAATGATCAACCTGTCATTGATGGCTATCATACGAAAGATCTGCGTCTCACTCGTGCGGCTTTGAGCTCTATTATTCCTGTTGATACTGGGTTGGCGCGAGGTATTACGCGCATGATGCCAGAGCTGGGAGGCAAGATGGGTTGTAATGCAGTGCGTGTGCCGACTTTAAATGTCTCTGTGATTGATTTCGTTTTGCGCACAGAGCAAGACGTAACGGTTGAGCAGATACATTCTCAGTTGGAGCAGGCCGCCAATTCGAAATATGCCGGACTTATGGGATTCACCACAGAAGCACACGCATCGGTAGATTTTAACCATGATCCACGCTCGGTGATCATAGACAGTACACAGACTCAAGTCATTGATCGGCGTATGGTGAAATTACTGTGTTGGTTTGATAATGAATGGGGCTACGCTAACCGTATGTTGGATGTGGCTAAATATTGGTCTGGTGTGATCAAGCGATAACAGAGCGTTTGATCTGTCAGAATGTTAAATGATGAGGACATCGTACATGACCGTAATAAATATGAAAGATTTGGATTTGACGAATAAACGCGTGCTGATTCGTGAAGACTTAAACGTGCCCGTAAAAGACGGCAAAGTGACCAGTGATGCGCGTATTCGCGCTGCGTTGCCAACGATCAAGCTGGCGTTAGCGGCTGGCGCGAAAGTCATGGTGATGTCGCACCTTGGTCGCCCAACGGAAGGTCAATATGAAGAAGAATTCTCTCTTCAACCTGTTGCAACACATCTTTCTGATTTATTAGGACAAGACGTGCCGCTAGTTAAAGATTGGTTAGATGGCGTGGAAGTTGAGTCGGGTCAACTTGTGTTGGTTGAAAACGTGCGTTTTAACCTTGGCGAGAAAAAAGACGATGAAACGCTTTCTAAAAAAATGGCGGCGTTGTGTGATGTATTTGTGATGGATGCATTTGGCACGGCGCATCGTGCCCATGCCTCAACTCATGGTGTTGCGAAATATGCGCCTGTGGCTTGTGCTGGCCCTCTATTAGCTGCAGAGTTAGAAGCATTGGGCAAAGCGCTTGATAATCCAGCTCGTCCTTTGGTTGCTGTGGTAGGCGGTTCGAAAGTATCGACTAAATTAACCGTATTAGAATCACTGTCTAAAGTATGTGATCAGCTCATCGTGGGCGGCGGTATCTCTAATACGTTTGTTGCCGCTCGTGGCTACAATGTTGGTAAGTCATTGCATGAAAAAGACTTAATCCCTCAAGCTCAAAAACTGATGGCTGATTTGGATATTCCTGAGTTGACGGATGTTCGTGTGGGAACAGAGTTTTCAGAAACGGCGGTTGCAACGATTAAGCCAGTTGATCAAGTGGCTGATAATGAAGAAATTATGGACTTAGGTCCGGATTCTGCCCAAGTGCTCGCTGATATACTAAAAAATGCCAAAACCATTCTTTGGAATGGTCCATGCGGTGTGTTCGAATTTGATAACTTTTCTAAGGGCACAGAAGTTATTGCTCAGGCGATTGCTGACAGTGATGCGTTTTCAGTGGCTGGTGGTGGAGATACATTAGCGGCGATCGATAAATACGGTCTGGCTGACAAAATTTCTTATATTTCAACTGGTGGTGGCGCGTTTTTAGAATTTGTTGAAGGAAAAGTGTTACCAGCGGTTGCGATGTTAGAGTCACGAGCGCAAAATTAGTATTAAAGAACGGCAAAGATCGTTCTAAAGCACTACATAAATGATAAAAGGCGAAAAGCCTACTTTACTAACACTGTTTGAAGTTTGATGTGAGTTGCACTGAAAGCAGTGTTGGTGAAAACAAAACTAGAGAGTGACCTACTCGATGTCAGTCGGGTATGACAATAACGATAAGGCGTAAGCCACATGGTCTGTGTGAACAAGCCATGATTACAAATACAGAGAGTTAACTAACACCGTAACTCCAAACGTTATAAATACAAAACAAGACAAATTGTCAGAGGAAACCTTTTATGCCTTTAATCAGTATGCGCCAATTGCTCGACCATGCAGCAGAACACAGTTATGGTTTGCCTGCTTTCAATGTGAATAACATGGAACAAGTAAAGGCAATCATGGAAGCGGCTCATGAAGTGAACTCACCGGTTATCATGCAGGCATCGGCTGGTGCTCGTAAATATGCAGGATCTCACTTTTTGCGTCACTTAATTGCGGCCGCGATTGAAGATTACCCACATATTCCTGTTGTTATGCATCAGGATCATGGTACGTCTCCAGCTATCTGCCAACGCTCCATTCAGTTGGGCTTTTCGTCTGTTATGATGGACGGCTCTTTGATGGCTGATGGTAAAACACCAGCGACTTATGAGTACAATGTTGATGTTACTCGTCGTACGGTTGAATTCGCACACGCTTGTGGTGTGTCTGTAGAAGGTGAGTTGGGCGTATTGGGTTCTCTAGAAACGGGTCAAGCAGGGGAAGAAGATGGTGTGGGCGCTGAAGGCACACTTTCTCATGACCAAATGCTAACAGACCCTCAAGAAGCGGTAGACTTTGTTAATGCTACTGGTATTGATGCGTTAGCTGTGGCAATTGGTACTAGCCATGGTGCTTATAAGTTTACTCGTCCACCTACCGGTGACATTCTAGATATTGAGCGTATTGCGAAAATCGTTGAGTTACTTCCAAACACTCATATCGTATTGCATGGCTCGTCTTCGGTTCCACAGGATTGGTTATCTATTATCAATGAATTTGGTGGTGACATTCCTGAAACGTATGGTGTGCCGATTGACGAAATCGTTAAAGCGATTCGTTACGGTGTTCGTAAGGTTAACATCGATACTGACTTGCGTCTGGCGGCAACTGGGGCGATTCGTCGTAGTTTGGCTGAGCACAAGGGGAACTTTGACCCACGTAAATATTTAACGGAAAGTATCAAGGCGATGAAAGCGGTGTGTATCGATCGTTACGAAGCGTTTGGTTCAGCGGGCCAAGCTTCTCGTATCCATACCATTAATTTGGAAGAGATGGCGGTTCGTTATGAGCGTGGAGAATACTCCGGCGGTCGCGTTTTCTAAGTATTGTTAGTGTTATGTGTGGTGAGCAAAGAAGGTAGGGAAAATATTTTTATCTTTTTTTAATAAAAAACATAAAAAACTATTGACCAGAAAAATCAATTACCTATAATGCTCGCCATTCCTTGCGGGAGTGGTGGAATTGGTAGACACGCTGGATTTAGGTTCCAGTGCTTCACGGCGTGAGAGTTCGAGTCTCTCCTTCCGCACCAAATTTAAAAAAGCTGACTTTATGTCGGCTTTTTTTATGTCTAAAATTTATCAAATCGTCTTCTAATTGGTTATTACTGTCTTTACAGGTACATTTTTTGTTCTTGTTGTCAGTTTATTGTTTCCGTCATCATCAAAGTTCGCTAATTTGGTTAGAATGTTTTTCCATGATGCTTGATCGGATTTAGTAATGCGAAGATTGTGTGCTTTTATTGTTTGGGTGGCTTTTGGCTGTTCGGTGATGCCAACGCAAGCGGCGAGTATGGCGCTTGACTTAATGGATAGCCGTGATTTTTATCAATTGATTCCCGTGCAGGGTCCCTTAGCTGAGCAATTTTCTACGATTGTCAGTTCTCCTCCTAGTCCTATTCGTGTTTCTCAAAAAAACGCTGTACGTATTGCTTTGTTGTTGTTTGGTGATGTGGATTCAATAGAAAATAGATCATTGTTAGTAGCGTTTAGAAAACGTATGCGCGAGCTAAACATAGACTATCGCTTAGATACGTATACGGACAAATCAGAATGGGACGGTGACTTGACGCCGTATTTTAAAATAGCGGATTCGTTACCGGATTATATTGTTGTGACTAGGTTGGGCTCTGTTCCGAGACGGTTTTTAGAACGATTTTTGCGATCCGGTAAGCCTAAGGTGATTTTATACGATTTTGCATCGCCATTAACTCATTGGATAAATCGTCCGCCACTCATGTACGTAGGGTTCGACCAAAAGAAAGCGACGTCTATGCTCGCGAGCTATCTTGATCGTCAATTGCCAGCAGAGGCAAGGATTTCGGCGTTGGTTTTACCGCCCAGTTACCTTGGTCATATGCGATGTGATTTATTTTTAGATGAAATGATGAAGTATAAACGTCGAGTTGAGCGTATTTTGGTTGTACCCGACGATAAGCAAGAAGCATTTATGGCGGCAAAAACGCTTTTAAAAGACAGCGGTATAGATTTTATTTTTAGTTGTGCTCAAGGTATTTCTGATGGTGTTGTGGCGGCATTGCAGGCACAAGAAGAGCGTTCACAAGTGCAGACAAATACTTGGGGGTGGCTTTGAATGGACTGGCCGATCTAGAAAGTCGTCGTGTGAAAGTGAGTGTCTTGTTTATGAAGGATGATTTATCGATTGCGGTTGCAGAAGCGATTAAATTAGATCTTGAAGGAAGAAATATGCCAAATCTTTATGTGGCTAACGCCATTTTGATGCCTGCCGAATTAGACGCTGAGAGTTTGCGTTTGATGCTGTTGCAGGCTCATCATTATTCGGTGGAATTATGGCAATAGTGACCTTTAGTTTACGTCGTCGTTTTCGGCAAAGAGCCCCTAATTCTGATCAGTGCGGTTTTTCTGGCCATCACTTTGGCGATTTTGTATTTCATTGATAGTTTGCATCAGTCTGCTTTAGAAACAAACTTAGCGTTAAAGCATCGTATGGTCGAGCAGACATTTAATGGGTATTTGGCGCGAGCTGAAGATGAGATGAAATTCATAGGTCAAGATCTTTCCCTGAGCGATTATGCTTCAGGACGGGAGTTGGATTTATTGTTCAGTCATCATGAAGTGCTGTTTTTTGGAGGCTTGGATTTTTTCTACATTGAGTGGGCAAATGGTAAAGGCTCTATGGATCCTAGGGCACGCTTATTTACAAAGGTGGACTTTCGTTCAGTCTTAGATGCAGGTCTGATGAATAAATGGGCATCTGTTGTCACCAAAGATAACTCAACTCTGCTTTTGTACAAAAAGAGCTTGGTTTCTGCAGAGCAGGAAAGCATTGGTTTTTTATATGGTTTCATTTCTCTAAACGATAACTTAACGTTGGCGAATGAGTTGTTAGAAAGTGCTCAGGTGAGTGCCGTCAGTGTTTATGACAATGAGCGTGACCGTATTTTGCTCGAAGAGCATAAAGTGGGTGTGGATTTGTCTGGCACTGTGTTGCATTCGCGTTTGCCTCTAGTGTCTCCCGTGCAAGCCGATTTGCAACTAGATATTATGCAGAAGTATACGCTTTCTTCTGCGACTCTAAGCAGTGCAATGCCCTTGATTCTCAGTGTTGGCTTGGTGTTGCTCTGCTGTTATTTGTTTCTATTGCGTTTGATTAGGCAGTTAATTTTTTCTCCGTTAGAAAGGATTGTGTATCGTCGTGAGGACAATCTGTTGCCCTATGCTGAGCTGCAGCCTATACAGTTACAAAGTAATGAATATAAAGCCTTTATTAAGGCGAAAGAGCATAAGTTCATGTTACTGGCTGAATCGGTGCACAGTGCTATCATTTTTTGTAATGAGGTAGCCGAGATTGAGCTTATTAATGCAGAAGCCAAGCGTCTTTTTCCCGACACCGAGAAGGCTAGGACATTATTTGATTTTATGCCTATTTCTTGCCACCAACCCATTCAGGAAGCGTTAAAGGGCGGGGTTGGTGTAGTTTTTGATTTAACTATCAATAATTTAAGTCAAATATATCAATGGCGTGCTTATTCCTTTCAGAACGAGAGTGACTATCGTGGTGTGTTGTTGGTGGGTAGAAATATCACCCAAGAGACGAGTCTGACTTGGCAACTGGCTCAGCTGCAACCATTATCCTCTGTCGTCCAAAGAAAAGTGGATACAGATGCGATTTTAAATGAGCTAACGTATTTGTCTGCTTTGCCTGGGCCGTTAGAAGCGAGGCATCTTCAGGGGTGGCTGTCTTTATTGATTTCAGTGTTAGATGACATTGATTGTACGGACAGTGATGTGGCTTATTTGCCACTAGGTGAGGTTTTTAGTCAAGAAAGTGCGCGTGTTATGGCCGCGATGGGAGTCGAAGCAAACAGGGCCTTAGTGGATTGCTCTATTGAATCTGGTGCGAAGGTGGTGGCAGTAGATGCCAGCTTTAGAAGTTTGATTCGTGTACTACTTATGATGGTCATGTCAAATGACATGGCGGAAAGGCGTCTCACTATTCGTTTTTATGATTCTGAACTTGAAATGGTCGCGATGAATGATATGGCGTTTAGACCACTTTTTTATTGGATGATTAAGATGTTGCTAACAACGCTAGGGGGGCAGCAAAAGATTCTACAAAACAATGCCGTACAGTTGAATTTGTTGGTAGGAGAGAATGATAAGAGCATGGAGTGTCATTCTCTGGTGGCCAATAAGATCGTGGCTTGGGTGATGAATGATTATCCGAACACAAAAGCCATTAAGGAAGCATTGATCAGGCTAGGTATGCAGGTTGAAGAGTATGTGTCAACGGACAGCTTTTTCACTCAGTCCAGCACGGTGGGAAAGTTTGATGCAATATTAATTGGTTGTGATAAGGATGTTAATGCACAAGCGGATATGACTCGCGCGTTGCAGCTAAAATACAATCGTGATCATCTTCCCATCGTTTGGCTTAACAGCATTTTACCGGTGGAAGTGAATCCGTATGTTTTTACTTTGCAAGGGTGTTCTTTCGATTATAGTTTGCACCAAGTGTTGGCTAAAGCATGTGCAATAGAAGGCATACTTCCTATTCGTTCAAATGAAAAAGGGCGTTCTTGGGTGATGATTGGTGGTAGTCGAGTAACAAAAGCCATTTGGTATACTGAGTTAGAGAAACACCATGTTACGACACAATGGTTGGCGGATCTTTCTAACTATCATGTTGTGTTGTCTTATCACTCTGAAGCGACAGTCGTGTTATTGGAACCTCAATCTTCAACTCTTTTGCAGTCGATCCAGCTTGCTTTTCCAAAAGTGCGATTTTTTTCTTTACAACAATGGCCCGAAATGCCGGATAATGTGTCATTTTTTGATATGGCATGGCCTTACTCTATTGAGCAGATAAGGCAATTTACTGAGAACGTTATGCAACGAAAGACAAATATTGGGAGTAGTGAATGAGTGTAATTGGATTAATTGGCGCCATGGACGAAGAAGTCGCAGTAATCAAAGCGTGGATGACAGAGGTTCATGAGCAGTCTATCGCTGGCTGTGATTTTTTTGTTGGGCGTTTTGAGGGCAAAGACGTTGTGTTATTGAAATCGGGCATTGGCAAAGTCAACGCTGCCGTTTCTACTACTTTGCTTCTATCTCAGTTTAAGCCAGAGTATGTGATCAATATTGGTTCTGCTGGTGGTTTTGACCCTGAATTGCAGGTCGGTGATGTGGTGATTTCTGATCACGTTGTTCATCACGATGTAGATGTAACGGCTTTTGGTTATGTTATGGGGCAAGTGCCAAATATGCCTGCGACTTACGCTGCCGATATGCAATTGGTTGATCAAGCTAGAAAAGCCTTACAGTCGGTGACGCAAGTGAAAGCGAAAGTGGGCTTGATTGGTACCGGCGATAGTTTTATGAATGACCCTGTGAGAGTAAGCGAAGTGCGTGCTGTTTTTCCGGCGCTGGTGGCTGTGGAAATGGAAGCGGCGGCTGTGGCGCAGGTTTGTTTTAAATTTGCGACGCCGTTTGTGGTTGTGCGCTCTTTATCAGATATTGCAGGTAAGGAATCACCTCAAAGTTTTGAGGAATACCTTCAAGTAGCCGCCGAAAATTCTTCTCTTATGATCCAGAAAATGCTGAAGGACAATTAAGTCTATGTTATTACGTAAAGGCTGTTTGATGGCAATCTGTTTCGCCTTCTGCTGGCCTTTATTGACTGTTTCGGCCGAAGAGGACTCTCTTCAACCACCTGAGTCTAGTGATGAAGGTCAAGTATCATGGTGGCTTGATTCTCATGAATCTTTCTCAAAAACGATTGGTAATTGGTCTACGAATATGGACTCCTTTTTGTCTGGTAGTCAGAGCCTCTCAGCAATCAGATAGTAATGTGCAGATTCGTTTTGGATCCGTTTTTAATGAAGATAAAAGCACGGGTTTTTTTGATTTTCGCACACGATTGAAGTTACCGAATACACAGGATCGTTTACGCTTGATCGTTGAGTCTGAGCCAGATTCTTTGGCACCAGAAAGTTTGCGTGGCGAGTCGTCGCAGCAAAATACTTTGATCGATTCGGCGTTGAAATCAAGTGTATCAGCAGCCGTTCGCTATATAGAAGACGATATAGGTTTGGATGTTGATGCTGGTATTCGTGTTGATTTTCCGCTTGATCCATTTTTACGTTTGCGACTTAAGCAGGGTGAGGTGGTCGATCAGTGGGAATGGTGGCAGAAACAAGAGGCTTTTGCTTATTATTCTAAAGGTATTGGTGCACGTTATGGTATTGGTTTGGGGTATGTTGTTACTCCAACTCTTGATTTAGGTACTGACTTTGGCATCACTTGGCTCGATAAAGAGGGGTTGTTTTACGCCCGTGAAAACTTTTTTGTTCAGCATCAATTAGACGATAGCAATCGCTTAAGATATCAAGTCAGTTTTCTGCAGTCTGGTGAGCATGAGCTTGAGCCGGATAGTGTGTTGTATAACCTACAATATGAGCGTCTTCTCTATAAAGATTGGCTAATAGGGCAAGTGATTCCTCAGATTACGCACGAGGCAGATGAGGATTATGAGGGTAAACTTTCATTGACTTTATCGTTGGCGATTTTGTTAGGGCCTAAATACCTGCATTAATTTGGTCAGCTAATTTCAGTGTATGGTGGTGAGCGATTAGATTTGTATGCAGGGAACTCGTATAATGCCGCGCTTAATCAGTATCGATCGCTTCCAAGAGTATCAGCTATGAGACCGGATCAAATCCAACCAGAAATGTATCAAAAGCAGCTGCAAGAAAAGCAAGCTGAATTAGCCAAACTAATGGCGACTTTGTCATTGCCTGAGATGGAAGTATTTGCGAGTCAGTGTTCTCACTATCGCATGCGAGCGGAGTTTCGTATTTGGCATGAAGGTGATGACCTATATTACGCCATGTTTGATTCTGCTGATCCTAGGACACCGATTCGAACGGATCAGTTTTTAGCGGCATCAAACCTCATTAATGAATTGATGCCCAAACTGCTTAATGCGGTTCGTAATATCCCTGTTTTACGTCATAAGCTTTTTCAAGTGGACTTTTTAACGACCACGACGGGCGAGGCCTTGATTAGTCTGCTTTACCACAAGCCCATCGATGCAGAATGGAATGTGGCGGCGCGTCAGTTAAATGAGGCTTTTCCAGCGTGCCATTTTATTGGCCGCAGTCGTAAGAAAAAGCAAATTTTAACGCGCGATTTTGTGATGGAAACATTGACTGTTAACGGTCAAAAATTCCATTATCAACAAGTTGAGAATAGTTTTACTCAGCCTAATGCTGGTATTAATGAAAAGATGCTCGAATGGGCATTGGACGTTACAAAAGAGGCGTCAGGTGATTTGTTAGAGATGTATTGTGGTAACGGCAATTTTTCTATTCCTCTTGCCCGCCGCTTTGATCGAGTGGTCGCAACCGAAATTTCAAAAGTGTCAGTGAGTTCTGCGCAGTTGAATATTGCTATTAATGGCATGAACAACGTCCAAGTAGTCAAAATGGCCAGTGAAGATGTGTCTGCGGCTTTGAATGGAGACGTCGAATTGCCTAAGAGCTTAGTTCAGGCTGGTATTAGTGAATTAACGCCTTCGGTGGTGTTAGTCGATCCACCGCGAGCTGGTTTGGACGATGCGACGATTGAGTTAATTCGCAAAATAGATGCGATTCTTTATATTTCCTGTAACCCTGAGACACTGAAACGCAATCTAGAAGCGTTATCTAGTACCCACGACGTGGTTCGATACGCCATGTTTGATCAATTTCCTTATACGCATCATGTGGAAACGGGTGTGTATTTACAAAGAAAGTCGTTACTTTAAGAAGATTAAGTAACTTGTAACAACATTAATTAGTCTGATTTCGCTATGAGTTTTGCTCTTCTTAAAATGAAAGACATTCTCATAGTGACATTAGGCTACAGATTATTCTGTGTTAAGATAGGCGAACTTTTTCCCCCACCACCAAAGAGAAGTCGAACGAGCCATGAGTAATAACTCTCTAGACAAAGACAAAATTAAAATCTTGTTATTAGAAGGCGTTCATCAGTCAGCATTGGATGCATTGCATGACGCAGGCTATACCAACATTGAATATCATAAAACAGCGTTAGCTGGAGATGAGTTGATCGAGAAAATCTCGGAAGCGCATTTTATTGGTATTCGATCTCGTACCCAGTTAACGGCAAATGTGTTAGAGCATGCGAATAAGCTGGTTGCCATTGGTTGTTTTTGCATTGGCACGAACCAGGTAGACCTCGATGCCGCTAGTGAGAAGGGTATTGTCGTCTTCAATGCTCCGTACTCTAATACACGTAGCGTGGCTGAGCTGGTTCTTGGACAATTGATTCTATTACTTCGTGGTATTCCTGCGAAAAACGCGGCTTGCCATCGTGGCGGTTGGATCAAATCTGCTGCAGGGTCTTTCGAAACTCGTGGTAAGCGTTTAGGTATTATTGGTTACGGTAGTATCGGAACGCAGTTGAGTGTTCTGGCTGAATCTTTAGGCATGGAAGTATGTTTTTACGATATCGTCACGAAATTACCATTAGGTAATGCACGTCAGATTAAGAGCTTAAAAGAGTTGCTCTCTACCAGCGATATTATTAGCTTGCATGTGCCAGAAACGAGTTCGACTAAGATGATGATTGGCGCAAAAGAAGTGTCTCAAATGAAGAAAGGTTCTATCTTCATTAATGCTTCTCGCGGTACGGTTGCAGATCTAGACGCTGTGGCGGAAGCCATTAAGTCTGGAGATTTAGGCGGCGCCGCTGTCGACGTATTCCCTGTCGAGCCTAAAGGTAATGACGAAGAATTCGTATCACCACTACGTGGTTTAGATAATGTGATTCTAACGCCTCATATTGGCGGTAGCACAATGGAAGCGCAAGAAAACATTGGTATTGAAGTGGCTGAGAAGCTGATTAAATATTCTGATGTGGGTACGACAACTGCAGCGGTTAACTTCCCAGAAGTGGCGTTGCCGTCTCAAGCAGATAATCACCGTATTCTTCACATTCATGAAAACCGTCCTGGTGTGCTTTCTAAGATCAACGCGATTTTCTCTGAAAACAACATCAATATTACGGGTCAGTACCTTCGTACAACGGAAAAGCTTGGCTACATGGTGATGGATGTGGATGCTGCTGCCGGTGAACTTGCGCTTGAGAAAGTAAAAGAAGTTGATGGCACGATAAAAGCGCGAGTCTTGTTTTAAAGAATTATCGTGACTATGTAAGACACAAAAATCCAGCGATTAAGCTGGATTTTTTGTTTCTAGACAGGGAGTGAGCTGTGTCGGGCTATTAATGAATACCGAGTGTGGTTGTAATATCCTGAATCTTTTGTTTAATGCTGTCAGTCACATTTGCCATAAACGCTTCGGATTCATTGGCTTGCTCTCGGACTTTGACTACGGCAGCGTTTAGCTTATTCATTCCAAGTTTTTGTTCTGCGGCATACCCAGTCGCTTTTTTCGCTAAGTGGGTTGATTGTTTTGACTTTTCTAAGATCTCTTGAGCAGATTGGCCAAGAGCTTGCGTCAGACTGACTTGTTCGGTTGACGCACTTTGAATCAGCTCAAGGTTGGTCTTTAGTTGATTCGTGGCGGAGGTGAGCAATGAAAAAATTTCCGTTATTTCTTCCAATGATTGCTGTGTACGACTTGATAATGTGCGCACCTCTGACGCCACAACGGCAAAGCCTCGACCATGCTCTCCTGCGCGAGCTGCTTCGATTGCTGCATTTAACGCCAGCAGGTTGGTTTGCTCTGAAATATCTTTGATTCCACCGACGATAGAAGAAGCGCTTGATACTGAGGTGGCTAAGTTAGTCAAGGCGTTGTTGCTGTTGGCTAATCGTTCTAGCGTTGTCTGATTTGCCATTGCCAATGACGCGGCTTGATTAACGCTGTGCGTCATGGCGGTATTGGTGTCCGCTGCGTAGCTGGCGACTTCCTGAGCCTCGGACCTCGGCTTTATTGGCAAGTGTTTCGACTTGATTAGACATATTTAGTGTGTCGTCAAGTTCTTGGCGCGAGGCCATGCTGAGTTCATGTACTTGTCCAAAGGCATTTAGCATGTCATTAAGCGACAATGATATATTGCTAAGTTCGGTGTCTTTTTGTTGTCGTTGAACAGCGATTTGTTCCAAATAACGATTTAGATAATGAGCAACGTCTGACAGTTCGTTTTTGTTTTTGCCTACTTTTAGTGTGCTGATGTTTTGGTGTTCCACTAATTCTTTAACGGCGGTGTATAAATCTCTCGCGCTTTTTACAACGACTTTGTTTTGGAAAATATGCACTGAAATAGTGGTGAGTACCATTAAAACAACAAACACAGAGAACGCCAGCAACGTTTGTTGCTGCGTGGCCTGAGCACTTTCTTGAATATTTTGTGTACCTGACTTGAGGGTCGCTTCAAGTTGTTTAATCTGGGTGCGTATTTTACCTTGTGCGGCAACGGCTTGTTTAATCACCTGAAGACTCACGTCTACGTCTTTGAGGTATCTGTCTGACCACGAATGCAGCTCGGCTTTGGCTTCTTCCAACGGGTCAGCTTCTTGTTCTGTCTCTTCTGCGCTCGTTGACCAGCCCATTAGTGCAGAGAGATCATTATTAGCACTACCGCTTTCTTCCCCAGCCAATGTCAGTATGGGCAAATTGCTAAAGTCTTTAATGTGAGATTGAAACAGCTGTACGGCTTGCTTTAAACGTTCATAGTTTTCCGGTGTATTGTTGGCTAAAAATTCGTCCTTCGCACTGCTGACATGAATAAGGTCTGCATATAATGCAGCTTGGCTGGCTAAATAAGGTGCCGCGGTCTGTATGTCAGTTTGAGCTTGGTAAGATTGTATTTTTCCGGCCGCTTCATCTATGGATAAGAGGGTTTGACGCTTATTATTTTCGATAAGAGCAAAAGGATCCCCCGATAATTTCCCCGCCGCTCTAATATCAGACTGAAGGCTTTTTTCTATTTCCGTCAGCTGTTTTTCAATAGGGTTTTTTATGTCATCTGGTAGCGTGCTTAATGCAGGACGAATTTTAGTTTGGATGAATTCCTCGGTGGTTTGCAATGTGGAGGCTTCACCAGAAGATAGATACCCTTCGATTAGTTGTTTTAGATCAATGGATGAATAGGACCAAACTTGGGTATAAGCATCGCTTTGCTCAAACGCATCACGGAATTTCATCAAACTCCAAAGTAGTAGGGCGATGAGCATCCCTGCAATAATCAAATAGCTAATGGTTGTTGTGCGAGTCACATGGGAAATTTTCAATCCAGAACCTACTTTGTTTACATTCTTTTGGAAATGGGACTACCTTAATAGGAGTAGATGACAAAAATGTGACAGCCTAGACGCTGAAAGGGTGAGTGGGGTGATATTGAGTCTTGCTATCTAATTGCCCAAAGACGCTTTATTTTTGACTATTAGCGTCGTGTATAGGATTAAGTACACCTAATAAGCAAAAAAACTTCCACGGTCACTTTTTCGTCATTATTTTGTATTAAATTAAAAAAGATATTAAACGAGTGTTTAATAAAAGAGTGTTTTAAGCGTCAAAACGTTTTTTCATGAATCACTAAAAATCATAAACTCAAAGGAGTTCAAGAATGACCCTTTCTCGTCGTCAGTTTGTTAAAGGTGCCTCTATTGCAGGTGCCGTTGCCGCCGCCCCGTTTTCTATCAATAGAGCTATTGCTGCGAACAAAGAATTGCGTATTTATGCTTGGGCTGGCTACATCACCGATGAAATGCTAGCGGATTTTAAAGCAAAAACTGGCATTAATGCGACTTTTACACCCTATGGCACAAACGATGAGTTGATGAACTCTTTACGCGCTACGGATGGTACGGGCTTCGATATTATTATGCCAACGGTCGACCGAGTGCCTGGGTATGTGGATTATGATTTGGTTCAGCCACTTGATGTGAAAAGAATCAATTGGGATGGCTGCTTAGAAAGTGCTTTATCTGGATCGGATGTCGGTGGTGTTGTGAAGGGTAAGCGTTATTTTGCGCCGTCTGATTGGGGAACCGAGGCCATTGCTTACAATAAAAACGATGCCAAGCTAAGCAAAGAGCTAAGTTACGGTGATCTTTGGTTGCCTGAGAATGCGGGTGGCGTTACGGTACGTGGCCACTCAGCTTTGGTTGGGATTGGCTTGTGGTTAGAAAAAGCGGGCAAGTTACCTTATCCATTGCTTGAGTCTTATAAAAATGAACAAGCCATGCGTGCTAACTTTGATGTCATTCTTAAAGTAGCGGTTGAGCATAAAGGGGCGATTGCTCAGTTCTGGTCAACCGAAAACGAGGCGCAAGGTGCATTCCGTACTAATGGTGCAATCATTGGTCAAACGTGGGACAGCACCGCATTTAAATTGCAATCCGAAGGTGAGCCAATTGCTTACGGTGCACCAAAAGAAGGGGCATTGGCGTGGATGGAAGGATTTGTTATTCCAAAGAATGCGAATAATGTGGATTCGGTATATGAATTCATTAATTGGTATTACACGCCAGAAGCGGGTGCGATGTTTGTGAAAGCAACGGGCTACAATTCAACAGCCAAAGGCGCGGATGCACTCTTACCTGCCGAAACGAAGCAGTTCTTCCAAGACTCTTATAGCCAGCAGGACCTTGCTAATCTTTGGTGGTGGCCAATTCAAGAACCATGGTACGTAGCGTTGCGTAACGAGTACCAAGACCGTTACTTGTCTGCATAAAACCTCGAAGGCCCCTTGCGACTTTTTTTGCGTAAGGGGCTTTTTTGTATCGAGACGATTGTGTCAAGAAAATCAATCAGCGAGAGAAATATGGATAGCAGTGTTCATCTAGATAATACCGTCATGCAATTTGGCGACTTTACCGCCATACAGAAAACCGATCTCAAAATTGAATCAGGTGAATTTTTCAGTTTTTTAGGGCCGTCAGGCTGTGGCAAAACCACGATTTTAAACATGATTAGTGGCTTTATAGACCCAACACAGGGCGACATTAAAATTGGTGGTAAGAGCATGCATGGTGTGCCGGCGAATAAACGTCCCACTTCGATGATTTTTCAAAACCTCGCGCTTTTCCCTTTGATGACAGTCGCTGAAAATATTGAATTTGGCTTAGAGGTTCGCGGTGTTTCGAAAAGTGAGCGTAAAAAAGCATCAGATCGTTTGCTTGAGTTGGTGGCTTTGGAAGGCAGTGGAACCAAAAAAGTGTCCGAACTATCCGGCGGACAAAAACAGCGCATTGCTATTGCTCGAGCCTTGGCGGTCGAACCGCAAGTATTATTGCTCGATGAGCCTTTGTCTGCGTTAGACTTAAAGCTGCGTCAGCACATGCGCACGGAGTTAAAAGCAATTCAGCGTAAAACGGGCATTACGTTTATTTACATCACGCACGATCAAGGGGAAGCCTTGACCATGTCAGACCGTGTGGCGGTAATGTCTGCAGGTCGTATCCAGCAAGTAGCTGATCCTATCACCTTATATCGTGATCCTCACACCGCTTTTGTGGCGTCATTTGTTGGTGAAAATAACGCTGTTGCTGGTAAGGTGGTTGAGGTGAATTCAGAGTTTGTTGTCTTAGATTGCGGACCACTGGGTAAATTAGCGGGACGCTGCCAAGGAAATGTAGCCGTTGGTTCCGATGCGACCCTTTTTGTTCGCCCCGAGCATTTTAGACTACAAGCAGAAGACGGTATGCATACCTTGCAAGCCACCATTGATGAAGTGAATTTTGAAGGTGCATATCTGACACTCAATGCTAATACGCCAGCTAATCAAGCATTGTCTATACAGCTTGGTACTCATCAGTTTTCTGACGCCTTGCAAAAAAATGCCCCTGTGAGTCTTTCGTATAATGAGAAAGACGCCATTGTAATTGCTGGAGGCGGCCATGTTTAGTCAGCTAAAGTCGCGATTCGGTAGCGGTTTGGCGGTTGGCATCATTGGTATGATTGCTATCTGGCTGATTGGCTTGGTAATTTTGCCACAGCTCCTCATGGTGGATTACTCCCTTCGGCCGAACTTGCTTCCGGCTGATATCGGTGGACCTGAAGACGTTTATTCACTGACAAATTACGAAACCCTGTTTAGCAATAAAATACATTTGGCCATTTTCTTCAAGACCATATGGTCAAGTGTGCTAGTCACTTCCTTGACTCTCGTGGTGAGTTATCCAATTGCGTTTTATTTGGCCAAAGTCGCTACGCCACAAAAGGCGGCACTGTGTCTGTTGCTATTGATTATTCCTTTTTGGATTAATGAAATTTTACGTACTTTTTCTTGGTATATTATCCTAGCTTATAAAGGACCACTGAATGCTTTGCTACTGGGGCTAGGTCTCATTGATCGACCAATTCGATTCTTGTCTGGTGATGGTGGCGTGTTAATCGGCATGGTTTACGCCTATATTTTATTTATGATCTTTCCTATTTATAACGCTATTGAAAGCTTGGATACTAACCAGATCAAGGCGGCACGTAATTTGGGGGCGGGCTGGATTCGTACTCACTGGCGAGTGGTCATGCCGCACGCTAAGCCCGGGATTGCAACGGGGTGCATTATGACCTTTATGCTTGCAGCAGGTAGTTATGCTGTGCCGGCTTTATTGGGTTCACCGGGGAGTCGATGGTTTACACAAATTATCTATAACTGGTTTTTTGAAGGCGGCGATTGGAACCAAGGTGCGGCGTATGCGTTTCTCTTGTTGGTGATTTGTATCGGTTTCATTGCTTTGGTTATGCGTATCTTTAAAGTTGGTTTAGGGGATATTGCTAAATGAAGTCTGAAACGATCATGCGTTTTGCAGTGCGCTTTTATATTGGTGTTTTTTTTGTTTATTTATTCACCCCACTTATTATCATGGGATTGGCGACGTTTAACGACAGCCGTTTCCCGACAGTGTCTCCTTGGCGGGGCGCGACACTAAAATGGTTTGAGGCGCTTGCTCAAGATGGTGCTATGTGGACAGCATTATGGACAAGTATTATGGTTGCGGCAGGTGTGTTGGTGATTGCTGTGCCTGTGGGTATTTGTTGTGCGCTTTTTTTATCGACAGTACAAGGCAAAGGAAAGACGTTTCTTTACACATTAATGATGTCACCGTTATTAACACCTGGTGTCATTGTTGGCATATCAACGCTTATTTTTTGGAAAGGCCTATCTGTAAGTGGCGGTGTGTTTCTAACGGTTGTCGCTCAAACCACCTT
>NZ_CM147891.1:2917500-3252500 GCF_055808935.1 Marinomonas sp. G8-14 | reverse complement strand
AAGCAAGACACTAAACAAAGCGTCACGCAAGTGATGGTTTAGTCTCTGACTTAGTGCTTTGCACTAAACTTGCTCTTTAACAATTCGAATTTTGAAATAGACGATAATCAAGCGTCAAACCGGTGGAAAGCATCTTTAACCTAGATGACTTTCTAAATCGTAAATCCAGAGGGGTACAAAAGCCCTTTGGTATGTGATCCGAAACTATTTTGGGTTATATGGTCAAGTGACCAAGCGTGCACGGTGGATGCCTTGGCAGTCAGAGGCGATGAAGGACGTGGTAATCTGCGAAAAGGTTCGGGGAGTCGATAAACAGGCTTTGATCCGAACATGTCCGAATGGGGGAACCCACTCTACTTGTAGAGTATCCCACAGTGAATACATAGCTGTGAGGAGGCGAACGAGGGGAACTGAAACATCTAAGTACCCTTAGGAAAAGAAATCAACCGAGATTCCCTAAGTAGCGGCGAGCGAAAGGGGATTAGCCCTTAAGTGGTTTTGGTGTTAGTAGAAGGCTCTGGAAAGTGCCGCGATAGAGGGTGATAGCCCCGTATACGAAAACACCTTAATCATGAAAACGAGTAGGACGGGACACGTGTTATCCTGTCTGAATATGGGGGGACCATCCTCCAAGGCTAAATACTCCTGACTGACCGATAGTGAACCAGTACCGTGAGGGAAAGGCGAAAAGAACCCCTGTGAGGGGAGTGAAATAGATCCTGAAACCGTGTACGTACAAGCAGTGGGAGCGGACTTGTTCCGTGACTGCGTACCTTTTGTATAATGGGTCAACGACTTATTTTCAGTAGCAAGGTTAAACATGTAGTGGAGCCGTAGGGAAACCGAGTCTTAATAGGGCGTTTAGTTGCTGGGAATAGACCCGAAACCGGGCGATCTATCCATGAGCAGGTTGAAGGTTGAGTAACATCAACTGGAGGACCGAACCCACATCCGTTGAAAAGGCTGGGGATGACTTGTGGATAGGAGTGAAAGGCTAATCAAGCTCGGAGATAGCTGGTTCTCCTCGAAAGCTATTTAGGTAGCGCCTCGTATCTCACCATTGGGGGTAGAGCACTGTTTGGGCTAGGGGGTCATCCCGACTTACCAACCCCATGCAAACTCCGAATACCAATGAGTGCAATTACGGGAGACACACGGCGGGTGCTAACGTCCGTCGTGGAAAGGGAAACAACCCAGACCGTCAGCTAAGGTCCCAAAGTTACAGTTAAGTGGGAAACGATGTGGGAAGGCTTAGACAGCTAGGAGGTTGGCTTAGAAGCAGCCATCCTTTAAAGAAAGCGTAATAGCTCACTAGTCGAGTCGGCCTGCGCGGAAGATATAACGGGGCTAAAACTGTACACCGAAGCTACGGATGCTTAGTTTACTAGGCATGGTAGAGGAGCGTTCTGTAAGCCGTTGAAGGTCAAGCTGTAAGGCAGGCTGGAGGTATCAGAAGTGCGAATGTTGACATGAGTAACGATAAGGGGAGTGAAAAACTCCCCCGCCGGAAGACCAAGGTTTCCTGTCCCATGTTAATCAGGGCAGGGTGAGTCGGCCCCTAAGGCGAGGCAGAAATGCGTAGTCGATGGGAAACAGGTTAATATTCCTGTACTCGTGCATATTGCGATGGAGAGACGGAGAAGGCTAGGCCAGCACAGCGATGGTTGTCTGTGTTTAAGGCGGTAGGTTTAGGGCTTAGGCAAATCCGAGCCCTTTTAAGACCGAGAACTGATGACGAAGCCCTCTTTTGGGCGAAGTGGTTGATGCCATGCTTCCAGGAAAAACTTCTAAGCTTCAGATATGCAGGAACCGTACCCCAAACCGACACAGGTGGTCAGGTAGAGAATACCAAGGCGCTTGAGAGAACTCGGGTGAAGGAACTAGGCAAAATGGTACCGTAACTTCGGGAGAAGGTACGCCGGCCGGTGTGAAGGACTTGCTCCGTAAGCACTAGTCGGTCGAAGATACCAGGTGGCTGCGACTGTTTATTAAAAACACAGCACTCTGCAAACACGAAAGTGGACGTATAGGGTGTGACGCCTGCCCGGTGCTTGAAGGTTAATTGATGGGGTTAGCGCAAGCGAAGCTCTTGATCGAAGCCCAAGTAAACGGCGGCCGTAACTATAACGGTCCTAAGGTAGCGAAATTCCTTGTCGGGTAAGTTCCGACCTGCACGAATGGCGTAACGATGGCCACACTGTCTCCACCCGAGACTCAGTGAAATTGAAATCGCAGTGAAGATGCTGTGTATCCGCGGCTAGACGGAAAGACCCCGTGAACCTTTACTATAGCTTCACAGTGAACTTTGAACCTACTTGTGTAGGATAGGTGGGAGGCTTTGAAGCGGTGACGCCAGTTACCGTGGAGCCACTCTTGAAATACCACCCTGGTATGTTTGAGGTTCTAACTCAGGTCCGTAATCCGGATCGAGGACACTGTGTGGTGGGTAGTTTGACTGGGGCGGTCTCCTCCCAAAGAGTAACGGAGGAGCACGAAGGTGTGCTCAGCATGGTCGGAAATCATGCATAGAGTGTAAAGGCAAAAGCACGCTTAACTGCGAGACAGACACGTCGAGCAGGTACGAAAGTAGGTCTTAGTGATCCGGTGGTTCTGTATGGAAGGGCCATCGCTCAACGGATAAAAGGTACTCCGGGGATAACAGGCTGATACCGCCCAAGAGTTCACATCGACGGCGGTGTTTGGCACCTCGATGTCGGCTCATCACATCCTGGGGCTGAAGCCGGTCCCAAGGGTATGGCTGTTCGCCATTTAAAGTGGTACGCGAGCTGGGTTTAGAACGTCGTGAGACAGTTCGGTCCCTATCTGCCGTGGACGTTTGAGATTTGAGAGGAGCTGCTCCTAGTACGAGAGGACCGGAGTGGACGAACCTCTGGTGTTCCGGTTGTCACGCCAGTGGCATTGCCGGGTAGCTATGTTCGGACGGGATAACCGCTGAAAGCATCTAAGCGGGAAGCCTCCCTTAAGATAAGATCTCACTGGAACATAAGTTCCCTAAAGAGCCGTTCGAGACTAGGACGTTGATAGGTTGGGTGTGTAAGTGCTGTGAGGCATTGAGCTAACCAATACTAATTGCTCGTGAGGCTTGACCATATAACACCAAAGTGGTTTTTAAAGCGGAAACGCTACAATCACAGACACAGATTACGATAAAGCATCAGCAATGATGAGCATCGGTTTGATACTTGGTTATCACTATTTCAAAATGAATTGTTAAAGATCCAAGCACGTATTCGCGTGTTGTGGTGAGACGAAAAGAGTCCAGCCAGAACAAAACGCAAAACGAATTGCTTGACGATCATAGAGGCGTTGAACCACCTGATCCCATCCCGAACTCAGAAGTGAAAAGCGCCATCGCCGATGGTAGTGTGGGAGATCCCATGTGAGAGTAGGTCGTCGTCAAGCTTTATATTAAGAGAAACCCCATCCTACTCAGTAGGGTGGGGTTTTTTCGTTTCAGGGACGTAGCATGACCCTTCCCACGTGCGTGTGGGGCTCTTTATCAAAGACACGCATGTGAGAGTAGGTCGTCGACAAGCTTTATATTAAGAGAAACCCCATCCTACTCAGTAGGGTGGGGTTTTTCGTTTCAGGGACGTAGCATGATCCTTGCCACGTGCGTGTGGGGCTCTTTATCAAAGACACGCATGTGAGAGTAGGTCGTCGTCAAGCTTTATATTAAGAAGGCCCTGATAGCTAACGCTGTCAGGGCTTTTTTTCGTCTCAAGGAAAGGGGCCGAGGTGCATCACCATCACCTTAGTATTCGCTTCGCTTTTGACGGCCTAAAGGCCGACAGGTTATTCGATTTTTGTAGGTCGTGGCCTTAGCCCGATAATATAGGCCGTTTTTTCGTTAAATTCGTTTTGTTACGATCAAAAAACAAATGAAATGAACAAAAGAGGGCTATGGGACTTTGAAAACTAAACTTAGCTCAAACACAAATTATGGTTGATCCGCTAATTGTCGGGGTCTAATAAAATCGCTTAACTTGATGAATTAAACAAGTTTATGGAGATAGCGCTCAAGAGTTTGATGAGGCCTGAGCGATCCGCCTACCTTGAATCTGCTCAATCTAGTAATAAAGCCAATGGTTATCGTGCTATTAATGGATTCAGTATTGGATTTATTGGGACTACAAATACAAATTGACTGTCTGAGTCTATTTAAAACGAGGCTATTCTATATTAATCATGAAGGACTAAAGTGATAGAATAGGTTTTACTCATTTATCTAATCATTGCTTAATGAATGTTTTGTTAACACTTATTTTGTCTAAAAAAACGGCCCATTTAGGACCGTTTAATTTGAACTGTTTCTTATCAAAGCGCTAGTTTTCTATTTGTGCTTTATCGACGATATGGTTATCACCGATATCTTTTGGCAGTATTAAGTTCAATACAATGGCGACGATACCGCAAAGACTGATACCTTGAAGGCTGAACTCACCAATACCAAATGCCATACCACCAATGCCGAATACTAATGTAACACCAACAATGATGAGATTACGTGATTTATGCAAGTCGACTTGATTTTTGATTAGGGTGTTTAAACCCACAGCAGCGATAGAACCAAACAATAGAATCATAATGCCACCCATGACAGGTAATGGTATCGTTTGCAGGGCCGCGCCCAGTTTCCCTACCCAAGCCAGTACGATAGCGGCAATGGCGGCCCATGTCATGATGACAGGGTTGAATGCCTTCGTGAGCATCACGGCACCAGTGACTTCACTGTAAGTCGTATTTGGTGGTGCGCCTACCATAGCGGCCGCCATGGTAGCGATACCATCACCGGTAATGGTGCGATGTAGTCCCGGCTTTTTAAGATAGTCTTTTCCCGTTACGTTCGAGATGGAAAGAATATCACCTACGTGTTCAACCGCTGGTGCAATTGCAACAGGTAGCATGAATAATATCGCGTTAATGTTGAACTCGGGTGCGGTAAAGTTTGGCATGGCAAACCATGCTGCATTATGAATGGGCTGGAAGTCGACAATGCCGAAAAATAAACTTAATGCGTAGCCAACGATAATACCTCCGAAAACAGGCAGTAGCCTAAAAAGCCCTTTTGCGAATACACTAATCAAAATGGTAGTTAGCAAGGAGGCTAAGGCAATCCAGATGGCAATATCGGCGTCAATAACTTGAGTGTCTCCTGCTTTGCCAAGTGCCATATTGACCGCAACAGGCGCCAGACCAAGACCTATTACCATAATGATCGGGCCAATAACAACGGGAGGTAGTAGGGTGTGAATGAAGCCTGCACCTTTAAGTCGAATCAAGCCACCCAGTACAACATAAACAAAGCCTGCTGCAATCAATCCTCCCATGGTAGCGGGAATTCCCCAAGTTTGAACGCCATACATAATAGGAGCAATAAAAGCAAAAGAAGAGGCAAGAAAAATGGGGACCGTGCGTTTTGTAGTTAATTGAAATAACAGCGTTCCAACGCCAGCACCAAAAAGAGCAACGCTAGGGTCCAAGCCAGTTAATAGCGGGACAAGTACAAGAGCGCCAAATGCAACAAACAGCATTTGAATGCCTAAGACGGCATTTTTCATAATTTTAATCCTTGGAATGGTTTAAGTGCGAGAATTTTATAGACAAGTAGATGCGAGCGCCATGGTGATTTAACCTCAGCCGTTACTTCTTGGATTTTAGATTTTTTTAAGAAAATGGCGGGTAAATTCGTCTGCAGGAATGGGACGACTAATGTGGTAGCCTTGAATGTCATCACAGCCAAGTTGTTTGAGTAAATCGAGCTGTTCTTGGTTTTCAACGCCTTCTGCAATGGTGGTCATCTCTAACTGTTGAGCCAGAAGAATAATGATGCCAACAATGACATAGTCATTTCTATTGGTTGTCATGTTGCGTACAAAAGATTGATCTATTTTGAGTTTATAAACAGGGAAGCGTTGTAGGTAGCTTAAGGATGAGTAGCCAGTGCCAAAATCATCAATGGCGGTTTTTATTCCGTATCGTTGGAACGACTCTAGTATTGTAATAGTGTGCTTGGGATTTTTGGTGGCAATATGTTCTGTTAGTTCCAATTCTAGATATTCTGCAGGTACGTCGTATTCATTGAGAATAGCGTTCACAATCAAAGGAAGATCATTTGCTTGGAATTGGGCATAAGATAGGTTGACTGCTATTCTAACAGGCTCGATTCCGTCGTCGAGCCATCGCTTAATCTGGCGGGCTGTTTCTCGTAACACCCATTCACCAATGGCTAAAATTTGTCCGCTTTCTTCTGCAAGAGGAATAAATTCAGCAGGGCTGACGTTGCCAAGTGTCTTGCTGTGCCATCGAATAAGAGCCTCTGCACCGATTATTTTACCTGTTGAGAGGGATACTTGTGGTTGATAATGCAAGTAAAACTCTGATTGCTCTAAGGCGTCATGGAGAGCATTGCCTAGGGAGAGGGCACGTGTGGAAATAGCCTGCATTTCTTCGCTAAAAAAAACGAACTGATTTCGGCCTGAATGTTTTGCATAGTACATTGCAGTGTCAGCTCGTTTATACAAGGTATCGAAATCTTTGCCGTTTCTTGGGTACAGGCTCACGCCAATCGAAGGCGTGATGAAAAACTGATGCTGATCAATATGATAGCGAGCAGCCAAGCCCTCTTTGATTAGAGTGATTCTTTTGGTTAGTTGTGCTTCTTGCTCAGCGGGTAGCAGGATAATAAACTCATCTCCGCCTTGTCGAGCAACATAGCCGTCAGAAGCTACTAAGGTACGCATTCGGTCTGCTACGGCAAGCAGCAGTTGATCACCGATCGAATGGCCAAGGGAATCGTTGATGTTTTTAAAGTGGTCCAGATCAATAAACAGTAATGCCAGCTTGGTATCGGGCGTCATAATCTTATGGAAGGTCTTATGGAGTGCGACTCTATTGGAGAGTTTGGTTAGAGGGTCATGATGAGCCAGCCACTCTACTTGAGAGTGCGCTTTTTGAATGTCGTCAATGTCGATACGAACACCCAGCATACGTGATGGTTTATCCTCTTGATCAAACTCAGTCACGATACAGCGTACACCAATCCAGCGGTAGTCTCCGTTACTGTGTCGAATACGTGCTTCGTACTTGTAATAGTTCGTAGTGGTTTTACTGTTTAAGATACTTTTAATGGTATTTAATACGTACTCACGATCGTCGGGATGAATTTTTTCCAATTCTGCTTGGCGGTCTGCTGGGCCTTCAACCGGTACATAACCAAGCATGGTGAAATAAGAAGGTGTAGCAAACCAAACATCTGTTGCCACGTTCCACTCCCAAATGCCAACTTTGGTGAGTTTGAGTGCTTCATTTACTCGAATCTCGGCTTCAATAAGTTCACTTTCTCTTTCTTTGAAAGAGGTGGTTCTTTGAGCATGTCCGATTGATGAAAAAAATTGTCCCGATGTATTGTATGTTAGAGCGCATTTTATTTGAAAATAATCTATTCTTCCGCAGGGTAAGCAGACATATTCTTCTGTTGTGCCTGTTGTCTTTTTTGAAGTTATATTAGGAATGATGTGTTGGTTGTGCTGGGCGTGAATGTCTTCGTCTTTATAGCCGATTATCTCGGCTTTTGAGAGACCGAGTAGGCGTTCAAATGACGCGTTACAATATAGATAGGCTTGTTCTTCATCTTTGATCCAAATCGGATCAGGGAGACTATCGAGAGACGATGTTAATTGGTTTGCATAACGCTCGCAGAGCGCAAGCTTTTGCAGAATAATACCATTGCCAGCCTTCATCCTAAGGTAGGTTTTTACAAATTTGAGTATAAGACATAAGGCTAAAAAGGAACCGAGTATTGCTACCCAATGATAAAGCGTCATTTGTCACCTTAATAATCTGATTATGTAGTAGAAGCCGTTTTTGAAGCTCCTACATGAGTGCTGTTGTGAGCATTCTAATCTAAAGCAGACTTGTCGGCTGTATAACATGTGATGCTACTCTGTAGTCTTATGTAATCAACCTGAGAGGCTGTTTTAAATTAAAAAGAGCGTGCTGTCATAGCAACATAATATTGATTAGCACAGGTTCAGATCTCAAATAAACTGTAAGGTTTTATGCTGAGTTTTCCATATGAATATATTAAATATTTACTCTATCTGAACACTCGGTATGGTCGTAATTAGCTAATATAGATATTAATTTTTTAATTGATAGGGTCATGTTATATGCTTCCTCGTTGTTTTTCTGAGTCCATGAAGGGTTCAAACTTGGTTGTGCCACAGACAATGCACAATCCCCATAAAATAGATGCCTCTCATCGCTTACAAAGATTAGTGAGTCGATCACTGGTCGCTGTTGGCGTGTTGTTTAGCCTCACGGCTTGTGCCGCCCAGTCACAGACGTCACCGTCTCAGGCCACACAATCTGCTGCTCAGCCGGAAGAAGGACAGGCGTTCAGCTATGCTTGGTTAAAAGGATATGCGCGCCAATTGGCGACAACGCCTTATAAAAGTCATCAAGGTGAATTACCTGAGAGCTTAAAACGCCTTGACTGGGATGATTACCAAGAAATTCGTTTTAATAAAGACGCGGCCTTGTGGCGTGATCAAAAATCGGAGTTTCGTACAGAGCTTTTTCATCTTGGGTTAGGTTTTGACACGCCCATTCATATGAATGAGTTGGAAAATGGTAAATCAACGCCTATTCCTTACATGCCTTCTGAATTTACCTACGGTAAGTCCAAGGTAGATGGTAATAAGCTTCCTAAAGATCTTGGTTTTGCCGGATTTAGAATGCAATTTGCGACAGACTGGCAGCGTGATGTTGTCGCTTTTTTAGGGGCGAGTTACTTCCGTGCGGTAGGTAGCGAAATGCAATATGGCCTTTCTGCTCGTGGTCTAGCGATTGATACGGCGATGCCGCACCCTGAAGAGTTTCCAATTTTTACGGACTTTTGGTTAGAGAAGCCAACGCCAGGCTCGGATCTAGTGACGGTGTACGCATTAATGGACTCTCCAAGTGTGACAGGTGCCTATCGTTTTGATATGTCACCAGGTGAACCGTTTAAAATGCGAGTAGATTCGGCCGTTTACCCACGTAAATCGGTTGAGCGTTTGGGTGTTGCGCCAATGACCAGTATGTTTATGGTCGGCGAAAATGATCGTAGAACCAATTACGATTGGCGCGCTGAAATTCATGACTCTGATGGCTTGGCCATGCAAACGGGTAACGGAGAGTGGATCTGGCGCCCTTTAAGCAACCCTGCTAATTTGCAGTTTAATGCTTACAGCGATGAGAATCCAAAGGGCTTTGGTTTGCTACAGCGTGATCGCAACTTTGACCACTATCAAGATGACGGTGTTTTTTATGAGAAGCGCCCAAGCTTATGGATTGAACCGATTGGTAACTGGGGTAAAGGCTCTGTACAATTGGTCGAGATTCCAACTCTTGATGAAACATTCGATAACATCGTTGCTTTCTGGAACCCCGCGGCACCAGTTGAAGCGGGTCAAGAGCTACTGTATAGCTACAACATGTATTGGGGAAGCCATCCTCCGGTGCAATCTAATCGAGCGCGTGTCGTTGATACCTTTACGGGCATTGGCGGTGTGATTGGTAAGAAGCGTCAATATTATAGCAAGCGCTTTGTGGTCGACTTTGCTGGTGGTTCTTTAGCAATGCTAGGCAATGATACGAAAGTAAAAGCCGTCATTACCTCTTCGGAAGGAAGAGTAGAGATTGAGTCTGCTCGACCACTGCATTCTATTGATGGTTATCGAGCAATGTTTGATTTGGTGCCACCAAAAGGCGAGCCTAAGCCGATTAACTTACGGGTTTATTTAGAAGCTAATGGTCAGCCGTTGACTGAGACTTGGCAGTATCAGTGGACTCCGCCAGCAGAGAGTGATAGAGAGCTTCATAATGCCGGCCATTTGAAGTAGTTTTCTATTAAATACTCGTCGCTAATGAAGTGATAAATAAAAACGCCCGATGTTATACGTCGGGCGTTTTTTATTCAATAATATGTGCCTAAATTGCTAACCTTTGCGGCTATTTAGAAAATCACGGTATGCATAACCACTCTGTTTTATGGTTCTTTCCTGAGTTTGATAATCAACGTAGATGAGACCAAAACGCTTGCTGTACCCCTCAGCCCATTCAAAGTTATCCATCAAGCTCCAAGCAAAATAACCTCGAATATCAACACCATTTTCAATGGCTTTATTAACCGCGTTTAAATGGCTATCTAAATAGCGTACGCGTTGCTCATCGTTGACTTCGCCATCCACGATGTGATCCGCGCAAGCGGCGCCATTCTCGGTAATGTACATAGGCGGTAAGTGATATTGTTTGTGTAAATTCACTAATAGTTCGGTAAAAGCGTGTGGTGCGATTTCCCAGCCGATATCAGTGTACTCAACCGCTTGGCTATTTTTTACATTTTTGAACAGGTTATCCGCGTCGTAAGCGTTATGATTACAGGTGTAGAAGTTCATGCCCAAGAAATCAATCGGTTGAGCAATGATGTCCATGTCACCTGGCAAAACCGTTGGTAGGTACTGCGGTGCGACGGTTTTGAGTAATTTGGGATACTGGCCGGTCATCAGAGGCTCAATAAAGAATTGGTTGTCCAAAGTGTCACGCATCAAGCAAGCGAATTGATCTTCGGCCTTTTCGCTGGCGGCATAGGAGCGATTCATATTGAGCACAATGCCCACTTGTGAGTTTGGGGCGTTTTTACGGATGACGGGTAAAGCCAAACCATGGGCCAGTAAAATATGGTGAGCGGCTTGTCTGCCGTATTCTGGCTTGCTTAAACCAGGGGCGTGTATGCCCAGTTCATAACCTAAAATTGCAGCGCAGAAAGGTTCATTGAATGTCGCCCAACTGTCGACCCATTCAGCGAGTTCTTGGGTCACTAAATCGGCGTATTTTTTGAATTGATAGGCGGTTTCTCTATTTAGCCAGCCACCTTTGTCTTCTAAGTGTTGTGGTAGGTCCCAATGGTAGAGAGTGACAAAGACGGTTAGTCCTTCTTCTTTAAGTTTTTTGAGTAAATGGCGATAAAAGTCGAGTCCCAGCTTGATTCGCTTTGCCGTTTTCGTCCATGACGCGAGGCCATGCAATCGAGAGTCGATAAGCATCAACACCGAGTCGTTTGATCAACTGGATATCTTGCTCCCACAATTGGTAGTGATTGCAGGCTATGTCGCCATTATCCATGTCTTTTACTTTGCCAGGCGTAGCGCAAAACGTGTCCCAAATAGAGGGCAGACGATTATCAGATTGGGTCGCGCCTTCGATTTGAAACGCCGCTGTCGCTACGCCAAAAATAAAATCTTGGCTTAGCATTTTCGAGTTTGTAGGTAAGGTGATAGACATGATTTCCTCGGTATTCTTATTGGTTTCTTATGGCAAGGTCAGTAATGTTCTCAAAGGTACTGGAGGATAGGAAAAAGGGTCAACAATGATCGAAGTATTTTAGTAATTTAAGGTATTTTAAGTGCTTTTTAAGTCTGTTTTAGCGGAGAATATAGTGCATAGGTGTAATGCTTCTGCCTTGAGATGTGTAGGCTTGAAAACGTTTTTGGAGTTCTGCTGGTAACATTTCGACGCTGATAGTCGTAAAATGATTTGCATGATAAAAAGGCACCAAATGGGTGAAGGCAAAGCAATAAGTCGGTCTGTCATTTAATGCGGAATGAATGTTGTTGATTAGGTGACTGCCGAGGCCGATGTTTCGATGGCTTGGTTCGGTCACCATGGCGGTGAGCAGTTGATATTCTGCAATCCGTTTGAGCCGAAGGGCACAAAGAATGGCGTTTTTATGGTTGCGTATGACCCAAATTGGATCTGCTTTATTAGGTTTTCCACTTGGGTAATGGGACTGGTAAAATTTTTTCACCAGTGGAAACCAAAGAGAAAGTACTTGTTCAGCATCAGGGTAAGGTCTTTTCATATGGAATAGATGTGACGATCAAATATTGAATGTTAGCATAGTTTGCTGTGTGTAAAAAAACATGGGTTAGATTGAATTACTTAATAATGAGAGGATTGGTATGTGGCAAAAAGTTATGTTGTGGAGCGTGTGTCTTTTGACATTGCCCATTTCTGGGATGTTAAATGCGGCGGAGAAACAAACAGCATTTGTTTTTGCAGCAGGCGAGTCATTTGAGCAATACCTAGTGCGTGCAGAGGAGTATCTTGTAAAAAATAAGCGATGGCTTAATCCTGCCAATAAGTTTAGAGAGCTGGATGCGGTGATGCCTTTTGAATTGTTGCCGGATCCAGAAGCGTGTGCCGGACGAGCTAATATTGGTGTGCTTTTGTCTCATGGCTTATCGGACTCTCCTTTTTCTATGCGCGACCCTGCCATGGCGTTACAAGCGGCTTGTTATCACGTTCGTGTGATTTTATTGCCAGGACATGGTACGAAAGCGGAGGATTTATTGGATATATCCCGTGACGATTGGCGTGCTACCTTCCGAAATGCGGCTAATGGGTTCAGTCAAGAAGTGGATACCTTATATGTAGGCGGCTTTTCTACAGGTGGCGCATTGGCAACAGAGTACGCTTGGCAGCATGCTGATCAAGTTGCAGGGGCCATCTTGTTTTCACCTGTATTTAAAGTAAACAGCGGTATAGATTGGCTTGCACCTTGGTTGGCGTTAGTGACAGACTGGTTAGACAATGATCCTAGTGATGATTTTGCGAAATACGCTTCAATCCCTCTACCAGCGATTGCCGAGGTGTACGAATTAGCAGCGGAAGTGCGTGATTTAGTATTGGATCAGCCTAAGCGTTTACCCGTATTTATTGCCTTGTCTGAAGACGATCAGACGGTTGATTCCTCTGTCACGGAGGAGGTATTTAAGGAAGGGATGATAGGCTCCAAGAGTCAAATGGTGCTGTACAGTAAAGATCAAATGAGTGTGAATACTGACCGAATCAAGGTTTACAATACCAATTGGCCTAAGGATAGAATTCTCGGTCTGTCGCATATGGCTGTACATGGTAATCCTGAGAACACTTATTATGGCGAGTCTGGTATCTATCGTGTTTGTGGTTGGTATGTGTCAGATGAGGACTTATATGAGAGTTGTCGTACTGATCAAGCGAATTGGTTTGGCGAAAAATCAGATGCTTTGCTAGAAAAAAGCCCCCATGCCGCAAGGGTTTCTTGGAATCCTCATTTTAACACATTAATGCAAGAAATCGTGTTCTTCATAAGAGCCAATGCAGACAGCAATGGGTAAAGGGAAGGTATATGATGAATCAAATAGATCTTAAGCTTAACACTATTGAACTTACTCAATTGCAAGTGGATCAATATCATAATAACGGATACTTGGTATTGGAATCGGTTGTACCTGAGTCAATTTGTAATGCATTGAAATCCCGCATGACGCAGCTAATGGCAGCATTTGAGCCAGAAGTGGTGCGCTCTATTTTTACAACGAATGAACAGTCTCGTCATACTGATCGTTATTTTATGGAGTCAGCCGATAAGGTGTCTTTTTTCTTCGAAGAGGAAGCCTTTGATGAAACGGGAGAGCTGAAGCAGCCGCTCGAATTGTCTATCAATAAAGTGGGTCATGGTTTGCATTCCCAAGATACCTTGTTTAGCGAGTTTTCATTGTCTCCAGTATGGTCTGCACTGTTGCAACGGTTAGGCATGAAAGATCCGCGAGCCGCACAATCTATGTACATCTTTAAGCAGCCTGGAATTGGGGGAGAAGTTAATTGTCATCAAGACAGCACGTTTCTTTATACCTCGCCAATGAGTGTGATTGGGCTGTGGTTTGCTATCGAAGAGGCGACACTGGAGAATGGCTGCCTTTGGGGAATACCAGAGGGGCATAAACAAGGGCTATTAAAACGATTTGAGCGTATGCACCCTAGGGCAATTGAGACCCAAATGGTCACTCTGAAAGAGCATAGTTGGGATTCTGATGCCCTAGTGCCACTACCTGTCCCTAAAGGGTCTTTGGTTATCCTCAATGGCGAGTTTCCACATCTTAGCTATGCAAACCGTTCCGATCGCTCTCGTCATGCTTATGCTATACATGCCGTTGATCAAGTTTGTGAATACCCTGAATTGAATTGGCTACAGGCGCAACAGGGTCAGTCGTTTTTGCCCTTTCGGCAGGTTTAGCCCTTAATATATAGACAAATTGGAGAGCGTCGATGCATGCCGTTTTAGCGCTGCTTAGTGATAACGAATTTCACTCTGGTGAAGAGCTTGGAGCCGTATTAGGCGTGACTCGTGCTGCTGTATGGAAAAAACTGAAAAAGCTTGAGTCTATAGGGGTGAACGTTCACTCCGTAAAGGGACGTGGCTATCGGCTGCCATCACCTTTTGAATTATTGTCGGAAGAGGCGCTGCGTAAGAATGGTGTGCCGGATGAGGTCGCGATTAACCTAGCGTTTGAAACGGAATCTACAAATGGTGATGCAAAGCGTTATATTTCACAGGGGGCTTCATTACCTGTGTTGATTTCGGTTGAGCGTCAGACTCAGGGAAAAGGGCGTCGTGGTCGCCAATGGGAATCGGGTGTTGCTAAAAACATTACCTTTTCGTTTGTGTGGCGTTTTGATAATGGTCCAAGCGTTGTGGAGGGGTTAAGCCTTGCGACAGGAGTGGCTGTTGCTCGGGTATTAAAAAAACTAGGCGTGCCAAACCCTGGGCTAAAATGGCCAAACGATGTGCAGGTTGATGGCCAGAAAATCTGCGGTATTTTACTAGAAATGGTTGCGGATCAGGATGTTTGCCATGTCATTATTGGCATCGGTCTTAATGTCGAGATGGATAAGAGTGTTATGACGCACGTTGATCAGCCATGGACAGACCTTGTGTCTCGATTAAAGTCAAGGCCTAGCCGAAACCTGATATTGGCTGAGCTTACTAGGGAGCTTATAGAGGTTTGTAGACTCTTCGAAGATGGCCATGGCATGAAGCACTTCCAACATCATTGGCAGGCGTATGACGTGTTATTTAATCAATCAGTCACAGTAAGCAGTGTGTCTCAGCAACGCCAAGGTATTGCTCGAGGGATTGATCAAAAGGGGGCGCTGTTATTGGAAGAAAATGGTGAGCTGGTGGCGTTGCATGGGGGAGAAATTAGTGTCCGTCGAGTCTAATTTACTGGTGGTTGACGCAGGCAATACGAGTATTAAATTTACTGCTTTATTGGGTGAGCAAGTATTATGGGTTAGTCGTGGTGACACTTATCCTGTTGATACAGACTTTGTGCCAGATGTGATCTATTTTGCCAGTGTTCGTTCCAAAGAGTTGAGTGCTTTGTTGCGCGCAGATATTCAAGCAGAGTTTCCGCAAAGTCAGTGGTTGACATTAAAAAGTCAGGATTACGCGTGTGGTGTGCGCAATGCTTACATTGAGCCTGAACGCTTAGGGATAGACCGTTGGTTAGGTGTTATTGCAGCGCATCATTTGGTGAAAGGCGATGTGGTTATCGTCGATGCAGGAACGGCGATTAAAGTGGATGTAGTAAACCAGGCTGGTGTGCACCTTGGCGGCTACATAGCTCCAGGGCTCGCTATGATGGAGGATGCCTTGCTTTCTAAAACGGCGCGTATTCGTTATGAGGCGCATGAAGTGGTCGCTGGGCAAGGCTTACCTAACTCAACGGCCAGGGCGGTAACGGAAGGGTGTCATGAAATGGCGCTGGGTTTCTTGGAGCGTATTTATCGCCGTTACTCTACTTTCAAATGGGTTGTGACGGGTGGGGATGCGCGAAGATTGCTGGATGTATTGGGTATTGCGTTGGAGTGTCAGCCCAATCTTGTCGCTTTGGGTGCGAAGCTGGTGGGTGATGAGCGTTTGAGAGGCGACAAATGAAGTGGCTATTTTTGTGTGTGGTGTTGCTTAATGCAGGATTTCTCGGCTGGCATGGTTTTGTAAAAGATAAACCAAAGGTGGCTCAAGAATCCATTTACGCCCCTCCTGTAAGTGAAAAGATCCATTTGTTGTCCGAGGTGCCAGCAATTAACGAACAAAACCTCAAGGTGAATACGTCATCGAATGAAAGTTTAGAAGAGGCGCTGAATCGAGTCATAGATCAAACGGTTGCTAAGTCACCTGCATTATTATGTCCACGTCTGGAGACAGAGCGACAAGAGGATAAAAAACAAATCACCCAAGTGCTGACAGATTTTGGTTGGGCTTACAAAGAGCAGGAAGTGACAGGTAAGCGCCCTAAATTTTGGTTGTACATTGCAGCGCCTGACACGCCTGCCACGGCGGCAAAAATTGTCAAAGATCTTGCGTCTAAATCGGTTGATAGTTTTGTTATTAACCGTGCTGAGATGAAAAATCGCATTTCATTAGGTCTGTATTCTTCGCAGGAGAGGGCTGATCAAGCGAAGCAGCGAATACAAAATATTTCCGGTTATACTGTTGATGTCTATGAACATATGCGAAATGTGTCGATTCAGCAGATTGATATAGCTCAGCCTGTTAGTGAGAAAGACTGGGAGCGGTTTGTCTCACGCTTTGATCTGACCAAGATGATGATAAAATTAGAAAAAAATCCTTGCTAGTGCTTGCAATTGGCAAAGCGATTCATATAATGGCTCCCACCTTTTGGGGTGTTGCGTTGTAGCGCTGAGTACGTGGAGGGGTTCCCGAGTGGCCAAAGGGAGCAGATTGTAAATCTGCCACGAGAGTTTCGGTGGTTCGAATCCACCTCCCTCCACCAATTGCGGGTATGGTATAGTGGCTATTACCTCAGCCTTCCAAGCTGAAGAGGCGGGTTCGATTCCCGCTACCCGCTCCAAGCTCATGTAGCTCAGTTGGTAGAGCACACCCTTGGTAAGGGTGAGGTCGGCAGTTCAAATCTGCTCATGAGCCTCCAGCATTTTCAATGCAAAAGATAGGTGGGTTAGCCGCCTTTTTTATTGTCTGTTTTTTGGGCAGATACCCTTGCTAAGTTTAGCTTGTTCAGGTATCATCCTCCGCCCATACGAATGTAGGCCAATAGTTCAATTGGTAGAGCACCGGTTTCCAAAACCGGCTGTTGGGGGTTCGAGTCCCTCTTGGCCTGCCATCTTTCGTATCCTATTTCTTAGTTAGGGATCACCTGAAGTATGAGTTCGAGTACTGAAGCTCAAGCGTCTCGCGGAGATGTGTTTAAGTGGGCGATTGTTGTTCTGCTAGTTGCGGTAGGCGTGATTGGTAATAACTATTATTCTGCTGAGTCACTATTGTATCGTTTAATCGCTATTTTGGTGTTGGCCGGTGTCGCTGGTTTTGTTGCGTTACAAACTGTTAAAGGTAAGGCTTTTTTTACTCTTGCAAAAGAAGCTAAAACCGAAATTCGCAGAGTTGTATGGCCAACGAGACAAGAAACCGTGCAAACGACCTTGATTGTGTTAGCGGTTGTTGTTTTTATGTCTCTCGTGCTATGGGGGGTGGATTCGCTCCTTGGCTGGATCGTTTCCTCGGTAATTAGTTAGGAGTTGCTCGTGACCAAACGATGGTATGTAGTACAGGCGTACTCAGGGTACGAAAAGCACGTAATGCGTTCGCTTATTGAGCGAGTGCAGGTTATGGGGCAGGAAGAGAATTTTGGTGACATCTTGGTGCCGACCGAAGAAGTGGTTGAAATCCGAGATGGTAAAAAGCGCAAGAGTGAAAGAAAATTCTATCCAGGTTATGTGTTGGTTCAGATGGATATGAATGATGCCTCTTGGCATTTGGTTAAAGGCACCTCTCGTGTATTGGGTTTTATTGGTGGTACGGCTGATAAGCCATCACCCATTACCAGTCGCGAAGCGGATGCCATTCTGCAGCGTGTTAGTGACGGCGTCGATAAGCCTCGTCCTAAAACCTTGTTTGAAGTGGGTGAAGTGGTTCGTGTTAACGAGGGCCCGTTTGCCGACTTTAATGGCGTTGTGGAAGAAGTGGATTACGATAAAAGTCGAATCAAAGTGGCGGTGCTTATTTTTGGGCGCTCAACGCCAGTTGATTTGGAATTTAGTCAGGTTGAAAAGGCCTGATTTTGTTGAACGGGTAGCCTTAGGGCAGTGACCCAATTGGAGTTAAAAAATGGCTAAGAAAGTCCAAGCTTATATCAAGCTGCAAGTTAAAGCGGGTCAAGCGAACCCAAGTCCACCAGTTGGTCCAGCACTTGGTCAACACGGTGTGAATATTATGGAGTTCTGTAAAGCGTTCAATGCGAAAACTCAAGGTCTAGAGCCTGGTCTTCCAACGCCTGTTATTATCACTGTATACAGTGACCGTAGTTTTACGTTCGAAACTAAGTCTACTCCAGCGGCTGTATTGCTTAAGAAAGCAGCAGGCTTGAAGAGTGGTTCTCCACGTCCAAACACCCAAAAAGTTGGTACGGTTACTCGTGCTCAACTAGAAGAGATTGTTGTTGCTAAGCAGGCTGATTTGACTGCTTCTAACATGGATGCAGCAGTTCGTACTATTGCTGGTAGCGCACGCGCTATGGGTCTAGAAGTTGAGGGTGTTAACTAATGGCTAAATTAACGAAACGCGCTCGCTTGATCGCTGAAAAAGTAGAAGCGACTAAGCTTTACTCTGTTGAGGAAGCGGTTGCTCTATTGTCTGAGCTTTCTACTGTTAAGTTCAAAGAATCTATCGACGTATCTGTTAACCTAGGCGTTGACCCACGTAAATCTGATCAGGTTGTTCGTGGTTCTACTGTATTGCCTCACGGTGCAGGTAAAAATGTTCGTGTTGCTGTGTTTGCGCAAGGTGCAAACGCTGAGGCGGCGAAAGCGGCTGGCGCGGATGTTGTTGGTTTTGAAGATTTGGCTGAACAAGTTAAAGCTGGTAACCTTGATTTTGATGTTGTTATTGCTTCTCCAGATGCAATGCGCATCGTTGGTCAACTAGGTCAGGTTCTAGGCCCTCGTGGTCTAATGCCTAACCCGAAAGTTGGCACAGTAACGCCTGACGTTGCGACTGCGGTTAAAAACGCAAAAGCAGGTCAAGCTCGTTACCGTACAGATAAAAATGGTATCATCCACGCTGCTGTTGGCTCTATTGAGTTTGCTGCGGATGCTATCAGAGGTAACCTTGAAGCGCTTTTGACCGACTTGCGTCGTGCGAAACCTGCGTCTTCGAAAGGTGTTTACCTTAAGAAAGTGACTTTGTCCTCTACAATGGGGCCTGGTCTACAAATTGATCTAGGTGCGCTTAACGCTACTAAGTAAGCATATTTAGATCATGAGCTTTGGGGTCTGCCTTCATTAATTTGTTGAGTAGGCCGTCAAAGACCGCAGGAACCTCACGGTTTAATAACAACGTTGAAAAATGTTTGTCCTGCGCAGATGGTGTGGCCCGATTCAGATATACTTGGATCTAACTCACCAGCAAGTACTTCGAGCAATCGGAGAGTTGGTAAAAATAGGGGAATTTATTCCCTGCTAATCCAGGAGAAAACCAGTGGCATTAGGTCTAGAAGACAAAAAAGCCATTGTCGCCGAAGTTAGCGAAGTTGCTAAAACTGCGTTGTCTGCGGTTGTGGCTGATTCTCGCGGTGTTACCGTGAGCAGCATGACTGCACTACGTAAAGAAGCGCGCGAAGCAGGTGTTTATGTACGTGTAGTACGTAACACTTTGGCTCGCCGTGCAGTTGAAGGCACTGACTTCGAATGTCTAGCTGAGAGCTTTGTTGGTCCTACGCTAATTGCTTTTTCTAACGAGCACCCAGGTGCGGCGGCTCGTTTGTTGAAAGCGTTTGCAAAAACGAACAGCAAGTTTGAAGTAAAGGCGTTGGCGTTCAACGGTGAGTTGATCCCAGCTGGCGACATTGATCGTTTGGCAACACTGCCTACATACGACGAAGCTATTGCGAAACTGATGAGTGTTATTCAGGGCGCAACAAGCAAGTTGGTACGTACTCTTGCAGCGGTTCGCGATCAAAAAGAGCAAGAAGCGGCTTAATACGGTTTACCGTATCCCTTCTTGATAAATATTTTGTTTTATTACCTTCGGGTAATTTTAAAGAATGCTAGGAATCTGAGTCATGGCTCTAACTAAAGAAGATATCATCAATGCAGTAGCAGAAATGTCTGTGATGGACGTTGTTGAACTAATTTCTGCAATGGAAGAAAAATTCGGCGTATCTGCAGCGGCTGCTGTAGCGGCAGGTCCTGCTGCTGACGCTGGCGTTGCTGCTGAAGAACAAACTGAATTTGACGTTGTTCTGACTGCTGCTGGCGATAAGAAAGTAAACGTAATCAAAGCTGTTCGTGCAGCGACTGGCCTAGGCTTGAAAGAAGCTAAAGCAATCGTTGACGGCGCTCCAATGACTGTTAAAGAAGCTGCTTCTAAAGAAGATGCTGCTGCTCTTAAAGCGGCTCTTGAAGAAGCTGGTGCATCTGTCGAAATCAAGTAATGATACTTGCATTTCCAGATTTCGACCAATAGTCGAAATGGCTGGTGACATTTTTGTCACCGGCCTTTTTGGGTTTCTGAAACTCAAATAAACCTTAAAAGAATTTTCAAATGGGAGATAATGCTCCCATATATGGTAAGGCCTGATTTGGGCCTTTTGCGTCAATGTGCACAAGCTGGGGAATGCTGATGGCTTACTCATACACTGAGAAAAAACGTATCCGTAAGGATTTCGGTAAACTGCCGCCCGTTTTGGATGTGCCATACTTGCTGGCAATTCAGCTTGAATCCTACCGTAATTTTCTGCAGGAAGGTAAAAGTCTTGCGGAGCGTGGGGAATTAGGTCTGCATGGGGCCTTTAAATCTGTCTTTCCAATGGTCAGCTTTTCCGGCAATGCGGCGCTTGAATACGTCGATTACCGTTTAGGCAAGCCAGTCTTTGATGTTAAAGAGTGTCAGTTGCGTGGTGTTACTTACGCGGCACCTTTACGTGTTCGTGTTCGACTCATCATTTATGATAAAGAGTCGTCCAACAAGGCAATCAAAGACATTCGCGAGCAAGAAGTCTACATGGGCGAAATTCCGCTGATGACAGACAATGGTACCTTTGTAATTAACGGGACTGAGCGCGTTATTGTATCTCAATTACACCGCTCTCCTGGTGTGTTCTTTGACCACGATCGTGGTAAGACACACTCTTCAGGCAAGTTACTACATTCTGCTCGTATTATTCCTTACCGCGGTTCATGGTTGGATTTCGAGTTTGATCCAAAAGATTGCGTATTTGTTCGTATTGACCGTCGTCGTAAGTTGCCAGCAACTATTTTGTTGCGCGCTTTGGGTTACGGAACTGAGCAAATTCTAGATACTTTCTTTGAGTCTACTCGTTTTTATTTGAAGCGTGATGGTTTTGAAATGGATCTAGTGGCGAACCGTCTACGTGGCGAGACGGCGCTATTTAATATTGCTGATGCGAATGGCGAACTGATTGTAGAAGAAGGTCGTCGTATTACGGCTAAGCATATTCGTGTAATGGAAAAATCAGGTCTTGAGCGTCTTTCTGTACCGCTTGAGTATATGCTTGGTAAAGTCACGGCGAAAAACTTGGTCCACCCTGCGACGGGTGAGTTGATTGCGGAAGCAAACACTGAGTTGTCGGTTGATTTGCTAGAAGCGTTGGTTTCTTCCGGTATTACCGAAGTGGATACGCTTTATACGAACGATTTGGATAATGGTCCATTTATTTCTGATACGCTTCGTATTGATCCAACCAGTAATCAGTTAGAAGCTTTGGTTGAAATTTACCGCATGATGCGCCCTGGTGAGCCACCGACCAAAGAGTCGGCTGAAGGCTTGTTCCAAGGTCTGTTCTTCTCAGAAGATCGTTATGATTTGTCGAACGTTGGTCGAATGAAGTTCAACCGCCGTTTGGGTCGTGAAGAAGATACGGGTCCAGGTGTTCTTGATAATAATGACATCGTAGATGTATTGAAAACCTTGCTAGATATCCGTAACGGTAACGGCATGGTCGATGACATCGATCACTTGGGTAACCGTCGAGTTCGTTCTGTTGGTGAAATGGCCGAGAACCAATTCCGTGTTGGTCTTGTGCGTGTTGAGCGTGCCGTAAAAGAACGTCTATCTATGGCAGAGGCAGATGGCCTTATGCCGCAAGATCTTTTGAATGCGAAGCCTGTGGCTGCTGCAATCAAAGAGTTTTTTGGTTCCAGCCAATTGTCTCAGTTCATGGACCAAAACAACCCGCTTTCTGAGGTTACTCACAAGCGTCGTGTTTCTGCGTTAGGCCCTGGCGGTCTTACACGTGAGCGCGCAGGCTTTGAGGTTCGTGACGTGCATGCGACTCACTACGGTCGTGTTTGTCCTATCGAAACGCCAGAAGGTCCAAACATTGGTTTGATCAACTCGCTATCAACTTATGCGCGTACTAACAGCTACGGCTTTTTAGAAACGCCATACCGTAAGGTTATTGATGGCAAGATGACTGACGAAACGGTTTATATCTCTGCGATTGATGAAGCGAAATATGTTATTGCCCAAGCGTCTGCTAACGTGGATGCGGAAGGTCGTTTGGTTGATGAGTTGGTTCAGGTTCGTCACATGCACGAAACTACTCTGATTCCAAAAGAGAAAGTAAACCTAATGGACGTGTCTCCTCGTCAGGTTGTTTCTGTGGCGGCGTCTTTGATTCCGTTCCTAGAGCACGATGATGCTAACCGTGCATTGATGGGTTCGAACATGCAACGTCAGGCTGTACCGACGCTTAAGGCTGATAAGCCTGTTGTAGGTACGGGTATGGAGCGAAATGTAGCAAAAGACTCTGGTGTTTGTATCGTTGCGAATCGTGGCGGTGTGATTGAGTCAGTTGATGCAAGTCGTATCGTTGTGCGTGTGAACTCAGAAGAAACGATTGCTGGTGAGGCGGGTGTAGATATCTACAACCTAACCAAATACGTGCGTTCTAACCAGAACACGTGTATTAACCAGCGTACTTTGGTGATGAAAGGTGAGAAGGTGGCTTCTGGCGACATTATGGCCGATGGTCCTTCTGTTGATATGGGTGATTTGGCGCTTGGTCAAAACATGCGTATCGCTTTCATGCCTTGGAATGGTTATAACTTCGAAGACTCGATTCTGGTTTCTGAGCGTGTGGTTGAAGAAGATCGATTCACGTCTATTCACATTCAAGAGTTAACGTGTGTTGCACGTGACACTAAGCTTGGGCCTGAAGAGATTACAGCCGATATCCCTAACGTGGGTGAAGGCGCGCTTTCTAAGTTGGATCAGTCTGGTATCGTTTACATCGGTGCTGAAGTGGAGCCAGGCGACATTCTAGTTGGTAAAGTAACACCTAAGGGTGAAACTCAACTGACGCCTGAAGAGAAGCTTTTGCGTGCTATCTTTGGTGAGAAAGCGTCTGATGTAAAAGATACGTCGCAGCGCGTTAAGACGGGGACTCGCGGTACCGTTATCGACGTTCAGGTCTTTACTCGTGATGGCATCGAGAAAGATGAGCGAGCTAAGTCTATCGAGAAATCGCAACTTGATCAGGTCCGTAAAGACTTGAATGAAGAGTTTCGTATTGTCGAAAAGGCAACGTTTGAGCGTTTAGCTGAAGCCCTAATTGGCCAACAAGCTGAGGGTGGTCCTGGTCTAGCTCGTAATGCGATCATTACAGAAGAGTTCTTGGCGAATTTAGATCACCCTGAGTGGTTCAAAATTCGTGTTGCGAACGAAGAAGCGAGTGAGCAACTTGAAAAAGCACAAGCCGCTTTGATTGAACGCCGTAAAGAGCTTGATGCTAAATTTGAAGATAAGAAACGCAAGTTACAAACAGGTGATGATCTAGCGCCTGGCGTTCTTAAAATCGTTAAAGTTTATGTTGCCATTAAACGTCGCATCCAGCCAGGTGATAAAATGGCCGGTCGTCATGGTAACAAGGGTGTAATTTCTAAAATTATGCCAGTTGAAGACATGCCGTACGATGAAAACGGTGATCCAGTTGATATCGTATTGAACCCACTAGGTGTTCCTTCACGTATGAACGTTGGTCAGGTCTTGGAGACTCACTTAGGTGCAGCATCTAAAGGCTTGGGTCGTAAGATCAACGAAATGCTTGTTGCAGAGCGTGAGAAAGCTGAAGCAGTTGCAGAATTGCGTAGCTTCCTTGATGAAATCTACAACGGCTATGAAGGCGATTTGCGCTGTGCTCGTACAGAAGATTTAGACAGCTTTACAGATGAAGAAATTTTAACCTTGGCATCCAACTTAACCGGTGGTGTTCCAATGGCGTCTGGTGCCTTTGATGGTGCAAAAGAGTCTGAAATCAAACGTATGTTGCGCTTAGCTGGAATCAACGAAAGTGGCCAAGTTAAATTGTTTAACGGTCGCACTGGTGATGCTTTTGAACGTCCTGTAACCGTTGGTTACATGTATATGCTGAAGTTGAACCACTTGGTTGATGACAAAATGCACGCACGTTCTACTGGTTCTTACAGCTTGGTTACTCAGCAACCGCTGGGTGGTAAAGCTCAGTTCGGTGGTCAGCGTTTCGGGGAGATGGAGGTATGGGCACTAGAAGCATACGGTGCTGCTTACACGCTTCAAGAGATGTTGACTGTTAAGTCCGATGACGTGAATGGCCGTACTAAGATGTACAAAAACATCGTAGACGGTGACCACCGTATGGAACCTGGCATGCCTGAGTCCTTCAACGTGTTGGTGAAAGAGATTCGTTCTCTTGGTATCGATATCGAGCTGGAAAACGAATAAGCACGAATCACATTTGACCTGCTGGGGAGCAAGACTCCCTGGCCTTACGAGTGGGGCGAATATCCATGAAAGACTTATTAGGTCTTCTAAAATCACAGGGACAATCTGACGAGTTTGATGCGATCCGCATTGGCTTGGCATCACCAGATATGATTCGTTCATGGTCTTACGGTGAAGTTAAAAAGCCAGAGACCATCAACTACCGTACGTTCAAACCAGAACGTGACGGTTTGTTCTGTGCAAAAATCTTTGGTCCTATTAAGGACTATGAGTGCTTGTGTGGCAAATACAAGCGCTTGAAACACCGTGGTGTTATCTGTGAGAAGTGTGGCGTTGAAGTGGCTCTGTCTAAAGTGCGTCGTGAACGCATGGGTCACATTGAGCTTGCATCGCCTGTTGCACACATTTGGTTTTTGAAATCTCTTCCGTCTCGTATCGGTCTTATCTTAGATATGACGTTGCGTGACATTGAGCGTGTTTTGTATTTTGAATCTTTCATCGTGATCGATCCAGGTATGACGACGCTTGATAAAGGCCAATTGCTAAACGATGAACAGTATTTTGAAGCGCTAGAAGAGTTCGGTGACGAATTCGATGCCCGTATGGGTGCGGAAGCGGTTCAGATGTTGCTTCGCGATCTAGACATGCCTGTAGAAATCAACAGCATGCGTGAAGAGCTAAACAGCACGAATTCAGAAACTCGCATTAAGAAGCTTTCTAAGCGTCTTAAGCTGGTTGAAGCATTCTATCATTCTGGTAACAACCCAGAGTGGATGGTGCTTGACGTATTGCCTGTTCTTCCGCCAGATCTTCGTCCATTGGTGCCACTTGAAGGTGGTCGTTTTGCGACGTCTGATTTGAACGATCTTTACCGTCGTGTGATTAACCGTAACAACCGTCTAAAGCGCCTGTTAGAGCTTTCTGCTCCAGATATCATCGTACGCAACGAAAAGCGTATGTTGCAAGAATCTGTTGATGCATTGCTTGATAACGGTCGTCGTGGTCGCGCCATTACAGGTTCGAACAAACGTCCTCTAAAATCTTTGGCTGATATGATCAAAGGTAAACAAGGTCGTTTCCGTCAGAACTTGCTAGGTAAGCGTGTTGACTATTCTGGTCGTTCTGTAATCACAGTAGGTCCATCACTGCGTCTACATCAGTGTGGTCTACCTAAGAAAATGGCACTTGAGCTATTCAAGCCATTCATTTTCTCTAAGCTTGAACTTCGTGGCATGGCGACGACGATCAAAGCAGCGAAGAAAATGGTTGAGCGTGAAACGCCTGAAGTGTGGGATATCCTTGATGAGGTTATCCGTGAACATCCAGTGATGTTGAACCGTGCGCCAACACTTCACCGTTTGGGTATCCAAGCGTTTGAACCAATGTTGATCGAAGGTAAAGCGATTCAGTTGCACCCACTAGTGTGTGCGGCATACAACGCTGACTTCGATGGTGACCAAATGGCGGTTCACGTTCCGTTGACGATTGAAGCACAGCTTGAAGCTCGTGCCTTGATGATGTCTACGAACAACATTCTATCGCCTGCAAACGGCGAGCCGATCATCGTACCTTCTCAGGACGTTGTATTGGGGCTGTACTACATGACGCGTGAGAAAATTAATGCCAAAGGCGAAGGCATGGCATTTTCTGACATTAAAGAAGTACACCGTGCGTATGGTGCGAAACAAGTTGAATTGCATGCCAAAGTAAAAGTACGTATCAGCCAAGTTGATACTACTCTAGATGGCGAAAAAGTGCCGTCTACTTTCATTGCGGATACAACAGTTGGTCGCGCTTTGTTGTTTGATATTGTTCCTGATGGTCTACCGTTCTCTGTGGTTAACCAAACCATGAAGAAGAAGGCAATCTCTAACTTGATCAACGAGTGTTACCGTAAAGTCGGCTTGAAAGAGAGCTGTATTTTTGCTGACCAATTGATGTACACGGGTTTTGCTTACGCAACAGCGTCAGGCTCTTCTGTAGGTGTTGATGACTTTGTTATCCCACCAGAAAAAGCAGCGATCATTGCCAAAGCCGAAGCCGAAGTTAAAGAAATTGAATACCAATACGCTGACGGTCTTGTAACGCAAGGCGAGAAGTACAACAAGGTAATCGACTTGTGGTCTCGTACTAACGAAACCGTAACTGAAGCCATGATGAAGAACTTGGCGAAAGAGATGACTGTCAACAAAGCAGGTGAAACGGTTGAGCAACAATCTTTCAACTCTGTTTATATGATGGCCGACTCTGGTGCTCGTGGTAGTGTGGCTCAGATGCGTCAGTTGGGTGGTATGCGTGGTCTAATGGCGAAACCAGATGGTTCTATCATCGAGACACCAATCACTGCAAACTTCCGTGAAGGTCTGTCTGTACTTCAGTACTTTACTTCTACACACGGTGCTCGTAAGGGTCTTGCTGATACGGCGTTGAAAACAGCGAACTCCGGTTACTTGACGCGTCGTCTAGTAGACGTAGCGCAGGATTTGGTTATCACTGAAATTGATTGTGGCTCGACAAATGGTATTTCCGTTGCGGCTATGATTGAAGGTGGTGATGTCGTTGTGCCACTGGGTCATCGCGTATTGGGTCGTGTAGTGGCTCAAGATGTTATGGACGCAAAAGGTGGGCTAGTACTTGAGGCTGGTAAGCTAATCGATGAGCACGATGTGCGTACTATCGAAGCGGCCGGTGTGGATGAAATGATCATTCGTTCTGTTATCACTTGTAATACACGTCATGGTGTATGTGCTAAGTGTTACGGTCGTGATCTTGCTCGTGGTCATCAGGTTAATATTGGTGAGGCGATTGGTGTTGTTGCAGCACAGTCCATCGGTGAGCCTGGTACACAGTTAACAATGCGTACCTTCCACATCGGTGGTGCGGCATCTCGAGCATCTGCTGTAGATAGTGTTCAAGTGAAGAGTGCAGGTACGGTTCGTTTTAATAAAATGAAGAGTATCGAGCGTCACACTGGGCACCTAGTGGTTGCCTCTCGTTCTTCTGAATTAGCAATTGCTGACGAAGCAGGTCGTGAGAAAGAGCGTTATAAACTTCCTTACGGTGCGGTATTGAGTGTACGTGAAGGTGACCAAGTAACGGCGGGTCAAATCGTCGCTAACTGGGATCCACATACACACCCAATCGTATCTGAAATGGAGGGTCGTCTTGAATTCAGTGGTATGGAAGAGAACGTGACTATTCGTCGTCAATCTGACGAAATGACGGGCTTGACTACGATTGAAGTTATGGAGATGCGTGACCGTCCTGCTGCTGGTAAAGACATACGTCCGATGATTGCCGTTGTTGATGCAGAGGGTAACCCTGTATTGATTCCTGGTACTGAATCACCAGTACAGTACATGCTTCCTGAAAAAGCATTGTTAAGCCTAGATCATGGTGCGACAGTGAAATCCGGTGAGGTTCTTGCGCGTATTCCTCAAGAATCTATTGGTAACAAGGATATTACCGGTGGTTTGCCACGTGTGGCCGACCTGTTCGAGGCGCGTCGTCCGAAAGATCCTGCTGTTATGGCAGAGACAAGCGGTGTGGTTAGCTTCGGTAAAGAGACAAAAGGTAAGATTCGTTTGGTGATCACGCCACAAAATGGTGATGAGCCAGTTGAGACATTGATTCCTAAATGGCGTCAAATCAACATCTTTGATGGTGAAGAAGTGGCAAAAGGTGAAATTATCGCCGATGGTCCATTGAGTCCTCATGACATTCTGCGTCTTCAAGGTGTAGAGGCTTTGGCTGATTACATCACAAATGAAGTGCAGGAGGTTTACCGCTTACAAGGCGTTGTGATTAACGATAAGCATATTGAAGTTATTGTTAACCAAATGTTGCGTAAAGTGGAAATCACAGATTCTGGTGATACGGATCTTATCCAAGGTGATCAGGTTGAGTTTACTCACCTGCTAGATGCAAACGAAAAAGCTCTCGCTGAAGGTAAGTTTCCAGCGAAGTATGAACGCGTGCTTCTAGGTATCACGAAAGCTTCTTTGGCTACTGAGTCCTTTATATCAGCAGCATCTTTCCAAGAGACAACTCGAGTTCTTACGGAAGGTGCGGTAACTGGTAAGAAAGATCACTTGCGTGGCTTGAAAGAAAACGTTGTTGTAGGTCGTTTGATACCAGCAGGTACGGGCTTGGCTTACCACAATGAGCGCAAGAGAAAGAAAGAGCTTGCGCAAGCAGCAAAAGAAGGAAGTTCAACAGTGAGTGCATCCGATGTGGAAGAAGCATTGAGTGCGGCACTGAAAGACTAGTTATTTGCTGTTAAATCGTAAGGGAGGTGATTTTTTAGTCGCCTCCCTATTGACTGTTTTATAGGCGCAAATTAAACTTGCGCCTCCTTAATTTTGGCGATTTCCGTCATAAGAATTGGATTTGTGGAGCTTGTCTAATGGCAACCGTTAACCAGTTGGTTCGTAAACCACGTAAACGTAAAGTGGCAAAGAGTGACGTTCCTGCGTTACAAGCTTGTCCGCAACGCCGCGGTGTCTGCACTCGCGTATATACTACTACTCCTAAGAAGCCTAACTCGGCTTTGCGTAAAGTATGTCGTGTTCGCTTGACCAACGGCTTCGAAGTTACTTCCTACATCGGTGGTGAAGGTCACAACCTGCAAGAACACAGCGTCGTGCTGATTCGTGGCGGTCGTGTAAAAGACCTTCCTGGTGTTCGTTACCACACAGTACGTGGTAGCTTGGATACTTCAGGCGTACAAAAACGTAAGCAAGGCCGTTCTAAATACGGTACTAAACGTCCTAAGTAAGCAGAAGCTACTTAATTCATCGTTTAGACATAATTTTTTAATACAGTAAGGCCGAGCAATAATTAAATTGTCTCGGGCGAACCTGAAGAGGATGTAGATATGCCTAGAAGACGCGTCGTCGCTAAGCGTGAAATCCTTCCGGATCCTAAACACGGAAGCCAACTTCTCGCTAAATTTATTAACCATGTAATGGTTAGTGGTAAAAAATCTGTAGCAGAAAGCATTGTGTATAATGCATTGAATACTGTTGCAGCACGCGCTAAAACAGAAGAGCCAATGGCTATCTTCGAAAAAGCACTAGAATCTATCCAGCCAATGGTTGAGGTTAAATCTCGCCGTGTTGGTGGTGCGACTTACCAAGTACCTGTTGAAGTACGTCCTGCTCGCCGCGCTGCATTGTCTATGCGTTGGTTGGTTGATGCTTCACGTAAGCGTGGTGAAAAATCCATGGCTTTGCGTCTTGCAGGCGAAATTTTAGATGCTGCCGAAAACAAAGGTTCTGCTGTTAAGAAACGTGAAGACGTTCATCGCATGGCAGAAGCTAACAAAGCATTCTCTCACTACCGTTTCTAATCATCCAGAGAAGGATACACAGTGGCACGTAAAACCCCTATCAACCGCTACCGTAATATCGGTATTTGTGCGCATGTTGATGCAGGTAAGACGACGACAACTGAACGCGTTCTTTTTTACACTGGTCTGTCTCATAAAATTGGTGAAGTGCACGATGGTGCTGCCACCATGGATTGGATGGAGCAGGAGCAAGAGCGTGGTATCACGATAACTTCAGCGGCAACAACTTGCTTCTGGAGTGGAATGAACAAGCAGTTTGAAGAGCACCGTATTAATATTATTGATACGCCTGGGCACGTAGACTTTACTATTGAAGTAGAGCGTTCTTTGCGTGTGCTAGATGGTGCTGTTGTTGTGCTTTGTGGTTCTTCGGGTGTGCAGCCTCAAACTGAGACAGTTTGGCGTCAGGCGAATAAATATGAAGTGCCTCGTATGGTCTTTGTTAACAAGATGGATCGTACGGGGGCTAATTTCTTTTCGGTTGTGCGTCAATTAAAAACTCGTCTTGGTGCAAACGCTGTTCCTATACAGATTAATATTGGCGCTGAAGAAGACTTTAAAGGTGTTATTGATTTAGTCTTGATGAAGACAATAATGTGGAACGAAGAAGATCAGGGTATGACTTTCTCTTTGGAGGAAATTCCTGAAGATCTGCTTGATGAAGCATTAGAGTGGCGCGAACAGATGGTAGAGGCGGCAGCAGAAGCAAATGACGAATTGATGGATAAGTACCTTGAAGAAGGTGAGTTATCTGTTGAGGAGATTAAAAGCGGCCTGCGAGACTCGTACACTGTCTAATGAGATAGTGTTGGTAACCTGTGGCTCAGCCTTTAAAAATAAAGGCGTGCAAGCTGTTTTGGATGCGGTTGTTGAATATTTGCCTTCTCCGCTTGAAGTTAAAGCGATTGAAGGGACGCTTGAAGATGGTGAAACTGTTGTGACTCGTATTGCGAATGATGAGGATCCGTTCTCGTCGTTGGCGTTTAAGATAGCGACAGACCCATTTGTAGGTACGCTGACATTTATTCGTGTCTATTCCGGTGTATTGCGTTCTGGCGATGCGGTTTATAATTCTGTTAAGCAGAAGCGTGAGCGTATTGGTCGAATGGTTCAAATGCATGCGAATAACCGTGAAGAGATTAAAGAAGTATTGGCGGGCGATATTGCCGCTGTTGTGGGTATGAAATACGTGACGACAGGCGATACGCTTTGCGATATGAATGATGTCGTTGTGCTTGAGCGCATGGAGTTTCCTGAGCCTGTTATATCTGTTGCGGTTGAGCCTAAATCTCAGGCGGATCAAGATAAAATGGGTGTTGCGCTGAGTAAATTGGCGCAAGAAGACCCGTCTTTTAGAGTGGAAACACATGAGGAGACTGGGCAAACAATTATTTCCGGTATGGGTGAGCTGCATCTTGATATTCTCGTTGACCGTATGCGTCGCGAGTTTAAGGTGGAGGCGAACATTGGTAAGCCTCAGGTTTCCTATCGGGAGAAAATTCGCAAAGAAGTGGTGGTTAATCACAAGTTTGTGCGTCAATCCGGTGGTCGTGGTCAATACGGTCATGTCGTGATGAAGTTGATTCCAACCGATAAGGATGGACTTGAGTTTGTTAACGAGATTGTTGGTGGTGCTATTCCTAAAGAATACATCCCTGCAGTAGAAAAGGGTGTTTCAGAGCAAATGAAGAATGGCGTGATCGCTGGTTACCCTTTATTGGGTATCAAGGTTGTGCTGATCGATGGTTCGTTCCATGATGTTGACTCTAATGAAATGGCCTTTAAAATTGCAGCTTCTCAGGGCTTAAGAAAAGGAGCGGCTGACGCTGATCCTTGTGTTCTTGAACCTGTAATGAAAGTGGAAGTTGTAACCCCTGAAGAATACATGGGCGATGTAATGGGTGACCTGAATCGTCGTCGTGGTCTTGTTCAGGGGATGGACGATTCCCCGTCAGGGAAGATTATTCGTGCTGAAGTTCCTCTTGGGGAAATGTTCGGATATGCAACTGACGTGCGTAGCTTGTCGCAAGGGCGTGCAAGTTATGCAATGGAGTTTGAGAAATACGCTGAAGCACCGGCTAGTGTGGCAGACGCGATCATCAAAAATGAAGATTAATCATCATACTTACTAATTCTTAAGGTGTATGTATCATGGCAAAGAGTAAATTCGAACGTAATAAACCACACGTTAACGTTGGCACTATCGGTCACGTTGACCATGGTAAAACAACGCTAACAGCAGCATTGACTCGTGTATGTGCAGAAGTGTATGGCGGTACAGCCGTTGCTTTTGACGGTATCGATAATGCTCCTGAAGAACGTGAGCGTGGTATCACTATCTCTACTTCTCACGTAGAGTACGATTCTCCAGTTCGCCACTATGCGCACGTAGATTGTCCTGGACACGCCGATTATGTTAAAAACATGATCACTGGTGCTGCTCAAATGGACGGTGCGATTCTAGTTTGTGGTGCGACTGACGGCCCAATGCCTCAGACTCGTGAGCACATCCTTCTTTCTCGCCAAGTAGGTGTTCCTTACATCGTTGTTTTCTTGAACAAGTCTGACTTGTTGGCTGAAGATTGTGGTGGTGCGGATTCTGAAGAATACGCAGAGATGCTAGAATTGGTTGAGATGGAATTGCGTGACCTTCTATCTGAATACGACTTCCCAGGTGATGACACTCCAATCATCCCAGGTTCTGCGCTAATGGCGTTGAAAGGCGAAGACGACAACGAAATGGGTACAACGGCTGTTCGTAAACTAGTTGAAACGCTAGACTCTTACATCCCTGAGCCACAACGTGCTATCGACGGTGCATTCTTGATGCCTATCGAGGACGTGTTCTCTATTCAAGGTCGTGGTACGGTTGTTACTGGTCGTGTTGAGCGCGGTATTATCAAGATCCAAGAAGAAGTTGAAATTGTTGGTATCGTTAATACTACCAAGACTACTTGTACTGGTGTTGAGATGTTCCGTAAGCTTCTTGACGAAGGTCGTGCTGGTGAGAACTGTGGTATTCTTCTACGTGGTACTAAGCGTGAAGACGTTCAGCGTGGTCAAGTATTGGCTAAGCCTGGTTCAATCACTCCTCACACTCAGTTCGAAGCTGAAGTATATGTGTTGGGTAAAGATGAAGGTGGTCGTCACACTCCATTCTTCAAAGGTTACCGTCCACAGTTCTACTTCCGTACAACTGACGTAACTGGTGCATGTTCTCTTCCTGAAGGCGTAGAAATGGTTATGCCTGGTGATAACATTCAAATGACTGTTGAGCTAATTCACCCAATCGCGATGGACGAAGGTCTACGTTTCGCGATTCGTGAAGGTGGTCGTACAGTTGGTGCTGGTGTTGTAGCTAAAATCCTTAAGTAATTAGATAGTAATATCTGCTTACTTTGATTTGGAAAAGGCCACTCGCATATCGGGTGGCCTTTTTATTTTATGGTTTATTTTGTTTGTTCAGAAATTGGTTACTTGACAACCAGTTTTTGAATGGCTAATATTCGCCGTCCTTAAAAAAGGATTGTGGCTTAATAAATGTACAGTTAAGTCATTAAAACATTGTATTTGGAGTTGGAAATGCAAAGCCAAAAAATCCGTATTCGTCTGAAAGCGTTTGATCATCGTCTGATCGATGCTTCAACACAAGAAATTGTGGACACAGCGAAACGTACAGGTGCGCAAGTGCGTGGACCGATTCCACTTCCTACTCGCAAAGAGCGTTATACAGTATTGATTTCTCCACACGTAAACAAAGATGCGCGTGATCAGTATGAAATCCGTACACACAAACGTGTTCTAGACATTGTTGAGCCAACTGAAAAAACAGTTGATGCTCTAATGAAGTTAGATCTTGCGGCAGGCGTGGAAGTACAAATTTCTTTGGGTTAATAGCTCAAAGTTTGGGGTGCGACAACCGGCTGGTTATCAGTCGGCTATATGCACAATAGTGGAATGATCTGGAATGATCAGCCGTAGCGGGTGATAGCCCCATACACAACTGGCAAATGAGGTAAAAAATGGCTATTCAATTAGTCGGACGCAAAGCCGGAATGACACGTATCTTCACTGAAGAAGGTGTATCCGTGCCAGTAACCGTCATCGAGGTTGAACCGAACCGCGTTACTCAGGTGAAAACAGCAGAAACTGACGGCTACCAAGCTGTTCAAGTCACTGTTGGTACTCGCCGTTCGAGCCGCGTTAACAAAGCTGCTGCAGGTCATTATGCAAAAGCAAATGTTGAAGCAGGTCGTGGTTTGTGGGAGTTCCGCCTGTCAGGTGATGAAAAAGAAATCAATGTTGGTGATGAGCTAACTGTAGCTGATTTCGAATCTATCCAAATGGTTGATGTAACTGGTCAATCAAAGGGTAAAGGGTTTCAAGGTGCCATTAAGCGTCATAATTTCCGTACGCAAGATGCTACACATGGTAACTCATTGTCTCACCGTGCACCTGGTTCTATCGGCCAATGTCAAACACCTGGTCGTGTTTGGAAAGGCAAGAAGATGGCTGGCCATATGGGTGCTGCACAAGTCACTACGCAATCACTAGAAGTGGTTCGTGTAGACACAGAACGTAACCTTATCCTAGTGAAAGGTGCCGTGCCTGGTGCTGTAAATGGTGATGTTATTCTTCAATCAGCTGTTAAAGCTCGCTAAGAGGGGTAGACAATGAACTTGAATCTAACAGGCGCGGAAGGAACGGTAGAAGTTTCTGATGTAGCCTTTGCTCGTGAATACAACGAAGCGTTGGTTCACCAAGTAGTTACATCTTACTTGGCTGGCGCTCGTCAAGGCTCACGTGCACAGAAAACACGCTCTGAAGTAGCAGGTGGTGGACGCAAACCTTGGAAACAAAAAGGTTCTGGTCGTGCGCGCGCAGGTACTATCCGTAGCCCTCTATGGCGCTCTGGTGGTGTTACTTTCGCTGCTAAACCACAAGATCACTCTCAGAAAGTGAACAAGAAGATGTACCGTGCAGCAATGCGCACCATCTGGTCTGAACTTGTACGTCAAGACCGTCTTGTTGTTGTTGAAGAACTTAAATTGGAAGCTCCAAAAACTAAGCTCTTCATAGCAAAAATGGCAGAATTGAATATTGAGAACGCTTTGATTGTTTCTGATCAATTGGATGACAATTTATTCCTAGCGGCTCGCAACATTCCTAACGTAGATGTACGTGATGCAGCGTCTATCGACCCTGTTAGCTTGATTGCTTACGACAAAGTGTTGGTGACAGTTGGTGCTCTGAAACAAGTTGAGGAGGCACTAGCATGATCGGCGAACGTATTTATAAAGTTCTGTTGGGTCCGCACATTTCCGAAAAAGCAACGATCGTGGCCGAAGGCAATGGTCAGTATGTTTTTCGTGTAACTGGTGATGCAACGAAACCTGAAATCAAACAAGCTATCGAAGCGCTTTTTGAAGTCAAAGTTGAGTCTGTTCGCACGTTGAACCATAAAGGTAAAACAAAGCGTACAGTTCGTGGTCTAGGTAAGCGTAAAGACGTGAAAAAAGCGTATGTACGTTTGGCTGAAGGTCAAGACATTGATTTCATGGTCGCTGAATAAGGGGAGATAGGTCAATGGCTGTTGTTAAAAGTAAGCCAACGTCTGCAGGCCGTCGTCACGTTGTTAAAGTTACCAACAACGATTTGCACAAAGGCGCGCCATATGCACCTTTGCTAGACACAAAAAGCAAATCTGGTGGACGTAACAATAACGGACGCATCACTACGCGTCACGTAGGTGGTGGTCATAAGCAGCATTACCGTATGGTTGATTTTCGTCGTAACAAAGATGGAATTTCTGCGGTAGTTGAGCGTTTGGAATATGATCCAAACCGTTCTGCAAATATTGCATTAATTAGATATGCTGATGGTGAGCGTCGTTACATTATCGCTTCCAAAGGTATGGTTGCTGGCAATGTTGTTTTTAGTGGTGCAGATGCGCCTATCAAATCAGGTAATACTTTGCCTCTGCAAAATATTCCAGTTGGTAGTACCGTACACTGTGTCGAGCTTAAGCCAGGTAAGGGTGCACAAGTTGCGCGTTCCGCTGGTGCTTCTGCTCAGCTAGTTGCTCGTGAAGGTCGTTACGTTACTCTTCGCCTACGTTCAGGTGAAATGCGTAAAGTATTGACAGAATGTCGCGCTACTTTAGGTGAAGTATCAAACTCTGAGCATAGCTTACGAGTTCTTGGTAAAGCTGGTGCTACGCGTTGGCGTGGTGTTCGTCCTACCGTTCGCGGTGCGGCGATGAACCCAGTGGATCACCCACATGGTGGTGGTGAAGGTCGTAGCAAAGGTGGTCGTCACCCAGTTACGCCATGGGGTGTGCCTACTAAAGGGTACAAAACGCGCAGCAACAAGCGTACTGATAAACTTATTGTACGTCGCCGTACTAAGTAATAAGAGGAAACGACTGTGCCACGTTCACTAAAAAAAGGTCCTTTTATCGACCTTCATTTGTTGAAAAAGGTAGAGGCTGCGGTAGAGAAAAATGATCGTCGTCCAATTAAAACTTGGTCACGCCGTTCTACTATCTTCCCTGATTTTGTAGGGTTGACTATCGCTGTCCATAATGGTCGCCAGCATGTTCCAGTTCTAGTAACTGAAGATATGGTCGGTCATAAATTGGGTGAGTTCGCTCCGACCCGTACATATCGTGGTCATGCTGCGGACAAGAAAGCCAAACGGTAATAAGGGGTATTAACATGAGTGAAGTAAGCGCTTCATTGAAGGGTGCTCGCCTCTCAGCGCAGAAGGCCCGTTTGGTTGTAGATCAAATCCGCGGCAAATCTGTTAGCGAAGCACTGAACATTTTAACGTTCAGTCCTAAAAAGGCGGCAGTAATTGTCAAGAAAGTACTAGAGTCTGCTATAGCTAACGCTGAGCATAACGAAGGTGCTGATGTAGATGACTTGCGTGTGTCTACGGCTTACGTTGATGAGGCTATGACTCTGAAACGTATTATGCCACGTGCCAAAGGCCGTGCTGACCGTATTCTAAAACGCGGTTGCCATATTACAGTTAAAGTCGCTGACTAATTAGGAGAAACCCAATGGGTCAGAAGGTTCATCCAACTGGTATACGCCTAGGGATAGTTAAAGATCATACTTCTACTTGGTATGCGAATAATCAAAACTACTCTAAGCTGTTATTAAATGATCTTCGAGTTCGTGAGTACTTGGAGAAAAAATTGGTTCAGGCTTCTGTTTCTCGTATCGAGATTCAGCGTCCTGCTCAGACAGCCCGTATTACAATTCACACTGCCCGTCCGGGTATCGTGATTGGTAAGAAAGGCGAAGATGTTGAGAAACTACGTAATGCAGTTTCTGAAATGATGGGCGTACCTGTCCACATTAACATCGAAGAAATTCGTAAGCCTGAAATGGATGCGAAATTGGTTGCGCAGAATATTGCAAGCCAACTTGAGCGTCGCGTTATGTTCCGTCGTGCTATGAAGCGCGCAGTACAAAATGCTATGCGTGCAGGCGCAAAAGGGATCAAGGTTCAGGTAAGTGGTCGTTTAGGCGGTGCAGAGATTGCACGTGCTGAGTGGTACCGTGAAGGCCGCGTGCCTCTACACACTCTACGCGCTGACATTGACTACGCTACTTATGAAGCATCTACAACTTACGGCATCATTGGCGTTAAAGTGTGGATCTTCAAAGGCGAAATCTTGGGCGGTATTGAACAAGTGCGAGCTGATAAAGGCGCACAAAAGAAGAAGTCTAAGTAGGGGGTAAGTCATGTTACAACCGAAACGTACTAAGTTCCGTAAGATGCAAAAAGGCCGTAACCGCGGTCTTGCTCTTCGCGGAAACCAAGTTAGCTTTGGTGAATTCGGATTGAAGTCCACTGAACGTGGTCGTCTTACTGCTCGTCAAATTGAAGCGGCGCGTCGTGCAATGACTCGTCATATCAAACGTGGCGGTAGAATCTGGATTCGTGTGTTCCCTGATAAGCCGATTACTCAGAAGCCTCTTGAGGTTCGTCAGGGTAAAGGTAAGGGTAGCGTAGAATACTGGGTTGCGCAGATCCAACCAGGAAAAATGCTTTATGAAGTTGAGGGTGTTTCAGAGCAGTTAGCACGCGAAGCGTTTGCGTTAGCTGCAGCTAAGCTTCCTCTGTCCACAACTTTCGTAACGCGTACGGTGATGTAGATGAAAGCAAAAGAAATGCAAGAAAAGTCTGTAGCTGAGCTACAAGCGACCTTGATTGAACTACTACGTGAGCAATTTACTCTGCGTATGCAGAAGGCCACTGGTCAGTTAGCGCAAACTCATTTGCTCTCGCAAGTTCGCCGCAATATCGCACGTGTTAAAACCGTGCTTAATGATAAGGCAGGTAACTAAGATGGCAGAAACAAAAGCGCGTACCGCTACTGGTAAAGTAGTTAGCGACAAGATGGATAAAACCATTACGGTACTTGTTGAGCGTACAGAGAAACACCCTTTATACGGTAAGTTTGTTCGTCGTTCGACTAAATTACACGCTCATGATGAAAACAATGAATGTCAGATCGGTGATACCGTTAAGGTTGTGGAAACACGCCCTTACTCTAAGTCTAAGACTTGGAATCTGGTTCAAGTTGTTGAGAAAGCAGCAGCTGTATAAGCTGCTCCTTCCTTCGTGAGACTTGTTATCTAATTTGATTGGAGAGCAGAAATGATTCAAACAGAATCGATGCTTGATGTTGCAGATAACAGCGGCGCAAAGCGTGTTCAGTGTATTAAAGTACTGGGTGGCTCACATCGTCGTTATGCTGCTATCGGTGACATTATTAAGGTCACAGTGAAAGAAGCGATCCCTCGTGGTCGTGTTAAAAAAGGGCAGGTTCTTAACGCAGTTGTCGTTAGAACTAAGAAAGGTGTTCGTCGTTCTGATGGCTCAGTAATCCGTTTTGATGTAAACTCTGCGGTTCTATTGAATGCTTCAGGACAGCCTATTGGTACTCGTATCTTTGGCCCTGTAACACGTGAATTGCGTACAGAGCAGTTCATGAAAATTGTTTCTCTTGCACCTGAAGTGCTGTAAGAGGGAGAGGGGACATTATGCGTAAAATCAAACGTAACGACGAAGTTATCGTGATTGCTGGTAAAGATAAAGGCAAACGCGGTAAAGTTGTTAAGGTAGTAGACGAAAACCGAGTTCTTGTTTCTGGCATTAATACTGTTAAGAAACACGAGAAACCAAACCCTATGAAGGGTTCAACTGGTGGTATCGTTGAACAAGAAGCACCTATCCAGGTTTCCAACGTAGCCATTTTTAACAGTGCTACAGGTAAAGCGGATCGCGTCGGCTTTAAATTGAACGAAGACGGTACGAAAGTGCGTGTTTTTAAATCAAATAGTGAAGCGATCGACGCCTAAGAGCGAGAATTATAGCCATGGCGAGACTTAAGCAAGTTTATAAAGATCAAGTTGTAGCAAAACTTACAGAAGAGTTTGGTTACAAAAACGTGATGGAAGTGCCTAAAATCACTAAAATCACTTTAAATATGGGTGTTGGTGAAGCAATCGCAGACAAGAAACTTCTTGAGCATGCGGTAAATGATCTTCAAGCACTTAGCGGCCAGAAAGTAGTAGTAACTAAGGCTCGTAAATCTGTAGCAGGCTTTAAAATCCGTGACGGTTACCCGATCGGTTGTAAAGTGACGCTACGTGGCGACCGTATGTGGGATTTCTTTGACCGTTTGGTTGATGTAGCTATCCCACGTATTCGTGACTTCCGTGGACTTAATCCTAAGTCTTTTGACGGTCGCGGTAACTACAGTATGGGTGTTAAAGAGCAAATCATCTTCCCTGAAATCGACTACGATAAAGTAGACCGTGTACGTGGTATGGATATTACCATTACAACGACTGCTCGTACCGACGAAGAAGGTCGTGCTTTGCTAGCCGCCTTTAGTTTCCCTTTCAAGAAATAAGAGGTAGGAATCATGGCTAAAGTATCAATGATTCAGCGCGAAGCAAAACGTACCAAATTAGTAGCTAAGTTCGCTGAAAAGCGTGCTGCTCTAAAAGCGATCATTAGCGACGTTAATGCATCGGACGATGAAAAGTGGGAAGCGACGCTTAAATTGCAAGCGCTTCCACGCGATTCATCTTCTTCTCGTCAGCGTAATCGTTGCCAAATCACAGGTCGTCCGCACGGTGTATACCGTCGCTTCGGTCTGTCTCGTATCAAACTGCGTGAAGCAGCGATGCGTGGTGACGTACCAGGCTTGAAGAAAGCTAGTTGGTAAGCAAGTAGAGCGCGATCATAATACATGGCAGTGAGTGGGGTGTCTAAATACTGGACATTCTGCTCGCTGCTGTGTACTATGCGCGAGCCTCTATTTGCTGCACAATGGTTTTTAAATTAGGAGCCTCTTAAATGAGTATGCAAGATACCCTTGCGGATATGTTTACACGTATTCGTAATGCCCAGATGGCTGCGAAGTCTTCTGTGAGTATGCCTTCATCAAAAATGAAAGCATCTATTGCTGCTGTTCTACGCGAAGAAGGTTACGTAGGTGACTTCTCTGTAGACGAAGCAGTGAAACCAACGCTTACAATCGAGTTGAAATACTACGAAGGTAAGCCAGTTATCGAACAAATCAAACGCGCATCTCGCCCAAGTTTGCGTCAATACAAAGGCACAGCATCACTACCTAAAGTAGAAGCTGGTCTTGGTGTTGCAATCATCTCTACCTCTAAAGGTGTGATGACAGACCGTGCAGCTCGTGCTGCTGGTATCGGTGGCGAAGTAATCTGCACAGTATTCTAGGAGTTAGTATGTCTCGAGTTGCTAATAGTCCCGTGACGCTTCCTAGTGGTGTAGATTTAACCCTAAATGGACAAACTGTCGTTGTTAAAGGCGGTAAAGGTTCTTTAGAGTTTAATGTTCACACAAGCGTACAAGTGTCTAAAGAAGAAAATGTTATTACCTTCGCTGCGCGCGATGGTGCAAAACAAAGCCGTGCCTTAGCTGGTACAACTCGTGCTTTGGTTAACAACATGGTTGTTGGTGTTAGTCAGGGTTTTGAGAAAAGATTGCTTCTTCAAGGTGTTGGTTACCGTGCTGCGCTTAAAGGCAACGTGCTTAACCTATCTCTGGGTTTCTCTCACCCAGTTGATTATGAACTACCTGAAGGCATCACAGCTGAATGTGCTTCTCAAACAGAAATCGTGATTCGTGGCATTGATAAACAAGCCGTTGGTCAGGTTGCTGCAGAAGTTCGCGGTTTCCGTCCACCAGAGCCATATAAAGGCAAAGGTGTTCGCTATGCTGACGAGATTATTCGTCGTAAAGAAGCTAAGAAGAAGTAGGTAGACATTCATGAACACTAAAAAACAATCTCGGATTCGTCGTGCACGTCGTGCTCGTTTGCATATTCGTGACTTAGGTGCGAATCGTCTTACTGTACATCGCACACCACGCCATATGTATGCTCAAGTGATTTCTCCTTGTGGAAGTAAAGTGCTAGCAAGCGCTTCTACACTTGAAGAAGCTCTTCGTGGCTCAGCGACTGGTAACAAAGCAGCGGCTAAAGAAGTCGGTACTTTGATTGCTGCTCGCGCTAAAGAAGCAGGTGTCACTTCGGTCGCTTTTGACCGTTCTGGCTTCAAATATCATGGTCGCGTTCAGGTTCTTGCTGACGCTGCACGTGAAGCCGGTCTAGAGTTCTAAGGGGTAGCAAATGGCAGTTAATGATCAACAAACTAGCGACCTCCAAGAGAAGCTAGTACAAGTAAACCGCGTTGCTAAAGTAGTGAAAGGTGGTCGTATCTTCTCTTTCACAGCTTTGACAGTCGTTGGTGATGGTAAAGGTAAGGTTGGCTTCGGTCGCGGTAAAGCGCGTGAAGTTCCTCAAGCAATTCAAAAAGCTATGGAACAAGCTCGCCGTAACATGATTTCTGTTAAGCTTGATGGCGATACACTTCAGTATCCAGTTAAAGCAAATCATGGTGCGTCTAATGTTTACATGCAGCCTGCGTCTCAAGGTACTGGTATCATAGCCGGTGGTGCAATGCGTGCGGTTCTAGAAATCGCTGGCGTTCACAACGTATTGGCAAAATGTTACGGTTCTACAAACCCAGTAAACGTAGTTCGCGCTACGATCAAAGGTTTGCAGGATATGAAAGCACCTGAACAAATCGCGGCTAAACGCGGTAAGTCAGTCGATCAAATTTTGGGGTAATGTGTTATGGCGAATAATACCATCACAGTTCAACTAACCCGCAGCCCGATCGGTCGTCTTCCAAAGCACCGTGAAACTGTTAAAGGCTTGGGTTTGCGTAAAGTTGGCCAAACTCGTCAGTTGGAAGATACTCCTTCTGTACGTGGTATGGTTAATAAAGTTTATTACATGGTTAAAGTGGTAGGGGAATAACATGTTCTTAAATACACTTCGTCCTGGCGAAGGTAGCAAGCATGCTCCTAAACGTGTTGGTCGCGGCATTGGTAGCGGCTTGGGCAAAACCGGCGGACGAGGCCATAAAGGTCTTAAATCTCGCTCTGGTGGCTCAGTAAAACCTGGTTTTGAAGGTGGTCAAATGCCTTTGCAGCGTCGTCTGCCAAAATTCGGTTTTACTTCACGTCAGGCAAAGTATGTTGCTGAGGTTCGTTTAAACGAGCTTGCTGCTGTAAATGCTGAAGTTGTAGATTTGGCTGCTCTTAAAGGCGCCGACATTCTTGGTCATCAGATTAAGACAGCTCGTGTAATCTTGTCAGGCTCAATCGACAAAGCGGTTACCGTTCGTGGTCTTAAAGTGACTAAAGGTGCTCGTGCCGCTATTGAAGCAGCTGGCGGAAAAGTCGAGGAATAAATGGCAAAGCGTGGCTCACTACCAGCTGGAATGCAAAACGGATTAGGCGAGCTTTGGGCATCGTATCCGTTTCGTGTTTTTGGCAATTATTGTATACCGAATTGGTGCACATATTCCTGTTCCGGGTATTAACCCTGATAGGTTATCAGCCCTGTTTGATCAAAATGAAGGCACTATTCTGAGTTTATTTAACGTATTCTCAGGGGGCGCGCTCGAACGCATGAGTATTCTTGCGCTTGGGATTTTGCCCTATATTTCTGCTTCAATTATCATGCAGTTATTGACGGTTGTGAGTCCGCAGCTAGAGCAGCTTAAGAAAGAGGGTGAAGCGGGTCGTCGTAAGATTACTCAGTACACTCGTTACGGTACGGTGCTTCTTGCTCTTATTCAGTCTGCCAGTATGGCGGTTGGTTTGGCAAGCCAAGGTATCTCGTTTAGTAGCGGCATTGAGTTCTATGCTGTTGCTGTCGTGACGCTTGTTGCTGGTACTGTTTTCTTAATGTGGTTAGGTGAGCAAGTTACTGAGAAAGGGATTGGTAATGGTATTTCCATATTAATCTTTGCAGGTATCGTTGCTGGCTTGCCTTCTGCTTTAGGTCGTTCGTTTGAATCGGCTCGTCAAGGCGATATAAATATTTTAGCTTTGTTGTTGATTGGTATATTGGCCATTGCGACGATTGCGTTTGTTGTTTTCATCGAACGTGGTCAGCGTCGTATAACGGTTAATTATGCTAAGCGTCAGCAAGGCAAAAAGGTGTTTGCCGCACAAAAGAGTCATTTGCCGCTTAAGGTGAATATGGCCGGGGTTATTCCGCCTATATTTGCTTCAAGTATCCTTCTTTTTCCAGCTTCGATTGGACAATGGTTCGGTCAAGGTGAGGGGATGGAATGGTTGCAAAATACCTCTTTGGCTCTAGCTCCTGGGCAACCGCTCTATGTGCTGTTGTTTGCGATAGCAATTGTATTCTTTTGCTTCTTCTATACAGCGCTAGTGTTCAATCCTAAAGATGTGGCAGATAACTTGAAAAAATCCGGTGCTTTTTTACCGGGTATTCGTCCAGGCGATCATACAGCTCGATATATTGATGGTGTAATGACTCGTTTGACACTGTTTGGTGCTTTATACATCACGCTTGTGTCACTGATGCCTCAGTTCTTTGTTGTTGCGTGGAATGTTCCATTCTACTTTGGCGGTACCTCTATGTTAATCGTAGTCGTTGTTGTCATGGACTTTATGTCGCAAGTTCAAAGTCATTTGATGAGTCAGCAATACGAATCATTAATGAAGAAATCTAATCTGACTGGTTATGGTCCAAATGGCCTAATGCGCTGAGCGTAAGGTTGGAGTTGAACATGAAAGTACGTGCATCTGTAAAGAAAATCTGTCGTAACTGCAAAATCGTTCGTCGTAACGGTTCAGTTCGAGTGATTTGCGTTGAACCTCGTCACAAACAGCGTCAAGGTTAATCGCGAGTTTGCTTGATGACAGGAAAGGGTGGTTGATTTATGGCCTAAAGATAGGCATAATCAGCCGCCCTCATGAAAGTAAAGTGATGAATTATCATTTAATCATCAATAACAACGGAGTAAAATGAATGGCTCGTATAGCCGGTGTCAATATTCCTGACAATAAACATGCGGTCATTTCTCTGACTTACATCTTCGGAATTGGTCGCACTCGTTCACGCGCAATCTGCGCTGCTGCGGGTGTAGCTGAAACTGCGAAAATTGGTTCATTAAGTGACGAAGTCCTTGATGAGCTTCGTGGCCAAGTTGCTAAGTACACTGTAGAGGGTGACTTACGTCGTGAAGTCAGTATGTCTATCAAACGTTTGATGGACCTAGGTTGTAATCGCGGGATTCGTCATCGCCGCAGCCTACCTGTTCGTGGTCAACGTACCAAAACGAACGCTCGTACACGAAAAGGCCCACGTAAGCCTATTCGTAAGTAATATAAACGCGTTTCGCTCTAGCCACAAAGTTTGCTAGAGCTGAGCATTAAATAGGAAAAGTGCAATATGGCTAAGCCAGCTACGCGCAACACCAAGAAAAAAGTCAAAAAGACGGTCGTCGACGGTGTTGCTCATGTACACGCGTCATTTAACAATACGATCGTGACTATCACTGACCGCCAAGGCAATGCTTTGTCTTGGGCTACTGCCGGTGGTTCTGGTTTTCGCGGATCTCGTAAAAGTACTCCTTTCGCAGCTCAAGTAGCCGCGGAACGTGCCGGTGCTGTCGCACAAGAGTTCGGCCTTAAAAACGTTGACGTAATGATTAAGAGCACAGGTCCTGGTCGTGAGTCCGCAGTTCGTGCATTGAATGCATTGGGCTTGCGTATCAATAACATCACAGATGTGACGCCAATTCCGCATAACGGTTGCCGTCCACCTAAGAAACGTCGCGTTTAATTGAGGAGACAGATACATGGCTCGTTATATAGGTCCAACTTGTAAGTTGTCTCGTCGTGAAGGTACCGACTTGCAATTGAAGAGCGGTTCACGCGCTCTTGAGTCGAAATGTAAAGTAGAGACGGTTCCTGGTGTGCATGGTGCACGTCGTGGTCGTCTTTCTGATTACGGCTTGCAATTACGTGAGAAACAAAAAGTACGTCGTATGTACGGTATTCTAGAAAAACAATTCCGTAACTACTACAAATCTGCAGCTCGTCTTAAAGGTGCAACAGGTGAAAACCTTCTGCAACTTTTAGAATCACGTTTAGACAACGTTGTATACCGCGCAGGTTTTGGTTCTACGCGTGCGGAAGCTCGTCAGCTAGTAGGCCATAAAGGTATTCTAGTAAATGGCGCTACGGTTAACATTCCGTCTTACCAAGTTAAAGCTGGTGACGTCGTGTCAATTCGTGAAAAAGCTAAGAAGCAATTGCGTGTACAAAGCGCATTAGAGCTATCTAAAGGTCGTGCACCGATCCATTGGATCGAGGTTGATTCAACTAAACTGGAAGCAACTTACAAAGCTGTTCCAGAGCGTGCCGATTTATCAGCTGAAATTAATGAGAACCTAATTGTCGAACTTTACTCTAAGTAAGTTGGCAATTAGGATTAAGAAATAGGTGGATCTATGCAGCGTTCAGTGAGCGAATTGTTAACCCCACGCAACATTGAAGTTCAGGAACTAGGCAACTGTCGCGCTAAAGTTACACTACAACCGCTAGAGCGTGGTTTTGGTCATACTTTGGGTAACGCTTTGCGCCGTATCCTGCTTTCTTCAATGCCAGGTTGTGCGATTGTTGAAGTTGAAATCGACGGTGTATTACACGAATACAGCGCAATCGAAGGGGTTAAAGAAGATGTAATTGAAATTCTTCTTAACCTGAAAGGAGTTGCGATCGCTCTACACGGGCAAGATGAAGCAACTCTTACTCTAAGTAAAAAAGGTCCCGGTATCGTAACAGCTGGAGATATCCAGTTAGTTGCTGATGCAGAGATCGCTAACCCGGATCATGTTATTGCGCACTTAGACGATACTGCTGAGTTAACGATGCAGATCAAAGTCGCTCGTGGCCGTGGTTATGAGCCTGCTGATGCTCGTGTTGCTGGCGACGATGAGACTCGTCCAATCGGTCGCTTGCAACTGGATGCCTCATTCAGCCCTGTTCGCCGTGTTGCGTACAGTGTCGATAATGCTCGTGTTGAGCAGCGTACAGATTTAGATAAGTTAGTCTTAGACATCGAATCTAATGGTACAATCGATCCTGAAGAAGCAATCCGTCGTGCAGCGACTATTTTGCAACAGCAAATTGCTGTGTTCGTCGCCCTTGAAAGCGAGAGCGAAGCACCTGTTGTAGAAGAAGAGGATGAGATTGATCCAATTTTGCTACGCCCGGTTGATGATCTTGAATTGACCGTTCGCAGTGCTAACTGTTTAAAAGCAGAGAACATTTATTACATCGGTGATTTGATTCAACGCACTGAGGTTGAGCTTCTTAAGACGCCTAACCTAGGTAAGAAGTCGTTAACTGAAATCAAAGATGTTTTAGCACAGCGTGGTTTGTCTTTGGGAATGCGTTTAGAGAATTGGCCACCGGCTAGTTTGAAAGACGATAGCAAAGTTCTAGCTCGCTAGGTCATTGTTCCCTGACCACCGTAGTTTGGTAAGGAATGTAAAATGCGTCATCGTAAGAGTGGACGTCACTTAAACCGTACTAGCTCACATCGTAAAGCGATGTTTAAGAACATGGCTGCTTCTTTGTTCGAACACGAAGTTATCAAGACTACGTTGCCGAAAGCCAAAGAACTACGTCGTGTTGCTGAGCCGTTAATCACATTGGCGAAAGTTGATTCTGTTGCGAATCGTCGCCTTGCCTTTGCTCGTACTCGTAGCAAAGACGCAGTAGGTAAATTGTTCACGGAGCTTGGTCCTCGTTACCAAGCTCGTCCTGGTGGTTATGTTCGCATTCTTAAATGTGGCTTCCGCTCAGGCGACAATGCGCCTATGGCTTATGTTGAATTGGTCGATCGTCCAGTTACAGAAGCCGCTGAGTAATATTAGTCTGTAATAAAAAGCCGAGCTAGGTAACTAGCTCGGCTTTTTTGCATTTAAATTAATGCTTTAACAGCGTATAAAAAAACACCCAATTAAATATGTCTCACTGGGTGTTTGCATTTAGTCAGTCGTAATTAGTTGAGCATCAGTTTTAAAAATCGTCCCGTATGGGATTTCTCTGCTTTTGCAATGTCCTCAGGGGTGCCCTCTGCGATGATATAGCCACCGCCACTGCCTCCTTCTGGTCCTAAATCGACAATCCAGTCAGCCGTTTTTATGACATCAAGATTATGTTCAATGACCACAACTGTGTTACCATGGTCTCTTAAGCGATGAAGTACTTTCAATAGCTGCTCTATGTCTGCGAAGTGTAGACCTGTAGTGGGTTCGTCAAGAATATAGAGCGTTGTCCCAGTGTCTCTTTTAGATAGTTCTTTAGCGAGTTTGACGCGCTGCGCCTCGCCACCCGATAATGTTGTCGCGGCTTGACCGAGGCGGATATAACCTAAACCAACATCCATCAAGGTTTGTAATTTTCGAGCAATAGAAGGGACAGGGTCAAAGAATTCACGTGCATCCTCGATGGTCATTTCAAGGCATTCGTGAATATTCTTGCCCTTATAGTGTATTTCTAAGGTTTCACGGTTGTAACGTTTGCCTTTACAGGTATCGCAAGGGACGTAAATATCTGGCAAAAAGTGCATTTCCACTTTGATTACACCGTCACCCTGACAAGCTTCACAGCGTCCACCTTTGACGTTAAAGCTGAAGCGGCCTGGTTTGTAGCCTCGTGAGCGAGATTCTTGTGTTCCTGAGAACAGCTCCCTCATGGGGGTGAAAATACCAGTATAAGTAGCTGGGTTCGATCTTGGAGTGCGGCCAATTGGGCTTTGATCAATGTCGACACATTTATCGAATAAGTTGAGCCCTTCAATACGCTCATGCGGTGCCGCTTTAAGTGTTGTTGCGCCATTAAGCGCGGTAGCGGCAAGCGGATACAATGTGCCATTTATTAACGTTGACTTGCCTGAGCCAGATACACCAGTAATACAGGTCATTACCCCGACAGGAATTTTTAAATCTACGGTATTTAAGTTATTGCCTGTGGCGCCAATAAGATTAAGAAACTGTTTGTCTTTGGCTGTGTGTCGGATGGCAGGGATTTCAATTTTGCGTTTGCCCGTTAGAAATTGCCCTGTGACGGATTCTGGGCAGTCCATTATGTCTTGTGGTGTGCCGCTAGCAATAATTTGTCCGCCATGAACCCCTGCACCTGGTCCTATGTCGACCACGAAATCCGCAATACGGATAGCGTCTTCGTCATGCTCGACCACAATGACGGTATTACCTAAGTCTCTCAATCTCGTTAAGGTTGCAATAAGCCGTTCATTGTCCCGTTGGTGTAAGCCGATCGAAGGTTCGTCCAATATATACATGACGCCAACCAGACCAGCACCGATTTGGCTGGCAAGGCGGATTCGTTGTGCTTCGCCGCCAGATAGCGAGTCTGCTTTTCGATCGAGTGTTAGATATTCCAAGCCAACGTTTACCAAGAAGGTTAATCGGTCACGAATCTCTTTAAGAATTTTAGAGGCTATCTCTCCACGTGACCCTGGAAGTTCAAGTGTTTCAAAGTACTTCAAGCATTCAGCGATTGGATAGGTCACCACTTCTGGTAGTGTTTGCTCGGCAATAAAGACGTTGCGAGCGGATCGATTGAGTCGAGATCCATGGCAATCTGGACAAGGCTGAATGCTAATGTACTGCGAAAGATCGTCACGTACACTGTCAGATTCTGTTTCATGGTAGCGGCGTTGTAGATTGGGGATAACACCTTCAAACGCATGCGCACGCGTCATTTTGTCGCCGCGTTCATTGATGTAAACAAAATCTATCTTGTCTTTCCCCGAGCCTTGCAGAATGCGTTTTTTGAACTCACTCGGTATGTCTTTGTATTTTGCTTCTATATCAAAACCGTAATGTTTTGCTAGCGCGCTAAGCTGTTGATAGTAGAAAATGCTGCGTCTACCCCAACCGCGAATTGCACCTTCCGCTAAGGTCAAGGTTTCATCTTGAATAATGCGTTCAGGATCAAACATTTGATGTGTGCCAAGGCCATCACAGGTCTGACAGGCACCATTCGGATTGTTAAATGAAAAGAGGCGTGGTTCCAACTCGGTCAGGCTGTAACCGCAGACCGGGCAGGCGAACTTACTGGAAAAAATGTATTCCTCTTTTTCATCATCCATATTGATGACTTTAGCTATGCCGTCGGATAAACCAAGGCACGTTTCAAACGATTCTGCCAAGCGCAATTGTAGGTCAGAGCGTACTTTGAAACGGTCAATAACCACTTCAATTGTATGTTTTTTGTTCTTTTCTAAGGTTGGGGCATCATCGAGATCGACAATAATGCCATTGATTCGTGCGCGGATAAAACCTTTTGAGAGCAAATCGCTAATAGTGTGCAGGTGCTCGCCTTTGCGATCCTTTATAATAGGGGCAAGCAGCATCATCTTAGTGTCTTCTGGTAGCGATATAACTTTATCGACCATTTGTGATATGGTTTGTGCCTCTAGCGGTTCGCCATGATCTGGACAGCGAGGCTGCCCTGCACGAGCAAATAACAATCGTAGATAATCATAGATTTCTGTTATTGTACCGACTGTTGATCGAGGGTTATGGGAAGTTGATTTTTGTTCGATAGAGATAGCAGGGGAAAGGCCTTCAATGTGGTCTATGTCCGGCTTCTCCATCATTGACAAAAATTGTCTTGCGTACGTAGACAATGATTCTACATAGCGACGTTGACCTTCCGCATAGAGTGTATCGAACGCAAGAGAGGATTTGCCCGAGCCAGATAGGCCAGTAATCACCACAAGTTTGTCTCTTGGGATGTCTAGGTCCACATTTTTTAGATTGTGAGTGCGGCCTCCGCGTATGGTAATGGTATCCATGAGTCTCCAATGTGAAGTCGATCAACAGAAAGTAATCTGCTAGTAAATTAAATAACTGTCTATTTTTACAGTAGTTGAAATGGAGCTTCAACGGTATTTTTTGTAAAATTGACAATCTTTTTTCTTAATACCCAAGTTAAACGGTTTAAACCACTTTATGGATCTACTCGAACGTCGTTCAGTTCTTGCTTTAGCGCTGATTTATTTGTTCAGAATGTTGGGCTTGTTTCTCATTATGCCCGTGATCAGTGTCGCCGCTGATGGGCTGACTGGTGCGGATGCTGCCTTAATTGGGACTGCCATTGGTATTTATGGTCTGACTCAAGCGAGTCTGCAAATCCCGATGGGTATGTGGTCTGACAAGATTGGCCGTAAACGCGTCATTATCATCGGACTCCTATTGTTTGCTGTAGGGAGTTTGATTTGTGCCAATGCCAACGACATCAATACCTTGATAGTCGGACGGGCTATTCAGGGTGCCGGCGCGATTGCTAGCACCTTAATGGCATTACTCAGTGATGTGACAAGAGAGCAAAATCGGACGAAGGCGATGGCCATCGTTGGTATCAGTATCGGTGCTTCGTTTATGTTGTCTTTGGTTTTAGGGCCTTGGATTTTTGCTTTGGTCGGACTTTCAGGTTTATTTTATTTATCCTTTGCACTCTCTTTACTGGGTATAGCCTTGATCGTTTTTGCTGTGCCGAATATCGTTCAACATACTTTTCGACGGGACACCACCCCTAGTCTTCAGGCATTAGGTTTGGTACTAAAAGATGCAAAATTACGCTTCTTAAATGTGAGTGTTTTATTACTTCACGCAAGTTTGACGGCATTGTTTGTTACTGTGCCGAACTTATTGATTCAGCAGTTTGGATTGCCCTTGTCACAACATAGCTGGCTATACTTAGCCATCATGGGTTTTGCCTTCGCAGGTATGTTACCATTGGTGATTATCGCTGAATCAAAAGGTAAGACAAAAGCGATCTTGATTGCCGTGATGTTGTTGTTGGGTTTAAGTTCGATATTATTGCAATGGGCGCCCTATTTATGGCTCTTTGGGCTTTTACTGTGGGTTTATTTTGTCGGCTTTAACTCATTAGAGGCCGTGCTGCCCTCACTTCTTAGTAAGTTGGCACCAGTCGGTTATCGCGGTACGGCAATGGGTGTGTTTTCTACCCATCAATTTATGGGTTCATTTTTGGGTGGTGTTTGCGGCGGTTGGCTGCTTCAGAATCACTCGAATAGCGGTGTCTTTTGGGTAGTTGGGGTGGTGTTTTTGGCCTGGTCGCTTGTTTGTGCCGTTCAGCCTGCGCCGCGTCAATTGAGTAGTTTGGCGTTTAGCTTGCCCAATATGACAGATGAAGAAATAACGAAGTTGGCGGATCAACTTGCTGAAATCCAAGGAGTGGAAGGTATGCAAATTTTTAAAGATGAGCAAACGGCTTATCTGAAAGTTGATAAGAAGGTATTAGACAAAGAGGCTTTGGTGCGTCTGGCGCCACAAGTAAGCCTTTAAGTAAAACACTATTCTATATTTTAGTTGGAGAAAAACGTCATGGCACGTGGAATAAACAAAGTAATCTTGATCGGTAACGCAGGCAATGATGCCGAAGTGCGTTTTATGCCATCTGGCGCCGCCGTTGCAAACGTTAACTTGGCAACAACAGAGAGCTGGCGTGATAAGCAGACCGGTCAAATGCAAGAGCGTACCGAATGGCATCGAGTGTCTTTTATGGATCGTGGTAACTTCCGTCTTGGTCAAATTGCAGGCGATTTTATTAAAAAGGGCTCTAAGGTATACGTTGAAGGTTCGTTGCGTACTCGTGAGTGGGAAAAAGATGGCATTAAGCGCTACACCACTGAGATCGTTGCGAATGAAATGCAATTGCTAGACGGCCGTGGCGATGGTGCTGGACAGCAAAGTGGTGGCTACGACTCTATGCAAGGTGGTGGCGGTTATGGCAGTGCTCCACAACAATCTGCCGCACCACAACAAGGCGGCTACGGTCAAGCGCCTGCGCATCAGGCGCCACAACAGCACACACCTCAAGGCGGGTTTAATCAGCCTCAAGGTGGTTATGGTCAAGCACCACAACAACCCGTGCATCAACCAGCGGCGCCACAAGCACAACCACAATCTTTTGGTAGCTGGGGCAATGCGCCACAGCAAGCGCCCGCTCAAGCTGCACCGCAACATCGTGCACCACAGCAGCCAGCGCCACAGCGTGCCCCTGAGCCAAAACCTCAGCAGGCACCGAACTTTGATGACTTCGACGATGATATTCCGTTTTAACGGTTACTAGAGATATCAGAAGGTCTTTGTGATCTAGGTTGATGTAATAAAGGCTCCTCTTTAGGGGCCTTTGTTGTTATATAATGGTTTGCTATATCGAATGAGTGAATCAAAGAGGTGTTTACTGTGAACGACGAAGATGAAACGTCTTTGTTTGCTCAAGAAGTGGCGGGTATTAAGCCGCTTGAAAAAAGCGAAGTATATCTAGGCAAAAAAGGCCCCATGGTCGACTTTGCTGCTCGCCAAAAAGCGGCGTTGATTGCGAAGGAGGCGGACCGGAATCACTTGTCGCAAGATTATGTGGAGAAAGTGGAGCCTAATGATGTGCTTGAGTATAAGCGCTCTGGTGTTCAAGACGGGGTGTTTAAGCGTCTTAGGCAGGGCAAGTATGGTATTGAGGCGCGTTTAGACTTGCATCGTCATACGGTGGCTCAGGCGCGGGAGCACGTCTATCAATTTACAGATGATTGTATGCGTCATGATATCCGCGTCGCTATCATAGTGCATGGTAAGGGGGATCGCACGCCGGACCCAGATAGCCAAGCGATGATCAAAAGTCATATCAATAAATGGCTCAGAGAGTTGGACGCTGTGATGGCCTTTCATAGTGCACAGCGGCATCATGGTGGTTTGGGAGCCGTGTATGTATTGTTTAAAAAAACAGAAAAAGCGCGTTTAGATGATTGGGAAAAACACCAAAAGCGTTGATGCGTTGTGTGGTTTGAAATGGGAGTGTCTACGTTAGTTCGTGCAGTAAAAGCCATATTTTTGCTATAATCCCGCCACTTTGCTGTCTTGGACTTATGTTGTCTTGAGTGTACCCAAGCTGCCCCAAAACATTGTAATGATCGTATTCTAATTCTATCGAGGTAGAGAATGGCAAATAGCACCGCGCACCATCCTGCGTTTACGTTTCTTCGCAGTGAATATATCGATGCTCTTAACGTTACCGTTCAAGAGTTTGAGCACGCCGTAACGGGTGCTAAGCATTTTCATATCGCGTCTGAGAATGACGAAAATGTTTTTTTAGTGGGTTTAAAAACCGTTCCGACGGATTCTTGTGGTGTGGCGCATATTCTTGAACACACCGTATTATGTGGTTCTGAGCGATTCCCAGTACGTGATCCGTTTTTTATGATGATTCGCCGTTCGTTAAACACCTTTATGAACGCGTTTACTTCTTCAGACTGGACGGCTTATCCGTTTGCTAGCAAGAATAAAAAAGACTTTCACAATCTTTTAGATGTGTACTTAGATGCGGTGTTTTTTTCGCGTCTAGATGAGTTGGACTTTTCACAAGAAGGCCATCGTTTAGAGTTTGCTGAGCCTGACAATGCCGAGTCAGATTTGACCTTTAAGGGTGTGGTATTCAATGAAATGAAAGGGGCAATGAGACTCCACCACGTCCGTGTTGTGGCAAACGCTCACCAAATATTTGTTCCCAAATAATACTTATCACTTTAATTCTGGTGGTGAGCCAACAGACATTCCAGATTTGTCCTACCAGGATCTACTGGCATTTTATCGTACTCATTATCATCCTTCTAATGCTGTATTTATGACCTTTGGCGATATTCCGGCTGAAACATTACAGGCGGAATTTGAAGCGAAAGTATTGAGCCGTTTTGAGCGCTTGCCAGTTGAAGATCAAGTGAGCGTACCGAATGCCAAACGTTACTTCTCGCCTGTGCGCGTGGAAGAAGGTTATGCGGCTGACGAAGTGAAAGAAGATGGCAGTCATGTGGTAGTGGGCTGGTTATTGGGTGAGAGCACAGATTTAAACCAACAGTTTGAAGCGCAATTGCTGTCTAGTGTTTTGCTGGACAACAGCGCGTCGCCTTTATTGCGCGTATTGGAGAACAGCGACCTTGGCCGTGCACCCTCACCAATGTGTGGACTTGAAGACAGCAATAAAGAAATGAGCTTCATGTGTGGTTTGGAAGGCGTCAAACGAGAAGATGCACCAAAGGTAGAGGCGTTAGTCTTGTCGACATTAGAGAGCATTGCCGAAAAAGGCGTGCCACAAGACATGGTGGATGCCATGCTGCATCAATTAGAGTTAAGTCAGCGCGAGATCGGCGGTGGCAGCTATCCTTATGGCTTGCAATTAATATTGGCTGGTTTGTCGACGGCCGTGCATGCCGGTGATGTGATTGCTCAGCTTGATCTTGATCCTGTTATCAATGCGATGCGTGAAAAAGTACAGGATCAACAATATATTCCGAATTTGATCAAGAGCTTGCTGCTAGCGAATGCGCACCGAGTGACGTTAACGTTAAGCCCTGATGATGCGCTTGAAGCACGTCGCAATCAGGCGGAAAAAGACCGTCTTAGTAAAATAAAAGCCGCCTTGTCGGATGCTGAAAAACAGCAGATTATTGCTCGTAGTGCTGCATTGAAAGCGCGTCAATCGCAAGTGGATGACATGAGTATTCTGCCGAAAGTAGGCTTGGAAGATGTTCCAGCACGTTTACCAGAATATGAAAATGACAAAGTGGCGGGTGAGTTGCCAATTACCTTTTATCCACAAGGTACAAATGGTTTGGTTTACCAGCAACTGGTTATAGATCTTCCTGAATTAGATGAGGAAGAAACTGAGCATTTGCCTTTGTTTTCTTCGATGATGACGGAGCTGGGGATTGGTGAGGCAGACTATCTTGCTGTTCAAGAACGCCAAGCTCAGGTCTGTGGTGGTCTGGGAGCATCTAATTCTATTCGTGCGACGATTGAAGATCGCCAAGTATTAAATGGCTATTTTATTTTGTCATCCAAAGCCTTGGTGCCAAATGTGAAAGCCATGAGCGAGTTGTTGAAAGACACTATGCTTAATGTGCGCTTTGATGAAGCCAGTCGAGTAAAAGAGCTGATGGCGCAACGTCGTGCTCGTCGTGAACAGTCGATCACAGGTCAAGGTCATTCGCTTGCGATGACAGCGGCGTCTAGTGCAATCTCTGGTTTGGCGGCACAACAGGAAAAATGGAGTGGTATGTCAGGCATTCGTGCTGCGATTGTGTTGGATGATGCGATAAAAGCGGATGGCAAAACAGCGGACAATATTTTAGCTATTTTTAAGCGTTTGCATGAAAAATTGTTGCAAGCAAATAAGCAGCTTTTATTGGTAGCAGAACCCCAGCATGAGGCCAATGTATTGCAAGAGGTGCAGTCAGTTTTTGCTGACTTGCCTGCTGGTCGTGTACAGACTAAGTTCGCTATGCCATCTGTTGACGCTAAAGTAAATGTCGCTTGGCTGACATCAACTCAGGTGAGTTTTTGTAGTAAAGCGTTCCGTACTGCGTACGGAGATCACCCTGATGTAGCGGCTTTGACCGTGTTGGGTGGTTTTTTGCGCAATGGCTTTTTGCACCGTGCAATCCGTGAACAGGGTGGTGCTTACGGCGGTGGTGCAACATTTGATGGCAGCACAGGGTCGTTCCGTTTTTACTCTTATCGTGATCCTCGTTTGACAGAAACCTTGTCTGACTTCGATGCTTCTATTGAATGGATGTTAAACGAAACGCATACTGAAGAGGCGTTGGAAGAAGCCATTTTGGGCGTGATTGGCTCCATGGATAAGCCAAGTTCACCAGCAGGAGAGGCGCAAAGCGATTTCTATGTACATCTGCATGGTCGTAGTTTGGCTTATCGAGAAGCGTTCCGCGCTAAAATTTTGGCGGTAACGATTGAGCAGTTGAGACAGGTTGCTAAAACATACTTAACGAAAGAGAATGAAAATATTGCTGTGGTGACCTCAACGTCGAAGCGTGGAGAGCTAGAAGCATTGGGCTTTGAAATTCAAACCCTTTAAAAATATTGAGACCTGTGCGTGCTCGTTGCGCGCAGGTCTCATTTGATAACAAAAAAACAAAACAGTTTTACTGACGGAAAATTAAATGGATCAGTTTCACGATATACGCCCCTACAACGACGATGAGGTCGCCGAGGTGTTGAACAATTTGGTCGAAACACCAGATTTTATAAATACAATTATTGGTTTTCGTTTCGCGCAATGGCCTAAGTTTTTACGAGCGCCATTGGCGTTCTGCGTTAAATTAGCGTTAAAACGCCAAATTGCCAATATATCAAATGTTCATGCGTTTCAAATGCGCGTCGCAAGCTATATGGAGCGTATGATAAAAACCACGACAACGAATGTTGAGTATCGTGGTATCGAAAAGTTAGAAAAGGGTGTCGGCTATTTATTCTTGTCGAATCATAGAGACATCGCGATGGACCCTGCTTTTGTTAACTATGGTCTGTACTTAGCGGGATTGGATACGGTGCGTATTGCCATTGGTGATAACCTATTGCGTCGCCCATTTGTGTCTGATTTGATGCGCTTAAATAAGAGTTTTATCGTAAAACGTTCCGCGAATGGTATTCGGGAAATGATGGCGGCCTTTGGGCAGTTGTCTGCTTATATTTCTGATTCGCTCATGAAAGATCAGGCTAACATTTGGATTGCTCAAAAAGAGGGGCGTGCCAAAGATGGCTTGGATCAGACTGATCCTGCGATTATTAAGATGTTCTTTATGAGCCAGAAAAAAGAAAAGATCCCTTTTTCTGACGCTATGGCGAATTTGAAAATTGTACCTGTTTCTATTGCTTATGAATACGATCCATGTGCCTTTGATAAAGCGCGTGAATTGCATCAAAAATCGACAACGGGCTCTTATGAAAAAGCTGAGTTTGAAGACATAGACAGCATTAAAAATGGCATCGTCGGTCAAAAGGGCAAAGTGGTGGTTACTTTTGGTGATGTCATCAAAGAGGGCTTTGAGACGCCAGAAGAATTTGTTGCGGAAGTCGACCGTCAAATCATTACCAATTATGCGATTCAGTCTACTAATAGAGCAGCGTTTGCTTTGCAGCAAGGCTTGCCTTCAAGTGACAGTGCATTTTCGAATTATCTTGAGCGCTGTCCTGACAATCTAAAAGACACTGTGTTGGCAATGTATGCAAATCCATTGAAGCAGCAACAAAAATATCTTAATGAATAGGTTATGGGGAGTAATCGGTTAATGAATGTAGGGGCGTTTTTACGATCTTGGGTCGGCTCAACAATATTCTCCATTTATTACATGGTATCCACCATTATATTTGGTGTACTTGCGCCATTTGCGACGATTTTATTGCCAAAAAACTATCGTCAACCTGTTTTGAACTTGCACAATAAAGGTTTGTTGTTTGTTTTTCGTGTGTTTTGTGGTGTAAAAGTCGAGATTATTGGTTTAGAGCATATCAATAAAAGCCGTCCTGTTGTGTTGGTAGCGAACCATCAAAGTGAATGGGAAACCTATGTTCTGCAGGTGCTTATGGCACCGGTTTCAACGGTGTTAAAGAAAGAGTTGTTGTCAGTGCCTTTCTTTGGCTGGGGGTTGAGGATGGTGCAGCCAATTGCCATCGATCGTTCACAGCGTACCAATGCGTTGAAGCAAATAATCAGTCAGGGTAAAGAGCGTTTAGACGATGGCCGTTCTGTATTGATTTTTCCGGAAGGAACGCGAATCGCACCGAATGAAGAGCAGCCTTTTAATAAGGGGGCAGCTATGTTGGCAACGTCGGCAGGTGTGCCCATTCTGCCTGTGGTACACAATGCTGGTTATACTTGGCCTGGTAAGCGTTGGCGTAAGTTCCCAGGATCCATTAGGGTGGTTATTGGGCCGATTATTGAGTCTGAAGGCAAGAAAACCTCTGCATTACATGAAGAAATGGATGTTTGGATGCGAGCTGAAATGGCGAAACTTCCGAAAGGAAATGACTTTCTGTTTTAGCTAAATCGCATGTTAAATTGAAGGCATAAAAAAGCCGCATCAATGATGCGGCTTTTTTGTTGCTCAAGATTATTTATGCTGTGTATTTTTTGAATACTAAGCTGGCGTTGGTGCCGCCGAATCCGAAACTATTAGACATAATCATGTTCAAGTTAGCATTGTCTTTGCGAGTCGTAACGACTGGAATGTTACCTGCCGCTGGATCAAGCTCGTCAATGTTTGCTGATGCTGCGATGAAATCGTTTTCCATCATTAGCAAGCAGTAGATGGCTTCGTGAACGCCAGCAGCCCCCAAAGAGTGGCCAGATAGCGATTTTGTCGAGCTAATTAATGGAATTTTGTCGCCAAATGTTTCATTAACCGCTTGAAGCTCTTTCATGTCGCCAGCAGGCGTACTAGTACCATGAGTGTTGATGTAGTCAATGTTGCCATCAATCGTACTCATTGCCATCTGCATACAACGCACAGCGCCTTCACCAGAAGGGGCTACCATGTCATAACCATCAGAGGTGGCACCGTAACCAACTAGTTCAGCATAGATTTTGGCGCCACGAGCTTTTGCATGCTCTAATTCTTCGATCACCAGCATGCCACCGCCGCCAGCGATAACAAAACCGTCACGGTTTGCATCATAAGCACGAGATGCTTTCTCAGGGGTGTCATTATATTTAGAAGACAACGCGCCCATCGCATCAAACATACAAGTTTGAGTCCAGCTTTCTTCTTCACCACCACCGGCAAAAACGATATCTTGTTTGCCTAACTGGATAAGTTCCATGGCGTTGCCAATGCAGTGCGCACTGGTAGAACAAGCAGAGGTGATAGAGTAGTTAACACCTTTGATTTTGAACGGTGTCGCCAAACAAGCAGAAACGGTACTGCCCATGGTTTGAGTGACGCGGTATGGACCAACGCGTTTAACGCCTTTTTCACGTAGTGTGTCTGCAGAGTCAACTAGGTTTTTGGCCGATGCGCCGCCAGATCCCGCGACTAGACCTGTGCGAATATTGGATACTTGGTCTTCGGTTAAGCCAGCGTCAAGAATGGCTTGTTGCATGGAGACATAAGCATAGGTTGCCGCATCGCCCATGAAGCGACGAATTTTGCGATCAATACTTTCTGCATCTAAATCAATACGACCACAAACGTGGCTACGAAAGCCATGTTCTTTATAGTCTTCAGCGAAACGAATACCTGACTGACCTTCACGTAAGGAGTTTAGAACGCTCTCTTTGTCATTGCCTAGGCAGCTGACAATGCCAAGACCTGTTACTACTACACGACGCATAAATGTGCCTCTTTCATTCTTAATCTTTAGAAGTTATCAGTTGAAGTGAATAAGCCTACACGCAAGTCTTTTGCGGTGTAAATTTCACGGCCATCAACTTTCACACTTCCGTCTGCAATTCCCATTACCAACTTGCGCTCAATAACGCGTTTCAAGCTGATATGAAAAGTAACTTTTTTCGCGGTAGGAAGAATTTGTCCAGTGAATTTCACTTCACCAGAGCCTAATGCGCGTCCGCGGCCTTTGTTGCCTTTCCAGCCAAGAAAAAATCCTACTAGCTGCCACATCGCATCTAAGCCTAGGCAGCCAGGCATAACTGGATCGCCAGGGAAGTGACAGGCAAAAAACCACAGGTCAGGATGTATGTCTAGCTCAGCAATAATTTCGCCTTTGCCGTGTTCCCCGCCTTCAGTCGAGATGTGAGTAATGCGATCCATCATTAGCATATTGCCAACAGGAAGTTGGGCATTGCCTGCACCAAACATTTCACCGTGGCCGCATTTTAATAGTTCGTCTTTTTCAAAAGATGAAGCTGTAGTCATTATAGTCCTATATCCACATCCAGCCGATGACTTAAAATAGTCTGGCGGATTGTCGTGGTCCAGTTTGCAGTAGAAAATCCAACTGATTATATCGGTTTGAAACCCTAATATGAATGTTTGAACGGAAAAAAACCAAATTACCTGCATGAAAAGTGATCATTTTTACGTTGTTTGTCGTGTTTGAGCGGGGAGATTGGAGATAAGGGTGGTTTTTGCCTCGATTTGTTAGTGTCATTTGCGATGATTTTTTCTGCTAAGATGTTTTTTTACGATGTCTTGATTGTGTTGGATGTCCTTATGAGTTCAAAAAGAAAGCGAAATTTGTCTGCGTGGCAGTACAAGGTTGATGATGGCTATATTCAAGGATACCTCGGAAAAATAGAGGCGCACCAGCCAACCATTCATTTTCTTCACGGCAACGGTTTTTCGGTGAAAACCTATTTATGCTTTTTAGAAAAGATGACGGGGTTTAATTTGATTATGCAAGACGCTGCAGGTCATGGTGAATCAACGCCAGGAAAATCCTTTATTGGTTGGAACGCTACCGCTTCTCGGTTTGTCGAGTCTCTCAAGGCGCAACGTGTTGTCTTACCAAAAAACGAATTGATTGGAATGGGGCATAGTTTTGGTGGTTGTATGACCGCATTGATGGGGGTGCAGGATTCTGCCCTTTTTGATCGTTTGGTACTGTTGGATCCCGCACTTTTTCCTCCGCGTCTAATTTGGATGATGCGTGGTGTTAAGTTGGCAGGTTTAAAGAGTCAGATTCCATTAGCTAAGCAGGCCAAGCGACGACGTACGCAATGGGAAAGCTTTGCTCAAGTGAAGAGCAGTTTTTATGAAAGAGGGACATTTAAGGGTTGGGAGTCGAGTTGCCTTGAAGACTATATAGACTCTTCAATTAAGTGTGATGAAAAAGGGCATTATCAACTGGGTTGTCCGTCGTGGATGGAGGCAGCTATTTTCTCAAGCTATCCTACAGGTCTGTGGCGCGCCATATCGAACATATCTGTGCCGACTTATATTATTCAAGGTAAGGATACCTTTGGGTATTTCAAAGAGGCTTATCAATTGGCGGCAAGGTTAAATCCAAACATTAACGTGATCGAGGTCGAGGGCGGTCATTGCTTCATGCAGCAGGATTCTTCTATGTCTGCTCAGGTTGTCATGGATGTGTTGAATAAAACGGTATAGGTGCGTCGCATGGAGAAAGCCAAACACATATTTGTATCATCTGTGTTTGGCTTGAGTAATGTGCTTACCTATCGTTCGCTAGTTACGGCGTTTTACTGAGGCGTTCGCTAGTGCGATAAGCGCCTTTTTGTAATCAGATTCTGGTAATGGTGCAATGGCTTCAATGGCGAGATCGGCCTGCTCTTGGGCTTTTTTCTGCGTATATTGAATGGCTCCACAACTTTGTACATCATTGATAATGGCGTCTAGTTGGTCGAGCTCCACCTGTGAGGATGGCTTGTTTTACACGCTCGACGGCATCTTTTGGACCGTGCTTCATGGTGAAAATAAGTGGTAAGGTGGGCTTGCCTTCAGCAAGATCGTCGCCAACACTTTTGCCCATTTCTTCCGCTGTGCTAGTGTAATCCATCACATCATCAATGAGCTGGAAAGCGGTACCAACATACATCCCAAACTGTCTCAATGCTTCTTGATGCGCCGCGCTTGCGCCAGCAATGACAGCACCACAGAGTGCGGCACCTTCAAACAGCTTTGCTGTTTTGTATTGAATGACTTTCAGATAGCTGGCTTCTGTCGTATCTGGGTCGCCACAGTTGATGAGTTGTTGCACTTCGCCTTCGGCAATAATATTGGTTGTTTTGGCTAAAATACTCATGCACTGCATGCTGCCAACATCCACCATTATTTGAAAAGCGCGAGAATAGAGAAAGTCACCGACGAGTACACTGGGCGCATTGCCCCATTCTTCATTGGCGGTTTTTTTGCCACGGCGCATATCGGATTCATCGACGACATCATCGTGTAATAGAGTTGATGTGTGGATAAATTCAATGATCGTTGCCATTTGAATGGCTTGTTCGAGTTTGGTTGCGTCGAGTTCAGCACTCGCTTTTGCCGCTAATAATACCAATAGTGGCCTGAGCCGCTTTCCACCATTACTAATGATGTAGTAGCCGATTTGCTCTATGAGTGGGATGTCACTGCTAAGTTGTGACACAATATAATCGTTCACTTGGCCAAATTCATTGGCCACAACATCATGTATTTGTATAGGTTGCATGCAATTTCCGAAGCTAAATAATCTCAAGCTGATCAGCAAGTGTGCCTCATGCTAGGTAAGGCTTGTGTCAGGGTCAACCCACATTGCGAAAAATGTATAAAGAGATTGCTTTTAGCTTGTATTAGGTGGTGTGATTTTGTACAATCTTGCGTCCGATTTACCCACATTTTGCTCCCTATCATATGGTTAGCGATTTTTGTCCAATTTGGTCAGAGGTTTTTGCCACTAGAAGTAGGTCAAATTTAATTTCAGTAGCCGGGTAAATCTTATTGGAGAAGAACATGTTTGCAGTGATCAAAACTGGCGGTAAGCAATACCGTGTAGAAGAAGGCCAAACCCTTAAGGTTGAGAAATTAGCTGTTGAAGAAGGTGGCGCGATTCAATTCGATGACGTTCTTCTTGTATGCAATGGCGACGACATTAAAGTTGGTGCACCAGTTGTAGAAGGCGCTAAAGTAACAGCTGAGGTTGTTGCTCATGGTCGCGGAGACAAAGTGAAAATTTTGAAATTCCGTCGTCGTAAGCACTCTATGAAGCGTATGGGTCATCGTCAGTGGTTCACGGAAGTGAAAATTACTGGCATTAACTAAGCGCTAACTATTCAAATTTAAGGAGTAAGTCATGGCTCATAAAAAGGCGGGTGGTAGTACTCGTAACGGTCGCGATTCCGAGTCGAAACGATTAGGTGTCAAACGTTTTGGTGGTCAAGTTGTGATCCCAGGTAACATCCTTGTTCGTCAGCGTGGTACTCAGTTCCACCCTGGTGTTGGTGTTCAAATTGGTAAAGATCACACTTTGTTCGCTGTTGCTGAAGGCCAAGTGAAGTTTGAAGTGAAAGGTAAGTTAAAGCGTCGTACAGTTTCTGTCGTAGCGGCTTAATTGCTTACTGAAAAACTTAAAAAAAGCTCCGCGACGCGGGGCTTTTTTTGGAAGAATTCTATAATCAGCGTTTGTTGATTCTGATAATCCACCGACGAGGTGTATCTGTGAAATTTGTTGATGAAGCCAGTATCTATGTAAGAGCAGGTAAAGGCGGTAATGGTTGTTTGAGCTTTTGGCGCGAAAAGTTTGTGGCAAAGGGCGGTCCTGATGGGGGTGATGGCGGTAATGGCGGCAGTGTAATACTGGTTGCTGATGAAGCCTTAAATACTCTGATCGATTTTCGTTTTACCAAGAAATACATTGCTGAAAGCGGAGAGAGTGGTCAAGGTCGCGATATGACTGGCGCGAAAGGTGCTGATCTTGAAATTAAGGTGCCTATCGGTACGACGGTTATTGACGAGGATACTGGCGAGACGCTGGGTGACCTTGTTCGTGATGGGCAGAAGTTGAAAGTTGCTCAGGGTGGTCATCATGGTTTGGGGAATACTCGATTCAAATCCAGTACTAACCGTGCTCCGAGACAGACCACAAAAGGTACGATAGGTGAAGAGCGTACGCTGAAGCTGGAAATGAAAGTGTTGGCGGACGTGGGCTTGCTTGGTCTTCCCAATGCGGGCAAATCGACGTTTATTCGTGCGGTGTCTTCTGCTAAGCCAAAGGTGGCAGATTATCCGTTCACTACCTTAGTGCCAAACCTTGGCGTAGTGAAAGTTAAGAAGCATCAAAGCTTTGTAATCGCTGATATCCCAGGAATCATCGAGGGGGCGTCTGAGGGTGCGGGTCTTGGTATTCGTTTCTTGAAGCACTTGGTGCGTAACCGTATTTTGTTGCACATCGTCGATTTGGCGCCTTGGGATGAAATTACCCCAGCGGAAGCGGCAGTCATTGCGGTAAATGAACTACATCAGTTCAGTCCAGCTTTGGCAGAGCGTGATCGTTGGTTGGTTTTGAATAAGACCGACATGGTGCCAGAAGATGAGTTGGAAGAACGTTGTCAGAGCGTGATTGATGCGCTTGGATGGCAAGGTAAGGCTTACCGAATCTCTGCGATATCTGGTGAAGGTACAGAAGTTTTGTGTTTGGATTTGATGACGGCGCTGGATGAAAAACGTGAGTTGTTGGCGGAAAGTGCAGAAGCCCGTGAAAAAGAAAAAGCCATGCGTACCTTGATTGATGAAGAAGGTCGCAGTCGTATCATGTCGTTGCGTGAAAAACGTCGTAAAGCGGGTTTATTGCTTGATGATGACGATTTTGATGAAGATGATTACGATGTGGAAGTGGAATACGTTAGCTAATCTGATTGGTGGGAATAAGTAGTATCATGGAAATGCGAGAAAAAATAGCAAAGGCGCAGCGTGTCGTTGTCAAGATAGGCAGTGCTTTATTGACAAACGATGGTCAAGGATTGGACGTCGCTCGAATTGGTCTGTGGGTTGCTCAAATTGCGCAATTACGATCACAAGGTAAGGAAGTTGTTTTAGTGTCTTCTGGCTCTATTGCGGCCGGTATGAAGCGCCTTGGTTTTTCTTCTCGCCCCACGCAGGTTAATGAATTGCAGGCGGCGGCTGCCGTTGGTCAAATGGAATTAGTAGGCGTCTATGAGTCTCACTTTGAGAAGCATGGATTATGCACGGCGCAGATTTTATTGACCCATGATGATTTATCCAATCGCCGACGCTATTTAAACGCGCGTTCTTCATTGCGGACTTTGCTTGGCTTCGGTGTTGTACCCATAATCAACGAAAATGACACCGTTGTAACCGATGAGATTCGTTTTGGTGATAACGACACTTTAGGGGCTCTGGTGGCTAACCTGATCGAAGCCGATGTGCTGATTATTTTGACGGATCAGCAGGGATTGTTTAATAAAAATCCACGCGATCATCAAGATGCAACATTAATCTCGCATATTTCTGCTTCGGACGATCGTTTGGAGTCGATGGCCAGTGGTGGTGCTGGTGTGTTGGGTAGTGGGGGGATGCTTACTAAGGTGCGGGCGGCGCGTTTGGCGGCGCGTTCCGGTGCTGATACCCTGATTGCCTCAGGACGTGAGAAAGATGTGATTGTACGAGCGGCTTCGGGCGAAATGCTGGGAACGTGGCTGCAACCGGAACATGGTCGAGTGGCGGCGCGTAAGCAGTGGTTGGCTGGACATCTGAAGAGTCGTGGCGCATTGATTTTAGATGATGGTGCGGTGAAGGCTTTGCGTCAAGGTGGTACGAGTTTACTATCGGTTGGTGTGAAAGACGCGCAGGGCACTTTTTCGCGTGGTGATATGGTCATTTGTGTGGATCTGCATGGTGGTCTGGTGGCGCGTGGTTTAGTAAACTACAGTGTGGCGGAAACTTTGAAATTGCTTGGTCAGCCTTCGTCTAGCATTGGTGAGATTTTGGGTTACAAAGGTGAGCCAGAGCTTATTCACCGTGATGATTTGGTTATTATTTAAAAAGAGGTTGTCATGGCAAAGCCAGGTAAAGTGGGTTTAGATCGTGTATTGAGTGCTTCGAAATATTCCTATCAAGGTTTGCGAGGCTCAATGGAAGCATGAAGCGGCGTTCCGTCAAGAGGCGATTTTGTTTTTAATATCTTTACCTTTTGCTATCTGGCTTGGTGATACTGGGCTTGAGCGTGCTGTGCTGATTTTTTCGGTGGGTCTGGTGTTGATCGTTGAGACTCTTAATTCTAGTGTCGAGGCGGTGGTTGACCGAATTAGTAGTGAGCATCATGAGTTGTCTGGTCGCGCGAAAGATCTGGGATCGGCGGCGGTTATGCTGGCGTTGGTCTTAGCGGCTGTGGTCTGGTTGGTGGTGTTGTTTGGTTGAGGTTGCTTTAAAGTGTTGTGCTGATTAGGAGTGTGAGTGCTTCTAAAGCAAAGAAATAAAGAGTAGACATAAAAAAACCGGCAATTGCCGGTTTTTTTATAGGTATTAGGCCAGTGCTTTGATTTTAGCACTCAAGCGGCTCTTATGACGAGCTGCTTTGTTTTTGTGATATAGGCCTTTGTCAGCGGCTTTGTCTAGCTTAGAAGTTGCTAGAACGTAAGCTGCTTGTGCGTCAGCTTGATTGCCTGCTTCGATAGCTGCATCTACTTTTTTCAAGTATGTGCGAACCATTGAACGAAGGCTACCATTGTGAGCGCGGCTTTTGATTGCTTGGCGCGCGCGTTTTTTTGAACCGGCGGAATTTGCCACGGTCTGGCTCCTTTAATTTTGGAATAAGTAATGACACAGCACTCTGCTGTGTCATGAAATTAATGTCAAGTTTTAACTTTGAAATCTCGCGGCGGATTTTACCAGTTTTTAGCGCTGCCACAACCCTATTATACAAAATTTAATCAAATGAGCTTATATATTTGGCTGCGCTTGGCTAGTGGCTGGTGTTATTCTTTGCGTATCTGGGTCTTGTTTGTGTCGCCTCTTTCGATGTTGTAAAAGAAAATACCTATGTCTAAGAAAAAATCTGTTTCTAACAAAGACTCTAAGTCTTTGTCTTTATTGCGTTCTGGTGTGTTGGTTTCTATTTGTACGTTTCTTTCTCGTATTCTTGGTTTGGTGAGGGATGCGGCTTTGGCTTTTGTTTTGGGGGCGAGTGGTAGTGCGGACGCATTTTATGTGGCGTTTAAAATTCCTAACTTTTTTCGTCGGCTATTTGCCGAAGGGGCTTTTGCTCAAGCTTTTGTGCCAGTTTTGAGTGATTATCGAGTAAAGGAAGGACAAGATGAAGTTCGTGCCTTAGTGGCTGCGGTAAGCGGTTCTCTTGCTTTGGTTTTGTTGTGTGTGACTGTGTTGTTTATGGTTTGCGCGCCATGGGTTGTGTATATTTTTGCACCGGGTTTTGCGGGAGATGATGGTCAATTATCTCTAGCGTCAGATTTATTGGTGATCACATTCCCGTATTTATTGTTTATTTCTTTGACGGCATTGGCTGGTGGTATTTTAAACGCCCATGGTGAGTATGCGGTACCCGCGATTACACCAATTTTCTTGAATATCTCGCTGATTGTGGCGACTATGTTTTTTGCTCGTTCGGCTGCTCAGGCTGAGACAGCTGTTGCTTGGGGTGTGTTTTTTGCTGGTTTGATACAGCTAATGTTCCAAATACCCTTTTTGGCAAGACTTAAGTTGCTGCCTATGCCGACATTGGGCTTTGGTCATCCTGGAGTAAAGCGTATTCTGCTTTTGATGGGGCCTGCTTTATTTGGCGTGTCTGTGAGTCAAATTAATTTATTGTTGGATACGGTGCTGGCGTCTTTTTTACAGACGGGCAGCATTACTTGGCTGTACCTGTCTGATCGGTTATATGAATTGCCGTTGGGTATTTTTGCTATTGCTATTAGCACTGTTATTTTGCCCTCCATGTCGCGTAGTTTTGCGGGTGGTGAATCGTCGAAGTTTTCCGATACGCTTGATTGGGCGTTACGAATTTTGTTACTGATTGCGATTCCGTCTTCTCTTGCCTTATTTATGTTGGCTGAACCTTTAATAGCGACAATTTTTTATCGAGGCGAGTTAACGGTAAACGACGTTCAGATGGCGGCGCAAAGTCTGCAGGCTTACTCATTGGGTTTGGTGTTTATGATGTTGATTAAGGTCTTGGCGCCTGGTTATTACGCAAGGCAAGACACCAGAACGCCAGTGCGTATTGGGATCATTGCTATGGTTTCGAATATGGTGTTGAACTTAATTTTAGTGTGGCCGCTTGGGCATGTTGGCTTGGCATTGGCGACGAGTCTGTCGGCCGGATTAAATGCTTTCTTGTTGTGGCGTGGTTTGTATAAACAGCAATTCCATGTATTTTCGGCACAATGGGGACGGCTGTTGCGTATTTTAGTGAGTGCGACCATGGCGCTGGGTGCGTGTTTGTATCTGTTTTTACAGCAAGGCTGGCAATGGACACAGATGGATGATTGGACTCGGGTGGGTTGTACCTTGATGGTGGTTGTTTGCGGTGTGTTGGTCTACGTTTTGGTGGCGGTGGCGGTAGGATTGCGGCCTTCTATTTTAAAACATTAGATATACTTTGTGTGTTTTTTGCCTTGATTATCGGTTTGCACAGCTTGTTCAAGTTCTGGCCTACCTTCATCTGGTTAACTGCTATATAATCGACGATATTTTTTCGACGCTGGATTTAATTGTTTTGTACGGGGTTCTATGGAGTTAATTCGCGGTATTCATAATATCCGTTCAAAGCATAAAGAATGCGTGCTGACGATAGGGAATTTTGACGGTGTTCATTTAGGTCACGGTGCGATATTGGCACGCGTTAAAGCCTTAGCTAAACAATACGATTCGCCTGCTGCGATTATGATTTTTGAGCCTCAGCCTAGAGAGTTCTTTGCTCCGGATACGGCGCCAGGTCGCATCGGTCGCTTGCGTGATAAGGTGAAGTTGTTAGAGGGGCAGGGGATTGATTATGTGCTCTGTATGCCGTTCAACCCGAAACTGCAACAATTAGATGCGCAGGCATTTTGCCAGCAAATTTTGCTGGATGGTTTGTCTGTAAAGCATTTAGTAGTGGGGGATGACTTTCGCTTTGGCTGTGATCGACAAGGTGATTTTTATTATCTGCAAGAATTTGGCAGTCAGCACGGTTTTGATGTTGAAAATACACCGTCAGTGTTAAACGCTCTAAATGAGCGAGTAAGTAGTACTCTGGTTAGGGATGCTCTAGAGCGCGGTGATATAACCGCCGCACAAATGAACATGGGACACTCGGTCACGTTAAGCGGCCGGGTAATACATGGTCAGCAGCTTGGTCGCAAGCTGGGTTTCCCAACGGCTAATGTGCATCTTAAAGGTATTAAATCTGCCTTGTCTGGTGTGTACGCTGTGACCTTTATGGTTGAGGGTGTTTCCCATCATGGCGTTGCTAATATTGGTGTGCGTCCTACCGTTCAAGGAAAAACGCCGATATTAGAAGTGCATTTGTTCGATTTTAATGGCGATCTGTATGATCAATATGTGCAGGTAACTTTCTGTCATTTTATCAGGGCAGAGCGAAAAATGGCCGGCCTAGATGAGCTGGAAAAACAAATTCAATGTGATAAAGAGGCCGCGTTACGTTTCTTTGTCCAATCAGTGAACTGATGATCTTTGAGGATAAATCGATAAACCATGAGTGATTATAAACCGACACTGAATTTGCCAGATACAGATTTCCCAATGCGCGGAGATTTGGCAAAACGTGAACCTGCAATGCTGAAGCATTGGCAGGATATGGATCTGTATAAAAAAGTACGTGATGTAAGTAAAGGCCGTAAATCTTTTATTCTTCATGATGGTCCTCCGTACGCAAATGGCAGTATTCATATTGGTCACGCGGTTAACAAAATCCTCAAAGATATTATTGTTAAGTCCAAAACCGTCAGCGGCTTTGATGCGCCTTATATTCCTGGTTGGGATTGTCATGGTTTGCCAATCGAGCACAAAGTTGAGCAGCTGATCGGTAAAGCAGGCGCGAAAGTATCTTATAAAGAGTTTCGTGCAAAATGCCGCGAATACGCCTATACGCAAATCGAAGAGCAGAAAAAGGATTTTATTCGCTTGGGCGTCATGGGGGATTGGGAAAATCCTTATCTGACGATGAATTTCAAGACAGAAGCAAATATTGTTCGAGCTTTAGGCAAGATTGCTGAGAACGGTCATTTGGTCAAAGGCTTTAAGCCCGTTTACTGGAGTGTGGTGGGTGGCTCTGCGTTGGCGGAAGCCGAAGTGGAATATCAAGATAAAACGTCTTTGTCTTTGGATGTGCGTTATGCGCCACAAGACGAAGCGGCCTTGCTTGCTAAATTCTCTGATGTTGAGGGGGAAGGCAAGGTTTCTGTTGTTATCTGGACGACGACACCTTGGACGCTTCCAGCAAGCCAAGCGGTTTCTATTCATCCAGAATTTAACTATGCGCTAGTTGAAGTGGATATGGGGCTAGGCAAAGAGCGTTTAATCGTTGCTGAAGACATGGTCGCAAGTGTGATGTCTCGCTACGGCGTTGCTGATTTCCGCATTGTTGGTCGTACCCTTGGTGCGGAATTGGCAGGTACTGTGTTGAATCATCCGTTCCTAGAACGCGATATTCCTGTCATTTTGGGTGAACATGTTACCACTGAAGCGGGTACGGGCTGCGTACATACTGCACCTGACCACGGCGTAGATGACTTTAACGTCGGTCGTGAAAATGGCATTGGTACGATTAACCTTGTTCAAGACAATGGTGTTTACTCTGATGCGGCTGGCGAATTTGCAGGGTTGCATGTTTATAAAGTAGATGACGCCGTGCTTGAAGCGCTGAATCGTAATAACGCTTTGGTGTGTGAGTCGAAGATTTTCCACAGTTATCCACATTGCTGGCGTACTAAAACACCTCTTATCTTCCGTGCGACACCTCAGTGGTTTATCAGTATGACCAAAGAAGGTTTGCTCGATTCAGCTAAGCATGCTGTTGAAGGTGTGAAGTGGGTGCCAAGCTGGGGACAAAACCGTATGGAAGGGATGTTGAATAACAGCCCGGATTGGTGTGTGTCTCGTCAGCGTACTTGGGGTGTGCCAATTGCTTTGTTTATCAACAAAGAAACTCAAGAGCTTCATCCTGAAACGCCACGTTTGATTGAAGAAGTGGCGAAGCGTATCGAAGTGGAAGGCATCGATGCTTGGTTTGAAATGGAAGCAGAAGCGTTGTTGGGTGCGGATGCTGAAATATACAGTAAGGTAACGGACACGCTGGATGTATGGTTTGACTCTGGTGTAACGCATTATTCTGTTATCGATCAGCGTGATGAGCTGAGCTTCCTGGCCGATTTGTACCTAGAGGGTTCAGATCAGCATCGTGGTTGGTTCCAGTCTTCATTGAAAACGTCTATTGCGATTCGTGGTGTGCCGCCATACAAGCAAGTGCTCACTCACGGTTTTACCGTGGATGGTGACGGTCGTAAGATGTCGAAGTCTTTGGGTAATGTGTTGTCACCGCAGAAAGTCATGGATACCTTGGGTGCTGATATTATCCGTCTATGGGTTGCAGCGACCGATTACACCACTGAAATGACTGTGTCTGATGAAATTCTTAAGCGTGTCGCAGATTCTTATCGTCGTATCCGTAATACGGCACGTTTCATGATGGCAAACTTAAATGGTTTTAATCCGGCCACTGACATGGTGCCTTCAAGTGACATGATTGCGCTGGATCGTTGGATTGTCGATCGTGCTGCTTTACTGCAAAAAGAGTTGAATAAAGCCTATAACGAGTATCAGTTTCATACAGTAAACCAGAAAATTCAGAACTTTTGTTCTGTAGATTTGGGTGGTTTTTACCTAGATGTTATTAAAGATCGCCAATATACGACGCAAAAGGACAGTTTGGCTCGCCGTTCAGCGCAAACCGCGCTTTATCATGTGATGGAGGCCTTTACTCGTTGGATTGCGCCTATATTGAGCTTCACTGCTGACGAAATCTGGAAAACATTGCCTGGAGAGCGTAGCGAGTCGGTTTTCTTGGAGACATGGTATGAAGGTCTCGAGGAGTTATCTGGCGATGAGCCAATGGGCCGTGAATTCTGGAAGCAAGTTCTGGAAGCGAAAGTCGCGACGAATAAAGTGTTAGAGGCCGCGCGTAGTGAAGGTAAGATGAAAGCGAGCTTAAGTGCTGATATCGCACTTTATTGTGATGATGCTTTGCAAACAACATTGAATCGTCTTGATGAGGAGCTGCGCTTTGTCTTAATTGCTTCTGACGTTAAGGTGTTATCTTTGTCTCAAGCGAGTGATGATGCAGTGGCGACTGACCTTGAGGGGTTAAAAGTTCACGTTGAGTTAAGCAAATACACTAAGTGTGTGCGTTGTTGGCATCATCGTGAAGAAGTGGGTAAACGAAACGCGCACCCTGAGTTGTGTGATCGTTGTATCTCTAACTTGCCTGATGGGGAAGGTGAACAGCGCCTTTACGCCTAATGACTGCTTTGATTGTGTGGAAACGAGTTCAGCGCTGGTGGGCGCTGGCTCTCATTCTTTTTATCTTGGATTGGGTGACTAAGCAAGTAATTGAGTCCAACTTGTTTTATGGACAAGAGATTGCTGTTTTTCCATTCTTTGATCTGACATTGAGATACAACACTGGTGCTGCTTTTAGCTTTCTTGCGCAAGCTGGTGGCTGGCAGCGCTGGTTTTTCTCTTTTATCGCATTGGCAGTTGTTGTTGGCATTAGCTGGCGTCTTGTTAAGATTGCAGAAACAAATCGGTTGGAAGCTCTAGCGCTGACGTTTGTACTAGGTGGAGCGATTGGTAACCTTTATGATCGATTGGTTTATGGTCATGTTGTAGATTTTCTACAATTCCATTGGCAGCAGTCGTGGTATTTTCCTGCGTTCAACATTGCTGACAGTGCTATTACTATTGGTGTTATTTTAATGTTGCTTGAGAGTATTGTGTCTAAAAAAACGGAAGAGGTGAAAAAATGAATGCAATTACGGCTGAAAGTCGTGTGACTCTGCATTTTGAACTGTCATTGGAGGATGGTCAAATTGTCGATTCTAACTTTTCACAATCTCCAGCTAGCTTCGTGTTTGGTGATGGCAATCTATTGCCAACATTCGAGGCGGTTTTATTAGGCATGAAAGTGGGTGAGGAGGCTTCTTTTGTTATGTCTCCAGAAAAAGCTTTTGGTGCACACAATCAAAGCAATATTCAGCGTATGCCTCGTTCGCAATTCTCTATGGATATCGAGGAGGGAATGGTTATTTCATTTGCGGATATGAGTAAAAATGAACTGCCTGGCGTCATTGCAGAGATTGGTGAGGAAGAGGTTGTGGTGGATTTTAATCATCCTCTTGCTGGTCGCTCATTGACGTTTAGAGTAAATATCATCGCTGTTGAGGCTATCGCATGAGTTTTACTATTCAGCTTGCTAACCCTAGAGGTTTTTGTGCGGGTGTTGATAGAGCAATAGATATTGTTAATCGATGCTTGGACTTGTTTGAAGCGCCCATCTATGTTCGTCATGAAGTGGTTCACAATAAGTTCGTGGTTGAGTCTTTAAAAGCGCGTGGTGCGGTTTTTGTGGATGAGCTTGATCAAGTACCAGACGACAATATTGTTATTTTTAGCGCTCATGGTGTTTCAAAAGCGGTGCGAGATGAAGCAACAAATAGAGGCTTAAAGGTATTTGATGCAACCTGTCCATTGGTAACAAAAGTACATCTTGAAGTGCTTCGTTATTCTCGTGATGGTATGGAGTGTGTTTTAATCGGTCATGATGGGCATCCAGAAGTGGAGGGGACAATGGGGCAGTACGATGTCCGTCAGGGCGGTGCTATCTATTTAGTAGAAAGCCCTGTAGATGTTGAAAAACTTCAGGTTAAGAATCCTGATCGCCTTGCCTTTGTGACACAAACAACTTTATCAATGGATGATACTTCAGTCGTTATTGATGCACTGCGAAAACACTTCCCGATGATTCGTGGGCCTAAGAAAGACGACATTTGTTACGCCACACAAAATCGTCAGGATGCCGTGAAGGCACTGGCTGAAGAATCTGAACTGGTTCTTGTAGTGGGTTCTGTTAATAGCTCTAACTCAAACCGTCTTCGTGAATTAGCGGAACGAATGGGGGCAAAAGCTTATCTAATCGATAATGCGAGTGAAATCCAAAGTGATTGGTTGAAAGGTATCCGTAGTATTGGTGTCACAGCAGGCGCTTCAGCTCCAGAAGTATTGGTGAATGAAGTGATAGATCGTCTTGTTAAAGAGGGTGGTAGTGCTCCTCAGGAGTTAAAAGGTAGAGAAGAGAACGTCTCTTTTTCTATGCCTAAAGAGCTGCGCATCATTGAGATTTAAGATATTTTAAATTAATTTAAAATATCTTAAAAAAAAGGTTGCACAAAATCTGTAGATCCTTAATATACGCCCTCGCTGACACGGACAAGGCTTCAGAGCAACGAAGACCAAGTTCAACTTCCTAGAAAACCTAGTAAGAGATTCAAGTCAGCCCGCTCTTTAAAATAGATAATCAGATAATTTGTGTGGGCGCTCGCTGGAGGCTTCAGAAGATTGTCTGGATTGGTTTTTAACTGATTCGAGATGGTCAAAAAAATTGAAGTCTTGCGAAACGTCTAACACGTCAATTCGCTTTATGTTGTTTCGTTGTTCTTCGGGATGATGAAATGATTAAGTTATTGTTAGTGTAATAGATTTTGAGTAAGCAAACTTTTTAACTGAAGAGTTTGATCATGGCTCAGATTGAACGCTGGCGGCAGGCTTAACACATGCAAGTCGAGCGGTAGCACGGAGAAACTTGTTTCTTGGGTGACGAGCGGCGGACGGGTGAGTAACGCGTAGGAATCTACCTAGTAGAGGGGGACAACATGTGGAAACGCATGCTAATACCGCATACGCCCTGAGGGGGAAAGGAGGGGACTTTTCGGAGCCTTCCGCTATTAGATGAGCCTGCGTGAGATTAGCTAGTTGGTAGGGTAAAGGCCTACCAAGGCGACGATCTCTAACTGGTCTGAGAGGATGACCAGTCACACTGGGACTGAGACACGGCCCAGACTCCTACGGGAGGCAGCAGTGGGGAATATTGGACAATGGGCGCAAGCCTGATCCAGCCATGCCGCGTGTGTGAAGAAGGCCTTAGGGTTGTAAAGCACTTTCAGGGGTGAGGAAGGGTGATTGGTTAATACCCAATTATCTTGACGTTAGCCCCAGAAGAAGCACCGGCTAACTCTGTGCCAGCAGCCGCGGTAATACAGAGGGTGCAAGCGTTAATCGGAATTACTGGGCGTAAAGCGCGCGTAGGTGGTTTGTTAAGTCGGATGTGAAATCCCAGGACTCAACCTTGGAATGGCACCCGATACTGGCAGGCTAGAGTATGGTAGAGGGGTGTGGAATTTCCTGTGTAGCGGTGAAATGCGTAGATATAGGAAGGAACATCAGTGGCGAAGGCGACACCCTGGACTAATACTGACACTGAGGTGCGAAAGCGTGGGGAGCAAACAGGATTAGATACCCTGGTAGTCCACGCCGTAAACGATGTCTACTAGCCGTTGGGTTGTAATGACTTAGTGGCGCAGCTAACGCAATAAGTAGACCGCCTGGGGAGTACGGCCGCAAGGTTAAAACTCAAATGAATTGACGGGGGCCGCACAAGCGGTGGAGCATGTGGTTTAATTCGACGCAACGCGAAGAACCTTACCTACTCTTGACATCCAGAGAAGAACGCAGAGATGTGTTTGTGCCTTCGGGAACTCTGAGACAGGTGCTGCATGGCTGTCGTCAGCTCGTGTTGTGAAATGTTGGGTTAAGTCCCGTAACGAGCGCAACCCTTATCCTTACTTGCTAGCGGGTAATGCCGAGAACTTTAAGGAGACTGCCGGTGACAAACCGGAGGAAGGTGGGGACGACGTCAAGTCATCATGGCCCTTACGAGTAGGGCTACACACGTGCTACAATGGCGTATACAGAGGGCTGCGAACTTGCGAGAGTAAGCGAATCCCAGAAAGTACGTCGTAGTCCGGATTGGAGTCTGCAACTCGACTCCATGAAGTCGGAATCGCTAGTAATCGTGAATCAGAATGTCACGGTGAATACGTTCCCGGCCTTGTACACACCGCCCGTCACACCATGGGAGTTGATTGCTCCAGAAGTAGGTAGTCTAACCGTAAGGAGGACGCTTACCACGGAGTGGTCAATGACTGGGGTGAAGTCGTAACAAGGTAGCCCTAGGGGAACCTGGGGCTGGATCACCTCCTTAAACGATAGAAACCTCTGGTGAGCGTTCACACAAATTATCTGATGTCTAATTTATGAGAAGCACAGAAAGTATTTGGGTCTGTAGCTCAGTTGGTTAGAGCGCACCCCTGATAAGGGTGAGGTCGGCCGTTCAAATCGGCCCAGACCCACCAGAATTCCAATAACTGTGTTATTTAAGTTCTCGTTTAGCAAGTAAACGTCGGCCTTAAAAGCCTTGTTCTTGAAATTCTGGTATTTAATTGAAGATATGTTCTTCGATTAACCAAATACGATCTAGTAAGTAATGGGGCTATAGCTCAGCTGGGAGAGCGCCTGCTTTGCACGCAGGAGGTCTGCGGTTCGATCCCGCATAGCTCCACCATTTACTGATCATTCTGTGTAAAAGATTAGAAGAGAGTTCTAAGCAAGACGCTAAACATCTTATGCATTCGTGTGTTGGGTGATTTTTAGTCTCTGACTTAGTGCTTTGCACTAAACTTGCTCTTTAACAATTCGAATTTTGAAATAGACGATAATCAAGCGTCAAACCGGTGGAAAGCATCTTTAACCTAGATGACTTTCTAAATCGTAAATCCAGAGGGGTACAAAAGCCCTTTGGTATGTGATCCGAAACTATTTTGGGTTATATGGTCAAGTGACCAAGCGTGCACGGTGGATGCCTTGGCAGTCAGAGGCGATGAAGGACGTGGTAATCTGCGAAAAGGTTCGGGGAGTCGATAAACAGGCTTTGATCCGAACATGTCCGAATGGGGGAACCCACTCTACTTGTAGAGTATCCCACAGTGAATACATAGCTGTGAGGAGGCGAACGAGGGGAACTGAAACATCTAAGTACCCTTAGGAAAAGAAATCAACCGAGATTCCCTAAGTAGCGGCGAGCGAAAGGGGATTAGCCCTTAAGTGGTTTTGGTGTTAGTAGAAGGCTCTGGAAAGTGCCGCGATAGAGGGTGATAGCCCCGTATACGAAAACACCTTAATCATGAAAACGAGTAGGACGGGACACGTGTTATCCTGTCTGAATATGGGGGGACCATCCTCCAAGGCTAAATACTCCTGACTGACCGATAGTGAACCAGTACCGTGAGGGAAAGGCGAAAAGAACCCCTGTGAGGGGAGTGAAATAGATCCTGAAACCGTGTACGTACAAGCAGTGGGAGCGGACTTGTTCCGTGACTGCGTACCTTTTGTATAATGGGTCAACGACTTATTTTCAGTAGCAAGGTTAAACATGTAGTGGAGCCGTAGGGAAACCGAGTCTTAATAGGGCGTTTAGTTGCTGGGAATAGACCCGAAACCGGGCGATCTATCCATGAGCAGGTTGAAGGTTGAGTAACATCAACTGGAGGACCGAACCCACATCCGTTGAAAAGGCTGGGGATGACTTGTGGATAGGAGTGAAAGGCTAATCAAGCTCGGAGATAGCTGGTTCTCCTCGAAAGCTATTTAGGTAGCGCCTCGTATCTCACCATTGGGGGTAGAGCACTGTTTGGGCTAGGGGGTCATCCCGACTTACCAACCCCATGCAAACTCCGAATACCAATGAGTGCAATTACGGGAGACACACGGCGGGTGCTAACGTCCGTCGTGGAAAGGGAAACAACCCAGACCGTCAGCTAAGGTCCCAAAGTTACAGTTAAGTGGGAAACGATGTGGGAAGGCTTAGACAGCTAGGAGGTTGGCTTAGAAGCAGCCATCCTTTAAAGAAAGCGTAATAGCTCACTAGTCGAGTCGGCCTGCGCGGAAGATATAACGGGGCTAAAACTGTACACCGAAGCTACGGATGCTTAGTTTACTAGGCATGGTAGAGGAGCGTTCTGTAAGCCGTTGAAGGTCAAGCTGTAAGGCAGGCTGGAGGTATCAGAAGTGCGAATGTTGACATGAGTAACGATAAGGGGAGTGAAAAACTTCCCCGCCGGAAGACCAAGGTTTCCTGTCCCATGTTAATCAGGGCAGGGTGAGTCGGCCCCTAAGGCGAGGCAGAAATGCGTAGTCGATGGGAAACAGGTTAATATTCCTGTACTCGTGCATATTGCGATGGAGAGACGGAGAAGGCTAGGCCAGCACAGCGATGGTTGTCTGTGTTTAAGGCGGTAGGTTTAGGGCTTAGGCAAATCCGGCCCTTTTAAGACCGAGAACTGATGACGAAGCCTCTTTTGGGCGAAGTGGTTGATGCCATGCTTCCAGGAAAAACTTCTAAGCTTCAGATATGCAGGAACCGTACCCCAAACCGACACAGGTGGTCAGGTAGAGAATACCAAGGCGCTTGAGAGAACTCGGGTGAAGGAACTAGGCAAAATGGTACCGTAACTTCGGGAGAAGGTACGCCGGCCGGTGTGAAGGACTTGCTCCGTAAGCACTAGTCGGTCGAAGATACCAGGTGGCTGCGACTGTTTATTAAAAACACAGCACTCTGCAAACACGAAAGTGGACGTATAGGGTGTGACGCCTGCCCGGTGCTTGAAGGTTAATTGATGGGGTTAGCGCAAGCGAAGCTCTTGATCGAAGCCCAAGTAAACGGCGGCCGTAACTATAACGGTCCTAAGGTAGCGAAATTCCTTGTCGGGTAAGTTCCGACCTGCACGAATGGCGTAACGATGGCCACACTGTCTCCACCCGAGACTCAGTGAAATTGAAATCGCAGTGAAGATGCTGTGTATCCGCGGCTAGACGGAAAGACCCCGTGAACCTTTACTATAGCTTCACAGTGAACTTTGAACCTACTTGTGTAGGATAGGTGGGAGGCTTTGAAGCGGTGACGCCAGTTACCGTGGAGCCACTCTTGAAATACCACCCTGGTATGTTTGAGGTTCTAACTCAGGTCCGTAATCCGGATCGAGGACACTGTGTGGTGGGTAGTTTGACTGGGGCGGTCTCCTCCCAAAGAGTAACGGAGGAGCACGAAGGTGTGCTCAGCATGGTCGGAAATCATGCATAGAGTGTAAAGGCAAAAGCACGCTTAACTGCGAGACAGACACGTCGAGCAGGTACGAAAGTAGGTCTTAGTGATCCGGTGGTTCTGTATGGAAGGGCCATCGCTCAACGGATAAAAGGTACTCCGGGGATAACAGGCTGATACCGCCCAAGAGTTCACATCGACGGCGGTGTTTGGCACCTCGATGTCGGCTCATCACATCCTGGGGCTGAAGCCGGTCCCAAGGGTATGGCTGTTCGCCATTTAAAGTGGTACGCGAGCTGGGTTTAGAACGTCGTGAGACAGTTCGGTCCCTATCTGCCGTGGACGTTTGAGATTTGAGAGGAGCTGCTCCTAGTACGAGAGGACCGGAGTGGACGAACCTCTGGTGTTCCGGTTGTCACGCCAGTGGCATTGCCGGGTAGCTATGTTCGGACGGGATAACCGCTGAAAGCATCTAAGCGGGAAGCCTCCCTTAAGATAAGATCTCACTGGAACATAAGTTCCCTAAAGAGCCGTTCGAGACTAGGACGTTGATAGGTTGGGTGTGTAAGTGCTGTGAGGCATTGAGCTAACCAATACTAATTGCTCGTGAGGCTTGACCATATAACACCAAAGTGGTTTTTAAAGCGGAAACGCTACAATCACAGACACAGATTACGATAAAGCATCAGCAATGATGAGCATCGGTTTGATACTTGGTTATCACTATTTCAAAATGAATTGTTAAAGATCCAAGCACGTATTCGCGTGTTGTGGTGAGACGAAAAGAGTCCAGCCAGAACAAAACGCAAAACGAATTGCTTGACGATCATAGAGGCGTTGAACCACCTGATCCCATCCCGAACTCAGAAGTGAAAAGCGCCATCGCCGATGGTAGTGTGGGAGATCCCATGTGAGAGTAGGTCGTCGTCAAGCTTTATATTAAGAGAAACCCCGCCCTACTCAGTAGGGTGGGGTTTTTTCGTTTCAGGGACGTAGCATGATCCTTCCCACGTACGTGTGGGGCTCTTTATCAAAGACACGCATGTGAGAGTAGGTCGTCGTCAAGCTTTATATTAAGAAGGCCCTGATAGCTAACGCTGTCAGGGCTTTTTTTCGTCTCAAGGAAATGGGCCGAGGTGCATCACCATCACCTTGGTATTCGCTTCGCTTTTGACGGCCTGAAGACCGACCTTGTATGATGATCTTAATGGCTATTGAGGTGTATTCTTTAGTTATTATCGGGAGGCCGTGCCGACCTTGAGGCAGTTTACTGACCTCGTTTGTAGAGTGGCCCCCGCCTCATTTACTCATCTCGAAGAGTATCAAGAAGCACCCAAAGGTGACTTCGTATTACAAGGTTGAGTGGTAAAAAGTACGAGGTCAGGGACCGATAATTATTATCTAACTAAATTAACGAGTACGCAAATCATGAGTACATTTGTAGGTATTGATATCGCGGCAAAAACCGTTGATCTCGTCGTACGTCAGAATGATAAAAATAGTTCCGTAAAAACGTTTCAACAAACACCTGGCGGTAGAGCAACACTGATCGAATTTTTACAAAAGCATCATCCGAAATTGATCGTAATGGAGGCCACAGGGATCTATTATTTAGACTTAGCCGTTGCTCTTCATGACGCCAAAATATCTATTAGTGTGATTAATCCCAAGAGCTTTAATCACTTTGCTCAGATGAAGTTAGCGCACAGTAAAACAGATGGTATTGACGCTGCCTTGCTAGCGGAATATGCACAACGCATGACACCTGAAAAGTGGACACCTCCTCATAAAGACAAACTAAAATTACGAGATATATCAAGACAAATCAATCGTTTAACAGGTGACTGTACTAAAGCAAAAAACCGCTTACATGCCATGACATCTTATGAAGGAACGTCTTACGTAGTTATTCTTGATGAGCAAGAGGGTATTGCATCTTTAGAAAATCGTATTCAGCGTTTGCGTACGGCTGCTATAGAAATGATTAAAAGCGATGCTGACATCGCGCAGCAATTTAATAATATTTTAACGGCTAAGGGTATTGGAGAAGTCTCTGCTATTACCCTGCTAGGAGAGCTGATTATTTTACCCGAAACACTTAAGGCTAATCAGGTTAGTCGCTATGCCGGTTTAGATGTACGACTTAATCAATCTGGCAGCAGCCTCAACCGTCCAGGTAGGCTGAGTAAAGCGGGTAATACTTATCTGCGCTGTGCGCTATTTATGCCAGCGATGTCAGCTGTTCGTCATGACCCAAACGCAAAGGCGTTTTACCAAGCGTTAATCGCGCGAGGTAAGAAAAAGATCCAAGCTATGTGTGCCGTAATGCGCAAAATGCTGACTGGAGTCTAGGCGTGTTTTAAATCAAACACGCCTTTTGATTCATCAAAATTATTCAGTGAAGAACATAAAAAAGCTTGTGCTTAAACAGAGTATCTACAGGGTTTTAACTATATATCACCCTGGTATTCGCTTCGCTTGCGCCTGTTTCGCACGCTCAACGCGTCAACGCGAATGAATGGTTGGTGTTCGCCAGACAAGGTAGGATGTATCGTGTGGAGCTTTTTGTTGGTGTGCTTTTTAATAAAAATCAATTTTTTTCGATTTATACTTGCATGCGACGCCTTACGACGTTAAGGTTATTAACAGACAGAGGGCGATGGACTTGCCTAAAGCCTTCAGGATGAAGGCTCTGTCTCCTTTCAAGGTAGGCTATTGCTGCAAGGATGCAGCGGAAAATTCCTTTTCTAAAGTCATTTCCTCATTCTGTAATACCTCTTTTTAAATTCTGTGTTATTCGTTCAAATAGGTTTAATTTTGTCTCAATAACTCATACGAAAAAATTTATGACTCCAGAAGTATTTATTAAACGCCAATGCAAAGCCCATATAGTGCAACGTGAAGAGCGGATTCAGTCTTTGTGGAGTGGTTATGGTGAGTTGGCTCGTTATTCATTAACAGGGAACGAATGCATTTCTTTTGTTGTTGCGAAGCACTGTTTATTGCCTGTAGCGGTGAATCATCCTAGAGGTTGGCATTCGGATCACAGTCATCAACGTAAGGTTCGCTCCTATGAAGTGGAACAAAATTGGTATCGAAACTGGGCCTCTCGTTGCCATAGATCCGCTCGTATCGCGTTTTGTTATGGCGATTTTTATAATGAACATACAGGTCAACGATTGACCTTATTGGAAGACTTAGACGCTGCTGGTTATTCAGATCGATATGATGCCAACAATAGAGATCATTTACTTTCTTGTATTAATTGGCTTGCAGCGTTTCATGCAGGCTTTGTTTATCAAACACCCCCTTTAGACTGGCCGCCTGATCTTTGGAGCAGAGGGACCTATTGGCATATTGAGACTCGTCATGAAGAGTGGTCCGCCATGGACGATGGTGATTTAAAATCGTCTGCTGCCGCTTTGGCAAATTGTCTTGATCAGGCGAGTTTTAAAACCCTAGTTCATGGGGATGCCAAGGTGGCTAATTTTTGTTTTTCTCCACTTGATAATCAAGTAGCTGCAGTGGATTTCCAATACGTTGGCGGTGGTGTGGGAGTGCAGGATTTAGCGTATCTTTTAGGCAGTGCTTTATCTGAGTTTGAGCTGATCGAAAATATAGATTACCTATTGGAGTATTATTTTTCAGAGTTGGGACGAGAGTTGATGGCGCAAGGTGAGTCGCAGGCCTTTGCCCAAGCGGTAATTGAAGAATGGCAAAACTTATTTTCTATTGCGTGGGCAGACTTTCATCGCTTTATTATGGGCTGGTCGCCCACTCATCCGAAAAATACGCCCTTCAGTCAGCAATTGACTGAGCAGGCGTTAAGTCAATTAAGACGATCTTAATGCACGGTTGGTTTTTGCCGTAGCTTGAGCGGTCATAGGATCTTCTGGCCAAGGGTGTTTAGGGTATCTGCCGCGCATTTCCTTGCGTACTTCTGGGTACACTTCGCGCCAGAAAAACGCCAAATCTTGTGTTACTGCAAGAGGGCGTTGTCCAGGTGAAAGCAGTTCGATACGTATTATCTGATTCAGTACAGTGGGACTGCTGGTGTAGCCGAACATTTCTTGTAGTTTGACTCTTAGTGTTGGCTGTAGCTCACCATAATCAATGGCATGACTGGATCCCGATGGCACAGTGATATGCGTGGGGACTTTTTGATTAAGCAATTGCTGTTGGTTCCAATCTAATCGACTTAACAAAATATCGTTTAATACCAACTTATTCATAGCTTGTTGATTCGTCACTTTGCCAAGATACGGACCGAGCCATTCCTCTACATCTTTCAATAACGCATCATCTGAGCAATCTGGCCAGAGGTTTTGTTTGTCATGCATGAAGGCGAATTGTAAACGTGCTCGCAGTTGCTCGCTGGTGTCGTTCCAAGGCAGGACGCAAAGGCCTTCTTGGCGAATGTAGTGGCAAATAGCTTGGCCAATATCGGCTTCAGAAGATTTATTGAGCTTTTGTTTATGCACACACAATTTGCCAATCCAATGTTGTGACTCACTGAGTAGACGTTCCTCTTTTTTTGACCAAGCAAGATGATGTTTAACGGTGAATAAGTCGTCAAAATCTTGTGTCAGCATGGAAAGCTGAATGGGGTAAGCGAGAAAAATACGATCTTCTTCTTGCCCATTATGCCCTCCGATATCTAATGCGATGAGCCATTCACTTTGGGCGCAAGGATCGAGAGACGATAGACTGGCCATGCGACCATTAGTCAGTTTGTAGCGAGCTTTGTCATGGCCTTGATCTATACGTTGCGCAATACGGTCCGTAAACGCTCGAATCAATAAAAAAGCGATATCTTTTTGCTCATTGTCTGAGGCTGGTTGTGTGCTGATTTGTTGACTGCGCTTTTGCCACTGTTGCTGAGCGTTTAAATAGTGTTGTCTTGGGCGTTTGCTGTGGACCTGACGTGACCCAGATATCCAATCGAGTCGATCCGATAAATCGCTATGGTGGTTGGACAGAGGATCGCCCTCTGACAAAATAGTGCAGATGGCACTGGCCGAATCGCTTCGATTGTTTTGCTTACCATCCAACAGCAATCGAGCCAGTCTAGGTTCGATTCCAAGGCGACTCATTTGCTCGCCGAGTTGGCTTAATTCTAAAGACGGTTGTGATGTTTGAGGTTGCTCAAGAGCTTGCAGGTTGGTTAGCAAGTCAATCGCCTGTTGCCAATGGCTGTTCGGTGGCGGTGTCATCCAATCCAATTCCAAACGTTCTTGCACGCCCCATTTGGCTAAATCCATTACCAGGCTACTCAAGTCGCTGATTTCTATTTGTGGTTGAGCCTGAGAAGCTAGCTGATGTTGTTGTGCTTCGCTCCACCAACGATAGCAAACGCCGGCTTCGGTACGCCCAGCTCGACCCATGCGTTGAGTGGTTTCCGCTTGTGTTGCGCGACGTGTATGTAATCGTGTGATCGCTGTATTGGCATCAAAGCGTGCTTCACGACTAAGACCACTGTCAATGACTACGCGAATGCCATCAATGGTTAAGCTGGTTTGTGCAATGGCTGTCGCCAGTACAATTTTGCGATGGGGAGCTGTCGTGGGTTCAATGACAGTTTCTTGTTCTTTTAAGCTGAGCCTCGCCATACAAGGGCAAGATTCTTAAATAGGCTTCATGGCCTAAGTGCTGTTGTAATTGGCTGGCAGCTTGTCGGATTTCTTTTTGACCCGGAAGAAAGACCAAAATGCTACCGGTTTCTTCATAAAAGGCTTGGCAAGTAAGGCGCACGACTTCGTCGGTGACCTGAAAGGTTTTAAGGGATTTATTGCCATAATGTGTCGTGATTGGAAAACTTCGGCCTTGACTAGTCAGGGTTGGGCAACCAAGTCGCGTTTCGAGCGCGTCGGTATCGAGCGTCGCAGACATAACCAAGAGCTTAAGCGGATCTTGGTCACGATATAATTCGCGTGCTTGTAGGCACAAAGCAAAGGCTAAATCCGAATGTAAATTGCGCTCGTGGAACTCGTCGAAAATCACCAAAGCAATGTCATCTAGGCTTGGGTCATCGTGCAACATGCGCGTTAATACACCTTCGGTGACCACCAAAACTTGCGTGAGTGGACTTTCTTTGCCTTCATGGCGAATTCGATAACCAATACGCTGTCCGAGTGCTTCTTGCAAACTGTCCGCAAGGCGTTTTGCTGCGGTTTTCGCTGCTAAACGTCTTGGTTCTAACATGATAATTTTGCGCCCTTTGAGCCAAGCCTCATTCATTAAAGCCAATGGAACCACTGTGGTTTTACCGGCACCGGGAGCGGCTTCTAATATCGCTTCGTGGTGATATTCGAGTTGGTGTTTTAGCTGGGGAATAAGGTGGTAAATAGGCAGTTCATTAGACATAAGATGGCTCGTTAATTTGCTATCAATATGATAACGCTTTTGGCCTATTAACGCAGTCTCACTTTAGGCCTTCCGATGGCGATGTCCGTTTTGCAGGTGGCGATGCAAGGTAGGAAGTAGCCATTTTGTTTTTCTTTTTCGTTTAAGCCATGTGGTTGTCGATCCGCGTAATCTATTTCACCAGACAGTAACGGTGTTAGACAAACACCACAGACGCCATTGGTGCATGCTTGTTTGATTGCAATATTTGCACAGAGTAAAGCATTCAAGATAGATTCACCTTGATTAACCTGAATGGATTGCTCAGGATCTAAAAAAGCGAGATGTATGTTCTTATCAGGTATAGGTTTGTGCTGCACGAGTCACTTTCTCTTTTGTTAGTTTAGTAATAACTTTACCATGAGATGAATAGAGACGGTGCATGATAACGATGCTTGCCAATACTGTGTTAAAAAGGTGTCTAATAGTATGGCTATAATGGTTTTTTTCGCGTGATTAGCAAGGATAATGGATCCCCCAACAATGACAGAGCAAAATAAAAAGACCTTATTGGTAGTAGATGATGATCAAGACATTCGTCAGTTACTGTGTGACGCCTTGTCACAAAAAGGTTATCGAGTATTAGAAGCAGAGAACGGCCGTCAGATGTGGTTGCATTTGGATGCGGAACCTGTGGACTTGGTATTGATGGATTTATACCTCAGGGAAGAGGATGGTTTGAATCTTGCCCGTGATATTCGCGAGCGCTTTGTTATGCCAATTATGATGCTAACTGGAAAGGGAGATGAAACCGACCGCATTTTGGGGTTAGAGCTAGCGGCGGATGATTACATGATGAAACCCTTTAATTTGCGCGAGCTGACCGCTCGAATTCACGCGCTGTTACGCCGAGCCTATCAAGCCCCTCCGACCGTGGGCAGTGCCATTAACCAAGATCATGATTGTTTGATTTTTGGGGGCTGGGTGTTGGATTTAACCGCCCGTCTTTTACAGGATAAAGATGGGAAGTTAGTGACTTTGACGCTGGGTGAATTTTCTTTGTTAGAGGTGTTGGCGCGTCATCCAGATCGTATTTTTTCTCGTGAGCAACTAATAGAGCAAAGTCGAGGCTTGGAGACAGAGGTCTTTGATCGTACTGTTGATGTATTGATTCTTCGCCTGCGACGAAAAATAGAGGTCAATCCGAAAACCCCCGAATTCATCAAGACTCAACGGGGGCTTGGTTATTTTTTTCAAGGCCCAGTGCGGATTCAGTAAATGCGCTTTACTAGTATTCGCCAAAAAGCGTCTTTATCTATATTTGCTATTAGTTTGGTCGCTTTTTTTATGGTGGGCATTGGCTGGCAATCCATGCGTGTCAGTGAAGCGTCTTTATCTGAGTTTGAGTCCGAAACTTTACCGGAAATTAGTACGTCTTTAACCTTAGCGGAAGGTGTTGCTCAGTTGGCTGCTATCGCCCCTTATACGGCGGGCTCTGGTCGACCTTTTCAATTGCAAACTGAGTCTGAGCGTATTCATCGGCGTATCTTAGAGCTACGTGGTGTCGCAGACAGTTTAGCTGACTCTGTTTTTCAGCGTGATATCGATGAGCGGTTAGATGATTTACAAACCACTTTGGAAGAGCTGGTTGCTTTGGTGCGGGAAGAATTGTACTTACGTGAAGACAGTTTGGCGCAGCAGTTTCGAATTCGTCAGTTACCACTCAATGAAGATAACGCCGCTACGGTAAACAGCCAGCAGGGGTTGGTTTGGTTACTGCAGTTATTAGAGTCGCCGAGTTTGGTGCCAGAAAGCATACTGAACAATTTAAAACTCTCGGAGCAGAATGAGCAAGTTGCAAGCATCGCCGATGATCTATTAATGGCTCATCGGCGCTTGAACCAGATTCAGGAGCGTAAAAATTATTTGTTGATTTCGATTCGTGCGAAATCGGAACAGCTCAGTAAGCAGGTCAGTGACTTTGTTGGTGGCTTGCAAAAAAAGGTAAGTCGTCAGCGACAAGAGGTGTCTTCGTTTGTCGACAGAGGTCAAAATTGGATTATCGGTATTTCGGTCTTTCTATTGCTAGGTTTGACACGTTTGTATTGGTATAGCCAGCGTATGACCAAAGATTTAGGCGTTGTCACTAATAATATGGAACAGTTGTCATTGGGCCGTGTGGATTCAAAGCACACCGGGATACGTCGAAACGATGAAATTGGTACGTTAGCAGATACCTTTGAAGTCTTTCGTCGTGATGCACTAAGGCGTTTGGAAGTCACTGCCGAGCTATCAGAGCAAAAACGTTTGCTTGAAACCATCTTTGATAACATGAACGATGGGTTGAGTGTGTTTTCAGCGAAAGGTACCTTGGTGGCTTGGAACTCGGGCTATCAGAAATTGTTTGATTTGTTGGACGATGATCTAAGCGTGGGTATGTCGATTGATGAGGTACAAAACTTGATTAACCGAGGCCAGCATAAAAACTTGAATTTAGAAAATCAACAAGTTCATATGGAAGAGGTCAACGTTTCTCGTCATTTGCGTTTTCAACGTTTTGAACGCCATTTCGATTCAGGAAAAATTATCGAGTTTCGCTCTAAGCCTATGCCTGAAGGCGGTTTTGTTACCTTATACACGGACTTAACTGAGCGTAAAAGCGTTGAGAGTCAGTTGCGCCAAGCACAAAAAATGGAGATGTTGGGGCAACTAACAGGCGGTGTTGCCCATGACTTTAATAATCTTCTTGCGGCGATTATGGGCAATTTGCAAATGTTGTCAGATTCTCGTCCGCAGACATCTGATCAAGCGCGATATATAGAGCGTGCGCTGGTCGTCTCTGAGAAAAGCAGCAACCTTGTACAGCGGCTATTAGCGTTTAGTCGTCGCCAACAACTGTTCCCCGTCCCCATTGCCATTGATGACTTAATCGAAGGGATGTTGGATTTGGTGGAATACAGTGTGGGTTCGCATATTATCGTCGAAAGTGAGTTGCAGTGTCCTGGTGTGGTGAGTCTGATTGATCCTTCGCAGTTGGAAAATGCCTTGTTAAATCTGTCTTTAAATAGTGCCAGTGCCATGCCTGATGGTGGTCGTTTGGCTTTTTCTACCAAACTTTGTACCCTGCCCGACAGTGATGTTCCGGCCATTCGTATTCGGGTAGAAGATTCCGGAGAAGGGATTTCTGAAGAGGTCATTGGGCGAATTTTCGAACCTTTCTTTACCACCAAGCCTGTAGGCAAGGGAAGTGGTTTGGGTACTCAGTATGATCTATGGCTTTGTGAAACAAAGTGGTGGGGAAATAAAGGTGACGTCAGAAAAAGGCAAATGGACTCGAGTTTGTCTCTTTTTACCTCAGCAAATATCGCCAATCGACCTAGTAGAACGTGACAATGACACCCAACAACAAACTATTTTCCTGCCTGAACACAGTCTTGTTTGGTTGGTGGAAGATGACGAAGAAGTATGTCGAGTCATGCGCGAACAGTTGGAAAAAATGGGCTTTATGGTGCAGAGCTTTGAGTGCGCGGAAGCTGTAATGAGGGGACTGAGTAAAGCAATGGTGCCTGACGCCATTGTGTCCGACGTGAATTTATCAGGCGCTATGAGTGGTGTGGAGTTAGCGCATAACATTCGCCTGCAGTCGCATAGCTTTACTGGGCCGATATTGCTGATGTCTGGTTTGCCAAAAGACGAATTGAAACAAAAATATCAACTAAAAGATGAAGATTTATTTATACCAAAACCTTTTACAATCAAAGAGTTAAGTAGATTATTTCAGATTAAATATTAAATTGTTACAAATATTACAAAAAAAGATTAAACAATGAAATTATCCATTAGTTTTTTATCTTCATAGTATTTTATTAGAAACAGAGTCGGGGCTGGATCTGTTTTAATGGCATTGCTGCCAATAATAAAAACAAAAACTGGAGTTATAAAATAATGAAATTCATTCCGTATAAAAAATTGGCGTGTCTTGTTGCTGCTGGCACTCTTTCTACTGTAGCTATGGCTGAAACCCCAATTATTGGTCTTATCACCAAAACCAATACCAACCCATTCTTCGTTAAAATGAAAGAAGGCGCTCAGCAAAAAGCGGATGAGCCTCGGTGTTGAACTACGTACTTTTGCTGGTCGTTATGACGGCGATAATGAAACGCAAGTTCAAGCGGTTGAAAACCTAATTGCTGCCGGCGCAAAAGGCATTCTTATTACCCCAAGTGATACAGCTGGTATCGTTCCGACTATTCAAAAAGCACGTGATGCTGGTTTGCTGGTTATTGCGTTAGATACACCTCTTAGCCCTGCTAGTGCAGCCGACATGACCTTTGCGACAGATAACTTTAAAGCTGGCGAAATGATCGGTATGTGGGCAAAAGAAAAAATGGGTGATAAAGCCAAAGATGCGAAAATTGCCTTGCTTGACTTGAGTACTAGTCAGATCACGGTAGACGTTGCACGTGATCAAGGTTTCTTAAAAGGCTTCGGTATTGATATTAAAGATCCAAACCGCATGGGTGATGAAACCGATCCACGCATTGTGGGCAATGATGTCACACAAGGCTCGGAAGAAGGTGGTCGTCGTGCAATGGAAAACTTATTGCAAAAAGATCCAGGTGTTAATTTAGTTTATACCATCAACGAACCTGCTGCGGCAGGCGCTTATGAAGCCTTGAAATCATTCGGTCTTGAAAAAGATGTTTTGATTGTATCGGTAGATGGCGGTTGTCCAGGTGTTCGTAACATCAAAGATGGCGTGATTGGCGCGACTTCAATGCAATTCCCTCTTCAAATGGCCTCTCAAGGCGTAACGGCGATCGTTGAGTTTGCCAAATCAGGTTCGCGTCCTTCTGCCTCTAATGGTCTCGATTTCTTCGACACAGGTGTTCAATTGATCACCGATGAACCAGTGAAAGGCGTGCAATCTGTTACTTCTCAAACTGGCTTGAGCATGTGCTGGGGCTAATCAATCTCTTGTGATAGATGGGCGAGAAGGTGCCCTTATTTGCCGTTAGCCGAGTAGTTGGGCTAACGGCCCTTTTCTTGTCTGGAGTAATCTATGAGTTCTACTGACACAAAGCCGTCAACAGCAGTGCTTGATCATGATAAAGTTGCCGATCAAGCCAGTGCTTATGTTGCGCAGTTTGAGCGCAACGAAACACCATTGCAGCGCTTTAAAAAGTTTCTTCATCATTATCCAATCGCTGCACCTTTGATTGTGCTGCTGTTGGCCGTTATCAGTTTTAGCATCATTGTTGGTGATCGCTTTTTACACCCATTCAACTTGTCTTTGATATTACAACAAGTGACCATTATCGGTGTGATTGGTGTCGCGCAGACATTGATTATTTTAACCGCGGGTATTGATCTATCCGTTGGTGCCATCATGGTGCTGACTTCCGTTGTCATGGGGCGGATGGCAGTGAACCATGGTATTGATCCTAGTTTATCTATTTTGATTGGTATTGCTGTTGGTGCGTTAGCGGGCTTTATCAATGGTTTATTGATTACACGCTTAAAAATCCCACCTTTTATTGCAACGTTGGGTTCTTGGAACGTATTTTTTGCGTTGAATCTTTGGTATTCAAAAAGTGAAACAATTCGCTCCCAAGACATCAGTAATATTGCACCGCTGTTGCAGTGGACTGGCCAAACGATTGACTTTTTTGGCGCAAGACTCACTTACGGTTCTTTATTAATGTTAGGCATCTTCTTTTTGATTTGGTATGCCTTAAATTGGACCGCGTGGGGACGTCATGTTTATGCCACAGGGGATGACCCAGAAGCGGCAAAACTCGCAGGTATTCGGACTAATCGTATTTTAATGTCCGTATATGTGCTGGCTGGTGTGGTTTGTGCTATCGGTGCTTGGGTATTGATTGGTCGAATTGGTTCAGTAAGCCCACAAGCGGGTACCATGACCAACCTAGACAGTATTACTGCGGTCGTTATCGGTGGTTGTAGTTTATTTGGTGGGCGAGGCTCTATTTACGGCACATTGATAGGTGCTTTGGTCGTCGGTGTATTTCGCAATGGTTTGGCACTGGCGGGTGTCGATGTGTTATGGCAAGAGTTTACAGTCGGTATATTGATTATTTCGGCCGTTGCCATTGATCAGTGGATTCGAAGAGGGACAGCATAATGGTAGCTCAATACGATAAAACACCCGTGTTGCAAACAAAGGGTTTAGTGAAGCGCTATGGTAGCGTGACAGCGATTGATCATGCTGACTTTGAATTGTACCCAGGCGAAATCTTAGCCGTCATTGGAGACAACGGTGCGGGTAAATCGTCATTAATTAAGGCTCTATCCGGTGCTTTGGTTCCCGATGAAGGGGAAATTTTGTTAGATGGTAAGCTGGTACACTTTGCTTCGCCAATGGAGGCCCGTGCGTTAGGCATCGAAACTGTTTATCAAAATTTAGCTGTATCACCAGCATTAAACATTGCGGACAATTTATACCTAGGCCGTGAACTGCGTAAGCCAGGTATTTTGGGCTCTGTCTTTCGTATGCTTGATAAAAAAGAAATGGAACGCCGTGCTCAAGCTAAAATGACCGAGCTAGGTTTGATGACAATACAAAACATCAGCCAAGCAGTTGAGTCACTGTCTGGTGGTCAACGTCAAGGCGTTGCAGTGGCACGTTCCGCTTTATTTGGCAGCAAAGTGGTGATCATGGATGAACCGACGGCAGCACTTGGCGTGAAAGAGTCGCGTCGGGTATTGAACTTAATCAAAGAGGTTCGAGATCGCGGATTGCCGATTATTTTGATTAGCCACAATATGCCACACGTATTCGAAGTGGCTGATCGCATCCATATCCATCGTTTGGGTAAGCGAGCTGCGATTGTTACGCCTCAATCCCATAGCATGTCGGATGCGGTGGCCATCATGACGGGTGCGATGGATGTGAAAACGTCAAACGAAGCCGCATAAGAAAAAAGGCAGCCGTTATTTTGTTTCTTCTCTCTGATGGGGCAAAATAGCGGCTTTTTATGCTTTATTTGATGTGCTGGGTTATGGGGACGTCATCATTAGCATGTCTTAATCTTGGGGAAGTAAAATGAGTCTAATGAAATCAAGCATCTATAGTCTGAAAGGACGACCGCTTTTGAAGACTAATCGTCTTATCCCCAGCGCACTGGCTGTTTTTATTGTTCTTGTTTTGCTTTTTTCTCCGCTGTCTTCGCAATCCTCAGAGCCTCAGCCGCTTAAATCCATTGGTATTAGTGTGGCAGATTTAGGCAATCCTTATTTTGTTCAGTTGGTCGATACTGCGACGCTGAAAGCTGAGGAGTTGGCGGGGAGCCCCGTCAAAATGCTTATTCGCTCAGATGCTTATGATTGGCAAAGACAAATCGGTCAGATTAATGATTTTATCGAACAGAAAGTTGATTTAATTGTTCTAACGGCTGCGGATGAATACAAGGTGGCCGCCGTTGTAGCAAAGGCTCAGCGAGCTGGTATTAAAGTGATCGCTGTGGATGTTAATGCCCAAGGGGCTGATGCGACCATTACCACGGACAATGTTCAGGCTGGTGTTATCGCTTGCGAAAAGCTGGCTGAAAAAATTGGTTATCAGGGTAACTTTGTCATCATCAATGGTGTGTTAGTTTCTTCTGTCATTGAAAGGGTGGCTGGCTGTAAATCTGCGCTGAATAAATACCCCAATATTACCCTGCTAAGTGATCGAATGAATGGTACTGGCAGTGTGGAAGGTGGGATGGAAGCCATGACCTACTTAATGGAAGAGTATCAGCACATTGATGCAGTATTTACTATCAATGATCCGACGGCATTTGGTGCGCTTCGTGCAGCCCAGCAGGCCAATCGTAATGAGTTTTTATTGGCTTCCATCGACGGTGCGCCTTTTGCGGTGGATATTATTAAACAAGCGGGCAACCCCTGGATTGCAACGGCTATTCAGCGTCCTGTACCAATGGCCGAAAAAGCCATCGAAATTGGTATGGATTTGCTAAAAGGCAAAGAGGTTCTCCAACGTTTTATTTTGATCCCTTCTGTATTGGTTGAAAAAAACGAATAGCGTCTTTAAATCAGTATCGAAACTTGGTCTTTTTGAGCAAGAGAGTTAAGCTATCGGCCTTCGTGAAAGAGGCCATTAATGGACACATCAACGTTATTCTCTCAAATATTTAATACTGTTTTTCCTTTGGCCAGTATCGTGTTAGTGGCGTTTTTTTATGCGCGTGTACGCCCCACCGACATGACGGTGGCGAATCGTCTTAATATCAGTGTATTTTGTCCAGCGCTGATCTTTTCGGTAATGGCGTCAAAAGAGTTTCATATCGCTCAATATGTTGATTTGATTCTTGCCGCGACGGCCGTTGTGTTAGGGTCTGGAGCTCCTTGTTTGGCCTCTTTGTCGGTGGCTAAAAATTTCGCCTAAAACTTTAGTGCCTCCGATGATGTTTAACAACAGCGGTAATTTAGGCATCCCTCTGATTGTTTTGGCTTTCGGTGAGTCAGCCTTACCTATTGCGGTTGTACTGTTTTTAACGGAAAACCTACTGCATTTTACCGTTGGTATGTATTTGCTTAACCCGAAATCCAATCTTCTCAATGTGCTGAAAATGCCGATGATCATTGCGACGATATTAGGCTTGATCTGGAGCTTACAAGGATGGACTGTCATGCCTGCGGTAAAGGTCTCTGTGGATATGATGGGGCAAATAGCCATTCCTCTAATGCTGTTTGCTCTTGGCGTTCGCATGACGAATGTGGACTTCAGTGAGTGGAAACTGGGTGTACTTAGTGGTTTCTTATGCCCATTGAGTGGGCTGATTATTGCGGTTATTTGGTATTATCTTGTTGGTATGTCGGCGGAAAATTTCGCCTATTTATTAATATTTGCCTGTTTACCGCCTGCTATTTTGAATTATATGGTCGCTGAACTTTACCAGCAAGAACCTCATAAAGTGGCGTCGATCGTGTTGATTAGTAATCTAATGAGTGTGGGGATTGTCCCTTGCGTATTATTTTATGTTTTATAGTCTCGTTTTAGGAGAGAAAGCATGATGGTGCAAATTGGTCTAATTGCTTTGTTGATCGTGGCGTATGTCATTGTTTCTCGGATTTTAAAGTCCAGTGTTACCTTGCTGGGGCAGAAGAAATACGCTAATGAAGTTCGCATAACCTATGTGTCGAAAATGTTAAACCTTGGCTTTACTGCGATTTTTGTTTTACTGGTATGTTTGGTGCTTGGTATTGGTTACGGTCAACTTGCGATCTTTTTTTCGTCTGTGTTTGCTGTGGTCGGTGTTGCTTTGTTTGCTCAGTGGTCTATTTTAAGCAATATTACCGCTAGCTTGATTATCTTCTTTGGCTTTCCCTACCGAGTGGGGGATTGGGTGAAAGTGGTGGACAAAGACGATGAAATATTAGGGCAAATTACAGAAATATCGTCTTTTCATGTCATCATTCATCGTTTGTCTGGTGACGTGGTGACTTACCCAAACAGTTTAATTTTACAAAAAGCCGTCGTGCGCTTTGAAAACAGAGAAGCCGCCTTGGCAATGAGTCAATTTGTTGCGCACGATACATTGCCCGATAAAGTGGAAGAGCAACGCACTACATCATAAGTTTGAGTGAAAAATAATCAATTTTTCAGGGTTTCGGATATTTGTGTCATACTAAGAAGCTTTCATCTTTAAAGAAGAGGAAACTCCTTGTGAAATCCGACTCTGAATCGTTATTAAAGAACAACGATAAGCTCATTCATTCCGAAGCACTGAAAGTAAAATCTCATGCCCAGCGCCCCCAAGAAGATTGGGTGCTTCATACCTTAATGATTGAAGGTTATGACGTCCCTTTTCGTTTTAAGCGCCAAGGCAAATATCGCACTCTGCGTGGTGCACGTGTCAATCTGACTTACTATCCTACTCAAGAAATGGTGGCAGGCATTCCGGTCGAAATCATGAAAGTGGTGCGAGTAAAACGCACTTAGCTAGGGTGTTTGGTGGTCTTTAGTCGCTTATGCTTTTATTCCGGCTGATATGAACTTAATATGGCGTCGCCTGTCTTTGATTCAGGTATTTATTGTCGAGACTTTTGCATATTAGGTGTAGAAAAGCATGGAAACGAGTCGTTCTGGAAGTTGGTTCACTGTGATGAAGCGCGTTGAGCGTAGTGCATGGTTCCAAGGTTTTATTATCAGCATTATCGTTGTGGCCGCTTTAACGGTGGGAGCAAAAACCTATTCTTTACCTTACGGTATTGATACCGCCATTAATTACTTAGACAACTTCATTACCGTTTTCTTTTTGGTTGAGCTTTCTTTGCGTTTTATCGCTTGTGATGATAAGCGACGCTTTTTTAGAGACCCTTGGAACGTATTCGATACGGTCATTGTACTGGGTAGTTTGGTGCCAATTTCCGATACAGAAATGATTCTTGTCGCCCGGTTGCTGCGAGTTTTTCGTGTATTACGGTTGGTATCGATCATTCCAGATCTGCGTTTCTTGATTAATGCTTTGCTCAAAGCCATTCCCAAAATGGGCTATATTGCCCTGTTGATGTTCATCATCTTTTATATTTTTGCTGCCGTCGGTTCGATCTTTTTTCACCATGTGAATGAAACGCTTTGGGGTGATATTGCGATCTCTATGCTGACGTTATTTCGTGTTGCAACGTTCGAAGATTGGACGGATGTCATGTACGAGACAATGGAAGTGTATCCGTTTAGTTGGATCTTCTACATCATCTTCATTTTCTTAACCGCATTTGTGTTCCTAAACATGATGGTGGGTGTGGTGCTGGACGTGATGACCCGCGAAACTGCGCAAGAAGAACATGAAAACCAAGAAAACCATCATCAAGCTTTGGTCACTCAGATTTCGGAGCTACAAGCCCAAGTTGCGCGCCTTGCCGATAAGATAGACGCACAACAAGAGCGAAAGGATTAATTAAGCACTGACCTCTCTAAACGCTTCGCTGGCTAAGTCTTTTTAGCCAGCGACCGCCAAACGTATTGAGCATCAAGCCAAGCAATACCACTAAAATTCCTACCCATTGCATAGCGCTAACCGTTTCGGATAGAAAAATTTCCGCAGAAGTTAATCCCACAACAGGCACGCCTAAAGTGAGCGGTGCGACAGTTGCTGCTGGGTAGCGAGACAACAAATAGCTCCATAAACCGTATCCTGCCAGCGTAGCAAATAAAGATAGATAAGCTAATGTGCCCAAGGTTTTTAGATTTAAATTGATGATATTACTCCACATCACGTCACCACCATCGATGAAGTAAGCGCACAAAAAGAAGGGCACAGGCGGCACCCAGCTAGACCAAACAATCAGGTTGAGGTTAGCGTCGTAGCCTTTTTTACTGATGATCTTGGTGAAAATATTGCCCAACGCCCAGCTTGAGCCAGCGGCTAATGTTAGACCGAAGCCCAGTGCTGTCATGGTCGAGTTTTCATTGTCTAATCCAATGATCGCCAAGCCGCCAATAGCTATGCCAATAGCGAGCACTTGATAAGGGCGTACGGTTTCTTTTAATAACAAAATAGCAAAGAGCAGTGTGAAAATGGCCTGAGATTGCAATACTAAAGAGGCGAGTCCTGCGGGCATGCCAAATGAGATGGCACTGAATAAAAATGCAAACTGTCCGAAGTTTAACGATAGGGCATAGCCAATACACCAAAGCAGCGGCGTATTCGGTCGAGAGAAAAAGAAGCAACCAATCATGCCAATGACGAGGAAGCGCAACCCACCTAACATCATTGGCGTGAGTTCGTCTAAGCCCCAACGCATGACGATAAAGTTAAAGCCCCACGCGACGATGATAATCAGCGCCAAAAACATATCTTTGCGAATCATGGTAAGTCCTTAACCGTACAATAGAGTGAGGCGAAAATAAGCTAATCACTTTACGTGTTTTGGCGGCCTTTGCCCATGGACAGATAACAAAAGAATCAAGGACACAGATAGCATGACTCTGGTATAGCTTAAAAAAATACGTGGGTATTCATTTTTCACTTTGTCTATTAATAGAAAAGATAGCCCATTCTTTCGTACGCTAATATAGGCTAAATTGTTCCCCCAATTGACCATTTATCAATAACAATAAAGCAGACAATAAGAGTCTCAGTAGTATGCGTATTTTAGTCGTGGAAGATGATCGTATTTTAGGCGAAGCCATCAGCCAAAGAATCAGTCGTATGGGGCATGGTCTTGATCTTGCCCAAACAGGGCTACAAGCTAATCAAATGTTGGCTTTGCAAGAATACGATTTGATGCTCTTGGATCTTAATTTACCCGATATGACGGGCAGTCACATTTTACATACGTTGCGTAAAAAACATTCGAATACCCCCGTGATTGTCCTAACGGCGAGAAATGAAATAAAAGACCGCATAGCTTTATTGGACTTAGGCGCAGACGACTATATGACCAAGCCGGTGGATTTTGGTGAGTTAGAAGCCCGTTGCCGTGCTTTGTTACGCCGCAGCCAAGGGCAAGCGCAAAACAACATAGAATACGGTAATGTTTGTTTAGACTTACAAGCTTGCACTGTCACCGTTGCCGGTCAGCTTATCGAGTTAAAGCAACGAGAGTTTCGTTTGTTAGAGGTGTTTATTAGTCATACTGGAAGAGTGTTAAGTAAAGAAGTGCTGATTGAGCATATTTACAGTTTTAATGAAAACCCGAATCCAAGTGTGATTGAGATTTATGTGGCGCGTTTGCGCAAATCTTTGCAAGACAGTGATATCTCTATCCGGACTATTCGTGGTTTAGGGTATTTGCTGGAAAAGCATCATGGCTAAAGCGACTGCATCGATTCGTCGGCAATTGATCCTGATGGTGGCGACGGTATTGATCGTCATTAACGCGGTAGCTCTTTGGAGTGCGCATATTTATGCCAATCGAACAGCAAAAGAATCCTATGATCGGTTGTTATATGGTTCGGCTTTGCAGATGGCTGAAAATATTACGATTTTGGACTCGCAGGTTTTTATTGATTTGCCCGTTTCTGCGTTTGAGACCTTGGCTTTGTCTACCGCTGATCGTGCGTTTTATGCCATCTTGGATGGGCAATATCAGGTGTTAACAGGCTATAAAGATCTTCCTGATATTCCGTTTACCCAACTTCTGCAGCAGTCCAGAGAAAAAGAAAAATTTCTTCCGATTTATTATGAAGCCATATATCGCGGTGAAAGGGTGCGCTTTGTTGCCTTGGGAAAACGTTTGTTAGAAGCAGACAGCGTGAACGATGTGTTTATTATTGTTGGGCAAACATTGGACGCTCGCCGTGCAAGCGCCACAGAAATCAGCCAAATGGCACTGCAATTTGTGACTTTGTTTTTCTTTATCACCTTGCTCTTATTGTTTTTTGTCATCTGGCGAGTATTGCAACCATTACAAGCAATTAAGCAAGCCATTACAGAGCGTTCGCCTCAAGAGCTATCGCCATTAGAAACCAATGTGCCCAGTGAAATTGCGCCTTTGTTAAAAAGTATTAATTACTTTATGGCGCAATTAGACAACACACTTAGTCGTTTAAAGCGTTTTACGGCGGAAGCCGCGCATCAAATACGAACCCCTTTGGCGGGTTTAAATTCACAGGCGCAAAACGCTATAGATGAAACGGATGAGGTGTTACGTCAAAAGCAACTACAGCATATTTTAGAAAGTAGTAACGTGTTGGCTGATACGGTAAACCAGTTACTAAGTCGAGCGACGCTGACACATCGTTATCAAAGTCACCCCTTTAGTCCTGTATCTCTGGATCATGTGATTAAAGAAACATGCCGTGAGCTGGTGGTTTGGGCGTTAGAGCGACAAGTTGAAATTGAATATGTGGGGGATATTCAAGTCACGATCAATGGTGATGAATTTGCCCTTAAACAAATGCTGCAAAATATTATTGAGAATGCCATTAAATACAGCCCTAAGGGTGGCACTGTTGAAGTCGCGTTGATGCTCACCAACGAACTGTCTGAAGCGTCCATCCTGTTGCAGATTCGTGATCAAGGTGTGGGGGTGCCGGATCAGGACAAAGAACATATTTTCGAGTATTTTTATCGCAGTCCCGATAACTTTGCTTCAGGTTCTGGGATTGGTTTATCAATTGCTAAGGAAGTCGCAGAGCACCATGACGCCAGGTTCCATTTAAAAGATAACCAGCCAACCGGATTGATTGTGGAAGTTATTTTCCCGCAACGAAAAGGACTTTCTTATGAGCACTAGGGGATGGTTGAGTGGCGTGTTGGCGGTACTTTTGTGGTTGGTGAACAGCCTAGTGTTTGCGGATGGAACACCACAAAGCTCGCATGTTATTTTTCCCAGTGCGAACTCCCATACCAAACCGCAAGGCGCTGTCTTGTCGGTGTATGGTGCGTTGAATCGTCAGGCCATTACGCCTTTATTCAAAGCGTATCAAAATAAATATCCAGATGTGTCTATTCACTATACTGAAGCCAATACACGTTATCTTTACGAGCAGTTTCTTTCTCAGCCAACGTCACGGCCAGATGTCATGCTGAGTCCAGCGATGGATTTGCAATTCAAATTGGCCAATGATGGTTATGCGCTGGCCTATGAATCGCCATCGCTTGAAGGCTTGCCGCAGGATTCTCATTGGCGTCATGAATTGTTTAGTTTTACCTATGAACCTATTGTAACAGCGATTAATACCGATATTTTAGCCGCCGAGACGATGCCGCAAAGTCGTGAACAATTATTGAATTTGATTCGTAATAAAAATCATCTCCTAGACGATAAAATTGGTTTATTTGATATTCAGCGGTCGGGTCTAGGGTATCTGGCGTGGGCTTATGATGGGCAGCAATCTCGTAGTTATGGACGTCTATTAGAGGCGTTTGGAACGCACCAAGCTCGGCTTTATACGGATACCTCTGCGATGCTCAATGCTTTGTTGAAAGGTCAAATTTTTATTGCCTACAATCTTGTTGGCGCCTACTCCTATCAATGGAGTCAACAATATCCGTGGATCAAAACCCTCATGCCAACAGATTATACGACGATCATTAGGCGCACGGCATTTATCTCTCGTGACGCCCAACAGCCGATATTGGCGAAGCGTTTTATCGATCTTCTATTATCCCCAGAAGGGCAGCATATCTTGGCAAATCAGTCCGGTATTACGCCAATCAGTACTCGGGTAAACGGCCCATACAGTCGTGATGAGCTGAGTAAGTTACCACATGGCATTTTCCGGCCGATTCCCCTTGGCCTAGAGTTACTAATTCAAACAGACGATGCCAAACAGAAGCTCATTTATCGTGAGTGGGACAATGCTATGCTGTCTGCACCCATGCCGTAAGCAAATATTTATTTAATGGCTTATTCAAGGCCCGTGAAAGGTTCATGAAAGGTTTCCTCGCTAGAGTGTTCTACGAACTTTAAAAAAATAGTAATAAAACAAAAATAAAGTGGAGAATACTATGTTTAAAAAACTGCTTATAGCGAGTGCTCTATGCGCAACCCTAGTTAACAACCCTGTGCAAGCGTCAGAGCGTGTGTCTATTGGAACGGGCGGCACTGGAGGTTTGTTTTATGTGATTGGTGCGGGTATTTCTGAAACGCTCAATAAACATATGGAAAATACCACGGCACGAGCTGAAGTCACTGGAGCGTCTGTTGAGAACAATCACCGTGTTGCAGCAGGTCAGATGACACTAGGTCTTTCCTCTTCTTCTACCCTATTTGAAGCTAAAAATGGTGAAGGCCCATTTAAAGTAAGCGGTCCATTGGATGTTGCTGGTATTGCTTATTTGTATCCGGCGGTACTGCAAGTTGCGACGATTTCCGGGACAGGTGTCGAGTCTTTTGAGCAGCTAAAAGGCAAACGGGTTAGCATGGGGCCTCCAGGCAGTAATGCTGCTGTCTTGGCCACGCGTTTGTTACAAGAATATGGTGTTTTTGATGAGGTTACGCCTCGTTTTCTCTCTTACACCGAAGGCGTAAAAGCCTTGGTAAATGGTCAAGTGGACGCAGCGGTTGTTTTAGCCGGAGCGCCAACGTCATCTTTGATTGACCTGGATTCACAGACCGATATGAAGCTTTTGTCTGCGAATGTTGAACAACTAGATAGTTTGATTCAGAAATATCCTTTCTATCAGGCCTACTCTTTGCCAGCTGGTGTTTACCCTGATCAGACCTCACAAGTGATGATGATTAATGATCCTGCGATCTTGTTTACTAGTGGTAAAGAAGATCAGAGCAAGATTTATAACATCACCAAAACTATTTTTTCTCATCTAGATGAACTTAGTCAGATTCATCCACAAGCAAAGGCTATTTCGTTAGAAACAGCGAAACGAACGCCAGTTGCATTGCACCCTGGTGCGAAAAAATATTATGACGAAGTAAGCGGTAAATAGGAGCGTCACTATGTTGAACTCAGGTTCCAGCAATGGCTTTCAAAGCTTGCTCCTTGAATCAAAATTTGCGGGTGGCAAGGAACGTCTAGCAGTCTCTTTATTGTTTAGTGTGATCGCCGCTGGAATCGCCGGTCTTGTACTTTACGGCGCGTATTATGGTGGCATTACCGCGTTGCTATTGAGATCGTCGTTTTTCTCTTTAGTCGCAGCGGCTGCCATGCTGTTTTATGCGCTGAGATATAAAAGTGTCGCGGGTCGTGGCGCGTTTTATCTATTGACTCTATTGGCGTTAATTCCGGGACCTTATTTGTGGCATAACTACATTGATATTGTCATGCGTGGCGCCATGTCGGTTGGTCAAGACCGCTGGATCTTTATGGCGCTCATTGCGGTGGTGTTTGTTTTTGTTCGTATTGCAGTAGGTCGGGCACTCATTATTTTAATGACGCTGGCATTTTTGTACGCGTATTTTGGTGATGCGATACCAGGAAAGTATGGACACAGTGGTTATGATCTTAGCCGTTTGACGTCTACTTTAATGCTTTCTACAGAAGGCGTTTTTGGTGTACCAATGGGGGTGGCGGTTGAGTATATTTTTCTCTTCGGTTTGTTTGGTGCGATTTTAACCAAAATTGGTACGGGCGAAGTGTTTGTTGACATTGCGCGGGGCGTAACGGGGCGTGTTCAAGGGGGACCTGGATTATCAGCGGCTTTATCTAGTGCTTTACTGGGGCTCTCTTAATGGCAGTGCTGTCGCCAACGTAGTGACCACAGGAACCTTTACTATCCCGCTAATGAAGCGTGTTGGTTACAGCGCAAAATTGGCTGGAGCGATTGAAGCGGCAGCGTCTTCCGCCGGGCAAATTATGCCGCCAGTTATGGGGGCTGCCGCCTTTTTAATGGCGGAAATGATCGGTATTCCTTATGCGGAAGTCGCGTTAGCCGCTTTGGTACCAGCGCTTCTTTATATTTTTGCTTTGATGATTGCTGTGCGTCTTGAGGCTGGACGCCTTAACTTAGCAAGAGATACGGGGGCTGGTTTACAGCTGTTGCTGACCACTCTAAAAACAAAAAGTTATCTTTTGCTTCCGCTGGTGGTGTTGATTGGTTTGATGGTCTCAGGTAAATCGCCGACACAAGCGGCTGTGATGGGAATTTTAGCGGGGTTAGCGGTTTGTCCTTGGAAGAAAGAAACACGTATTAATATGTTTGACCTTATTTCTGCCTGTAAGGAAACCTTAACTTCGACTTTACCTATTGTTGCGGCAGTGGCGGCGGCGGGTGTAATCATTGGGGTATTAAATCTCACTGGCATGGGTTTGATGTTGTCTGGTTTGATCATTGAATTGGGCGATGGCAACTTATGGGCGGTGTTATTACTGACTGCTCTGGCGTCTTTTGTTCTAGGGATGGGCTTGCCGACCTCCGCTGCGTACCTCTTGTTGGCGGTATTAGTGGCGCCTGCGATGACACAACTTGGTATGGAAGCGTTATCGGCGCATATGTTTATCTTCTACTTTGGATTGGTGTCTGCTATCACGCCCCCTGTTGCTTTGGCCGCTTATGCTGCCGCGACGATTTCTGGTGCTGATGCAAATGAAACCGCGGTGGAGTCTATGCGCTTGGGCTTTGTTAAACTGCTCGTGCCATTTTTGTTTGTCACCATGCCGGGGGTTTTGTTGATTGGCACAATGTCCAGTGTGGTTGCCGCGATTACTTTTGCGACCTTGGCGACAGCGTCCATGAGCATTGGCTTTTCTGGTTGGTTACGTGAGCATTTATCCTGGCTGACTCGTTTATTGTATGTGGTTGCAGCCGTGTTAATCGCTTGGCCTGCAGCAGCAACGGACACGTCTATCGCTGTATTGGGCGCTCGCGTTATCGGTATTGTACTGTTTGCTGGATTGCTGTTCAAAGCAAGCATTCAAACAAAGCCCAATACCATGAAAGCTGAAGTTTAATGGCTTAGAAAACGAAACAACGGATACTAAAAAGCGCATATTCCTATAACTGAAATATGCGCTTTTTTATGATTTCTTAGTCACTATGGCTTGTTAAGGCAACCCCGTCATCAGCAGTTTAATGCCGTAAGACATGGTTAATATAGCAATGAAGCCGATGCCATAGAGGAGCAAAAACCATTGCCACGATTTAAGCTTGGCGGTCTTTTCTTTTAGGCTTTTTAGTGACATTAGTAACCCTCCTGATAATCTTCCACCTTGCCAGCAAAGACGCGATAACCCCATAAAGTATAGGCGCAGATCAATGGCACGAAGATGCATATACCGGGTAGCAAGAAGAGCAAGCTGCTGTCTGGCGATGCTGCTTCCATAAAGGTGAGTTGCCTTGGTATGAGGTACGGGAATAAACCGACCACAAGACCAGCAAAGCCCAATAAGAATAGCGTTGCAGCATACCAAAATGGTCGACCTTCATGATGAACGACGTCATTCGAATGCCTGTTTAAATCTCGCCATGCCAAAACCGCGACCACCAAGGTGATAATAGGTAAGGGCGATAACCACAGGAAATTCAAACCAGAAAACCAACGCTGACGAATGTCTATCTGGGTTGCCACGGTCCACAAACTCACTATTACCATGGCTAAAATAGTGATCAGTAAGAGTTGTTTACCTAATTTCGCCGCGTGTTCTTGAATACGTCCGCGACTCTTCATAAACAAATAACAAGCGGCTAACAGCGCATAACCCGCCATGACAGAAAAGCCTGTTAGGATAGAAAAGGGCGTTAGCCAATGCAGACTAGATAAACTGTCGACACCGGCAGGTACGCCTTGAACGATGGAGCCTAGCAGCATGCCTTGGCAAAATGCTGCGATAGCAGAACCCGCGCTAAAGGCGAAATCCCAATAAGGTCGAGACGTATCGGACTTAAACCGATATTCGAACGCCACACCGCGAAAGATTAAAGCAAACAGCATCAGCATGATGGGCAGATAAAAGGTTGAGGTAATGCCTGCATAAGCGGCAGGAAACGCCGCAAACAACACCACACCACCAAAGACTAACCAGGTTTCGTTGCCATCCCAAACATGTGAAATAGAACGCATTAAATGGTCGCGCTCGCCCTCTTGGTTGAACCAAGGGTAGAGAATGCCAATCCCGAGGTCGAAGCCATCAAGTAACACGTACATAAAGATGGCAAAGCCTAAGACAAGGAAGTAGAAAAGCGCCAAATCCATCATTTATCTCCTTGTTCTATTGTTGGTTGATCTTTTGTTTTCAGATCTGTCGATTGTTGTTCTTTCGATGTTAGCGACTTCACCCAAGCCAATGCGTAGCCCGGCGCTTTCATACCAATAAGCTGCTGCTCTAAGGCTTCCATTGATGGCGGCCCCTTCTTAATCAGCTTGCCCATGAAGTAGAGATAAACACCAATTAGTAAGCTGTAAATGATCACAAACATGGTCAAGGTAAACAGCACGCGTTCTGCAGGCAGTGGCGACACAATTTCGGACGTTCTTACCAAGTTATAGACAATCCAAGGTTGACGACCAATTTCGACTACATACCAACCTGCTAGTACCGCAATGACACCCATAGGTGTAAATAGTGTCACGAGAGACAAGAATGCTTTGTTTTCATATAAGCGACCTTTACGACGTAACAAGAGAGCAAGCGCCGCAATACCCATCATGCCAAAACCAATGCCAACCATGACACGGAAAGACCAAAATACTAACGGTACATTGGGTCTGTCTTCAGGCGGTACCGCCTTTAGACCTTGCACTGCGCCATCCCACGAGTGAGTTAGGATCAGGCTGCCGAGGTTGGGGATGCCGAGTCTCATAATCGTTCGATTCCGTTTTCATATTGGGCATGGCAAACAGCAGCAGTGGCACGTTTTCTTCTTGTGCTGGCCAAATCCCTTCCATGGCCGCCAATTTGATTGGCTGATGTTCTTTTACGTTCAAACCGTGCATATCGCCGATCCATGCTTGTAGTGGAGTGAGTACCAAGGCGAACCACATGCACATGGATAAGCCTTTTTTCGCGAACGGAATGTGTTTCTTTTTCAATAAGTAGTAGGCACAGATGCCGGCTACAACAAAAGTGGCGGTAATTAATGACGCAACTAACATGTGTGTGAGGCGATAGGGCATGGATGGATTGAAAATCACTGCCATCCAGCTTTCCACTTCAAACTTGCCATCGACGATTTTGTGCCCTGTGGGAGTTTGCATCCAAGAGTTGGCGACGATGATCCAAAAGGCGGAAATCCACGTCCCTACCATGACGACGATGGTTGAGAAAAAGTGCAGCTTCCGACCAACACGTTGCCAGCCAAACAACATGACACCAAGAAAGCCAGCTTCCATGAAAAAAGCCGTTAGTACTTCATACGCCATCAATGGCCCAAGTACTGCCCCGGTCATTTCTGAGAACTTGGAAAAGTTGGTACCAAACTCGTAGGACAAGACGATACCGGACACCACCCCCATACCGAAGGTAATGGCGAAGGGTTTGATCCAAAATTTTGCCAACTGTAAGTAATAAGGGTTGTGTGTTTTAAGCCACAGACCTTCCCAAATGGCAATCAGCGTCGCCAAACCAATGGTAATGCTGGGGAAAATGATATGAAAGCTCACCGTAAAGGCAAACTGTATGCGAGATAAGATGGCGACGTCGAGGTCCATAATGGCTCCCTTAGCAATAAATAAGCGTTAGGTAGTTAAACGTTGTTTTTAACGCTTAGCGTGCGTATTTGTTGTACAGCCAAAGGCAGTATTGCTAATCCTACAATGCTAAAAAGCGCAATGATTTCGGTCATTAAAAAGCCAGTGTTCATGGTGTTGGTCCTGTTAGTTGATAAATATTTGATGTAAATCAAAGGTTGCCTTAGTCATAGCAAAGGACAGGCCAACTATTAGTGATATTTATGCTTTTGATTTTAAAGGGAATTTTTATTTCTTTGCTTGCTGTGTCAAAAAGGTTTACGATTTTTCCATTTACAGATGTAAACGAGGTTTACGATTTTGACGCTTTCCTTGATGTTTGAAGTCGCCATGCTGGTGAACAGTGTATGTGGTGTATTGGTCGCCGTTTGGCTATTGTGGCGCGCACGAAAGCAAAGTGACCTACAAGCGTTGGCTGGCTTTGCCATCATGATGGCTATTTGGTGTTTTGGGCATGTGGTTTTATTTCAAGGCTATGAGCAAATTGGTATTCATATCATTCTTGCTAATCCATTAATGCCGACTTTTTTCTTACATTTTGCCATCCGTTTTGTCAATTCAGGCCCGGCTAAAGAGCCTATGTTAGAACGCCTATATCAGGTCGTGCCTTGGTTCTATCTTACCAGCTTCGCGGTCGTGTTACAGAGCTGGTGGATTGGTGCGGGCGATGCGATTAGCACCTTAGAGACACGTTCATTTTTCATTTTTACTGAAGCTGGGGCCTGGAACCTCGCCTACACCGTGTTGATTGGTATCTTGGCTCATGGTGTGCTGTTGTTTGGTTGGTATCGGCATTCTGGTAACAAGAAACGCTCCATTCTAGCCATGTTCGGCGTTGGCGCTTGGGGGTTATTGTTAGCGACCAGTTTTGTGTTTCCTTCCTTTGGCATTAGCTGGTTTCCGTATCCCATGCTCTTGCTGCCAACCTATTTGCTGTTGTTGGTTTATGCGGTGGTGCGCTATCAAATTTTGTCAGTCAATGCCTTTGCCAATCGTGCCTTGCTTTGGGTGGCCATGATGTTGGTGATTCTCTGTGTGATCGCAGTAATCAGCGTGGTATCTGGACGCCTTGGTTTGCAGGCGTTAGCCAATGTGCCAAGTTGGCAGTTGTGGCTGTATTCCTTGTTGATCTTGGTTGTCGCTGCGGTCATTTATCAGCCGTTGAGTCGTTTGGTATCGCGGCTTATTTATCCTGGCGCCTCCTTGAATGAAGCGATATTGGATACCTGGTCAACACAATTAAAAGACGCCCAAGACTGGTCGCAATTGATCGCCATTGGTGAGCGTTTACTTTCTCTGCAGATAAGACGCAGTGTGGCGATTCAATTGCAACGTTCTGCTTACCCAATGAAAAAGCAAGACGATGTTTTAGCAATACGAGTGTCTCGATCCGAGTCGGATTGGCACTTTGTTTTGATCGGTTGGGAGGATGCCAGCCCTGGGATGCGTTTGACAGCGGAGGTGTTTGCCTCTTTATTTTCGACTAGCTGTGGCTTGCTTGAGCGGTTGTTGGCCTTAGCGGTGGCGGAACGAAAACGCATGGATGAGCAGCATTTGGTTGAGCTGGGCAGTTTGTCGGCGGCCATGGCCCACGAGTTACGCAATCCTCTGAACATTATTTCCATGGCAGCCTATGACGCGCCAGCTGAAACGCGTCAACATATTCAGACTCAGCTAAAACGCGCGGATCGTTTGGTGAGCGATATGTTGGTGTATTCCGGTGGCTTGACGTTGCAAGTTGTCGCCACGCCTTTACGTTCTTTAATAGCGAGTATTCTGGCGCAAGCTCAGCTAGAAGGTGTGGCGTTTGAACTTGATATCGATGAAGCGATTGAGTTGGATGCTGACCCGCAACGACTTCAACAGGTGTTTATTAATCTCATCGATAATGCCGTGTCTTTTTTGCGCAATATGCCAGAGGGCAAATTATTGATTGAAGCCAAAGAAGAAGATCAACAGATTGTCATCCAAGTGCATAATAACGGGCCAGCCATCGACCCAAGCCTGCAAGGTGAAGTTTTATTTCAGCCATTTGTGACTAAGCGAGCGGGTGGCAGTGGTCTTGGGTTAGCGATTGTGCGTCGTATTGTTGATGCCCATGGCGGGAAGATTAGACACCGTTCTGATTCGGCTTGGCCTGTGACCTTCGAGCTTATTTTACCTCGCCACTTTTCTGGCGTTGCGATTTTAAACAGAGAATTCCATGACTCAAAATAAAATATTACTGGTCGACGATGAACCTGCATTTCGTGAATTGGCGAGCCGTTGGTTGGCGAAGCAAGATTACCAGGTCAAAACCGCGGGTAGTTTAGACGACGCCCGAGGTGCATTGGCGTTGTTTGATGCGGATTTGGTGCTATTAGACTTGTCTATGCCGCCGCATTTTGATCCGCAAGTGACCTTGGATGCGATGGACGATTTTGCGGGTCGTCCGGTGATTATTATTACTGGCCACGCGGATCGGGATTTGGCCCTAAAAGCCATTGAACTTGGCGCATGGGATTTTATTGCTAAGCCCATTGATCCAGATATGTTGGCGGTGGTGGTGCGCCGAGCCATCACCAAAACCACCTTAGAGCGAGAATTAACTCAGCTAAAGCAAGTTAGTCATTCTTCCCAAGGTGCGTCTGCGTATATTGGTCATTCGATGAGTTCACAAAAGGTCAGGGCGTTGGTGGAGCGAATCGCACCGACGGATGTGCGTGTTTTGGTCACGGGGCCATCGGGTACGGGTAAAGAAGTCATTTCGCGCACCTTGCACGACTTGAGTCATCGCGCAGCCAAGCCGTTTGTTTCTGTGCATTGCGGCGCGATTCCTGCGGATTTATTAGAAAGCGAACTGTTCGGTTACGTGAAAGGCGCGTTTACTGGGGCGGAAAAAGACAAAATTGGCCTATTGAGTTTGGCCGATGGCGGCACCTTGTTCTTGGATGAGATCGGCGAAATGCCGTTGGCGATGCAGGTGAAACTGCTGCGAGTGCTGCAAGAGGGCACCTTCTTCCCTGTCGGTGGCCGAGAACAGAAATACATCGACATCCGTGTGATTTCCGCAACCAACGCCGACTTACTTGAAAAAGTCCGAGAAGGTAGCTTCCGAGAGGACCTGTATTACCGAATCAAAGGCGTCAATATTGAAACCCAAGCGCTGGCGGAGCGTCTAGAAGACGTTCCCGTATTGCTACAGTCATTTCTGCAGCGTTTGCAAAGTCAGCAAACCAAGCAATTACAGCTCAGTCCTGAAGCCGTGCAATGGTTCCGAGATCAATCATGGCCGGGCAATGTTCGAGAGTTGAAGAACGCCCTAGAAAGCGTCGCGTCTATTTGCCCGCAAGGTCGAATCACCATGGAAGATATCCAGCTGTTATATCCAAGTGGTGAGTCTGTTCGTCAAACCATGGCAAGCTTACCAACGAGCGACGCCTCATTAGATGAACAAGTCCGCGACCTTGAGATTCGACTGATTAACCAAGCCTTAGAAAAAAGCCAAGGCAACCGCACCCAAGCCGCCAAACAACTGGGTATTTCACGACAAGGGCTGATTAAGAAAATAGAGCGATATGGGTTGTAGAACGAGCTTAATCGTTTTACATAGATTCTTTGATTAAGGTCAGTATTTTTTAATCATTTTGTTACTTTCAGTGTGAAAATTGTTTTGTTTTTGTCATTAACTGCGGTGTAGTATCTGACGATAACTCTACAATAAAAAACATAATAAGGATGTTATTATGAAGTGGCAAAGTCTATCCGTTAGAAGTCGCATGTTCTCTGTTCTTGCAGTGTTGCTGGTTGCCAGTACGGTGGTCTCAGTAAGTACTCAAGCACTTTCCACGCTAGATACAGAGTTAGAACAGTTAAAAAAAGAAGTATTACCCACCCATCTAAGTAATCTAGCCTCACAAATTAGTACTGAAATTACGCCGTTAATTACTGCCTCTCATCTCATGACAAACGACAATTTTGTTGAAGACTGGGTTCGCAAAGGCGCAGCAGATAATCAGATTTCTTTTATAGAAGCTAAGCTGAAATCCGTGAAAGACATCGCGGGCAGTGACTCGACATTTTATGTTTTAAATGGCCCAAATGGTTTGGAATATTTTGGCTATGAGAAAAACTTTTTAGAACGCTGTTGCCAGATTATCCTTACAAAGAGTTTTATCCGAATTTTTTGGCCACAGGCCATGATTATGAGTTGAATTTACAGTATGAAAATCAAATGCTGTTTATCAATTATCGTAGTAATGCTGTGGATCCAAATACCAATAAACCCTATTCAGTAGCAGGGCTTGGAATTAAAGCGGACAAGCTGATTAATATGGTTCAGAAGCTCAAGGTAGGTCCGCAGGGACGCGCTATGTTGGTAACAAGCAATGGTGTGATCCAAGCAAAAGGTGATTCTTCCTTTATGGATAGGATCGAGAAAAGTCATATTTCTAGTTTGTTGAACAATAAAATCGACCTAGTTATTGATGATGTGATGATTAACGAACAGGTTTATTATCTGGGGTCATTATGGGTACCAGTATTAGACAGGTTTATTATGCTCGTGGTGCCGAAACAGCAGATCATGGCACCGATTTATAAACAGCTCCAGAAGGCGTTTCTCTACTCTGTTGTCTTTATTTTGATTTCATTGCTCATTCTTCATTTTGTGATTGGTTCTTTGACTCGTCCTATTGTGGCGATTGGTAAGGACGTTCGTTATGTGTCTGATAATTTAGATCTTAATTATCAGATCAAGAGTTCTGATAAAGCGGAAATCGGTGCTTTGGCTGGCGCAGTTAACTCCTTGCTGCGGACTTTAAAGGGCTCATTAATGGCGGTGAACGATGCTGTTAAAACGACAGATGGTGCAATTGAAGGTTTGAACCAGCAAGTTGATGAGCTTTCTAAAGCGTCGGAAGCAGAGAAACAGTCTATAGGACAAATTGCTTCTGCGACTCAGGATATTACTGAGCAGAGCGCTCAGGTCAAAGATTTGGCAACAAGAGCGGGAGAGTTGTCTGATCAAAGTAATGCGGAGCTTCAGCAGGCTAACAAAGAAGTTCAGAGTAGCTTGGTGTTTTTGCAAGCTTTAGAAGTCGATATGATGCAAAGTAAAACCAGCCTGACTGAGCTGAATGAAAATATAGAAAAGATTGTTTCCGTGTTGAACGTTATTAGTTCTATTTCTGAGCAGACTAATTTGCTTGCTCTAAATGCGGCCATAGAAGCGGCTCGTGCTGGCGAACATGGTCGAGGATTCGCTGTTGTGTCGGATGAAGTTCGCATGCTGTCTCAGCGCACGAGCGAATCGACCAATGAGATACAGAGTATTATTTCACAGTTGCGAGCCGCATCGACGCAGGTTACCTCACAGATGGACGTGGCGTGTGAAAAAAGCATTCAGACGCTTGGCAGTCAACAGCTGGTCTCCGAAAAAGTTATGGCCCTTGATGCTTTCTTGCAGCAATTGTTTGATATGAATGAACAGGTGGCAGAGCGGGCCGGCATTCAAAATGCGTCGGTTGCAGACATTAATCAGCATTTATCCATGTTGGCCGCGCAAAGTGAACAGACAGTCGAACTATTTCATCAAAGCCGAGCGGCAACCAATGCCATTGGCGAAGAGATGAGACACCTAAAAGACAAAGTCGAGCTGTTCAAAGTGACTTGATGCAAGCATATAATTTAAACCGAGCCTAGTTAATCAGGTTTGGTTTAAATTTACTTATGCGTGGCGCTCGCTTTGGTTTTTAAGTGACTCGGTTAGGTGAGTGAGAAAATACCTCACGATAGTGGGTAATTTTCTTCTCGACATAATTTGCACTTGAAGGCTGCGCTGAGCTAACGCTGGTTCGCGCATTGGCCGTATAACTAGACCATCTCGCTTTGCTCGTCTCGCAACGGTTAGTTCCCCACAGAGAGCAATGGCATTTTCGCTTTCGCTCGCAAAGGTATAAATAGAACCCGCAGAGTCGCTAGACAAGGCTGGAATGATTTGTACTCCTTCAATATGACAAGCTATATCAAATAAGTAACTGAGTGTTGTTCCTGATCCGGATGTAGCAATAGGGTATTCGGTTAAATCCCTTACGCTAATGTCTTGCTGGCTGGCTAGCGGGTGATTTTTGGATAATAAGGCGACGATCGGAGAAGGCACTTGCAGCGACACTTCAACGCCTTGCTCAGGTTGCAAATTGAAGGTAAACGCAGCATCTACTCGGCCTTCTCTAACCAGTTGAGTTGCTCTGCTTGAGTCGACAACTTGTAGTGAAAAGCGAGCACTTGGGTATTCCAAGCGGAATTTTGCGATGACATGCGGGAGAAAGTCCCAAGCCATGCCTTCTGGACAAGCCAGTGCGATAGACTGCTGCTGGATATTGCTAATTCCCCTCATTTCCGACATCACGTTTTTAAATTCCAACGTATTACGCAACGAATAGGTATATAGCACTTCACCAGCTGGTGTGAGCGTCATGCCACGCGCTTTACGTTCAAACAATGTTAGCTGAAGTTTTTCTTCTAACTGAGTTATTTGTCGGCTGATTGCCGAAACCGCGACGTGGAGTTCTTCCGAAGCCGCAGACAAGGAACCCGTTTTTGCAACAGCGTGAAAGTACTTTAACGAGATGTCATTCATAAGATTTCTATTTTATAGAAGGTTTTGTTGTGTAATTGATAATTGTTGTAAAGCTTATTACATCTTAAGCTAAATGCCATAATAAATTCGTGCATTTTGGAGAGATTATGTCCCAAGCAACCAGCCAAAATGGTCGACAAGCCGCGTTACAACAGGCTATTGCGACCATTGAAAATGGTCAGTTTATCGCAACATTAACGCGTCGTGTGGCGTTTGCTAGTGAAAGTCAAAACCCAAGTGCCAGTGCTGAATTAATGACGTATTTAACCGATGAAATTCAGCCAACGTTAGTGAAATTGGGGTTTGAGTGTGAGATCTTCGCGAATCCAATAGAGTCTTGCCCGCCGCTATTAATTGCTAAACGCATGGAGGGTGAATCTTTACCGACACTATTAACTTATGGTCATGGTGATGTCACTAATGGGCAGGCGGAATTATGGCAAGAAGGTACTCATCCTTGGAAATTGTCTCAGATTGGCGAGAAAATTTACGGACGTGGTACGGCAGATAATAAAGGTCAGCACACGATTAACCTGCTCGCACTGGAGTCGGTATTAAATGCTCGTGAAGGTAAGTTGGGTTACAACATTAAAATCCTATTTGAGATGAGTGAAGAAGTTGGCTCTAAAGGATTAGAACTGTTTTGTCGTGAGCAAAAAGAAGCGCTAAAAGCCGACTTGTTTTTAGCGTCTGATGGTCCTAGGTTAAATGCTCAGACACCGACTATTTTTTTAGGTTCTCGTGGCGTTTGCCAATTTCGACTACGGTGTGAAACTGGCAATGGTGCACGTCATTCAGGTAATTGGGGGGCGTTATTACCAATCCGGTGACACGCTTACAGCACGCTCTTTCTAGTATGATGACAGCGAATGGTCGAATAATTGCTGAGTGCTTACGTGCGCCTTTACCAAGTGGTTTGGCGGCTGAAATGATGCGTGAATTAACGGTGGGTGGCTATGCTGGTGATCCGATGTTGAATGACCAATGGGGTGAGAAAGAGCTTACTGCAGGTGAGAGATTGTTTGGTTGTAATACTCTCGAAGTAATCGCTCTTGGTGCTGGAGATATCCAAAAGCCTATTGGTGCGATTCCTGACGTCGCTGAGGCGGTATGTCACTTGCGTATTGTACCGGGAACCGACTGGCAGAATTTGGTTGCTAACCTATCAGACTTTTTAGATGAGAAAGGGCTAGGGGATGTTAAGGTGATTTTTGAAGGTGGTTACAATGCGACGCGCTTAGATCCGGCTCATCCTTGGGTTGGCTTTGTTAAGCGTTCTATGGAAACCTCGTTAGACCAAACGGTGACTGTTTTGCCTAACTTAGGTGGTACTATTCCAAATCATTGTTTCGCAGATGTATTAGAATTACCAACTGTGTGGATGCCTCATTCTTATCCATCTTGTAAACAGCATGCGCCTGATGAGCATCTTCTAGAAAGTGTTGTTGAGCAAGGGCTTTTAGCGGTTACTGGATTATTTTGGGATTTAGGCGAACATTGGCCTGAGTAATTGAGAGGCTTTTAGTGTCTGAAACGGTGGCTCAAAGAGGCCACCGTTTTTCTTTGTATTGGTTATGATGACCTGATTTTTGCGAATAAACTGTATGATAGATTTTCTTTTGTATTTAGTATTAGGGGCCTGCTCTGGGCTATTGGCAGGGCTGTTTGGCATAGGTGGCGGCTTGATCATTGTACCTGTGTTGGTATTCAGTTTTACCTTGCAAGGCATATCGGCTGAAGTGTTGACGCATCTGGCAGTAGGAACGTCACTCAGTGCTATTTTCTTTACCTCGATTAACTCGGTGATAGCGCACCATAAAAAAGGCGCAGTAGCGTGGCAAATGGTTATCTGGCTTGGTGCTGGGATTTTATTTGGTAGTGCGTTGGGAGGGGTGACTGCGTCGTATATTCCGGGTGAGAATCTTCAGCAAATTATTGGTGTGTTTTGCTTACTGATGTCATTACAAATGGCGGCGAATTGGCGTCCTAAAGACCAAGGCTCTGGCTTAACTAAATCGGTGATGTCTATGGCTGGCGTAGTTATTGGTTGGGTGTCGGCAATTTTTGGCATTGGTGGTGGTTCTGTAATGGTGCCATTTTTATCTTGGAAAGGGGTTGATATTAAGAAGGCGGTAGCAACTTCTGCGGCATGCGGTTTACCCATTGCTTTCTCGGGAGCTATTTCCTTTGTGGTTATTGGTTGGAATCATTTAGAGTTGCCACCTAACAGTATCGGCTTTGTGTATTTACCTGCGTTAGTAGGTATTGCCTTGATGAGTATGTTTTCTGCTCGTGTTGGTGCTCAACTAGCACACCATTTGAATCCTATAATGTTAAGACGACTATTTGCTTTACTGCTGTTTGTGGTAGGAGTGAATTTCTTAGTTTGATGTCATCGATGAAAATTTAAAATAAAAAAACGCTGCGTAAGGCAGCGTTTTTTTTATGGTCAGATAAGAACTTCTATTTAGTTGATTTTGAAGTGTCTACGGATGCCAAGTAAGGCGAGCAAACTGATTAAGCTAGTCAGCAATAGGTAATAACTTGGCGCCAATTGATCTCCCGTGGCACTGATAGTCCAGACGAGTAAGAATGGAGTAAAGCTCCCAAACACTGTTGTACTGATGTTGTAACTCAGAGCCATCCCTGTTGCACGAACACGAGTAGGGAACATCTCAGACATCAGAGCGGGCAAGCCACCAAAGTACATGGATTTCAAGACACTTAACCAAAATAGAACACTGGCAAGCATGATTAATGTTGGGTGGTGAGACAAAACGAAGAACGCAGGCCAAACCGTAATAAAGAACAGCACACCAGCAAAAATCATTAAACGAGTCCGGCCAATACGGTCTGACAAAATCCCAACAAACGGTGTTAACAACATTAGCACCGTGTAGCTGATTAGAGTGCCACCGTAACCAATGGAGTTACTTAAGCCTAGATATTTTGTGGCATAAGTCGGCATGAAAATAATCGAATAGGTTACAGATGTAGACAGTATCATGGCGCCGATATTGAATAGGATGCCGAGTTTGTTATTCGCAAACAATTCTATTAATGGCACTTTCTCTTCTTTTGAAGCGGTAAATTCACCCGTTTCTTCAATGTGTCGGCGGATGTATAAACCCACAGGACCAATCAATAAACCAAAGATGAAAGGAATGCGCCAGCCCCAGTTTTCTAACTGATCCGTGGTTAATGTGGTTGTTAGTAACAACCCAAATCCTGCTCCTAACAAACCACTTAATCCTTGGCTTGCAAACATGAAGCTAGAGATAAAGCCTTTACGTTCAGGGTAATGTTCAACCAGCATCGCTGTGGCGCTACCAAATTCCCCGCCAGCCGAAAAACCTTGCAATAATCGAGCGAGTAAAATCCCTAATGGTGCCAATAAGCCAATAGTTTCGTAGGTTGGCATTGCAGCAATTAGAAAAGTTCCTGCCATCATTAGCCAAATGGTTAATAGCATTGCTGCTTTTCGCCCTATTTTGTCTGCGTAGTTACCAATCACAATCGCACCAATAGGGCGAATGAGATATGACATCGCGAATGTGAAGAGCGCGAGCATGAGTGACAGTGTTTCGTTATCGGTAGGAAAGAACAATTTTGAAATAGTGCGGGCAAAGAAGGCATAGACGATTAAGTCAAACCATTCCAATGCGTTGCCAATAGAGGAGGCAATAATGAGTTTAAGTAATTTTTTATCTGTTGATTTTTTTGCAGAGGCTGTCGCGCGCTCCATCTTATAAGTGTCCGACATTTAATGTGGCTCCGTTGTATTTTTATCTTGCTAGTAACTCTCCGATCGATACTAGGGAAGGATGAGTTTTTGCACAATTATTCATTTATTAAAACTTCTTTGCTTTTTTTAGAAAGCTTAGGGTGTCCATTTTAGGGCACAGATGGAGAGTTAGTGTTTTTTAAGAAAGTAGTGGCGAAGTCATGTTTTGTGCTGGTATTGGGGTCTTAGAAGAAAAAAACCAATGTTTTGGCGGTACAATCAAGCGCGATACATTATCGAACTTGATTGGTTTTGGGTTGTTCACTTTCGCCTACGGTACAAGAAATGATCCCATCCTGAACTCTTACTGAAATAGCATCACCTTTTTCAACGTCCTTAATGGAGCGAATCACTTGCTTGTCTTTGGAGGCAATGGCGTAGCCTCTAGCCAAGGTATTCAGTGGGCTGACGAGGTTTAACTTGTCGATGATACGAGCAAAGGCGGTTTGCTTGTTGGTCAAGGTGTTATTGAGCGCACGAACAAGGCGAGCGTCGATGTCTTTGAGCTTTTGTCTGTTCTGATCGATACGGCGCGTAGGGCTATTTTTCTCCAAACGGTGAGCTAAATGAGCGGTTTTCGTTTGTTGCTCTACTATTTTACGTTGCATGCTCTGCTGCAAACGACGTTTCAGCTGTTCTAGTTGATTTTGTTGTTGCTCGATTCGCTCTTTTGGGTGGCGAATACGTTTGGTCATGAAGTCGAGTTGTTGTTGGCATTGCTCAAGGATGTGAGACATGCGCCGAGCCAATTGCTTCTCTTGTTGCTCTATTTGACGAATTAATTGATGGCGATCAGGGCTTAATAATTCCGCTGCCGCCGTTGGTGTGGCGGCACGGACGTCGGCGACAAAATCCGCAATGGTGAAGTCTGTCTCATGGCCCACAGCCGACACAATCGGCGTGTTGGCGGCAAAGATAGCGCGCGCTAAGGCTTCGTCATTGAAGCTCCATAAATCTTCTAATGAACCGCCACCGCGACCGAGAATAATAGCATCAAAGTGGCCGCTGCCATCGGCACGTTGTAGCTGTTTCAGGATGTTTCTGGCAGCCTCTTGGCCTTGTACCAAAGAGGGTAGAATGGTGAGTTCGGTTAAGGGAAAACGTCGACGAAAGGCGATGATCATATCGCGCACAGCGGCACCGACTGGTGAGGTGATAATGGCGACACGCTCTGGTTTGGTGGGGAGTGGCTTTTTGTGCTCAGGTGCAAACAGGCCTTCGGCTTGTAAACTGTTCTTTAGACGCTCAAACGCTTGTTGAAGTGCGCCTTCGCCAGCAGACTCCATGCCTTCAACACTGAGCTGACAGTCACCTCGTGGGCCATAAAACGTGACGCGCGCGCGTAAGCGAACCATGTCGCCATCTTTGGGCTTGAAGCGTACCGCGGCATTTTTGCCTTTGAACATGGCGCAGCGAATTTGCGCTTTGTCATCCTTGAGGGAAAAGTACCAATGACCCGAGCTTGGTTTGGCGAGATTGGAAATTTCTCCTTCTACAAGAATCCACGGTAAGCTTGCTTCAAGTAACTGTTGTATCTGTCTATTTAGCTGTGAGACGGTAAAAGCTGTTTCTTGTGAAGCCGAAGTTGTAAAATTTTTCATCAATCTCTCGTGGTTTTGATTTACCGAGTGCAACTATTGGAGTAGAATTACTTGCCATCTTAACACCCTTGTTGGCATTGGAAACTCCCCATTATGTTACGAATCGTGCAAGAAGCTTTAACGTTTGACGACGTATTGCTTATCCCTGGCTATTCCGAAGTTCTTCCTAAGGATGTTAGCCTTAAAACGAAAATCACTAAAGACATTGAGCTGAATATTCCGCTTATTTCTTCGGCGATGGATACCGTTACTGAACATCGCATGGCGATTGCTCTGGCTCAAGAAGGTGGCATAGGCATTGTGCACAAAAACTTGACCATTGAAGAGCAAGCTCGTGAAGTGCGTCGTGTGAAAAAATTCGAAAGCGGTATCGTCCGTGATCTTGTTACCATCAATCCAGAAGCCAGCGTTAAAGAGCTAATGGAATTGACAGCAGCGAATAGCATCTCAAGTGTACCTGTTGTTCAAGGTTCAGACTTGGTTGGTATCGTAACGAGTCGTGATGTGCGCTTTGTCAAAGATTACGACAAAAAAGTCGCTGACATTATGACACCAAAAGATCGCCTTGTTACTGCGCTGGAAGGGGCATCTTCTGGTTCTATCCGCAAATTGTTGCATGAAAATCGCATTGAGAAAGTGTTGATTGTGAACGAGCAGTTTGAATTGCGTGGTATGGTAACGGTAACGGATTTCAATAAAGCCACCACCTTCCCGAACGCTTGTAAAGATGACCAAGGTCGTTTGCGTGTTGGTGCCGCGGTTGGTACGGGTGCGGATACCGCGGATCGCGTGAAAGCCCTGTCTGATGCAGGCGTTGACATCATCGTTGTCGATACAGCGCACGGTCATTCTAAAGGCGTGATCGATCGTGTTCGTTGGGTAAAAGAAAACTTCCCTCATATTCAAGTGATCGGTGGCAACATTGCGACAGCCGAAGCGGCAATCGCCCTTGCTGACGCTGGTGCGGATGGCGTGAAAGTCGGTATCGGTCCAGGCTCTATCTGTACCACTCGTATTGTTACAGGTGTGGGCGTGCCACAAATCAGCGCCGTGGCGAATGTCGCTGAAGTAATGAATCCTCGTGGTATTCCAGTGATCGCCGATGGCGGTGTGCGTTTTTCTGGCGACATTAGTAAAGCCATTGCAGCAGGCGCCAGTGTTATTATGGTTGGCGGTATTCTTGCTGGTACGGACGAGGCTCCAGGTGAGGTTGTTTTGTTCCAAGGTCGTTCTTTTAAGGCGTACCGTGGTATGGGGCTCGCTTGGTGCGATGTCTCAATCTCAGGGTTCAAGCGATCGCTATTTCCAAGATTCAAGCAGCGTTGAGAAGCTTGTACCGGAAGGGATTGAAGGTCGTGTGCCTTCCAAAGGACCAATGGCTGCGGTTGTTCATCAATTGATGGGCGGTGTTCGCTCTTCAATGGGCTACACTGGCTCACCAGATATTGAGACAATGCGTACTAAAGCGCAGTTCTCAAAAATTACAGGCGCAGGTATTCGTGAAAGTCATGTTCATGATGTAACGATTACAAAAGAAGCGCCAAATTATCACGTGGGTTAATCGCGAGATAATTTGACACTGAGATGGGGCGTACAACACGCCCCATCTTTATTTATCGCTCCAATTACTTATTAATTACGTCTGTCGCAAAGCATTTGATTCTTTATTGGCAGAGTGAAAGGAATGGCTAACAATGTCGCAAGATATCCACGCTCATAAAATTCTTATTCTTGATTTCGGCTCTCAGTATACTCAGCTGATTGCGCGTCGTGTTCGCGAAATTGGTGTGTACTGTGAAGTTCGCGCTTTTGATATGGAAGATCAAGAAGTGATCGACTTCAACCCAAAAGGCATCATCCTTGCTGGTGGCCCTGAATCCGTGCCAGAGCCGAGACCGCCACGCGCACCGGAAGTGGTCTTTACAATGGGCGTGCCAGTTTTTGGTATCTGCTACGGCATGCAAACCATGGCTGAGCAGTTGGGCGGTAAAGTTCAAGGCTCTGACATTCGTGAATTCGGTTACGCACAAATTCGCAAGCACGAAGGCCCATCATTGTTCGACGACATCCAAGACCATGTGGCTAACAACGGCGTTGCCTTGCTAGACGTATGGATGAGCCACGGTGATAAAGTCATCAAAATGCCAGAAGAGTTCACTCTTATGGCGTCTACCGAAAGCTGCCCAATCGCTGCTATGGCGCACGAAGCGAAGAAATTCTACGGTGTGCAATTCCACCCAGAAGTAACCCATACGTTACAAGGTGGTCGTATCCTATCTCGTTTTGTTGTGGATATTTGTGGTTGTGACACCCTTTGGACACCTGCGAACATTGCTCAAGACGCCATTGAACGCATGCAAGAGCAAGTAGGCGACCGCAAAGTACTATTGGCGCTTTCTGGAGGGGTAGATTCCTCTGTGGTAGCGGCATTGCTTCACAAAGCCATTGGCGACCAACTGACTTGTGTATTCGTCGACAACGGCTTGCTACGCTTGAACGAAGGCGACCAAGTCATGAAAATGTTCGCCGACAACATGGGTGTCAAAGTCATCCGCGTTGACGCGGAAGACTTGTTCCTTGGTAAATTAGCGGGCGAAGCGGATCCCGAGAAAAAACGTAAAATCATCGGCAACACCTTCATCGACATCTTCGATACCGAAGCGGCGAAATTGACCGATGTGGACTTCCTAGCACAAGGGACGATTTACCCAGACGTGATTGAATCTGCAGCGTCTAAAACAGGTAAAGCGCACGTTATCAAATCTCACCACAACGTGGGTGGCTTGCCAGAAGACATGAAGTTCCAATTGGTAGAGCCACTTCGTGAATTGTTCAAAGACGAAGTGCGTAAGCTTGGTCTTGAACTTGGCTTGCCATACGACATGGTTTACCGTCACCCATTCCCAGGACCTGGTCTTGGTGTTCGTATCCTTGGCGAAGTGAAAAAAGAATACGCCGACATCCTTCGTCGCGCTGACGCTATCTTCATCGAAGAGCTGCGTAAATCCGGTTGGTACGAAAAAACCAGCCAAGCCTTCGCTGTCTTCCTACCGGTGAAATCTGTCGGCGTAGTGGGCGATGGTCGCCGTTACGAATACGTGGTTGCGCTACGTGCTGTAGAAACCATCGACTTCATGACCGCACGTTGGGCACACCTACCGTACGAACTGCTAGAAAAAGTGTCTGGTCGAATCATCAACGAGATCGAACACATTTCCCGCGTGACCTACGACGTGTCTTCTAAACCACCGGCTACCATCGAGTGGGAATAATTCAGTTAAGTAATATCTGACTGAATCAATAGAAACACCTAAAAACCCGCCTCGTCGAAGCGGGTTTTTTTATTGCCTGAAGAAAAGAAGAGTTGTGACAATGACCTAAAATTAAGAACTTGAAATGGGAGTGGCTGTCTTTTTCATCGCTTAAATTGAACTTGAATGCTAGTATGAAGTGTAATATTTAATTTGATTGAAAGGATGAAGATCGTCTGAAGTCATGGGCTTAAGTAGGGCTAATGGCTCTTCCTAAGGTTGATATATTTTGTGTAAAGGCGTTTTTCTGGTGTTTGGATGAAGATCAATAAAGCAACTCAATTTTCAGCTTTGACGAGGTTTTTTTCAGCTACTGTCTTTCGGGAGATGGCAAGAAAGGGGCAGTCAACATTATTCTCTCGTTTGCTTAGAGAAACTGAATTAGTTGATCAGTTGGGTCTTAACGCAACGGTCGGTGAAGCGTTTGATTTTGCGTTTAATATACTTAAAGTTGTTGGGCATCGTGATGAGTACATATATCGAGCAGCAGTGAGTCAAAAAGTGCTTCTTGGAACCCATTCACTTCGTACAGCCTCAATGCTTAACGAGTTTCGAGCTGGTAATTGTAAAGCCGACCTTGTGATTTTAAACGGTACAGCAACCGTTTATGAAATAAAGTCTGAGCGAGATTCGCTGACTCGGCTTGAAAATCAAATAGAGAACTATAAGCGCGTATTTGCAAAAGTTAATGTTATATCTAGTGAAGACCATATCGATGGCATTATTGAAACCGTATCGGATGATATTGGAATTATGTGTCTTACTAAGCGATATCAAATAAAGACTATACGTGAGGCCAAGAATAGTCCTGAAAGAGTCTGTCCTCGTACAGTATTTGAGTCTTTGCGTATCACTGAAAGTATTGAGATCCTTGAACATTTAGGAGTAAAGGTCCCTGATGTTCCTAATACCCAAAGACATGCCGTACTACGAGAGCTGTTTTCTGAGACTCGACCCAGCTACTTTGCATTTTGAAATGGTAAAAACGCTAAAACGAACGCGAGAACTTGCTTCTCTTAGAGACTTTGTTGAAAGCTTACCGAAATCCTTACAGACAGCTGCGTTATCTGTATCTGTGCGACGCTCGGATCAAATAAGGTTGATCAATGCGACAGAAACCCCGCTACATGCGGCAATGACATGGAGTTAATCGACGTATGTACTACCCATATTTTCGTGGAAAGCAATATGAGCTAATAACGATTCGTGAAATGGCTGGGCTTTTAGCTGAAAAAGACTTTATACCTGTGATTGAACCTGTTCGTGAGTCATTGAATGGTCTGAAAAGAGCGCTAGAAGCGATTCATGATGCAGGTGGTAAAGCTATAGTAATAGTTAATCCTCATCATGGGGATCATCAAGATGATGGCGCTAATATAACTAGCTTTCTTGAGGATGAGTTTTCTGGCTCAACGAATATATCAGCAGGGATTCTTCTACGTAATGGTATATCGGTTGATGATGCTTTTTCTTGCTTTGAGAGGCACGTGCCTCACAATCCAGTACTAGTCCATATGGGGTTTACTGAGCCAAAAGCTTTAGCTGCTAGGCTTGAAGGGCGTATGCATGAGATAACCAATATATTTATTGATGATTATGCAAAGTTACTATACCGAAAACATTTTTCTGAAAGTCGACGCATTTTGATTCGTGATGGTTTCAACCGTCAGCGTAATGCAGATTACCCAGAAGTAGAGACTTTTTCTGAGCTTCATGCCACTTACCTTGAGTTAGGTATGAGAGGTTTCGGGGATTTCCTGATGGTTGGTGATGCATATACTGAAGGTGGTGGACCAGCCTATGCAGTAGCAATTCACCTTACTTTTATTGATCGCGAAAAGGATGACGTGATGTATATTTATCATTTTGTTTCAGATACAAAGGATACTCCTACAGACCCTGCAGGAAAATTTGCTCAAGCACTCCATAAGCTAATCACTAAGTTAGATAGCGGTAGCTCGGGTATTTTTGAAGGCAAAGCAATTGAGGAGTTCAGAGTTCTTCATGCTAAAGGTCACTTCCCAGGTCTAGGTTATGTGAAGAAGCTTTCTATGAAGCATCACATTGAAACGCTTGCTAACTATTTGAAGTGAGGTAGCTATGGCTGAGCGTTTCTGTTGCCCTGAATGTTTTGGTGATCGAGTTTTACGAGATCAGATATTTCCAACACTGGAGCCAAAAGAGGGAACTTGCGATTTTTGTGGTTCAATTAACACGTCATTAGTTACTCCAGCAAGTTTAGCTGAGTATTTTGAGCTTCTGGTGAATGTTTATGAGCCAAGTTCCGATGGAAAAATATTAGTTGAGTGGATGAAAGATGATTGGTTGATATTTAGTCACGATCGTATGGATATAGCTCATGCAAAAGATCTACTTAGTGAAATTCTTAATAACGGTGAAATTGTTCGTCGTACATTTCAGCCTTCCAGTAGTTATAGTAGCGATGGTCTAGCCCAGTGGGATCGACTGCGTGATGAAATGATGTACTCGAATCGTTGGTTTCTCGATGTAACTATAGATGAGGAACGTCTCAAAGAGCCTCTTAGATATGCTAATAGCAAAAGAGTTACCATTGCGCTGGTATCGTGCTCGAATCCAGAGTGAGGATGGAACTTTTCAAATAGATAAAATGGGTGCTCCACCTAAAAGGCGTTCTTCAAATGGACGTGCAAACCCTGCAGGAATACCCTATCTTTACTTAGGCTCTTTACCCAAGACAGCTGTAGCTGAGGTTAGACCTCATACAGGCGAAATCGCTTGCGTAGCCACGTTTGATATTCCTGAAATTAAGGCTGTGGATTTGCGCAACCCTCGTGAACTTGTTTCTCCTTTCATTTTGGAAGACGCAAGGCAAATAGCTCAATTGCGGGCAGATTTGCCTTTTCTAGAACGTTTGGGGGAAGAGTTGACAAGGCCAGTTCAGCCTTCAGGTGCTGCTATAGACTACATTCCTAGCCAGTATTTGTGTGAGTTTATTAAAAAGAAAGGATTTGATGGCGTTGTTTATCGTAGCTCTGTTAGTGAGGGGATTAATCTTGCCTTGTTTGACCCCAATCAGGCTATTGGTGGAGAAGTTGTCATTTATAATGTAGAACGGGTGTCTGTTCAGGTTGCTGCGCAAATAAGTTGATAGTGTATAGAACCAGTATCGTAATGTATGACAATTAAAAAAATAATTCAAGATGCTGAACTCGATGTTTTTTTATATTGCCATCATCTAATGGGAATAATTCAGTTAGGTAACATCTGACTGAATCAATAGAAACGCTAAAAACCCGCCTCGTCGAAGCGAGTTTTTTGTTTTTGGTTATTACTGATCAACCCTTCCATATAGAGTTTACTCAATTGCTCAGTAGAAACTCCCTGTACGGTTTGTGTCGCTGAAGGCATCGCCGATAATTATTAGGTTGTCTCTATGCCCGCGGGGGAGTGGGTCTAGGTCGTGAATAAAAAGGTGTTTTTAAGCTACTTGTGCCATTTCGTCAACAACTGTGCCCCAGTGCCTTTTTCACCTAGTTTATCGTATGGGTTCATGAGTCGACATCGCTCAAGGGAAAGGCAGCCGCAACCAATACAGTCCGCCATCATATTTTTCAGCTCGGTCAGTTGAGTAATTTTCCTATCCAGTTCTTTTTGCCATCTTGCACCGAGGGCTTCCCAATCTTCTAGGGTGACGCGGGTTCGATTTGGTAGTCCTTCAAACTCCAACAAAATGTCTTCCAAAGAAAATCCTGTCCGCTGAGCAACCTGAATCAGAGAAACGATACGAATAACATGTTTTGGGTATTGCCTATGGTTGGATGTATTTCTTTGGCTTTTTATCAAACCTTTCCTTTCATAGAAATGTAAAGCCGACACCGATACGCCGGTCCTTTCGCTTAACACACCCACAGAAATCCACTCAGGCATTATTATTTTTCGCATTTGACGCTTGACCTAAACTTAAGTTTAGGTAGCAGAATAGACTCAAATTCAAATCAGCTCAAGTTCAGCATTTAATAAAGTCGCTGAGAGAGCTGTGAAAAAATGCTATTTATGCCTAAAAAAGAGAGCCTTAATGAAAACCAATCTATTAGAATCCAGAGCACTTTGCTTGCTACTGATTTCCACACTAACAGTAATGTCTAACGCTACTATTGCTCCTGCGTTACCCGGTTTGGCGAGTGAATTCTCGGGAACGCCTGCAGCTGATTTCTTGGTAAAGATGCTGTTACCAATTCCGGCTTTGTTTGTAGTGATCTTCGCGCCAATATTAGGCTGGACAGCCGATAAGTTTGGTCGTAGAAATCAAATCCTTATTGCGACTATTGTTTTTGCCATCGCTGGTGCCGCTGGCGCACAGCTGCTGGGTTTAGAAGCCATTATTATCAGTCGAGCCATTTTGGGTATATGTGTCGCAGGACTGATGACCGCCATAACGGCGCTCATAACCGATTATTATTCTGGGCAAAAAAGAAGCCAATTTATGGGGCTGCAACAAGCCTTTTCTAATATTGGCGGTATCCTCTTTATCGTCACAGCGGGCTATTTAGCAAGCATAAGCGCACGACTCCCTTTTTATATCTACGCCATTGCTATTCTGTTGGTGCCGCTTGTATTCCTATCTATTCGCGACAGCAAGCAAACCACTCAGCCAAGCGATAACCAGCAAGATGATACCAATACGAACTGGAAACTCCCGCTCATCGGCTGTTCTATTCTGATTTTCTGTCACCTAATCGTGTTTTATATCCTGCCAACGCAAATTCCATTTTTTATGGCGGATATTGGCATCACTGATCCAAGCAAATCAGGCTTGGCAATCGGAATGGGAACATTAATCGCCGCGATAGCTGGTGTGTTCTTTGGCAAGCTGGTTGTCAAAATCCAAAACTATGGCGTCGCACTCATCGGCTTTATTGCCATGAGTCTTGGTATGCTTGTGCTATCACAAGCCACATCGTTCGGCTTAGTTATTCTCGGTTGCGGCCTCATGGGCGCTTGCATGGGATTGGTAATGCCAAATTTCATGGTAAAAGGCATGGAGCTTGTGCCAAGCAACAAACGCGGACTCGCATCTGGCGTACTGACCAGCAGCATCTTCATTGGGCAATTTGTTTCACCTTTTGTCACCTCCGTTCTTATCGCCCAATTGGGATACAGCGATTTTTACTTATTAGCAGGGTTTTTTACTTTAGTTCTAGCCATTGCAGGCGCCGCCACCCTGAAAAAACAATCTACTCTCCCTACAAACGTCAATAAAGGAAACTAAAATGAAAGTACTGGCCTTCAGCACAAGCAACAGTAAAAACTCTATCAACAAGAAACTGGCTTGTTATGCTGCCCAACAAATCAACAACGCAGATGTGTCGCTGATCGACATTAACGACTTTGAAATGCCAATCTACAGCGAGGACAGAGAAAAAGAATCGGGCATTCCACAATTAGCACACGACTTTTATAACGCCATTGGTTCGACCGATAGCATCGTCATGTCTTTTGCCGAATACAACGGGTCCTATACCTCGGCTTATAAAAATCTGTTTGATTGGACATCTCGAATCAACATGGAAGTCTTTCAAAGTAAGCCCGTTATTATGCTGTCGACATCACCAGGGGCCAGTGGAGCACAAAGTGTATTGGCTGCTGCAAAAAACTCCGCGCCATATTTTGCAGCTAATGTAATCGATGCCATTTCCTTGCCCAATTTCTATGATAATTTTAATGAAGTGAAAGCAATTGTCATTGATCGCGCATTCAATGAGCGTTTATTGGCTGCGATCAGCCGGCTTTAATGTGTTTTATAAATGTGTTTAAGGCTCTCATTGGAGGTCGTTCTTGTTTTGTCTGCACGGCAATCCCTATTTGCTGTTTAGCGTTGTGAGAATTGTGGGGGGCGTTGAAAGATCATGCGATACTTGGACTATCAAGTGTTGCAAGTAGGCGAAGTGATTGAGCGAAGGCTTTTAATGAATAAGGCGTGTTTTTCTTGTGCGTGTTCGACAGGATTTCTTTTCTAGATGAAAGATAGGAGTATTTACTTGGAGTTTCCAACCCCTTTAATAGAAGGAAGATTGCTAAAGCGTTATAAGCGCTTCTTGGCGGACATTGAATTGCCGAGCGGTGAGGTGGTCGTTGCCCATTGCCCGAATACCGGGTCAATGAAGCGTTGCCAACAAGAGAATGCCCGTGTGTGGCTATCCAAAAGCGATAACCCAAAGCGTAAGCTCGCGTATACGTGGGAGCTGGTGGAAGTCGACGAGCAATATCTAGCCTGTATTAATACTGGCTACCCAAACAAGTTGGTTGGTGAAGCTATTGCGAATGGAGTGGTAGAAGAGCTTACGGGCTACGTTGAGCAAAAGGCCGAAGTGAAGTATGGCGAAAAAAGCCGTATTGATTGGTTATTAACGGGTGGTGATGGGCAGAAGTGTTATGTAGAAGTGAAGAACGTCACGTTGCTCGAAGAAGATGGAATAGGGTATTTTCCGGATGCGGTTACCGATAGAGGACGCAAGCATTTGTATGAGCTTGCCAATATGGTGGCAGAAGGTCATCGAGCGGTGATGTTCTTCTGTGTTAGTCACACGGGGATCGATTCGGTTACCCCTGCGGTGCATATTGATAAGAAGTATGCTCAAGCGTGTATGGAAGTGATTGAAAAAGGTGTTGAGGTGATTGCCTACCAAGTGGCGATCGATACAAAAGGAATGGCCGTGGCTCGTTCTGTCCCAGTAAAAATGCCTAAACTGACGTAAGGCTCACACAAACACTTATGTTGTTTGGTTGCTTTATAACCAAAAAAGCGGCTTTTTGGTGGTTATTTGAACGGTTTTGATTTTATTTAAAAAAACTGAAAGAAAAAACCAAAAGTCCTTGCATAGAAAATTCTGATGCGTATTATACGCACCCACTGACACGGACAACGACGCAAACAAGAGTTTGCACTTACTAAGGTAAGTAAGTTGAACGAAGTATCAGACGCTCTTTAAAATAGATAATCAGATAATTTGTGTGGGCGCTCGCTGGAGGCTTCAGAAGATTATCCGGATTGGTTTTTAACTGATTCGAGATGGTCAAAAAAATTGAAGTCTTGCGAAACGTCTAACACGTCAATTCGCTTTATGTTGTTTCGTTGTTCTTCGGGATGATGAAATGATTAAGTTATTGTTAGTGTAATAGATTTTGAGTAAGCAAACTTTTTAACTGAAGAGTTTGATCATGGCTCAGATTGAACGCTGGCGGCAGGCTTAACACATGCAAGTCGAGCGGTAGCACGGAGAAACTTGTTTCTTGGGTGACGAGCGGCGGACGGGTGAGTAACGCGTAGGAATCTACCTAGTAGAGGGGGACAACATGTGGAAACGCATGCTAATACCGCATACGCCCTGAGGGGGAAAGGAGGGGACTTTTCGGAGCCTTCCGCTATTAGATGAGCCTGCGTGAGATTAGCTAGTTGGTAGGGTAAAGGCCTACCAAGGCGACGATCTCTAACTGGTCTGAGAGGATGACCAGTCACACTGGGACTGAGACACGGCCCAGACTCCTACGGGAGGCAGCAGTGGGGAATATTGGACAATGGGCGCAAGCCTGATCCAGCCATGCCGCGTGTGTGAAGAAGGCCTTAGGGTTGTAAAGCACTTTCAGGGGTGAGGAAGGGTGATTGGTTAATACCCAATTATCTTGACGTTAGCCCCAGAAGAAGCACCGGCTAACTCTGTGCCAGCAGCCGCGGTAATACAGAGGGTGCAAGCGTTAATCGGAATTACTGGGCGTAAAGCGCGCGTAGGTGGTTTGTTAAGTCGGATGTGAAATCCCAGTGCTCAACCTTGGAATGGCACCCGATACTGGCAGGCTAGAGTATGGTAGAGGGGTGTGGAATTTCCTGTGTAGCGGTGAAATGCGTAGATATAGGAAGGAACATCAGTGGCGAAGGCGACACCCTGGACTAATACTGACACTGAGGTGCGAAAGCGTGGGGAGCAAACAGGATTAGATACCCTGGTAGTCCACGCCGTAAACGATGTCTACTAGCCGTTGGGTTGTAATGACTTAGTGGCGCAGCTAACGCAATAAGTAGACCGCCTGGGGAGTACGGCCGCAAGGTTAAAACTCAAATGAATTGACGGGGGCCGCACAAGCGGTGGAGCATGTGGTTTAATTCGACGCAACGCGAAGAACCTTACCTACTCTTGACATCCAGAGAAGAACGCAGAGATGTGTTTGTGCCTTCGGGAACTCTGAGACAGGTGCTGCATGGCTGTCGTCAGCTCGTGTTGTGAAATGTTGGGTTAAGTCCCGTAACGAGCGCAACCCTTATCCTTACTTGCTAGCGGGTAATGCCGAGAACTTTAAGGAGACTGCCGGTGACAAACCGGAGGAAGGTGGGGACGACGTCAAGTCATCATGGCCCTTACGAGTAGGGCTACACACGTGCTACAATGGCGTATACAGAGGGCTGCGAACTTGCGAGAGTAAGCGAATCCCAGAAAGTACGTCGTAGTCCGGATTGGAGTCTGCAACTCGACTCCATGAAGTCGGAATCGCTAGTAATCGTGAATCAGAATGTCACGGTGAATACGTTCCCGGGCCTTGTACACACCGCCCGTCACACCATGGGAGTTGATTGCTCCAGAAGTAGGTAGTCTAACCGTAAGGAGGACGCTTACCACGGAGTGGTCAATGACTGGGGTGAAGTCGTAACAAGGTAGCCCTAGGGGAACCTGGGGCTGGATCACCTCCTTAAACGATAGAAACCTCTGGTGAGCGTTCACACAAATTATCTGATGGTATGAGTTAATGATTATTCATTGGCGAGATACAGTATCTAGTTTAGAAAGCTTAGCGACAAAGCTTTAAGCAAGACACTAAACAAAGCGTCACGCAAGTGATGGTTTAGTCTCTGACTTAGTGCTTTGCACTAAACTTGCTCTTTAACAATTCGAATTTTGAAATAGACGATAATCAAGCGTCAAACCGGTGGAAAGCATCTTTAACCTAGATGACTTTCTAAATCGTAAATCCAGAGGGGTACAAAAGCCCTTTGGTATGTGATCCGAAACTATTTTGGGTTATATGGTCAAGTGACCAAGCGTGCACGGTGGATGCCTTGGCAGTCAGAGGCGATGAAGGACGTGGTAATCTGCGAAAAGGTTCGGGGAGTCGATAAACAGGCTTTGATCCGAACATGTCCGAATGGGGGAACCCACTCTACTTGTAGAGTATCCCACAGTGAATACATAGCTGTGAGGAGGCGAACGAGGGGAACTGAAACATCTAAGTACCCTTAGGAAAAGAAATCAACCGAGATTCCCTAAGTAGCGGCGAGCGAAAGGGGATTAGCCCTTAAGTGGTTTTGGTGTTAGTAGAAGGCTCTGGAAAGTGCCGCGATAGAGGGTGATAGCCCCGTATACGAAAACACCTTAATCATGAAAACGAGTAGGACGGGACACGTGTTATCCTGTCTGAATATGGGGGGACCATCCTCCAAGGCTAAATACTCCTGACTGACCGATAGTGAACCAGTACCGTGAGGGAAAGGCGAAAAGAACCCCTGTGAGGGGAGTGAAATAGATCCTGAAACCGTGTACGTACAAGCAGTGGGAGCGGACTTGTTCCGTGACTGCGTACCTTTTGTATAATGGGTCAACGACTTATTTTCAGTAGCAAGGTTAAACATGTAGTGGAGCCGTAGGGAAACCGAGTCTTAATAGGGCGTTTAGTTGCTGGGAATAGACCCGAAACCGGGCGATCTATCCATGAGCAGGTTGAAGGTTGAGTAACATCAACTGGAGGACCGAACCCACATCCGTTGAAAAGGCTGGGGATGACTTGTGGATAGGAGTGAAAGGCTAATCAAGCTCGGAGATAGCTGGTTCTCCTCGAAAGCTATTTAGGTAGCGCCTCGTATCTCACCATTGGGGGTAGAGCACTGTTTGGGCTAGGGGGTCATCCCGACTTACCAACCCCATGCAAACTCCGAATACCAATGAGTGCAATTACGGGAGACACACGGCGGGTGCTAACGTCCGTCGTGGAAAGGGAAACAACCCAGACCGTCAGCTAAGGTCCCAAAGTTACAGTTAAGTGGGAAACGATGTGGGAAGGCTTAGACAGCTAGGAGGTTGGCTTAGAAGCAGCCATCCTTTAAAGAAAGCGTAATAGCTCACTAGTCGAGTCGGCCTGCGCGGAAGATATAACGGGGCTAAAACTGTACACCGAAGCTACGGATGCTTAGTTTACTAGGCATGGTAGAGGAGCGTTCTGTAAGCCGTTGAAGGTCAAGCTGTAAGGCAGGCTGGAGGTATCAGAAGTGCGAATGTTGACATGAGTAACGATAAGGGGAGTGAAAAACTTCCCCGCCGGAAGACCAAGGTTTCCTGTCCCATGTTAATCAGGGCAGGGTGAGTCGGCCCCTAAGGCGAGGCAGAAATGCGTAGTCGATGGGAAACAGGTTAATATTCCTGTACTCGTGCATATTGCGATGGAGAGACGGAGAAGGCTAGGCCAGCACAGCGATGGTTGTCTGTGTTTAAGGCGGTAGGTTTAGGGCTTAGGCAAATCCGGCCCTTTTAAGACCGAGAACTGATGACGAAGCCTCTTTTGGGCGAAGTGGTTGATGCCATGCTTCCAGGAAAAACTTCTAAGCTTCAGATATGCAGGAACCGTACCCCAAACCGACACAGGTGGTCAGGTAGAGAATACCAAGGCGCTTGAGAGAACTCGGGTGAAGGAACTAGGCAAAATGGTACCGTAACTTCGGGAGAAGGTACGCCGGCCGGTGTGAAGGACTTGCTCCGTAAGCACTAGTCGGTCGAAGATACCAGGTGGCTGCGACTGTTTATTAAAAACACAGCACTCTGCAAACACGAAAGTGGACGTATAGGGTGTGACGCCTGCCCGGTGCTTGAAGGTTAATTGATGGGGTTAGCGCAAGCGAAGCTCTTGATCGAAGCCCAAGTAAACGGCGGCCGTAACTATAACGGTCCTAAGGTAGCGAAATTCCTTGTCGGGTAAGTTCCGACCTGCACGAATGGCGTAACGATGGCCACACTGTCTCCACCCGAGACTCAGTGAAATTGAAATCGCAGTGAAGATGCTGTGTATCCGCGGCTAGACGGAAAGACCCCGTGAACCTTTACTATAGCTTCACAGTGAACTTTGAACCTACTTGTGTAGGATAGGTGGGAGGCTTTGAAGCGGTGACGCCAGTTACCGTGGAGCCACTCTTGAAATACCACCCTGGTATGTTTGAGGTTCTAACTCAGGTCCGTAATCCGGATCGAGGACACTGTGTGGTGGGTAGTTTGACTGGGGCGGTCTCCTCCCAAAGAGTAACGGAGGAGCACGAAGGTGTGCTCAGCATGGTCGGAAATCATGCATAGAGTGTAAAGGCAAAAGCACGCTTAACTGCGAGACAGACACGTCGAGCAGGTACGAAAGTAGGTCTTAGTGATCCGGTGGTTCTGTATGGAAGGGCCATCGCTCAACGGATAAAAGGTACTCCGGGGATAACAGGCTGATACCGCCCAAGAGTTCACATCGACGGCGGTGTTTGGCACCTCGATGTCGGCTCATCACATCCTGGGGCTGAAGCCGGTCCCAAGGGTATGGCTGTTCGCCATTTAAAGTGGTACGCGAGCTGGGTTTAGAACGTCGTGAGACAGTTCGGTCCCTATCTGCCGTGGACGTTTGAGATTTGAGAGGAGCTGCTCCTAGTACGAGAGGACCGGAGTGGACGAACCTCTGGTGTTCCGGTTGTCACGCCAGTGGCATTGCCGGGTAGCTATGTTCGGACGGGATAACCGCTGAAAGCATCTAAGCGGGAAGCCTCCCTTAAGATAAGATCTCACTGGAACATAAGTTCCCTAAAGAGCCGTTCGAGACTAGGACGTTGATAGGTTGGGTGTGTAAGTGCTGTGAGGCATTGAGCTAACCAATACTAATTGCTCGTGAGGCTTGACCATATAACACCAAAGTGGTTTTTAAAGCGGAAACGCTACAATCACAGACACAGATTACGATAAAGCATCAGCAATGATGAGCATCGGTTTGATACTTGGTTATCACTATTTCAAAATGAATTGTTAAAGATCCAAGCACGTATTCGCGTGTTGTGGTGAGACGAAAAGAGTCCAGCCAGAACAAAACGCAAAACGAATTGCTTGACGATCATAGAGGCGTTGAACCACCTGATCCCATCCCGAACTCAGAAGTGAAAAGCGCCATCGCCGATGGTAGTGTGGGAGATCCCATGTGAGAGTAGGTCGTCGTCAAGCTTTATATTAAGAAGGCCCTGATAGCTGATGCTGTCAGGGCTTTTTTTCGTCTACGGTTAGCCGTCTTCACGTGCACGCAGTAATGGTTTACTCCTGCAGCAATGGCTTGCTCTTTTGTGCCCCGCTTGCGCCTGTCTCATTCTTCGACGCGTCTGCGCGGGTCATCAAAAGAGCGCGCCTTATGTCGTCTATCTGAATTCATGCCACGTAGTAATGGCTTACCCTCTCGTACTCAGTTTGTGCCTGTTTCATACTCCGACGCGTCTGCGCGGGTCATCAAAAGAGAACGCCTTATTTGTCTATCTGGGCGCGTCATTAAAAGAGATTGCCTGTGCCATCTATCAGAATAGGTTGTCCCTTATTACTCGCTTCTCTATTTGCTCACCAATTCACTTATGTTTGTCTTGTTAGGTTGGTTTTTGAAGATAGTCTTCATTAATGTCCAAATAAAGTTCAAATAAGTTTGAACTCTAACTATTCCCTTTAATTTTTGGAAATCAGGTCTACAATGAAATGACATTTTAAATAAAGGAAGGAGTTTGAGATGACAAAAGTATTGGTTCTTTACTATTCAAGCTATGGTCACATCGAAAAAATGGCGCAAGAGGTGGCCGAAGGTGCTCGTAGTGGCGGTGCGCATGTCGATGTTAAGCGCGTGCCTGAGTTGATGCCGGAAGATGTGGCGAAGAATGCGGGTATCAAGTTGGATCAGCAAGCTCCCGTTGCTAAGCCTGAAGAGTTGGCGGATTATGATGCTGTTATTTTTGGCTCGCCAACCCGCTTCGGTAATATGGCGTCTCAAATGCGTAACTTCCTAGATATGACTGGCGGTTTGTGGGATCAAGGCAAGCTCGTTGGTAAAGTGGGCAGTGTCTTTACTTCCACTGGTACGGGTGGCGGCAATGAAACCACTGTACAGTCTTTTCATACGACTTTATTTCATCATGGTTTTGTCGTTGTGGGATTACCTTATTCTTGTCCAGAATTGGCGGATATAAGTGAAGTCAAAGGTGGCTCACCGCTGGGGGCTGGAACCATTGCTGGTGCTGATGGTAGTCGTATGCCGTCAGACAAAGAGATTGCGATGGCGCGATTCCAAGGTAAACATGTTGCTGAAATTGCGGCTAAGTTAAGCGCATAAATTTATGTTATGAATTGAAAGGGCAAACGTTTCCGTTTGCCCTTTTTTGTTGCAACTAACCTATCCACATTAAGTCTAGTATGGCTCAATACTTTTATTTTGTTAATAACTTAGGCACTTATCCACTTCGTTTGCAGCGCCAAGAATGACGGCGACACGTTGGTGAATGGCTTCTGGCTGAATGTCCAGAATGCGTTGAGTGTGGGTATGGGCTTTACCGCCAGCTTGTTCTAGAAGCATGGCCATTGGGTTAGCTTCATACATTAGACGTAGCTTGCCTGCTTTAGATGGATCTTTGTTATCCCAAGGATAGATGAAGATACCGCCGCGACAAAGGATGCGGTGTACGTCACCCACCATAGCGGCTACCCAGCGCATGTTGAAGTTCTTACCGCGTATGCCATCTTTGCCTTTCACTAGGTCATTAACGTAGTTTTGCATGCTGGCAGACCAGAAGCGTTGATTCGACATATTAATGGCAAATTCTTGTGTGTCTTGTGCCACCTGAACGTTTTCGTGGGTTAATATGAAGACGTGTTTGGTTGGATCGTAGGTGAACATATTAACGCCATTGCCTGTTGTTAGAACCAACATGGTTGATGGGCCATACAGAACGTAACCTGCCGCGACTTGTTCTTTACCGGGAATCAAGAAATCCGCTTCGGTTGCAGGTTGGTCACCGGTTTGGCGATAGATTGAAAAGATAGTACCAACCATGGCATTGATATCGATGTTAGACGAACCGTCCAATGGATCAAAGGCGATGAAGTATTCGCCATCGGTATTGGCTGGTACTATGTAGTCTTCTTCTTCCGAAGCAATGGCTCTCACGGCAGGGCAAGCGGTGAGAGCGTCTTTAAGCATGTCGTTTGAAATGACATCTAGCTTCTTTTGTTCTTCACCTTGAACATTTTCATTGCCAGCCATGCCTAAAATACCTGCTAGTGAACCCTGTTTTAGCGCATCGGATATGGCAATGCAGGTGTTGGTTGTTACCGTTAACACAGTTTGTAATGTTTTCGGTGTTGCGCTGGATGCTAAAACATCAGATAAGTTTTGCATGGTATGGCATTTCCTTGTTATTTGAAGTGGCTTAAATTATGCCACTCTAGGCTATGAGTGTCAGCCAAGCTAGGAATTGGAAGGCAAAATAAATAGGGAAAACCAACGTTTTCCGATAATCTACGAAAAATGTTGAGAGGAATAGATATGTCTGCGTTTGTTGTACACAATCTTGAGCTTGATGGTCAAGGTGGTGCTAAGTCGTTGCCACTTTCAGATTTGCCTAAGATTTTACCTGAGCAAGGCTGTCGATGGGTGCATTTAGATTGTTATGAAGAAGAAGGCTATACGTGGCTGTCAAGTGTGGAGGGTATTCCAGAAACAGCGGTAGAGGCTTTGTTTGCAGAAGAGACACGACCTCGAACGGTCAGAATGGGAAAAGGCCTATTGTTGACGCTGAGAGGGGTTAATTTAAACCCGGAATCAAATCCATCAGATATGGTGTCTTTACGTCTTTGGGTAACCCCACATTTTATTGTATCAAGTCGAAGACGTAAGTTATTGTCGGTGCAGGGCGTTGTGAAGGATCTTAATAACAATGAAGGGCCGACTAATACGGCGGATGTGGTTGCGACATTGACGGAAACCTTAACGGATAGAATGGCAAAAGTCATTACTGATTTGGAAGACGAGCTGGCTGATTTAGAAGAAAGCATTGGTGAAGGGATTGAGTCTGGACAACGAGATTCACTTGTTCAGCGTCGTCTCGAGACGATTCGTCTTAGACGTTTTTTAGTGCCGCAGAAAGAAGCGATTAACAAGCTCTCTCAAGAAGCCGTATCTTGGATGAGCGTAGAGCAAATAGCTCGCGTACAAGAAGCTGCGAACGATATTACTCGCTATGTCGAAGGGTTAGAGTCATTGCGTGAGCGCTGTTTGTTGATGCAAGAAGAGTTTGCCAATTTACAAGCCGAGAAAATGAATGCTCGCATGTATGTTTTGTCGATTTTGTCAGGAATCTTTATGCCATTGGGTTTTTTGACTGGGTTATTCGGTATTAATATTGGTGGTATGCCTGGCACTGACAGTAATGCGGCCTTTTGGTTGTTCTGCGCGGCTTTGGTGGTGTTGGGCGGTGGTCAGTTTGTGCTGATGCGAAGAAGTCGTTGGTTTTAACGGCCTGTTTTAATCCCATTGTCATTATTCAAAGCCTCGATCTTTTTTCGAGGCTTTGAATGTCATGACATTATTTCTTTATGGTTTTGATGCCATCTTTTGTGCCTAACAATAAAACGTCTGCAGAACGTTTTGCGAACAAGCCATTCGTCACGACACCAACAATGCCATCAATGCTTTTTTCCAGTGCAATAGGATCAAGAATTTTTAAATTGTAGACATCAAGAATGTGGTTGCCGTTGTCAGTAACAACGCCTTCACGATAAACCGGATCACCGCCTAATTTTACCAATTCGCGCGCTACGTGACCGCGTGCCATCGGAATGATCTCAATAGGAAGAGGGAAATCACCAAGTACGTTTACCAGTTTGGATTCATCAGCAATACAGATAAACTCATCGCTGCATGCGACGACGATTTTTTCGCGAGTCAACGCGGCACCGCCGCCTTTGATTAAGTGTAAATGTTCATCTGATTCATCCGCACCATCAACATACACTCGTATGCTGTCAACACTGTTCAAATCATACACAGGAATGCCATGTTTTTTTAAGCGCTCTGCAGTGGCTTCAGAACTGGCCACTGTACCGTCAAAACGGTTTTTGTATTTGGCTAGTTCGTCAATAAACAAGTTTGCGGTAGAGCCTGTGCCAACACCAACTATAGTGTCTGCTTCTAGCATGGGCAAAATGTAATCCACGGCTGCTTTAGCAACTGCTTGTTTTAATTCGTCTTGTGTCATGGTGGTGTTCACCTTCTGTTATAGTTTTATTAGGGGGGTCTGGCTTATTTTAAAAGCTAAGCCACCTCTGATGGTGGAAATATTATAGGCGCTTCCAAGTGTGATTGTTACCCCGCCAGATCAGGCTATTTATCGATTTTATATCTTTTTAATGTGGATTTAGAGGACATCTGTCTTTGCGCCAAGAGAAGTGAAAGAGTATATTTCCTACTCGGTTTTTTTGACTAGCAGTCAGCGTAGATGTCGTTAAGAACATCGTGTTGTCGATTTATATTCGTTTAGGAAACACTATGCCTCATACCATGATCAAAAAGATTCTACAGGCGCGCGTTTATGACGTTGCCGTAGAAACACCACTGTCTCGTGCCAATCAATTATCAAATCGATTGGGCAACGAGATTATTTTGAAGCGAGAAGATTTGCAGCCTGTTTTCTCGTTCAAAATTCGTGGGGCATACAACAAAATTTGTCAGTTAACACCCGAAGAACGAGCCCGTGGGGTGATTGCTGCGTCAGCGGGTAATCACGCTCAAGGCTTGGCTTTGGCGGCGAAGAAACTTGGCATTCAGGCAACGATCGTTATGCCAGCCACCACACCTGAAGTAAAAGTCAGTGCGGTACGTAATCATGGTGCAGAAGTGGTTTTGTTTGGTGATGCGTTTGATGAAGCCTCGGCAAAATCTCGTGAAATCATGGCACAAACAGGTCAAGTGTACGTGCATCCATTTGATGACTTGGACACGATCGCAGGCCAAGGCACGATTGGTATGGAAATCCTTCATCAACATGAAGGTAATATTGACGCGATTTTTATTCCTGTCGGTGGTGGTGGTTTGATCGCTGGCGTGGCGGCTTATGTGAAATATTTGCGTCCAGACATCAAAATCATCGGTGTTGAGCCAGAAGATGCGGCGTGTTTAAAAATTGCTATGGAGAAAGGCAAGCCAACTCGCTTAGCGACTGTAGGTATTTTTGCTGAAGGCGTGGCGGTGGCTGAAATCGGACAAAACACCTTTGCGATCGCCAAAGACACTGTCGACGAAGTGATCACTGTGACCACCGACGAAATGTGTGCCGCGATTAAAGACATTTATGACGACACACGTGCGATCACAGAACCTGCTGGTGCTTGCGCCTTAGCTGGCTTAAAAAAGTATATCGAGCGTGAAGACGCGAAAGGACAAACGCTGATTGCGATCAACAGTGGTGCGAACGTGAATTTTGATCGCTTACGCCATGTCTCTGAACGCGCTGAATTAGGTGAAAAGCGTGAAGCCATCATTGCGGTAAAAATTCCTGAGCATCCAGGCAGCTTTAAGGATTTTTGCCAAGCTTTGGTTGGCCGTAATATCACTGAATTTAACTATCGCTACGGCGATGATCAAGAAGCCGTTATCTTCGTTGGTGTGGCGTTAGGTGGTAGTCCTCATAGTCGTAAGGAGTTATTGGCCGACTTGAAAGACTATGAAATCGTTGATTTGACAGACGATGAAACCGCTAAAGTGCATGTTCGTCATATGATTGGTGGGCATTTGCGCAGCGATAAAGGTGAGTTACTGTACAGTTTTGAGTTTCCAGAACGTCCGGGTGCCTTGTTGAAATTTTTAAATACACTCGGTGGTCAATGGAATATATCCATGTTTCATTATCGTAATCATGGCGATGCTTATGGTCGCGTTTTAGTCGGTTTGCAAGCGGTGGGTGAAGAAACCGACGTAACGCATTTCCTAGACGAGCTTGGCTATCCTTATCAAGATGAAAATAACAACCAAGCTTGTAAGCTGTTCTTTCGCTAAAAGCGTGAAAATCGGTTATTATTGCTACCATTATTTTTTTGAATTCAGCCCTCTGATTGGTGACAGTCCGAGGGCTGTGTGATTCTAGTATGCCGCTTAAATGAGCGGTGTATTTACTGTTTAAAGGTCTCCTTGTGAATATTCAAACTCTTTTAAATCAACGCATTCAAGCGGCTATGGTGGCGTCTGGTGCTTCTGATTCGGCGCCAGCTTTAGTGCGTCAATCCGCGAAAGTACAATTTGGTGATTACCAAGCAAACGGTATTATGGGCGCCGCAAAAGCGTTAAAAATGAATCCGCGTGATTTTGCCCAAGCCACATTAGATAAGTTGGATCTATCGGATCTTGCCGATAAGGTTGAAATCGCTGGACCGGGTTTTATCAATATATTTTTGAAAAATGCTTGGTTGAGTAAAGAGTTAGCGCAATTGCGTACCAGCGACCGCCTTGATGTAAATCCTGTTGATGCACCAGAAACGGTTGTGGTGGATTATTCGTCTCCAAACCTTGCAAAAGAAATGCACGTTGGACACCTTCGTTCAACGGTCATTGGTGATGCTGTTGTTCGTACGCTAGAGTTTTTTGGTCATCATGTGGTGCGTCAAAACCACGTGGGTGATTGGGGCACGCAGTTTGGTATGTTGTTGGCTTACATGGAACGTTTACGTTCTGAAAATGCCACCATCAGCATGGCGCTTTCTGATCTAGAAACCTTTTACCGCGCTGCGAAAACCTGTTTCGATGAGGATGAAGCTTTTGCTACTCGCTCTCGTGAATTAGTGGTGGCGTTGCAGTCTGGAAATGAAGAGTGTTTGGCACTTTGGGATGAGTTTATAAATATCTCTCTGACGCACTGTGAAGAGACGTACAAAATGCTTGGTGTGTCTTTGGAGCGTCAGCATGTAATGCCAGAAAGCGCTTATAACGATGACCTAGCTAATGTTGTTAATGAGCTGAAAGAACAAGATTTGCTGCAAGAATCCAATGGTGCACAGTGTGTTTTCATGGAAGAGTTCGCTAATAAAGAAGGTGAGATCACGCCAATTATCGTGCAAAAAACTGGCGGTGGCTTTTTGTATGCGACAACGGATTTAGCCGCTGTGCGTTTTCGTCAACATACCTTGAATGCAAACCGTGTGTTGTATTTTGTGGATGCGCGCCAATCTTTGCATTTCCAGCAAATTTTCACCTTGTCTCGCAAAGCGGGTTTTGTGAAGCCAGAAACACAATTGGAACACATGCCGTTTGGTACGGTAATGGGCAGCGATGGCAAACCCTTCAAAACTCGCTCTGGTGGCGTAGCGAAACTGTCTTCTTTATTGGAAGAAGCCCAAGAGCGCGCCTATCAATTGGTGGCATCGAAGAATCCAGAAATGGACGAAGAAGAGCTGCGCAACATTGGTCGTGTGGTCGGTATTGCGTCAGTGAAATACGCGGATTTATCGAAGAACCGTACCAGCGATTATGTGTTTAACTGGGACAGCATGTTGAGCTTTGAAGGCAACACGGCGCCTTATTTGCTGTACGCTTATTCTCGCGTCGCAAGCATCGTTAAACGCTCTGAAGTTGATGTGGCTAGCTTGACTGGTGACATTACGATTGATGAGCCGCAAGAACGTGCTTTGGCAGTGAAGTTATGCCAGTTTGAAGAAGCCATTCAGCAAGTGGCGAATGATGGTATGCCACATTTCTTATGTGCTTATTTATACGATTTAGCCGGTGTCTTTATGACCTTCTACGAAGCTTGTCCTATTATCAATGCCGAGGAAGAGGTGAAACACAGTCGTTTACAGTTGGCGTTGAATACCGCGTCTACCCTGAAGCTTGGCTTGTCCTTATTAGGGATTGAAACGTTAGAGCGTATGTAAATTCTCTACGGTGGTAATGAACACAATAAAGGCGCTTTTCAACTGAACAGCGCCTTTTATGTCTTAAGCGACATAATTCGCACGCAAAATAGGATTCGTAAAGAGGAACAGTCAGCAGATGAGAATTTATATAGCCTACACAGGTGGCACGATAGGTATGGTACCTTCGGGTCAAGGTTTAATACCCGATGCAGCGTTTGCTGATCATCTTGCTCAACATCTTAATGAAGCCGACGAGCTTAATCATGAGTTTGTCATTGAAGGTTATCCAAGTTTGATTGACTCCTCCAATGCCACCCCGACAGACTGGCAAACCATCGCCCGTGATATTGAAAGCAAATGGCATGATTTTGACGCCTTTATTGTATTGCATGGCACAGACACCATGGCGTATACCTCGGCGGCGTTATCTTTTATGTTTGCTAATAGCGACAAACCTATCATAGTGACTGGCTCGCAAGTACCTATGTATAAAGTGCGCACCGATGCGATGATTAATATCATGGGCGCGATTTCAGCGTGTGAGGAAGGCGTGCAAGGTGTCTTCTTGTTTTTTGCAGGTCGCTTGATAGAAGGGGATCGGGCTCATAAAGCGCATACCAGTGACTGGCAAGCTTTTAGTTCGCCCAACTGCCCTGAGCGAGGTGTGTTAGGCATTGATTGGCGGTGGCGTTTAACAGAGGCCGTGAAACCGCCCATGGTGATACATATTCCAGATATGGCAGACAGTGCGGTCACTATACTGCCGGTTTTTCCAGGCGTGCAAGCGGCTCATTGGCAAGGTTTATTAAATGATTCGGTAAAAGGGGCGGTATTATTAAGCTACGGCGCTGGTAACGCTCCTGATAAAGATCCCACTCTTTTGGCTTTATTGAAAACCGCGACCGACCGTGGCGTCGTGATTGTGAACGTGAGCCAATGTGGCGCAGGAAGTGTGGCGGCTGGAGCGTATGCCGCTGGCTCTGCCTTGGTTAAAGCGGGCGTTATTTCTGGTAAAGATATGACTTACGAAGCCGCTTTTGCCAAGTTGCATTTTTTGATTGGGTCTGGAATGAGTAGTGAAGAAGTTAAAAAGTGTTTCTAGAAACGTTGGCTTTTCATTGTCTGCCCAACTGTAAGGTGACGGCGAAAAACCTTATCTAAATTTTAAAGGGAATTGAAATGGCCTTGCTATATGTACTCTTAGTTCTTATTTGGTCTACGGGATTTATCACCGGTAAGTTAATTGTTGGCCTGATCGACCCTAACGTTTTTCTGAGCATCCGTTTTGTTTTAGCGGGTTTACTCTTCCTTGCTATTGCCTTGTGGCAGCGTAGACGTTTTCCTGCTTGGCAAGAATTACCTAAGCATATTATTGCTGGCATGCTAATGAATGGCTTTTATTTGGGCTTTGCCTATGTGGCTATCGCTAAAGGCTTGCCTGCTGGCATCATGGCGCTGATTGGTGCGTTACAGCCGGCATTGGTGACCCTGTTAGCTTTCTTACTAATCAGAGAAAAAACGTCCTTCAAAGGTATTCTTGGAATGTTGGTCGGCATGGTAGGCCTAGTATTGGTCATCAGCCCCGCGCTAGAGTTAGATATGAGCCATGGTGGCGTGACTCTGCTGACGTTTACGTTGGCTTGCGCCGCGATATTTGCCTTGTCACTGGGTGTGACTTATCAAAAAATGTCTATTTCATCGTCTGATATTTTCAGCTCCATGGCGATACAAAACCTCGCGGCCAGTGTCGTCTCGATTGGCTTTATGCTGTTACTTGGTGAAACCTTGTTTGCCGTGCAGCTGGAGTCCTTCTTACTCGTTATCTGGGGCGTGCTGGTGTTATCTGGTGGCGGTGTTTTTTTAATGGTGTGGTTATTGAGAAAAGTGCGAGCCTCACAGGTTTCCACTATGCTGCTATTAGCGCCCCCATTGGCGGCAGTAGAAAGTTATTTCTTATTCAGCGAATCCATGACCACGATTCAGATTATCGGTTTTGTTGTGACAATTGTTGGTGTGTATTTTAGTCGAGCAAAGCTATAGGTCTTATTTTTTTAGTCTATCTCGATATTTAAAAAGGTTCTTTACATAAGACCTTCTTCTTATATACATGATTTCAAGGATGTATACAGGGATAGATAGCGTGAAAATGATATTTAATTTATGGGTCATCTTATCTTGATTATATATTTCTATATCGGAAAATATATTATTTGCTACAAAACTGTATATGTAGACCATGGCCCCAAGTATAAAAATCAGGAATAAACATTTTTCATGAAAGACTTCTCTTAATACCTTTACATTGTCGTGTCTAATTAACCTAATTGCCTTTAACTCTTTGGCTGAACGGTTTCTAAAAAATCTTTTAAATCTAGGAGTTATATAAAAATATAATTTAGAAGTGAAAGCTAATAGCGTAAAAAAAAGACCATTAAACCACCATTCAAAATTGGTAAGATTATTAAGTATTGAAGACATTAAACTTCCCTAAGTAATCAACAAGTATATGTATTTAAATCATTTTTTATTTTGTTAAGATCCTTAATCTAGCTTCGGCACGATCAATTAAGGTGCCGAAGCGTTCTATTTCATTGACGAAGTGGTCAAATTCAATTTTGCTGGGCAGTAGCTGACTGTCAGTTTGTAGATGTTGAACCAGTTGCATTCTCATATTGGTGGTGAATTCTTTGCTCCAAGACCATTGAGCACGAAGTAGGCGTGCTAGGGTTGCGGCGGGCAAATCGCCGATGTGATCCGCCAGCAATCCTTCCCAATCGAATTCGAAGTTTTCCATCACTTTATGCAGTGTCATGAGGGCTTGAGCATTGCCTTGAATGCGTAGGTCACCGTCAAAGAAACCATCGCCATCCAATAATTTACGATAGGCTGAACTGGGTCCTTGCACCAGTGTATCTAACCGCGGGTCTAATTCGATTTCATCTAAGCTGTCTGGTTGATGCAGCATTACCCCTTGTTCAAGGATGTGCATTTGTAATATGAAAGAAAAGTCTTCTACATAAAGAAAAACCTGTTGTCCTGCCAGTTTACTCAAGCGGTCTTGTGACGGTGTGTCCTGTTTGAGCGCTAGATTGATCGCTTTTTCGATGGCACTAAGCGCCGATAAACTGAGAGAACTCATAAAAAAACGCTCCGATGGTCAATGGCAGAGTGATATAAAAATTAAAGCTGGTGGATTTGAATGACGGAAGTGTCCCGCGTCTTACCTTCTTTTTCAAGGCGATCTAGGTACATTTGCCAGAGTTCATCGTGATTTTTGCCAATATTGTAGAGATATTCCCAAGTATAGAGGCCAGTGTCGTGACCATCGTTGAAGGAGATCTTTAGCGCATAATTGCCAGCGACTTCAATATTATTGATGGCAACGTCTTTTTTCCCGTATTGCAAAATGGGCATTTGCATGCCGTGACCGCGTACTTCCGCGGAAGGTGAGTGAACCCTTAAGAATTCAGCACTTAGGCGAAAGCTATGTCCATCAGCAAAGGTGAGCGCCAGCTCTCGTGATTTTTTATGGTAGTTGATGTTCGTTGGGACGGGTTTAGACACAGTCTTTTTCCTATAAGCCCCTTCCAAGAAGGGGCGTGAAATAAGGGCTATTTTTTAAGAGAGATGATTCCAATTATAGAATATATTGGCTCAAATCTTCATTTTTAGCGATTTCCCCTAGTTGTTCATCAACATAAGCCGCTGTGATGTCGACGGTTTGATCATCTGGCATGTCGCTGGCGGAATAAGACACTTCTTCAAGTAAGCGTTCAAGTACCGTATGTAAGCGACGCGCCCCAATGTTTTCCGTACGCTCGTTCACTTGGAAAGCAATTTCAGCTATGCGGTGAATACCTTCTTCAGTGAAGTTCAGGTTGATATTTTCCGTTTTAGCAAGCGCCACATATTGTTTCGTCAATGACATGCTTGGTTCGACTAAAATACGTTTGAAATCGTCTACTGTTAGCGCATCCAGTTCAACTCGAATGGGTAAACGGCCTTGCAATTCTGGAATCAAGTCTGATGGTTTAGACAAATGGAAGGCGCCAGACGCAATGAATAGGATGTGATCGGTTTTGATCATGCCGTATTTGGTGCTGACGGTGCAACCTTCGACTAAAGGCAATAAATCGCGCTGTACGCCTTCGCGAGAGACTTCTCCGCCGGAGCGTTCTGAGCTTTTAGCGACTTTATCGATTTCATCTAAGAAGACAATACCATTTTGCTCGACGGCTTCTACTGCGCGAGCTTTCAGTTCTTCTTCATTAACGAGCTTTGCCGCTTCTTCGTCACGAACTTGGCGCATAGCATCTTTGACTTTCATTTTACGCTTTTTGGTTTTTTGTGAACCAAAGCTGGAAAATAAGTTTTGTAGCTGGCTGGTCATTTCCTCCATGCCTGGTGGAGTCATAATTTCAACACCCATTGGTGAATCGGATACATCGATATCGATTTCTTTGTCGTCCAGTTGGCCTTCCCGTAGTTTTTTACGGAAAGTCTGACGAGTGCTATTGTCTTGTAATTCAGGATCACCGCCGCGAGCGGGGGGCAACAACACATCAAGAATACGGTCTTCTGCGGCATCTTCGGCTTTATGGCGTAGCTTTGCCGTTTCTTGTTCGCGAAGCATTTTAATTGCCATTTCAACCAAATCACGAATAATCGACTCTACATCACGACCAACATAGCCCACTTCAGTGAATTTTGTGGCTTCAATCTTGATGAAAGGTGCGTTGGCAAGCTTAGCTAATCGGCGAGCGATTTCTGTTTTACCTACCCCCGTTGGGCCTATCATTAAGATGTTTTTGGGTGTGACTTCTGCTCGCATGTCTTCAGGAAGTTGCATGCGACGCCAGCGGTTTCGTAGTGCGATGGCGACCGCACGTTTTGCTTTTTGCTGACCAATAATGTGGTTGTCTAGGGCGTTAACCGTCTCTCTTGGGGTCATGCTGCTCATTATTAATTCTCTTTTAAATGTATTGTGTGATGTTAGCTGCGTCGCTTTACTGTCTGTAATGCTCTTGGTTGATAGAGAATTATTTAGACTTATCTTCAAGCTGCGGGTCGATGGTAATTTCTTCTATGGTTAGGCTGTGATTTGTGAACACACAAATATCAGCAGCGATATTGAGGCTTTTCTCAACGATTTCTTTGGCTGATAAATCCGTGTTATCAATTAAGGCTCGAGCCGCGGCTTCAGCGAAGTTGCCGCCAGAGCCAATAGCCAATGCACCATGTTGTGGTTCAACCACATCGCCCGTACCAGTAATGATTAGAGTACTTTCTTTGTTAGCGACAATCAGCATGGCTTCTAATTTGCGTAACGCTCGGTCAGAACGCCAGTCTTTAGCAAGGTCTACTGCAGCCCGTACTAAGTGGCCTTGGTGTTTTTCAAGTTGGCCTTCAAAGCGTTCGAATAGGGTGAACGCATCCGCCGTACCGCCAGCAAAGCCAGCAATTACTTCACCACGATAGAGACGGCGCACTTTACGAGCGTTGCCTTTCATCACAGTGTTGCCTAAAGATACTTGTCCATCGCCGCCTACGACGACTTGATTGCCTTTGCGTACAGTAAGAATCGTTGTCATGGTCTACTCCCGTTTCGATTCTAACGAAATGGGGGCGAGCGGGAAGATTTCAAGCGAGGATTGCATACAGAACAAGCTTTCATGTTCTGTATGCAATTTATGCCGATTTTAAAGCTTACTCTTTTTTAATTTTATAAGAGTAAGGAGAGATTGACAAAGAGACGAGTTTATCCTCTGCACGATTCATTTTTGAACGTGAATCATAAGGACCAAGAATCACTCTATACCAAGCCTGGTCGTCCTTATCCATGGTTTTGCGAACGCTGGCTTCGACCAAACCAGACAAGATGAGTTGAGCGCGCAGGCGATCCGCATCTTCAAGATTTCTAAATGAGGCGGCTTGAAGCATGTAGTAATAATCTTGCTCCCCCTAGGGGTAGACTGATAAGCATCGACGTGGCTGGTATCAACCTTGCTGTCTTGTAATATTTGATAGAACTCAAACGTGTCTTTTTTCGGAGCAACACTGACTTTTTCTTCTACTTTCTTAGGCGCCGGTGTAGGGGCTGGTTTTGGAATCGCCTTGGGGGGCTCTATTGGTGTTGGTTTTGTTGTGGGTGCGACTTGGTTTAGTTGCGTTAGGCCATAAATGAAAGCGATGACTATAATGGGCACAAGAAGCCAAAGCCACCAAGTGGTTTTGCGTTGCTGTGGGGGTGGTGTTCGACGAGTCGCCCCTTTTTTTGGGCGACTTCCTTTTGCTGCAATTTGAACAGGATTAAACATAATTTGGGCTTTTGGCTTTTAGCTTTGGCATAAGTAAATAGGGTTCAGTGTGAGTTGCGCACATTATGCGGCCAAGATCAGTAAGTTTCCAGTGGATCGACATCAATTGCAAAGCGAATTCTATGTTGTTTGGTTGATTGCTCTAGCCATTCGGTCATCATTTGGGTGGCTTGATGAAGTGGCGCTCGCTGTGCCGATTTTAGAGAAATTAATGCCCGATGTTGTCCTGCTTTGCGAACAATGATGGCGGCATAGGGGCCGACAAGAAATACGTCTTTAGAGAAATATGGCTCTAAATCGTTTCGCATGGTGGACAAGAGTTGCATGGCTTCCTGTTCATTGCCGGATTCGGCGCGAATGATGACTTGATGATAAAAGGGCGGAAGTGATAAAGATTTACGCTCGGCCAATCCATCAATGGCAAAGTGTTCGTAACCAAGATTACATAGGCATTCAATCGCAGTATGATCGGGGTGATAGGTTTGCAATAATACATGGCCTGGCTTTTTGGCGCGGCCAGCGCGGCCAGCGACCTGCGTAATAAGCTGAGCAGTGCGCTCCATACCTCGAAAATCAGAAGAGAATAACCCAGCATCTGCGTCCATAATGATGACAAGAGTGACGTTAGGGAAATGATGTCCTTTGGCGAGCATTTGCGTTCCAATGAGAATGGCTTGGTCATGCTCATGGATTTTTTGGGTAAGTTTTGCCATAGCCGATTTACGTTGAGTGCTGTCACGGTCAATACGCAAAATAGGTACTTCTTTAAACAGTGTGCTGAGCTGTGTTTCAATTTGCTCTGTACCTTCCCCAACGGTAAATAACTCTTCCGACTGGCATTCAGGGCAAGTATGAATGAGTGCTTTTTGCGTATCACAATGGTGACAATGCAGCTTATTAGCACGTTTGTGTACGGTGAGGTTAACATCGCAATGATCGCAGGCGGCAATCCAGCCACACTGGTGACACATTAGAGTGGGGGCGTAACCGCGACGGTTTAAAAATACCAGTACTTGTTCTTTGCGTTCTAGGCATTGTTTCATACTTACGAGTGCTTGTTCGCTGAAGCCATGCACTAAGCTCTTTCCCCGTAAGTCTACTCTTTCCATTTTAGGTATGTGTGCGTTACCAGCTCGCTGACGTAGTTTAAGCCAAGCAAAGCGTTTTTGCAGGGCGTTGGTTAAACTCTCATATGACGGTGTGGCCGAAGCAAGTAAGACGGGAATATTCAGTGCTTGAGCGCGTTTAATCGCAAGATCTCGTGCGTGATAACGAAAGCCTTCATGCTGTTTGTATGAGGTATCGTGTTCTTCATCAATAACGATTAGGCCAAGGTTTGGGGCAGGGATAAAAGCCGCGGATCTTGTGCCGATGATGATCTTAGCGTGGCCGCTTGCTGCCAAGAGCCAAGCATCCAAACGTTCTCTATCGCTCATGTTAGAGTGCATCAGCACAATATCGGTGTTGAAACGGTTCTCAAAGCGTTTTAGTGTTTGTGGCGTTAGGCCTATTTCTGGCACCATCACCAGAATTTGTTTTCCCTCGTCGATCAGGCGCTCCATTACTCGTAAAAAAACTTCGGTTTTACCGCTCCCCGTCACACCGTCCAATAACGCGACATGGAATTGGTGACGATAATCCAATATATGCTCTGTTGCCCGCATTTGCTCCATGTTCAGTGTCGGAGGTATTTGTGTCACATGGGCATGTCTTTCTCCGCCTTTGTTAAAAGAACGAGGTTCTTTGCGCAATAGCCCTTTTTCCTCCAGAATCTTGGCAGCATTAGGGGCAAGGTCTAATACTGAGGCGGCATGCTGACTTAAGCCATTAGGGTGTTGTTGCACAGCTTTTAAAAAGTCTTGTTGGCGTGGTGCACGACTGAGTTGTTCCAGAGAGGTGGTTTGTCCTTTTTCTGTCGTGAACCACCAATTTTCTGTCCTAAACTCGGCATTTTCACCTTTGCGCAATAGAATAGGCAGCGCATGAAAGATGACATCACCAATGGGGTGATGATAATAACGTGCTGCCCACTCACACAGGGCCATTAATTCGGCGCTAATAACAGGGCTTTTATCATGTAGTGAGGTGAGCGGCTTAATCTGATCGGGGTCCCACTCGCTGTGGTCACTAACAGCGACAATCACTCCAAGACGACTACTTTTGCCAAAGGGGACCTTGACTCTCATGCCCGGTTTTAGCTCATGCCGCAGGGCAATAGCTTTGGGCACTTTGTAGTCGAATAAGGTACGCATTGGCACAGGTAACGCGACTTTTATGTATGGGGAGAGTGTGAGAAGCACTTCAGACATGCGTTAGATTAGGCCTTGTTCAGTAAAGCAAAAGATAGCATTTTTATTAATGCGTAAGTGTACGTCAGAGTAGTGGGTTGGTGCGAGTGACAATTTTATCAGCAAAGCACGATAAAAAGGTTGCTGATTCTGCAATAGATCCCTAAAATACGCCACTCTTGCGCAATACTGTACAATGTCTGTACAAAAAAACGTGCGGTGCTTGGCGCGGCAATAGCCCATTAATGATCGACCAAGTGGCGGCACATTAAACCCAAAGGTATATACAATGAAAAAAGATATTCACCCAAATTACTCTGCAATTACAGCAACTTGTACTTGTGGTAACACGCTAAACCTACATTCAACGCTTGGTAAAGACATGCACGTTGACGTATGCAGCAACTGCCACCCTTTCTACACAGGTCAACAAAAAATGGTTGATACTGGTGGCCGTGTTGATCGCTTCAACAAGCGTTTCGGAGCACGTCGTACTACTAAGTAATTGGTGGCATGATAGTGATCCCATTAAGAAAGCGCCAAGTTTGCTTGGCGCTTTTTTTGTTTTTGTCCTTTGCCGCCCATGGTGATGATACCTGTGTGGCAACAGGAAAGCTTGAGAAGGCTCAGATTAAAAGAGTCGTTGACGGCGATACCGTACATTTGACGGATGGCCGAAAAGTGCGATTAGTGGGTATTGATACCCCAGAACTGGATCACAAAAAAGGCAATCATGAGCCTTTTGCCGTTGAGGCGATGCAGTTTCTTCGTTCTCGCCTCGATCAATTTGTCTACCTTCAAGAGTCCAAAAATGATCAAGATAGATACGGTCGTTATTTGTACTACCTTTTCGATAAAGATCGTATTTCACTGACGAGTCAGTTACTATCCGAAGGACTTGGTTATCGTATTGCGATTCCTCCTAACTTAGCCTATCAAGATTGTTTTGAGGCCGCTGAAGACTCAGCTCGCAATGCGCATAAGGGATTATGGCAGCAAAATTTGCAATGGCAGCCAAAAGCTGGCTTTGCAATCTCTCGTGTTAACATCACTTCCATTACTCAGAACCGAGGAGGTTGGTGGCTAGAAACCGATCAGGATCTAGTGATCAATTTGCCACCTAATACTATCGACTATTGGTCTGCTCAAACAGTATTTGCGTTTGAAGGCAAGGACATAGAGGTACGTGGTTGGCAACATCAAAGGAAAAGCCGATATTCAGACTTTAAATCTTGGGTTTTGTCAGTAAGACATCCGAATGATTTGCGTGAAATCAACGTTTCTAACAAGCATTGATTGATAGAATATTCCTATGGTTTTACGCTTTAAAGTAATGAGTATATCGATTATTCTGGCGACACAGAATTATAAGGTGCCACTTTCGAAGCTTTTGTAGGCTTGGGGACAAGGCCCAGTTTGGCTATGATAAAACTAATTAATAACACCAAATAGACGGAAACATCATAATGGCAGAAGATATAAAGCAAGCAGCGTTGGATTATCACCAATATCCAGTTCCAGGCAAACTTAGCGTTACTATTACGAAACCAACAGCAACCGCTCGTGATCTTTCTCTCGCTTATAGCCCAGGTGTGGCTGAGCCTTGTCGTGAAATCGCAAAAGACCCAGAAGCGGCTTACCGTTATACCGGTAAAGGCAACTTGGTTGCCGTGATCTCTGATGGTTCTGCGATCCTCGGATTAGGCAATCTAGGCCCATTGGCAAGTAAGCCAGTAATGGAAGGTAAAGGTTTATTGTTTAAGCGCTTTGCTGGTATTAACTCCGTTGATGTGGAAGTGGAATCTGAAAGTCCACAGGCATTCATTGATACTGTGGCTCGTATTGCCAACACATACGGCGGTATCAACTTAGAAGACATCAAAGCACCTGAGTGTTTTGAAATTGAACGTCAATTGATCGAGCGTTGTTCTATTCCGGTTTTCCACGATGACCAACATGGTACAGCGATTGTTACCGCGGCTGGTCTTTTGAATGCGCTTGAGCTTCAAGGTAAAGACATTGCTGACGCTAAAATCGTTTGTCTTGGTGCGGGTGCTGCCGCAACTGCATGCATGAAGTTAATCATTGCGTGTGGTGCACAGCGCGAAAACATCTTCGTTCTTGACCGTAATGGCGTTATTCACTCTGGTCGTACTGACTTGAACCAATTTAAAGCCATGTTTGCGATTGATACGGATAAACGTAATTTGGATGATGCAATCGATGGTGCTGACGTATTCATCGGTGTATCTGGTCCAGATTTATTGTCTGCAGAACAGCTTGCGAAAATGGCGGCGAATCCGATCGTTTTTGCTTGTTCAAACCCAGATCCAGAAATTAATCCAGAGCTTGCTCGTGCAACGCGTGATGATTTGATCATGGCAACAGGTCGTTCAGATTATCCTAACCAAGTAAACAACGTACTTGGTTTCCCTTTCATCTTCCGTGGTGCTTTAGACGTTCGTGCGACTAAAATCAACGAAGAAATGAAAGTTGCGGCTGTGCATGCTCTGAAAGATCTTGCGAAAGAAGAAGCACCTGCGGATGTGGTTGCAGCTTACGGTGGCGCACCATTGAGCTTTGGCAAAGAATATATCCTGCCAAAACCAATGGATTCTCGTTTGCTTAATGTGGTGTCTGCCGCGGTGGCTCGTGCTGCGGTAGATTCTGGTGTGGCAATGCTGCCATACCCAGATTTTTATCCACTAGAGAATCTTAATCACTTCGGTGCTTAATCGAATCTTGATCTGTTACCAGGCGGCTCTTTAAAAAAGAGCCGCTTTTTTTATGACTAAATATTATTAATACGGTATTTTCATTGATCAATAAGCAGGAATAGCTTGGATTAAATAGGAGTTGTGTCATGAAAGTTGCAATATATTGTGGCTCCGCTGCGGGTAATTCCCCCGAATATGCCAATGGCGTAAAAGCGTTGGCCGTGTATCTTGCTGGGCAAGGGATAGACATTGTTTACGGCGGAGGAAATGTTGGCTTAATGGGGGTGATAGCGAATGCAGCCTTGCAAGCTGGTGGAAGGGTCATTGGTGTGATTCCGTCCCATCTCGAGTCCAAGGAAATCGCTCATACAGGATTAACTGAACTCTATGTGGTAGCCAATATGCATGAGCGTAAAGCTAAAATGAGCGAATTGGCTGATGTGTTTGTGGCGCTTCCGGGTGGGGTGGGGACCTTGGAGGAAATGTTTGAAGTGTGGACCTGGGGGCAACTTGGCCTGCATAGCAAACCTTGTGTCTTTTATAATTTAAATGGCTTTTATGATCCCCTATTTACTATGGTAGACAGCATGCAGCAGGCAGGCTTTGTGAAGCAGTCTTACATTGATATGATTATCAAAGAGAGCACGCCAGAAACCCTGCTAGCGGCCGTGAAAGCTTACCAAGCTCCTCAGCCCAAGTGGAGCTAGAGCGTTCAAAGAGATAAAAATGCCAGCACTGGGCTGGCATTTTTATAGGGAATAAACCTATGTTAGAACAAGTTTTCTAATGCATTGGTTTCTTGCTTCTCTTCTCGTGATTCGCTGTCACGATTACTGTTTAATGTTGGCAAGTTTAGATTGCGCTGTGGCGGTACGTGGTCTTTTCTAAAAATCTCAAAAATTGCATTAGATTGACCAGGTAAAGCGCGCTCTCCAGTATTCGGATCAATGCGAACGGTTACTAAGGAAGAGGGTTTGCTCACGAAAGACAGTGGGGTGCCCTGTAAAGCATCTCTCATATAATCTATCCATGCTGGAAGCGAAACAGAGCCACCCCATTCTCCACGACCTAGGGGCGATGAGTTATCAAAACCACTCCATACAGAAGTGACCAGCTCACCATTAAAACCGGAGAACCAAGCGTCGCGCCCATCGTTTGTAGTCCCAGTTTTTCCAGCTAAGTCGTCGCGCTCTAATACTCTAGCGCGTCGACCTGTGCCGAGCTTAATAACATCTCGCATCATGTCGTAGGTTATGTAATTTACCTCTGGGTCAAGCACTTGTGGTGCCATAGGAAGGCTAACAATACCCTCTGGCGTATTAAATAATCCCATTTGAGGTTTATCATCTGTCGTCTTTTCAAGCGGTGTACAGGTCACACAGACTGTAGCTGGGCTTGCTTGAAATAAGACATTGTTATTTCGATCGATGACTTTGTTAATTAGGTAGGGTTGTACCTGATAACCACCATTTGAGAAAACAGCATACCCTGTTGCTATTTGTAGAGGTGATAGGTTGGCACTGCCTAAAGATAGAGAAAGGTTGTAAGGTAACTCATCTGGATCAAAACCAAACCGACGTAAGAAGTTGAGAGTAGGACGAATGCCGAGGCTCTTCAAGTAAACGCACAGAGACAATATTTTGTGAGCGATACAGCGCTTCACGTAATCGTGTGGGGCCGTAAAACTTACCACCATCATTGGTTGGACGCCATGCGGACTCTAAGTTTTTATCATTAAAGACTACAGGCGCATCATTGATAATGCTGGCGGCCGTATAGCCGCGATCCAAAGCACTGGCGTAAATGAAGGGTTTAAAATTAGAACCAGGTTGGCGTTTAGACTGAGTCACTCGGTTGAATTTATTTTCAAAAAAGTTAAAACCGCCGACGAGAGCCTGAATGGCACCATCCTTACTGTTAAGAGAAATAAGGGCACTTTGAACAGCGGGCTTTTGCGCTAGTAGCCATTCAAGTTGGTTGTCTGGGCGTAAGCGCACAATATCACCAGGCACGAGCACATCGGTCACTTTGGATGGTGATGGGCCTTGTGAGTCCTCGTTTATATAGGATCTTGCCCATTTAACGGCCTCCCATGGTAGGGTTGCGCGTTCACCGTTAGCAAGACGAACGTCTGCCGTTGTGTTGGTGGTGGACAGCACCAATGCCGTTTGCCAGTTTTTAAACCTTCCTATGTCTTGTAAGGCTTTTTTCTGCTCTTCTAGCGGGGCATTAATTAGGTCGGTACGTTTTTCAAGAGGGCCTCGGTAGCCGTGGCGCATATCGTAATCAAGTACGCCATTGAAAATAGCGTCGTTTGCGGCTTTTTGTCGTTTTGAATCAATGGTCGTGTAGACAGTCATACCCGTACTGTACAGATCGTCGCCGAATGTGTTGTATAGCTCTGAGCGAACCATTTCAGCAATATACCCGGCTTCAATATCAGGCATAACCCCATAGTTCTTAGCGGTAATAGGAGATTCTACGGCATTTTGATAGGCGTCTTTGTCTATCATTCCAAGTGACAACATGCGCTGCAATATCCAGTTACGACGAATCAATGCACGGGAAGGGTTCACCACAGGGTTAAAACGCGATGGTGCTTTTGGCAGACCAGCTATCATGGCCAGCTGAGCAAGATCCAGTTCGTTTAGGTTTTTGCCATAATACACCTGAGCGGCGGCCTCAAACCCATAGGCGCGATTTCCTAAGTAGATTTTATTGACGTACAACTCAAGAATGTCGTGCTTTGACAGTTCGCGCTCCATTTTTAAAGAAATGAAGATTTCGGTGAATTTGCGGGTGAAAGTTTGCTCAAATGATAGGAAATAGTTTCTAGCCACCTGCATCGTGATGGTGCTACCACCACTTTGAATTTGTCCTGTGGTGATCAGTTGCATGACCGCTCGACCTAAGCCAAGGATATCAACGCCTGGATGGTGATAAAAATTGGTGTCCTCGGCCGCTAAAATAGCATGCTCTAGATTGGGTGGGATCTCTGAGTAGCTGATAGGTGTGCGACGTTGCTCACCAAACTCACCAATTAGTAAGTTGTCGGCGGTATAGATACGTAATGGAATTCTTAGTTCAATGTCTTTGAGGCTCTTCAACTGTAGGAATACGATCCTTTACACTGTAATAGATTGCATAGGTGATACCGACCGCACAAAGGGTGCCAAAGAGGCCGAGAATAAAGAGTATTTTTAGTGCCTTAGCCATATAAATCCAATGGATGCTGGATGGAAAGTCCCCATTATACCTAAGATGATTACAGAATAGGTGGTTAACTTTGCATCAAATCGTGTTATCTTGTTAAAAATTTGGTCAGGATGCCAAATAAAAATTACGCCCTGTTGCTGATTATTTCAAGGATGAATGATGACGCTCATGTCTGCCTATTCTGTGGCCATATATTCGGCCGAAAATTGCACTTTCCATACCCCCAGTGAGTCTGCTAAATGGTTGACATCCCGCGCTTTAGAGGATTGCGTGACGATAGACTCTTCGCATCTGGTATTGATTCAACAAGCCTTATCATTTGATAGTATTCCTACTTGCTCTCGTATTGTTGTTTTGATTCCTGATGACTGGCTTTCGATCTCTCAATGCTCTCTGGAACATTCTGTTCCTTCGTCGTTATTGCCTTTAGCGGCGTTGAGTCACGCTGTTGAGACAAGCTTTCTGCCACCAGAAACCTTAGTGTTTAATTACCAGTGCTTAGAAGAGTCCGTTGGAGATCGCCAATTGCGTGTATTTGCCTGTGCAGCGGAGTGGGCAGAGCAACTTTGTTTACCTTTTCAGTCTACTGCGAAATCTTGTTTATTAATGTCGCAAAGTCAGTGGTTGGGGATACCGTCTCATGATCGCTCCTGGGACTCATTGTTCGCAGCACGCACTATTGCCTTATCAGCCTAATAAAGTAAAGCAGCAACGAGGCTCGCCGCCTTTGGGTTGTGTTAGGTGGAATAAGCGTTTTACTGCATTGTGCGGCGGTGCTGTATTCATTTTATTTACAAGATGAATCTGCACAGATGATCCTAGCTCGTCAGCAGACATTAGCGGCTCAATCCGCCTGGTCTTCAGAGCAAGAAGTGGGAGGGATGACGGAATCTGTATTGGCCCTAATTCAGGCTCTACCCGATTCCGTTCGTCTTGAGAGGGTAAATAGTGAGTCAGAGGGGATGTCTTTTGAAATGACATTGTTAGAGCAAGATTTAGACGTGTTGCTCTCTCGTTGGCAGCAACAATACCCCGATTGGTTTTGGGAGGTTGCGCAGCAGCAATCTGATTCGTCTTTGGTAAGAGCACATAAGGACGTGGTAGATGTCTCTATTAGCGTATTTGAAAAGTAGCGCTTTCTTTTCTTTCGAAATCACTCGTTCCATTGTTCTGTTATTCATATTGTTGCAAATGGCGGTTTGGTATCCCCTTTTGTCGAATTTGCATGACGACGTGAGTCATCACACAAGACTCAATAATCAAGCCGAGAATGAATGGCGACAATGGCAAAAGCAGGCTAATTATCTGCGACAAATACATTTTCCTGATACTTCTTGGGTTCAACAACGCGTGGTGGCAACAGAAATTGATAGGCCCACGCAATGGCTTATTGAGGGAACCGCGTCGTTGATTGCATGGCAAAGCGTGTTGGAGCAAGTTGAGACGCAGCTGCCTTTGGTTTTGCACACTGTGTCTTGGCAAAGAACACAGCTGGGTAATTGGCAAGGTCGGTTGCGGTTTGGTCTTGGTGTTCCTAAGCAGAATCGAGAATATCACAATTGGTTGCCGACTCAATTACGCACAAGGCGCTTCAACAAAGATGATTGGCGACTGGTATCGACGATGCGAGTAGGTGCGGCAGCGTCAGCCATGCTGAACTATAAAAACCATCGTTATTGGATAACGCGGGGAAGTTGGTTGCCTGAAGCTGGTATGACAGTGAATGCAGTATCTTTCGATCAAATTACTCTGGTGGCCAGGGATGGATCGATACAACGACTGCAGGTTCGAGAGGAGAGAGATCAATATGAATAAGGGGTTGTCTCGCTTCCTTCTCGGTTTACTTTGCGTATCACACTCTGCCTTGGCAATGGATGTGTATTTTGAATCGCGCCCACTGCAAGAAGTATTGCCTTGGCTGGCATCGCAAATGAATGAAAGTGTGGTGATTAGCCCTGAGATTGATGACCTGTTAACACTCTCGATTAAAGATGCAAGTTGGAAAGATGTGATGGAGTCGATTGCTCAACAGCCAAATTTAAAACTGCAATGGCAAGGGCGAGTGGCTATTCTGATGCCTAATGAGTCATCATCCATTGATACGAATCATTCTAGCGTGGTTTGCCAGAAAGAGTATTGGGTGATAAAACACGCCAAAGCCGACATCGTTGGTCAGCACTTACAGGTCTTATATCCAGCGTTATCTTTAGTTGTAGATGATAGAACCAATTCCATTATTACCCATTCTTGTGATGCGCCTGAGGGAATAGAAGAAACACTGGCATGGTTGGATGCGCCGTTGCGGCAAATTGAAATCAGTGCTCAAATCGCACAAGTCAGTCGTACAGCGCAATCACAGTTTGGTGTGAACTGGCAAGCTAAGTTGTCAGATGGTGTCCGATCTTCATTAGGCGGTGCAATTGATTTAGGCGCGTTAGTGCCAACGACAAATCTAGACTTTTCAAGCATGGGAGGCTCTGGGTTATTGGCATTTACCTTAGACATGATGGAAAGCGAAGGCTTGGCAAATGTCGTATCAAAACCAAAGATTGTGACCTCAGAGGGGCAGCCTGCTAGGATTGAATCAGGAACAGAGGTGCCTTATCAGGCAGTGAGTGACGACAAAGTCAGTATAGAGTTTCGTCAAGCGGCACTCATGTTAGAGGTGACGCCCTTCGTCAAAGAAGGTGAGCACATCTTGTTATCCCTTAATATTCACCAAGACTCGGTAGGCGATTTAGTTAACGGTGTTCCCAGTCTAAAAACCAATCGACTAAAAACACAAGTGGTGGTGAAAAATCAGGAGACGCTTGTTCTGGGAGGGATTTTTCGGGAAGAAAGTTTTGAATCTGAAAGTCGAGTGCCTTTCTTTAGTGATATTCCATTATTGGGTGAGTTGTTTAAAAGGCGTTCAGAACAGCAAGAAAAGGTTGAATTACTTGTATTTATTACACCAAAGCTGCTACAAATGTCAGTTAACTAGGCCGCAGTCTAAATCTGCTTAATTCCGACGTAATTGAATACAATGATAAAAGCCCCCAATATTATTTTAGTAGGCCCGATGGGCGCAGGAAAAACGACCATAGGTCGTTTGATTTCCCAATCGATGGGCAAAGAGTTTTATGACTTAGATAAGGTCATAGAAGACAATGCTGGTGCAGACATTCCTTGGATCTTTGAGCGTGAGGGGGAAGACGGCTTTCGTAAGCGTGAAACCCAAGCATTGGCTTCTATAGCCGAGTCGGATACAGGTGATTGTGTGTTGGCAACCGGTGGCGGTATCGTGATGCGCGAAGAAAATCGAGAGATTCTTCGCGAAAACGCTTTGGTGGTGTATCTCTATGCATCCGTTGCACAACAGCTTTACCGAACGTCTAAAAGCACTCACCGCCCGCTTTTGCAAACCGGTGATCCGAAAGCGACATTAAAAAAACTATTTGAAGTGCGCGATCCTCTATATCGTGAGGTAGCGAATCTGATTATTGAAACTGATGCACGCCACCCTAGATCTGTCGCCAACAAGGTGTTGGATGCGATTCGGCGTCATCTGAAGATGGAGATTACAGTATCCTGATGCGTACGTTAAACGTTGATCTTGGCGATCGTAGTTACCCTATTTTTATTGGTAGAGGGATTCGCCAGCAAAAGTCGCTTTTTGATGATGCTATTCATGGTAAACAAGTCATGATAGTGACCAATGAAACCATTGCCCCTTTGTATTTAGATGATATGGTTTCTATGTTATCAGCGAACTATAAAGTGGATACGTGTGTTTTGCCCGATGGCGAAGCTTATAAAACGTTGGAAACTTATGGCCTGATTATGTCGGCCTTGTTAGAGGCAAAGCATAATCGTACGACAACGATTATCGCCCTAGGTGGTGGTGTTGTTGGGGACATGGCGGGGTTTGCCGCCGCAACGTATCAACGTGGTGTGCCTTTTATTCAAGTGCCAACGACTTTATTATCGCAAGTGGATTCTTCCGTCGGCGGGAAAACCGGTGTAAATCATCCCTTAGGTAAAAATATGATAGGGGCGTTTTATCAGCCTCAAGCCGTGATTATTGATACAGAAACCTTATCAAGCCTGCCTCAGCGCGAGTTGTCAGCGGGCATGGCCGAAGTCATTAAATATGGTTTGATTTGTGATAGGCCATTTTTTGATTGGTTGGAACAAGAAATGTCTCAGTTGATGGCATTGGACAACGATAAAATTAGCGATGCTATTTATCGTTCCTGTTTAGCGAAGGCCACCGTTGTGGCGCAAGACGAGAGAGAAGGTGGAATTCGTGCTATCTTAAACCTAGGTCACACGTTCGGTCATGCAATAGAAACGGAAATGGGCTATGGCAATTGGTTGCACGGAGAAGCGGTTGCAGCTGGAAGCATGTTAGCCATCGATCTTTCTTGGCGCATGGGTAACTTAACCGAACAGGACGTGAGTCGTTCTGTGGCACTTTTCCAAGCGGCAAATTTACCTGTATTGCCGCCTATGAGTATGACACTTGAGTGTTTCATTGCACGCATGTCATTGGATAAGAAAGTATTGGATGGTAGCCTACGTTTGGTATTGCTGAGTGCATTAGGGGAAGCGATCGTTACATCTGACTTTCCCATGGAAGATTTCAATGCTTGTCTTTTGGATGCACTTGAAGCAAGTAAACAAGCGAATCTTGCTTAATCTTGTTGGGTATTTATTGTTGAAGGACGATTATGTCTAAGCCAGACTTTCAGTTTGATCTAGAGGATGCGCTTAATCAGCCGCCAAAAGCCACGCTGAGGGATCCCTTTGGCTCGAAAGATGCGTCTGTCTATTTTGCTTCCGAAGAAGGCAATCAGCAATTGGCCTTACTTGAGCATTTGAGTCGCTACAGTAGCTTGTTGTCTGTGGTTCAAGGACCGCAAGGTAGCGGCAAAAGTCGCTTCTTGATGGAATTTGCCCGACATCAAGATGACACCACTATCATTAGTCACGTGAAAGCCTCCATGCTCATGACCGCGGGGCAGCTATTGCAGGCCATATATTCGGGCTTTGCTGGTCATTTTACGCAACCCCCGAACGAAACAACATTCGGGCCTCTGTTAAAGTTTTCCCATGATTTGGATGTAAAAGGCCAAGCGGCATTAGTGTTAATTGATAATGCTCAAGAACTTAATACCGACGCGGTGAGTATGTTGCTTGATATGATGTCATTGGCAACGGAAAATCAGACGGTTCCTCATGTTGTGCTGTTTAGTGAGTATCCTCTGTCGCGTAACTTAGATGCTTTTCAGCGGTCTCGTTATGAACAGTTGAGCCATTCCTTTACTCTGGCACCTTATTCTTTAGAGCAAACGCGCTCTTATTTATTACATCGTGTTCGTGCGGTTGGCGGCGGAATCAATCTGCCCTTTAACGACAAGCAGATTAAGCAGATTCATCAAGAGTCTGGCGGCTATCCTGGTCGTATCAATCAGATAGCGCAAGCGATGATGGGCAATGGCAATAAAGCCATTAAATCGGGAATGAAATTTAACCTTGCGATGGGATTCCCATTGGCCCACATGGCATTGCTGTCCGTTGTGATGCTGGGTATTCTTGTTGCGGTGTTGTTTTCTGATAAGTCATCGACACCCAGTGCAACGGCAGACAGAACGAGTAACGTCATTCCTTTGAGTCCGCGGCAAGGGCAATCATCTGCTGAGACTATTGCTCGTATTGACGCTATGCAGCGCAAAATTGGCCAAGAAGGCGATGTTATTCTTCCGCCTATCCCTGAAGACACTTCATTGCCTCCTATTAGCATGTCGAATGAGGTATCAACGAATTCACCTTCTATGTTAGTGCCCGCATTACCTACGGCACCAATTCGTGGCGAAGCTCCTCTGGTCACAGCGGCGGCGGCACCTGTTCAGGCTGTACCCGTGCAAACGGCACCTAAAACAGAGACAGCGAGTGTCAAGCCCACGCCAGACCGTTTTGATAAAACCGAATGGTGGTTATCGCAAAGCCCCAGTCGTTATACGTTACAGCTACTAGGAACGCATAATAAAGGCACTGTACAGGATTTTATCCGCGATCAAGGAGGTGTCGATGCTTTTGGGTACTTTAAGTCAAGGCACAATGGTAAGGATTGGTATGTTGTGGTGTATGGCTCTTACCGCAATCGCAGCGAAGCCATAGCGGTTGCAGAGTCTCTTCCGAAAGATATTCGTGACCTTAATCCTTGGGCGCGCAGTGCCCGAGGAATTCAAGAGGATATTAAGAAAGCCAAGTAGTATTAGCGATTTGCGTTTTTTTTATTGAGAATTCCGCATTTTCTTCTGATGACAGGACAGAAAACCTCATCAATCCTCCTTTTTGTGAGGCTTTTGTATAGTAACCCCCTTAATTTAGTAAAAATCACTGTAATTCTCTGAAAAACATCAATGAACAGTGGAATTTTCTGTTTGGAAAAACTCCAGCCATAGATAATTCTCTAAGTCCGCATTATTTGCCGCTAAACACCCTATAAAAAACGCCAAAATAACATAAAGCAGGCTTGTGCTCGTTTGAGTAGTGCTCGGTGTCAGGGTAGTATGATCGTCCATTTGGGTGGTATTTTGGGTAGATGATAGTCATTCTCGACGTGAGTGAGTTTATACTTGCGATTTTTAACCCAGCCATCTGATCGTCGAATTTATCTAATAATTATTTTTACGTTTTAACTGTGGGAGTTGGTGTATGAATGCAGGCCTTTATCGTCCTGGCGAGTTCAAAGACAACTGTGGCTTTGGCTTAATTGCGCATATGGAAGGCAATACTAGCCACGAATTGCTCAAGACCGCTATTGAGTCTTTGACATGTATGACACACCGTGGCGGCATTGCTGCCGATGGCAAAACGGGTGATGGTTGTGGTCTTCTTATCCAAAAGCCTGATCTATTTTTACGTGGTGAAGCACAGGCTTTATTCAATCACACCTTGTCGGATCTTTACGGTATCGGCATGGTGTTTCTTGACCAAGATGAGGCGCTTGCGAGTGAGCAACGTGAAACGTTAACGAAGAAGCTTACCGATGAAGGTTTGAACGTCGTCGGTTGGCGTGAAGTGCCGATCGATGCGTCTTGTCTTGGTGTTATCGCGATGGATTGCTTGCCGCGTATCGAGCAAGTATTTGTTGATAGCAACCGTATGGATGCTCGTACCTTCGCAACCCGTTTGTTTGTGGCTCGTCGTCAAACTGAGATTGCTTTAGCGCAATACGAAAACTTCTACATCTGTTCTTTGTCCGACAAAGTGTTGGCGTACAAAGGCTTGATGATGCCAGTGGATTTGCCTTTCTTTTATAAAGATTTGGGCAACGAAAAAATGCAAACCGCGATTTGTGTTTTCCACCAACGTTTCTCTACTAATACCTTACCTAAGTGGCCATTGGCGCAACCTTTCCGTATGTTGGCGCACAACGGTGAGATCAATACTATTGAAGGTAACCGTAATTGGGCTTTGGCTCGTAGCAGCAAGCTACGCACGCCGCTGATCCCTGAATTACAAGATCTTCAACCGATTGTGAACTTAACCGGTTCTGACTCGTCTTCCATGGATAACATGTTGGAAGTCTTGGTGACTGGTGGCGTAGATATTTTCCGTGCGGCACGTTTGATCATTCCACCGGCGTGGCAGAACGTAGAAAACATGGATCCAGAGTTGCGTGCTTTTTATCAGTACAACTCTATGCACATGGATCCGTGGGACGGCCCAGCGGGCTTAGTAATGACCGATGGTCGTCACGCTATTTGTATGCTTGACCGTAATGGTCTGCGTCCTGCTCGTTGGGTAGTGACGAAAAACGGCTTTATTACACTGGCTTCTGAAGTGGGCACATATGGCTACAAATCAGAAGATGTTGTGTCGAAAGGCCGTGTAGGTCCTGGCCAAATGCTGGTGATCGATACACAAAATGGCAAAGTATTGCACACGGATGACATCGACAATCGTCTTAAGTCTATGCACCCATATAAAAAATGGTTGAAGCAGGAAGCCATTCGTATCGAATCTTTGTTGGAAGAATCGTCTCTTGAGTTCGTTCCTTTTACCAAAGAAGAAATGCTGACGTATCAGAAAATGTTCCAAGTATCTTATGAAGAGCGTGAGCAAATTTTCCGTCCATTAGCAGAAAGCGGTCATGAAGCCGTTGGCTCTATGGGTGATGACACGCCAATGGCGGTGATGTCCAGTCAGACGCGTCCAGTGACAGATTACTTCCGTCAGAAGTTTGCCCAAGTGACGAACCCACCTATCGATCCGCTGCGTGAATCTGTGGTGATGTCGCTAGAAACGTGTATTGGTGTAGAGCGTAACCTGTTTGAAGAAACACCAAAACACGCAAACCGTATTATCTTGTCTTCGCCTATCTTATCGGCTCGTAAATACAGCCGTTTGTTGGCATTAGATGACCACCGTTTCCGTTTGGTTCGTTTAAACACCAATTACAATCCAGAAGAAGTGTCTCTTGAGCAAGCGATTAAAGACTTGCAATTGAAGGCGGCAGACGTGGTCCGTAATGGCGCTGTGATTGTGGTATTGACCGACCGTGAGATCGTGAAAGGCCATCTACCTATTCCTTCGCCTATGGCCGTTGGTGCGGTGCATCATTATTTGTCTAAGCAAGGTCTACGCTGCGATTCTAACATTATTGCCGACACAGGCTTTGCTCGTGACCCTCATCAATTTGCCGTGTTGTTGGGCTTTGGTGCGACAGCGGTTTATCCGTATCTTTCTTATCGTTTGATTAACGACATGATTGATAAAGGCGAAGTCTTGGGTGACCCAATTGCTTGCCACGTGAAATACCGTAAAGGCATTAACAAAGGTTTGATGAAGATTATCTCTAAAATGGGGATTTCTACCATTGCCTCTTACCGTGGCGCGCAGTTGTTTGAAGCTGTTGGTTTGGACACGAAAGTGGTCGATCTTTGTTTCAAAGGCGTTGCCAGCCGGATTAAAGGCGCTCGCTTTGAAGATTTCCAACAAGATCAACAAACGATTGCCAATAACGCTTGGAAATTGCGCAAACCGATTCAGCAAGGTGGTTATTTAAAATACGTACATGATGCGGAATACCATGCCTTTAACCCTGATGTGGTGCGTAACTTGCAAACGGCGGTGGGTAGTGGTCGTTTCGAGGATTTCACTAAGTACACTGAGCTGGTGAATAATCGTCCTGCCTCTATGTTACGTGATTTGTTTACGTTATCGGATAAAGCAAAGGCGATTCCATTAGACAGCGTTGAGTCCATCGAAGAGATTTTACCTCGCTTCGATTCCGCGGGTATGTCTTTAGGTGCTTTGTCACCAGAAGCCCATGAAGCCCTAGCGCAAGCAATGAATGAATTGGGCTGTCGTTCTAACTCTGGTGAGGGTGGTGAAGATCCAGCTCGTCACGGTACAGAGCGTCGCTCTAAGATCAAGCAAATCGCCTCAGGTCGTTTTGGTGTAACACCAGAATATTTGGTCAACGCAGAAGTGCTACAAATTAAAGTGGCACAAGGGGCGAAACCAGGTGAAGGTGGTCAGTTACCAGGCGGAAAAGTGAACGGCTTAATTGCTCGTCTACGTTATGCCGTACCGGGTGTGACCTTGATTTCACCACCGCCACATCACGATATTTATTCTATCGAGGATTTGGCTCAGCTGATTTTCGACTTGAAACAAGTGAATCCAGATGCGCTAATCTCTGTGAAATTGGTTTCTGAACCGGGTGTGGGTACGATTGCCGCTGGTGTCGCGAAAGCTTACGCGGATTTGATCACCATTTCTGGTTACGACGGTGGTACGGCGGCATCGCCCATTACCTCTATTCGTCATGCGGGCTTCACCATGGGAACTAGGTTTAGCAGAAGCGCAACAAGCGCTTCGTTCTAACGACCTACGTGGCAAAATTCGCCTGCAAACAGACGGTGGTTTGAAAACGGGTCTAGACGTCGTTAAAGCCGCCATTTTGGGTGCAGAAAGCTTTGGTTTTGGTACCACGCCAATGGTGGCGATGGGCTGTAAATTCCTGCGTATCTGTCACTTGAACAACTGTGCGACGGGTGTGGCAACACAGGACCAAGGTTTGCGTGATGATCATTTTATCGGCACGGTCGAGATGATTAAAAACTTCTTCCGCTTTATGGCTGAAGATACACGCTTATGGTTGGCGAAGCTGGGTGTGGCAAGTCTGCAAGACTTGATTGGCCGCACTGATCTGTTAACCATCCTACCTGGCGAAACAGATAAGCAACGCAATTTAGACTTATCACCTATTTTGAAAAACGATGCGATTCCAGCGGACAAAGCGCAATATTGTGTGACGCCTTTTAACCCACCACACGACAAAGGCCTATTGGCGTTAAAAATGTGGGATACGGTGAAAGACGTCGTTGAAGAAAAAGAAGGCGGTGAGTTCTCTTTTGATGTTACTAACTGTGACCGTTCTATTGGCGCTCGTTTGTCTGGTGAGATTGCGAAACGTTATGGCAACCAAGGTATGTCTGATACGCCTATTACCTTGAAATTGAAAGGCACAGCCGGTCAAAGTTTTGGGGTATGGAACGCGGGTGGTTTGCATATGTACCTAGAAGGTGATGCTAACGATTACGTGGGTAAAGGTATGACGGGCGGCAAGTTGGTGATTCGTTCTCCGAAAGGCTCGATTTTCAAATCGCAACATTCCGCCATTATTGGTAACACTTGTTTGTATGGCGCGACGGGCGGTAAATTGTTTGCCGCGGGTACGGCGGGTGAGCGTTTCGCTGTGCGTAACTCCGGTGCTTATACTGTCATTGAAGGCGCAGGCGATCACTGCTGTGAATACATGACTGGCGGTATGGTAACGGTTCTTGGCAATACAGGTTATAACTTTGGTGCGGGTATGACAGGCGGTTTCGCTTATGTACTCGATTTAGATCGTACCTTCGTAGATAAATACAATCACGAATTGGTGGAAATTCACCGCATTGGTACGGAATTGACGGAAGAGTATCGTTCACACCTTCGTTCTGTGATCGAAGAATACGTCCGAGAAACTGACAGCGAATGGGGCCATGAGATCTTAGAAAACTTCTATGACTACATTGGTAAGTTCTGGCTAGTCAAACCAAAAGCCGCCAGCTTAGGTGCGCTGTTGGCAAACACTCGTCAACGTCCGGAATAAAACACGCTGTTGTGGCGCTTGGCTCGATGGAATAAAACGTCGAGCTAAGCGTTGTGAATGAATCAGTCTGACCCATTTGAGAGAAGTGCCGCTTGTTATCAGGCGGCCAAGGAGATAGCAGCTTATGTCTGAGCGCTTGAACAACGTATTTCAATTCGTCGAAGTGGATCGTAAAGATCCTAAAAAGAAGCCTTTAATTACCCGTAAGGCGCAATTCGTCGAAATTTATAAACCCTTTGAAGAAGCCAGTGCGAAAGACCAAGCGCACCGTTGCTTAGAGTGTGGTAATCCTTATTGTGAATGGAAGTGTCCCGTTCATAACTACATTCCAAACTGGCTCAAGTTAGTCAGTGAAGGCAGTATTTTGGAAGCGGCGGAGTTGAGCCATCAAACCAACTCCTTGCCAGAAGTGTGTGGTCGTGTTTGTCCACAAGATCGTCTTTGTGAGGGTGCTTGTACGCTTGGTGAAGGTGGTTTTGGTGCGGTGACGATCGGTTCTGTAGAAAAATACATTACGGATACCGCGTTTGCTTTGGGCTGGCGTCCTGATATGTCTAACGTAGTACCGGTTAACAAAACGGTTGCCATCGTTGGGGCAGGCCCTGCTGGTTTGGCTTGTGCGGACATCTTGGTACGTAATGGCATCAAACCAGTTGTATTTGATAAGTACCCTGAAATCGGTGGCTTGCTGACCTTTGGTATTCCTGAATTCAAACTGGAAAAAAGCGTCATGACGCGTCGTCGTGAAATTTTTGAAGAAATGGGCGTGGAGTTTGTACTTGGAACGTCTGTTGGTGATGACGTACCATTCGAACACGTATTAGAAGAGTACGATGCTGTGTTTTTAGGCATGGGTACATACAAATACATGAAAGGCGGGTTCCCAGGGGAAGATTTGCCGGGTGTTCACGATGCCTTGGATTACCTGATTTCTAACGTCAATCATTGTTTAGATTTTGAAGAAGATCCAGCCGATTACGTGAATCTAAAAGGCAAGCAAGTTGTTGTCTTGGGTGGTGGTGACACGGCGATGGACTGTAACCGTACCGCCATTCGTCAAGGTGCAAAGAGCGTGACTTGTGCTTACCGTCGTGACCAAGAAAACATGCCCGGTTCTCGTAAAGAAGTGCAAAACGCCAAAGAAGAAGGTGTGCAGTTCCTTTTTAATCGTCAGCCAGTCGAGATCGTAGGTAATGGCAAAGTAGAGGGCGTGAAAGTAGTGGAAACACAACTTGGCGAACCCGATGCTAATGGCCGTCGTAGTCCAGAGATCATCGAAGGCAGTGAGCAGATTATTCCGGCTGATACGGTATTGATCGCCTTCGGCTTCCAAGCAAGTCCGGCGCCTTGGTTTGAAAAGTTCGGTATTGAAACCGATGCTCGCGGTCGTGTTGTTGCGCCAAAAGACGGTAAATTTATGTTCCAGACGACCAACGAAAAAATCTTTGCTGGTGGTGACATGGTGCGTGGTTCCGACTTGGTGGTAACAGCAATCGACGAAGGTCGTAAGGCGGCTGAAGGGATTATGGATTTCCTAGACGTGTAAGCGCGACAGCTTTTATTGCTTTTAGTCAAAACGCCAATCAGAGACATCTGGTTGGCGTTTTTGTTTTGTTGGTTTGTCAGGAAAAAAGGATCTAAATTCCAATTGCCTGCGTATGAATAACATCCATCCACAGCGACAGGCTCATTTATGTTTTCTTTTTGAAATCCGATCCGATTAAAAAGCTCGATAAAGAATATGGCGAGCTGCTAGAAAAAGCCATGCAAGCTCAACGCGGTGGCGACATCAGACTCTATTCAGAACTGACAGAGAAGGCCGAAGCCGTGAAAGTGAAGCTGGATGACATGAAAGCTAACAGTTAAAGCTTTCATTAATAATATTTTGCTATCTTAATCCCGAAGTTATATTAAAAAACCAATTTCCAAACTGTAACCTTTTGGGTTACGGTTTTGTGTATGATTAAAACTTTCAAACACAAAGGCCTTGAACGTTTTTACAAAACGGGAAGCACGGCAGGAATTCAAGCTAAGCACAAGAATCGCTTAAAGTTGATTCTTTCAAACCTTGATCAAGCTGAAAATATTGATGATATGGACCTTCCTGGTTTGAGACTTCATACGCTCTCTGGCAATCGAGATGGAATTTGGTCTGTCATGGTGAATGGCAACTGGCGAGTAACCTTTCGGTTTGATGGCCGAGATGCTGAAATTGTGAACTACGAGGACTATCACTAATGAGTATGCATAGCCCCGCTCATCCGGGCGAGATCTTAAAAGAGCCTCATTATTGAGCCAATGGAGTTAACCATAACGGATGTTTCTGCACATCTTAATGTCAGCAGGAAAACCCTATCTAAGGTGTTAAATGGCAGAGGGGCGATTACACCAGAAATGGCATTGCGACTCGAGCTGGCTTTCAAGAAGCCCTCTGCAGATCATTGGCTTAGGTTGCAAAATGCTTATGATTTGTGGGCTGTTAGAGAGCATAAGATTGCGTTGAATGTTCAGCCTTATGAACTGCAATATGCGTGAGCTAGCGCTAGGTTTGCATAGCTAGATTCAATAAAAAACCGGTGTCATAGGCATGACACCGCGTTTTTATGGTGCGCTCTACTGTTGAACGTTAAGCCGCTGCAGCGCTTTCCTGTGGTCGAATCAATGCCAAGCTTTCTTCCGCAAAACCGGTACCGGCTTCGGTGTAGAAGTTGAAGACGTTGTCTATACCGGAGGCGAGTAGTATTTCTCGTTCGTCTTGGTAGCGGGCAATGGCGGCGATTTGGCCTTGGTAGTTGGCTTTGCGCAGCTGTATGGCGATGTTGGTGCTGTCTTCTGCGATGGGTAAGGCCAACATAATGAGGCGAATGCCTTTGGTGTCTAGGCGTTCCCAAAGATCAGCGTCTTCGCCGTCACCATAGAAGACATTTTCATTGGCTTCTTGCATCATTTTTATACGATTTTGGTCGGCGTCCATCCCCGCGACGTTATGACCAATTAAACCTTTTAGCGACTCAAACGCACCACGTCCTACACGTCCAAGACCCACAATTAACACTTCTGCGCCTTTGGGTTGAGTAAAGATGTCTTCAGGCAAGCATTGGCTGCTTTCGAATTGGCGAATGGTTTCTTTGTTTTTGCGGTAAAGCCTGTGGGATTGTCGGTAAATGATGCTGGTAATCACAAACGAAATCGACACAGCGAGCGCTAAAATGACCAGCCATTCTTTTGCTAGCCAGCCATTCGCTACGCTTAGTGCAACGACAATTAGGCCAAACTCGCTGTAGTTAGAAAGGATAAGGGAAGACAAGAAAGACGTTCGGCCACGCAGTTTCATTTTTGTCATCAGGGCGAAGAAGAGAACAAATTTCAACAGAAGGACTAATGTGATGATAAAACTCATGCCAATCATGCTAAAGGTTGGTAACGCTGTAAAGCCAATCGATAGAAAGAAACCGATGAGGAACAAATCTTTAAAGTTTGTTAACGATTTATTCATTTCCGTCGCTTTAGGATGAGAGGCTAACAAAATACCCATAATCAGCGCGCCTAGATCGCCTTTTACGCCGACAAGATAAAAGAGTTCATAGCCGCCTAAAGCAAGAAATAGCCCGGTTAGCGGTAGCATCTCACCGTGTCCGGATTTGTTAACCATTTTATTGATGAGTGGTCTAATAAGCAGTAAGCCAAATAAGCCTAATGCCCAAATGGAAGGGATTTTCCCTGTGGCTGCAACCAGAAAGATAACGGCTACTATGTCTTGCATAACCAGAATGCCTAACGCGAGTTGGCCATGGCGAGTCTTCAATTCACCATTTTCTTCCAAAAGCTTCATCACACACACCGTACTAGAGAAGCTCAGTGCAAAACCGAGTAAAGCAGCAACTTTGTAATCTAGGGCGCCAAAATAGGGGAGGCTTAACGTCCCCAGTAACAATGCGATAGCAGCGAAAACCACACTCCATAATCCCATATGGCTAAGTGTGCTGACCCACACTTCGGGCTTGAGTAGGTCTTTAACGTGGAGCTTTAATCCAATACTAAACAGCATTAGAGTAATACCAATATTAGCGAGAGAGTCTAATGTGCTGCTTGCTTCCATTCCCAGATAATTGAGCAAAAACCCCGCTAATAAAAAACCAATTAATGGCGGTAAATTGATCATTTTGACCGCCAGCCCGCAGACAAAGGCGAATAATATCCAAATAAATTCCATATAGTCCTTCTGAATGAATGGGATAGGTAAAGGGTAAAATTATCATACGAAATTTGTGCGTGTCCTGCAGTAGCTAATATGTTTATTTGTCTTTTATTACTTCACTCAATTTCATACCAAAAATGATATGAAGAACAACATTTATTCTATTTGATTGGTATGTTCATTTTGCCTACTCTGAGTAGCAGGTTTTTTATAAGACCTGATTGGCTCTAAAAAAATAACGATAACAAACCCTACGGCTAACGCAGTTTGCCCTTTATGGCGCTTACTCGGCTGTAACAGGAGACGCTAATGAACTATCTAAAGAATGCCATTGCTGGTTTAGTATTGGGTGCCACTGCGCTGAGGCTCCGCGAGTGCCTTGGCTGCGAGTGGTTATGTTGGTATTGCCATGCCGACTAAATCGTCTGCCCGCTGGATCACAGATGGTGATTCCATGGTCAAACTCTTCCAAGACGCAGGCTATAAGGTTGATCTGCAATACGCTGAAGATGAAATTCCAAATCAACTTTCTCAAATTGAAAACATGATTGTAAAAGGCGTTGATGTATTAGTCATCGCCGCAATTGATGGTACCACTCTTTCAAACGCACTTGAAAATGCCGACGCAGCGGGTATTAAAGTAATTTCCTATGACCGTTTGATCAAAAACAGCCCTCATGTGAGCTACTACGCCACCTTTGATAACTTTAAGGTCGGTGTATTACAAGCTAAGTCTTTGGTCAGTGGTATGGAACAGCGTGGAGCGGCTACTTACAACGTTGAATTGTTTGGCGGCTCACCAGACGACAATAACGCTTATTTCTTCTACGATGGCGCCATGTCTGTGCTTCAACCTATGATCGACTCGGGTAAAGTGAACGTGGTTTCTGGGCAAATGGGCATGGATAAGGTCGGTACCTTGCGCTGGGACGGTGCAACCGCTCAGGCTCGTATGGATAACTTATTGTCAGCGCATTATACGACAAAACGTGTTGATGGTATTTTGTCTCCTTATGACGGTATTTCTATCGGGATTTTGTCTTCTTTGAAAGGCGTTGGTTATGGTTCTGGTAATTTGCCCATGCCGATTGTGACAGGGCAAGATGCGGAAGTGCCATCCGTTAAATCCATCATTGCCGGCGAACAATATTCCACCATCTTCAAGGACACCCGTGAATTAGCCAGTGTGACAGTGGGCATGGTGCAAGCGGTATTGAATGATGCAAAGCCGCAAATTAATGATACTAAAACCTACAACAATGGTATCAAAATTGTGCCAAGTTATTTGCTTGAGCCGGTCACGGTGGATAAATCTAACTGGCAAGATGTGCTATTGGGCAGTGGTTATTACACCAAATCTCAAGTCGAATAAGCCTTTAATGAGTGAGCAAAGCCAAGCTTTTGTGAGTACAAAATTGGCTTCGCTCGTGACATCGTGAAAATTTTTAATTGATCCTAATTCAACAATAATAAACCAGCGAGAGCGCTATTCACCGTGTGTTAATGCGGTAGTAGCGCCTTGCTAATGGGATGTTTTATGGAAAATATTATTTTGGAAATGCGCAGCATTACCAAGACATTTCCTGGAGTAAAAGCCCTCGACTCAGTGAACCTTAAAGTTCGTTCAGGGGAGATCCACGCTTTGGTGGGGGAAAACGGCGCGGGAAAATCCACTCTCATGAAGGTATTGAGTGGGGTTTATCCACATGGCAGTTACGATGGCGATATTCTTTTTAATAACGAGACTGTTGCCTTTTCCGGTATTAGGGACAGCGAAGCAAAAGGCATCATTATTATTCACCAAGAGTTGGCATTAGTGTCACTTTTATCCATCGCTGAGAATTTATTTTTAGGCAACGAGAATGTGGAAGGTGGCGTCATTAACTGGCCGAAGACCTTCTCGCGTACCCAAGACTTGTTAGCCAAAGTAGGTTTGAAAGAATCGCCGTCGACGTTAGTCGGTCAACTGGGGGTCGGTAAACAGCAACTGGTTGAGATTGCTAAAGCCCTTGCTAAAGACGTGAAGTTATTGATTTTGGATGAGCCAACCGCCGCTTTGCAAGAAAACGACAGCGCCAAATTGCTTGATTTGCTACTGGAATTAAAAGCACAAGGCATCTCTTCTATCCTGATCACCCACAAATTGAATGAAATCAGCCGAGTAGCAGACAGCATTACCGTGATTCGTGACGGCGCGTCAGTGTCAACGCTGGATTGTCATGCACAAAACATCAGTGAAGAAGACATTATTCGTGACATGGTTGGTCGTGATATGGCGCACCGCTATCCAGCGAGAGAGAGTCAATTAGGCAAAATACTAATGGAAGTCAGCGGTTGGAACGTATGGCATGCCGATGCGTTGGATCGCCAGATGCTGCACGACATTGAATTTACTGTTCGTGCTGGCGAAGTCATCGGGATCGCAGGACTAATGGGGTCTGGACGAACGGAATTGGCCATGAGTCTGTTTGGTCAAAGCTACGGCAAAAATGTGCAAGGTGAGGTGCGTTTGCGCGGTGAACTCGCCGATTTATCGACGGTGCCAAAAGCGATTAAAAGCGGTTTGGCCTACGTTACTGAAGATCGTAAAGAACTGGGCTTGATCCTAGAAGAAACCATTCAAACCAATACCACGCTAGCGAATTTGCTTAGGGTTTCGTCTTTTGGGGTCATCGATGAAAACATCGAACGTCAAGTGTCTGAAGATTATCGACAAGCTCTAAATATTCGTACCCCAAGCGTGTTTCAAAAGGTGATGAACTTATCCGGTGGTAACCAGCAGAAAGTCGTATTAAGCAAATGGCTGTATTCACAACCAGATGTGTTGATTTTGGATGAGCCTACTCGTGGTATCGATGTAGGTGCCAAGTTTGAAATTTACAGCATCATCAATCAGCTTGCTGATGACGGTAAAGGCGTGGTGATGATTTCTTCAGAGATGCCAGAGTTGCTTGGCATGTGTGATCGTATTTATGTGATGAACGAAGGCCGTTTGGTTGGCGAATTAGACAAAGCTGATGCGAGCCAAGAGAAAATCATGTCAATGATAGTGAAAGCCTAGCGATAGCAATAATAACGGCGAGAAGAATAATAGCGGAGCAATAATAATGACAACCAAAGAAACCTCTACAGCGGTCCAATCGGCACCTTCTGTTACTGACTATTTAAAGTCACACGTACGTGATTACGGCATGCTGATTGCGCTTGTGGTCATCATGGGGATGTTTCAGTTTTTGACCGATGGCATATTGATGCGCCCGGTTAACCTGACCAATTTATTTTTACAAAACAGCTACATCATTATCATGGCGATTGGTATGTTGCTGGTGATCGTTGCGGGGCATATTGATTTATCAGTTGGCTCAGTGGCGGGGTTTATTGGGGCATTGGCGGCGGTGATGGCGGTAAATTATAACTTACCCACTATTATTGTTGTGCCGGTTTGCCTGCTGGTTGGCTTAATTATTGGCGGCTTGCAGGGCTACTGGATCGCTTATTGGAAGATTCCGGCTTTTATCGTTACCTTGGCCGGCATGTTGGTATTTCGTGGTTTGACGTTGACCTTGCTGGAAGGGCAATCCATCGGACCGTTTCCAGAAAGCTTTCAGCTATTAAGTACTGGCTTTATTCCAGATGTGTTTGGGGCAGGACGTCCAAATATTACGGCATTAGTATTGGGTGTGTTAGCCGCCAGTGCCATTGTATTCTTAGCAGCTCGTAGCCGTGCTAGAGCGTTGAAGTATGGTATTCAAGATGAGCCTTTTGCTTTCTTTATCGTGAAGAATGCTTTGATCGCAGTTGCCATTATCTACCTATCTTACATGTTGAGTACGTATCGTGGTTTACCAAACGTATTGATCACCATGGCGGTACTGATCGCTATCTATACCTTTATTACAAACAGCACGACGATTGGTCGTCGTATCTATGCCTTGGGTGGCAACGTAAAAGCGGCGAAATTATCGGGTATCAATACCGAGCGTTTGACCTTTTTGACCTTCGCCAACATGGGCATGTTGGCTGCTTTGGCAGGATTAATCTTTGCCGCCCGCTTGAACACAGCTACGCCAAAAGCCGGTTTTGCTTTTGAGTTGGATGTTATTGCGGCCGTCTTTATCGGCGGCGCCTCCATGACGGGCGGCGTTGGTAAAGTCATCGGTGCGGTGATTGGTGCTTTCATCATGGGCGTTATGAACAACGGGATGTCGATATTGGGTATAGGGATTGATTGGCAGCAAGTTATCAAGGGCTTGGTATTGCTCGCTGCGGTTATTTTCGACGTCTACAACAAACAAAAAGCGCGCTAAGAACGCGGGTTAAGGAGCGATTTATGTTGTTTTTATCTCAAATTAAACAAGGTGGTGTGGTGTGCCGTGAAGGCAGCGAAGCACACCTTGTTCTTCATGCATCGAGTGTTTACGAACTCGCAACAGAAGCCGTTAAAAATGGCGTGCCGCTGAAGTCTATTATTGCAAAGTATGGTTTGGGGGAGTCTGTGAATTTGGCAGAGCTGGCAAAAAATAATCAGTTAGATTGCCCAGTTCGACATCCTGATCCAGCGCATATGTATCTGACTGGTACAGGCTTAACGCATTTAGGCTCTGCAGCAACACGTAATGCTATGCATGCGAAAAGTGAAGAACTGACCGATTCCATGAAAATTTTCCAAATGGGCGTGGAAGGTGGCAAGCCAAAAGACGGACAAGAAGGCGTTCAGCCAGAGTGGTTTTACAAAGGCAATGGTGCTGGTGTAATCGCACCAGGTGAGGCCTTGCCTTCACCATCTTTTGCTTTAGATGGCGGTGAAGAGCCAGAAATCGCGGGTTTTTACTTGGTGGGCGAAGACGGCAAAGTGCATCGTCTTGGTTACACCTTGGCGAATGAATTTTCAGATCACGTAACAGAGCGTCAAAACTATTTGTATCTAGCGCATTCAAAATTGCGTCCTGCGTCGTTTGGTCCTGAATTGTTGGTGGGCGAATTGCCCATGCACATTGATGGTCATTCACGCATCGAACGTGGCGAAAAAACGCTCTGGGAAAAAGGCTTTTTATCCGGTGAAGACAATATGTCGCATACCTTTAAAAACTTAGAGCACCATCATTTCAAATATGCGATTTTCCGCCAGCCGGGCGATCTACATGTACACATGTTTGGCACAGCAACCTTGTCTTTTGCTGATGGCATTCAGGCTCAAGAAGGCGATGTCTTTGAAATTTCCTCACCTACCTTTGGTTTGCCATTGCGCAATACATTAGCGAAAGCGGATGAACTTGATACCGAGGTAGCGCCGCTATGAATAAATCAAAGAGTGCCGTTTATCCAGATTTAAAAGATCGCTCAGTCTTTATCTCTGGCGGTGCGACGGGTATAGGTGCGGCCATCGTTGAAGCATATGCCAAGCAAGGTGCGAAAACGGCTTTTGTCGACTTGGATGAAAAAGCTGGTACGGCACTGGCTAAACGTCTGAAAAAAGATGGTTATGAGGTGCGTTTTGAGGTCTGTGACATTACTAACATCCAAGATTACCAGAGCAAAATTCGTGCGGCAGCAGACGCGTTCGGTCCTATTTCCGTGTTGTTGAATAACGCCGCTAACGACGTGCGTCATTCTTTAGAATCGCTGACAGAAGAGCGTTTTGATGAGCTGGTTGGTGTGAACATCAAACACGCTATGTTTGCCGCTCAAGCCGTCGCGCCGATGATGCGCAAACTCGGTGGCGGTTCGATCATCAATTTTGGCTCAGTGGGCTGGATGATGGCGACAGCCGGTTATCCAACTTACGGCACGAGCAAAGCGGCGACTCATGGTTTAACTCGATCTCTGGCCCGTGATTTAGGTGGCTCTGGTATTCGTGTGAATACCTTGGTACCGGGCTGGGTGATGACGGAAAAGCAACTGCGCCTGTGGGTCGATGATGCGGCAGAAGAGAAAATTAAACAGAGCCAATGCCTAACAGGCAAGGTACTGCCTGAACACATCGCCAATATGGCACTGTTTTTAGGGTCCGATGCGGCGGCTATGTGTTCGGCGCAGAACTTTATTGTTGATGGAGGTTGGGTATGAGTGATTCTGAAAAAAACAAGTTCGTACCAAAAACATGGCCCCGCAAATTACGTTCAACCGAATGGTTTGGCGGTACCTCACGTGATCATATTTACCACCGCAGCTGGATGAAAAACCAAGGCCTGCCGGCGGATTTATTTGATGGTCGCCCCGTTATTGGCATTTGTAATACCTGGTCGCAGCTTACACCTTGTAACGCCCATCTTCGAGATCTTGCCGATCGAGTGAAACACGGTATTTATGAAGCGGGTGGTTTGCCACTAGAGTTTCCTGTGTTCTCTGTGGGTGAAAGCTCACTGCGTCCGACGGCTATGATGTATCGCAACATGGCGGCGATGGACGTGGAGGAGGCTTTGCGTGCCAACCCGCTTGATGGCGTTGTTTTGTTAGCAGGTTGTGACAAAACCACACCGGCGCTGCTTATGGGCGCGTGTAGTGTCGATATCCCTGCGATTGTGGTATCTGGTGGCCCAATGTTGAATGGCTACTTCAGAGGCGAGCGTGTGGGCTCTGGTACAGCCTTGTGGCAAATGTCGGAAGACATTAAAGCGGGCAAGATGACACAAGAAGACTTCCTTGAAGCCGAGCAATCTATGTCTCGCTCTGCGGGTTCTTGTAACACCATGGGCACCGCTAGCACCATGGCCTCGATGGCTGAAGCCTTGGGCATGGCGTTATCGGGTAACGCAGCGATTCCTGCAGTAGATAGCCGTCGTCGCGTTATGGCGCATCTAACTGGTCGTCGTATCGTTGATATGGTGAAAGACGATTTAAAGCCGTCTGATATTTTGACTCGCCAAGCTTTTGAAAACGCGATTCGCGTCAACGGCGCGATTGGTGGCTCGACCAATGCGGTGATTCATTTATTGGCTATTGCTGGTCGTGTGGGTGTGGATTTAACCCTAGATGACTGGGATAAATTGGGCCAAGAAATTGCCACTATTGTGAACCTGATGCCATCGGGCAAATACCTGATGGAAGAATTCTTCTACGCGGGTGGTTTGCCTGTGGTAATTAAGCATCTGGCAGAAGCTGGAAAACTACACAAAAACGCCATTACCGTGTCTGGTGAATCCATTTGGGAAGAAGTAAAAGAGGTTCGTAATTGGAACCCAGACGTCATTTTGCCAGTGGAAAAAGCACTGACACAAAAAGGCGGTATTGTTGTATTAAAAGGTAACCTTGCGCCACAAGGTGCAGTACTGAAACCTTCTGCGGCATCGGCGCATTTATTACAACACCGTGGCCGCGCTGTGGTATTCGAAGACATTGATGACTACAAAGCTAAGATCAATGATGAAGCCTTGGATATCGATGAAAACTGCGTCATGGTGCTAAAAAACTGTGGACCGAAAGGTTATCCAGGTATGGCGGAGGTTGGCAACATGGGCTTGCCACCAAAAGTGCTGCGCAAGGGTATTAAAGACATGGTGCGCATTTCTGATGCGCGTATGTCGGGTACGGCGTATGGCACTGTGGTATTGCATACGACACCAGAAGCCGCAGCGGGTGGGCCATTGGCCGTGATACAAAATGGCGACATGATTGAGCTGGATGTCGAAAAACGACGCTTACATGTGGACATTTCAGATGAAGAAATGGCCAGTCGATTGGCGAACTGGAAGAGCCATTTAGAGCCACCCAAAAGCGGCTATATCAAGCTGTTCCATGACCATGTGCAAGGAGCGGATACGGGGGCTGATTTTGACTTCCTAAAAGGTTGTCGTGGTGCGGCCGTACCAAAAGACAGTCATTAATTAAAAAGCAGAGAGGAGTGAGTATGTTAACGGGACAGCATTTTATTGCCGGCAAATGGGTAAAGGGCGACGCAACATTTTCTTCCGAGCCTTCTTCTGGGTCTTCTCATGAGTTTGCCGTGGGGCGTGTTGCTGATGTAAATGCGGCAGTAGAAGCGGCAGAAGCGGCCTTTGAAACGTTTGGGTATTCTTCTCGCGAAGAGCGTGCCGCGTTTCTGAATGCGATTGCTGACGAAATCGATGTGCTAGGCGATCAAATTACTGAAATCGGCGTGCAGGAAACGGGCTTACCAGCGGCACGGTTACAGGGCGAACGTGGCCGTACTACGGGTCAGTTACGCTTGTTTGCTGAGCGCATCTTATCGGGCGAATATTTAGATCGTCGTTATGATGAAGCCTTGCCAGATCGCGCACCGTTGCCGCGTCCAGATATGTACATGATCCAGCGTCCAATCGGCCCCGTTGCCGTATTTGGTGCGTCTAATTTTCCATTGGCGTTTTCAACGGCGGGTGGCGATACCGCCGCCGCGTTGGCGGCAGGTTGCCCTGTGGTGGTCAAAGGCCATTCGGCACACCCGGAACGGGCGAGTTAGTGGCACAAGCCATTGATAAGGCCATTAAGCGTTGCAACATGCCAGACGGTGTTTTCTCTTTGATTCAAGGGGGCAATCGTCAGGTAGGGCAAGCCTTGGTGCAACATCCACTGATCAAGGCGGTTGGCTTTACTGGCAGCTTGGCGGGTGGCCGTGCCTTGTTTGATTTGTGTGCGGCACGTCCAGAGCCGATTCCGTTTTTTGGTGAACTGGGTTCTGTAAACCCAATGTTTGTGATGCCAGAAGCCGTTAAAAATCGTGCGGAGGCATTGGGTAAAGGTTGGGCTGGCTCATTAACCATGGGTGCTGGACAGTTTTGTACTAACCCTGGAATTGCGGTCATGTTGGACAATGAAGATGCCCAGAAGATGATCGCAGCCGCCAGTGCCGCTTTATCGGAAACATCAGCACAAACTATGCTCACAGATGGCATTGCCGATGCGTACCGTTCTGGTGTCGCAGCGATGGAAAAAACGGGCATTCAGGCGGTTGTTCGTTCAGCGGATACAGATGATCGTACGGCTCGACCAAACTTATTCACGGTAACGGGTCAAGTGTGGTTGGATAACCCAACCTTGCATCAAGAGGTCTTTGGGCCACTTGGATTGATTGTTTTAGCGAACAGTGTTGAGCAAATGGTCGAGTTAGCTCGTCATTTGGAAGGTCAGCTGACTTGTACTATTCATCTTGATGAAGGCGATCATGCGGCGTGTCAGAAACTCTTGCCTGTGCTGGAGCGTAAAGCGGGTCGTTTGCTGGCAAATGGTTTTCCAACCGGTGTGGAAGTAAACGATACCATGGTGCATGGCGGTCCATATCCAGCGTCGACAAACTTCGGTGCCACTTCAGTGGGCACTTTGTCGATACGTCGTTTCTTGCGCCCTGTGTGTTATCAAAACATTCCAAAGGCTTTGTTACCAAAAGATCTTGTTGGCTAATTTTTGTTGAGATACCCAAGGCGGGGTTTGAGCGAGTGGTCTGTGAAGCAGGCGACTCGCTTTTTTTATATATCACTCTTTATCGGTTTCTGTTCCAGTTCGGCTAATACTAAACGCTTGAGCTGATTGGCAAGAGGGGATAATTGGCGACCACGCATTTGCAACAAATAATAGGGGCTCATGACAATTTTTCTATCCAATTTTAGTGTTTTTAAGTCGGCTTTGACTTTATGACCCACTAACAAATCACTGACTTCTCTCGCCATCGGCGCAATGGCGTTGGAAGACACCAAGATAGCGATTAATGCCAATAAAGAGGTGCTGTTGGTAATGCTTAACGGCAGTTCAGCGCGTTCTTCCATAAAGGCCGCTTCGACCGCTTCACGTATGGGCGCACGGTGGGACTGCATGACCCATTCAAAATGAGCGAGGTCTTTGACGCGCACTTTATCAAGATTAGCTAATGGGTGATCTTTTCGCACCACGAGTGTGACCGATTCAGTACGGGCTGGATAAATTTCAAATTCGTTGGCGTCGTATTGTTTGGGGATACGCGCGAGCACGAAGTCATTGTGTCCAGCGATTAAATCACGCACCAAAATATCACTGGTGTCCACATTGATGTCTATTTCGGCTTTGGGGGCGATGGCACGCAATTGTTGAATGGCTGGAATGACAAACCCCACTGCGGCCCCGGTAACCGCGCCAATTGAGGTGGTGCCTCCGCCACCTTCTTTTAGTTCGCCTACTTCACGGGCAAGATCTCGTAGCTCAACCAATAAATTGTGTGCCCGACGTGCCACAGCTTGACCAACCAAGGTTGGTTCCATGCCTTTGGCGTGACGAATGAATAAACGCGTGCCAATAGTTTGTTCGATTTCACTCAACATACGTGACGCGGCAGGTTGTGTCATTGCCATCTCATCGGCCGCAATACCGAGCTGACCATGCTCTGCTATGACCGAAATTAAGCGCAGTTGAGTCAGTTTTAAATGCTTGGCCAGACCTATGTCCATATCGACCTCTATTATTGTTTTTAATGAAGATATCTTACTCTAAATAGAAGCGATTTGCGTCTAATAGCAAGAAAAAAGCCCAAATAAATGGGCTTTTGAAAGGTTTTTTATCTAACTGAATATGATGGTTTATTCAGGTATAAATTGACGGTTTATAGCTGATTCTGGATCAAAGCTGTCGACGGCAATATTTTGCGCTTTGGCGGTCCATTGCCATGTGGTGGCGAGTCGTTCTTTGGTAAATGCGCCGTAACCGTCTTGATCGCTGACAGCGTTATACACTAACGATTTAATCGAATTAATGGTGTCTGTGGCGGTGCTAGCGTCGACTTCGGGTACCATCTCATGAACGATTTGTCCGCTTTCCTCGGGGTGTGCCCAGGTGTATTCAATGGCTTTTTTATACGCTGCGACAAAGCGTTTTGTTACATCAGGATGTTCATTAATAAAGCGATTAGAGGCAATAACTGAGGTGGAATAAAATTCTAAACCGGCATCGTACCAAGGTAGTATTTGCAGTGTTTTGCCCGCGCTTTGAGCTTGTTGTTGATAAATTACGGTGTCAGTTACCCAGAAAATTAGGATATTGAAAACTATGAAAAATAGTATTGATTATACCTTTTAGATTTGTTAGATTTTTGTTATTGGATTGTCATGGAAGTTAAAGGAATGAGACGACTATATATATTTGACATGGATGGAACAATTCTACCTGAATCTACAGGTTTACTAGAATTGGCCAAAAAGCTTGGAACTGAGACACAGCTTTTTGAGCTAGAAAAACAATTTTCTGAACGTAGAATCACTACTTATCAATTCACTGATCTTATATCAAAACTTTGGGGGGAAATAGACAAAAATGTGTCGTTTTCTGCCTTCCAAGATGCAAAAAAAATCGATCATATTTCAGAGTGCCTTGCAGAAATAAAGGGTCGAGGAAGTCTGAGCTGTTTAATTACAATGTCTCAGGATGTATTTGCAAGTCATTTTAGTATTTATGGTTTTGATCATATCTTTAGTTCAACATATCCTCCTCATTCAGATGAATATTTTAAGATTTTGTCTCCTGAAGATAAACCATTAATTGCTATGGATTTATGTAATAAATATAATCTTGATTTTGATGAATGTATTGCATTTGGTGATTCATTAAGTGATGAGCCATTATTTTCTAAGCTTACAGAAACTATTGCGGTAAATGCGAGTCCTGAGTTAAAGAAAATAAGCAAATATAATTATTCTGGAAACTCGATATTAGAAGCATACAGAATGATTTCTTTTTAAGGATTAAATTTCACAAGGAGTGTTTTTTATGGTAGATATTATTAACCCTGGTCGATTGAAGGTTTCAGATGCATTAACAAAAGTAGTTAGTCACTATTTCGGTAAAAATAATATATCCGAAGCTTTATTAAAACAGTCTTGGATTGAGGAGATAGCATCTTATCCTAATTTAACCGAAAATGGTTGGTACAATCCCCCTCATTTAGGTGCTGCAATTTTAGCATGTAATAGTAATGATGTTACGCGTAGCCATTTTAAATCATTTAGAGACTCTCAGTTTTTTTCAAATAATCAAGCTATTAATTGGAAAGATCTTATTCTTGTGGCGTATGCGTCTAATGTTGATAATGAATCTGGCGTTCCTGCCGATTTTGCTACTACTGCATATTTTGGTGAGTCGCCTAAAATACGCGCATATTTTAGGAAATGCTTTAATGTTTGTAATGAATTTTTTTCTAATTTTGAGGCGAACTCAACAAGTGGGCAAGCATATTTGTTGATAGATCGTATTGCATCCGAAAATGGGTTAGAAGGAAAAACATGGAGCCTCTACAGATAATGATTATAATTTTGGTCATACCCTTCCTTCTTTATATGATCTAATGCCAGATTTGAATAATACATCAAAAGAATTAAGTGATATTAGTGCTCAAAAAATGAGAAAGTCAAGGCAGTTTTTAAGTGGCTCCTCTGACTGGAATTTATCTGATTCAGGTCAGTTTACTATTGACCCCCAGTTTATAGTACCTTCGGATATATCAATGCCCAAAGTAATGATACATTATGTTGTAGATGCATCATCTAAAAAGATAAAGGTTTGTAATAGCTGTGAGCATTTACCGCGAATGTTGGGGTTATTATGAGTTCTATTGTGGCAATTAAAAGTATCGAGTTAGAAAAAACACAATGGATAGATGTTTTTATTCTATGGATTGTTGGTGTTTTCGCAGCAATGCAGTTTGCAAAATTTTCGGTTTCCTATGATCTTCTTCTTACCGCTTATGATGTCGGTGCTTCTTCTATTGGTGCGTTGTTATCGATAGTCGGTTTTATCGGATTATTATTTGGTGTTGTTGCTGGGGTACTGTCTGGATATTTAGGCTATCAAAAGGTTCTTATTGGATCTCTAGTCATTGGGGGAGGGTTGTCATTTATTCAATCAGTGCTTCCTTCGTATTCTGTGTTACTAATTACTAGAATTATAGAAGGAATATCACATCTTGGTATAGTGGTTGCCGCACCAACACTTATGCTACGGAGTGCTGCAAAACAGCATTATTCTCTAGTAATGGGGTTGTGGGGAACTTTTTTGGTGTGGCTTTTGCTATTGCTGGGTGGTTAGGAAGCAAGATTATTTTAAATTATGGAATCTCTGGTGTTTTTCTTGCTCATGCTTTTTTGTCTGTTCCTCTCGTGCTTTATTTCCTGCTGCCAGCACGTAAAACGCTTAATACTCCACCAAACATTAACAAATTAACCTTTGCTAGCTTTTTTACTCAAACCATTCAGGTTTATTTGAATCCAAGAACATTTTTGCCAGGATTAGTATTTCTGTTTCATACAACTATGTTTGTGGCTCTTTTGACATTTGTTCCTAGATTATCTCCTGATGACACAACAAAAAGCTTACTTTTAATATTGCTGCCATTATGTAGTATCGGGGGGACTTTTTTATCTGGTGCTTTGTCTCAATATTGTTTACGTCCTCAAAATTTGGTGTTTCTTGCGTATGTAGGCGTTGCTCTGATTACCTATTTTGTTACTCAGTTTGAAGACTCACCGCGATACTTCTTATTGACTGCTTTATTATTGTTACTGGTATCTGGAATTGTGCAGGGTACGGCTTTTGCTTTAATACCTGCATTATCAACAACAGAATCAGAGCAAGCAATGGGGAATGGTGCAATAGCGCAGCTAGGAAATTTAGGGGTAACTGTTGGTCCACCTATCTTTGCTTATGCAATTGATTTGAATGGTAGCCAAGGGTTGTTTTTCGTACTAACAGGCTTGTGTGTCGCAGGCTGTCTTGTGGCCTTTATTTCTCGTCGATACTGAGATCTTTTCAATCTAGAACGTGATGGAATTACCTGTACCAGAACTAAGAAAAGCCCAAATAATGAAGTGACCCCCAATAGTTGGACAAACAACATTGGGGGTCACTTCATAAATGGGCTTTTTGAAGAGTTTTTATTTCAGCAAATGAAGGTGTTAATTAAGGCATAAACTGGCGATTTACCGCCGATTCTGGATCAAAGCTGTCGACTGCAATATTTTGTGCTTTGGCGGTCCATTGCCATGTGGTGGCGAGTCGTTTTTTGGTAAATGCACCGTAGCCATCTTGCTCGCTGACGGCGTTATAAACCAAGGATTTGATCGAGTTAATGGTGTCTGTCGCGGTACTTGCATCGACTTCGGGTACCATCTCATGGACGATTTGTCCGCTTTCTTCCGGGTGCTTCCAAGTATATTCGATGGCTTTTTTATACGCTGCGACAAAGCGTTTTGTTACATCAGGATGTTCATTAATAAAGCGATCTGAAGCAATGACGGACGTTGAATAAAATTCTAACCCAGCATCATACCAAGGCAGTACTTGTAAGGTTTTGTTCGCACTTTTGGCTTGTTGTTGGTAAATCACCGTGTCTGTTATCCATGAAATAACGACGTCTGCATTACCGGAAAGTAACATTGGGTTTAAGGCACCAGCGTCGGCTTTGATTAACTTTACGCTGTTTGGATCAACGCCATTCACGTCTAACAGCAAAGGTAAGAAGACATTTGAAGACGTATAAGGCGAGGTGGCGATGCGTTTTCCAGCGACGTCTTTGACACTTTTAACGCCTGATTCAGAGAGAACAAAAAAAGCATGGGGTGCTTTACTAAAAACCGAATAAACCGCAGAAACTGGTACATCGTTTTGAGCTTTTGCCATTAATAGTGCGACCAAGTCGGATAAACCCAAATCGGCATTGCCTGTGGCGAGTTTGCTAATGGCGTCGGTAGAGCCTCGGCCGCTGGCAACGGTTACGTCTAAATCGGCGTCTTTGAAAAAGCCTTTTTTGATACCAACATAAACAGGCGCTTTGTCGCCACCCGGTAGCCAATCAAGCTGAAATTTCACTTTGTCTATTGCAAATGCGGTGCTGCCATTTAAAGCCGTAAATGCCACGGCCCCAGCTAGGCATAGCTTACCAAATAGGGATGTTTTTAGTGGGTTGTTCATTGTGTTCTCCATGCTTCATCATAGATTCGGCTTTGCTTTTTTTAAGCAAAACAAACTCATTCACAGAAACAACCACAAAGAAAACCAGATGAGGAAAGAGCGAGAGGGCTGGGTACACAGTCGAGTTTGTTGGAAACGGCTGTCACTTCCCTTTCGACATCCTCTTTGGGTTGTCGATAAGGCAGTGAGCAATGCCCGAACTTGGTTTTATTGATATCAGCTCCAAGTTTGACCGCTTCTACTCATTGCGCCACGCAAACAATTTGCGCTATTCATGACTAAGCAACAAGTAGGCCAAATAGGATGGTCTATAAAATCGACCGTTTTGTATTTTGCGTGCTTTTTTTATGCCCTTGAATTGGGCGATTTAAGGCGTCTCTGCACTATAAATACAAAAATCAGAGGATTTTATGGGCTTTTTTAAAGCGGGTGGCTGTGTACTTGCTGCCGTTGAGCAGACTGGTACAGGGCTTGCTTTGTGATTGCATTGGATAGATCCAATTTAAAATCATTAGTATTAGATCAAAGAGTAGAAGCGGTTAAGCCTTGCGGCCTGGACATTGCTCTTTCCTAGAAGGAGAGTGTTATGACTCAGTATTTAATCCGCCAAGCCAAAGCCGTTGTAGGTTATGAGTTTCCTCAAGAGATCCGTATTAAAGATGGCGTGATTGCCGCCATTGCACCTACTTTGTATCGCGAACCAGACGATGAATTGATCGATGCATCAGACTGTGTCGTTTATCCTGGTTTTGTCAATACTCACCATCACCTTGCTCAATCCATTTTAAAAGGCGTTCCTACTGGCTTAAACCAAGGGTTAGGGGAATGGCTAGCGAGTGTTCCCTATCGTTTTTGGCCACAAATTACGCCAGATTTAATGTATGTTGCAGCAAAATTAGGCCTTTATGAACAACTGCGCTCTGGGGTGACAACCTGCGCGGATCACCATTACTTATATCATGCGAGTACATCCCCAGAGTTGGAAGACGCTGTTTGGCGTGCGGCGGAAGACTTGGGCATTCGCTTAGTTTTATGTCGTGGTGGTGCGACGGTACAGGGCAGCCATAAAGGTATGCAAGACAGCGGCATTGTCCCAGAGTCATTGGTGTTGTCACTAGATCGCCTTGATGCTTCCTATAAACGCTATCATGACGACAGCCCATTCAGCATGCGACGTTTAGTCATCGCGCCTACCAGCTTGGTTCATACCTCACCCGCCGAAGATTTACGTCGTTACGCTCAGTGGGCAAAAGAACGAAAATTACTGCGCCATTCGCATTTATTGGAAGTGTCTTTTGATGAGCAAATGGCGCAACAGAATTTTGGTATGAGTGCCATTGATTACGCACTGGATTGCGATTGGTTAGGGGAGGATGTGTGGTTCGCTCACTTGGTACAAGCGGATGCTCATGCCATTGAATTGCTGGCACAAACTAAGACTCGAATCGCCCATTGTCCCACGTCAAATTGTCGACTTGGTAGCGGCATTGCCCCGATTCTGGCGATGGAAAAGGCGGGCATGTCAATTACCCTTGGTGTGGATGGTTCTGCGTCCAGTGAAAATGCTTCTATGCTGCAAGAGTTGAATTTAGCTTGGCTGCTGCATCGTACTCAGGGTGGCCCAGCCGCCACGAATGTAGCGCAAGTGCTTAAATGGGGCACGCAAAATGGCGCCGAGCTTTTAGGGCTGAAAACAGGTCAAATAGCCGAGGGGTATGCTGCGGATTTAGTCTTGTATTCCCTTGATGCACCCCGTTTTTCTGGTGTACACAGTCTGTTAGAAGCGCCCATCTTATGCGGCGAACCAGCGTTGATTCAACACAGCTTTATTAACGGCAAGCGAGTGGTGGAAAATGGCCAAGTGCTCGGCGTGGATGAAGCCGAATTAATACAGGATGTAAAAGTTGCTGTGTTGGAACTGTTAGCCAGAGCGCCATCTAATTGATTGCAGTATATAAGAAGAGACGAGTAAACTAATGCTCCATTTTTGTTAGACCCTGAGGATACGGATGTCGCTTTCTGATGCCCAAGTAGCGGACAAACCGCAACGGCGCTTAGCCGAAAAAGAGTTCATTGCGCTGTTTGCCTTGATGATGTCACTGACCGCGTTGAGTATGGACGCCATGTTGCCAGCGTTCCCACAAATTGCGGCATCACTTGCTATTGTGGATTATCAACAAACTCAGTGGATTGTCTCAGCGATGATTCTGGGTATGGTGTTTGGTGAGATCGTTTTTGGCCCGCTGTCGGATGCGATTGGCCGTAAAAAAAGCATTTTAATTGGCGTTAGTATTTATCTCTTAGGTTCTGTGATTGCGTTATTGGCGACGTCTATCGAGGTGTTTTTGCTGGGCCGTATGATTCAAGGTTTTGGTGTTGCTGGCCCTAAAATTGCCTCCCGTGCCTTGGTGCGAGATTTGTACAAAGGCGCCGCTATGGCGCGCATTATGTCGTTTGTCATGATGGTGTTTATTCTTGTGCCCATGCTTGCACCGTCATTGGGGCAACTGGTGATTAAAGTGGCTGATTGGCGCTGGATTTTTGCTTTATTGATGATACAAGCCGCTGTTGCCGGTGGTTGGCTTTTGTTACGCCAACCAGAAACCTTGCTAAAAGAGAACCGTGTACCGTTAAACCGAAAACGCTTAATGGCTGACGTGCGCATCATTCTGAGTCGTCGTGATGTGATGGCCTTTACCATTCTGTTAGGTTGTATTTTTGGAGGTTTGATGCTGTATATCAGTACGGCACAATCTATTTTTCAGGATGTGTATGACACGGGTGATCGTTTTCCGTTGTTCTTTGCCATGCTGGCGATAGGTTCTTCTATCATTAACTTTTCAAACGGCAAAATTGTCCTGCGAGTAGGCATGCTGCGCTGCGTGGTTGGCGCGTTAAGTGTTATGTGTTCGACCGCGTTTATCCTGTTAGTTGTGGCTTTTTTCTTTGATGGCGTGCCGCCTTTTGTATTTTTTATGGTGCTGGGTATGGTGATGTTTTCATGTCTCGGTATGGTCTTTGGTAATGTGAATGCCATGGCGATGGAGCCATTAGGGAACATGGCAGGGCTTGGCGCTTCGCTAATCTCGTCTTTATCAAGCTTAATTGCCATTGTCTTAGCAACCATCGCAGGACAGTTCTATAACTTTACTGTTATTCCTTTGGCTAGCGGTTTTGCTATTTTTTCTATGATTGCTTTAGTCATGCTGAACTATGGGCATAAGCAAAGTCAGCGTCATGCTGAAGAATGAGACTTTTCATCGCATAGTTTGTTTGGTGAAGGTGTGTGTCATTCAGTTGTCAGCAAAGTAGGTTAGAATAGAGGTTCAGTTTTTTGTATGAGCAACCTATGTCCTCTCAAGTATCTCCCTCTGCGCCCTTAGCAAAGCAACTTTTCTCCATGACATGGCCGATGATGTTTGGCATTTTGTCGTTGATGAGTTTTCAGTTGGTGGACAGTGCTTTTATTGGTCAGTTGGGGGTTTTACCACTGGCGGCACAGGGTTTTACCTTGCCCATTCAAATGATTGTGATCGGTCTGCAGGTGGGTCTTGGGATTGCGACAACGGCGATTATTTCAAGAGCTTTAGGGGCGGGGAACACCCGTTACGCCAAGCAATTAGGTGGTTTGGTACTGATGATGGGAAGCGTGGGGATTGCTTTTTTTAGCGTGCTTATTTGGTTGTTACGTCATCCGATTTTGGCGTTATTAAGTGCCCCTGATTCTGTCTATCCTATTATTGATGCTTATTGGCCTCATTGGTTGCTGAGTGCGTGGGTTGGGGCATTAATCTATTTTTACTACAGTATTTGTCGTTCCAATGGGAACACCTTGTTACCTGGTATCATGATGATAGTCACCAGCGTACTCAACTTGGTGTTAGACCCTATCTTCATCTTCACGCTAGACCTTGGCTTGAACGGTGCCGCGATGGCAACGACGGTGGCGTTTGGTCTGGGTGTTTTGATGGTTGCGCCGAAAGTGGCTCGAAAGCATTGGATTACCTTTGATTGGCAAGACTTAAATATCGTCAAAAGCTTGGCGTCGATTGGTCATATTATGGGGCCTGCGATGGTCAGTCAGTTGTTGCCGCCTGTGTCTTCTATGTTAGCCACTAAGTTAATTGCTGGGTTTGGTACGGCCGCGGTGGCTTCTTGGGCGCTGGGACTCACGCTTTGAGTTTTTCTCTATTGTTGCTGTGTTGGCGCTGACTATGTCTATGCCTCCCATGGTAGGGCGATTGTTAGGCGAAGGTCGCTTGGATGATGTGCGTTACGTGGTGCGTTTGGCGTGTCGTTTTGTCTTGTCGTTTCAGTTAGTGATCGCCGTCATTACTTTTTTTATCTCGGGCGTATTGGCAAACTTAATGACCAGCGATGAAGACGTCTCGATGATTTTGCATTGGCATCTGATGATAGTACCGGTGAGCCTTGGTTTGCTTGGTATCTGTATGTTGATGGTGTCTATCTCTAATGCGTTAGGAAAATCCTACACAGCTCTAACAATATCGGCATTGCGCTTGTTTGCTTTCTTTCTGCCTTGCCTATGGATTGGTTCTGAACTAGCGGGGCTTAAAGGGCTGTTCTTCGGTGTTTTGGTCGGCAATATCCTCGCGGGTATTTGTGCTGGGCGTATGTACCTAAGAGCATTAGCTCAAGTAGAGAGAAAACAAACTATTTAACAGCTTCATGCTCTGGTAGAAATTTATTCTTTAATTGAGTGGTTAACCTTGTAGCCACTTATTTATTGATTTGTACCATATTGATATAGATATTAAGCGTCGACTTTTAACGCTTGAACTATTTGCTCGTAAATCACATCCACGGCTGCCGATTTTTGTGATCGTTTACTGCGAAAGACAGCCACTTCCATTGCCGCTAGTTTAGGTAAATCATATTCAGCGGGTAAATTTTGTAAAATTTGCAATTCGGCAGGAACACTGCAACGAGTCAGTGCTGCCACCGCTAATCCACTTTCCACCGCAGCAAGCTGACCAGCTAGCCCCGAGCTTTTATAAACAATGCGATAATCTTTGTTGAACTTATTTAAGGCCGACAATGTTTCAATTTGAGCCATACTACCCGCTTCATAGACAGCGATAGGTAGAGGATTGCGCCGCCACACTTCGTATTTTGACGCTCCCACCCAAACCATTGGCTCCTGAAAAAGCAACTCCCCATTTTCTGGTTTGTCGCGAGAGATTAGCGCTATATCCAGTTCGTTGCTATTGATACGTGGAATAAGAGAGGTTGATTGTTCGCAGGTTAATTCGATTTCTACACCCATATAGCGACTAACAAAGCTTCGTAAAACGGGGGCCAAGTACATGGCATAGTCATCAGGAACACCGATGCGAATTAGGCCGGTCAATTGCGTGCCAAACAGGGCCTCATAGGCCTCAGACTGTAATTCGAGGATTCGTCGTGAGTAGGCAAGTAATTCAATGCCTTTTGATGTGACCTCTAAATGACGGGGTCCTCTAGATAAAATAGCTGTACCAATAATGTCTTCTAACTTTTTGATGTGCATGCTGACGGCAGATTGAGAGCGATGCACCAATGGCGCGGCGGCGGATAAAGACCCAGTATCGACCACTGCCACAAAGGTTCGTAACCAGCTTATTTGTAAGTCAGGGTAATTCATTGGTATTACCTATTCGTTTTTCGAATGATTGTTTAGTGAATTATGCGTTTTACTCTTATATATAACTAAGCGACGCTTGCTGCAAGAACAGAAGGTATTCATTTTAAACTGAGGGTTAAACATGGTTTCTGAAGCAGCTGGTGTAAAGGAGATTTCTTCCACTTTATCGGTTAGCCGTGGCTTGCTCTATGTGTCCTTTGCTGCCATTGCGTGGGGCACGGGAGGGGCTGTCGCTGCTGTTCTCTATCGCAGTGGTCTTGGGCCGATTGCGGTCTCGTTTTGGCGCTTCGCCATCGGTATGTTGGTTCTTGCTATTGTGGCACTCATCATGAGTTCGAAAGACAAAAGAAGCGCCATGCGAGACTTTATCCGCGAGCGCTGGGCACGAGTTATTATCATTGGTATGGGATTCGCGATTTACCAGACCGCCTATTTCGCAGCGGTGCAATATAGCGGCTTAGCAGTGGCTACCATAGTGACGTTAGGGTTGGGACCAATTTTGATGGCTATCGGTTCTTATCTGACAATGGGTGAACGAATCGGCTGGTCGGGTGCACTGATCATCGCCTTTGCTATTTTTGGTCTTGCTTTGTTGACGGGTGGCGGAGATGTTGGGTCTAATTCATTGCTAGGGCTGGCTTTCGCTTCCCTATCTTCTGTCTGTTATGTCAGTGTCACTCTTATTACTAGAGCGATGGGTCGGCGTGATCGTACTGATCAATTTAATGTTACCTTTTTTGGCATAATAGTCGGAACCGTTTGTCTATTGCCATTCGCCTTACTTGAAGGCTTGCTGCCTCTTTCAGGAAATTTGTATCATAGCCTTGTTCTTCTCAGTTACCTTGGTTTGGTGCCGACCGCTGTTGCCTACATACTGTTCAATACAGGCCTTGCTTCTGTCCGCGCTACAACGGCATCGGTTATCGTGCTCGTCGAACCCGTGACGGCGGCGGCTATTGCTGTGCTATTTTTGGGAGAAAAACTGACGCCTTTGGCTATGTTTGGTGTGATTATTTTAATGGCATCGGTTGTTGTTCTGGCGCTTACTGAACGCCATAGTGCAGGATTCGTTGCTAAACAAAATTGTTAGTCAAGACAGTTCATTGAGCAATATTGTCCAATCTTTTCTGTTTGTTATTGGTTAGTCTATGGTTATTGATTGGGCGAGTTGAGAGAGGGTGTGATGTCGGCAGAAAATCGTTTTCAGTTTGCGAAAAGCGCTGTGCTTGATGAAGTCATGTTGCTGGAAGCCTCTATGAGCGATTTTTCTTATGGTACTCATGCCCATGAAGAGTTTTCTTTCGGCGTGACCTTATCCGGTCGTCAGGATTTCTTCGCTTTAGGTGAACATCACAAAAGCTATGCTGGCAATGTGATTGTGTTTAATCCTGAAGACGCTCACGACGGTCATTCTGGTGGTGACGATACGCTGCACTACAAAATGCTCTATGTTCATCCTGATCAACTAAGCCCTATGCTTGCCAGTGCTGGCGTTCGACGAGCACAAGACTTTCGTATCGAACATACTGTGCAACACGATGCTGTGCTCAAAACGCATATTCTGCGTTTGGCCGCTTTAGTGGAAAGTACGTCAACCTCGGCATTGGAGTACTCGTCTGCGTTGTTTGAATTTGCTGAATATTTAGCGCGCCAAAAGGGAATTCAGCGCTCTGTTAGTCTAGACAAGTCCAAACGCCGCGCGAAAGACCCTGTTTTTGAGCGAGTGCGCGATTATTTACATGCTCATGTCGGGGAAGAAGTGTCTCTCGACGAGTTAAGTCAAGTGGCGCATATGTCTAAGTATCATTTGTTGCGTTGTTTCCGTGATTATTTCGGTATGACGCCCCATCAGTATTGGCAAAACTATCGTATTAACCGTGCCAAAGAAGCGCTTGAGCTTGGTATGCCGTTAGCGGATGTGGCTTTTACCTTTGGCTTCAGCGATCTGAGTTACTTTAACCGACGATTCAAACCCATGTTTGGCCTCACGCCTTATCAATTTAGGCGCACTTTGCTGCGTAGTTAGTCGTACTACTCACTACTTTACATACCGAATGTTACTGACGTCTTTTTATCAATATCCATTTGAGGAATACCCATGCTCGAAATACTCATTTATGCCTTTGGTGTTATGTACAGTCCAGGACCTGCCAATATGCTGGCGTTGTTTGCCGGAATAAATGGGCAAGGTTGGCGGGCGTTCTTGTATTGCGTTGGTGTTGGGGCCGCCATGCTGATCTTGTTTCTATTGATTGGCTATTTAGGTGGCGAGATTATTCCCCAAGACTATCAATCCTTTATTGCTGTATTGGGTGGCCTGTATATCGCCTACCTTGGGCTGAAAATCTTATGGGCGAGCTTTCAGCAAAGTACGTTGAAAGCCAAAGATACAGAAGTGAGCTTTAAAACCGGATTGATATTACAACTTTGTAATCCTAAAGCCTTGGTCGCCATTGTGCCTATTGTGACCGTGCAATTTCCACGAGCACAGATCGAGGGTTGGCATATTGCTCTCTGGTCACTCGGGCTTGCCGCTATGGCCTGCGGTGCGCCAAGTGTGTATTTACTCGCAGGCTCTCGTCTTAAAAAAGCCGCAATGAATCCTATCATCATGGCGTGGGTGAATCGCATTATGGCGCTGTTATTACTCTATGTGGCGTATCGATTTATCTTCGCTTAGTAAAAGCATACAGAACAAAGAGAAAGTGACAATACAGAGGGGTTGTATTGGATTCTGTGTGTTTTTTTAATGATCTGTCTGCGTCTGTTGGGCTGGTACTAAGGCGTTTATTATTGCTTGCTCAGACGTTTCACGACATTAGGAGGTTGGTATGATCATCATTGCATTGCTACAGCACATTTCGGTTTGTTTTCAACGTTACCACTCTCGTAAGAAGCTTGCGTCTTTGTCCCATGAACTGCGCAAAGACATGGGCATCATGCAAGACAGTTTTGAGGCGGAAGTTGCTAAAGGTAATCTATTTACCTTGATCAAAGAGATGAGTGATTATCCAAAAAAATAGAGAACGGCAAAATAGATTCGTGCAGAAATGGATTGATTCTGTTTCGATGTGTTTGTTGTGTCGGCATTTGCAGAGTATGCTATTCGAATATATTTATTTGTAGGTTTAATGGTGTGCTAAAAGTACCTCGTATTGTCTTGATTATGATGTGTCTGCTGGCGGGAGGAGGGTTGCTTTTATCGGCTTTAATCCAAGTGACTCCTTATCACGACATGGCACATCATAGCTTGCCGATATCGGTGGACGTACATGCAGCACATTCGGTAAATGCTTCAATGCAGGAGTCGAATTTAGCGTCTTTTGCTTCTCACCATCATGCTTCGGACATGAGTTATCTTGACTGTGTTGATCACTGTACTTTGGCGGTTTTATCACCGTTCTTTGAACCGTTTTCAGCATTGACACATTATTGGCCATTGTTAGCGTCGCGCCAGCAATGGCCCCATCATTTTTTAGAACCTGTCACACCGCCACCTCGATTATCAATGTTTACTGTGAGTTAAAACACGCGTTATCAAACGCGATATTGTCACCATCCGTACGAATGTGTTCATTATTGGTATAGATTCTAGGGATGACTAAACACTCCATAATGTGAGATGAAATTATGATAGGTATTAAAAAATACAGTGTTGCGGCGATGTTAGCCAGCAGCATAGCTCTGTCTGGCTGCACCAATGTGGTGAATGACACAACCCCTCATAAAGGGCACGACACGATGTCGTCTTCTGTAAGCCGTGATGTGCCTTTGTTTGTGCAATCCAACCAAAAAATGATGATGGATATGCATGCCACAGAGTTGACCGGAGATGCGGACTACGACTTTGTAAAGGGCATGATTCCACACCACCAAGGGGCGATTGATATGGCGAAACAGTTGCTTGCCTCCGCGCAGATGTCTGACAAGTTGAAGCCTTTGGCCGAAGACGTTGTGGCGGCTCAATCGAGTGAGATCGCCTTTATGCAAGACTGGTTGGTCAGCTATGGAGAAGCGCGACCATCGGCAGAAGCAGAGCAAATTAAAGCTGCCTACGCTGCGATTAATGCGACCATGATGGCGGAGATGCATGGATTATCCGCCAGTGGCGATGTGAATAGTGACTTTATAGACGGCATGATTCCACATCATGAGGCCGCGGTAGCCATGGCAAAAGTGCTGCTGCAGTTTAGTCGTGACCCAGCACTCATCAAAATGGCGCAAATGGTGATCAGCGAACAAACTCGTGAAATTAACGTAATGCGACAGTATTAAGCTAAAAACCCTACCGATCCAATGATCGGTAGGGTTTATCAGCTAGGCGTTTATTCTTCAAATGTCCCTTTGATTTGGACTACGCCATTGTTTATATGACAAATACCTTGAGCGAAAGTGTGTTGAATATCGAGATTATGATCCAAGACCAAAAAGTCAGCGTCTTTTCCTACTGATATTTTGCCTTTGTTGTTCGCTAATCCTAGGCATTGGGCTGGAGCCTGAGTGAAAGGAATAATCGCCTCAGTGATCGACATATTTTCGACCTGAATCATTTCTTTTAGCTGGTAGAGTAAAGAGCTAAAACCTGCCACTTTTAAACCAATAAGCTCGCGTTTTTCATTAAATACTGGAATAGAGCCATTACCATCAGAGCTAATGCAAACTCGACTAGTATCGATGTTTTGTTCTTTACAGCGAGCTAAAAAGCGAGACGCTTTGACACTGCCTTTTGCGCCTTTGTCTGGGTTTATGCCTGCGGTCAAATCAACAAAACCACCTAGTTTTAACCATTCCATACCTTGATCTGCCAGTAACTCGGTGCGATTGACGTGAGTCGGTATGAACTGAGAAATTGGAATGTCTGAGCGTTCAACTACCTCAAACAGCGGTCCAAAACCTTTTGGGGAATTGCCAAGATGTACGACAACTCGACCGCATTTTCCAGAAATAAGACCTGCAACACGTGCTTCTGAAGCCATGCGTGATAGCTCTTCTATGGTTGGTTGCGAAGACCTATGGTCGGAAAGGGCGGTTTTTAAACCAATGACTCGGTCGATAAAGACAATATCTCGTTGAATTGATTGAGTAATGGTCTCGGTTGGAACCTTATAACCACCAGTAAACATATACGCACTAACGCCCTCTGTGGTGAGCGCTTTTGTTTTAGCGTAAAGACTTTCATTATGGCGTGTTGCGTTGTCTGTTCCTAATAAGCCAACTACCGTGGTAATGCCTGCTTTGGTTAAATGACTGAGCAACACTTCGGGTGTACGAGTGTGATAGCCGCCTTCGCCACCGCCACCAATCAAGTGCACATGACCATCGACAAAACCTGGGATGAGTGTTTGTCCTTGTGCATCAATAACCTGAGTATCAGTGATATTTGTGATATCGATCTTGCTGTCTATCTTTAAAATTTTGCCAGCAGCGATCAAAATATCGTTGATACCAAGTGCCTCTGGAGCGTACACATTTGCATTTTTGACGAGAGTGAACATATATAAAACCATAATGGATACATTTTGCTGTTGTTTTTATATTAAATGAATACATTAATCAAGTTCCTATTGCTTGTATTTCTATCGTCTACTGTCGCAGATAAGATGACTCTATGCTAAAATCTTGTTCATATTTTATGCGGTTTTATTTAGAAACCTCATTAAACTCAATTAGATAGGCTTTCATGAGCGAAAATAACAAACAAAAAGCAGTACTGTCGGTTACGGAAGACATACGAGCTAAAATCTTGGATGGTACTTATCCTGAAGGAATGGCGCTTTCGCAAGTGGATATTGCCAGTGCTTATCAAGTTAGCCGCACGCCAGTGCGAGAAGCTTTGCAGATATTAGCTGGAGAAGAGTTAGTTGAAATTCGCGATACAGGCAGAGCAACGGTCACGACCATTTCGCCAGAAAGTTTTCTTGAAAAGTGTGAGCTTAGAGCGTTAATTGAAGTGAAGTTACTTGAATTAGCTATTCCGTTGATGGGGCCAGAGGACATTGCGAAAGCCCGTGAAATCAATGAAAGCCTAAAAAAATGTGCTCCTGAGGAATGGACGCCATTAAACTATCAGTTCCATGAAGTCTTATATAAACCTGCCAATCGTCCTTTGATGCAAAACGTGATCAAAGACCTACATCATCGCCATTATGCGCGTTTGAAGTCTTTTATTTTGAGTCACCGTAATACGCCTCGCTCCTTACGTGAGCACGATGAATTGATTGATCGCTGCGAACGTCAGGACATAGAAGGCGCTTGCTATGCGTTGGAAAGTCATATCATGATGAGCGCTTATGCACTGGCTGAACAATTGAAATCTCAGCAATTAAAACGCCGTCAAGCTACCAAGTTGTAACCTTCTGTATTACCTAATTAACACACCTTCTTAAGGTTTTTTCCTGAGAAGGTGGTGATCCCCATGTCTGTTTTTCTCCTATAGATGTTTTTTAAACGTGCCGATTTTCTCTCATTTGGATGGCGTGTGTTCTAAATCATGCAATCAAATTGAATTTTATGTATCCATTTTTTCATTATTGACTATTAATATGTATCCAAAGTATTCTTTGTTTGTCACATCGGAACTCAATATAGGAATTACAACAATGAAAAAACTAATTGCGACTGCGATCATTGGTGCTGGAGTTTTATCTACTAGTGCTTCTGTCTACGCAGCGGACAAGCTAGAAGAAGTAAAAGCACGCGGTGTTATGAAGTGTGGTATCCATCCTGGTAAAGCGGGTTTTTCAACGCCTGATACAAAAGGCAATTGGACTGGACTAGATGTTGAGCTTTGCAAAGCCGTTGCTGCAGCGGTATTTGGCGATGCATCTAAAGTTGAGTTCATTACCATGAACTCTCGTAACCGTCTAACGGCGTTAGTGACAGATGAAATTGATATGTTGGCGCGTTCTACTACCTTCACTGCTACGCGTGATGGTTTGAATGGTGTGGATGTCACCACGCCTTGGTTTTATGACGGCCAAGCTTTGATGGTGAAAAAAGAGCTGGGTGTGAATTCGATTGAAGAATTAGACGGTGCGACTATTTGTACTTACCCAGGTACGACAAGCGAGAAAAACATTAACGACTATTTTGAGTCGCGAGGTTTAAGTTATAAAGCGCTCATCGTAGAAGGAAGTGCTGAATCTACGGCCGCTTATCTAGCGAATCGTTGTGATGCTGTGACCAATGATGCCTCTGCTTTAGCGGCTGATCGTCAAGGTATGCCAGATCCATCGGCAAACGTGATTTTGCCTGAACGTATTTCCAAAGAGCCATTGGGTGCTTATGTAAAACAAGGCAATGACGAATGGCGTCAAGTCGTTACTTGGACAGCAATGGCCTTGATTGAGGCAGAAGAGCAGGGGATCACTCAAGATAACGTTGATGAAAAACTAAACAGTACCAAACCTGACGTGATGCGCTTACTTGGCACAGAAGGCAGTTTGGGCAAGAACTTTGGCTTAGATGATAAATGGGCTTACAACGCCATTAAAGCGGTGGGTAACTACGGCGAAATCTTTGATCGTAACCTCGGTAAGGATTCTTCGCTTAAGTTCGATCGCGGTTTAAATAACCTTTATACCAAGGGCGGTCTGTTATACGCCTATCCGTTCCGTTAATGACCATATCTGCCAGTTTATTCATGAATAAACTGGCTTTTATTATGATCAATACTTTTTAGTTAGCTTAATGGCAGTGGTTTATGCATTCTTTTTTATATAACCGAAAAGTGCGAGATACTCTGATACAGCTCGTATTTTTTGTAGTCATTTGTTTTGGCGCCATGTATTTAGCATTCAATGCTGCGACCAATATGCGTGATGCTGGTTTGACAAGCGGTTTTGATTTTCTTTTTCAGCGCGCAGGCTACGATATTAGCTACAGCTTAATTCATTATGATCCAAAAACCTCTTCGCACCTTATGGCGTGGGCGGCTGGAATGGTCAATACGATTGCGTTTGCTGTCATAGCTATCTTGTTAACGACGGTGCTGGCTTTGTGTTTGGCTATTATGCGTTTGTCACAGAATTTTTTACTGTCTAAGGTCTCTCTTTGCATCGTTGAATATGTTCGCAATGTGCCGATTTTGGTGCATATCTCGGTTTGGTATACCTTATCTTTGACATTACCTGGAGTCCGTCAGGCGTTTAATTTTGGTGATGTATCGTTTCTTTCAAATCGTGGTTTATCCATTCCTAGTGTGGTGTGGAATTATGGCATATTGGCATCATTAGTGTTTGTCACACTATGGGGAATACTGTTTTTTGCTATTAAAAAAAGGATGACGACAACAGGACGCCAATGTCTCTCTATTTTGCTGATGACGATTATTTTGGCTGTGTCGGCAAGCTTAGTTTTTTCGCCTGTTATTAGTTTTAATACACCAAGACTGGTTGGTTTTAACTTCCAACAGGGTTGGACGCTTCCTCCAGAATTTATAATGCTCATTATCGCAGTAAGTACTTACTCTGCAGCACATGGTTCAGAAGTCATTAGAGGAAGTATCTTGGCGATTTCTAAGGGGCAAATGGAAGCCGGTCTAGCGCTTGGTGTAAAGCCCAATATTGTGATGAATAAAGTGATAATCCCTCAAGCCTTGCATTCTATTATTCCACCAATGACGTCTATTTATATCAACGTACTAAAAGCCGCTGCATTGGGTTCGGTGGTTGGCTTTATGGACATTATGGGCACCATGGGTGGCAGTAGTTTAAACATTACCGGTCAAGCCATCGAGTGCATCGTGATTGTTATGGCGAGTTATGGTTTTTTGAACCTGATATTGGCAGCCATTATGGGACGTTTCAACAAAGCTATGCAGTTGAAAGGACGATAAGATGAATCATCAAACAAACATAGAACAAATAATCGGTAAGCCTGTTGAGGCGAGAGCGAAAAAAGCGACGCCTCTCAGCTTTAGCCGAGTTGTTGTGTGGATAAAACGTAATCTTTTCAACACTTGGTTGGACAGTGTGGTGACTTTGTCCATTATTGCACTCTTGTGTTTACTGTTGCCAAAAGCTTTAGATTGGCTGTTTTTCTCCGCCACCTTTAGTGGAACCAGCCGCGCAGATTGTGCACCGAGCGCTGCGTGTTGGATTCCGATCCGGCAATACATGGATTATTACATCTACGGACCTTTTCCTGAGTCTGAGCAATGGCGAGTGAATTCGGCGTTTGCCGTAGGGCTTTTTGCTTTTCCCTTGTTGTTTAGTCAACGAATTCCACAAAAATGGATTGTAGCTTATATCCTTGTTTTGCCAGTTGTACTTTGGTTGTTGCTTAAAGGTGGGTTCATCTTTGAAGATATTTCAACCAGTGCGTTAGGCGGCTTAACGCTGACCTTTTTCTTGGGCATTATTGCTATGTGTTTGTCGTTGCCTGTCTCTATTCTTTTGGCATTAGGTCGACAATCTCAGTTACCCATTTTGCGTTGGGCTTGTACCGGCTATATCGAGCTGATTCGCTCGGTGCCTGTGATTACTTTCTTATTTATGGCGTCTTTAGTGTTGCAGCTTTTTTTGCCAAGTGGTGTGTCTATCGACGTATTGTTCCGAGTCTTGTTTGTGCTGATTTTCGTTTCGGCTGTGTACAAAGCAGAGATCATTCGTGGAGCGATCCAAGCCGTACCAAAAGGCCAAATTGAAGCCTCTTATGCGATGGGCTGTGGCTATTGGAAAACGATGGCGTATGTGGTGATGCCGCAAGCACTACGTAACTCAGTCCCTGCGTTAATCACTAACTTTATCGGTTTATTTAAAGAAACCACCTTGGTGATGATTTTAGGATTATTGGAAGTGATGGGTGCGATTAATGCGACGTTTCATAACGCGGAATGGCTTGGGCTTCATGCAGAAGGTCCGATTGTTATTTCAGCGTTTTTCTTTATCGCTTGTTTCTCTATTGCCCAATATGGCGCGCATCTAGAGCGCCGTATTAAACGCACAAAACATTAATGGGAATACATTATGTCTGAACAAACAGTAGTAAAGCTGGATCAAGTTAACAAATGGTACGGTAAATATCATGCGCTACGTGATATTGATTTAGCGGTCGCCAAAGGCGAAACCATCGTGATTTGCGGACCTTCTGGTTCAGGGAAATCCACCTTGATTCGTTGCCTTAATAATTTAGAGCAACACGACGAAGGCGATATTACTATTTGCGATATCACCATCAGTGACAATGTTAAAGACATCGAGAAAATTCGTCGTCATACGGGGATGGTGTTTCAGCACTTTAATCTTTTCCCCCATATGACGGTGCTAGATAACTGCACCTTTGGCTTACGTCATGTGCTGGGGATGCCTGTGGCACAAGCGAACGATATCGCGCGTGATTTACTTAGTAAGGTGAAAATTGGCGATCAAGAGCAAAAGTATCCTGGTCAATTGTCAGGTGGTCAGCAGCAGCGTGTTGCCATCACCAGAGCGCTAACCATGTCTCCAGACATTATGTTATTTGATGAACCAACCTCCGCACTTGATCCTGAAATGATTTCTGAAGTGCTGGAAATTATGCGCTCATTGTCGAAAGACGGTATGACAATGATTTGTGTGACTCATGAGATGGGCTTTGCCAAAGAATTTGCGGATCGTATTGTCTTTATGGAAGCGGGCAGCGTGATTGAAATATCGCCGCCAAAAGAGTTTTTTGTGAAACCAAAAACAGAACGCGCCAAAGCTTTTCTGGACCAAATATTAGCGCACTGATGGCTTTTGTTATGACATTTTAAAGTTTCTTATCCAACTCGATAAGAAGACAGACCATCTCCTCCCAGGGAACGGTCTTTTTTTGAGGCAATGCGGCTTGGTCTGTATTGCCTCTTTTTTTGTCCTGCAGTTTCTCTCAGACGTGAGATACAATAAGCACTCTTGCAACCACACAAACCTATTTCAACGTCATAAAACACACATCTCTAGTGTCTATTCTATAGGTTGTAAGCTGTGCCAGATTACGTGATTAGGCTGAAATAAAATGCCCAGTATATCGAGGAAAGAAGATGTTAAGATTTTTTAAAATCTCTAATGGACTGATTCAAGAGATTTCCAAAGAAGATGAGAATTTTGCCACGTTGCAAAAGGAGGCCAATTGGATCGATGCGGCGGAACCTGATGACGATGAGCGATTACAGCTGAAGGACTTATTAAGAACGGATCTTCCTGAGTCTGATGATGTTGAAGAGATTGAAGCGTCTGCTCGTTGTTTTGTTGATCAAGCGGGCATTCATGTTCACTCGCTATTTTTGAATCAAACGGAAGGTCGCCATAAGACGTCCACCGTCGCTTGTATTTTGCAGCAAGATAGGCTGATTACCATTCGTGAAACAGAATTGGCTGACTTTAGGTTGTTGCGTATGCGTGCGCGCCGAGGCCAAATCATTGTTGATTCAGCGGCGCATTTATTGGTTACCTTGCTTGAGAATAAAGTAGAGAACCACGCTGATACGCTAGAAGACTCTCATCGTCAGTTGGAAGGTGTCAGTCATTTGGTGCTGGAAGATGACGAAACCGAATTGGATACGATTATCGAGAAGCTAGCGCGGCTGGAAGACAGCAATGGAAAAATTCGTCTTTGTTTGATGGATACGCAACGTAATATTTCTTTTCTGCTACGACATTTACCGAATCGCCAAGACTATTCAGAAACACTGCGCGAGGTGATGCGTGACGTTGAAACCTTGATGTCCCATACCACGTTTTTGTTCGATAAAATCAACTTCTTGATGGATTCGACGCAAGGTTTTATTAACATCGAACAGAACAAAATCATCAAGATTTTCTCGATTGCTTCCGTGGTATTTTTGCCGCCAACATTGGTGGCTAGCATTTATGGGATGAACTTTAATATTATGCCCGAGGCTCGGCTGGGATTTTGGTTATCCTGCCGCGTTAGGCTTGATGGTGTTTTCAGCTTTTGCGCCTTATTGGTATTTTAAGCATCGTGGTTGGCTCTAGCGCAACGGCCTTCACTGCATTTATCACGCATAATCATGGTGAACGTCCATGATTATGCGCCTTTCTTGAATGATCAGACTTTTCTCCCCTGTTAATACGCCTTGAGCAGCATCTATTTTTTGTATTTGGTAATTACATATTGAAAATGTGGTTGAGAATGACTACCATTTGTCCAATATGTTTTATTCAGCGGAGAGTCTTGTGGAAAATTCAATACAGCAGAAAATAATCGATTTTTTGCAGGTCGGTGGGCCTGTCGTGTGGATTCTGATGGTGTTTTCTATCGTGGCTCTGACCATCGTTTTTTTGAAGCTTTGGCAGCTATCATCATTGCGTGCTGAAAGTCTCAAAACAACCAATGTGGCTTTGGATGCTTGGCGTAACCAAGGCGCGGAAAGTGCGCTTGAAAAGTTAGATGAAAAACGCCCGATTGATGCGCTTGTTGGTTATACCATGCGTGCCTTATTAGCAGCGAACACCAGCGCGGATTTGATTCGTGAAGAAGTGGAGCGTCGAGCGATGAGTCGACTCAATCAGCTTCGTTCCTATCTACGTCCATTGGAAATCATTGCTACCTTGAGTCCCATTGTTAGGGTTACTCGGTACAGTATTGGGTATGATTACCGCTTTCCAGCAAATGGAAGGGGCTGGGAATCAAGTGGATCCTTCTGTGTTATCTGGCGGTATTTGGCAGGCACTGTTAACGACTGCTGTGGGTTTGGCGGTAGCGATTCCTGTGGTGACATTACAAAGCTGGTTGGAGCGCAAGGTTGAGCGCATTGCTCACAACATGAACGATGCCGTGACTCAAGTTTTCACTAGCAAAGAAGCGAAGCATTTGGTGGCAAAAGCTACCAAAGAGATGCTGCATGCCGCTTAATCTTTCCCAACCTAAACGTAAGAATGCCATTAGCTTAACGCCACTGATCGATGTGGTGTTCATTCTTTTGCTGTTTTTTATGTTGACCTCGAGCTTTGTGCCTTGGCGTATTGTGGATACTCCTTTGTCTATGACGCCTGACACACAAAAGCCTGTCGAAGAAAAAGACAATCTTATTCTTACCTTGAAGCAAAACGATGATCAGGTTTGGGTGGAGGGGCAAGCCGTTAGTTTTTCCGATCAATCTCGCTTGCAGACACTTGTGGCAGACCATAATGGTGGCATTTTTGTCATCAAGGCGGAAGAGGGCGTTACCTTGCAGACCTTGATGCATCTTGCTGACCGTCTGAAGTTTAATGGTGCAAAAACCGTATCCATTGCGAATGCTTTTGCTATGCCGGAGACGAAATGAAAATAGGCGAAAAATACGCCACAAGAAACGCCGCCAATGATGACAACATGGTGCCGTTGATCAACGTGGTGTTTTTGATGTTGGTGTTCTTTATGGTGGCTGGCCAAATTCAAAAAGCCGATCCTATCGCTGTGATGCCGCCCCATTCTATCAATGACAATCGAGCGGTCACTGACCCCAGTATTGAAATCGTGTTAGGCACAGATGGCAGCTTGTATGTCGATGATGCCTTATTTTCTATTGATGATGTGCAAGCTTATTTGGAGCAGCAATTTGCTTCAGCACCGGACAAAGAAGCTTTTTGGGTACAAATTAAAGCAGATGGCAGTATTTCATTAGAGAAGTTACGTCCAGTGTTTAATCAAGTTCGGTTAGCAGGATTGACTAAGGTGAGTTTGGCAACACAATTAGAGCGAGGAAAAGAATGATTTCCACGCGACACTGGGTGATTGCAGGTAGTTTAGCAATATCACTCCATGCAGGGGCTTTTTATGCGGTTTTTTATAGCCCGACAGAGGGTAGTCAAGCGATTGGTTCTCAGGGTATTGAGTTTGATCTTGGTATGCTAGGCGATCTCGGTGCTGCAGCGCAAACAACGGCTGCGCAAGAAGAAGTCAAAGAAACCGAAGACGTTATGGAAGAGCCTATTGAAGAAGTTCAGCCAGAAGTCGAACCTGAGGTCGTTGAAGAGCCGGAGGTTATTGAAGAGCCGGTGATTGAGCCTGAGCCTGAAGTGATTGAAGAGCCTGTGGTAGAACCAGAAGTGATTCAGGAGCCAGAGCCTGTAGTGGTCAAGCAAAAATCGCCTATTGAAGTAAAAAAACCTGAGCCTAAGCCAAAACCAAAACCTGAGCCTAAACCAGAACCGAAACCAGAACCGAAACCAGAACCGAAACCAGAACCAAAACCTAAGCCAGAACCAAAACCTGAGCCAAAACCGCAGCCTGAATCGAACAAACAAGAGCAATCTGTGGTGAAGGCCGCTTCTCCGCAAGTTGCCCCACCTTCTATGGCGAACCGAAAGGTCACAACAGGTAGTGGTAATGCGGCGAGTAGTGGTGGTAACCCGGGCGCTAAGGCAAGTTATTTTACTCAGCTAAAATCGGTATTGGCACAAAATAAACGTTACCCAAGAGCCTCTCGTCGCCGCAATGAAGAGGGCGTGGTTTCCTTATCGTTTGTGGCCCATGCCGATGGCTCGGTGTCGGATGTGATGATTACAGAAAGCTCAGGACACAAACGCTTAGATGATGCGGTGTTAGATATGATTAAACGTTCAACACCATTACCGAAATTTCCTAAAGACATGACGGAAACCGAACTCAAGATAAACCTTCCCGTTTCCTTTAAGTTAAGTGACCTTATGTGATGGTTTTTAGTGAAACCTAGCCAAATGGAAAACGCCGTACTGGGTGATGACAGTACGGCGTTTTGTTATTGAAAGGATGTGTTTATTTAGCAATCAACTTTTCGGGTATCGGATTCTTCGGTAGCAGCAACCAAACCTTGCCAAAGTGTTTTAGCTGGCCTGCATGGAAGTGGGCTTCTTCGCCTATGCCCTGATACCAATCAATATGTCCTGGTCCTTTAATAGCACCGCCTTTGTCTTGTGCGAGTAATAGACGAAAATCATGCCCTATTAAGTTACCATAATGGTCTAGTTTAGGGACTTGAGCCAATAAAATGGACCCAAGCGGGATGACATTTGGATCAACCGCCGCAGAATAAAGCGGAGTTAATGGCACGTTTGCGGCGCCAACAGGGTTTTGTGGACCTTCGCTAAAAAACAAATAGCTTGGGTTAGTCGATAAAATCTCCCTATTGCGCTCAGGATGGTCGCTTAGCCATTGGCGAATACTTTGCGCTGAAATATCGGCCTTATCAATCTCACCTTTTTCAATGAGCACTTTTCCTAAACTACGATAAGCGTGGCCGTTCACTCCACCCCAAGATAAGAGTTTACGCTCGCCATTTTCATATTCAATAACGCCAGAGCCTTGTACATGTAGGAAAAAATTGTCGACCAAACTTGCGGTGTAAGCGATCTCTAAACCTTGTCCAGCGAGGGCGTTTTCAAAGTCGATTTCTTCACGGGAAGGAAATCTTCCTTCTGCATTTCGTTGGGTCGGCTTACGATAAAGTGGATAACGGTATACGTCATCTGGTTGATGACGCACTGGCAAAATGGGAACGTAATAGCCGGTGATCTGTACATTGCCTCTTTTATCTTGTCCTGCTAACTGGTGAGCTATCAATTTCGGTTGCTGGGTTGGATTGCGCAGCCAGTTGTCTATTTCTTGGGCAACGAGTCTTAAGTCGGCGACACTGGTTTGGGTGTTTTCTAGTAAATAATCTTTGTCTTTTATGCGATTTAAATACTTGATTTGCTGTGCTAAGCCACTTTGAAAGCTTTTGTCTGGATAAGGTAATCCTGGTGGAAGGCTTTCTTTTAGATATAGGGTGTCACGTTTCAATGCGGTGACGTCTCGACCATTATTCTCAAAGTCATTGGAGTGGTCAATCTCCGTTAAACTGCAGCTAGCCAGTAAGGTGAATGACGCTAGACAAAGAGGACGAAGGTTTAAAGAGAGTAATCGAGAAGGTTGAAGAGACTGAAAAAAAGAGGAAAAAGTCATAGGCCTGTTTCTATAAAATGAATCAATGAAGTAATAAAAGGTCGTGTTTTGACCACAAATGATGAGCGAGGTTCATCTTGAATTTTTATAGAAATGAAAGCAATCACAGAAAGAGAGCTTTACACTTAAAAGACGGGTTTTGTTCTACTGGGGAACCTTTTAGAACATCAGGTACTCATAGGCCTGTCTTAGACCGATGAAAACATCTTGGTCGCCGCCTCGATCTGGGTGGTGCTTTTGGGCCAACTTTCGGTAGTGTTGTTTAATGGTCGCTTTGGTTGGATTAGTGCTGTCGATTTGCAGTGTTTTAAGAGCCGAGTCTCGGTTGCCAGGTAAACTAATACCCTTATAGAAACTGTTAAGAAGACGAGAGACCTCATCAGCATCGGTTTTTTCGTATTCACTCCAATCTAGATAGTAGGCCGCCAGTTTTGCATCTGCGCTGTCGCTTAACGTGGTATTCTGCGAGAGATTGATGTGCGTGGCACTGAGTAACTGAATGCGCATCGCATTGATGCTAAGGGTTAAGCTTTCCTCTTGCCAGAGGCTACTTTGTAATTGATATAAGGCATTCATGATAAGAAAGTGTTGGCGAAAAAGTTGCAAGTTCGCATCGTCGGCCAACTGACGAAATTCGGGTAACTGATCTTTCAGTGTCTTGAGAATATCAAATTCACTGATGCCGCTAGGATGCGTTTTTAAAATCGCGAGAATAGGACCAACTAAGGGATTTTTCATATTAAGCTCTTATTGGTTTAGTGTTATTTCATACAGTGTATGTGATGACAGCAAAAAGGGTCAAAGTTGAGCGGAATATTTTTTGTTAACTTGGGTAGTTAAAAGACTTATTTATGTTGTGGATTATCGGAATTGTCATCGCACTTTTACTCTTGGTTGGACCAAGTGCTTGGGTAAAATACACCTTGAAGCGCTATTCTACCGAGCGTAACGACCTGCCTGGAACGGGCGGAGAACTGGCAACGCACTTGGTGAAACGCTTTGAGCTTAATGAGGTCAAAGTGGAAGCAACGCAAGAAGGCCATGACCATTTCGATTTTGGTCAACATGTTGTTCGTCTAAGTCCTAGTGTATTAAATGGTCGCTCGCTCACCGCTGTTGCGGTAGCGGCTCACGAAGTCGGTCACGCCATTGCCCACGAAAAGAAACAAAAAATCTCCCACCTTAGCACGCGTTATTTACCTTTAGCGCACATGGCGAGACGCATCACCGCAGGTTTATTGTTAGGCTGGCCAGCTATCACGCTGTTGCTGCATTTGCCTTACGCTGTGCCGCTGCACGCGTTGGTGGTTGGGTTATCTGGTCTGTTGGCCGTATTAGTGCAAGTCGCCATTCTGCCCGAAGAATGGGACGCCAGCTTTAACAAAGCCTTACCCATCCTTGCCGAAGGTAACTACATCCCACAGGAAGACCTACCCAAAGTGAAGAAGATCCTCACGGCCTGCGCCATGACCTACGTCGCCGCTGCACTCATCAAAGTCCTCTTCGTTTGGCGCTGGTTTAAGCGTTAGCACTTTGAGTTTCTATTTGAATCGAACCAAACGGCGTTTTTCCTCACTTGCTAACTCAAGAAAAGTACGCCTGTCTCATCAAAACGCCGTTTGGTTCTTACTGAGTTTAAGCCTATGGCGCGTAGGTCGGATGAGGGAGGTACGACCGTGATCCGACATATCCGGTCCTTTACACGCTCAAAGTGGATAAACAACTGTCACAAAAAAGGCATGAACTTCGCATAAAATCGTCTTACTATGAAAACTGACTTTTTGGTTAGTATTTTTTGATACGCAAGATGACTGTATGAATGGAGTATTTTCATGACGTTTTTTGTTCCTAAGGGCGCGACATTTTTCGCCTCTTCTTTGCTTTTTGCGGCGATGGCGCAGGCTTCTACTATTGACTTGCGGGTCATGGAAACTACGGATATTCACATGAATTTGGTGGATTACGATTACTACGGCGATAAGCAAAGTGACGCGGTGGGTTTGTCCCGTGTGGCGACCTTGATCAAGGCGGCCCGTGCAGAGGTTGCAAACTCTGTGTTGGTGGATAATGGTGACTTATTACAGGGCACGCCGCTGGGCGATTATGTGGCAAAAGGTCGCGTGTTGCGCTTCGGTGAAACTCACCCAGCTTTTAAAGCCATGAACCTCATGGATTACGATGTGGGTAACGTTGGTAACCATGAATTTAACTACGGTTTAGACTTTTTAATGAAAAGTTTGAGTGGCGCGAACTTCCCTTACGTTAACTCGAATGTCTACGTGGACGATGGCGACAACGATGCGTCTAATGACCAGCCTTACTTCCAGCCTTACATTATCAAAGACAAAACCTTCGTCGATTCTGACGGCAATAAACAATCGGTCAAAATAGGTTATATTGGCTTTGTGCCACCTCAAATTATGACGTGGGATAAAGACAACTTAACCCATAAAGTCATTGCCAAGGACATCATCGAAACCGCCAATAAATATGTACCAGAAATGAAGGCTAAGGGCGCGGATGTGATCATCGCGATCCCACACAGTGGCATGATGAACTCCCCTTATTTAAAAGGCGAAGAAAACGCCACATACCATTTGGCGAAAGTAGACGGCATCGACGCTATTTTGTTTGGTCATTCCCACCGTATCTTCCCTGGCGACAAGGCATTAGCTGAGTTTGAAGGCGTGGATGGTGACAAAGGCACCGTATTTGGCAAGCCTGCGACTATGCCGGGTTTTTGGGGTTCTCACCTTGGGGTGATTGATTTAACGCTTGAACCTGCGGGTAATGGTTGGAAAGTTGCCGATGGCAAAGCGGAAGTGCGTGCTATTGCACGTCGCGAAGGCCGTGACACGGTGGCTTTAGTGGAAGCCGACGCGAGTATTAATGACGCAGTGAAAACCGAACACGAAGGTACTTTGGAGTATATGCGTCGTAAAGTGGGTGAATCTACCGCTGACATCAATAGCTTCTTTGCACTGGTGCAAGATGATCCTTCTATTCAAATCGTCAATAATGCGCAGATTTGGTACGTGGAGAATATTGTTCGTGGTACGTCTTATGAAGGCTTGCCTATCTTGTCTGCGGCAGCGCCTTTTAAAGCCGGTGGTCGTGGTGGCCCAGAGTATTACACCGATGTGCCAAAAGGTGACATCGCATTGAAAAACGTCAGTGACTTGTACATTTACCCTAACGATTTAAAAGTGGTGAAACTGACGGGTGCGCAAGTAGTGGAGTGGCTAGAAGCGGCGGCGGGTCAATTTAATCAGATCGATCCCTATTCAACCGAGCCACAACAGTTGGTGAATGCGTCTTTCCCAACTTATAACTTTGATGTGATTGACGGCATTTCCTATAAGATAGATGTCACCCAACCGGCACGCTATAACAGCGATGGGGAAGTAATCAATCAAGATGCCCACCGCATCACTCATGTTATGTTTAATGGCGAAGCGCTTCGTCCGAAAGATGAGTTTTTAGTGGCAACCAACAATTATCGCGCAGGCGGTGGCGGTCACTTCCCGAACTTGAATGGCGACACCATTGTCATTGACGCACCCGATAAGAACCGTGACGTCGTTGCGAACTACTTGCTAAGCCAGGCGGTTATTAACCCAGCAGCAGATGGGAACTGGTCCTTTACGGGATTTGGTAAAGCAAACGTTTTGTTTACTACGGCGCCAAAAGCAAAAGAAGCTGCGGCTAAAAATATGATGTATAAGTCTTTAGACGAAAATGGCTTTGCTATCTTTGAGTTGAAATAGTTCAGTTGCAATAGTCTACAAATCCATACTTGGTTTTTCTTTAGCTAGAGCGTTAAATGCTTACATGGAAGTAAGCGTTTGACATTAATACGTTACTTTGGACCAAGGTGTGAAATGACGTTCAGGATTGTTTGACCTGTATCGATAGCTATACCTACACCGCAAAAGTGTATGAATTGTTACCTAATCGTAATGGAATTGACTTATGACGTTTAAAAAGAAAATATTAGCAATTCTACTTTTAGTGGGTTTTCTTCCTGTTTTAATTTCTTCGGCAGTGGCGGTTTATTTCTCATCAGACGCTTTAATCAAAATGGGCAATAATCAATTAATGTCGTTAAGAGAAACCAAAAAACAATCTGTCGTAGCGTATCTTGAGACCTTATCAAATGGGCTTTCTTTGTTAGCGGAAAACCCTTCTGTCGTGCGTATGTTGCCTATTTTGGAAAATACTTATAATCGGCTAAAAGCCATTCCCGTTGATGATAATAAACTTGGTGAGTTAAATCGTTTTTATCAAACAGAATTCGCCTCAAGGCTGCCGGAAAACGAGACGGCGAGCTTTCAATCTAGCTCTCTAACGTCTCAGATGTCGCCTGCCGCCATTGCTTTGCAATATGCCTACATAGCGAATAACCCTCACTCTGTAGGAGAAAAAGATAAAGCGTTAACATCGGACGATATTCCAGCTTACGACGGTTTCCATCAAAGTATTCACCCCTATTTGCAAAAAGTGCAGCAAGAGTTTGGTTTCTATGATGTTTTTTTGGTGTCGTTAGACGGTGATGTTATTTACACCGTGTTTAAAGAGGTGGATTTTGGCACCTCTTTAAAAACTGGCCCTTTTAAAAGTTCTGGTCTAGCAATGGCTTATCAAAAGGCGTTGTCATCAGATGGTGTCACGTTTACCGATTTTTCTTTGTATTTGCCGTCTTACCAAGCACCAGCAGGCTTTTTATCAACACCGGTTTATCGAGAAGGAAAGCAGATAGGGATTGTGATCGCACAATTTCCAATTGATGCGTTGAATCAGATCATGTCACAGAATATTGGTCTGAGCATGACGGGTGAAACCTATTTAATGGGTGAGGATGGAAAGATGCGTTCAGATTCTATCCTTGATCCAGAATCTCACTCTGTTCTGGCATCGTTTCGTTATCCAGATCGAGGCCGAGTTGATACCCTTGCTTTGACTGAAGGTAGTCAAGGCATTTCAAATACGCAACTTAGTAAAAACTATAAGGGCGACGCGGTGCTGTCTTCTTATGCACCATTTGAATATAAGGACTTGAAATGGATTTTGACAGCAGAAATGAGTGAAGCGGAAGCGTTAGCCAGTGTAAACAAGCTCAATTATGCTTTTCTAATATTGGCGATTGTTATCGGTATCTGTGTGGTGTTCATCGCTTTGTGGGTAGCGCGAGCGGTATTGGCCCCTCTTGGAGCAGAGCCTAAAGAAATGCAGCGAATTGCAGAAAAAATTGCCGCTGGAGATCTATCACTTCATTTTAGTGATACCGCATCAGCATCTAGCGTGTATGGTGCGATGCGAAGCATGTCGAATAATCTTAATGAGTTGATTCAACAAGTAAAAAATAGCGCTGTATCTCAATCTGCTTCTTCTCGTGAACTCGCTACTATCTCTGAGCAGGCTAGTGCTAACGTGCAGTCTCAGCACACGAGCACAACAGAAATTGGTAACTCGATGCAGCAGATGGCCATTTCTGTGACAGATGTTGCGCGTAATATTCAAGAGGCAGCCAGTGCAGCAGAAGACGCCAAACAGCGGGTGAGCGAGAGTCAGCAAGAGCTATTAAATGCTGTTAACGATATGACGCAAGTGACGGAGGAAGTGCACAAAGCACGTGTTACCGTAGATACACTAAATCAACGTACGGAAGACATCTCTAAAGTCGTGGTGACTATTCAGGGGATTTCTGATCAGACCAATTTACTTGCTTTGAATGCCGCGATTGAAGCTGCCCGTGCCGGTGAGTCTGGTCGTGGTTTCGCGGTAGTTGCCGATGAAGTGAGGAGTTTGGCATCAAACACTCAAAAAGAAACTGAGCAAATTGCGGACATCATTCGCCGCTTACAAACAGAGGCATTAGCCGCTCAAAAGATGCTGCATGCTTGTGTGGATTACGTACAAAAAGTATCGGGTGCAGCCAGTCATACAGCACAGTCGCTTGAGGATGCGGTCCATTATGTCGATAACGTCAGTAATATGATGGAACAAATCGCCAGTGCTTCGGAAGAGCAGGGCGTGGTTGCCAATGAGATAAGCGGGAACGTTGAAATTGTCACCAAAGCTTCCTCACAGAATGAGAAGACCATCGCTGAAATATCAAAATCGAGCGATGATATGGCAAAACTATCGGCGAATCTTGAACGTATTATTAGTCGCTTTAAGCTCGGTTGAATAAATACTGGTGATTTTAGTTCGCTAAAAAGTTCATAAAAAGCCAAGTTGAGAAAGACGTCAACTTGGCTTTTTTTATCTCATAATCTCTTAGGTGATTACCGCTGTTTGGTTGCGTATTCAGGGTGAATCCAAACTGGCGCGTCGAGTTTTGGTAGTGGTGCTTTGCCAAGGATCATGTCGGCGGCTTTTTCGGCCACCATGATGGTGGGAGCGTTCAAGTTACCATTGGTGATGGTAGGGAACACGGAGGAATCCACCACACGTAGGTTCTGCAAACCACGCACTTGGCATTGCTCGTTAAGTACGGCCATCGGGTCGTTGTCGTCGCCCATCTTACAAGTACAAGAAGGGTGGTAAGCGCTTTCCACGTTTTTCTTTACCCATTGGTCGATCTGCTCGTCGCTTTGGATATCCATACCCGGTTGAATTTCTTCACCGCGGTATTCGTCCAAGGCAGACTGTTGCAGCACTTCACGGGTTAAGCGAATGGTATCGCGCCAATCCTGTTTGTCTTGTTCAGTGGTGATGTAGTTGAACAAGATACGAGGTTTGGCTGCTGGATCAGACGACTCAATCCATAATTTACCACGGCTTTCTGGTTTGTTTGGGCCAACGTGTACTTGGAAACCGTGACCTTTAACCGCGGCTTTGCCATCGTAGCGCATGGCCGCTGGCAAGAAGTGGTACTGAATATTTGGCCACTTGAGTCCAGCACGAGAGCGGATGAAACCACAGGATTCAAAATGGTTAGTCGCACCTAAGCCCGTTTTGAACAAGATCCAGCGCGTGCCGATTAGGCCTTTGCTGATCAAATCCAACTTGCTGTTTAAGCTTACAGGTTGCTTGCAGTAGTATTGGAAGTAGACTTCCAAATGGTCTTGCAAGTTTTCGCCCACGCCAGGCAGCTCATGCAGTACAGGCACGCCTGCTTTTTCCAACACCTCTTTTGGGCCACGCCAGACAGTTGCAATAGTTGTGGTGAACCCACAGAACCTGCCGAAAGGATCACTTCCTTATTGGCGCTCACTTGTTGCACTTGTCCGTTTTTACTGAACTCAACACCCGTCGCGACTTTGCCGTCAAATAAAACTTTATGGCTAAGCACGCCTGTTTTTACGGTGAGGTTCGGACGTGACATGGCTCGACGCAAGTAGGCATTAGAGGTTGATGCACGTACACCATTTTTGACCGTCATGTGCATGGGGCCAAAGCCTTCTTGGCGGAAACCGTTGTAGTCATCGGTTTGACCGTAGCCTGCTTGTTCGCCTGCTTTGATGAAGGCGTTATAAAGCGGGTTGTACGTCATGTCGTTGCCGTTATTGGTCGACAATGGGCCTTCGCCGCCACGGTAGAGTGTTGCGCCGTCTTTCCATGTTTCGGCTTTTTTGAAGTAGGGGAGGCAAGACTGGTAATTCCAACCTTTGGCGCCTTTTTCTTCCCATTCATCAAAGTCGCAGGCATGACCACGAACATACACCATGCCGTTGATGGAAGACGAACCACCCAGTACTTTACCGCGTGGACAATGCATTTCACGATCATCCAGCCCGGGTTCTTTTTCCGTGTGGAATTGCCACGCGTACTTGTCGGTATTCATTGGGTAAGATAACGCCGTTGGCATTTGGATAAAGATGCTCTTATCCGAGCCACCCATTTCCAGCAACAGAACCTTGTTCTCACCGCTTTCTGTCAGTCGGTCCGCCAGCACACAGCCTGCGGAGCCAGCACCAACGATAATGTAATCGTATGTTTCGTTTGCCATGTCTACTCCTGTCTCTTCTGTGAGCCGCTTAGTAAGGGCTTTCGATGTCGTTTAGATCAACAAAAACGCTCTTGTTTTGCGTGTAGTGGTACAGGGTCTCGATGCCATTTTCGCGACCAATGCCAGACTCTTTGTAGCCGCCCACAGGCATTTCTGCCGGAGACGCACCCCAAGAGTTGATCCAGCAAATACCTGCTTGCAACTGATTGATTACACGGTGAGCGCGAGCGAAGTCTTTGGTGAATACGCCAGCGGCTAGGCCAAGTTTGGTATCATTGGCACGGGCAATTACTTCGTCTTCGTCGGTGAAGCTCAGTACTGACATCACAGGGCCAAAAATTTCATCGCGTACTTGCGGCATATCATCAGTGCAGTCGGTGAAGACAGTCGGAGCCACAAACGCGCCTTTGTCTAAGCCCTTTTCCGTGACTTGGTAACCGCCACATAACAAGGTCGCCCCAGCGTCTTTAGCGGCTTGAATGTAGCCTAAGACTTTTTGCATGTGATCTTTAGAAATGAGTGCGCCAACTTGTGTTGCCATGTCCATTGGGTCGCCAATGATCATGGCTTCGGTGCGTGCTTTGAGTTCTTTGGTGAAGGCATCCATCATGTCGGCATGGACAAACACACGGGTGCCGTTGGTGCATACTTCGCCTTGGGTGTAGAAGTTTGCCAGCATAGCGGCAGAAACGGCTTGATCCACTGGCATGTCAGGGAAGATGATCATCGGCGATTTACCGCCAAGCTCCATGGTGACTTGTTTCAAAGACTGTGAAGACGCGGCCATCACTTTCTTGCCTGTGCCAACCTCACCGGTGAAAGACACTTTGTCGATGTCTGGGTGGTTGGTGATCATTTGGCCTGTGCGTGCATCCCCTTGGATAACGTTGAAGACGCCATCAGGCAAGCCTGCTTCGGTGAAGATTTCTGCCAGTTTAAGCGCCGTGAGTGGTGTTTCTTCAGATGGTTTGAAGATCATCGCGTTGCCTGCTGCCAAAGCAGGGCCTGATTTCCACATGGCGATTTGAATAGGGTAGTTCCACGCGCCAATGCCTGCGCAAATGCCAAGCGGTTCACGGCGAGTATAGAAGAAATTACCATTGCCAAGATCTTGGTAATCGCCTTGGATTTTGTCCGTAAGGCCTGCGTAATATTCGATAACATCGGCACCAGTTTGGATGTCGACGACAATGGCTTCTTGCAGAGGTTTGCCTGTGTCGAGCACTTCTAGGCGTGCTAATTCTTCGTTGCGCTCACGCAATAGATCGGCGGCTTTTTTCAAAATGCGGCCGCGTTCAACAGGCTTCATCGCTGCCCAGACTTTTTGGCCTTGTTTGGCAGATTCAACAGCAGCATCGAGTTCAGCTTGTCCTGCGTGCTCTACTGTTGCAATCACTTCGCCTGTGGCTGGGTTGATTGTCTCGAAGTGTTCTCCGCTGGTGGATGCATGGTAGCGGCCATGAATGTATTGCTGCTGATGTGCCATGTTGTGCCTCTTTTTGTCTGTTTCAATGTTCTGTTTAGGATCATTGAAGTATTTGAATTTTTATTAAACGCGCGTTTAATAAAAACAATTGTACATATTTTGACTATAAATTGCAGCTTGAAACCATGAATTAGTGTTTTTAGGGCAAAAAAATGGCGTTTTAGAGCGACAGGAAAGAGAGGTCATGAGATGCCTCAGAATGAACAAAATACGCGGTGAACGCGTATTTGGTCTCGACTCAAATGTTGAGCCGAGACGGGCTTTTTAATCGTATTACGAAGGTCTAAGAAGGGGATTACAGGCGAATAACACCATTCGTATCAGGGCTTATTGGACTTGGAACATAGGCATCTGCCATGTCATCGTTGAGCCATTCGGTACCATCTAATACATAACGAAATTGGTACGAGGTATCGATCTCCAAACTGATTGTCGATGCAAATACACCAGATTTCTGTTTTTTCATTGGATTGGCTTCGCTGTCCCAGTTATTAAAATCACCAACAACAGCAACGCTTTTGGCCTCGCCAATCTTGTCGGCTGGTAGGGCAAATTTCACTTTGCATTCGGGTTTGGTTTTTAAGTAGGTTTTCTCAATCATTTCCAGCTCCATGGTCTAGTGATAGACAAAATAAGGTAAGGCTACTGCAAAAGCCTGAGTGCAACAAAATGTGCTTTTGAAGCGAGCTTCTAGTGCAAATAGCAAGCAAAGCTTACGCCACATTTTATAACTAATTAATTTATAATAATAAAATTCTTAATGAGCGTTTTCTGCTATCTGGTTAAAGCATATTCCTAGCTTTAATTGTTCCCCATTGCGCTATTCTGGGGCTTACGGCACTCATACACAATTGAAACGAAAATTCACAATATAAACGGATTTATGTCCTATAGTTAAATGACACCAACAAAAATAACGAGGTGTTGTGATGGACATTCAAATGGTCGTTCTTATTGCGTTAAGTGTGATGCTGGTCATTAAGATTATTTATCTGGTTGTCTTTAAACGCCCTGAACAAGAGGATGACCATTCCCATGGTCACCATTCTCATTCACGAGGGCATCACCACGATTCACGCTAGGACATTCTAGGGTATTAAGCCTGAGTGCCGCTGTTGTGCCCTCGGTAACGTTTATTTTTCGCTTCTTTGACTGTATTTAGGTCTACTAGGACCAAACCGTCTACACAGTAGCCAAAGTCGGCATCGACGCCAAAGTCTAAGAAGCGAACCCCACCGGGTTCACATAATTCGCTGTACTGCTTGAACAAGGTTGGCACACTCGCACCAAAGTGGCTGAGTTGTTCTTTTAATAGCCTGAAATCTTCTTCATAGTCCTCTCCGCTGAAAATATCGGAAATAATGTCCGCATGTTCGGCGTTGATTTGGTAAGGCGTAAAAGAGCGTGCTAAATGCTCTTTGTCGGCAAAATACAGTTTGTAAAAAGAGACAATAAAATCTTTTGCCACTTGCGGATAACTGTTGCTTAGACTCACTGGACCAAACATATAACGTATTTCAGGGTGTTTATCCAAATAGGCACCGATGCCGTACCATAAATAATCCAGACTGCGTTTGCCCCAATATTTGGGTTGAATAAAACTGCGCCCTAATTCGATCCCTTGTTCGAAGTAAGGCTCCATATCGCAAGAGTATTGAAATAACTCGGCACTGTAGATGCGATTTGGAGTGTCTGACTTCATGTAACGCGCCACTTCACCAATTCGATAAGCGCCAACGATTTCCAGTTCTTCTTCATCCCATAGAATTAAATGGCGATAGTATTGATCAAACTTATCCAGATCAGAACGCTCTCCTGTGCCTTCACCGACTTTACGAAAGGCAATCTCGCGCAAGCGCCCAATTTCTTTCATCGTCACTGACATAGGGTCGTAATCAAACAGATAAATTTGTTTGTTGTCCTTGGTACTGCCAAGGTGTTCTGCCAGTTTTAACTCTTGTTTGATCAGTTGTCGGTTTTGCGGGTGCTCGACGGTTTTTTCTGTTTTTAACAGCGGTTTTCTGCCTTTGGCAATACGGTACAAATGGCGTTTGACCAGTTTGTTTTTTTCTTTATCGCTTAACGGTAATTGTGCCAATTCTTGAATCGGAATGGCTTGGCCTACTTGCATGGGTATTTTGCGATTTCGCTGACGAAACATTTCGTTCGCAAGCTGCAGCGTAGACAATGGGCGATACAAAATAGAACTGGTATAAAACAACATAGAGTTACGTCCGCCGATGTGAACGGGCAACAATGGGCTGTTGGTTTTCTGCGCCAATTTAAGATAGTTCTGATTCCATTGTTGGTCTTTTACACCACTTGGTGACATCCGCGACACTTCTCCGGCTGGGAAAATAATCACGGCTTCTTCATTATGTAAGCAGCTCATGATGGCTTTGAGTTGCTGGCGCCCTGTTTTGCCACCTAGATTATCGACCGGTAAGACCAGTTTTTTTAAACCGTCAAAGCCCATCAATAAATCATTGGCGACGATTTTTACATCTGGACGGATCTCACCAATTAATCGAAGTAACGCAAGACCATCCAAAGCACCAAGTGGGTGGTTGGCGATAATCATAACGCGGCCACTGGCAGGAATGTTGCGTCGATCAACTTGGCTCACTTGGTAACTAAAGTTGAAGTGATCCAGTACACGGTCAATAAATTCGAAGCCGACACAGCCGTGGTTTTTTTCCAGGAATTGATTGACTTCATTTTCGTGGAATAAGCGTTTTAACAGGCTTAACGTTGGGCGAGTGATAAGAGGGCTTTTGTCGAAAAACTGAGGCGATTTACTGGCAATCATTTGCTCAACTTGTATCACAGTCGTACTCCGCTCTAATAAGATTTCAGATGTCATAGTAAGCAGGGTAGAGTGTCAATGTGACAAAGACGTGACGTTTGTGTGGCGAGTATGTGACCAAAAGTTTTCAAGCATGAAGGTGAAAAAAAGCCCACCAATAAGGTGGGCCAAAAGTCGCTGACTAGAGAGTTAAACAATAAACAATCGGCGACTGAGGCTCGAGTAAATTCGCTACTTCATGGTTGGCATAGAAAATTCTGCGCCAGCGCGAAGGCCCGTTGGCCAGCGGGCCGTGATGGTTTTCATGCGAGTATAGAAACGCACACCATCGGGTCCATGCATGTGCAATGGGCCAAACAAAGAACGTTTCCAGCCGCCAAAGCTATGGAAGGCCATGGGCACAGGAATGGGCACATTGACGCCCACCATGCCTACTTGAACGTCTTCACAGAACTGACGAGCGGTATCGCCATCACGGGTAAAGATTGACGTGCCATTACCGTATTCGTGGGCATTGATCATATCCAAGGCTTCTTGATAGCTGGTGGCCCGAACGACGCATAAAACAGGGCCGAAAATTTCTTCGTTATAGATGCGCATACCTTGTTTGACATTGTCGAATAAGGTGGGTCCAACGAAATAACCATGTTCATTGCCTGGGTAGACAAAATCGCGGCCATCGCGCACCAACGTCGCGCCTTCTTCGACACCAATGCGGATGTAGTCTTTGATTTTTGCACAATGCTCTTTGGAGATGACGGGACCCATGTGTGCTTCTTCAGGTAAGCCGATACCTGGGCCGACTCGCATGACATCAATTTCAGTGCTTAAGCTGTGGATCAAATTATCGGCCACGCTGTCGCCTACACAAACCGCGACAGAAATCGCCATACAACGTTCACCCGCTGAGCCGTAGGCCGCTCCCATTAGGGAACCAACGACTTGGCTTGGATCTGCATCTGGCATGACGATCATATGGTTTTTAGCGCCGCCCAATGCTTGTACGCGTTTACCATGGGCAGAAGCGGTTGCGTAAATGTATTCAGCAATGGGCGTTGAGCCAACAAAGCTCACTGCTTGAACTCGTTCATCCGTTAGCAGTACATCTACCGCTTCTTTGTCGCCATTAACGATATTGAATACACCATCTGGGAGACCCGCTGCGGAGAGCAGTTCGGCTAAGCGTAATGGCACGGATGGGTCTTTCTCGGATGGTTTCATGACAAAGGTGTTGCCGCAGGCAATGGCAACAGGGAACATCCACATTGGTACCATAGCAGGGAAGTTAAACGGTGAAATGCCAGCGCAAACGCCAAGTGGTTGCATCAAAGACATGCTGTCGACGCCGCGACCAACGTTTAGGCTGTGTTCGCCTTTTTGTAGATGTGGAATGCCGCAAGCAAATTCGACGACTTCGATACCACGCGTTAACTCACCTTTGGCATCGGAGAATACTTTGCCGTGCTCGTTGGTGATCATCGCGGCGATTTCGTCTGCGTGCTCCTCCAGCAAGGCTTTAAATTTAAACATGACACGAGCACGGTTAAGCGGAGTGACCTTGCTCCATGTGTTAAACGCTTCTTGTGCTGAGGCAATCGCGGTGCGAGTTTCATCGGCGCTAGACAGCGCAACGTTAAGACTTTGTGCCCCCGTTGCTGGATTGTAGACTGTACCCGTGCGACCGCTTTGGCTGGCCATGTGCTGACCGTTAATGTAGTTACCTAATGTTTGCATGAGAGTACCTAACGTTTGCATGTGTTTTTTGTTGTCGTTAACGTGGGTGCTCTAGCGTTAACGACACGAATAAAAGCCGGTGATTATTGGACGATGTCTATCCCAGACTCAGCGCATAGTGCTTTTAAGTTGTTTGCCCCCATTGTGGCGTAAGTTAATGGGTGTGCAACGGCTGGATCTTGTTCTGCTTCTACCACTAACCAGCCAGAATAGTTGCTGGCTTTAAGTTGTTTGAACAAGCTGCTGTAATCGATAAAGCCGTCGCCAGGTACAGTAAATACGCCATTTAACATGGCATTCAAGAAGCTGATATCGCGGTTCTTAGCGTCCTTTAAGATCTCAGGGCGAAGATCTTTGCAATGTACGTGAATAATGCGATCCGCGTGTTTTGCTTGAACTTCTAATGGGTTACCACCAGCAAATGTCATGTGGCCCGTATCTAAAAGTAAGCCAACAGAAGGACCTGTGTGTTTCATCAATAAATCAACTTCGTGTTGGCTTTCAATGACGGTTCCCATATGGTGGTGGTAAGCAATTTGTACCCCTTCAGATAGGCAGTAGTCCGCGACCTGAGTGAGTTTTTTACTCATTTCAGCGATTTTTTCTTCGCTGATAATAGGGCGGTGCGACAATGGGGTTTCGATTTGACCATGGATACAGCCTGTGACTTCGCAGTACACCATGGCTTTTGCGCCAAGGGATTTCAATAAATGAAGATGCGGCTTAATGGCCTCAATTTCTTCTTCGACACTGCGCGTTAATAATTCGCCGCTGAACCAGCCTGAAACCAAGTCCAAACCATGTGCTTTTAGAATAGGGCCAAGTACTTCTGGTGTGCGAGGGAACTTTTGACCTAACTCAAAGCCACTAAATCCCGCTTGTTTGCCTTCTGTTAAACAAGTTTCAAGGGAAGTTTCTGCGCCCAGTGTGGGTAGGTCGTCGTTTGTCCAAGTTAATGGGTTAATGCCGATTCTGACGCTCATATTATTATTCTCCGATCAGTAAATGCGAAATGATGTTCAGTATTACAAGTGTTTAAATTGAGCTGCTTTACGTTGTTCGTATTCCTTGCGAGCGTCGCTGACTTGTTTGCGCTCTGAGACTTCAGCTAATGCGACATCCCACCAATGTCCGCCTTCTGCTGTCGTTTTCAGCGGATCGGTATCTAAGGTGATGACATAACTGATAGGGAGGCTCTTAGCGCGTACAAGGGCTTGCTCTAATTCCGCGATGTTGGCGACTTTTTCAGCGTTAGCGCCAAGTGCCCTGGCATGAGCCGCAAAGTCGGTTTTAGGCGCGCCTTCAGGCACACTAAAACAATCGTCTAAAAGGTTGTTAAAGCCTGCACCGCCACCGGCTTGTTGTAAGCGGTTAATACAGCCAAAACCTCGGTTGTCTAGCACAACAGCGATGATTTTTTGACCTAGCATCACTGAGGTGGCGATTTCAGAGTTGAGCATTAGGTAAGAACCGTCGCCCACCATGACGAACACTTCGGATTCAGGGCTTGCCATTTTGGCGCCTAAGCCACCGGCCAATTCATAGCCCATGCAGGAATAGCCGTATTCCATGTGGTAGCCGCGGTGGTAACGCGTCCGCCATAACTTTTGTAATTCACCTGGTAAACCGCCAGCCGCGCATACCACCATGTCTTCTTCGCCAGCCGCGCGATTGACGGCCCCAATAACTTCGGCATCACTGGGTAAATTTGTGCCTTGATCCGTGGTCGCTTGATCGACAATATGTTGCCAGTTAACGCGCTCGTTTTCGGCTCTATCAACCCAAGAAGACTCTAGCTGCCAGCCTTGGAGGGCCTTACTTAACAGTGGCAGGGTGGCTTTTGCGTCTCCTACTAGCGCTTGGCTCTTATGTTTGATGGCATCAAAAGACGCTACGTTTAGGCTGACGATTTTGGCATCTGGATGGATAAGAGAACGGGACCCCGAGGTGAAGTCACCAAGGCGAGTACCAACGGCAATAATCAAGTCCGCATCAGCACATAGGTTATTGGTTGAGGCCGCGCCTGTGACACCGATACTTCCCATATTGTGTTTGTGGTCCCAAGGCAGAGCGCCTTTGCCGGCTTGTGTTTCACCTACAGGCAGTTGGAATTGGCTAACAAAGGCATCGAACTCTTTGAGCGCACCAGAATAATGAAGGCCGCCTCCTGCGATGACGACCGGTTTTTTGGCCTGTCGAATCAGTTTAAGCGCGTCGTTTAGCTCATAAAAATCCGGTGTTTGGCGACGTAGGCGATGGACTTTTTCGTCGAAGAAACTAATAGGATAGTCGAATGCCATGGTTTGCACGTCTTGCGGTAACGCTAATGTCGCAGGGCCGCATTCAATCGGATCCGTTAGCACGCGCATGGCTTGCGGCAACGAGGTTAACAGTTGCTCCGGACGAGTAATACGATCAAAAAAGCGACTGACTGGGCGAAAACAATCATTCGACGTGATGGTCATGTCTTGGAAGCTTTCGACTTGTTGGAGTACTGGATCTGGCATACGAGTGGCAAAGGTGTCGCCCGGAAGAAACAAGACAGGAATACGATTCACATGCGCCACAGCTGCTGCCGTCACCATGTTCACCGCACCGCGTCCGCCGACGCAGTACAAGCCATCATTTGTTGACGGTTTTTGGTTTTAGCGTAGGCAATAGCGGCATGTGCCATGCCTTGTTCATTGTGTGCGCGATAAGTCGGCAGTTGATCTTTTACTTGGTAAAGCGCTTCGCCAAGACCGGCAACATTACCGTGACCGAAAATCCCCCATACACCCGCAAACATGGGTTGAATACCATTATCTGTTTCTATTTTTTGCGCCATCATAAAGCGGACGACGGCTTGGGCCATGGTAAGTGTTATTGTTGTCATGTGAATTTCCTTTAAGCCTGTTTCTGTTGTGGCTGCTGCTGGGACTGAGCGGTGTGGCGTTCTTTCCAATAAGAGACGAGCCTCCAAATAGTTTGACACAATGGCGTCGATAAACTGTTGATCGCTATAGCGATTTGCTAACCATTCACGGCTTGGTTCGCTAAAAATAGAACGCCCCACCGCGAAGCCTTTGCAAATATCAAAACCTGCGCTATTAACAAAGCCTTCTTTGAGTTCGTTCATTGGCGCGTCTAAACCTAGCATCACCACACCACGGCAGTGTTTATCATGGTGCTGAATTATGTCGGTAATGGCTTGCCAGTTTGCTTTCGATTGAGGTGGCAGCTTCCACCAGTCTGGGCGCACATCTAGGTGGTAGAAACGTTTCATGGCGTTCGTGAAAAGGCTGTCATCAAAGGCTTTGTCTCGTGGTGGAATGATTTCCAACAACAGTTCATGGCCGGAAGTGCAGCAAGCATGGTAGAGCCTCAACCACTTGGCGCTCTTGGGCAACACGCAGCTCTATTTCATCTTGTGAATGGTAGAAAACGAGGCATTTTACGATGTGCTCTTTTGGCCAGCTTTTTAGGCGAGAACCGATGCTACGCCCGCCTTCTAACTCGATAGGGCGAGAGCTTGGAAGTTCCACTGGACGACCAATCCAAAGGCCGCGCCCCGTCACCGCATTGAGTGCATCTTGTCCATAGGTATCATCAATGAGGACACCGTACTGGCTACCACCTAGTTGGCGGGAACCTACATCTAAGGCATCGACTAATAGACGTTTCAGCGTTTTAATTCGGGCTGGATCGGCCCCTTCTTCACGGGCCATATCAAAGAGTTGTTTGCGATGGTCGAAGGCAAAAATACACAGGTCTTGCCAGTCATAAGGCAGTCTTTCTGTGGTGACTCGATGTAAATGATTCAGTTCACGATCCAAGTCTGGGCGTTTAATGTGTGCCGCACGAGCAATATAATTATCCAGTTCTTCCGCGCTTGGAATAGCCGGAGCACAACCATGACGCGAAACAACCAAAGCGCCACATGCATTGGCGTAGGCACAAGACTGTTCTGCGGATTCGCCGCGTATCCAGCCCCGTAAGAAGCCACTCATAAAGGCATCACCGGCGCCAAGCACATTGAGTACCTCAACGCGAACGCCAATATGTCGCTCAAAGGCGTTCATAGAGTCAGGGATCGCTCCTTCCAGTACCGTACAACCTTGAGAGCCAAGTTTCAGCACTATGGTGGCCGTGCTTAGTTCACGGATTTTTTTCAGTGCCGTGATGGTATCTGTGCTGCCACCTGCAATATGTATTTCTTCTTCTGTGCCCACAATCAGATCAAAATCCGCCAGAATACTTTGTAAGTGTGCTGAGACTCTTTCATTGGAAATAAAGCGGGTTTCACCATCGCCTGGGTTGGTTAGTCCCCAAAGAACAGGGCGGTAGTCGATATCTAGGGCGCATTTCGTGCCCGCTTGCTTAGCGTAGGCAATGGCTTGTTTGCTGGTTTCGTAAGTGTTTTCAGTGGAGAAGTGAGTGCCTGTAATAACAAGGGCTTTGGCTGAACCAATAAAGTCCGCATCAAAGTCGTCTTTACTGACGGCCATATCGGCACAGTCGTTACGGTAGAAAATTAATGGGAAGGTGTCTTGGTCTTTGATGCCTAATACGACCAAGGCCGTCAAACGTTCGGGATCCGTAATAACGTGACTGGTGTCGACACCTGCACGGGCTAACTCTTCTTTAACAAAGCGGCCCATGTGTTCATTACCAACACGTGTCAACATGGCGCTTTTTAAACCAAGACGAGCTGTCCCAAAAGCCATGTTGCCAGAAGAGCCGCCGAGATATTTTGCAAAACTGCTGACATCTTCTAAACGACTGCCTATTTGCTCTGAATACATATCGACCGCAGCGCGTCCAAGACAAATCAGATCTAACGTTTTATCTTTGAGCATGGTTCTTCATCTCCCGTATCAGCCGAAATGACAACAAGGTGAATAGTACTTTGTCGAAAATGAAGTGGCTGTTTTTTTTATTGTGTAATCTACCTTCGAAGATAATAGAATATATATTCTATATTTTCAATATGTTGGAATGAATTTTTCCATAATGTGTTTTTCAATTTAAAATCTTTATAAAACAATGCGTTATATTTTTTAATGAGATTTACATAATAATTCTGCCAATGGAGGAAATAAAACAGCCTGTGTGAGGGCTGCAGAGTGTATCTGCTCGCCTGGGTTCGCTGTGTGGGATATGAATCATTAATCAGTTCGCCTATTGAGCTAATGATTGGTTAACAAAATCAATGCTGTCTTGAACCGCTTGTTTTGGATTTGGAAGGTCCCACACTTTTTTAGAGAAAGGTTCGAATGACACCGGGCCTAAATAACCTGCTGCCAGTAAAGTGCGGAGCTGCTCAATATTGTCTAAACGATCTTTGGGACCGACTAGCACTCGGTCTCCGTCTAGCATGTCGTTGAAGGTTATGTCGTCTTCTAGGCCAGAGATATGAATGAGCCCCGTGCGCTCGGGAAAGAATTCCTCTTCGCCAGCGCCTTTATGATGGAAAGTGTCGTGCACTGTTGGCCTACCCATGATTTTTGAGTGTGTTGAAAGGTGTGACAGAGGAAGGCAAACGGCTGGTGGTTTTACTCTGCCATTAAATTACATTTTGGGCTTGACAACGGTGGCAATATCCATCAAATTGGAATATATATTCTATATTGATTTTTTGTGGAATATACATATTCGAATGGGTTGCATCTCAGTGATATAAACCAGTCGAATGTTTAGAGATCTAGAGGCACTTTGTAGAGTGCGTCTGGGTTTGATCTCTAGACGCGTTTTACCGGAAAAAATAAAAACAATTAGAGCGTGTCAGCGCTTACTTTCGAGGAAATCGCATAATGAAAAAACTACTTCTTACTGCCATCGCGTCTTCAGTTATCGCAACGTCTGTTTCTGCTGCGGATCTTAAGATTGGCGTCTCAATGGCCTTGTTTGACGATAACTTTTTGACGACTTTGCGCAACGGTATTCAATCAGCTGCCAAGGAGCAGGGGGTTGATGTTCAAATAGAAGACGCCAAAAATGGCGTTGGTAATCAATTAAATCAAGTTCAGAATTTTATCGCTTCTGGTGTGGATGCCATCATTATTAACCCTGTTGATACCGATGCAACCTTATCCATTTCCGATGATGCCCAAGCCGCTGGTATTCCCCTCATTTATGTTAATCGCCAACCTATCAATGTTGATTTGCTTCCAGATAATCAAGCGTTTGTGGCATCGGATGAGAAAGTCTCGGGAACGTTGCAGACTCAAGAAGTGTGTCGCCTATTAAATGGCAAGGGCAACATTGTGGTCATGATGGGTGAGTTAACCAACCAAGCGGCGTTACAGCGCACACAAGATATTCATGATGTTATTGCCACGCCAGAGTGCTCAGGCCTAAAAGTGGTTCAGCAACAAACAGCAGAATGGTCACGTACCAAAGGCAGCGATTTGATGACCAACTGGATTGCTGCTGGTATCCAGTTTGATGCGGTTATTTCAAACAACGACGAAATGGCGATCGGTGCGATTCAGGCATTAAAAGCCGCTGGCCGTTCAATGGATGAGGTTGTGATTGCGGGTATTGATGCCACTACTGACGGCTTGGCTGCCATGAAAGCGGGTGAGTTGGATGTAACGGTTTTCCAGAGTGCTGATGGGCAAGGTCGTGGTGCTGTAGACGCAGCCGTTAAGCTCATTAATGGCCAAAGTGTGGATCGTAAAGTATGGGTGCCGTTTGAATTGGTGACACCTGAAAATCTAAACGATTACCTTTAAGTTTCTTAACTAAAAACGCTTTTAATTAAAATAAAAATAGGAGGGATTGCGTTATGAATAGCGCAGCAGTTGAGGAAACCGTGTCTGTGAATGGCGCAACTCCTCCCAAAGACCACTCGTGTGAATACGTATTAGAAGTTGTTAATGTGTCCAAGGGGTTTCCTGGTGTATTGGCATTGGATGACGTGTGTTTGAAAATTCGTCCGGGTACGGTCCATGCGTTAATGGGGGAAAATGGTGCGGGAAAATCCACCTTGATGAAGGTGATTGCTGGCATTTATCAGCCAGATAGTGGCGAAGTGAGGTTAAGAGGAGAGCCTGTTACCTTAGAAACACCTCTGAAAGCGCAAGAGTCTGGCATTGCTATGATTCATCAAGAGTTGTTGTTGATGAATCAAATGACGGTGGCGGAAAATATTTGGATTCGACGAGAGCCAACTAACGCCTTTGGTTTTATTGATCATGCCAAAATGGCTCGCATGACGGAAGAATTGTCTCGTACGTCTTAATATTAAGCTTGATCCAGAAGCCGAGATTAGCACCTTATCGGTGGCGAATCGTCAGATGGTTGAAATCGCCAAAGCCGTGTCTTTTAACTCGGATGTATTGATCATGGATGAGCCGACGTCTGCTATTACTGAGACCGAAGTGGCGCATTTATTTGAGATTATTCGAGGCTTACGCAAACGGGGTATTGGTATCGTTTATATCACTCATAAAATGAGTGAGTTATTTGAAATAGCCGATGAATTTTCTGTATTTCGTGATGGAAAATACATTGGTACGCATGCTTCTGCTGACGTTACCCGTGATGAAATCATCCGCATGATGGTGGGTCGTAATGTGGATCAGATGTTTCCAAAAGAGGACGTTGCATTAGGCGATGTCCTACTGTCGGTCAAAAATCTAACCCTAAATGGCGTATTTCACGATGTGTCATTTGATGTGAGAGCGGGTGAAATATTAGGCTTTGCTGGTCTTGTCGGTTCGGGTAGATCCAATGTCGCAGAGGCCATTTTTGGTGTCACTCCCGCAGACTCAGGTACCGTATGTATTGAGGGTGAAGAAGTCCATATCAAAAATCCTAATGACGCCATTATGAAGGGTATGGCGTTTTTAACAGAAGACCGAAAAGAAACCGGTTGTTTCCTATCGTTGGATATTCAAGAAAACATTCAGTCTGCTGTTTTGCATGAGCATTTTGTCGGTGGCGGCGGTTTTGTCGATCAAAAAAGACTGAATGAAGAATCTGAAGCCTTGTGCCGAAAGCTACGTGTAAAAACCCCAAACATGGAAGAAGCCATCGAGAACCTTTCTGGTGGTAACCAACAAAAAGTGTTGATTGCTCGTTGGCTACTGACTCACCCACGTATTTTGATCTTAGATGAACCCACACGAGGTATCGATGTTGGGGCAAAAGCTGAAATCCATTCATTGGTTACAAAGCTGGCCCATAAAGGGGTCGCGGTCATCATGATTTCTTCCGAATTGCCTGAAGTGCTAGGGATGAGTGATCGGGTGCTTGTTATGCACGAAGGACGTGTGACGGGCATTTTAGATCGTTCAGAAGCCGATCAAGTATCAGTAATGAATTTAGCCGCTCAATAGTACAAGAATTAGAAAAATAAGAGGTTCTTATGACGACGTTAGACAACACCATGAAAGAAGTAAATGACAACCCAGATACCCAGAAGAAAAAACGTATTCCTGCGGAAGTCAGCATTTTATTAGTTTTGATTGGCATCTCCGTTATGTTTGAAATACTCGGCTGGATTTTTGTCGGTCAGAGCTTTTTAATGAATATGAGTCGGTTGCAAATCATCATATTACAGGTTTCTGTTATTGGTATTATTGCCATAGGGGTCACCATGGTCATCATCACCGGAGGGATAGATTTGTCTTCTGGGTCTGTGGTGGCGATGTCGGCCATGATTGCTGCGACGTTTGCTCAATCCAGTAGTTGGCCTAAGGTTATTTCTCCAGCGTTAACGGATTTGCCCTTTTTTGTGCCCTTGATGGTGGGTTTAACGGTTGGGGCATTGGCTGGCTTTGTGAATGGCTGGCTCATCACCAAAACACGTATACCACCATTTATTGCCACATTAGGTATGATGGTATCCGCGCGAGGTGTGGCTCGTTGGTATACTGATGGCAGTCCTGTGTCTGGTTTTACCAATGAATTTGCCATGTTAGGGAATGCCTTAGATCGTTGGATGCCCGTTGTTATCTTTATTATAGTGGCCATCATTTTTCATGTGGTCATGCGCTATACCCGCTTTGGTAAATTCACCTACGCAATAGGTGCAAACCCTCAAGCTGCGCGAGTATCGGGTATCAATATAGATCGTCACTTAATTAAGGTTTATACCATTGCAGGTTTGTTGGTTGGGTTGGCAGCCATGGTGGCCATCGCACGTATTAAAACAGCGCAGGCAGGTATGGGGTTGATGTACGAATTGGACGCTATTGCCGCTGCGGTCATTGGTGGTGTGTCTTTATCTGGTGGGCGAGGCCGTATTGCGGGGACAGTGATTGGCGCTTTGATTTTAGGTGTTATGCTTTCCGGTTTTACGTTTTTACGCATTGATGCCTACTATCAAGACATAATCAAAGGCGCCATCATTGTTGTTGCGGTGATTATTGATCAACAACGTCAGAACAAACGCAAGAAAACCACCTAGCGTAGAGCGTTGTCTTGTCAAATCAATCGGTACTCCCATTGCAGCTTAGCGTTGACTAAGCTGCTTTTTTATCCCTGTTGTTGCGTTATGTTTAATCGATTTTGCGTGTTAGTGTTTACCTTGCTCTATCAACGGTGGTGGTTTTATTCAGATGTTTCTTGGCTTTCGTCAAATTTATAAAAGAAATTCCATAAACAGTAAAAAGTAATGCCCGCTGCAATCATGCCCCAGAACGGTTCTCCGGATAACCATTCCACCAATGTCCAGCCAAAACAGAAAACGGTAGCGGTGACACGACGCCATTTAGGGCGAAAAAATTTACGATCAGCTTCGTTCAAAATGAAAGTCCTATTTTTATATGATTTTCTTGACTAAGAGACGGTATCTAGAGGTTTGATACTAGACACGTTAGTAACCACTAAGTTAGAATTTTTATTCTAAAATTGCAATAATTACTTCTCTCTTGATAAGCCCATTTGTTTCATTATGCTGCTGTGCTTGCTGTTACGGAGAGAACTTTGAGTACAGAGAGTATTTTATGTCAAACGTTGCGCCAGAATCATTGACGGACTTAAAAGAGACCATTAAACAGCACTATCCAAAGTTAAGTAAGCGGTTGCGTCAAGTGGCAGAGTTTGTTTTAGACGCACCAAGTGATGTCGCATTTGGTACTGTTGCTGTGCTGTCAAAAGACGCTGGGGTGCATCCTTCTACTTGGGTTCGCTTTGCTAATGCGTTTGGTTTTAGCGGGTTTAGCGAGATGCAGAAATTGTTCCAGCAGAATCTAATGGAAGAGGCGCCCAGTTATCAAGACAGAATTCGTATGGCAAGAGAAGCATTTGGCGATGAAAATAGTGAACAGTCGCCGTCTCAATTGCTGACTCGATTTTCCCACGCAAATGCGATTGCTCTTGGGCATTTGAGTGAAACCACTGCGGCTGAGGATTTGGATAAAGCCATACAAATATTGTCCCAAGCCAATGCTGCGCATGTTGTCGGAGTAAGACGAGCATTTGTCGTCGCCAGTTATTTTGCTTATGCGTTGCGCCATATTGATCGTAAGGCTTATTTAATTGATGGTGTCGGGGGTATGTATAAGGAACAAGCGAGTGCATTGGATAAGAATGATGTGATGATCGCGGTGAGTTTTCACCCTTATGCGGAAGAAACGCAAATGGTGGCAAAAGCGGCAGCAGAGAAAAAAGTGCCTCTGATTGTGATCACCGATAATCAAATAAGCCCTTTGGCTTCCATCGCATCTGTTTGTTTTGTGGTCAAGGAAGCGGAAATTCAGTCTTTTCGTTCGTTGTCCTCTTCACTTTGTTTGGCACAAGCTTTGTCTATTGGTTTGGCTTATGAGTTAGAGAAAAAGAACGCTAGATAAACCAAATGCCTGATTATTCAAGGGCTGGCTTGTACCAAGTGTTCTTTTACTAACCCATTTTCAACAAGGCGTATAAAAACGAAAGCTTACTGCGCTTTCGTTTTGCTATTACCGAGAGAAATGTGGCGTGATCCTGTTAACTGAGATTGTCCGCTAACCCCTGAATCGATTTTATCTATCTGTCCACCGCGCGCAAGAAACTCTTGCATTTGCTTTTCAATGGATTCCGAAGTTTCCGAAGCAGCCGGCTGTTTCTTTTTAGTTGCCATGATAAATAGTCCTTGTTTTTAGATTGAACAAGGACTATACCAGAATTTCATAAAATTTGCTTGTTATTGGCTAACGTCTGCAATCGTGTGTCTATCTTTGGTTGCGTTGAACCATCCTGCCATTAGTGAGAATGAGGATGGTAACGACGAACAATCGGATTTAACAGTCTTGTCAGCCAGCCTGTAAACTCAATCGGCGCGTCTAAAACTGTTAGACAGATGCATTCTGCGTCTTTTGTGACGATGGGTTTATGTTTGTGACTCGCGTCACGGTTGATAAAGTCACCTTGACGATAAATACCGCTTTCATCCGAAAAAGCCCCTTCCAATACGAGAGTGATTTCGTCACCTGTATGGGTATGGGTTGGCATATGGGCGCCAGCTTTTACTCTGGTCAGAGCGATTTGTGCGCCGCCTTCTTCGTTGTAAAGCGTTGCTATCTTAAAAGAGGGCGATAGGCGCATCCACGTAAGATCATCATAGCTTTTGGTAATAAACTGGCGCAGGCTACGTGGAATGGCGTAATCATCCCATCTCATGTCTTTATCTTCTTGAGGCGATACCTTATTGTCTTCTTTTGGGCTAGGCTGTTGCGCTAGATTTTTGAAGAAGCTGTCTTTTAGGTTACTGAGCTGACGAGATTCTGTCTGAGCCTGATCAAAAAGATGTGCGCCGAGCATTTCCAACTTTCTAATCTGCTGTTGGCATTCAGGACAGCGTTCTAAATGTGTGGACACACACAAGGAATGCGCCAAAGGTAGTGAGCCAGCAGCGTAGTCTGTTAGTATTTCAATCGATGGATGGTAGTTTATCATCGATACTACCTCTTAACGTAAATAGTGAGTTTATGCAAAGCAAGGCGAACCCGAGATTTTATCGTTCCAAGAGGAAGAGACAATTCTTCAGCGGCTTCCTTATGTGTTTTCCCTTCTAAGTAAACTTTTGACAAAACCTGCTTTTGATCAGCTGGTAATTTGTTTAAGCCTTGCTGAATACGTTCTTGATCTCTTTTTTGCTGTGCGTCTTTAAATGGATCGGCATTTTCGTCGATCACATGTTCCCAAAGATATTCCGGATCAATATCTGACTGATGTCGGCTGTTTCGACGTAAATAATCGATACGAGCATTTCTCGCTAGAGTAAAGACCCAAGTATTAAGCGATGCCGATTCAGGTTTGTAAGTGTGTGCTTTGTTCCAAATACGTATCATGACTTCTTGCGCAATATCATCGGCCATTAAATTGGCACCAGGCTGAGCGGCAAGACAGAACGATCTTACTTTTGGTACATAGTGATCAAATAAACGGCCTAAAGCGGCTTGATCCCTATGTTGAGCGACGGCATAAATGTCCGTGACTCGTTGTTCGTCGTCGGGTAGTTGAGTTGCGCGTTCCATTTATCGCTCCAAAAAGCAAAATTGTCATACGCTTAGTTTGCGTTGTATCAAATATACGCTGTATTTATTCGAGAGGATCACTTTTATTTACGTAAATAGTGTTTAAATTTCTTTTGAAAGTGATCCAGAATGCACCGCAACGCGTTAAACAAAATATGGTGACACAAAATACCACCCAATTAGGTAACTGCTAAGGTAAGTGACGAGTATGACGGACGCAAATATGGCTTCCAATTCTTTATTAATAGAGCGCTTTAAAGCGTTTTATCAAGACGTTAAGCATCCAAAGTTAGAAAAAATGGATGATGTTTACACAGAAGATGTGCTCTTTAAGGACCCTGTTCATGAGTTGCGCGGTGCCGAAAGTTTGCACGCTTACTTGTCCGAAATGTGTGTCAATGTGCACAGTGGGCGTTTTGAATATTTGGATCAGCTCGTCTCTGAGAATACAGCCTATATCAAATGGAATATGCATTTTAAACACCCTAAGTTAGGCAACAAAACGATTACTGTGCGTGGTATGAGCCAAGTGCAGTTTAATGAGCGCATCTATTTCCATGAAGACGTGTATGACCTTGGTCAGTTAATTTATGAACACGTGCCTTTGTTGGGTACTGCCGTGAAAGGTTTAAAAAAGCGCTTGGCAAGGTAGTTTGGGGAGAACAAGGAGCATGATAATGGACAAAGGTGTTGTATGGATTACCGGAGCCAGTTCTGGTATTGGTCTGTCGTTAACAAAGCAATACTTAGAAGCAGGATGGCAAGTGTTAGCCAGTGCGAGAACGCAAGGCGAATTGGTTACTTTGTCAGAATCCTATGAAAGCCTAACCTTTGTGGCTTTTGATATTTCCGATGACAGTCAGGTTCAAGCCGTAAGAGAAACCTTAATGCTACATACTGCACATTTAGATTGTGCGATTTTAAATGCGGGCACCTGCGAATATCTTAATATGACAGATACAGATCCTGATTGGAAAATGATGGATAGAATTATGTCGGTTAATTTTTTTGGTTTGGTAAACAGTGTGGATGTATGTTTGCCGTTATTGAAGAAATCCTCGCGGCCGCATTTAGTCGGAGTAAGTTCACAAGCGGTTCAGGCCGCTTTCCCACAAGCGGAAGCTTATGGCGCGAGCAAAGCGGCTGTGCGTTATTTCCTCTCTTCCCTACGTATGGACTTAAAGCAATTCAATATTGATGTGACCTGTTTATTGCCGGGCTTTGTTGATACACCTCTGACGCAAAAAAATACGTTTTCTATGCCATTTTTAATGTCGTCTGATGATGCGGCGAAAAGAATGTTCAATGCTTTAGCCTCCCGTCCTTTTGAGTTTGCCTTTCCTAAGCGTTTATCGGTCATGCTGTGGGCTGGACGGCACTTCCCAAAATTATGGTTGTCTATATTGGCACCTAAAAAAAATCATAACGACTAATATCACCAGTGACAATTGGCTATTACATCCGCTCGGTGAGTGAATGATATAAGGTATTTTAAGGGGACAATGAGTGAAAATTGCCATAATTGGTTCAGGGATATCTGGCTTGACTAGTGCTTATCTTCTACAGCAGCAGCACGAAGTGACAGTCTTTGAATCGGAAAATCGTATTGGTGGTCATACGGCAACCGTAGATGTAAAAGAAGCAGAACAGACTCGGGCAGTTGATACGGGTTTTATTGTTTTCAATGATTGGACGTATCCGAATTTTATTCGGCTAATGGATGAGTTGGGTGTGGCATCTAAAGCGACAGAGATGAGTTTTAGTGTGAGTTGTCAGGATACGGGCCTCGAATACGGAGGCAACAATTTAAATACACTGTTTGCCCAGCGTCGCAACTTATTGAACTTCTCTTTTATTGGTATGTTAAAAGATATTTTACGTTTCAATAAAGAAGCCATCCAAGACCTAGACAGCGGTCAATTAAAGGAAGGTGTGACGCTTGGAGAGTATTTGCAGCAAAAGGGCTATGGTCGCCGTTTTGCCAGTCATTATTTGATTCCAATGGGCAGTGCGATTTGGTCATCGACATTGGATGAAATGATGGCATTTCCATTGGTGTTTTTCGTCCGCTTCTTTAAAAACCACGGTTTGTTAAGTGTGAATGATCGCCCGCAATGGCGAGTCATTGAAGGGGGATCATCGGCGTATTTACAGCCTTTAGTCGAAAAGTTTAAAGACCGTATTCAGCTTGGCGCGACTATCGACAAAGTACATCGTTCTGAGACCGATGTGGTGATTCACTTTGCAGATGGCTCTACACAAGTGTTCGATCAAATTGTGTTTGCCTGCCATAGTGATCAGGCGTTGGCGTTATTGGCGGACCCTTCTAAAGAGGAGCACGCGATTTTATCGGCTCTGCCTTATCGAAACAACGATGTGGTACTTCATACCGATACCAGACTGTTGCCGAAAAAGAAACTCGCTTGGTCTAGTTGGAATTACTATCTTGGAAAGGATCGAACTAAGCCTGCTACCCTAAGTTATAACATGAATATTCTGCAGCATTTTTCCAGTGATACCACCTATGTGGTTACCTTGAACCAAACAGACATGATTGCGGAAGACAAAATCGTGGGGCGTTTCCAGTACTCTCATCCTACCTTTACCTTGGCGGGTATTAACGCTCAGGATCGTTGGTCAGAAATTAATGGGGTAAACAAAACGTGGTTTTGTGGGGCTTATTGGCGTAACGGTTTCCATGAAGATGGTTGTTGGAGTGGCGTTCGTGTGGCTAATGGATTGGGAATCACATGGTAGATTTTCTGCCTAAGCACAGCGCTGTCTATCATGGCACTGTGCGCCATCGTCGTTTTTTACCGCGTACTCATGCGTTTCGTTATAGCGTCTTTATGATGTACTTCGATTTAGATGAGTTAAATGATGTGTTGGCGATGAGTCCCTGGTGGTCTGTTAAACCTTGGTCCTTAGCTCGATTTGCTCGACAAGATTATTTTGGGGATTCGTCTGTTTCTATTAAACAGGCAGTGCTGTCTGAAGTGAATGAGCGTTTGGGCTTGGATTTATCAGGTCCAGTGCGCATGTTAACCAATTGTCGATATTTTGGCTTCATCATCAATCCCATCACTATTTATTATTGCTTCGACAAACATGAGCAACTGCAAGCCATGCTGCTTGAAGTAACGAATACGCCTTGGCGGGAAAAAATACCTTATGTTTTAAAATGTGATCCACTCCTGCCTATGCAGCGTATGCAATTTAACAAGGCAATGCATGTATCGCCATTTCATCCGATGGAACATTTTTATGACTGGCGAAGCAATGTTCCTCATAAGAAGCTAGCGGTGCATATGCAGAATAAAGAGTTAGTAGGGGAAAAGTGCGTGTTTGATGCCACCTTATCACTGACTCGAATGTCGTTAACGTCTTCTACTATGGCGAGGGTGTTGTTTCGTTATCCTGTCATGACAATGCAAGTTGCCTTTGGCATTTATTGGCAAGCACTAAAGTTATGGATAAAAAAGGTGCCTTTTTATTCGCATCCGAACTCATCGTCTACCAAGATCAAATAGGGTAGAAATATGGCATTTAGGAGATTAATACCTATGAACTCCGTTAGTATGGAAAATCAGAAAGTGAAAAATAACACAACAACTTGGTTCGATACGCTAGCACGCAAGATGGTGTTTGCGATGTTAGGAAAATTGGAAATTGGCCATTTAACATTAGATGAGAATGGTAAAACCTATACCTTCGGAGAAGACAAGGAAAGCACTCGCTATATTGCGCATATCCAAGTTCATGACATTCATGCTTATCGTGACGTATTTTTAAACAGTAGTATTGGCGCTGGCGAAGCTTATATGAAGGGCTGGTGGTCTTCTTCGGATGTGGTTGCGGTGATTCGCTTGATGGTGGCCAATCTTAGTTTGATCAATAAAATGGACGCTAAACGTCCCATATGGAGCCGTATAGGGGCAAAGATCGTTCATAAATTGAATGCCAATACGAAGAAAGGGTCGAAAGATAATATTTCCGCTCACTATGACCTAGGCAACGATTTTTTCTCCTTATTTTTAGACCCTACCATGATGTATTCCTCGGCGGTTTACCCACAGCTGAATTCTTCTTTAGAAGAAGCATCGGTAAATAAACTGGATCGTATTTGCCAAAAGCTTCAATTAAGCAAAGACGATCACCTATTAGAAATCGGCACAGGTTGGGGTGGCATGGCGATTCACGCCGCTAAGAACTATGGCTGTCGAGTAACCACCACCACAATTTCCAAAGAACAGTATGAGTTTGCTAAGGCACGAGTGGAAGCCGAAGGTTTGCAAGATAAGATTACCTTGTTGCTTGAAGATTACCGCGATTTACAAGGGCAATACGATAAGCTTGTTTCTATTGAAATGATTGAAGCGGTGGGTCACGAATACTATGACAGCTATTTCTCTAAGTGCAGCGAGCTGTTAAAACCCCATGGTGTGATGGTGATTCAAGCCATTACCATTGCGGATCAACGTTACGATTATGCACGCCGTTCAGTGGATTTTATCCAACGTTACATCTTCCCAGGTGGTTGTTTGCCATCCAATCAGGTGATTGCTCATAAAATAGCGTCAAAAACTGACATGCAAATTGTGGGACTGGAGGACATTACAGAGCATTATGCCAAAACGTTAGCGGATTGGCGCACACGTTTCCATGCCGCTCGTCATGAAGTGACGAACATGGGTTTTGACGACGTATTTTGCCGTATGTGGGACTTTTATTTGGCTTATTGCGAAGGTGGCTTCAAAGAAAGGGCCATTAGTACAGGGCAGTTTGTCTTTGCCAAACCCGATCATCGTTTGTCTATTGAGACGAATTAAAGGGAGCATATGGCATGAAATCCTTATTGAATGCCATTCTATTTCAAGCGGTTTGGTTTATTTGTTTATTAGCGGGCGATCTTTGGGCTCTCGCTGCCACGGCTTCGTATCTGTTCTTGCATGATCGTTATTTTATGCATACTCGAAGAGAATGGCGTTTATTTTTAGTTTTCCTAACATTAGGTATTATCGTTGATGGTACCCTGTTTCATGTTGGCGTGTTCTCTGCTTCAGCTGATAATTTAGACACAATAAGCTTGCCACCCGTTTGGTTACTGTGTCTTTGGGTGAGTGTTGCGACCTTATTTGCCCATAGCCTATCTTTTCTTCGTTCACGATATATATTGGGGGCGTTAATGGGTGCTATTGGGCCAACATTGAGTTATTTTGCTGGTGCAAAGCTGTCAGGTATTAGCTTAGCAGAGCCTGTTGGACAGACTTTATTGATCGTAGCGATTATTTGGTCGTTGGTGATACCGCTGGGAATTTGGCTGAGCGAAAAATGGACATTGTTTGATGCCTAAGAGTTCTTGTATTTGCTTCTGTATCAGCGTTATCTCTATCTGATATGGGTCTCACTTGATGATAAATAAGTGTATGACGTAATCTAAAATGTAAGGGTGAGAAATGAAGCTATCTTTTGTTTGTTTGCCGCAGAAGCGGTCCTTTGTGACGTTGTTTTTTTCTTTATTATTTAGTGCCTTCAGTTTGGCTGATACGCCAGTTTCTAGCAATGCCGACTTTTCCAAAATAGTAGGCAGTGCCTACAGTTTGAAAACCGGTGCTTTATTGTACCGAGAAACACATCAAATGCTCGATGACAAAAGTCATAAGGTGGAATATTCAGAGCCAGATGGCCGTGTGTTTGCGAATAAAACCCTAGATTTTTCTCAATCGCGTATTACTCCCAGCTTTTCACAGGTTAATGAGCGTAACGGTGAAACCATAGATGTGAAACAAGTGAATAATCGCTTGGAAGTAAACTATGTAGAAAACCGAAAAGCCCAGCCAGAAGTCGGTTCGATCCCATTGGTAGCGGGTATTGTGGTAGATGCCGGTTTTGATGGTTTTGTTAAACAGTACTGGGATACCTTGAAAACAGGTAAACAGATGGATATCGAATATTTGGTGCCTAGCCAGCAAACCACGTTTTCTTTTCGTGTTGCTAAAGCCGATTGTCTTGATGGAACACAGGATGGAGCGATGTGTTTCGCTTTGTCTCCCATTTCCTGGTTTGTCAAAATAGCAGTGGATCCGATAGTGGTTGCTTATGATCCTTTAGATAAGCGCTTATTGCGTTTCACCGGACGCGCCAATATATGCGATGAAAACGGCAAATATCAGAGTGTAGATATTCAGTACCATTATTTTTAACACATTACTGCATCGCTCTTTTATTCTAGCGATAGCACTGCATATTCTAAGGAAATGACTATGAAAAACGTATGGTGTTCTGTCACAAGTAAAATGATGGCGGTGATACTGAGCATGTTGTTATTAACGGCTTGCTCTACCCCAGATGTGTCTTTGTACGCTAAAAATGAACCGAAGTTTGAATTACAAACTTTTTTTCTGGGCCTTTAACCGCGCATGGTATCTTGAAAAACCGCAGTGGTGAGGTGATTCGTTATTTCAATGCCACTCTAGAAGGAAGTTGGGAGAACGGCGTTGGGACGTTGGCTGAAGTGTTTGTGTTTGATGATGGTGAAGTTCAAAATCGTACTTGGACTATGACACCGAATGCAAAGGGCCAGTATACGGCAACAGCGAATGATGTGATTGGTTCTGGTGATGTAAAAATCGCAGGAAATGCATTGTTTATGAATTATGTTTTACAGGTTCAATACGACGGAGACCTAATAGAAGTTAATGTGGATGATCGTATGTATATGGTCAAAGATGGCGTTGTTATCAATGAGTCTGTGATGACAAAGTTTGGTGTTGAAGTCGGTTATCTTTCTATTGTGATTGCAAAAGTAACCGACTAATGGACCTTGTTTGTGATAATTTTTAAACATCCTAGCATAAAATGAATAATGCTTAAGGTGCTTTATTACTGGCTCTCATAGAGATTTAAGTCAAATATTCGATGTTATATGCTATATATAAAGGACTGCTTGGAGCGGTCTTTTTTTATGGGCGCTTTTATGTATTCTTGTCGCTATTCACAATTAACAGGCAAAGCCTTTGCATACAATTGGAGTTTTATCTTGATGATTCATAAATGGAGGGATGTGTCGGTATGTTTGGCGACGTCAGGGCAATAGCGTTTATTGAAAAAAAGGTATTATTTTTTTGCGGGTTACTCTCCATATTCCTCAGTTTTCTCCTCTTTGCCACAGGGCTCTATGTTTTTTTGTTAAATGACTTAGATAAACGAACCGATATGGCAAAAAATGCTTTGTCAGAGCACATGGAAAGTATTTTTGCCGAATTGCAACAAGTGGCGGATAACAGCGCTTTTGTTTGTGAAAGAGCTGATGTAGACCGTTTGCGTCGTGCTACTTTTTACTCTCCTATTTTTAAAGAGTTTGGTCTTTTCAATGCTGACTTTAAGGTGTATTGCTCCAACCTTGGGGCCATCAATATTTCCATATATAAATCCATTGTGTCCCGTATAAAAGACAGTAAAGATCGTAAAACGGTGTCGTTAATGGATTCTAATACCTTGGGCGAGTCAACTTTTTTGCTTTCTACCAAAGGTCTGACGGGCTGGGTGTTAATGGCTTAGCGCCGCCAAGCAGTTTTGCGATGACGGTGGATCAAATATTGTTGCCTGATTATGCTTACGAGTTAACACTGGGCAAGCACGTGCTGTTCTCAAACCGAGACCATATTGTTTCAGATCTGTTAGAAACGAAAAAAGAGACACTTGATGACTGGGCAATCGAATTAGAGGTGCTTTTAACAACCGACTTATACTGGAGCCGTTTGGTGTCACTGTTACCTTGGATCTTTGTGTGTTGGGTGCTGCTGTCTATTATCCTCTGTACAGGCTATTTTACCATTGCTTATTACCGACGTTCTCTAAGGCACTGCGTTAAACGCGCCATTAAAAATAATGCCATGGAGGTGTATTTTCAGCCTATTGTATCGCTGAATGTTGATGGTCAGTATGAAATGGAAGCACTGATTCGGTGGCGCTCTGTTTATCATGGTCAGGTTTCTCCTCTGGTTATTGTTGATATGGCGGATCGACTAGGCCTGATTGATGAACTGACTTGGATGGTGATTCGCAAAGTCGGTGATTTTTATCGCGAGTACCCTTTACCGTTAAATGATATTAATATTTCGGTGAATGTAGACAGGCACAGCTTACTTAGAGAAACTTTTGCGCCGAGTTTGGCAGGTATCCTTGACGAGTACCCTGAGCTGAAAGGCCGGTTAGGACTTGAGGTGACAGAAACCAGTGCCTTAGATGCCATTGATCTGCCTATTATGGTAAGCCGATTTGAACATATCAAAGCGCTAGGCGTTCATCTGTCTGTGGATGATTTTGGTACCGGTTATGCGGGATTGGATTTCTTGCGTCGCTTCCCTTATGACACGTTAAAGTTAGACCAAATATTTATTGCGAGTTTGAAAGACGATCAATTTACCCGCCAGATACTGACATCTGTGACTAAGTTGGCAAAAGAGTTAAACATGAAGTTAGTCGCAGAGGGCGTTGAGCGAGAGGATCAGCTCAATGCGGTCAGAGAGCCTCGGGGTTGATAGGGTTCAAGGGTATTATTTCTGCAGGCCGTTGCCCAAAGAGCAAGTGATTTCCTGGATTGAAGAACACGTTATAAAATGAGACAGGACAGCACATGATTGTAATACGGTCAGGCATCTCTTACTCTCTACCGCTCTTTTTTTGTGTATAAGGTTTTATATTATGGCGACGTTAGTTTTCCGACTGAAATATGTGCCAGATGAAGAAGCGAATGATATTCGTCAATTATTAACCGATCATGAGATCGCCTTTTATGAAACGTCTGCTGGGCGCTGGCAAGTGTCCATGGCTGGGTTGTGGGTAAAGGACAAGGAGCAGGCCGCAAAAGCGTTAGCGCTTATACGAGAAGATCAAATAGCACGTGCCCAAACTATGCGACCCATTTCGGTTGGGCAGTGGGTGTTAGGCTACCTTCAGCATGCGCGTCAAAATCCAGCAGAAGCTTTTTTTACTTTGATTGCCATAGTGTTAATTCTGGGTCTTTCTATTATGCCTTTTACGCTTTGGCTATAAGGACAATGTCACTCGCTTAAATGGCTTCGTTCAAAGGCTTTGTCAATAACGCGGCTTTACGTTGTACTCTTGCGCTGATTAATTGCACGTTAATGGCACTGATGATCACAATTAACATACCAAATAAGCTTAATAGGTCGGCATGGGAAGAGTGAATACTCTCGGTCCACCAACCAACAGCGACACAAAATTCTGTCAGTATGAAAGCCATAACGGGGGTCAAAGCAACGGAAGCACTGACTTGTACGGTTTGCCAGTAACGCATAGCTTGGGCAAATGCGCCATACGCGACCAACGTATTTAGACAGCAAAAAGCCGCAATCCAGGCATCGTCTGCGGACATGTTTACTAGTTCGCTGGGCGATGAAAATGGCAGCATAACAAGCAAGGCATAAACATAAATTGCCAATAAAATGTTTGTCGGCGCGAGTCGTTTGAATAAAGATTTTTGCAGTAAAGCATACAGAGACCAGGCTGCGGCAGACAGTTGAACAATGGCGAATCCAACCCAAATAGAGCCCTGACCACCTTGTCCAAAAATAGGATGAAAGAACACCAACATCCCTATTCCTATTCCGACAAAACACAACCATTGCTGCCAGTTTATGCTTTCTCTTAGAAAAAATAATCCACCCAAAGCGAGGAATAAAGGAGCAACCTGAAAGCTTAATTGTGCCGAGTCCTGTAATAAAAAGTCTAAGCTCCATGCGAAACTAGTGTAGTTAATAATCAAAAATGTACCTGCGGCAAAAAGCCGTAACCAGTCATGTTTAGATAAAAATTTGAATTCTTCCAGTTTACCACGTTGCCATTGCCATAAACCTAAAATGATACCCGCCACTGAAAAACGTAACCAAGTTAACGTAATAGGATCGGAAAAACTGCCAGACAACTTTAGCGCAATAGGTAGCATTCCCCAAAAGAGCACAGTCACAGCGCTAAAAAAAAGACCGTACAGAAAAGTCTGTTTAGCAGTGGGCATGATAATAGCCTTATAAAACGAGAGAAAATCAGAAAAGTCATATTGGCTTTCCTTAGGGATTAAAGCCAATGCATAATAGTTCTAATCATTATGCATAAATCGAGATTTACCTATGATTCCTAACTCTCTACAACATTTGGATCTCAAATCCTTGACTGGGCTTTTATATTTATTAGAAGAGCGTAATGTCGGACGTGCCGCGAATCGTTTGTATTTGAGTCAATCTGCCATGAGTCGCTTACTGAATCGATTGCGTGATGCCTTTAATGACCCTTTGTTTCTTCGTACTTCAAAAGGCATGGTGCCAACGTCAAAGGCATTGGCGCTAGAAGCACCTTTAAAGTTGCTATTGGAGCAGATGGCTGGACTCGACTCACCGCCAGATTTTCAACCACAGAGTAGCAATCGAGTGTTTCGTTTACAAACTACCCATTATCAAGCACAAGCTTATGTACCTTCGATAGCAGAACGCTTTTATCAAGAAGCGCCATTTGCTTCTTTGGAAACGACTACCATTACGGAAACCAGTTTGATCAGTCAAACGGAACATTCGGTCGATGTCGTTTTGTGTAGTGAATACATTGAAATTCCTAATACATACCGTAAGGTTTTATTAGGCCATGAAAAATTCCGCTGCATCATGTCGAATAATCACCCGCTCGCCAAGCAAGAGCATATTAGTCTGGATGAATATCTGAGCTTCTCTCATGTACTGGTGAGCATGGGAGGAACTCGACGAGCGGTGAGTGACCTAGTGTTAGGAGAGAGGCCCATGAACGCCGCTTTGCCTTTCGTACGCCTTATTTTTTGTCGGCATTAGAAACGGTTGGGCGAACGTCATTGTTGATCAGTACCAGTGGTTTGCTGGCGGATCGCTTTTGTGAACAATTTAATCTTACAATGAAACCATTACCTGTTGCCTTTCCAGACTCCAAATACTTTGTAAGCTGGCCTAAAAGTATTGAGAAAGACCCTGCTGTAAAGTGGTTTAGAACGCTCATTGAAGATGTTGCAAAAACATTAATTCCTTATCCAGAGCCGTAATATTCTAGAGCGATGATGTATCCGTAGATTTAGTCCAAGCTAAGAAATTCGGTTATACTCGCATTTTGGTTTGAAATAATGGCATTATTGTGGTCTTAAAAAGCAAGAATACGAAGAGCAAACGCACCAACAAGTTAGAACTTCATCCTCGCAACCCGCATCGAGCACGCTATGACTTTGCGTTATTGGCTGACTCCTGTCCGGAACTTTCAAACTTCATACAACTGAATCAATACGGCAATGAGTCCGTCGATTTTGCTAATCCCAATGCGGTTAAAACCTTAAACCGCGCCTTGCTGAGCCATTTTTACGGTGTGGCGTTTTGGGATATTCCGCCGGGCTATCTCTGTCCACCTATTCCAGGGCGTGCGGACTACATTCATTATCTGGCAGACCTGCTAGCGGCTAGCAATAACGGGGTTATTCCACGAGGAAAAGCAATAAAAGTCTTGGATGTTGGTGTGGGTGCTAACTGCGTGTATCCCATTATTGGTCATCAAGAATACGGTTGGCAGTTTGTAGGTTCAGACGTTAACCCTATTGCTGTGGCGACATGCGATACAATTGTGAAATCCAATGCTTGTTTAAAAGGCGCGATAGTGGTGCGGTTGCAGACGCAAGCTGACAAATTGTTTTCCGGCGTGTGGAAAGAAAAAGACCGTTTTGATTTGACCTTGTGTAATCCACCTTTTCATACCAGTGAGTCGGCTATGATGGATGAATCCCAGCGTAAATGGCGTGGTGTAAAAGGCAAAATAACAACCGCAAAACCTGCGCTAAATTTTGGTGGCACGTCTGCAGAACTTTGGTGTGATGGCGGTGAGGCAGGGTTTATCTCTCGAATGATTCAAGAAAGTGTGCAATACGCGGACCGTTGTTTTTGGTTTACCTCTTTAGTCGCACGTCAGGCGAATTTAGAAACGATTTATAGGACTTTAAAACAGGTTGGTGCTCGTCAGGTGAAAACGATTGATATGGCGCAAGGTCAAAAAATTAGTCGATTCGTCGCCTGGAGTTTTCTGGGGGACGATCAAATCGACTATTGGAAAGACAATTATTGGCAAAGCTGATGCCAGTTAGACATGACAAACGTAGGTTTGCCATGTCATTTGCTTAGTCAAAGTGCGGAGGCGATTTCGGCCGCTAAACGTGCGTTGTTAAACACCAATTGAATGTTGCTTGCTAAACTGTCACCGCCGGTTAATTCTGCAACACGTGCTAGCAAGAATGGTGTGGACTCTTTTCCAGCCACGCCTTGTTCTTCCATTTCTAGTAATGCTTGATTAATTGCTGCGTCAATAGTGGCTTTATCCATAGCAAATTCTTCAGGAATAGGGTTCGCGATAATCGCGCCGCCGTGTAATTCCATCGCCCATTTTGCCTTAATGAAATGGGCAATTTCCTCAGCTGAGATCATATTATAATCGACCGTTTGGTCACTTTCTCGGGTGTAAAAAGCAGGCAAGGTATCTGTTTTGTAGCCCAATACGGGGACACCCTGAGTTTCTAAGTATTCACGGGTTAGCGCAAGGTCAAGGATGGATTTTGCTCCAGCACAGACAACGGCAACATTGGTTTTTGCCAGCTCTTGCAAATCCGCAGAAATATCAAAGGTTTGCTGTGCACCGCGATGAACACCACCAATACCGCCAGTGGCAAATACCTTAATGCCTGCCATGGCTGCAATAATCATCGTAGCCGCTACCGTTGTCGCGCCATGTTGTTTCTTAGCCACGACATAGGGCAAGTCACGACGTGAGCACTTGGTGACGGATAAACCGGCTTTCGCTAAGGTGTCTATTTCATCGTTACTTAATCCCGCTTTTAGGCGGCCATCAATAATCGCGATGGTAGCAGGCACGGCACCATTATCACGAATGATTTGCTCTACTTTTTTGGCGGTTTCCGCGTTCTGTGGCCACGGCATACCATGAGAAATAATAGTGCTTTCTAGCGCTACAACGGGTTTTCCTGCCGTAATCGCTGCGGCAACATCTGGGTGTATATCTAAATATTCATTCATTGTTTTTCTATCCATTGGGTGACCGTTTGAACCGTTAGTTCTGGGTTGTTGGCATGAGGGCTTTCTAATGTCATAGCTGCACAAGCGAGAGCAAAAGACAGCGATTGATTTAGATTCATGTTTTGTTGACAAGCACTTAAGTAGCCGGCGAGTAAAGCGTCTCCAGCACCTGTGTCGCTAACGGCTTGAACTGGATAGCACGCTTGTCTAATCGTGTGCGTGCTGTCTGCATAAAGCACACCTTGCTTGCCTAGACTAAGTAAGACCTCGCCCACTCCTGCGCCAATCAAGGCTTTTGCTAGCGTTTCTGGATTGGTTTCTGCGCAACCAAGAATGGCCCTAGCTTCATCCTGATTGGCTTTGAGTAGGGTTAATTTTGGCAGTATTGCTTGTAAACGTGGTGCTTTAGCGGTGGAAACTGCATCCGCAATAAAGCGTGCTGATAGGGGCTGTTGAGCAAGCCAAGCAATGATGCCAGCGGGCAAGTTGGCATCGATAATAATACGATGAGCACTTTGTAACAGTGCCTGTTTGCTACTGAGCTTTTGTTCCTCTAGGCTGTCGATAATGCGCATGTCTGCAATAGCGGCCAGTAAGGTACCATTACTATCATTGATGGCAAGATACGTGCCTGTGGGCAAAGTTTCGTGACGTAAGACGTTGTGAGTTTCAACACCGCTTAAGCGTGTTTGCTCGATGAGCCAATCGCCGCGTTGATCTAATCCAATAGGCGCAATTAGGTGTACGTGTTCACCTAGACGGGCTAGATTTTCGGCAATATTTCGCCCAACACCACCTGGACTTTGGCTAATGGTGCCTGGATTTGAATCGTGTGAGTGTAGGTTTTTGTCGCTATGGCCGTTGATGTCCACATTGGCACCACCCAAAACGACATAAGTGTTTTGCTCAGCAAGCAAATAGCCCTTTCCTAAGATATACCCTTGTCGAGTCAACTGCATGATATGACCAGCAACGGACTCTCGACTCATATTGAGTCGGTTTGCAATAGCTTGTTGTGACGCAAGCGGATCGCTTTTTATGGCTTGATAAACACGATATGTTTGATCTTTCATAAGCTAAATAACAAAAGTTTAAATGAATAACTTATGTTATTATTTGCGTAAATACAAGATCGTTTATGAGAATATGGCATACAATTTAAATACCCCCTATTATCTGTGAATATGCGTGTGCATTGTCCCTAATGCTTAGTAGCCTAGGTCATTAGCATCAAAGAGGTTTTAGAGTGTTGAAAAGCTTTCAAGCACGACTGATCATGTTTGTTTTAATACTGCTTGCGCTGGCGCAGTTGGGCACGGCTTTGGCTGTATTGTCATCGTTAAAAAAAGACAATTACAGGCAGGGGGTTGATTCGATCGATGTCTCGCGCAAAGTATTTGATTTATTACTCGAAGCGCGCGCTGAGCAGTTGACCAAAGGTGTTGAAATATTAACGTCAGATTTTGGTTTTAAACAAGCCGTTGCAACACGAGAAACAGGCACATTACAATCAGTATTGCAAAATCATGGTGCCCGTATTAACGCTGACATTTCACTGCTGGTTTCGCCTCGAGGTGAGGTCATTACCGTTACTCAAGAAATTGAAATGAGTAATACCATCTCTGAACTGGTATTGTCTGCTCGTCGGTCAGGTGGGGCGTCAATCAGTACTATGATCGATTTTGATAATCGAGCTTACCAGTTGGTTTTGGTGCCAGTGAGGCTCTCAATGTCATTGCCTGGGTGGGCATGGCTTTCTCGTTAGATCAGGTTTTGGCGGAACAAATCAAAAACGTCACAGGGCTAGATATTAGTTTTGTTTACGAGACCAATGATGAAGAAAAGTTGGCTGGCTTTTCAACATTGCCAACCGATGAGAAGGTAAGGCTATTTAATAGTATAGGCGACATTAACGATGTTCTTGAGTATCCCATTTTCTCTAATGATGAAAAATATTTGTCTTTGGGGGTGGATTTAGGTATTCCAACACAATGGGGTATTATTCACCTACCTTATGGACCTTGGTTAGAAAGCTACAATAATACCCGTAGTCAGCTTATATTGATTTTTACGGGGGTATTGGCGCTGGCCTTATTATTTGGTGTGGCGTTGGCTCGAAATATGACCCAGCCGATTGGACGTTTAGTGGAATATGCATCGCAAATCGGTCGCGGATCCAGCAAAGAAAGTATTGAAGCGCCATCAGTATCTGGTGAGTTTGGTGTGTTGTCTAACACCATGAAAGTCATGCAAGAATCGATTATTAATCGTGAAGAAGAACTGACTTATCGGGCATCTCACGATCAACTGACGGGGTTATTTAATCAAAGTGCCGTTGAGCATTATTTAAGTGAAGCCTTGCCAAAAACCACAGGCGCTTTGGTGTTACTGAATATTCGCCAGTTTAAGCAAATTAATAATATGCTGGGCTTTGATGTTGGTAATGTTTTGTTGTCGAAAATGGCTGAGCGCCTTCAACAATACTGGAAAAAAGACGCCCTAATGTTGGCACGGATGAGTGCGGATAAGTTCTTAGTGATTTCCAACAAAGACATAGCTTGCCAAGATTGCAGTGATTTGAAGCGTTTTTTACATGATGAGTTCGAGGTGGAAAAAGGCTCTAGTATTCGACTGGATATTAGTATTGCGGTACTGCCTTTTGAATATGCGACGGCCAGTGTGAATAGCGCCATGAGGCGGCTGGATATTGTTGCTGACAAAGCACGAGAAGAGAGCGAGCTTTGTGTGTTTTATAAAGAGGGCCAGGATGAAGATCATCGCCGTAGACTGATGATCATTCGAGATTTGCCTATTGCGCTGGAAAGCAATCAGCTGTTTGTCGTTTATCAGCCTAAGGTTGGAGGGGCATTAAATGATTGTCATGAAGCGGAAGCGCTGATTCGATGGGTTCATCCCGAACTGGGTTTTCTCCCGCCCGATGAGTTTATCTCTTTGTTAGAGCATGCCGGTAACATACAGGTGCTCACTAAATGGGTACTGAATACGGTATTATCACAACTGAGCCAATGGTGGGCACAAGGGCACGAAATTCGTGTTGCGGTCAACTTATCTGCTCATGACCTTGTAGATGAAGAGTTACCTGAGACGGTTGCTAAGGCATTAAAAACGTACGGTTTACCTGAACGTGCTCTGGCTCTTGAAGTCACCGAAAGTGCGGTAATGAAAGATCGAGTGAAAGTGATTGGGGTACTGAAAGCCTTGCAAGAAATGGGTATTCATCTGGCTATTGATGATTTTGGTACAGGTCAATCTTCTCTGTCGTATTTGCGTGAATTGCCGGTGAACGAAGTAAAAATTGATCGAGCCTTTATTCAATACATTGATACCAACAAGGGTGATGAGTTCATCACCAAAGCGACCATTGAACTGTCCCATAGCTTGGGCTTTCAAGTGACGGCGGAAGGCGCTGAAAATGCGGAAGGTGTGGCGCTCTTAAATCAATATCATTGTGATAAAATTCAAGGCTACTTTTTTTCTAAGCCCTTGGTTGCAGAAGAGTTTTATAAATGGCGTGAGGCATTTCACTCGCGTTAACCCCTAATCAATCTTACACGCTGTTAATGTGAGGTTTATTTCAATATGTTGCTTTTGATACGGATGGCATTGCTCTTATTGTTGGTGGTAGGTGTCACACTTTTTGGTATTGTGTTTTGTCTACTGACGCTATGGTCGAAAAATCGTGTGTATTATTTAGGTAGAGTGTTTGCTCAAGTGGTACCTTTATTTGGTTTATCGGTTGAAGGTCGAGTGGCGGAGTCCACAAAAAACATTCCTCAAGCGGTTTATGTGGCGAATCATCAAAATAATTTTGATTTATTCACTCTCGCTGTAGTGGTCCCTAAAGGTGTGGTGACGGTAGGAAAGACCAGTTTACGCTGGATTCCATTTTTTGGCATTTTGTACTGGGCCAGTGGTAACTTCCTGATTAATCGAGAAAATCGACGACAAGCGATTGCCACTATTGATCAAATCGTCTCTAGTATGACCAAAACTGGATTGTCTATCTGGATGTTTCCAGAGGGCACTCGCAGCCGAGGACGTGGCTGGTTACCTTTTAAACGTGGTGCTTTTCATGCGGCAGTCCAAGCAGGTGTTCCTATTGTTCCTGTTGTCTGTAGCAGCACTCATGGTCAAGTACATTTGAACCGCTGGCATAATGGCAAGGTGCTGGTTGAAATGCTACCTCCCATTGATACCTCAGGATTACAAGAGACCGACGTGGTAGGTTTGATGAAGCAATGTGAGCAACAGATGCAGGCAACCCAGCAACGATTGGATCGCGAACTCCTGCGTGCTCACTAAGCGTTAATGGCTATTTTGCTCAATGGCTTTGTCTAAGTACTTCTGTAAATCTCGTACGCTTGGATGTGTATCCGGTAGATCTTGTGTTGCCCACTCTGGGTGCTGTTGCGCTTGTTTCCAATATGGCTTTAGCTGAGCGATTAGGTCGTCATTTTGTGTCTGAGTGTTGAGTTCATAGGCTTGTTGCGTCGCGTGACCACGCTGATGTAGGTGATGAATGGCACTTAATCCTCGTAAGCACAGTAGCGTTAGTGTGGCGTGATCAAGACACAGATAGTAGCGGTTGGTCAGTTTGCTTTTCAGTGTGTCTTTGTAATGCCTCCCTGTTTTCCATGTGGCGCCAAGTAAGGCGCCAATCGTTGTGGCTGTTCCAAGCGTTAATCCTGCCGACATCACATCAATACCAGCGCCAATTGCTGCGCCTGTTAGCGCGCTGGTGCCACTTTCGATTCCCCATTCTTTAAGCGTCTCTTTTGCAAATATATCTTGCTGCCAGCGGTCATTTTGAATGGCTAATGGCGTAGCGATTAAGTCTTCTTCTTGGAATTCATAAAGACGCAAAAGTTGACGGATAAAACGATTTTCTAGTGAGCGTACGTTGTCTTCAAAAGCACGTGATTCATTGTCAGCTTGGGGATAACTCGAGCATTCAAGACGAGTGCTGGCCGCTTTTAACATTAACTCGGCTAATTGACGGCTGGCCATGGTTTTGCGTAATTGAGCGGCTTCTTCTCGAGATTGAATAAGCTGAGCAATGGTGTCGTAGTCTTCTGGCATTAAACTTTGAATACTTTGGTAAAGACGTTTTTCATCTTCAAAGTAAAAGGCCACCGTGTCGTATTTTATGACGGCGTGCAAATGACGTTCTGCTAATACTTTGCGCCAAGCATCTGTATGCGCGCTGGCTGTCGCACTGAAATTCAAAATAGGAATAATGGGTTTATTGGCGCTGGCCAGCAAGGTCAGTTCATCAAGGTATTTGCCTAACGGTGCTTGGCGAATATCAATGACGTATAAGATGATATCGGCTTTAGTAAGTTGTTTTAGAATTTTCGCTTCTTGTTCGAATTCGTCTTGGGCAAATTGGCTGTCGCAAAAGGGCTGTAGCCAGTCCGCACCTTGGAAAGATTGAAATCTGGGCGAGTGGCGAATTTGCCAAAGACCAATTGAATCTTCAAACCCAGGCGTATCGGTCAATGTCATGACCGATTGCTGACCGATCTTTATTTTGACACTTTCCACATGTCGAGTGGTGCCCGCTCTATCGTTAACCTCGCCAAAGTCCTGACGGCGTAACAAAGTACGAATCAGCGATGTTTTGCCTGTGTTTGCGTGGCCAACCACTAAAAGGGAAATTGACACGGTTTAGTCCTTTTTCGAAAGAAGCGTTGAAGGCAGACTTGTTTCTCTGGCAAGGCGTTGCCAATCTTCGACAAATCTGTCCTTGCCGTTATCTAATATCACCATCACGACAGCAGGATACCTCATGCGGGCTTGGGAGAAAAAGCGTCTTACCCCGCGGTCTGGGCTTTGTCTGCCATTGACCAAGATATAAATTGGCTCATCACTGGATAAGGTTAAAAATTGATTTTGCTCTTCTCGGCTGTTTAACAAGGACACAGAGCGTGCGTTGCTTAACTCATCGGGTTTGGCGTCACTCCACTCGAACAGGCCTCAGCGCGTGTTATCTGAAAGTGTGCCATTGTGTGTCGCGTCGGTATGGATGCTTTTGCTTGTGTCTTTATGATCGTCTGCATCCAAAATATGTCGATTGTGACTTTCTTGTTGTTGGTAACGATTTTGGATGATTTTTTCTTGTGTACTAAGCGGCCGTGTTGCGCGTGTAATGTGATACATACTTAGGCAGAGGATGGTGAATACTAGCCGTGGTAAGACGCCATAAAACATAATGCTTGCGAGCAGGAAATTGGCCCAATGTTGTCTTGTGATGGCCGTTTGTGACACGAGATCCACTCGGCTTGCGAGAATATCAAGCTGGTTTGGTAGTGCGATACCAAACCACTGGGGGAGGAGGCTTAATGTCTGTGTTAATTGAATAAAAGCGTCATCGCTTAATAACGTCGTTTCCCAGACAAAATTAACTTGATTGGTGAGCAATAACAATAAAGTCATCAACCAGCCAGCTAATAGATAGCAGCCCCATGCAGCATGGGAAAGACTGCCAATTAGCCATTTATTCGAATGTGTCGGGCATTGCCAGTGTAGGTAGGCTTCACTTATATCTTTATTGATGTGTGAGTGTTTACTGATTTTTTTGTTAAAGAAAATCAACAGGCTTAGCAGTATCCCCTTACTGTTTGTATGTTGTCTCATGGTGGCCATCATGGTGACACACCACACAATAAAGTTCAGTGCGTGAAAGCCTAGCAAAATAATGAACAACCAGAAAATGTTCACTTGATCGCTTTGGTTCGTCACAAAGGCTGGTGGTACTGCCACCAACCCTAAGATCATGGACGCCATCAGTACGGCAAAAATAGTACGATTGAAATAGCGCTTTAATTGCCTCAATTGTGCTAAATAGCTTGTCGGTTTGGGAGACGTTTCTAAGTCTTTAAGTGCATCCGTTAAGCTATTTGCCTGCGCAGAGAGTCGAAACTCAGTATGAGATTCTAACCAAGCCGCTAGAGCGAGTTTTGCACTGGGTGTTGGAAAAGTCATGCTATGGAATGCTCTTTTCAAGGGTTTTATTAGGAGTTTTTTCTAACAAGCGGCTTCTCCTTTAAACGATTTTGCTTTACTTAGTAGTGTGTTTTAAGTGAAAATTTTTCACTTATCATTCAAATAAAATTAACAAAGACAATGAGTTAGTTATATTTTGAGTTAGATCAATAAAAACGTATTAATACGTTATTTAGTTCAGTATAAATGTAGGTAATTGTTAAACCGCATTGCTCAGTGAGTGCCAGTAATTCTATCATGGCTTATATGTTGTAAAGCGATAGTTTTTGTTAGGAGACAAAGCAATGCGTTTAAATTCTATTAGAGTAAAAAGCTCACTACCTGTTTTGATCATGAGCATCACATTCATCATTGCATCCGCGTCTATGGGGTACATAATCAATCAACTTAATGGTGCTTTAAATGCACATGCAGACTCTTACGGAAAAGCCTCTGCCGTTATTCTGAATGCGGACCGAGATCTTTATCAAGCCAAGCTGGCTGAACAGCGTATTGTGGTTGGTGTGGGTAATCTGATCGATGAAGAAAAGGATAGGGTTGAAAACGCCCAACAGGTGAAAGATAGGTTTAATTTATTTCGTCAGTATTTAGCGAATGAGCCACAAGTTTTTCAGGCGTTTGGCGAATTTGAGAGGGCTTTCAATACTTGGCTAAATGCGTCCAACGCTTTTGTGGCTTTAAAACCTGGTGATTCAGGATTTGATGCGGCAGAGCAAAAAGCCAATGCTGACTTTCAGGCATTAAGAGGCATGCTGGATAAAGCTGGTGAAGCGGTCAATGCTCATGCAGACCTATCGAAAAAGCGCATTAAAGAACAAGTTTCTGTCTTTGAAGAGTTTGCGGTAGTTATCGTCCTTTTGGGTTTACTTATCGCGGCTTGGTTTAGCTACAGAACACCAAAAACGCTCGCTAATCAGGTACGTTATTTAGGGCAACGCATTCGTGAAATATCGGAGGGCGATGGCGATTTAACTCAACGTATTAAGTTTTCGACTGACGATGAGCTAGGTGATCTTGCCAAAGAGTTTAATGACTTTGTTGGCCGTCTAAGAGGGATTATCAGTAATATTCACAAACAATCAGATGCCTTGGGTGATATGACAGGGCAGCTTAATAATGTTGCCAAACAGACGTCAGGAATTACGACTGCATTAGCGAATGCGTCAGCTTCCATTGTCAGTGCTGGTCACCAAATGGATATGTCCAATCAACAAATGGCGACAGTAGCGCGTGATACTGCCGATGAGGCGAAGAATTCTAATAATTTGACCCAAAGTGGTATGGCCGCAGTCAATAAATCTCAACATGCCATTACAACGCTAGTGGCAGATATCGAGCTTGCCCTTGGTCGCTCTGGTCAGTTGCAAAAGAGTTCAGAAAGTATCGCCTCTGTTTTGGAAGTGATTCGTAATATCGCCGAACAGACTAACTTGTTGGCACTGAACGCTGCAATAGAAGCCGCTCGTGCAGGTGAGCAGGGTCGAGGCTTTGCTGTGGTTGCGGATGAAGTTCGTACCTTGGCAACCCGTACCCAAGACAGTACCAATGAAATTGAAGGCATGATTGAGCAGCTTAAGATTAATGTGTCTGAGTCGTCTAAAGCGATTCAAAATAGTCGTGATAACGCTGAATCTACGGTTACCAACTTTGGTGAAGTGACTAAAATATTTAATGGTATACAGGCATCATTTGCAAAAGTTCAAGAAATGGCGGCTCAGACCGCGCAGGCTACTCAAGAACAATCTATTGTTTCCAATGATATCAATCGCAACATGGTGTCGTTGAAAGATCAGACTGATTCCATTCAATCTGTATCTGATTTACTAGCTCAGCAAGCGAAAGATATTACTCAGTTGTATAAAGGATTAGATCAGCAAGTAGGCAGCTTTAAGGTATAGCACCGACGGAAAGCGTGCTCCACAGACAAAACCGTTTATCGAGAGATAAACGGTTTTGTCGTTTTACGCTTTGACAAATGGGGAGAGATCAGGAGATTCTTTTTAGCGGCAATGGCGCCGCGGTTTTTACCGAGCGAATAGCAAAGTGGCTTTGAATGTCTTTGACATGAGGTAAGGACTGTAAGGCTTTCAGAATGCGTTCGTAATCTTGTAAATCGACGGCCACCACCTCTAATCGATAATCCGCAATGCCAGACACAAGATGCGCGCTAATGATGTCTTCCATCTCCAAAATCGCCTTCTCAAACACAATGTGTTTATCGCCTGCGTGGCTTTTCAAACGCACTTCCACAAACACCGTCATGGAGAATCCTGCCTTTTGACGATCAATGCGAGCGTGATAACCCTCGATCACACCAGAGTCTTCCAATTGCTTCACGCGGCGTAAACAAGGCGAGGGCGATAAGTGGATTTCCTCCGCCAATGCCACGTTAGTCAGACGTCCGTCTGATTGCAGATGAGAGAGAATATCTAGGTCTGTTTTATCCATATTGGCACACTTAGTAATTTATAGAATCGAATTGAGTGTTATATGCTAAAAAATATCCTTTCTTGAGGGTAAATAGCAAGGACATGCTCGCGGATGAGAGCAGATAATAAAGCTATCGATTTCCCGCGAGGTGGTTATGCCGCAAACAGTCTCACAACACACATCATCCATGTCCGCTCAAGAGCCGCCAAAATACAAACAATACGCCACTGGCTGGGGCTTTCGCCTTGGTCTATTAGCTGCCTTGGTGAGTATTTTGATTTGGGCTTCTTGGCTGGTCAGTATGCGTGCTGGTATGACCAACACCTTGACTGCCTTTGATTTAGGTATACTGCGATTTTCTCCGCCAGCATTATTACTGTTTCCTTTCTTATGGCGCGCTAGAGCCTCAAGTAAAAGCCGTTTCTCCCATACTTTTGCTCGGTATCGTTTGTGGTGCAGGCTTACCGTTTTTCTACCTAAGTGCCACCGGTTTGACATACGCGCCAGCATCTCACGCAGGTTTATTGATTCTTGGTGCCTTTCCCTTCTTCGTAACCTTGTTGGCCGTGCTTTTTTATCAAGAAAAAGTCAGCCGTGAACGCAAGATTGGGTTGAGCTTCGTTTGTGCAGGCGTGGTGGTTTTATTCAGCTTGTCGCTGCTTACTGCGCCTGAGAACACCTGGAAAGGCGATTTATTATTGCTTGCTGCTAGCTTCTTTTGGGCTGTGTATACCGTGAGTCTGCGTATCGCTGGTTTACCGCCTTTGGTATCAACAGCGTTGATGGGCTTGGTATCCTTGATCGCGCTGGCGTTTTTATGGGCAACTGGATTAGCTTCCAGCGGCTTAGCGAACGCCTCTTGGGATATGTTGGCAGGGCAAATTTTTGTGCAAAGTATACTCGTTGGTTTGATGACAGGGTTCTCTTACGGTTACGCCATCCAAAAACTCGGCGCTGAAAACATGGCCGCCATCGGCGCCTTCACCCCAGTACTCGCCGCACTCATCGCCATTCCAGTACTTGGCGAACATCTAGAAAACTACTCCATCGCCGGACTCATCTTCGTCAGCATCGGCGTCGTTATTGCCAGTGGGATTTTTAAGAAGCGGTAGTTCATTTAGGATCATGTTTTTTATGATCTATAAAACACGCTTTTAATACACGCTACTGAACTGCCTATCTTTTGTGATCAAGATAGGCAGTTTTTTTATGCCTATTTTTCTTAAGTCGCAAATTTCTAAAAAACTGTACAGAAAAGCTTCACTTAATTTATTTTTGTGTCATTATACGGGAATATAGTTTTAAAGTATTCCGTATTGCGGAATATTGGTCGGTTTTACTGTTTTCTACACTCTGACAGTAAACGATCAAACGAAAATAATAAGTATAAAAAGCAGTTAATGGGATTTCCCATTCAGTTTTTAGAGGTTTTACACCATGAAAAAAATAATAAAGTGGATGTGGAAGATTATTGACGTACTGATCACAAGTATTTTGGCTGTGATGGTGGTACTGGTCTTTACTAATGTGGTTCTGCGTTATGGTTTTTCATCCGGTATACGTTCATCTGTTGAACTATCGCGGTTAGGTCTTGTTTGGATTGTTTTGTTGGGAGCTGCCGCTGTGTTACGTCGGGGGGAGCATCTTGCCGTAACCGAATTTTCTGAGCGTTTTTTCCCGTCTGCCGTGCCGATTTTAAACCGACTTATTTGGTTGGTTATTCTCATTTCATCTAGCATGTTATTCATTGGTGCGTTAAATCAAACCTTAGCCAATTGGCATAATATTTCTCCTTTAACCGGTTTACCGTCGGCATTATTTGCCCTAGCTGGGGTGATTTCAGGTTTGTTGATTGGTCTGATTTCTCTGGTTCGAATCTTTAATCCTAGCTGGTTATTGGAACAGGAGGATGACGAATGACACTTTTTATTTTTCTTGGTGTGTTGATCTTATCTATTTTACTGGGCCTGCCTGTTTCTTTTGCTTTACTGCTGTCTTCTATGGCGCTAATGCTACATATGGATTTGTTTAGTGCGGACATTCTGTCCCAGGCACTGATTGGCGGTGTAGACAGCTTTACCTTGTTGGCGATTCCTTTCTTCTTGATAGCAGGGGAAGTGATGGCGACAGGCGGTCTTTCTGAGCGTATTGTGCGTCTTGCCAATACCTTTGTTGGTCATCGTAAAGGTGGACTGGGCTATGTCGCAATTTTCACTTCTATTTTATTAGCCGGTTTGTCTGGTTCAGCGGTAGCAGATGCGGCTGCCTTGGTCAGTATCCTCTATCCAATGATGAAGAAAGCCAATTATCCAGAAGGCTCATCCATCGGCTTGTTGGCGTCTGGTGGCATTATTGCCCCAGTTATACCACCGTCTATTCCGCTCATTTTGATTGGTGTTGCGGGTGGTATTTCCATTAAAAACTTGTTTATTGGCGGTATTATTCCTGGCTTGTTAATGGGTGTGACACTGGTGTTTCTATGGAGTTTTATTGTCCGCAAAGAGAATTTGACACTACAGAAAAAAGCCACTGTAAAAGAGAAAGTAGCAGCGTTAAAAGACGGAATCTGGGCATTGTTTCTTCCGATTATCATTTTGGGTGGTATTCGTTTCGGTATATTTACCCCAACAGAAGCCGCGGTTGTCGCTGCTGTGTACGCTATTTTCGTATCCGCTTTTATCTATAAAGAGCTGAGCTTCAAACGTTTGTATTACGTACTGGGTCGGGCAGGGCGTTCTACAGCGATGGTGATGTTTTTAGTTGGGTGTGCCATGGTCGCTGCATGGTTGATTACTGTGGCACAACTTCCTCAACAACTGGCTGAAATTCTAGCCCCTATGATAGACAACCCTCGTTTGTTAATGGCAGTGATCATGTTGCTGGTTTTCTTAGTGGGTATGGTGATGGATTTAAGTCCAACCATTTTAATCCTAGTTCCGTTGTTAATGCCCATCGTCAAAATGGCGGGGATTGATCCGGTTTACTTTGGCTTAATGTTTGTTATTAACACCTCTATTGGTCTGATTACGCCTCCTGTTGGTACGGTTTTAAATGTCGTGTGTGGCGTGTCTCGAGTCTCTATTTCTACCTCTGTGAAGGGGATTTTACCCTTCATAGGCGCTTATGTTTTGCTGTTAATACTCTTCATAGTATTTCCCAGCATCATCACTGTTCCGATGAAATTTATTATTGGATAACCCAAGGAGAAAATAATGAAAACAATAAAAAGATTATTTAAAGGTGTTGGTCTGGTATCCGTTGTTTCCTGTGCTGTTTTATCAACTTCAGGTTTTGCGGAGACGACACTAAAGTTAGCACATGCCGCTCCAGAGTCAGATCTGCAGCAAGACATGTCAGTGTTTTTTAAGAAAGAAGTGGAAGCTCGAACCAATGGTGACGTCAAAGTTAATATTTTTCCTCAGGGTCAGCTTGGTAATGATGAGCAAATGATTCAGAGTACTCGATTTGGCTTAGTCGATTTCTCTATTGTTGGGCTGAATAACTACTCAGGCCTTTTACCTGAATCGGCTGCATTTACCTTGCCTTTTATGTTTCCTGATCGCCAAACTGCTTACAAAGTGTTAGATGGAGAGGTAGGTCAGTCTGTCTCTAAACAAATGGAAGCCTTTGATTTAAAAGGTCTAGGTTATCCAGAAAATGGCTATCGTAATGTGACCAATAGCCGAGGGCCAATTCGTACTCCCGCTGATGTAAAAGGCTTACGTATGAGGGTCAATAATTCTAAAGCCTTAAACGATATGTTTAATATGTTAGGTGCGAATCCGGCCCAAATTCCGGTTTCGGAGCTCTATACCGCACTAGAAACAGGTGTTGTTGATGCACAAGATCATCCTATCGGCGTGACTTTGTCTTTTAAGTTTTATGAAGTGCAGAAATTCTTAAGTTTGACTCAACACGCTTATTCGCCTCTTGCCTTTACGATGAACTTAAAGTCCTTCAATAAATTAAGCCCTGCGAATCAATCGATTATCACGCAAGTAGCGCAGGAAGCTGTTGAGATGCAGCGCAAGCTGAGTATTGAAAAAGAAGATTCTATGATTGCTCAATTGGAAAAAGATGGCATGAAAGTCAACCGAGATGTCGATGGCGCGGCTTTCCAGCAAGCCGTTAAGCCTGTTTGGGATGCCTTTATTAAAGAGCATGGTGACAAAATGATCAACGATATTTTAGCCGCATCAAAGTAGTCATAAAGCCTTGGCTCGGTGCTTTCTATTCGTTTAAGTGCCGAGTCTAGAGGCGTTTTAAATAAGCTAGAAAATCCTTATATGCAGATTATTTTTCGAGAATCATCATGTATCAGACATTAAAAGAAAGAGTATTGAAGGCCAATTTACAGCTACCTGAATATGGCTTGGTGACCTTTACATGGGGCAATGTGTCAGAAATTGATCGAGACAGAGGTGTGATTGCGATTAAGCCGTCTGGTGTGGAATACAGTGCAATGACGGCCGACGATATTGTCATCATTGATCTTGATGGGAGACGCCTTGAAGGGAGTTTGAATCCATCGAGTGATACCGCAACGCACATAGAACTTTATAAAGCGTTTCCAACTATCGGCGGTATTGTTCATACCCATTCGCGCCATGCGACTATATGGGCGCAAGCAGGATTAGATATTCCTGCCTTAGGCACGACTCATGCGGATTATTTTTATGGTGATATTCCTTGCACCAGAATGTTGACGGCCGATGAGATTGCAAATGATTACGAGAAGAATACTGGCTTTGTCATCATTGAGGAGTTCCAACGACGAGGCATCAATGAAGTGGCGGTTCCTGGTGCCATCATTTCTGGTCATGCGCCTTTTTCTTGGGGTAAAGACGCGTTTGATGCGGTGCATAATGCCGTGGTGTTAGAAGAAATCTCTGCGATGGCAATTGGAACCCGAGCGTTGAATCAGCAAATAAAAGTACAAGACGAACTACTGAATAAACACTACATGCGTAAGCATGGTAAGAATGCTTACTATGGTCAAAAGAAGTAGAGATTATGTATAAATTATTGGCGCTTGATTTAGACGGCACTGTGCTGAAATCTGATCGTACTATTAGTCCTATTTTGATTGATAAAATCCGCATTTTAGCTGAGAGTATCCCGATTCTAATAGTAACAGGACGTCACCATACGACAGCGAGGCCTTATTATCAGCAGCTAGGGCTGACAACACCGATCATTTGCTGCAATGGTACCTATATTTACGATTATCAAAATGAGCAAGTGCTAGAACACAATGCTTTGCAAAAAGATGTGGCAAAACAGTTTGTTTCACTTGCAGCAGAGCATGATTTGACGACAGTTATGTATGTTACTAATGCCATGCTTCACTCGAAATATCGTCCTTTGCCATATGTGGAATCGTTATCTGAATGGGCAAATTCCTTTCCAAGAGAAAATCGTCCGCAAATACATAAAATTAACGATTTTCATCACGAAATTGAACATCACCCTCATGTGTGGAAATTTGTTGTTGAAGGTAAGAGGGCCGATCATTTTGCTGGATTACCTTTTGTGCAGCAGCACTTTAATGGGGAATATTCTTGGGCAAATCGAATAGATTTTGCTCGCATTGGCAACACCAAAGGTACCGCCTTGGCTAAGTACCTAGAAGGAAAAGATATTCTAGCTGAGCAAGTCGTGGCTGTCGGTGATCATCATAACGATATTTCTATGTTGATGTTGGCTGGAATGGGCGTTGCTATGTTGAATGCTGATGAGGCTATACAGCAGCTAGCGGATAGAGTCACCGCAGCAACAAACGATGATGATTGGGTATTGGCGGACTTAATAGATCAGCTTTTTCTGTCTGAAGGAGAAGACCGATGAATTATTTTATTGGCTTAGATTCTGGTGGTACCTTCATGAAAGCCGCTTTGTTAGACAGTAACGGTCAACAAATAGCCATTGCAAAAGTGTCTGCGAAAGTGCTTAACGAGCAACAAGGCTGGGTAGAGCGTGCCCTAGACGATTTATGGAGCGATGCGAAATCCGCTATCGTTAAACTGCTTCAATCCGTTGACATTGCGGCTGCTGATATAAAAGGCTTAAGTATTTCAGCCCAAGGAAAAGGAGTGTATCTGTTAGATAAAAAGGGCGAGAATTTACGCAATGGTATTATCTCGTCGGACTCCAGATCCCTCGGTATCGTGAAAAAGTGGCAAGAAGACAAAATCCCTGAAGCTATTTACCCAATGACATTACAAACCTTATGGACAGGGCACCCTGTTTCCATTGTTCGCTGGTTAAAAGACAACGAAGAGGAAAACTATCGTCAGATCGGTGCTATTTTGATGGCGCATGATTACCTACGATATCGTCTGACAGGTAACATCGCCGCTGAATTAACCAATATATCAGAGAGTAATTTCTTTAATGCTACTAGCGGTGAATATGATCCTGAATTGCTGAGAATGTTTGGTATTGAAGAGGTGTTTTCTGCGCTCCCTCCGATCATTAAACCAGATGAGCTTGCCGGCTATGTTACTCAAAAAGTGGCGGAAGAAACGGGTTTAGAGGCTGGTACTCCGGTGTTTGGCGGCTTGTTTGATGTGGTTTCGACCGCGATTTGCTCTGGTATTAATGCGAATGAGAATACCCTTAATTATGTGACAGGTACTTGGGCTGTGACCTCAGGTATTGCGACTGGTATTCCTTCTGAATCAGACATAAAAGAGTCAAATTACAACTATGTGTATGGTCATTATGTCTTAGATAAGCAATACATCATACATGATGCCAGTCCAACCTCGGCAAGCAATTATGAGTGGTTTCATGATTACCTAGGCAAGGATGGTGAAATAGATCATCAGACTAATCAACAGCTGGTCTCTGAGTTACCCGCTGCCGCTAGCGAGCTATTTTTTGTGCCTTTCCTTTATGGTTCTAATATGGGCCTGGGTATTAAAGCAGGCTTTTATGGCTTACAAGCCCATCACACAAAAGGTCATTTGATTCAGGCTATTTGGGAAGGAATCCTGTTCTGTCATAACCTTCATTTAGATCGTATGCGTGTCCGTTTTCCTCGTGCTTCTGTTCTTAGAGTGACTGGAGGGACGACGACTTCTGAGGTGTGGATGCAAATGCTTGCGGACTTAACGGGGATGTCGGTGGAAATTCCTAGTATTGAAGAAACGGGGTCTTTAGGTGCGGCTTTGATGGCCATGGTTGGTGTTGGTGAATACGCTAGTATTGAATTGGGCTTAGCAGCAATGAACATTCAGACGAAACGAATAGAACCAAATCCACGCCACTATCACGCTTACCAACACAAGTATCAGCGCTATTTGCAATTGGTTAATCTATTTAAAGAGTTCGAGAGCAAAGCATTTGAAAGTAAACAGTTTGAAAAAGCCTAATTAAAATGTTCATTATTGAAGGAATCGCTATGACTAAACCTTTATTGCAGGTCGCATTAGATGCCACTGATATACAGACAGCGATGGCATCTGTAGAAAATATTGCCGATTATGTGGATGTTATTGAAATAGGTACTATTTTGGCATTCGCTCATGGAGTGAAAAGTGTCACTTTGCTGCGCGAAAAATACCCTCAACATGTTATTGTTTGTGACATGAAAATCACCGACGCTAGTGCTATTTTAACGAAAATGGCATTGGCGGCAGGAGCTAATTGGGTCACTGTGAGTGCAGCGGCACACATAGAGACCATTCGCGCCGCGTATAAAGTGGCTGAAGAATGTTCTGGTGAAATTCAAATTGAGCTATATGGCCACTGGACATTAGAGGATGCTAAGGATTGGGTTGATATAGGCATTACACAAGCTATTTATCATCGCTCAAGAGACGCTGAATTAGCGGGCGTGACATGGACGCAAGAAGATCTAATAAAAATGAAAGCGTTATCGGATTTAGGCATCGAATTATCTATCACGGGTGGCATTGTGCCCGAAGATTTGTATCTGTTTAAAGATCTTAAGGTGAAGTCTTTTATCGCAGGCCGTGCATTGGTCAGTGAAGAAGGTCGATCGATTGCTGAATCCTTCCATAATGAAATTAAAAAATATTGGTAGGTATGAATGAGTGAACAAATAAAGTCACTTCTAAAATCGTTAAGTGTATTGGAGTTTTTAGGTCAATTTCCCAATGGCGCCTCATTGCAGACGATTGCAAAGCAAACAGGGATGACCAAGTCATCAGCCCACCGCATTCTTTCAACATATGAAAGTGCGGGCTATGTTACTCAGCTATCCAGTGGTCGTGACTATCGACTAACGATGAAGCTATTGCATGTGGGGCAGGTGGCGTTAAATTCAGATGTGACTGGTTTTGTGAAACCTTATTTAACGCAATTACTTGATGTCATTAATGAAACGGTAAATTTCTTGGCGTTTGATGGGGATAACATCCTTTTCAAGGACAAGTTAGAACCAAGCAATGCTTCGTTTCGTACGCGAACCTATATTGGATTGCATTCGCCAGCTTACTGTTCGGCTGCGGGTAAATGTTTTTTAGCTTTCGCCTCAGACCAGATACGCGAAGCTTACTGGCAGCGTAATCACAATACAATGCGACAGCTAACGGAAAATACAATCTTGGAAAAAGGCGCATTCTTTCAAGAGTTGGAACGAGTGAGAGAGCGAGGTTTTGCGATTGATGATGAAGAAAATGAAGCAGGTATTTCCTGCGTAGCCATTCCAGTTTTCAATAAAGATGGAATGCCCATTTACGCCATTAGTGTGTCATCACTGACGCCTAAGATGGCTCGATTAGGCTTTGATTCCTTGGCTGAGACGATAGCAAAGACCGCCAAGCTCATCGAGGCAAAACTATTTTGAGGTGATGCTGTGATTAATTTTGCAAAGAAGTTCCGTCTGGGTATTTATGAAAAAGCAATGCCTGCTGAGCTGAGCTGGCGTGAGCGTTTAGTTAATGCTAAAGCGTTAGGTTTTGATTTTCTTGAAATATCCGTTGATGAAACTACGGATCGACAAGCCCGCCTTGATTGGTCCGATGAGGACATTTATGCGCTCAGAAATCTTTGCATTGAACTGGATATGCCACTGCAATCAATGTGTTTGAGTGCTCACCGTAAATACCCTTTTGGCTCGATGGACGATAAGGTAAGGGAGCGCGCTTTTGAGATTATGGAAAAGGCCATTGTATTGGCTTACAAGCTTGGTATTCGTTGTATTCAGATGGCGGGCTACGATGTTTATTATGAACCGCAGTCAAAAGAAACCCATCGTCGTTTTGTAGAAGGCATGCAACGTGCTGTCAAAATGGCTGAGAGAGCGGGTGTCTTGCTTGGTGTAGAGATCATGGATACGCCGTATTTAAATTCCTTGAGCAAGTTTGAGGTGCTGAAACGCGAAATTCCTTCTCCGTTTTTCATGGCTTATCCGGATGTGGGCAATATTTCTGGCTGGAATCATGATGTGCCAACGGAGTTAAAACTTGGTCAAGATCATATTGTACAAATTCATCTCAAAGACACATTACGCGTCTCACCTGAGTGCAAAGGGCAGTTCCGTGATTTGGTTATTGGTCAAGGTGAAGTTGACTTTCATGCCATTTTTAAAACGCTGGCAGAAATAGACTATGCGGCGCCTTTTGTCATAGAAATGTGGGCGCAGAATGATCATTGGTATGAAGACATTGCTCATGCCAAGGCCACGCTTGAACGTATTGCTCATGAATCTGGTTTACTGCTTTAGTTGCGTCTATTAAGAGAGTAATCGTTTGCTCTGTTAATGAGCAATACTGATGAATTGTCTCTTCCCCTTTTTTTCAAATGTCCTTCCTCGATATTCAATCGCTTAATTTTTATTTAAAAATTAAGCGATTAGCTTTGTCTGTGAATAAAAAATATAAAAGTTGATTAAAAAAGCTTCACATATTCTGGCTTTGTGTCATTATACGGAAATACAATAACAATATATTCCGTAATACGGAATTAAGGTTGCACTTATTATGCCTATCATTTCGGTAGAACAACTTCAAAATACGTATGAAAAAATTCTCTTATCTCGAGACATGGCGTCTGACATGGCTAAACGTCTAGCGACAGGTTTCGCAGATATGGCGAATGAAGGGGTTTACTCTCATGGTATCAATCGTTTTCCGGTCTTTATTGGTCAAGTAGATAAAGGGCAAATTCAGCTCAATGCTATCCCAGAATGTGTCAATCAGATGGGCGCACTAGAGCAGTGGGATTGTCATTATGGGCCGGGTGTTTTGAATGGTTTAATTTGTGCTGATCGTGCCATGGAATTGGCCCGTGAGTATGGCATTGGTATGGTCGGTATGCGTAATTCAAATCATTGGATGCGCGGTGGAGCTTATGTATTGGAAATGGCTCGCCAAGGCTTTGCTGGTATTGCGGCGACAAACTCTATTGCTGTAATGCCCGCTTGGGGAGGGAAAGATCATCGCATCGGAACCAATCCGCTGATTATGGCCATTGCAGGTGAGCCCCCTGTATTGGTTGATTGTTCTATGTCTCAATTCTCTTATGGTCAGCTACAGAATCATGTCTTAGCCGATAAAGAATTGCCTGTTGTTGGTGGTTATGACAATGAAGGCAATTTGACCAAAGACCCTCATATTATTTGGGAAAACAAACGTGTTCTTCCAATGGGTTTTTGGAAAGGTTCATCTATGTCTATCGTGCTAGATATGATGCTAACGGCCATCACAGGCGGCCGCTCAGTTCCGGCCATTACCGAAGATCAAGACGGTGAGTTTGGTGTATCGCAATTCTTGATTGCCATTGACCTAAGCAAAACCATCGAAAAAAACCAGTTTGCAGCAGAAATGCAGCGTATTCGTGACTATGTTTTGGCATCAGAGCCTGCTGAAAGTGGTGAGGTTTCTATTGCTGGATCCAAAATACAAGCCTTTATTGATAAGCATGAAAAAGCCGGTGGCATTGAGATTCACCCTGATATTTGGAGTCAGATTCAACAACTCACACAGTAAGACGGGTAAATATCAGCGTTAATAGACATCGATTACTTAACAATAAAAATAATGTAAGTGGGGAGAGGTCATGTTGGAAGCTTGTGAACAACAAAAGTCAGTAACATCTCTTTTGCAGTTTAAGAATGTGAGCAAACGTTTTGGCAATAGTTTGGCCGTGAATGATGTGTCTTTTAACGTAGGCTCGCATTCTGTCGTGGCGCTATTGGGGGAAAATGGTGCCGGTAAATCGACTTTGATCAAAACCTTAGCGGGTATTTATCAAGAAGATCAGGGTGAGATCCTCTATCAAGGCGTCAAGTTAGATCAAAAAAACAGACACCATGATGAGATTGCTTTCATTCATCAAGACTTAGGTTTAGTCGACTGGATGACAGTGTCAGAAAACATGGCGTTATCCATGGGATATTGTAAAAAGTTTGGCTTAATCGATTGGCAAGCAACGGACGCACGTGCCGCAGAGGCGTTAGCCAGTGTTAACGCAGACATTGATCCACGTACTCGAGTATTTCGCTTATCACGTGCAGAACAGTCTCTTATCGCCATTGCGCGTGCAGTGTATTGCAAAGCAAAAATTCTTGTTCTCGATGAACCTACTGCGAGTTTACCTGCCGCCGATGTGGCGCGCTTATTTGAAGTGATTCGTGATTTGCGTCAGAAAGGTGTTGGCATGATTTATGTTTCTCACCGATTAGACGAAGTCATGGAAATCTCCGACAGTATGGTGATTATGCGTGATGGTCGTTTGGTTGCAGAATGCGCCACTCAGGGTATGCAGGCGAAAGCATTAGTAGAGCTGATTGTGGGGAATGCCCAAAAAGATTTCCAGCGTCTCAGTGTAGACCCTAGCGCGCCAACTGTGCTTGACGTTTCTAACTTTGAAGCGGGCAACGTTGGCCCTGTTTCTTTCCACGTAAAACAAGGTGAAATCCTCGGTCTGATTGGCTTGCGCGGTGGCGGTCAAGGAGAGGTTGGGCGCGCCTTGTTTGGTGACTATCCAATATTTAATGGTCAAGTACGCCTAGATGGCAAATTGCTCAGCCTAGACTCTACTTCCGCTGCCATTCATGCTGGTATCGGTTATGTGGCTGGCGAACGTGCAGAAAATCTTGCGATGTCCATGTCGGTTCAAGACAATTTTTTCTTAACCCCTTGTTGGGTAACCCTCCTTTATTTGCATTAAATACCTTATCCAAAGAGCAGAATATTGCGAGCGATTTGATAGATCGTTTTGATGTGCGTCCAAGAGATCCTGACCAAACCATTGAGAATCTTAGTGGCGGTAATCAGCAAAAAGTCATTATGGCGCGTTGGTTAAACTTAAATAAGCGAGTCTTGATTTTGGATGAGCCTACAGCGGGTGTCGATGTGGGAGCAAAAGCAGAAATTTATAATTTGCTCAAAGCCTCGGTGAGTAATGGCCTCACTGTGATTGTGGTGTCTACTGACTTTGAAGAAATAGAGAAAATTTGCAATCGCTGCTATGTGTTCAGCAAAGGGCGCATTCATAAAGAGTTAACTGAAAATGAGATGACCTTTGCCAATATGCTGGAGGTGGCTTCGGCAGATGGTGCCGTTAATTAATTTTCCCCGTTCCTACAAAAAGTTGATTGGCTAAAATAAAAATTATAGTGAGTAGCAGACGATGACGACTTCCATAAAATCTACGGCGTTAGAGCCGGACCATAACGATAAAAATTCAGTAAATGAGGGGGTACTTTCCCATATTGGGCGCTATCTTCCCGTGTATGGTTTACCTATTTTAACCCTACTGTTGATATTGTTTTTTTCCGTATTATTACCGGATACTTTTCCGACCATGCTGAATTTACGCTCAATTTTAAGTGATAAATCCATTATCGCGATTCTAGCATTGGCGGCCATGATACCCATGTTGACGGGGAAGATGGATCTAACCGTTGGTTATGGCATTGTGCTTTGGCACATTTTAGCGATTAGCCTTCAAACCAAATTTGGCATGAGCTGGCAAATGGCGGTTTTCGTCGTTCTAGTTTGTGGCATGCTGTTTGGTCTTCTGAATGGCCTGTTAGTTGAAATGGCGAAAATTGATTCCTTCATTGCCACGTTAGGTACAGGCACAGTGATCTATTCCGTTGCACTTTGGTATACCGGAGGGCGTCAGGTAATTGGTTCACTGGATGCCGATTTCTATTCTCTTTCAAATGCTTTCTTTTTGGGTTTACCTGCACCTGCATTCTACGTGATGGGCATTGCTATCTTGCTATGGATTGTCACTGAACGCTTGCCTCTAGGTCGTTGCCTTTATGCGATTGGTGCGAATCCAAGAGCAGCGGATTTGAATGGTATTCCAGCCCGAAAATATGTCATTGGGGCATTTGTTACCTCTGGTCTATTAACCGCTTTTGCTGGGGTGTTGTTGGCAGCGAAACTGCGTATCGGTCAGGCGAATGTTGGCTTGGAGTTTCTCTTACCCGCGTTAGTTGGGGCTTTTCTCGGTTCAACGACGATCAGACCTGGACGAGTGAATGTGCTGGGTACTCTTATCGGGGTCTCTATTCTGGCGGTGGGTATTTCCGGCATTCAGCAGCTAGGTGGTGCCTTTTATATTGAACCTCTGTTCAATGGTGCAACGTTACTAATATCCATCGGTATTGCTGGGTACGCTCAGCGCCGAGGTGGTCGTATAAAACGACTTATTAAAAAGAGTGAGTAGTAAGGCGTAGGGAAGCGCGTTAATGGGTTCGATATTTAACTGCGATGTATAAAAACAAAAAATACGAATGAGGTTGTCATGAAAAAATATCAGTCAATTTTAAAATACAGCACTTTGAGTTTATCTATATTACTTGCCATGGGAGCGACTAGCGCCAAGGCGGATGATTTTTTAGAGATGGCAAAAGCAAAAGTTCAAGCGGCCACGGCTCCTTATAATACATGGGATGGCCCAACAACCGGTCCTAAAGCTGTGTCTGGAAAAACGATTGTTTTTTTAGCATCTGATATGCGTAACGGTGGGGTACTTGGTGTTAGTAATGGTGTAGAAGAGGCTGCAGTCTGGACTGGTTGGAACGTTCGTGTTCTAGACGGGCAGGGCACTGTATCTGGCCGTACCGCGGCGTTTAACCAAGCGATAGCATTAAAGCCGGACGGTATTGTATTAGGGGGCTTTGATGTGAACGAACAATCAGCAGCACTGGAAACCGCAACACAACAGGGCATTAAGGTCGTGGGCTGGCATTCTGCGCCAACCCCAGGTCCCGTTCCAAGCAAAAATCTCTTCTCTAACATTACGACTAGTGCGGATGATGTGGCTGAGATTGCGGCATTAGCCGCTGTGGCAGGCTCCAATGGTAAGGCTGGTGTTGTCATTTTTACTGATTCAGCTTATGCCGTTGCGATAGCAAAATCAGACGCCATGGCAAATGTCATTAAGCAATGTAGCGGATGTACATTGATCTCTGTGGAAGACACGCCATTATCAGATACGTCAACACGCATGCCTCAGCTAACGACCTCTTTGTTACAACGCTATCAAGGTCAGTGGACTTACTCTTTGGGGATCAATGACCTTTATTTTGATTACATCGGGTCGGCATTAAATGCGTCAGGCCTGCCTGCGGATAAGCTACCGAGTAATATATCTGCAGGTGATGGTAGTCAATCGGCTTACTCGCGCATACGCTCTAACTTTAATCAAGTAGGCACAGTACCAGAGCCACTTAATCTGCATGGCTGGCAAGTTGTTGATGAACTAAACCGAGCCTTTGCTGGCGTTGCTGATAGTGGCTTTGCGACCCCTGTACACTTAGTCACTCCGGAGAATATTCAGTTTGACGGTGGTCAAAACGATATTTTCGATCCAGACAACAATTATCGTGAACACTACAAAGCCATTTGGAAATAGTTAACGTTTTAATGCCCCTTTCCATTTGTTGAAAGGGGCGTTTCATTGATTTATTTACAGTGCTTGTAGAGGTAACGGTGATCGCCATGGAAAAATTTGATGACAGAATAGAATCGATTTTATTAGGGAAATCAGACTTAGAAAAAGTATGCACAGGAGCAACATGGAGTGAGGGACCCGTTTGGCTCGATCATTCACAAACCCTATTATGGAGTGATATTCCCAATAATCGAATATTAAGTTGGAACGAGGAGAAAGGCCTAAGGGTATGGCGTTCGCCTGCTAACTTTACCAACGGTCATTATCTTGATTTGCAGGGCAACCTATTGCATTGCAGTCACGGTGGTAGATCCATTGAAAGAACGGATTTAAAAACAGGTGAGACAACTACGTTAGTCGACCGATATCTTGGTAAGCGTTTGAATTCGCCAAATGATTTAGTGGTGAAGTCAGATGGTACTGTTTGGTTTTCTGATCCACCTTACGGCATTTTATCTAATGTAGAAGGCTATAAAGCAGAGTCTGAACAAGAGGGGAATTTCGTCTATCGTTTTGATCCTATCACCAGTGAGCTATCCGTTGTTTGTCATACGATTGAAGAACCAAATGGTTTGGCCTTTTCACCAAATGAATCAAAACTTTATATCGCCGACACTTCTGCGGCGCTAAGAGAAGACGGCTCGGGAAATCATCATATTAAAGTGTTTGATGTCGAGCAGGGGCGCAAGCTAAGTAACGAAAGGTTGTTTGCCGTGGTGTCACCGGGGTTAGCCGATGGCTTTCGAGTGGATCAACAAGGTTGGGTTTATACCTCGTCGGAAGACAGTATTCAGATTTACCACATGGATGGCACATTATTAGGCAAAATTCGGGTGCCAGAAAAAGTATCTAACTGCACTTTTGCGACAGACAGGTCTTCTAATCACCAAGGAGAGACCTTGTATATTACCGCTTCTACTTCTATATATCGTATTCGTTTAAATACCCGTGGAGCGCGTCCTCAGGCTTCAGGCAATGGTGTTTGACAGCGAAATTTTTTAAGGGATCATTGATGAATTTTACAGAATACTCCGCCATTCTTAGTGCTTTTAAAGAGGGTGTATTTACTTCTATCCTAGACAGCTACGACGATATTTGTCATGCACAAGATCAGTTGATCGCTGAACTCACCAGCAAAGGTGCCGTCATCAAAGGCTGGAAAGTCGTTGAGGATTCCGGTGTTTTTATTCTATCGCCTATTTTTGACTTTCAAATTTTCCAGAATCAGGGCGCTCAGCTACCAAAAGACAAGTTATCTGGTATCGAAGTGGAAATCTGCTATCAGTGCAGTGTTCCACTCTTGCCAAGTGATATTGAATACGCCGTTAGCCACAGCCAGCCACTTGTTGCTATAGAGGTTTTACGTCCCAAAATTAATGACAAGAGTTATCAATCTTGTGACTTTTATTACAACTACGGCATCTTAGTGTCGAGCCAACCTATCGCAAGTGATTTTTCACTTAAAAGTGGACAAACCTACCACTACTCAACCAGCGGCCCCGATTTTTTCGAACAGAAAAAGGCGGTGCTGTTGAAGGGCGTACAAGAATGTGTTCGTCGAGGCTATATCGATGATTTCTTCTTCATGACAGGCAGCCTTAACGGACTTATTGCAACTGATTTATGCTTGGGTAAAAACGAAGTCATTGCATCAAATGGCACGTTAATTAGTGTAGATATTGTATAGCGCCCGACTCTGTTTATTGAAGCTGCTTACTGGAAGGTTCGCGGCTTTTTTGTTTCTAGTATCATAGTGATTGTTTTTTAGGGTTATTGGAGTTATAAGAAAAAGCAATTGGTTTTAAGGGGGTGTTGGGGTTATTGTTATTAATACTAAGGAAAGGGATGCGAAAGGGGTTATATGAAAAGCCGAGAGGTAATCCAGATGCTAGTCGAAGACGGATGGTACGAAGTTAGAGTAAAAGGCAGCCACGTGCAGTTTAAGCATCCTAATAAAAAAGGCACAGTGACGGTTCCCCATCCAAAGAAAGATGTACCGATTGGTACTTTTAACAGCATAAAGAAACAAGCCCAGCTTTATTAATAGCTTTTAGCAGAGGTACGAACCATGAAATACCCAATTGTATTGCATACCGACAATGGCGTTAGTTACGGCGTGACTGTGCCAGATGTGCCCGGCTGCTTTTCGGCTGGCGATACATTTGATGAGGCACTAGAAATGGCCGAAGAAGCAATCTTTTCTCACCTTGAGACTCTTGTTAGAAGACGGTGAAGACATTCCAACCGCAAGCCCAATCACCGCTCATAAAGACAATCCAGACTACGCCGATGGTGTATGGGCTGTGGTGAATGTCGATATCACACCTTTGTTGGGAAAAAGCGAAAAAATTAACGTCACCTTACCGCATCTGCTGATTACCAAAATCGACAAAATGGTCGCCGCAAATCCAAAATACAAATCGCGCTCTGGCTTCTTAGCCGAGGCGTCTAAGAAAGTGTTACAGTTAGGTTAGCGGCAAGATAAAACAAGCACAGGATGTGTTGAGTATTGTTGAAATACTACCCAAGGAGGGTATACTTTTATTTATAAAACTAAAGAGTTTTGTTCTTTAACTAAAAAAGATCGTTTGTCTGATATGGATCTCATTGAAGTATGTGATGAGATCCAGAGAGGATTAGTTGATGCTGACCTAGGTGGCGCTCTCTATAAAAAGAGAGTGGCAACACAGAGCAAAGGTAAGAGTGGTGGCTATCGAACGATTATTGGCGCTGTCATTGGTGAAAAGTATTTTTTCTTGTATGCCTTTGCTAAAAACAAACGAGCTAACATCACCAAAAAAGAGCAAATGGCGCTAAGAGAATTAGCCCAAGTGTTTATTAGTTTTAGCCAGAGTGAACTAGAAAGTTTGATAGCTTCGAAAGAGTTAATCAAAGTAGAAAATTGCCAAGAAGGAGATCGCCATGAGTGATATTTTAAAGTCTGTTCATAAGACAGCCAAAGGCCTAAAAAAAGCGGGTGCGATTGATAAAACCACCATGCGTCAATTTGATACCTTATGCTTAACCTCTATTCATGATTTCACTCCTGAGCAAGTCAAAAAACTAAGGCTAGCCAATAACCTTTCCCAACCCGTTTTCGCACAATATTTAAATGTCAGCGATAAGCTGGTTAAAAAATGGGAGCAAGGTGAAAGCAAACCCAGAGGCGCTGCGCTGAAAATGCTTTCTCTTGTGGAGCGAAAAGGGATAGAAACGATAGCCTAGTTTTACCCAATTAAACTGGATATATAGAAAGCTTTGTATCTCACTCTCAGCAATAAATGAGGTAGTACGTTTCTTGTCTCTCATTCGTGTACATCAAACTCATTAGTCTCTCATTTTTTTAAGTAAATGAGAGACAAAGTCTTATATGACGGTTTGATACGCAATACTTAAGAGTCAGTGATGAGTGAGTAGGAAAACCGGAGAAGGGTAAAAGAAAACCATAATTTTAAAAATAAAAAAACCGCTTCCATTCCTGAAAGCGGCTTTCCATTCTTTACCAACTAATCCTATTAAATAGAATTAAGCATCAATACGTTTGTACTTGATTCGAGTTGGTGTGGCGTCGTTGCCGGTACGTTTTTTGTAGTCGGCTTCGTATTCTGCGTAGTTCCCTTCGAAGAAGACGGCTTTAGAATCGCCTTCGTACGCTAGGATGTGTGTTGCGATACGGTCTAGGAACCAACGGTCGTGGGAAATAACAATCGCGGCGCCTGGGAAGGCCAGTAGGGCGTCTTCCAGAGCACGTAAAGTTTCTACGTCTAGGTCGTTGGTCGGCTCATCCAGTAGCAATACGTTGCCGCCTTCTTTAAGCAGTTTCGCTAGGTGCAAGCGGTTACGCTCACCACCAGACAAATGCTTAACCAATTTTTGTTGATCAGATCCTTTGAAATTAAAGCGGCCAATGTAAGCACGAGACGGTACTTTGTAGTTGTGAACCGTGATCATGTCTAGGCCGTCAGCGATTTCTTCAAACACGGTTTTGTCGCCATCCAGTTCACGCATTTGGTCAACGTAAGCCAGTTGTACTGTTTCGCCCAACGTCACTGTGCCTGTATCAGGTTTTTCGATGCCAGCGATCATTTTGAACAGGGTAGATTTACCGGCACCGTTACCACCCACCACACCGACGATAGCGCCTTGTGGCACCACCATGTTGAAGTCTTCTAGTAGCATCTTGTGTTCGAAGCTTTTGCTAACGCCTTCGATTTCGATGACTTTGTTACCAAGACGTGGTCCTGGTGGAATGTACAATTCGTTAGTTTCGTTACGATCTTGGAACTCTTGTGAGTTCATTTCTTCGAATCGAGCCAAACGGGCTTTGGATTTAGACTGGCGGCCTTTGGCGTTTTGGCGAACCCACTCAAGTTCCGATTTGATGGCTTTTTGGTGAGAGGCTTGTTGCTTCGCTTCTTGTTCTAGACGAGCATTCTTTTGCTCCAACCAAGAAGAGTAGTTGCCTTCGTATGGAATACCATGGCCGCGGTCCAATTCTAAAATCCAGCCAGCGGCGTTATCTAGGAAGTAACGGTCGTGGGTAATCGCCACAACGGTGCCTGGGTAATCTTTTAAGAAGCGCTCTAGCCAAGCGACGGATTCAGCATCCAAATGGTTGGTTGGCTCGTCTAGTAGGATCATGTCAGGCTTGTTTAATAGCAAACGACAAAGCGCCACACGACGACGCTCACCACCAGAAAGGTGTTCTACTTTGGCGTCCCAAGGTGGAAGACGAAGCGCATCGGCCGCGACTTCAAGGGCACGATCTAGGTTGTGACCTTCTTTCGCTTCGATTAAGGCTTCAAGCTGACCTTGTTCTTTTGCTAGGGCGTCAAAGTCTGCATCGGGTTCTGCGTATGCTGCATAGACGGCATCCAAACGTGCCATCGCTTCAATTACGTCAGTAAAGGCTTCTTCAACAATGCCACGAACGTTTTTTTCTGGATCAAGATGCGGTTCTTGCTCCAAGTAGCCGATTTTGATGCCCGGCATTGGACGCGCTTCGCCATTATGCTCGGTATCCACACCCGCCATGATACGAAGTAGGGTAGATTTACCAGAACCGTTAAGACCCAATACACCGATCTTAGCGCCAGGGAAGAATGAAAGAGAAATGTCTTTTAGAATCTCGCGTTTAGGCGGAACAATTTTCCCAACGCGATTCATGCTGTATACAAACTGAGCCATAAATAGTCAACTTATCCTATGATTAGAAATCCTAGCACGACTACTACGCTCGCCAATACTTTGTTAAAAACAGACTCAAAATGCTCATTTATAAACCATAAACTTTGCTTTTTCGTCAGTTTTTGCCTCGTCTTGGCTTTGCTCGTAACGTCGTGAATAAATTTCGTTAAAACGCTCCACGGGATTACCAAAAAATGTCTGGCAAGTTGATGGAGAGCCAAATGAAATTAGTTAGGTAAGGATAGCACAGGGGAAGATTGGGAAAAATACAGATGCGAGCAAGAACCGCTATTTATCGTAACGGTTCTTGCTGCGTTTTTATCTAGATCGTTTAAAGCTTAAAGTTAGATAAATCACGATTAATGCTTGAGCTGAGTGAGTCGAGCTGATCACTAAGTTGTTCGATGTTTGCAGCATTGTCGGTGATGACTATCGTGGCATTATTGATAATAAGAACTTTATCGCTGACTTCAGAGGCAACTGAGCTTTGCTCTTCGGTCGCTGTTGCTACTTGAGCGTTCATGTCATTGATGACGATAATATCTTGAATGATATTGTCGAGTGCGGCAATTGCTCCGCTGGATTCATCAATCGTTCTTTGTAGTGTGGCACTAGTCGACTGCATGAGTTTACTCGCGTCCTCAGAGGCGGTTTGTAAGCTATTAATGATGCCTTCGATTTCAGACGTTGAATCTTGAGTGCGTTGTGCTAATGAACGTACTTCATCGGCCACGACAGCAAATCCACGACCTTGTTCACCAGCACGAGCGGCTTCTATCGCCGCGTTAAGCGCTAATAAATTCGTTTGCTCAGCAACGCCTTTGATCACATCCAATACGGTATTAATTTGAGAGCTTTGATTTTTCAATTCAACTATTTTCACAGACGTAGAATTGATTTCCTTACCTAAGTTGTGAATATCATTGATGGTGTTTTTGACGATGCTGTTACCTTTGACGGCAAGCTCATTACAGCGCTGGGTTTTATTCGCTGTTTCGTTGGCGTTTCGAGCGACTTCATGTGTCGCTGAGGACATTTCATTGAGCGCAGTGGCCACTTGTTCAATTTCTAGTAACTGTTGTTCTGTGGATTTGACGTTTTCATTTGCATTAGACTTAATGCTGTGAGAACAGTTTGACAGTTCGTTATTTGAGTGAACAATTTTTTGTACCAAGGTATGAAGGTTAGAAATAAAGGTATCAAAGCCGTGGGCAAGGACACCGACTTCATCTTTACTTTGGATGTTGAGTCGTCTTGTTAGATCACCACCACCTTGTGCGATTTCAGCCATTGCGTTGGCTACGACTTTGATTGGGTTCACGACATAGCGAGTTAGTACGAACCAGTTGGTGATCTGTAAAACGAGTATCAAAATGACGCCAATCAGTAGGAACATATTTCGAATAGACGATAGTAGTTCGGCGTTGCTGTCCATACGGTATGTTACTTCAAGATGACCTATGACACTCTTGTCACTCCAAGTAATATCTATTTTATCAACACGTAAGTCGTGGGAGTCTGCTTTTGTACTCTGTTCGTCTTTTGCTGTGCCAAGTAGTTTATTTCTTTGGTCATACGCTTTTATGCTGTCCACAAAAGGAAGATTCATAAAAGAAGACATAATGTGTTCAATTAGGCCTGAATCATAAGAAAAAATAGGTTCTTGTAACGCAATCGACAAGGTATTGTTTAAGCCTTTAATTTGCTTATCTAACGCATCATCGAAATGATTTTTAGCCAACATGTAGCTGCTGGAGAAAATGATTACCATCACGATGAGTGAAGCGCTGGAAAGAAAAAGCATGGATTTCTGTTTGATTGAATTCATTTCTATCTCGTATCGTTGCTTTGGGTATAAGAAATATGTCGTTATTTCGCTGGTTTAAAGGCTATCTAAATCCAACCAAAATTCTTTGCGATCAAAGGGCGTATCTGGATGCATGGTGGCATTTTTTATGCGAATGACTTTACGTTGTTTTAGATTTGCCTGCTCCAAAACATCTTTAATCATGGGGTGATTGAAGAACAGTTTGTCGTAGCTTCCATCCGCAATGGCCATTTCAAAACCTTTATAGATTTTGTCGTGCAGCGCTTTATTCGATTTTTCGACATAAAAATATTGAGCGAAGGGGTAAATCAGCATGAGGTGTTTATCGATGGCTAAATTCAGTTCTGGACGAGATTTCACTTCGACCCAAGGCTCGTGGAGCGCTCTTGGAAAGTAATCAAATCGACCACCTTCTAGCATCAAAAATAAGTTGGGATATTTGATCGTCGTGATAGTTGGAATGCCAGCCAACTTCATTATCTTGGTATCACCCCATAGTGTTCCCAAGCCTGGTTTGAAGCGTTTCAAATCTTCCAAGGTGTTTATTTTATTGAATTTTTCTTGATCAGCAGCACGAATGATAAAGATGCGATGGCCTAGTAATCCTTTTAGGGCCGGTATTCTAACAGGTAGCATTTTGTCTTCGTATGTGGAGGTAGAGCCTCCCCACATAACATCGAACGTCTTTGACTCAACAGCGCCAATAGCTCGCGCAGTGTTTAGCTCTTGGTCGTTTTGAATATAGGTGACGTCTGAGTCAACTTTACTCATAACGAGCTTCAATACGCTGAACATCAGCTCTTCTTTTTCTCCCACCACCTTATTTACTCTGATGGTTTCTGCACTCATGACATGAAATGAGTGAAGTATCAGAATCATCATCCCTATGTATTTAAATGTATTCACTTTATGCTATTTCCTTTTTTTGTTACATAAAATTACAATCTTGGAATCTTATGTCTTATAGCTTTTCTATTTCAAGTGAATTTTTTATTTAATACGATAAAGAAGAATATTGAGTGATTTTTAGTGACTGAATAAAATAATAAAAGCTGCGCCAGCCACAACGAAAATCGCACCAATCCATGCACCAAAGGCTGGGCGTTGGCCTGTGGTAATCCATAAACCCGGAAGAATCAAGACAGGAACAACGGCTGATAACGTGGTGACGATACCGACGTTTGCGTTGCCGACACCCCAGACGAGTACGCTCATACCAATGACCATGCCGATAGTGGCAAGGGCCGCAATGCCCATGAAATCAAAGCGCGTGAGCTGGCTAAATGGAATTGCCTCGGCAGGTTGTTTATGTCGATAGTACAAACCATAAGCCAGCACCAATGCCAGCGCGCCCGTACCAACGCGTAATGCAGAAACCGCAATGGGATCGGCGCCATCCACGAGTGCCGGTTTGCTCAGCAAGGCACCACTGGCCTGTCCCAGTGCCGCGCCAAGTGCTAGCAAAATCCCGATACTTAATTTGCCTTTGGTTTGTTCCCAAGCATGTAGGCTGTTTTTGCGTCCAAAGAGAATCGCTATTACCACGCCGACCAATACTAAGCCACAGGCAAACAGTTGATTAAAAGACAGGTTTTCCCCTAGAAACAACCAGCCTAATAGAATCGACATGGGGGCATTGGTAGCAAACAGTACACCAGTGCGACGAGGGCCAAGCCGATGTACAGCGGTAAACAACATGGTGTCGCCAATGAAAATGCCCAATAGCCCCGACAACATGATGATCTTCGCATGTTGCCATAAGGTCGCATCAAAGCGTTGAGTGATTAAGCAAATGACTAAAAGAATGGAGCTGGCAATGACAATACGAAAAGTATTAAAGCGCATGGCGCCAAAACGTTGGATCAGCCCTGGTGCCATTAAACTAGAAATAGTCCAGCATAAGGCCGCAACCAAGCCCGATAATTCTGCGAACGGCATATAAATCCTTATAAACTCATCTAATCTTCTATCGTGAAGAATGATAAACGCGCACACAGTAGCTCGGTAGCTATATTATGGCGGGGTTGGTATGATTTCACCCATCATGTGATGGCCTAATTTTTAGGCATTCTTACACCAAATTAGCGATATTGGAAGCACCATGCGATGCCCTTTTTGTGGAACTCAAGATACTAAAGTAGTGGACTCTCGGTTAGTTTCTGAAGGCGCACAGGTGCGCCGTCGCCGAACCTGTATCCATTGCCAAGAGCGCTTCACCACCTTTGAAGTGGCTGAATTACAAATGCCAAAATTGATCAAAAGTGATGGCAGTCGAGAAGCGTTTGATGAGGAGAAACTGCGCAATGGCATTATTAAAGCTATTGAGAAACGCCCAGTTAGCATTGAGGCGGTCGAAACCGCAATCACTCGTATTAAAGAGAAAATGCAAGCCACTGGCGAGCGTGAACTGCCTTCCCGTTGGACAGGAGAAGCCGTTATGGAAGAGTTGCAGCGTCTCGATCAAGTGGCCTATGTGCGCTTTGCTTCTGTTTATCGTAGCTTTAAAGACATCAGTGAGTTTCGTGAAGCGATAGACCGTCTAGAAAGTCATAGCGTCGCTGTTCCGAAATCAAAACAAAACGTCCCAGAATCGAAAAAAGAAGATAAAGCATGACATATAACCATGAATATTGGATGGCGAAAGCCATCCAGCTCGCGAAAAAAGGCCGTTATACCACTCATCCAAACCCACGTGTTGGTTGTGTGTTGGTTAAAGATCAGCAAATCATTGGCCAAGGTTTTCATATTAAAGCCGGAGAAGGTCACGCCGAAGTCAACGCATTAGCGGATGCCAAACAAGATGCTGTTGGCGCAACGGCTTATGTCACCTTAGAGCCTTGCAGTCATCAAGGCAAAACGCCGCCTTGTGCCGATGCCTTGATTAAAGCGGGCGTCGCGCGCGTTGTTTACGGCATGCAAGACCCGAATCCTGAAGTGTCTGGTAATGGTTTGGCAAAACTTAAAAAAGCCGGGATTGAGATTATCGGCCCCGTTCTAGAAGCGGAATGTGAGGCGTTGAATCCAGGTTTTATCAAGCGTATGCGTGAAGGGCTGCCTTATGTGCGAGTGAAGCTTGCGATGAGTATGGATGGCCGCACGGCAATGGAATCTGGTGAGAGCCAATGGATTACGTGCCCTGCAGCGCGCCTTGATGTACAACGTTTGCGCGCGCAAAGTGATGCGATTGTGACGGGGATTGGTTCGGTATTGGCGGACAATCCTAGCATGACGGTCCGTATCGATAATAATGACCAAGAAGCGGACCCCAAAAGCGTGCGTCAGCCGATTCGTGTGGTGATGGACACCGCTCTGTCGATTCTTCCAGAAGCCAAAATTCTCTACCCAGCGAATCAGGCATGGGTGTTTTCTGTCGAAGACGAAGTGGAAGAAGAGCATTTAGAAGTCCTGACCAAGAAGGGCGTGACGGTGCGTTTTGCTCCGCGTGGCGAAGATGGTCGGCTCGATCTACTGGACGCAATGGAACAACTTGCCGATGCCGGCATTAACGAAGTTTTATTAGAAGCTGGCGCTGAATTGGCTGGTGGTTTTTTAGAAGCAGGTCTGATCGACGAAATCGTGGTGTACATGGCGCCGAAATTATTGGGTTCTAGCGCACGTCCGTTATTTAAATTGCCTTTAGAGGCCATGGACGAAGCCGTTGAGCTGACATTGAAATCGGTTCGCCAAGTTGGGCAAGATGTGCGTTTGGTTTATTTGCCAAAATACCTAGATGAAGATTTTGAAGGTGATTTTGACGAATAGGTAAAAGCTGAGTTATTGCTTTCTCAGGTTTTTTTTGAAAATCCCTGAAAAATGTTTTTTCTTATGAATATTTAGAAAACTTTGCCGAGAAACCTAGAATAAATGTTGCTATAATCGCCGCCCAAGACAACCCGTATATTCGTACCTTTGGTCGATATGACTCAGATGCTGTCTAAAAGCCGTATCTAGTAGCTCTTTAACAACCAAGGGTATTTTCTAAATAAACAAAAGCCAAACAGACAAAAGCCAAACAGGCAAAAAGCGTCAGCCCATAAGGCGGCGTAGTCTGGACAATTGAGGCAAAAAATGAGCGAAGTGGAAACAACAAACGACCAAACTCCAACACCAAAACGTAAGGATAAAAAGCCTTCACGTTCGCAATTGCGCAGTGCTTCTCGTCGTTTGGCATTGCAAGCTGTCTACCAGTGGCAGATGAACAAAACTGCGGTTAGCGAGATAGAAACCCAGTTCGTAATGAACCAAGATCAAGATATGGATTCTTGTGACAAAGTCTACTTTCGTGAGTTGCTGCAAGGTGTCACGGCAAGCGCTAAGAAACTAGACGCTTTGTTTGAAGAACTACTGGACCGTCCATTGAGCGAACTGGATCCGATCGAGTTAGCGGTAATGCGAATTGGTTCGTATGAGTTGTCTCAACGTTTAGACGTACCCTACCGTGTTGCGATCAACGAAAGTGTTGAGCTTGCTAAAGCCTTTGGTGCTACCGAAAGCCATAAATACGTTAACGGCATTCTGGATAAACTAGCACAACGTGTGCGCCGCGAAGAAATCGCCGCTCGCCGTGAAGCCAACAAGTAACCGAAAGACTGTTTTATAAACGCGAAATAGCGTTTATAAAGATAACTAATAAAAGATAACTAAAAACCCCGTTATTACTGGCTAATAACGGGGTTTTTTATGCCTGTTCATGGATATAGCAGACACACTTTATGTAGAGATCGCATTACCTTTTAAACATCGAGGTGGTGCTCGGTAAATACGTTCTGAATCCAAGAGATTGTTCTTGAGGCAAAGGTTCTCTAGACAGAGTCTTTGTTATTTTTAATCAACCAAAAAACACGTCTTATCTTTCTTATTGATGGCTGGTTTATTCTTAACCCGCTATCATAGGTGGGTATCAAGGTGGTTGTTACGCTGCTTTACCCAATATTTTTAGGATCATAATGAAAAAGAACTTTGTCTTATCTCACCCAAAAAAGCCATATCAGCGCCTCATCGAAGAAGCGAAAAACGAAGTTAAGCAATACATCAAAGCGGAACGCAATAAAGCCTTGCCAGAGGGGGCGGATTTTTGGGGATTTAACTGCAAGTTTGGTCAAACTGCTGACAAGGCACGTGCGATCCACGAAGGCGATATCAATACCAATATTAGCTCGGCACAAAGCCAGCATTGGAAGTCTTTTTATCTAGAAGTGATCCCAACACCTAAGACACGGGCTAAGCGTTCTGAAGATTAACGCTTTTTTACTGTGGTAATGATGCATTCCCAAAAGGGCAGGTTGTTCAGAGCAATCTGCCTTTTTTGCTTCTGACAGACTGCCGATAATACGGTATCCTTTCTGCTCTAAAACAGGCGTGCTTTTACTGCTCAGCGAATGCCTTTTAATTGACCTTTTATCAAGATAAGTAAGGATCTTCTGTTGAAAGAATTCGAGTTGATACAAAATATCTTTCAAGCGTCCGTGATGGCAAGTACACAAGGGCGCGGGGATCTTCTGTTAGGTATTGGTGATGATTGCGCACAGGTGCAAGTGCCGCTGGGGCAGAGTCTGGTGTTTTCCATGGATACTCTAGTCGAAGGGCGACATTTCCCTTTTGACGCGGATCCTGTGGATATTGGTTATCGCGCGGTGGCAAGCTGTGTGAGCGATTTAGCGGCAATGGGCGCAAAACCAGCGTTTTTCACCTTGGGACTGACGATTCCTGAATCAGATCCGCAATGGTTAGCGGGTTTGGCGCAAGGTATGGCGGAACTGGCTGAGTCCCATTGGTTTGGCCTTAGTGGGTGGCGATACCACCAAAGGGCCACTGACGATTACGCTGCAAGTGCATGGTTATGTTGAGCCAGACATGGCGGTAAAGCGCAGTGGAGCCAAGGTCGGTGACGATATTTATGTGACTGGACTGCTCGGTGATGCCGCGGCGGCCGTGCCGATTGTCACAGGGGAGTTGCAAGTATCCAGTGAGCGTTTTGATTACTTCTATGAGCGTTTTTGGCGGCCACAACCAAGACTGATTGCTGGTATGGCGCTCAAACGTGTAGTGCATGCCATGATGGATATTTCCGATGGTCTTGCGCAAGATATCCAGCATATACTCAAGGCCTCAGGCGTCGGCGCGAATATCGATGCGCAGCATTTGCCTATTTCTGCGCAGTTAAGCCAGTGGCGGCCAGATGCAGCGGTGGCGTTAGCCTTAACCGGCGGTGATGATTACGAGTTATGCTTTACCGCAGCAAAAGAACAAGCTGCTGAAATTGCATTAATCACCCAAACATTGCGCTTGCCATGCACCAAGGTTGGCGAGATTGTCGAAGAGGGCTTGGTGATTCAACACTATGATGGCGAGATAACTGGCTGGCAACATTTTTAGAGCCATGAGAGTTCACAAAAATTTTTAGGTTTTCATTTAATAGATAGGTAGCAACACCATGGCAAACTCTGCCCCCGCGTCCGTATGGCGTAACCCGATACATTTTCTGGCATTTGGTCTTGGTTCTGGTGCTGCACCAAAAGCACCTGGTACTTTTGGTACGCTTGCGGCTGTGCCGATTTTTATTTGGTTATTACAGGATTTAAGCGCGACAGCGTATTTTATGATGCTAGTAGTGACCTCATTAGTGGGGATTTACCTTTGTGGTAAAACCTCTAAAGACATGGGCGTACATGATCATGCTGGTATCGTCTGGGATGAGTTTGTCGGCTTCTGGATCACCATGTGGCTAGCGCCAGCAGGTTGGTTTTATATCGTGCTGGGCTTTGTCTTGTTTCGTTTATTCGATATCTTGAAGCCTTGGCCTATCTCATGGGTCGATAAAAACGTCCACGGCGGCTTCGGTATCATGCTAGACGATATTTTGGCCGGTGTTATGTCTTTTGTCGTACTACAAGCGTTGGTCGAATTTGTCTTGTAACGGATAAGTTTAGAGCTCATCGATCGAATAACATTTCTTCTCGAAACTATCGCCTTCCTCGTAGAAATGTTATTCGCTCAATGAGTTAAGGGCTGCGGCCCTTTTAAATGATTGTCTTAGCGCACAACTGCTTTAGGTTTATTTAACTCTTTGCGTTTTCTTAGGGCTTCGTAATAAGGCGCGTAAGCTGGGCGGTCTATATATTGTCCATCGCCAGATTGAGCGATTAGCACATTGTTATGCCATGCGAGTTTGCCGTTACAGATTGTGGTTTCTGGCACACCGTGGATTTCCATGCCTTCAAAAATACTGTGCTCGATTTTCGAATGGTGGGTTTTCGCGGAAATCGTTTTGCTCGTGGCAGGATTCCAAATTACCAGATCGGCGTCAGCGCCGACACGAATGCAGCCTTTGCTTGGATACATGTTGAAGATTTTCGCCGTGTTGGTCGAAGTCAAAGCAACAAATTCATTCATGGTGATCTTGCCTTCATTGACACCTTTTTCCCACAGCACCATCATGCGTTCTTCTACTCCCGCTGTACCGTTAGGAATTTGCGTGAAGTTGTCTTTGCCCATGGCTTTTTGCTCGGCACAAAAGGCGCAATGGTCAGTGGCGGTGGTTTGTAGCGTGCCAGCTTGTACGCCTTTCCAAAGCGCATCTTGATGATGTTTTGGTCTGAATGGTGGACTCATAACGTGAGCCGCCGCCGTGGCCCAATTTGGATGTTGATAAACGCTTTCGTCTACGGTGAGATGGCCTGCTAACACTTCGCCAAATACGGTTTGGCCGTGGTCTTTGGCGTAGCGAATGGCATCGACGGCTTCTTCTGTGGAGACATGAACAAGATAAATTGGCGCGCCAAGCGTATTGGCAATGCTAATGGCTCTGTTAGCCGCTTCGCCTTCTACAGAAGAGGGGCGAGACAGCGGATGGGCTTCTGGTCCCGTTATGCCTTCAGCCATGAGTTTATTTTGTAGGTGATAAACCAGCTCGCCATTTTCTGCGTGAACCGTTGGTATCGCACCGAGTGCTAAGCATTTTGTGAAGCTCGCGACAAGAATATCGTCAGTTGCCATGATGGCGTTTTTGTAGGCCATGAAATGTTTGAAACTGTTTACGCCATGGTCTTTTACCAGTATTTTCATTTCTTCCGCGACGGTATCATCCCACCAAGTAATCGCCACATGGAAAGTGTAATTTGAATGGGCTTTTTTTGCCCAGTCACGCCATTGATGATAAGCGTCCAATAAAGACTGCTGAGGATTGGGAATCACAAAATCAATAATAGTCGTTGTGCCGCCAGCAAGCGCTGCGACAGTACCGGAAGCAAAATCGTCTTTTGCCACGGTTCCCATGAAAGGTAACTGCATGTGAGTATGTGGATCGATACCGCCAGGCATGATGAGTTTGCCCGTGGCATCAATGGTTTCAACGTCTTTTGGCAGCACGCTGATGTCGCCTATTTCGACGATTTTATTGTCCTTGCAAAGAATATCGGCTTTGAAGGTTTCTTCGTGGGTGACGATCGTCCCACCTTTTATTAATAGACTACTCATGTGTCGTCCCTTTCCAGTTGTAAAGTATAGACGGCACCACGCGGTGCCGCGGTGAGAATGATTTAGGATTGCAACGCGTCAGTTTGAGTCGCAGGCGTGGTTTGCATATTGCCAAGGATGAAATACAAGATGGCGCCAGTGAATGCGCCAGTGAACCAACCGTAGTTATAGAACCAACCAAGTGTTGGTACATTCAATGCCACTAACGTGATCAAAACGGGTACAGCAAAGGTGATCAGTCCAGCGTTGTTAAAGGCTGGATAAAGGCTGTCTGGCGTATACAGGGCGACTAAATCTAAATGCTGACGTTTGATTAAAAAATAATCGACAATCATGATGCCTGCGATTGGGCCAAGTAAACTTGAATACCCCAATAGCCAATTTGAATACATGCCTTCTACGCTAACATCGGATTCCAAGGCCCCTAATTTTTTGAGTAATTCCCAAGCCATTAGCAGAATACCAATTAAACCTGTTAGCAAAGCGCCACGAGTATGATTAATGAGTTTTGGCGCGATGTTTTGAAAATCGTTAGTTGGAGAAACCACGTTGGCGGCCGTATTGGTTGAAAGCGTGGCTATGACGATCAAGATCATGGCAATTGCCACCCAGAATGGGCTGTCGATTTTACCAATCAAAGAGATTGGATCAGAGATCGTTTCGCCCACCAATGTGGTGGATGCGGCAGTGAGCACTACGCCTAATGCCGCGAAGAAGAACATGGTGATAGGCAAACCAACGATTTGTCCGATAACCTGATCTTTTTGCGATTTTGCATAACGGCTAAAATCGGGAATGTTTAATGATAAGGTTGCCCAGAACCCCACCATGGCCGTCAGACCGCCTAGAAAGTAACCCATAAAGCCAGCATCGGCAGGGCGGTTTGCTGGAGTGGCAAGAAGTTCAGTAAAAGAGACCTTGTCGCTCGCCCAAAACATCAGACCAATGGCAACGATCAATAACAATGGCGCAGATAAGGTTTCCATCCATTTAATCGATTCTGCGCCGCGGATCACCACGTACATGTTTAGCGCCCAGAAAATGAAAAAGCCGATTACTTCGCCGACGCCACCCAAACTTGCCCAGCCATCGGATACGGCTGATAAGAATAAATGAATGGCCAAACCACCAAACATGGTTTGAATTCCAAACCAGCCACACGCAACCAAGGCACGAATCAAACAAGGAATGTTAGAGCCAACCATACCAAAGGATGAACGTAATAACACAGGGAAGGGAATACCGAATTTTGTACCAGGATAGGCGTTTAGTGTCAGTGGCACCAGCAAGATAATGTTAGCCACAAGAATGGTAAACAAGGCTTCCATCACCGACAATCCGAAGTAGGCTGTCAACACCCCGCCCAAGGTATAAGTTGGTACACAAATCGACATACCGACCCATAACGCGGCAATATGCCACTTGCTCCATGTACGATCTTTGACTTTGGTTGGCGCTAAATCGTCGTTATACGCTGAACTTTGTTGCAGGTCGCTATCAACCTCCAACTCATAAAACTCACCTTGTTTAACAGACTTGCTGGTCATTTTTGCCACCTCTTCTACTTTTCAATTATTTATGGGTTTCATTCAATGGTTCGTTGTTGTCTTCACTTGCTTGTTGTCATGGTTTATTGATGTTCTTTGGCGATGCGTTCACTGGCTTCGAGCATGGCGTGCAGCAGCACATTGGCTCCGGCCGCGCATTCTTCTGGTGAGCTGTATTCTGCTTCGTTATGACTGATACCGTTCAAACAAGGCGTAAAAATCATTCCAGTTGGTACTAAATCCGCCATGTAACAGGCGTCATGTCCTGCACCTGCATAGATGTCCATATGGCTATAACCAAGCTTTTCCGTGGCGGCTTTTACGTCGTCAGAAGCGTTAAACTCTACTGGAGCGAAATACCAAAAAGGATCAACGTTGACGTCGACACCATGATCAAGGGCGATTTCTTTGCAAAAGGCTAATAGCTCTTCATGCATGGTGAGCAAAACATCAGGTTTAGGGTTACGAAGGTCTGCGCTGAATGTCACATTGCCCGGAATCGTATTGCGTGAGTTTGGCCAGACTTGCATAAAACCCACCGTACCCAAGCCATTTTCATGACGATGCGCGATGGCGTTCATTTCGGTGACAATGGCAGAAGCCGCTAACATAGCGTCCTTGCGAAGATGCATTGGTGTGGTGCCTGAATGAGAAGGGCGACCGACCACTTCAATGTTGTACCAGCGGATGCCTTGGCCTAGTCGAACTATACCAATGGCTTTTTCTTCATCCTCTAAAATTGGCCCTTGTTCGATGTGCGCTTCGAAAAATGCGCCCATGTGTCGGCTGCCTAATTCCATTTCGCCTAAATAACCAATACGTTCTAGTTCGTCACCAAGACGAATGCCATTGACGTCCGTTTTGTTTAATTCAGTTTCCAGATCAAAGCGGCCAACATAGGTTCCTGAAGCCTGCATAGCGGGTTGGAAACGTGACCCTTCTTCGTTGGTCCAAACGGAGAATTCCATTGCCGTGGGCGTTGCAATGTTGTTTTCATGCAATGTGCGCAGTACTTCAACGCCAGAAAGAACACCGAAAACACCATCGAACTTGCCGCCAGTCGGTTGTGTATCAAGGTGGCTGCCAGTGCCGACGGCTGGTAAGTCATTATTTATGCCAGAACGACGAGCAAAGATATTGCCAATTTTATCGACTTCAACGGTACAGCCACAGGCTTTACACCAAGAAACAAAAAGATCACGGGCTTGCTTGTCTAAGTCTGTTCCTGCAAGACGGTTACAACCGCCTTTTTCTGTACCGCCAATGTCGCCCATTTCCATTAGGGAGTCCCAAAGGCGTTGCTGGTTGATACGAAGGTCTTGCATGGCTTACTCCTAATCCTGCTTCCAATACCTTTACCAAAAGGTAAAAAATGACGATAAAAAAATAATCAATAACTTGCCTTTCAGGTCAGCAATAAGTAGGCCAAGTTTTAATCAAGTTTGTCGAGAAAGACTCGTTAGAGTTATCTGACTGTGCTATTTTAAAACTTGAGAAAAAGATAATGTTTAATAAAAACAGCGTCTTATAAGGTTAAAAAAGAATGTACTTTTTGTATTAAGGCGGATTGGATTTTGGTTGAGAAGAAAGCGAAACGCACAAAACAATCAATTAATAGAGAAGAATTAGAGTCACGTATACTGCGTTCTGCTGAAGTGTTATTTGCAGAAAAAGGTTACAGCGGGTCTTCTATGGAAGCGATTGCGATAACGGCAAATATTTCTAAGCAAAATCTTATTTATTACTTTCCAAACAAAGAGTTACTCTACAAACGCGTGTTAAAAGAGATGCTCGATATATGGATAGAAAAGCTGTCATTTCTTGAAACGCAAGGTGACACGCCCGAAGCGGTTATTCGTCGCTATGTGCGTGAAAAAATGCAGCTTTCACGATTGTACCCGAATGGTTCTAAAGTCTTTGCTCATGAAATCATCAGTGGTGCACCTGTCTTAAAAGAGTACCTAATTAGCCACTTAAAACCGCAGTTTGATCGAGATGTTATATTGGTTAAGTCTTGGATAAATAAGGGATTAATTGAGGATGTAGATCCTGAGCATTTGTTTTTTACTATCTGGGCGGCGACACAAACCTATGCCGATTTCTCGGTACAAATGGAAGTGCTATTAGGAAAACATCGTTTGGACGAAGATGATTTTGAACGAGCGGAACTAGCGGTGACGGATTTCGTTGTGCGCGCTCTTGGTGCCAAAAAAATAATTAAAAATAATTTTATCAAGTTTTTCCTCTGGTATTTCAATAAATGGCGTTTTTTTTGAGTCATTGAACTGTGCAAAAAAACGCCACTTTTCATCATCTTAACCTTTTGGTTAACTTATTACTTAACTAAACTTTAGACCGCTAGCCCTTTATCAGTGCGTGTTTTGCACTAATAAAAACAATTTACTCTGCGCAAAATGGTTGCTATTAATTTTTATACCAAATGGTAAAAAAGTTAATTTAATCTCATTTAACCACTAACGCGTGGAGTGACTATGATCTCTGATTCTGAAGCCATATCTTATGAGTTTGCTACTGGGCCAGACTTGTACGCACTCTGCCAAGAAGCCGCTAAAGCGCGTGATAACGCTTGGGGTAAACAACTTACTTATTCAAAAAAAGTGTTTATACCCTTAACCAATATGTGTCGTGATACCTGCGGTTATTGCACCTTTGTGCAGTCGCCAGAGTCTCCTCATGCTAATTACATGACACCAGAACAAGTGCTAAAAACCGCTCGAGAAGGTGCGGCATTAGATTGCAAAGAAGCTTTGTTCAGTTTGGGCGAGCGCCCAGAAGAGCGCCATCAGAAAGCTCGCGATATGTTGGCCAATTTAGGTTACGACAGCACCTTAGAGTATTTGCATGATCAATGTGAAAGTGTCTTAACGCACACCAGTTTGTTGCCTCATGTGAATGCGGGAGCCTTGTCTTTTGATGAACTGAAACGCCTAAAACCCGTCGCGGCTAGCATGGGCATGATGCTGGAAAATGTGTCAAATACGTTACTTAAAAAAGGCCAAGCTCATTATGCTTGTCCAGACAAAACCCCTAAGCGTCGGCTCGACACCATAGAGCAAGCGGGCCGTCTTGATATCGCCTTCACCACAGGAATCCTGATTGGCATTGGTGAAAGCTGGACAGACCGAGTAAACAGTCTCATCGCCATTCGTGATCGCCATCTTGCCTATGGGCATATCCAAGAAGTCATCATTCAGAATTTTCGCGCCAAAGCAGGCACCGCGATGGCCAACTATCAAGAACCCAATTTAGACGATATGAAGCGCACCATCGCTGTTGCCCGTTTGATCTTGCCCGATGACATCAGCATACAAGCACCGCCAAATTTGGAAGTCGAATACGGCAGTTACATCAATGCGGGCATCAACGATTGGGGCGGCATTTCGCCTTTGACCAAAGACTTTATTAACCCAGAAAGAGCGTGGCCGCAGATCAGTAGCGTGGCGCAAGCTTGTGAAGGATTGGGTTATTCGCTGGCAGAACGTCTGACCATTTATGACCGCTTTCAGCATCAGGACAATAAATATCTAACACCTAATTTAACGCAACGAGTCGCGTCGCTGGCTAGCCGTGCAGCTCAAGTGAGTGGAGGAGTTATCGCATGAACCTATTTCCTTTAACGTCAAGCAATGTTCTAGATAGCACACCAGATTCGGTGCTGTTCAATAGTCAGGTGAGCGAATCGATTCGAACAATTTTGCAAAGATCTTTGCTGGGCGAAGAGCTGAGTGTCGAAGACGCTTGTGTGTTATTTGCTACGCAAGGTGCAGAAGCCCAAGCCGTGTTAGACACCGCTGATAAAGTACGTGAAAAACGCGTCGGCAATGTCGGAACCTTTGTGATTACGCGCAATATCAATTTCACTAACGTATGTTACATGGGGTGCCGATTTTGCAATTTCGCTAAAGAAAAAGGCGACAAAGAAGCGGAGTTCCTAACGGTCGAACAAGTGGCTGATCGAGCCGAAGAGGCTTGGAATCGAGGGGCGACAGAAGTCTGTATTCAAGGTGGATTGCATCCAGATATAGGCGCAGATTATTACCGTAACCTTATTATCGCGGTGAAAAAACGTGTGCCAGACATTCATATTCACGCCTTTTCCCCATTTGAAATTTGGTATGGCTGCAAAAAAGGTCGCCTTGAGCCAGAGGCGTTTTTGACCGAGTTAAAGAACCTTGGTTTAGGTTCTATGCCGGGCACAGCGGCAGAGATTTTAGATACCGAAGTGCGCAAGCAATTGACCAAGAATAAACTCACTACAGAAGAGTGGGTGCGCATTATCAAAGCCGCCCATTCTGTTGGCGTGCCGACAACGTCGACCATCATGTATGGTCATGTTGATCAGCCAATTCATTGGGCCAATCACCTCAAATTATTGCGCGATATTCAAAAGGAAACTGGCGGCTTTACTGAATTTGTGCCGTTAGGTTTTATCCATTACGAAACCCGTTTATACAAGGATAATCCAGACAAGGTTCGCCCTGGTCCAACGCAAGACGAGCATTTCAAAATGCACGCCATTGCTCGCCTGATGCTGCAAGGTCATATCGATAATATCCAAGCCTCATGGGTGAAAATGGTGCCCGATGTAGCCGCTAGAATGCTGCGCTCAGGTGCCAATGATTTGGGCGGCACTTTGATGAACGAAAGTATTTCCCGTGCGGCAGGAGCCACTCATGGGCAAGAAGTGTTTCCAGAAGACATGGTCGCCAATATTCAAGCGGCGGGTCTGCATGCGGTACAGCGCAGCACTAAATATGAAGTGGTTAGAGATTATCCCTTGGTAGAACACAAGGTCAAAGCGCCTTTATCGAACCGCATTGCGATTCAAGGAGTGGCGTAATGAGCGGCTTAAACATCACCTTATTGGCTGGCGGTGTGGGTGGTGCCAAAGCGGCAGAAGGCTTGGCAAAAAGCCCATACGCCAGCGCGACCAAGATCATTGGCAACATTGCCGACGATGATGAATTTCACGGTCTTTGGGTCTCACCGGATATCGATACGCTGATTTATTCTTTGGGTGATCAGATTGACCGTCAGCAAGGTTGGGGACGCAAGAACGAAACGCATCAAGTACTCACCGAGCTAAAAGCCTTAGGGCAAGACACTTGGATGACTCTGGGGGATTTGGATTTAGCGACGCATATTTATCGAACGAATTTAAAACACCAAGGCGTTAGCGCTAGCGAGATTACCGAGCGTTTGGCGAAACGTCATGGCGTCAGCGTGCCGATTTTGTTGCCGACAGATGATGTGGTGCAAACCCGAGTGAAGACGCCACAAGGCTGGCTGTCTTTCCAAGAATTCTTTGTACGCGAGCATTGTCAGTCCGACGTGCTGGATATTGAGTACCAAGGAATCGAAAAGGCAAAACCTACCCAAAATGCCTTAGAGCAAATTGCTAACAGTGACCTAATTATCATCGCGCCGAGCAATCCGATTGTTAGCATTGGTGCCATTCTCGCTGTGCCGGACATTCAGCAAGCGGTGGAAAAAAGCGCTGCTTATGTCATTGCTGTTTCGCCTTTAATTGGCGGAAAAACGGTAAAAGGCCCTGCGGATAAAATGCTTGAAAGTGTAGGGAAAAGTATCGATTCAAAAGGCATCTATGACTGTTACAGCACATTCTTACAGGCCATGGTGATTGACAATCTTGATCAGCAAGACGCCACTTGGTTGCAAGGGCAAGGTTTGGATGTGTTGGTCACGCCAACCCTAATGAAAACCCCTGAAGACAAAACGGCGTTGCTTACCAAAGTGGTTGAGTTTGCTTTGTCTCATAAAAAGCAGAGGGCGGCCTAATGACTTCTTTTTTGAAAACACCTTCTTTAATGGCCCCTTTTTTTATAGACAAGCTCTGTGTGGTGATTCCGATGAAATCGCCCAAGCGTTCCAAACAAAGATTGGTTGGCTGCTTGTCGGATGCAGCCCGTGAAAGTTTGTCTCTGACGCTGTTTGAAAACACCTTGGCGTTTTTTCAGCGACATTTCCCCATGTTAGACGTGCTGGTGGTGAGTGAATCACTTGAAGTACTTTCCCTTGCTCAATCTTATGAAGCCAATACCTTGTTTGACGATGGGGAAAAGGGTTTAAACGGTGCGTTGGATTTTGCCTGCGATTGGGTGAAAAAATCCGGCTATGACAGCCAACTTATTGTTCCTAGTGACATTGCGGTCTTGGATCCTAAAGAAATTACTACGCTGATGACGGCAATTCATGACGCGCAAGTGGTGATTGCCGTTGCCAAAGACGGCGGTACCAATGCGTTATTAACATCACCTCCGGATGCCATTCATTTTGAATATGGTTGTGATTCTGCGTCTGCGCATAAGGCCAACGCTGCGAATAATCGACTGGTTTGTCGCAGCCTGCATCTTGCCAATCTCGCGTTGGACATTGATCAGAGGGAAGATCTTAAAGTTGCCGTAATTCGTCAACCTGAACGCTTCAAAGCATGGCGCGATACGGGGCAATCATTGATGAAGAAAACGCTTATTAAGGAACGCCACTATGCCTGATTCTATGAGTGTGTTTCGCTTGATGGGCTTGCCGGATTTTCAGCAGGGCGATGATTTAGCACAAAAAATCATCGATACCTTAACGACGCAAAATCAAGCGCTGATGGCTGGCGACATCTTGGTCATTGCTCAAAAAGTAGTGTCAAAAAGTGAAGGTGCTTTTGCCTATTTGGACGACATTACGCCCAGTGAAGAAGCCATCGAGTTGGCGAAAACCGTTAATAAAGATCCACGTAAAGTCGAAGTGATTTTGTCCCAATCAACACGCATTGTGCGAGCGATGAAGCGACCTGATCAAGAAGAAGGCGTACTGATCGCCGAGCATAAAAATGGCTACATCTGCGCTAATGCAGCAGTGGATGAATCCAATGCTGACCATCCCAGCCAACTGATTTTACTGCCCGAAGACCCAGACAAAAGTGCGCGCTTACTGTGTCACAAATTAGAAGCCTATTTTGGCTGTGATTTGGGCGTGGTGATCAGCGACACCTTTGGTCGACCTTGGCGGTTGGGGCAAACCAACGTGGCGATTGGCTTGGCGAATGTGCCGGGTGTGGTTCACATGTTGGGGGAGCTGGATGCGTTCGGACGACCTTTGAGCGTCACCGCACCTGCCTTTGCGGATGAAGTTGCGGCAGCGTCTGGGTTGTTAATGGAGAAAAGGGCTAAATCACCCGTGATAATTTTTCGTGGCCTATCTTGGTCAAAAACCGACAGTTCGAGCCGTGATCTTATTCGTGCTCATAACGAGGATCTTTTTAGATGAAAAACGAAGTAACTAATAAAGTCGCCATCATTGGCGGAACCGGCCCGCAAGGGAAAGGACTGGCCCTGCGTTTGGCACTGGCTGGCACTAGCGTGGTGTTGGGTTCTCGTGATCCTGCCAAGGCAGCAGAAACCGCGCAGCAGCTCACCGTCACCTTGGCGGAACAGGATTGTCAGGCGGACATTACCGGATTGTCGATGGAGGACGCCACCAAAGCCGCAGACGATTTGGTGATTTTATCGGTGCCTTACAGCGGCCACGATGCCACCTTGACCGCCTTAGCGCCATTGTTGGTCGGCAAAACCTTGGTGGACATTGTTGTGCCATTGGCACCAGGTAACCCAAAAGCCGTGGTGATGCCAGAAGCGGAGCTCGGTAACGGAATCGGCGCAGTTGTTATTGGGCGATGATATCCCAGTTGTCGGTGCCTTACATAACGTGTCAGCGGTGACCTTGAACGATCTATCTCGAGGCATCAATTGCGACATCTTGGTGTGCGGCAATGACCTTGAAGCCAAAAAACGCGTCATGGCTTTGATCGAAAAAATGGGCACCAAAGCCTACAACGCAGGCTTAGCCGAAAGCGCCCGTTGCGTTGAAGCGCTAACGCCGATTTTGATTCGATTGAATATTTCGAAAGAGGTGCCGTTTTCTCATGCGGGAGTTCGTATCTGTCCACCCGATCATTAGGTGCGATTACTGAGCGCACCAATACTTTGTTAAAAACAGACTCAAAATGCTCATTTATAACTTATAGACTCCGCTTTTTCGTCTGTTTTTGCCTCGTCTTGGTTTTGCTCAGCACATCGTAGAGAGTGCTCTAAAGCGCTTACCAATACTTTGTTAAACACAGTTTCAAATTTTTAAAAATATTAAAAAGCATAATCACAAGAGGAATACATTATGGAATTTGGCATTACGTTTAAAGGCTTCGTCAGCCCAGATCGCGCGCGAAATCTTGTTCGTCAGGCGGAAGCCGCTGGCTTCACTTATTGCTGGTTTTACGATTCTCACATTCTTTGGCGTGAGTCGTTTGTCGCTATGGCAATGTGTATGGAGCACACCAAAACCATGCGTTTTGGTCCTTGTGTGACCAACCCGAATATTCGTGATTGGTCTTTATCGGCCAGCTTGTACGCGAGTTTGGCGCATCAAAGTAACGGTCGTTTCGACATTGGTCTTGGTCGTGGTGATTCTTCCATGCGAGTAATGGGCAAAAAACCAGCGACGCTAGCGCGTCTTGCGGAATTTACCACCAAGGTAAAAGCCATGGTACGCGGTGAAGAAGTGGAATACGGTGAATGCCCAGAACCGGTCAAATTACCTTGGGCGACAGGTTATGAATTGCCTGTGTGGATTGGCGCCTATGGCCCAAAAGCCTTGGCTACCGCTGGTGAAGTGGGTGATGGTTTGATTTTGCAGATTGGTGACCCTGATTTAGTTAAATGGTTTAAAGATCAAGCGATTAACGCCGGTGAAGCTGCAGGCCGTGATATGTCTAACTTCAAAATTCAAGCTGCGGCGCCTGCTTACTTTGGTGACATGGATTACTGTATTGAACACACCAAATGGTTCCCAGCCATGGTCGGTAACCATGTGGCGGATATTGTCGAACAATACGGCAGTGATTCAGGTTTAGTGCCAAAAAGCTTAACGGATTACATCGAAAAACGTCGTGGTTACGATTACTCCAAACATGGTCAAAGCGATAACCCATTCTTGGATTTCATCACCGAAGACATAGTGAAAAGCTTCTGTGTATTGGGGACTGTCGAGGATCATATTGCCAAGATTAAAGACCTAGAAGCGGCAGGAACCACGCAGTTTAACATCTACCTAGACAGCGGCGACGAAGAAGAAATCATCGCCAAATACGGCAGAGAAATCATCCCCGTGTTTAATGGCTAAGCTTCTGCTTTTGTCCCTTCCCCTTTTGTCTTCCAAGGGGAAGGTTAGGATGGGGTTATTTTGCTTACATTTTTTTGATTTACATAGGGTTTTGTAGGTCGCGGCTTTAGCCCGACAATACTTAATTTGTCATGGCGAGGTTTGTTGTCGGCATAAATGCACGACCTTGTATCTCTTCTTGATGAGTGTTTAGCTAGCACTTATCGCATCGGGAAATCGGTGAGGCTCGTGCGCGACCTGAGCACAAAGATGCTGTTTTGTAGATTGAGCTCTGATTTCCTAACCTCCATTAAACTGAATGGTATCCTAGCACCCCAAGTAAGGGTGATGCTGCATGTACAAGGGGAGTAAATAGAGATGAAGGCTTTTATTGGCATTGATGTTGGTAAAGAAAAGTTAGATGTTAGTTGGTTACGCGACGTGGTCAAAAATAAGCAGAAAACCAAGGTCTTAAAGAACACAAAACAAGGCTATCAAGAATTAGTTGATTGGGTACTAAAGAATACAGGGTTAGAAGCTCAGAATATTGTTATTACGACAGAGCCTACTGGTATTTATAGCGAACCGTTGATGTATTTTTTATATGCCCAAGGATTTACTCTTTTACATGTAAACCCTGGAAAAGCAAAACAATATGCAAAATCATTAGGGCTAGTTCATAAGACTGATAAATCAGACGCCACAATGCTAGCTCGCTATGGTCATGACCAACAACATTCACTTTCAAGCTGGCAGCCAGAGCCGGTAGAAGCAAGAGAACTAAAGGCAATGATGCGTAGACTTGAAGCGCTAGAGCAAGATTTACAGCGTGAAGAAAACCGTTATGAAGCGGTAGGATTTTCAGGCGCATCCGCTCGGGTCGCTCAATCTCTCAAAGATATGATAGCAGTGTTAAAGGCTGAAATTGATAAACTCAAAAATGAAATCGATGAGCATATTGACAGGCATCCTCAATTGAAGAAGAACCGCCAATTACTTGAAAGCATAAATGGTGTTGGTGAAGTAACATCCCGAATAATGGTTTGTTTGCTGGCGTGTAAGCGGTTTAAGAGCGCAAAACAGCTGGCTTCTTATTTAGGCTTGATCCCCAAGCACAACGAATCTGGTAAACGGGCAGGAAAAACAACCTTGAGTAAGGAAGGGCCAGGCTATATCAGAGCGAAATTGTATATGGCCGCAATCGTAGCTGGTCAACACAATACCGATATAAAAGCGCAGAAGACGAGACTACTAAAGCAAGGCAAAACAAAAATGCAGGCGCTAGGTGCAGCGATGAGAAAGCTGTCACAAATATGTTTTGGCGTTGTTAAGAATCAAACAGAATATCAGCCTCAAGTTAGTTAAATAAAAACTTGAGGCTGGTCAGGAGAGATGGTATCTACAATATCGATGGAAGTCGTTTTACGACCTTTTTCCAAGGGTTAGGATGGGTGTGTTTTTGTCTCTTATACAGCGTTGATTTCATACACTCATTAGGAGCGAGGGATCCTGTCTTTAGTCAATGATGATCGTTGCGTCTTAGGTGTGTTTCAAAGGCGCGTATCATTAGCGATAAGCTGAGTGTGAGTATGAGGTACATGAAGGCGACGACGTTGTAGGTTTCGAAGAATTGGAAGGTGGAGGAGCTGAAGACTTTGCCAAGTTGGGTGATGTCTTGCACGCCGAGTACCGAGACGAGTGCGGAGTCTTTGATCATGGCGACGAAGTCGTTGCCCGAGGGCGGTAAGATTTTGCGCATGGCTTGGGGGAGGGTGATCAAGCGGAAGCGATGCCAGTTGGATAAGCCTAGTGCTTTGGCGGCTTCTATTTGTCCTTTGCTCACTTCTTGAATGCCGGCACGAAAGATTTCAGCAATAAAAGCGCTGTAGCTGATGGCAAGGGCGATAATGGCACGCCACAGTAGAGAGAAGTCTCTTGTTGTGGCTTTTTCTATCCATCCCGCTTCAATCGGTATTTGTAATCCCCAGTTGTAGAGCTTTACCATTTCTGGTGCGCCGACAAAGGCAATGTAGAATAAGAGTACGAGAACGGGAATGCCGCGGAAGATTTCCACATAAAAACGTGCGAACTCTCGCAGTATGCGATAACGAGAAAACCCTGCCAGTGCGATGAATAAGCCAAGCAAACTGGCCAAAATAAAAGCCGCAAATGTGACGCCTATGGTGGTGAGTAAACCTGCGCTTAGGGCGCTGGCGATGCGTTGATAACTTTCGTCAGCCACCATGTTCCATGACAGAATTAAAGCAAGAATGATGATAGTGACTAACCACCAAGGTGTGCGTTCTACGGTGTTTTTAAAGGGCATAATCAATTCATAGCAGGACCATTCCTTGGTCGTCATCAATAAAAAACGGAAGGCCTATGTGTTAGGCGCTCCGTTACTGTGTGGTTATTTCTATTTAACGGGATTGTTTTTTGGGGCTTTTTCTATTGGTTATAGTCAAAGAACCATTTTTTGTTTAGGGCTTCCAAGGTGCCGTCTTTTTTCATGCTTTCGATGGCAGCATTGATTGGCTTAACAAGGTCTGAGCCTTTAGCCAAAATGAAGCCAAAATTTTCAGATCCCAATGGGCCGCCAACGATTTTGAACGCGCCTGGATTGGCACCGATATAACCGCGAGCAGAGGCAGCGTCCATTAATACGCTGTCTACATCGCCAGATTTCAAGGCTTGAACAGATGCACCAAAAGTTTCTAATAAGGTAATGCGAGGATTGTTTTCATCACCATCAAGCACATCGTACACGGCCACATAAAAGTTAGTGGTACCGGCTTGTGCGCCAAATTGCAGATCTGGGTTGGCGGCAAAGGATTTTGCATCGTTAAAGCGTTCTTCATCGGCACGCACCAGCATGAATTGCTGAGACGTCATGTAAGGAATCGTGAAGTCAATTTGCTGAGCGCGTTCTTCGTTAATGGTAATGCCGTCCATGCCGACATCGTATTGGCCTTGCTTGACGGCTTGGATCATGGTGTCCCAGCTGCTTAGGTGCCATTCAATTTTGGCGTTTAAGCGTTTGCCAATTTCGTTCATGGCGTCGTATTCCCAACCTATGCCTTCACCTGTTGCAGGGTCGACAAAATTAAGTGGTGTGTAAGCATTTTCAGTGACCGCTAAAATAGTGCGACCTTTAAGGTCTGGCAAGTTGTCGGCGAAGCTCAAGCTGCTGATTGAAACCGCAGCGATAACCATCAAACGAGATAATAAAGACACCATGTTTTTATACCTTTATAGGAGTTTGCTCAAAATTGGCTGCGATTATACACAGCTGTTGCGTAAAGATCTCTAGCAAGCTTTAGGCCATCAAGTGGCATCTCTTGGCGTAAGCGGGTATATTTGCTTACTCATGTTCAAATCGACAAATGTAGATTTTTAACGCAGCGATTAAGGTTATTATGTACCGCGAACTATCACCTCAACAGGCCTTTCAAACCCATTGCTTAGCGCAAATGGGCGTCGTTTCTTGGTTGTCTATTGAGAAAAGTGAATCTGCTTCTGACGGTGTGACAGGCACGGTTTTTATGCCGGTTCAGCCTTGGCCGATTGATGTGGCGGTGACGAGGGACTTTTCTTCGTCTCCTTCGTCTACCGGTTTTAAAGCGGTTGAACCTGCTTCCGCTCCGGTAGATAAGCGATCAGCGGATGAAAAAGAGCCTCTAGTCCATCACCTTCGTGAGCAGTTAAACGCTGGGCCAGAAATTATTGTTGAAGACTTACAGCCTATCGAGGAGTTGGCTGTCGATATTGTTGTTGAGCCTGACCCAACGCTGAATACCCAAATTACGCGGCTGAATATTCAGGCTTATGCTTTATCTAATAAGCTTTTGATTTTAAGTGATGTGCCTGAGGTCTTCTCTCAGGCAGAAGAGATTGAGCGTCTGGCGCTGAAAATGGGACAAGCGCTACTAAAACAGCCTATTGACGAATGGCAGAGCAGTGCGTTTAGCTGGCCTGGGCAGTTGCGTAACCCGTATTTTTTAAATCGTACCGATTGGCTGTTTGGTGCGTTAGAAAGCTATGTGGGTCGTTTGGTGAAAGATTTTCCTGAGCCTCCATTACTCGTGCTTGCCGGTGCTAAAATTACCCAGCTGGTGGAGGATTTGCCAGCTGAAAGTTCTTTAAAACAATACCCTACAGCACGCATCGTAAGTTTGTCCGAATTGCATCGTATTCCTGAATTGCGCAAAGAAGCGTGGCAAGTGATGCAATCAAGCTTTTTCCGTTAATGTCTTTGCCTTCTATGAGGCGTTCCATTTTATGATACCTTCTATTGTTATTCGTCTGGCGACTGAGTCAGATTTACTGCCTATTATTCAACTTGATGCCTTGTCGAATCCTTATCCTTGGGGAGGGGGCTTGGTTGCGGAGGCGTTACAGACTCGCAAAAATTGGGTGGTTGAATTAGGTGATGCGACGCAGAAATCGATCGTTGGCTGGTTAACTGCATCGGTTGTGCTTGATCAATCCGAATTAGAATTAATTGTGATTGATACCTCAGTCCGTAGACAGGGACTAGCCAGACAGTTAATCATGGTTTGGTCAGAAACAGTCGCGCAGCAAGATGTCCGTGAGCTCTTGTTAGAAGTTCGCGAATCGAATGTCGGTGCCATTGCCTTGTATGAATCTTTGGGGTTTGAGCAGGTCGGTCGTCGAAAAAATTACTATCAAATAGCCAAAAAAGGACAAACAGAACAAGGCCACGAAGCGGCCTGTTTGTTTACCAAGCGGCTATGAATTTAAGGGTTTAAAGAGGTGGTTATGAGCAAAGTATTGGTTCCTATTGCGAATGGTAATGAAGATATTGAGGCCATTACGATTATCGATGTATTACGACGTGGTGGCGTAGATGTCACGGTGGCGAGTGTTCATGAAACAAAGCACATTGTGATGGCGCACGGTACAAAGCTTGAGGCTGATACTTTATTAACCGATGTGTCAGAGCAATTTTTTGATGCGATTGTGTTGGCTGGCGGTATGCCAGGGGCAGAACATTTGCGTGATTGTGCATTGTTGATTGATATGTTGGAAAAACATGACATCCAAGATGCGTTATTAGCGGCTATTTGTGCCTCACCTGCTGTGGTATTTGGTACCCATGGCTTTGTGGTGGATAAACAAGCCACTTGTTACCCAGGTTTCGAAAAAGGATTGATTGGAGCGGAATATATCGCCAATGAACCTGTTGTAATGGATGGCAATATTTTGACTGGCAAAGGGCCTGCCGCTGCGATGGTTTTTTCATTGACGGTATTGGGAAATTTAAAGGGCTATGATGCAGCGAAAAATGTCGCTGATGGATTGTTGTGCTAGAAAAGTATTTTGCTCCATGCTTATTCTTGACTAAGAAGTCAAGAAAAAATATAAGCAAATTCCGTGTTTTTGCTAGATTTAGCGGCAATTCGGTGGACGCTAAAGCCGTATCAGAGTAGAATTAGGCAGATTTTTTGAACGCGAGATCTATTGGTTACCCATCAATAGATGCACGGCAAAAACGCAATTTCTTAAAAGCGAGATGAGCCGCCGGTTTATCTCGCTTTTTTGCAACCTGAAAGGCTCTAAATGGGAGGTTCCTTTGGCAACATCAGCGATTCTGGCTCTGGAAGACGGCACGGTTTTTAAAGGGGTGTCGATCGGAGCAGATGGCTCCTCAACTGCTGAAGTGGTATTTAACACTTCGATGACTGGTTATCAAGAAATTCTTACTGATCCTTCCTATGCTCGACAAATGGTCACCTTGACCTATCCCCACATTGGGAATACTGGCGTTAACTCTGAAGATGAAGAATCCGACAAAATTTGGTGTGAAGGCTTGATCATTCGTGATCTTCCTCTAGTGGCTAGCAGCTGGCGTTCACAAGAATCATTAGATTCTTATTTGAAGCGCAAAGGTGTGGTGGGTATTGCTGATATCGACACACGTAAGCTGACACGTATTCTACGTGAAAAAGGTGCGCAAGCAGGTTGCATCATGGCGGGTGAAAATTTAGATGAAGCGGCGGCGATTGCAGCGGCTCGTGCTTTCCCTGGTTTGAAAGGCATGGATCTAGCGAAAGAAGTAACGGTTGAAAAAGCATACGAGTGGACTGAGTCTACTTGGGATCTTGTAAATGGTCACACAACACCAGACTCTTTCGACTTCCATGTGGTTGCTTATGACTATGGTGTAAAACGCAATATTTTGCGTATGTTGGTTGAACGCGGCTGCCGTCTAACGGTTGTACCTGCAAAAACACCTGCAAAAGATGTATTAGCAATGAATCCAGATGGTGTTTTCCTATCTAATGGCCCTGGCGATCCAGAAGCCTGTGATTACGCGATTCAAGCCATCAAAGAAATTTTAGAAACCGATATTCCTGTTTTTGGTATTTGTCTTGGTCATCAGCTTTTGGCATTAGCATCTGGTGCGAAAACCAAGAAAATGAAGTTTGGTCACCACGGTGCAAACCATCCGGTACAAGCGATTGAAAAAGGCACTGTGATGATCACCAGTCAAAACCACGGTTTTGCGGTAGACGAAGACACCTTGCCAGCTAACCTTGTGATGACTCACAAATCTTTGTTCGATGGTTCCTTGCAAGGCATCGCACGTACAGACAAGAGTGCATTTAGCTTCCAAGGTCACCCTGAAGCGAGTTCCAGGGCCACACGATGTTGCGCCTTTGTTCGATCAGTTTATTGAAAACATCAAAGCCTCTAAAGCCTAAGACAAAACCTAAATAGGAGCGGAACGAAAATATTATGCCAAAACGTACTGACATAAAAAGCGTCTTAATTTTAGGTGCGAGTACCTATTGTTATCGGTCAGGCTTGTGAGTTTGACTATTCGGGTGCGCAGGCGTGTAAAGCGCTTCGTGAAGAAGGTTTTCGCGTTATTCTGGTGAACTCTAACCCAGCCACCATCATGACAGACCCCGCGATGGCCGATGCGACTTACATTGAGCCTATCGAATGGAAAACCGTTGAAAAGATCATTGAAAAAGAGCGCCCAGATGCGGTGCTACCGACCATGGGTGGTCAAACAGCATTGAACTGTGCGTTGGATCTTGAACGTCATGGTGTGTTAGCGAAATACAATGTAGAAATGATTGGTGCGACAGCTGATGCCATTGACAAAGCGGAAGATCGTAGCCGTTTTGATCAAGCCATGCGCTCCATTGGTCTTGAATGTCCACGTGCGGGCATTGCCCATAACATGGAAGAAGCGCTTAAAGTTCAAGCGGAAGTAGGCTTCCCTTGTATTATTCGTCCTTCTTTCACCATGGGCGGCACCGGTGGCGGTATCGCGTATAACATGGAAGAGTTCGACGAAATTTGTACTCGTGGTTTGGATTTGTCTCCGACCAACGAATTGCTCATCGATGAATCTTTGATCGGTTGGAAAGAGTACGAGATGGAAGTTGTCCGCGACAAAAAAGACAACTGCATCATTGTTTGTGCGATTGAAAACTTCGACGCCATGGGGGTTCACACGGGTGACTCTATCACGGTGGCACCAGCACAAACGTTGACAGACAAAGAATATCAAATCATGCGTAACGCTTCTTTGGCGGTATTGCGCGAGATCGGTGTAGAGACAGGTGGTTCCAACGTACAGTTTGGTATGGATCCAAAAACAGGTCGTCTTGTGGTCATTGAGATGAACCCTCGTGTGTCTCGTTCGTCTGCTTTGGCATCGAAAGCAACGGGCTTCCCAATTGCAAAAATTGCCGCGAAATTGGCGATTGGTTATACCCTTGATGAGTTGCAAAACGACATCACTGGCGGCCAAACTCCAGCGAGCTTCGAGCCAGCAATCGACTATGTTGTCACTAAGATCCCTCGTTTCACATTCGAAAAATTCCCAACTGCTAACGATCGTTTAACTACGCAAATGAAATCCGTTGGTGAAGTGATGGCGATTGGCCGTACTTTCCAAGAGTCGTTGCAAAAAGCCTTACGTGGCTTGGAAGTGGGTTCTGACGGTTTCAATCCTCAGCTGGATTTCTCCGAAGAAAACAGTAAAGAGAAATTGGCTTACGAGCTTCAATCTCCAGGTTCTGACCGTATTTGGTACATTGGCGATGCGTTCCGTTCAGGTATGACGGTTGACGAAGTATATGAAGCTACTGGTGTTGATCATTGGTTCTTGGTGCAAATCGAAGACTTGATCAAAGAAGAAGCGGCCCTAGCGGATAAAGGCTTGGTCGACATGACCTACGATGTTTTGCGTCGTTTGAAGCGTAAAGGGTTCTCTGACGCACGTCTGGCTAAACTGCTTCATGTTACTGAAAAATCGTTGCGTGAACGTCGTTATTTGATGAATGTTCACCCCGTCTACAAACGTGTTGATACCTGTGCGGCGGAATTTGCAACCAATACCGCCTATATGTATTCCACTTACGAAGACGAGTGTGAAGCGGCGCCAACGGATCGTGAAAAAATCATTATCCTTGGTGGTGGTCCAAACCGTATCGGTCAGGGTATTGAATTTGACTACTGCTGCGTACACGCGGCGCTAGGTTTGCGTGACGACGGTTACGAAACTATTATGGTGAACTGTAACCCTGAAACGGTATCGACTGACTACGATACGTCTGACCGTTTGTACTTCGAGCCAGTCACGCTTGAAGACGTGTTAGAAATCGTTCGCAAAGAAAAACCAAAAGGCGTGATCGTTCAATTCGGTGGTCAAACGCCGCTGAAAATTGCGCGTGCTTTGCAAAACGAAGGTGTGCCAATCATTGGTACCACGCCTGAGTCTATTGACCGCGCAGAAGATCGTGAGCGTTTCCAAAGCATGATCCAGCGTTTGGGTTACAAGCAACCTCATAACGCGACAGTGCGTAGTGTTGACCAAGCTGCTGCCAAAGCCGCTGAAATCGGTTATCCACTCGTGGTTCGTCCATCTTATGTATTGGGCGGCCGTGCGATGGAAATCGTATACAACGAAAAAGAACTGATGCGTTACATGACCAGTGCTGTGAAAGTGTCTAACGACAGCCCTGTGTTGCTAGATCACTTCTTGAATGCGGCGATTGAGATTGATATCGACTGTATCAGTGATGGTAAGCAAGTGGTGATTGGCGGCATTATGCAGCATATCGAACAAGCGGGCGTTCACTCTGGTGACTCTGCGTGCTCTTTGCCGCCATACTCTTTGTCTAAAGAAGTGCAAGACGATATTCGTGAGATGATCAAAAACATGGCGCTAGAGCTTGGCGTTGTTGGTTTGATGAACACTCAACTTGCGGTACAAGATGGCGAAATTTATGTGATCGAGGTGAACCCTCGTGCATCACGTACTGTGCCTTTTGTTTCTAAATGTATTGGTCGCTCTTTGGCGCAAGTGGCGGCTTTGGTCATGGCAGGCAAAACACTGGAAGAGCTTGGTTTCACTAAAGAAATTATTCCTTCTTACTACAGCGTGAAAGAAGCCGTTTTCCCATTCAACAAGTTCCAAGGTGTCGATCCGATTCTTGGGCCTGAAATGAAGTCTACGGGCGAAGTGATGGGCGTAGGTGATACCTTTGCTGAAGCGTTCGGTAAAGCCGCGTTGGGTGGTGGTACCGTATTGCCAACGTCTGGCCGTGCTTTTATCAGCGTTCGTGATATGGACAAAGAAGGGGCTGTGGATGTGGCTCGTCGCTTGGCGGAATTAGGCTTTGACCTTGTGGGTACCGAAGGCACAGCAAAATACCTAACTGATCATGGTGTGGAAGTTCGTAAAGTGAACAAGGTGAATGAAGGTCGTCCTCATATCGTTGATATGATGAAAAATGGCGAAATTGATTACATCATCAACACCACATCTGGTACGCAAGCGATTGCAGACTCTTCTGTTATCCGTCGTACAGCTTTACAGCGCAAGGTTTGTTACACTACGACATTGGCTGGTGCTGAAGCAACGAGTATGGCGATTAGCCTAACGGGTGAAACGAAAGTTAGAAGACTGCAAGATTTGCACTTGGGGAAATAATGAAAAAAGTACCAATGACAGTAGAAGGTGAAGCTCGTCTAAGAGAAGAGCTGAATCACTTGAAAACTGTCGTCCGTCCTCGCGTGATTGCGGATATCGCAACCGCGCGCGAACATGGCGACTTAAAAGAAAACGCTGAATACCATGCGGCTCGTGAAGAGCAGGGATTTGCCGAAGGTCGTATTAAAGAGATCGAAGGGAAGCTTGCTGATTCGCAAGTGATTGATGTGAAATCCTTGCCAGCGTCTGGCAAAGTGATTTTCGGTACGACAGTAACCTTGTTTAACGTCGATACTGAGGAAACGGTGACTTATAAGATTGTTGGCGACGACGAAGCGGATGTAAAAGAGAAGAAAATCTCTTACGCATCACCAATCGCTAAAGCCATTATCGGCAAAGAAGAAGGTGACGAAGTGACCATTCAGGTTCCTAGTGGCGAAGTGATATACGAGATTGAGAAAGTCGAATATATTTAATGTATTAGGCGTTTTACAAAAAACCACGATGCGAAAGCATCGTGGTTTTTTTATGCCTAGGTTTCTAGATTCATTATTATCAATACTCTACATAACTTAATGAAAACCTCACAATAATTAACTAAGTTATTTTGACTTTCATTGATTATCTAACCTATGATCAATCCGAGTAGATATTAGCCAATGGAGCTGGTTGAGAGATTACTTTAAGTGAACTTGAGCGAAAATAAATATAATTGATGCATGTGTAAGCATGTCGTTTAGATCGATGGATTGGCATTATGAAAAATTTCTCATTACGTAAAAAAATTCTTATTATTACTGTTATTTGTTTTGTTGTTTTTTTTGTTGCTTTAGTTGTTCAGAGTGTTACTACATTGCAAAAAAATATTGAGTCTGCATTGGAAGATGAAGTTGACTTAGTATCCGAAGTATTTAGTGATAACGTTGGGAACTGGCTTAAAGACAGACAAAACTCGGTAAGCAAGCTTGCCAAGACAATTGCAGAATTCCCAGATATCAAGCCCTATATATTATTGGACCAAGTAAGAGAAGGGCTAGGCTTCTCAATCACTTATTTTGGTAATGAAAAGGGTGAGATGTATCGTAATGACCCTAACTTAAACCCACCAAATTATGACCCAAGAGTGCGCAGTTGGTACAAAGGTGCTAAAGAAAGCAATGGTCGTTTCTTAGCCTCTCCATTTGTTTCCGCGAGTACAAATGAGTATGTAGTTACATTGTCTGAAGCGGTAAAGAAAGATAATCAGTTTATTGGTGCCATTGGTGCTAACCTTACCTTAGAGCAACTGACGCTCTTTGTTAATAAACTTAACGTTCCTGGTGATGGTTATGCTGTAGTGGTTGATAAAAGTGACCAGATCGTTGCACATCCTGACTCCAAGTTACAAAGTAAAAAAGCCTCAGAGCTAAATGAAAACTTTGCTGGTGATTTGCTCGAGAAACTTGTTTCTAAGCGTACGCTTCAAGATATGTCGTTAGATGGTCGTGACCGGCTTATTTATGCGACAGTTATTCCTAATTCAAACTGGTCGCTTATTTTAGTAATGGATAAAGAGACATTGTTTGCTCCGGTACGCAGTCAGCTCATAAGTCAGGTCATTATTAGTTTTATCATCTTGGTTGTTATTTTGATCATCATGTCTTTGTTATTGAAGGTCATGTTGGAAAATCTCAGTGCCATTACCAAAAGCCTAGATGAAATTGCAAATGGTAATGGTGATTTAACGATTCGATTAGAAGTGAAAAGTGGCGATGAAATCGGCCAATTAGCAGCGAGTTTCAATCGGTTTGTTGAACAACTTTATGGCATTATTAGCCGATTGAGTGCTACCTCTAAAGATTTGCTGTCTGAAGCTGGTGGTGTATCTAAGGTATCAGATCAGCAAAACGAGAGATTGCAACGTCATCAAAGTGAAATTCACATGATAGCGACGGCAGTGACAGAGATGGCGTCTGCGACTCAAGAAATATCTACTAATGCAGAGCAAACAGCTTATTCTGCTAGAGATTGTGTTTCGATAACAGAGAAAGGCCGCAAAGAAGTTGAGACAAGTCAACGTTCTACAGAAACCTTAGCGGAAGAAGTGGGCCGAGCAAGTCAAATTATTGGCGATTTAAATAAACATGTACAGAGCATCAACTCTATCCTATCAACTATTAGTGGCATATCTGAGCAAACTAACTTGCTTGCACTAAACGCAGCAATTGAAGCCGCTAGGGCGGGTGAACAAGGTCGTGGTTTTGCCGTGGTGGCTGATGAGGTAAGGGTTTTATCGCAACGTACTCATAGCTCAACTCAAGAAATTCAGGGAATGATAGAGTCTTTGCAAGCTGCGGCGGAAAGTGCAGTTAAAGCGACTGATAGAGGTAAGGAGATGGCTAACCAGAGTGTTTCAGATGCTGAAGAAGCAAATAGAAGTTTAGGTCTAATCCTTGATTCTATCAATAAAATCAATGATATGGCGGCACAAATAGCGACTGCGGCTGAAGAGCAATCTTCCGTTACACTCGAAATTAGCCGCAACACCGAAACCATACGCGGTGTTGGTGATGAGATGTCAGAAGCTAGCAAGCTTGCCGCCGAACAAGCGAAAAAACTGCATGACTTAGGACGACAAATAAACCAAGAAGTCGCTAAATTTAGACTATAAAAGCACTTACTTTTAAATGTTCATTCAAAAGGGTAAATCGCTATAAGTGATTTACCCTTTTATGTTTGTACTTTTTAGTTAGTCCTTTTTCTTTGTTGCTAACTAAGTCGTTGTAAATAAGAACGGATGTTATTAACATCCGTTCTTATTTACTGACATTTAAAGAGAAAGTGCCATGGCTAGCCGAATTTTATTGTCCCATTCAAATAACCCTCATTTTAACTTGGCGGTTGAGGACTGTATTTTTCGTTCTATGCCAGCAGATCAGCGCGTTTTATTTCTTTGGCGTAATGCTGATACCGTGGTGATTGGTCGCTCACAAAACCCTTGGAAAGAATGCAACATCAGTAAGATGGAGCAAGACAAGATTCATTTAGCTCGTCGTCAAAGCGGTGGTGGGGCGGTGTTCCATGATTTGGGGAATACTAACTTTACTTTTATGGCGGGTAAGCCGGAATACAGCAAAGAAGTCTCTACAGAGATTGTGTTAAACGGCTTAAAGAAGTTAGGCATTGAAGGTTATGCTAATGGCCGTAACGATCTGGTGGTCGGAGAGGGTGAAGCCATGCGCAAATTTTCTGGCTCTGCCTATAAAGAGACTAAGGACCGCGGTTTTCATCATGGTACTTTATTACTGCACGCTGACTTGAGTCGTCTAGCGAATTACCTCAACCCTGATGTCAAAAAGTTACAGTCGAAAGGCATTACCTCCGTACGCTCACGAGTCACCAACCTAAACAGCTTGTATCCAGCGATTGATCATCAGCTCGTCTGTGACGCTATTGTCGAAGCGTTTTGTGAATATTTTGATGAAGTGCCAGCCATAGAGGAAATATCCCCTGACGCCTTGCCAGACCTACCAGGCTTTGTGGAAAAATTTGAACAACAGCAAAGCTGGGACTGGAACTTTGGTAAATCTCCGCAGTTTACTCACACCCTAGATGAGCGTTTCAAATGGGGCGGCGTAGAGATTCACCTCGATCTGAGCAACGCGAAAATCACCGCCGCGCAGACCTTTACCGACAGCTTGTTCCCGGATCCAATTGAGCAACTTGCAGAAAAACTTATAGGCGTGACCTACCGACCAGACGCTATCGCAGCTTGTGTCGACTCGGTTATTGAAAACTATCCAGACCATAAGGCGGATTTAGAAGAAATGAAAGCGTGGTTGGTTAAGGCGGTTTCCTAGACCAATTCCCATGTGAGCCGAATAATTCGCTTAATCGGCTCACATGATGAAAGACAGTTGGCAATATCCTGATTAGCCAAATTTCACCTTTGACGTTGGCTTTAGGCGTAGTGGGCTAGCCATTTACAAGGCTCTAAACTCATGTCGGTGAATGTAGCGGTAAAAGATGAATTCTGAGGGCTGCACGCATATACACCAAATTTTACCGATTTCTCTGCGGGTTGTGGCGGGTTGCATTTGCCCATTTCGACTGTTGTCTCACCAAGCTGATGCAAATGAAATACGCGCATTTGATTGAAAACAATACCATCAAATGATGATTCAATCAGAAAGTCTGCCCCTCGGCGGCTTAAGCGATACCAGATTTCTTTTGGTAGAGGGATATCTGATGTGGCCCAATCTGAGTAGCCAAAATTCGTTACGACACTTCCAAGTCTTGAAAATGCTTGGTTTTCGTATTCAATTGAGGCTTTGAACCAATTTTCACTATCGAGATAGATAATAAGACCACATTGATCAAATTGAGTTTGGTAAGTAAAACTGGCTTTTGCGGTAAAGGTGAAGTTTTCATCAGATTCAATCTGTAATGCGGGAGCATTATCATTACGAAATCCATAGTAACTGCGTTGCCAGAGATCCGTGTTCGACTCAGTTGTTATAGAGACTGAGTCTAGACTCACCTTACTTAATTTTGGCTCGAAAATCCATTTACCATTTGTAAAATCTACCATTTTAATCCTCTACGCTCCTTCTTGAATTCGTTTATTGCTCTGGTGGTTTTTGTATCTTTTCTAACGTTCTTTGTCCAATTGATTAAGTGAAAAGATAGCATTGAAAAATCAGGCGTTGTGTCTTGATGGTATTTTTTGATACAACACGGGCAGTTGAAAGAGGCAGCAGAGTTAATTTCTATCTGATCCTGATTGCTTCTAATTAGTGTTGTTCTATTAATTACAGCTTACGGGTTAGTTGTTGATTTACTTTGGGTGTTTACTTTATACTCAGTGGTACAGAATTAAGTACAGGAAAAAATGATGGATGCTATCAGTTATACAACAGCCCGAGCTAACTTGGCTAAGACAATGGCTAAGGTTTGTGACGATCATTCGCCAGTGATCATCACGCGTAAAAGCGAGAGCCCAGTTGTGATGATGTCGTTAGAAGATTATGAGTCCATGCAAGAAACTACCTATTTGCTGCGTTCGCCAGCGAATGCCAGAGTCTTGTTGGAGTCTATTGCTGAACTGGAAGCGGGTAAGGGCGTTGAAAGAGAGTTAATCGAGTGAGGCTCACTTTTTCAACCGCAGCTTGGGATCAGTATCTTTACTGGCAGAGCACAGATAAGAAAGTATTAAAGCGGATAAACTTACTAATCAAAGATATTCAGCGAGAGCCTTATGAAGGGGTTGGCAAACCAGAACCTTTAAAGCATGGCCTTGCTGGTTATTGGTCTCGTCGTATCAATGATGAGCATCGAATTGTTTATAAATATCAAGATGATGCAATTTTGATAGCGCAGTTACGATATCACTATTAGTTTTTTTATTTTAGTTCGCTGCTCGATAATTACTTTCATCAACCCAATCGGCGTTTCGATGAGGTAGCCGGCCTTACCTAGAATTGAAAAGTGAAGAGAAACGCCGCTTGGCTTGGTGTTATGTACAAAAGTCTGTGTTGGGCTGATGATGGTGTCATGTGAGTTGTTTTGTGTCGGCCTGAAGGCGCGACTTACAGTTTAATAACCCCTCCCTAACCCCTTGAAGAGAAGGGGAGGGAACAGAGAAAACAAAAACACCAGCCGAGGCTGGTGTTTTTAGTTCAATGTCAAAAAGTCTAAGCTGCTCTTTTTTTAGTTAAGCCTGAGCTTTCTTGAACGCGTTGATCAGTGCTTGAGTAGAAGCATCCAGTGCGCTGTTGTCGCTGTCGCTAACAAGGCGATTGTAGATGTCGGTTCCCAATACTTTGCCTAGCTCTACACCCCATTGGTCGAATGAGTTAATTCCCCAGATGGTGCCTTGCACGAAGGTGCGATGCTCATACAGTGCAATGAGAGCGCCGACAGTGGCAGGGGTCATCTTATCGGTAAATAGAGTATTACTAGGGCGGTTGCCTTGAATCACTTTGTGTGGCGCTACGGCCTCCACTTGCTCTGCCACTGGCACCTGCGTCACGCAATTCTTGCTTGGCTTGCTCTAAGGTTTTGCCGACCATTAAGGCTTGTGATTGGCTTAGGCAGTTAGCAATCAAGTGAGTGTGGTGTTCGCCAATTGGGTTGTGACTGGTCAGTGGTGCAATGAAGTCCACAGGAACCAGACGTGTGCCTTGGTGTAATAGCTGATGGTAAGCATGCTGACCGTTGGTGCCAGCACCGCCCCAAATGATAGGGCCTGTGTCGGTTGTGACGCCATCGCCATTCAATAGGTTGGCTTTACCGTTACTTTCCATGTCGAGCTGCTGAATATGAGCAGGCATGGCACGTAGGTAATGGTCGTAAGGAATTAAGGCGTGAGTTTGTGCGTTGTGGAAGTTGATGTACCACACGCCAAGGGCGCCCATGATTACCGGCAGGTTTTCTTCAAATGGCGCGGTGCGGAAGTGCTCGTCCATTTTGTGAGCGCCGTCTAGTAAGGCGTAGAAGTTGTCCATGCCCACGGCAATGGCAACAGGCAAGCCAATCGCAGACCACAATGAGTAACGTCCGCCAACCCAATCCCACATTGGGAAGATGTTTTCTTTATCCATGCCAAAGTCTACAGCTTTTTTCACATTGGAGCTTACGGCTGCGAAGTGTTTGCTGACGTCATTTTGTGAGCCGCCATTACTTAGGAACCAATCGCGCGCGGCATTTGCGTTAGACAGTGTTTCTAATGTGCCAAAGGTTTTAGATGAGATAACAAATACCGTGGTTTCAGGGTTCACTTGATTTAGTTTGCCGTTGATGTCTGAACCATCAATATTGGCAACGAAGTGCACTTTGATGCCGTCTTTTTTATATGGCGTTAGCGCTTCTGCAACCACTTTTGGGCCAAGATAAGAGCCACCAATACCAATGGAAACTATGTCGGTAATTGCTTTGCCTGTGTAGCCTTTCCATTCACCACTGTGTAGTTGAGTAACAAATGTTTCCATTTGTTTAAGTGTTGTACGTACTTCAGCTAAGACGTTGATACCATCTACCATCAGCGTTTCTTGCGCTTGGCTAGCACGTAGAGCGATGTGTAAGACAGAGCGATCTTCGGTGTTGTTAATATGCGCACCGCTGAACATGCCTTTAATAGCACTTTCTAGCCCTGCTTCTTTTGCTAGATCCGTTAGTAGCGCTAGCGTTTTGTCATTGGCACGATTTTTTGCGTAATCCAATGTCCAGCCAGCGGCTTGTGCGGTGTATTTTTCGGCACGTTTGGGATCTGCTTCAAACAAGGATTTCATATTTACAGATGCCATGTCTTGTTTGTGTTCTATTAATTTCTGCCAAGCAGTTAATTCTGTGGGTGAAGCCCATTACAATCTCCCTAGAAATCAAAGTTATAGCTCTACACGCAAATTATCAATCAAGCGTGCACTGCCTAAGTGTGCCGCAGCCAAAATGACTAGGCGTTTCTCTTCCTCTGATGGTGTTTGTAAATTATCTTGTGCGCGAATCTCAAAATAATCACGACGGAAACCAGCCGCTTCAAGCTTCTGTTGAGCTTGTTCGCGAATGTCCTCGTGACTCGCACTGTTTGCTATAAGCGCCTCTTTCGCCCATAGCAGTGTTTGGTACATCGTCGGTGCAATGCGTCTTTCTTCTTGTGTTAGGTAGCCGTTGCGTGAGACTCATGGCGAGTCCATCGTCATTACGAGCTGTATCAACGCCTATGATGCGCACGTTTGAGCTTAAGTCGCGTACCATATCTTCAATGACTTTAAGTTGCTGAAAATCTTTATTACCAAAGATTGCACAGTCTGGTTGAACAATATTAAACAATTTTGTTACCACGGTGGCAACGCCAACAAAGTGACCTGGGCGTGATGCACCACATAGAATGTCAGATAAGCCCATGACTTCGATCTGTGTCTGGCTGCGTTTGCCATCTGGGTACATTTCTAAGGCGTCTGGTGCGAACAAGTAGTGACAACCGTTGGCCTCAAGGACCCTTTTGTCTTCTTCTAGTGTTTTTGGGTAGCGCTCTAAATCTTCGTTGGCTGAGAATTGCATTGGGTTAACGAAGATGGAAGAAACAACGACGTCACCTTCTTCTGTTGCCCGACGTATCAGTGACATGTGGCCATCGTGTAGGTTGCCCATGGTTGGGACGAAGGTGATACTCTTGTCTTGTAGGCGCTCAATTTTTAGCGCGGCACGAAGTTCAGCGATAGTATGGAATGTTTGCATTATTTGAATCCGTGCTCTGGTCCTGGAAAGGTCATGTCTTTTACTTCTTTTACGTAGGCTTCAAAGGCTTGCGTCACGTTGCGACCGTCGGTTAAGAAGTTTTTGACGAATTTTGGTGTATGGCCGAGGTTGATGCCAAGCATATCGTGCATCACCAATACTTGGCCATCTGTATGATGCCCAGCGCCAATACCGATTGTTGGCACAGGAACGGCTTCTGTCAGTGTTTTGCCCAATTCTGTTGGGATGCATTCATAGAGGAGAATATCCGCCCCTGCCGCCACAAGGTCTAGCGACTCTTGCAGTAATAAGTCGGCTGCGTCTTGGCTTTTACCTTGTACTTTATAGCCGCCAAATTTATGCACGGATTGAGGGGTTAGGCCTAAATGTGCGCAAACGGGAATACCTCGTTGGCTAAGTAGTTTTACGGTGTCGGCGAGCCAGCTGCCACCTTCTAATTTGACCATGTTGGCGCCAGCTTGCATCAATTTAGCGGCGTTATCGAGTGCTTGTTCTGGTTTGCTGTAGCTCATGAAGGACATGTCAGACAGAATGAAGGCATTGGTATTGCCTCGCTTTACGGCAGCAGTGTGATAGCACATGTCTTCGATGGTAACGGGTAAGGTGCTGTCTTGGCCTTGTATGACCATGCCTAAAGAATCCCCAACCAAAATGGTTTCCACACCGGCCACGTTCATGACATTAGTAAATGAAGCGTCGTAGCTGGTTAGGCAGGTGATTTTTTCCTTATCGGCTTTCATTTTTTTGAGCGTGGATAAGGTAACTGGTTTGGTGAGTTTTCTTTGTGAGTTATCTGAATACATAATTTATTCTTCTTTGATAAAGACCAAATCGCTGGTATCAATTTGCTGTAAATGCTCGGTAACGGTTTTGCCATTTGCTAAAAGCATATCAGGCGCTAGGTCGCTAAGCGGCTTTATAACAAACCCTCGTTCTAGCATGAAAGTATGCGGCACGGTGAGTCTTGGTAGCTGTATTGTTTCTTGTCCGTACAATAACAGATCTAGGTCTAAGGTGCGCGGTCCCCAATGCCGTTCTCTTACTCGACGCTGTGATTGCTCAATACTTTGCAATAAATCGAGTAAATCAATAGGGGATAGGTCGGTGTCGAAGGCGGCGACGGCATTAACATAATCAGGTTGGTCTTGTGGACCAACTGGTTTGCTGCCATAAATAGAAGAAACACGAAGATTTTTTACATCGTCGTGTTTCTTTAAGGTATCAATGGCGCGATCAAGTTGCGCCACTGGGTTGTCAAGATTGCTGCCGAGTCCAATATAAGCGTGTATCAAGAGGCATCCTCTTACTCGTCAAATGTTTCTCTTTGTGGTGCGTTACTTTTCTTACGACGACGAGGGCGGCGTTTTTTAGGGCCTTCTTTATCGTTAGCAAAGTTATCAATGCTTTTAATCAATTCTCTCTGTTGGCTTTCTGTGCCGTGCTGGAATTTTTCCCACCAATCGCCCAATCCATCTAGCTCTGTTCCACTTAATTCGCGTATGAGCAAAAAGTCAAAACTGGCACGAAAGCGTGGGTGCTCAAGCAGTAGAAAGGCACGTTTGCCATAGCGTTTGGGAAGACGATATTGCATATCCCAGATTTCACGCATTGGTGTGGAGAATCGACGCGGAATGGCGGTCGAAGCGACTTGATTGTCTAACACCATATTGGCTGCTTGATGCAATGCCGGTGTGGCTGGCATGCCTTGCGCTTGGAATTCTTCATGACGCAATGTCACGCTTGGCCACAATAGGACAGCGTATAAAAAATATGGCGCAGTGGTTTTTCCACTCTGGATTCTGTCGTCGGTGTTTTTTAAGCCCTGAAGTATAAAGGCTTCTGGATCGATATCATTACGTTTCCAGCCGCTTTGTAACAAGGCGTCAGTATCGGGAAATAAGTAACGAAATAAACCGTATTGGCGTAATAGGTGGAACGTTTCAATGCCATTACCACTGCCTAGAAGCTTTAATACTTCTTCAAATAAACGTGCTGGCGGAATGTGATCCAGTAGGTGTGCCATTTCTTTGATTGGTGCTGCAGTTTCAGCTTCGATCTCAAAGCCTAATTTACCAGCAAATCGAATCGCGCGCAGCATCCGAACGGGGTCTTCTTGATAACGTTGGCGTGCATCTCCGATGATTCGAATTTGTCTGAGTTCGATGTCTTTTAGACCGCCACAGAAGTCATGAATACTGAAGTCTTGGACATTGTAATACAAGGCGTTAAAGGTGAAATCACGGCGCTCAGCATCTTCTTCGATACTGCCGTAGACGTTGTCACGCAGTACAATACCATGAGCTGAACGAGCCGAATCTTTGCCTTTCAATGACGTGGTTGGTGTGTCGTCATCATCGTCATCTTGTGCTGAATTTGCTCTAAAGGTGGAAACTTCAATGATTTCTCGGCCAAATGTCACGTGGACTAGTTTAAAGCGGCGACCGATCAGTCTGGAATTAGAGAAAATATTGTGTACTTGCTCTGGTGTGGCGTTAGTGACCACATCGAAGTCTTTTGGCTCTATGCCAATTAAATGATCTCGTACACAGCCACCGACAAGGTAAGCATCGTAGCCAGCTTTGTTTAAGCGATACAATACTTTAACAGCATTGGGGCTCAAGTCTTGTCGAGATAAGCTGTGATCGCTACGAGGTATGACAATAGGGTAAGTCTGTGCCTTTGGTGAGGCAAACAGTGAGGTAGCTTTACGTACCAGAGATTTTAATCCTGTAAGCATTGGACAACAAATTTTAAAGTTAACGAAAAGGGCATTCTACACGTGATAAAGTAAAGTTACACGAATAAAGGTTGTATTTAGGTGATTTTGATATGTTGAAAAGGGTAGGTATTTATATGACTATTACTTATTTACTGATGAGTAAATAAAATAATCGCTTTGGATACATGAAGATACTAGTTCCGAAAACAAAGTGGGTGCTGCTTCTGCAGTTCTACTCAAGTTTTATTTTTATTGTTGCATTGTTTTCATTGCCCGAAGGCTTGTATATCTAAAAAAATCAATTATCCAAAGCGATTTTCCATCCATGACCTCAAATTTTTATTTTTATTTGAAGAGGTCACGGTGTTCTTAGTTGTTATTTTTATTTTTAAGAACTTACATACGACGATTAACTTATTTTTATTCTTGGTCAATCTTCTTATCGTTGTGTCATATATAAGGCATTTGTTGTGCCAAAAATAATAAAGTGCTGATTTCATTGAGTTTTAGTGTGTTTCTGTTCATTTTCTTTACAGTTTTTTGAATATTTTTTGGGTATTTTGGTATCAAGTGTTACCTTTATGTTGTTACTTTTTTGGGTATTGCTAGTTTTTGTCGTCTTTCCCATAAGCTTTTTCTTGATATGCCCAAAGAATGTGCAAGTTGGGTTTCAGTCATCTTGTGTTGGTGCGTTAGTACGAAATGCTTAAAATAATCGTCGAGCGTTGTTCCTTTGGGCAAATGGGCATTGCTTGCTGCTGAATCTGTAGTGTGGCTAGTGTTTTGCTGGCTAGCGAGTTTTAAATTAGCGGCTTCGACCCGTTCTAGTGGACTAAGAATAACAGCTCTTTCAATGGCATTTTCTAGTTCGCGCACATTACCTGGCCAATTATGTGCGCGGATGGCTTTATCGAATGTTCGGTTGTAGCTGTAAATGGGCTTGTTGTGCTTCTGACAGGCTTTCTCAAGAAGAATTTGAGCCAGCATGGAGATGTCATCGCCTCTATCTCTTAGTGGTGGTAACAACAGCTCCATCACATAGAGTCGGTAGTATAAATCCTCGCGGAATAGCCCTTGTTTGACCATGGCGATTAAATCTCTATGTGTGGCGGTAATTAATCGAATATTGACCTTGGTCGATTGTGTTGCACCGACTTTTCGAATTTCACCCTCCTGAAGAACGCGCAACAGTCTTGCTTGGGCCTCGAGAGGTAATTCACCAATTTCATCGAGAAAGAGCGTGCCCTTATCAGCAGCGTAAATTAAACCGTCATGGGATGAGTTTGCGCCTGTGAACGCCCCTTTTTCATGACCAAAAAGCTCTGATTCTATTAGGTTTTCTGGAATGGCGGCACAGTTTACACTGATGATAGGATGGTTGTGGCGGCGGCTGAGATTGTGTAGCGCTTTGGCGACCAGTTCTTTACCTGTTCCAGACTCCCCGCGAATCAATACGGTCACATCGGTGCCAGCAATTTTACGCATGTCACTAAACAAGTCTTGCATTAATGGGGACTGGCCAATAATGCCGCTGCCTGGTGTGCCTAAGGTTAGCGCCTCTTCTTTTGTGATTTGCTGGTTGGGGGGTGTTTGAGCGGATGGCGTTATGTTTGGAGCATCATCTTGTTCAAGTACGTTTACGACATGTTTGAGAAGTGTCTCTGAGTCAGTTGGTAGCGGCAGATAGAAAACCGCCCCTTGTGCCATGCTATTAACACCTGTGCTTAGACTGGCTTTGGTATCAAGTACAATACGACGAGGTTGGTTGGGCAGTTCTGTATGGCTGTTTAGGTGTTGAATGGCTTCTTGATCGATAAGCAGAAGATTAAATTCTGATAGCTCATAATATTTTTTTGCCTGCTCTAAGGATTGGCTGGTATTAACTTGGAAGCCATAGCGAGATAACCATTTTTCGGATTCTTTAAGTGGGGAATGGTCAGGGCAAATGATCATTATGCTGTGCATTGAGTGTCACCTCTTGTAACTGTTGTAACGATTATACACATGCGAACTTTTTGGTCGAGAGTGCCTTTTCTTAAATTGATGGATTATGCTGACCGCTACTTAGATGAAATGTAGGTCTTGCTCCTGCAATGGAAGTTCTTTAATTCCCCTTAATTTTTCGGGGTTCCAGGCTTGTATGGACAGTGATAGAGCTTCTGCGATCGAGGAAGGGTTTGCTAGGTCAATGTTGAGGTAGTGGAGTGCCCGTAATAAGGTGGGTAAGTGACCATTTTCAATGGGTTTAGCATGGTTTTGTTTGCTGATTTTATCACCAAAGTGATTGGTGATAAGTGGAATGTGACAGACATTTGGTGGTGTCCAGCCAAAGAGATGATAAAGGTGAAGTTGTTGGGCGGTGGTCTCGATTAAATCTGCACCTCTGACAAGGTGGGTAATATTTTGTAGGTGATCGTCAACCACGACGGCCAGCTGATAGGAGAAAAAACCATCTTTTCGTTTCAGTACTGGTGGGTATTTAAGGTCGTCAGTAAAAATGAGGGTGTTCTGGATGAGATCTTGGCATTGATAAATAGTTGCACTGGTTTTTAGTCGCCATGAGTGTGGTTCTTTGGTAGTACTTGCACACTCGAGTGGATGGTTGCCATCATTTTGAGCGAGAGATTGTCTGGTGCAATTGCATGGAAAAACATGTCCATGTTGTTTTAGTACTGATAAATAATGTTCGTAGATGTCGCTATGCTGGCTTTGTATTCGAATGTCTTGATCGGAAAAAAGCTGGTAGCTGTGAAGGGTATGTACAATCTGTTCGGCAAATTCTGTTTTGCAGCGTGTGCCGTCCACGTCTTCAAGGCGAATAACCCATGATCCACGGTTTTTTTGGCATCCAAATAGCTCGCTAATGCGCTGACTAGCGAGCCAAAATGGAGTGGACCGGTTGGCGAAGGTGCAAAACGGCCACGATAGAGAGGCATAAGGGTATTGGCGTAATTAGGCACTGTTCTCAAGTACTTAGCGTTAGCCGCCGATTTGTCTCTCTTTAATTTCCGCGAGTGTCTTGCAATCAATACACATAGTCGCTGTTGGGCGAGCTTCTAAGCGGCGAATGCCGATTTCAATGCCACACTCTTCGCAATAGCCATAATCGTCGTTATCAATTAACTCGATCGTTTGAGAGATCTTTTTAACCAGTTTACGTTCACGATCACGTGCGCGAAGTTCTAGGCTAAACTCTTCCTCTTGGCTCGCTCGGTCGTTTGGATCGGCATAATTCACAGCTTCTTCTTTCAGATGGTGAACAGTACGATCAACCTCTTCCATCAGATTTTGTTTCCAGTTGAGTAGGATGCTTTTAAAGTGCGCCAACTGGTTCTCGTTCATGTATTCTTCGCCATCCTTAGCAACATAAGGAGTGAAGTCTTTCATTAATGACTCAGGGTTCATATTTGGCATACGCATTGCCTCACTTCGCAGGTTTCCATTGTGGTAGCCTGTAACCAATAAAATTAGGTGATTTATTTTCGGGCGGAAACTTACCAGATAATGTGCTCGTTAACCACATTTTTTGCGTAAAATGTCGCGATATTTTTGAAACAGGTAGAGAAAGGTAGAGAAAGCTGGATGGAAAGGCATAAGTTAGCAGCAAGGGTTGAGCAAATTGCACCCTTTCAGGTAATGGCGGTATTGGCTAGAGCGAAACAGTTGCAATCGCAAGGCGAGGATGTAATCCACCTTGAGATTGGTGAGCCTGATTTTGTTGCCGTAGAAGCCGTTGCTGATGCCGGTATCGCGGCTATTAAGCAGGGTAAGACGGGTTATACCTCAGCTACTGGGTTGCCAGAACTTAAGTGCGCAATTAGTGACTATTATAGTAGCCGCTATCGGGTTAGCGTCGCGCCAGAACGAATCATTGTTACGCCTGGTGCGTCTGGCGCTTTATTATTGATGGCCTCGCTGATGGTGAATGCTGGGGAAGACGTGTTGATGCCAGATCCATGTTATCCATGTAATCGTCATTTTTTGATCCAGTCTGGTGCAAAAGCCAAGTTGGTCGAAACAACGCCCGAAGATGGTTTTGAAATGGATTTGAGTACGTTAGGTCAGCATTGGGGGTTGAATACAGCAGGGCTTTGGCTTGCTTCGCCTTCTAATCCAACTGGTGCGGTACTCAGTCAATCCTATCTTTCGGATGCGTGGACAAAAGTGAATGAGTTGGGTGGCCATTTGCTGGTCGATGAAATTTATCAAGGATTGGTTTATGAAGGCGACGACTTCACGGCCTTGTCTATTTCAGACGATATTTTTGTTGTGAACAGTTTCTCAAAATATTTTGCCATGACAGGGTGGCGGCTTGGGTGGTTGGTTGTTCCTGACTGGGCGATTGAGGGGGCGACAAAGTTGGCGCAAAACCTATTCATTGCTGCACCAAGCGTGTCTCAGTATGCAGCGATTCGTGCATTTGAACCCGATGTATTGGCTGAGTGTGAAGAGCGTCGCCAAATCTTAAACGCTAGACGTCTCGTTTTGCTGGCCGGATTAAAAGCAATAGGGCTGCCTGTTGTCGCGCCAGCTCACGGGGCTTTTTATGTGTATGTTGATGTGTCTGGAGTAACACAAGATGCGATGGCTTGGTGTTTGGCCTTGTTGGAAACAGAAAAGGTGGCACTCACACCGGGGGCTGATTTCGGCATCAAGGACGCTCATAAATATGTGCGGTTTGCTTACACTTGTGACGAGTCTAGGTTGCAAGAGGCGCTCGCGAGAATTGCGCGCTTTATTGTCTCTTGATGTTGCGGTAAGACGTAGGGTTAGCCTCTACGTCTTACGAGTATAATGCCAGCTAATAAACAGATAATAATCGGTATGCTGACACCTATAATGGGCGGAAAACTGACCGCAACACTCATTCTTCCAAATAAGTTCAGTGCATTTTGAAAGGCTAAACCTATGATCACGCCCGAAAAAATCCGTCCGCCCATCGTGGAGGATCGAAGAGGGCCAAAGACGCTAGAAAGTGCTACCAGCACCAGTGCTAAGGAGGCTGCAGGGCGTAAGGTGGTGATCCAAAATTCCAGTTCGTATTGTGACGCGTCGAGTTTTTCTTGGTGCAGGTAAGTTTGATAATTCAATAATTGGCTAAGAGACAGTGTTTCTGGGTCTTGTGATGCCAAAAATAAATTTTCTGGTGTGATGCTAACGTTCCACTCAGCATGTGGGGTGCTTTGGGTTTCGATACGGTCGGGAAAAAAGACGGTTTCTGTTACGTCATTAAGCTGCCAGGTTGATCCTTGTATGTGTTTTGCTGTGGTGGCGCTTTTAGTGTAGGCCAGTTGCTGCAGTCCTTGTTGTTGATTTGGGGCGAAAATCTCTATCCCATACAGTGTTCCTGTGTCATCGGCCGCATCGATATAGACGAAGTTATTGTCGGCTTTTAGCCACACGCCACCGCTGAGTGAGAACGTGCCAGTTTCTTGGTCTTTGAATTTTTCAATCAAATTGGCTTTTTGTTCAGCGGTTGGTGCAACAAACTCTGAAATCCCCATGCCTAATAAGGAAACGAGTAAGATAGGTTGGCAAGCGGCAAAACCAATACGCCAAATTGGCATGCCTGCTGCCCGCATAACGGTCAATTCAGAGGTCGCGGCAAGAGTGCCTAATCCCATTAAGGTGCCGATAAGGGAAGCGATCGGAATGTATTCTGCGAGTTTGCCAGGTAAACGATACACGATAACTTGCAATAAAGATTGCAGTGTGTAGTTGTCGTTGACTTTTTTAATTTGCTCTATAAAAGTGAGTGCAAAATCCAACCCAAGCAGAACAACCGCAACAATCAAGAAGCCCCATAAAACGCTGTTGCCAATGTATCTATCTATTCTATTCATATCAATTACTCGTTTTTTGCATCCGCTATGTTAGGGAGTCTGGCTTTGCGGCGTTCAAAGACTTGGTTGTATTGTGCGAAAAGCAGCGCTGCGACGAGCATGAATAGGCCGTGTATCCACCACAGACCAAGCTGAATGGGGAGTTTGCCTTTTTCTAGTGCCGTGCGTCCCCAAATGAGAAGGGCGATATACAGTATCATTAAAAGAATGGCGGGTAACATCTTGAAGAAGCGCCCTTGTCTTGGGTTTACTTGGCTTAACGAAAGCCCAATGATGGCAAGAATAGGGATCATAACAACCAATGAAGTGCGCCATTGGAGTTCAACTTTGTCTGCCAGTTTTTGACTTTTTATTAGTGCTAGGGTGCTTCGTGTATAAGGGTCATCAATGACATTACTGCCTTGGTTTTCCATGCGAATGGCGTAGGTATCGAAGTAGGTGATGCGATAATTAGCTGTACCAGGTTTGCCTTCATATCGGGTGCCGTCTTTAAACACAAGATAGGTTTGATTACCTTCAGAGCTAATGCGTATTTGTTCTGCATAAGCCGCCAAGGTTTGTGTAGGAATGTTCTGGTCTTTTTTACGAACGACGTCCGAAATGAAAATTTGTTTCATCCATCCTTCGTCTGGCGTGAAGCTATCGAGATAAGTGGTGCGCTGTCCGCTACCCTCAAAGCGGCCGGGTATCAAAAAATCGAAAGCAGACAATTGATTCTGTGCCTCGGAGGCTTCAGCAGCGCGGTATTCACTTAAAGGTGCTATCCAAAAGTTAATGGTGGCACTAACGGCTCCGATGATGCAGGCAATGCCAAGTGTGTAGCCTGCCAATTTGACTTTGCTAATGCCGCTAGAAAATAAAACGGACATTTCATTTTCTATGTACAGGCGTCCGAATGCCAATAACAAAGATAGGAAAAACGCGAGAGGTAGGATCATCTGAACGAAACTCGGCACATGATAACCAAGAATAACGAATAGAAATTCGAAGGTCATTTTTCCTTCGGCTATGCGGCCCAAGTAGTTGGAAATTCGTCCACTTAGAATAACGAGCAATAAAATAAGCGTCACGCCAATGGTTGACACAAGCACTTCTTTCGCTAAGTATCTGAATAGTCTCAAAGTCACCTCTGGATGGATTCTGCTTTATTGAGCGTAGAGTTGATTACATATCTAAAGCCCCCATTATCTCGTGGTAAGAAGGTTATTATCCAGTTTTTTTTAAAGTGAGGCCTTTGCATGACGACGCTGTTCTTAGATAGAAGAATGATGATAGTCTGAAAAATAGCGTATTAACGCAGATTATAGTGGCGTTTTTATCGTATATTTGTTCAATTTTCGTCTTGCACCACCGTCTTAAAGTTATTTTATTGAGGTTTTTTTCATGAATATGGCGTTATTTGATCGCTTATCTACCGTACAAGCGGATTTGCTTGTTACATTTGTTCCAAGTGAGGGTGACTTTCCTGAGTCAACCGCTTGGATTGATGAGAATGCTAATGGGCAAGTTTCACAATTACGCGAAACGGGTGTCTTTAAAGGTGGTGTAGCGCAAACGCTATTATTGCCAGGTGTGTCACAAGACTTTGCGCAAGCTGTGCTATTAGTGGGGATTGGTAAAGACGCTCAGCTGAGCGATATGCAAGCTCGTAAAGTGGTGGCAGCGGTAGCGGCACAAATTAAAGGTTTACCATTCGCATCGGTTGCTGTTGCCAGTGCTGGGCTTGTGTTAAAAAATCGCTCTCAGTCTGATGTATTGACGCTGGTTGCCCAGTGGTTGAATGAAGGTTTTTACAACTTCCTTGGCTTTAAGAAAGATGATGCTGAGAAAACAACAAAAGTTGAGTCGCTATTGTTAGAGGGTAGCGATGAAGCGGCTTTGGCTATTGGTACGGCGACGGCGAAAGGTTCGGCTTTTGCTCGTCAACTTGGCAATTTGCCTGGTAACGTTTGTACACCAAGTTATTTAGCGTCTAAAGCGCAGCAGTTAGGTGAAGAATACAGTATCGGTGTTGAGTTGCTAGATGAAAGCAAAATGGATGAACTAGGCATGCATTGCTTGTTGTCCGTGGGGCATGGTAGTGATCAGCCGAGTTATTTGATCGTGATGAACTATCGCGGTGGTGCAGAAGACGAGGCACCTCATGTTCTTCTAGGGAAAGGTATTACTTTTGATACTGGCGGTATTTCCTTGAAGCCTGGTCCAAAAATGGATGAAATGAAATATGACATGTGCGGTGCCGCAAGTGTTTTCGGTACGATGAAAGCGATTTGTGAGTTAAAACCAAAGCTGAACTTTACAGCGGTGATTGCGGCGGCGGAGAATATGCCTAGTGGCCGTGCTACTAAGCCTGGCGATATTGTGAAAACCATGTCTGGTCAGACGGTAGAGATTTTGAATACCGATGCTGAAGGCCGTTTGGTGCTTTGTGATGCTTTGACTTATATTGAGCGCTTCAAGCCTAAATCAGTGGTTGATATTGCGACACTTACGGGCGCTTGTGTGGTGGCTTTGGGTGGTGTGAATTCAGGCATGTACGCGAACAATGATGATCTGGCGGTTGAGTTGAAGGCAGCCAGTCATGTTGCTGCGGACAAAATTTGGCAAATGCCGTTAGACGAAGAGTATCAACAACAGCTTGATAGCAACTTTGCAGATATCGCTAACATTGGTGGACCTGAAGCCGGTTCTGTTACGGCGGCGTGTTTCTTGTCCCGTTTTGCAGGATCTTACCCTTGGGCGCATTTGGACATTGCAGGTACTGCGTGGACGGGTGGTGCAGCCAAAGGGGCAAGTGGTCGCCCTGTTGCGTTGTTAACGCGTTATTTGCTGGCGAAATCCTAAGCTTCTACCGTCATTTTAAAACAGTGACGTACAAAAGCAGGTACAATTATTTGTCCCTGCTTTTTTTATGGCAATGGTTCAATCGCGTTCTAGCGCAGAGGAAGATGAATTGGATTAAAGTGTTATTTTTATCCTAGCGATATTGATGACTAGCTTTTATCCATTGGGGTAGACTTTTGTGTTCTTCAGTGCGAAAGTTGAGGGTTATAAATGATAGGTTAAGTGGTCTTGCTTGCTTGGCCGTTGTATTTTGCTTTCTTAATATTGGTTTTTCCTATGTCAGATTTAGCCACTCAATATGATGACGGTGTTTTTGAGCCAGATGAAGAAACCTTGATCTCTGCTTTGCGCAATCAAGATGACATTCCTATTCTGATGGACATTGTTGCGGAAACAGTGCCTGTGTCTTCGGACAAGTCAGTACATTCAGCGCAACCACTTGATGAGCCTGAAGAGTATGGTATGCAGTCTGAGAAAGACTTGCTTGAAGATCATGACTTTTCTAGCGATTCCGCAGAGGGCACGCATGATGACGATATGGATGATGTGCTTACACTCAACGATATCGTAGATGAATCGCCGTTATCACAAGCGTTAATCGCTAAAACCATTGCTAGCGTGCTCGAGCGGCGTTTGCCTGAGTTGGTATCGGAAGTGATGCAGGCATTGCAGGACGCAGCTGAAACAAAAAAAGAGTAATGCAAAACAACAGTCGTGTAACACGTCGGCAGACGGCTTAATTCTCCACGTGTTATTCTTTATCTGGTTATGACACGCTATAATTCTTCAACTTACAATTGATTGCTACATAAGAGCCTTAAGACATCATAATGGAAAAGACCTACCAACCTCAAAGTATTGAACAGCCTATTTATCAACGTTGGGAAGAGGGCGGATATTTTTCCCCTCAAGGCAACGGTTCTCCATTCTCTATCATGATACCTCCGCCAAACGTCACTGGCAGTTTACACATGGGGCATGCTTTTCAGCATACCTTAATGGATGCAATGATTCGTCGTGAACGTATGAAAGGCAGTCGCACATTGTGGCAGCCAGGTTCTGATCATGCTGGTATTGCCACTCAAATGGTGGTTGAGCGTCAGTTAGCCGCTCAAAATATTACCCGTCATGATTTGGGGCGTGAGAAATTCCTTGAAAAAGTATGGGAATGGAAAGCGCAATCTGGCGGTACGATTTCAGACCAAATGCGTGTCTTAGGTGACTCAGTTGCTTGGGAAAAAGAACGCTTCACAATGGACCCTGGTATGTCTGCGGCGGTTCAAGAAGTGTTTGTGCGTTTATTTGATGAAGGCATTATTTATCGTGGTCAGCGCCTAGTAAACTGGGATCCGGTTCTGCACACGGCCATCTCTGATCTTGAAGTGGTTTCTGAAGAAGAAAATGGCTTCATGTGGTATTTCCGCTATCCATTGGCGGACGGCGTGAAAACGGCCGACGGGAAAGATTATATTGTTGTGGCGACAACGCGCCCTGAAACTATGTTTGGTGATGCTGCGGTGGCCGTGGCGCCGGATGATGAGCGCTTTGCGGATATTGTTGGTAAGTTTGTTGAGTTGCCATTGGTTGGTCGTCGTATCCCGATTGTCGCCGATGAATACGTAGACAAAGAGTTTGGTACTGGCTGTGTGAAAATTACCCCAGCCCATGATTTTAATGACTATGAAGTTGGCAAACGCCACGACATGCCATTGATCAATATTTTGACTGACGATGCGGCTATTAATGATACCGCACCAGAAAAATACCGTGGTATGGATCGTTTTGATGCTCGCAAAGCGGTTGTTGCTGACTTTGATGCGCTTGGTTTGCTTGAGAAAGTGGTTGATCACAAGTTAAAAGTGCCACGTGGTGAACGTGGTAACACCGTGATCGAACCATATTTGACTCAGCAGTGGTATGTGGCAGTCGAGTCATTGGCTAAACCAGCGATTGAAGCCGTTGAGAATGGTGACATTCAATTTGTGCCTAAGCAGTGGGAAAACACCTACTTTGCTTGGATGCGTGATCTTCAGGATTGGTGTATTTCTCGTCAACTTTGGTGGGGGCATCAAATCCCTGCTTGGTACGATGCTGATGGCAAACATTATGTTGGTAAGAGTGAAGATGAGGTTCGAGCCAAATATGGTTTGGCAGCAGAGCTTAAATTGACTCAAGATGAGGACGTACTAGATACATGGTTCTCATCCGCTCTTTGGACCTTTGCAACGCAAGGTTGGCCAGAAGAAACGCAAGATTTTAAAGAATTCAGTGAATCCGATGTATTAGTAACAGGCTTTGACATTATTTTCTTCTGGGTAGCCAGAATGATTATGATGACGTTGAAGTTTACCAATAAAGTACCTTTCAAAACCGTCTATATTACGGGGTTAATCCGTGATGAACGTGGCGATAAAATGTCTAAATCCAAAGGCAACGTAATCGATCCATTGGATTTGATCAATGGTATTGATATTGAGTCTTTAGTGGCGAAGCGTACTTCTGGCATGATGCAGCCTCGTTTGGCTGAAAAAGTTGAGAAGAATACTCGCGAAACTTACCCAGAGGGCATTCAAGCTTACGGTACCGATGCATTGCGTTTTACGCTTTGCTCGTTGGCGTCCGGTGGTCGAGACATTAAATTTGATCTTAATCGTCTGGAAGGGTATCGCAATTTCTGTAACAAGATTTGGAACGCAACGCGTTATGTCTTGATGAATACAGAAGATCAAGATTGCGGTCAGCATGGCGCAGAGGTTGAATTGTCTTTGGCTGATAAGTGGATTATTTCTCGCCTGCAGCGTGCTGAGGACGCGGTTAATCGTGCTTTTGATACACATCGTTTTGATTTGGCTTCTCAAGCATTGTATGAATTTATGTGGCACGAATACTGTGATTGGTATTTGGAGTTATCTAAGCCGGTACTGTGGGACGAAAACGCGACGGCCGCGCAATTGACGGGTACGCGTCGTACTTTGGTTCGTGTATTGGAAGCTTTTTTACGTCTTGCTCATCCGATGATGCCATTTTTGACCGAAGAAATTTGGCAGCGTGTTGCCCCTCTTGCTGGCATAGAAGGCGAGACTGTGATGCTGGGTAAATACCCTTCAGCCGATGAGGCAAAAATAGACGTACAAGCCGAAGCGGATGTTGAATGGTTAAAAGGCGTTATTGAAGGCATTCGTAATATTCGTGGAGAAATGAATATTTCTCCTTCTAAACCCTTGGCTATTTTGTTCCGTAATGGTTCTGATCAAGACAAGACACGCTTGGATGCCAACCGTCCTTTCTTACAAACGTTGGCAAAACTAGAATCCGTGACTTGGCTAAATGTGGGTGATGAAGCGCCGATGTCAGCAACCGCCCTGGTGGGTGATATGGAAGTGCTTGTCCCCATGGCTGGTTTGATCGATAAAGGCGCTGAAATAGCTCGTCTGCAAAAAGAAATCGATAAGGCAACAAAAGACCTTGAGCGTATACAGGGTAAGCTTTCAAACGACAGCTTTGTGGCTAAGGCACCAATAGAAGTGGTCGAGAAAGAACGTGCTAAGTGTGATGATTTGCAACTGGCGGTTAGTAAATTAGAAGAGCAAAAGATCCGTATTGCATCTTTGTAAACTCAGAGAGGTCGAAAGTCCATGTTGACTTTCGACCTTGCGCTTACTTTAAATAAAAATAAAAAAAGAGGCGATGGTTATGGAGCGATTAACAGGAAAGGTTAAGTGGTTTAATGATGCCAAAGGAATAGGTTTTATTAAACGAGAAGAAGGTAGCGATGTTTTTGTTCACTACAAATCAATCGCTTGTGATGGACATAAAACATTAAGAAAAGGCCAGCCGGTTAGTTACGAGTTATCCAGCACGGATTTTGGCTTACAGGCGATGAATGTGAGAGTAGAGAAAGAGGCGCAATCCGCTTCCTCTGACTCTAATAAACAAGCGATGCCTGCTTAGGCCGACTCGGTCAGCATTTTATGCGCCAGTTTGACAAAGTCGACAGGCGTAAGAATGCCGATCAATTTGTTGTCTTGAGTAACGGGTAGACAACCATATTTGTTTTCGATGAAGAATTCGGCGGCCATGTCCAAACCTGTTTCAGGGCTTACAGTGAGTATGTCTTTGTTCATGGCATTGGCTATGGGGGTTTGTTGCTCTTTTTTAGACAGTTGTTGAGTGCCAAACTGGCTAACTAAGTGAAATGCATGGCGTAGGTACTCACGCTGTGTCAGCATGCCGACACATTCTCCCGAGTCATTGACGATGGGGATGTTTCTAATGTTTTTTTCTTGCATCAATGCTTTGGCTTTCGCTAAAGAATCGTTTTCTCTTAACGTAATTAAATGGGTAATCATCAGGTCGGCCACTGTGCGCATGACTGAATCTCCTTGTTCTATTTCAGCGTTTATTTTGACAGTAGTGCTGAGTGTAGAGTGGATTGCCTATTAAAGGCAATTATGTATTTAAGGTAATAGTGCTGCCTTGAGGAAGATCAAACATGACAGACCAAGAATGGATGGAGCGAGCCATCATATTGGCTGATAAAGCCGCATCAGAGAGTGAAATTCCAGTCGGGGCGATTGTAGTCCTTAACGGTGAAATCATTGGTGAAGGTTATAATTCTCCTATTTCATGTTGTGACCCAACCGCACACGCGGAGATTCAGGCGATTCGTGATGCGTGTAAGCGGATGAATAATTATCGGCTTCCTGGCGCGACTTTGTATGTGACGTTGGAGCCTTGTTCCATGTGTGCGGGTGCGATCGTACATGCCCGTATCGATCGAGTCGTTTATGCGGCGACGGAACCGAAAAGTGGTGTTGTTGAAAGTCAGGGGTATTTTTTTCAGGCAGTGTTTCTCAATCATAAGGTGAAAGTTGAGTCTGGGATCTTAGCCGAAACAGCGTCTGCACAACTGACTCAATTCTTTCAATACCGCCGTGAGCAGAAAAAGAAGCTCAAGGAACAGGCAAAAAGAGGCTATTTAGGCGATTAATTCCGTCATTTGGTGTAGAAATTTCATACTCTGCTAGCCTCTATTTGCTTCATTGATTTAAAATACCCACACCATTTCCCCAAAACTACCAAGTGAGGCAATACTCAACATGCTAACTCTGCATGGTTCCGCAGCGCTATCGGCGTTTCGCAAGGCAAAGTTATTAGCCAATATGCAAGCATCTATCCCGTCTGTCACAGATGTCGATGCGCAATTTCTCCATTTCGTGGAGCTGGCTGATAATCAAACGCTAACGGCAGAGCAGGAAACTGTTCTACAACGTGCTTTGGCCTACGGTCCTAAATCCTCCCAAGTCAGTTCATCTGATCAAAGTGTACTAGTGGTTCCGCGTTTAGGAACGATTTCACCTTGGTCATCGAAAGCAACCGATATTCTTCATAACTGTGGCCTTGCGGCCGTATCTCGCGTCGAACGAGGCGTGGAATACTTTATCCATAGTTCTCAGCCCTTAACGCTAGAAGAACTGGACTTGTTGTCTGCCATGTTGCATGACCGCATGACTGAAAGCGTGCTTCCGGCATTAGGCGACGCTGCGATCATGTTCTCTCATGCAGAGCCTGCGCCGATGACAAGTGTTGATGTATTAGGTGGTGGTCGTGCGGCGTTGGTTGAGGCAAACCAAACGCTGGGTCTTGCCCTTGCTGAAGACGAAATTGACTACCTTGTTGAATCTTTCATTGAGTTGGGTCGTAACCCAATCGATGTAGAGCTGATGATGTTTGCGCAAGCGAACTCTGAGCATTGCCGTCATAAGATCTTCAATGCGTCTTGGACGATTGATGGCGAAGAGCAAGAGCGCTCTTTGTTTAAGATGATCAAGAATACCCACGAGCATAATCCAGATGGTACTTTGTCTGCTTATAAAGACAACGCTGCTGTAATGGAAGGCCATTTTGGTGGACGCTTCTTTCCATCACCAGAGACTCGCGAATACGACTTTAGCCAAGAAAACATCGATATATTGATGAAAGTTGAAACTCATAACCACCCAACGGCCATTGCCCCTTTCTCAGGTGCGGCAACCGGTTCTGGTGGTGAGATTCGTGACGAGGGTGCAACAGGTATAGGAGCCAAGCCAAAGGCAGGTTTGAGCGGTTACACTGTGTCAGACCTAAAAATTCCTGGTTTTGAACAGCCATGGGAGAGCCAATACGGCAAACCTTCTCGTATCGTGACACCGTTGGATATCATGATTGAAGGGCCGATAGGTGGTGCGGCGTTTAATAACGAATTTGGTCGTCCGAACTTATTGGGTTACTTCCGTACTTTCGAGCAAAAAATCCAAGGTCCTTCCCAAGAAGAAGTGCGTGGTTACCATAAGCCCATCATGTTAGCTGGTGGTATTGGTAATATCCGTCGTGATCACGTGGAAAAACAAGAGATCAAAGTGGGCGCTAAGTTAATCGTACTTGGTGGTCCTGCGATGTTGATCGGTCTTGGTGGCGGTGCGGCCTCTTCCATGGCGTCTGCTGATGGTAACGAAGATCTTGATTTTGCTTCTGTACAGCGTGGCAACCCAGAAATGGAGCGTCGTTGTCAGGAAGTGATCGACCGCTGCTGGCAGTTGGGCGACAAGAACCCAATTAGCTTTATCCATGACGTGGGTGCGGGCGGTTTATCGAATGCTTTACCTGAATTGGTAAAAGACGGCGAGCGCGGTGGTAACTTTGATTTGCGCAAGGTTCTCAATGATGAGCCTGGCATGTCGCCACTGGAAATCTGGTGTAACGAATCGCAAGAACGCTACGTTATGGCCGTTTCTCCAGACCGTATTGAAGAGTTCACGGCAATTTGTGAGCGTGAACGTTGTCCGTTTGCCATTGTTGGTGATGCAAAAGAAGAGATGCACCTTGAAGTGGCCGATCCTCATTTCAACAACAAGCCTGTTGATTTGCCAATGTCTGTGTTGTTTGGCAAGCCACCCAAAATGCATCGTGAAGCGAAAAAAGCTATTATTTCTGGTGATGACTTTACCGCTGAAAATGTGGATCTCGCTGATGCTGCTAAGCGTGTTCTTAGTTTGCCAACGGTGGCGAGTAAAAATTTCCTAATTACCATCGGTGACCGTTCTATAACGGGTATGGTGGCGCGTGATCAGTTGGTAGGGCCTTGGCAGGTTCCAGTGGCCGACGTAGCGGTAACTACCTCGTCCCTAGAAAGCTACACGGGTGAAGCCATGACCATGGGGGAACGTACTCCAGTGGCCTTGTTAGATGCGCCTGCATCTGGTCGTATGGCAGTAGGCGAAGCCCTGACTAACTTAGCAGCGGCGCAAATTACCAAACGTAAACACATTAAACTGTCTGCAAACTGGATGGCCGCTGCTGGTCACGAAGGGGAAGACGAAAAACTTTACCAAACTG